>NZ_JBBKBH010000008.1:0-3100 GCF_037890115.1 Dorea sp. ICN-14282 | reverse complement strand
ATATGTACCTTGAAAACCGCATATAAGAAATGAAAGTTAAGATAAATATCTTAAACAAGACATCCGAGGTAATTGTTATAACAGGTAATAATTACAACACTTCGAGACAACGAAGTAAAACAACAAACCTAGAACCAACGCCGATAACGCTATATCGGTGTCGATGAGAGAACAACCCGTTTCTCTGATCTGTTGGTCATGCTAGAAAGAGCGTATGGTGGATGCCTTGGCACTAAGAGCCGATGAAAGACGTGATAAGCTGCGAAAAGCTTCGGGGAGGAGCAAATATCCTATGATCCGGAGATATCTGAATGGGGAAACCCACTTGAGCAAACCTCAAGTATCCTTACGCCAATACATAACGTAAGGAAGGGAACCCGGTGAACTGAAACATCTAAGTAGCCGGAGGAAGAGAAAACAACAGTGATTTCGAAAGTAGCGGCGAGCGAAATCGAAAGAGCCCAAACCGGAGTGCGTGCACTCCGGGGTTCGGACCGCGGAATTGATTCCAGATCTTTAGCAGAATGGTTTTGGGAAAGCCAGCCAGAGAGGGTGAAAGCCCCGTAAGCGAAAGAGAGAAGGACAAGGCGGGATCCAGAGTAGGTCGAGACACGTGAAACCTTGACTGAAGGAGCGGGGACCACCCCGTAAGGCTAAATACTCCTTAGTGACCGATAGCGCATAGTACTGTGAAGGAACGGTGAAAAGAACCCCGGGAGGGGAGTGAAAAAGAACCTGAAACCATATGTTTACAAGCTGTGGAACATCTTTATATGATGAACCGCGTACTTTTTGTAGAACGGTCCGGCGAGTTACGCTGGCTGGCAAGGTTAAGCACTTTAAGGTGTGGAGCCGAAGGGAAACCAAGTCTTAATAGGGCGAGGAGTCAGTCAGAGTAGACCCGAAACCGGGTGATCTATCCATGTCCAGGTTGAAGTTGCCGTAAAAGGCAATGGAGGACCGAACCCACATCCGTTGAAAAGGGTGGGGATGAGGTGTGGATAGGGGAGAAATTCCAATCGAACCCGGAGATAGCTGGTTCTCCTCGAAATAGCTTTAGGGCTAGCCTCATACGAGTCTTGCGGAGGTAGAGCACTGAATTTCCTAGGGGGCGTCAAAGCTTACCGAAGAATATCAAACTCCGAATGCCGCGTAGATGATGTATGGGAGTCAGACTGCACGAGATAAGTTGGGTAGTCGAAAGGGAAAGAGCCCAGACCTGCAGCTAAGGTCCCAAAATGTGTGTTAAGTGGAAAAGGATGTGGGATTTCAAAGACAACTAGGATGTTGGCTTAGAAGCAGCCATACATTCAAAGAGTGCGTAATAGCTCACTAGTCGAGAGGTCCTGCGCCGAAAATGTCCGGGGCTGAAACACACTACCGAAGCTCAGGAATCAACGAATGTTGATTGGTAGAGGAGCATTGGATGCGAGACGAAGCAGTACCGGAAGGAGCTGTGGATTGCATCGAAGAGAGAATGCCGGAATGAGTAGCGAGAGGAAGGTGAGAATCCTTCCGGCCGAATATCTAAGGTTTCCAGAGTAAAGCTGATCTGCTCTGGGTAAGTCGGGGCCTAAGGCGAGGTCGAAAGACGTAGTCGATGGATAACAGGTGGAAATTCCTGTACCACAAACTAACAGAACTGTGGGGACACGTGTGGAAAGCATAAGCCGGGAATGGAAAGACCGGCGCAAGCGAAGTAGGAGAAGGGTAGGCAAATCCGCTCTTCAATCCAAAGGCGTGATGCGGACCGAACAGAAGTAGGGAAGTATGTGAGCCATGCGTCAAGAAAAGCCGCTATTGTTTAGTTTGTGCCCGTACCGTAAACCGACACAGGTGGATGAGGAGAGAATCCTAAGGCCGACGGGAGAAGCATTGTTAAGGAACTCGGCAAAATGACTCCGTAACTTCGGGAGAAGGAGTGCCAGTGAGAGCTGGCCGCAGAGAATTGGCCCAAGCAACTGTTTAGCAAAAACACAGGTCTATGCAAAACCGAAAGGTGAAGTATATGGGCTGACGCCTGCCCGGTGCTGGAAGGTTAAGGGGAGAAGTTAGCATTCGCGAAGCTTTGAACTTAAGCCCCAGTAAACGGCGGCCGTAACTATAACGGTCCTAAGGTAGCGAAATTCCTTGTCGGGTAAGTTCCGACCCGCACGAAAGGCGTAATGATTTGGGCACTGTCTCAACAATGCACCCGGTGAAATTGAAATACCAGTGAAGATGCTGGTTACCTGCGCCAGGACGGAAAGACCCCATGGAGCTTTACTCCAGCTTGATACTGGGATTCGGTATTGCATGTACAGGATAGGTGGGAGGCAAAGAAGTGGTTACGCCAGTAGCCATGGAGCCGCTGTTGGGATACCACCCTTGCAGTATTGGGTTTCTAACCAGAGGCCGTGAACCGGTCTGGGGACAATGTCAGGTGGGGAGTTTGACTGGGGCGGTCGCCTCCGAAAGGGTATCGGAGGCGCTCAAAGGTCCTCTCAGAATGGACGGAAACCATTCGTAGAGTGCAAAGGCAGAAGAGGGCTTGACTGCGACACCGACGGGTGGAGCAGGTACGAAAGTAGGACTTAGTGATCCGGTGGTATAAAGTGGGATTGCCATCGCTCAACGGATAAAAGCTACCCTGGGGATAACAGGCTTATCACTCCCAAGAGTTCACATCGACGGAGTGGTTTGGCACCTCGATGTCGGCTCATCGCATCCTGGGGCTGAAGTAGGTCCCAAGGGTTGGGCTGTTCGCCCATTAAAGCGGTACGCGAGCTGGGTTCAGAACGTCGTGAGACAGTTCGGTCCCTATCCGGCGTGGGCGTAGGATATTTGAGAGGAGCTGCCCTTAGTACGAGAGGACCGGGGTGGACTGGCCGCTGGTGTATCTGTTGAACTACCAGGTTCATGGCAGAGTAGCCAAGCCGGGACGGGATAAACGCTGAAGGCATCTAAGCGTGAAGCCCCCCTCAAGATGAGATATCCCTACGAAAGTAGTAAGACCCCTTGAAGACGACGAGGTAGATAGGACAGAGGTGGAAGTGTGGTAACACATGTAGCTGACTGTTACTAATCGGTCGAGGGCATGACCAAGCAAGGTGATAGGTAA
>NZ_JBBKBH010000007.1:0-35533 GCF_037890115.1 Dorea sp. ICN-14282 | reverse complement strand
AAATGCGCTTTTTGAGAAAACACTTTATTTATAGGGAAAAGTCGCTGAAACCCTTGAAAATACGCTGTTTTGAGAGTTTTTAAGCGGCTTTTTTAGATTCGGAAAAATGCGGAAAAAGCGGATCCGTTTACAACACGTTTACAACAAATTCGGAGACGGGATTTTTTCAAGCTCTTCTCTTAGATCTTTCAGCTCCCTGTGTCCATAGGTATCATTCGTAATATCTCCGATCTTGTGACCGAGCAGTCTCTTGCGGTCGTTCTCTCTAACGGAATATTCTTCACACAGTCTAGAAAATGTATGTCGGCAATCGTGTGGGGTGTGCCTTTCGATTCCGATAGATTCAATGTATGAATACATTAAGTTTCTGAAATTCTGCTTAGACATGTGCATTATTGATCCGTATTCCTTAATCCTTCCTGACACTATCTGGAGTATTGCAGAATGTATAGGTACAATTCTGCCTCTGCTTGTGCGTGTTTTTAATCCGCCTGAGAATGATTTGGAATCTAGATCGACGTCGATCACGGACAGCTCGCCAATCCGATATCCGGAATAGCACATGATCAGTAACACTTGAGCAACGCCGTTATCCCGATCTTCCCATAGTATTCTCAGATCGTTATTCGTAAATGGAACGCCGTGCTCATCGTCGTCTTCGATGTTGATTTTCAGAAGTTCAGTTGGGTTCTTCGCGATCATTCCCTGCGCCAGCGCAAACTTAAAGGTTTGTTTCATGCAGGAGTGCATAAGCTCCAAACTGGAATGCTTGAGTACAGAAGTGTCAAGAATCTCCTGTAGTTCATCGTATCCGATCTGATCAATAGGCTTATCGTGGATGGGCGAACAATTCCTGAATGCAGCGCGTGAGCTGTCGATACTGGATTGACTATATTTCCTCTTCCCGTTAAATTTCCAATCATAAAATTTTTCATAAACTTCTGAGAACGTAGGACTGCACGGAGCTTCCTTCACGGGTTTTGATCGGCTGTAATCTGCCAGTATTTTGTTGATTAGGGTGGAATCACCAGAAGGCGTCAATTCTGTCAGACTTTGTTCCATTCCAGGTTCGTAGGTCCCGGTCTTGTAGGCTGTCAGAACTGCAAAACCTACCATCCAATCATTAACGTAGCACAGGGCTTTTGGTGGCTTCTTCTGCCCACTGTCGTACTCATCTGTGGCGGGCGGATAGACTCCGTAAGGGTTGCGCCGGTTTTTGCCTAAGTAACGGATCTGTCCATAACCATTAGGGAGTCTAGGGTGTTTCTTTCGTTTTGCCATAAGATTGCCTCCTTTTTTTAAAAAAATGGGTACAAAAATAGCAGCCAGCGAACTTTCGTTCTCTTGCGTAGGCTGCCCGAAGATGATACAATATATCTGCCAAATATAGGAATCTCTTCGGAGATTACGTACCGTCTCAGTGTTGGTAGCACTGGGGCGGTTTTTATTTTGTTTATTTAGCTGCTTCTTGTTGCATTTTCAAACTTACTCTGTATTGTTCTGCGTCTGGTACATCAATAAATTCTACTGTTTTATCAAAGTTTTTCTTCACAACCTCTTTGATTTCATCAAGGGTAACGCGGAAAAACTCTCTACGTGTATTTACCATATTGAGTTTTCTGTCTTCAAATGCCTTATGTAATGCGGTTTCCAGTGCTGGGGCATCATCTGAAAAAATCATGGCATGCACATCGAAGTTAAATGGAACAGATGCGTCTCCAAGCTCATCGACGCGATCCTGCGGATCAAGTCGTCTTGTCATGCCGATTTTGTACACGTCTGGACCAAATGCTCCGATGTTAGATATTACATATACATATCCAGCTCTTTGGTTAGCCTCTCTATAATCAATATCTTTTATCGCTTTATCAATATCGCTTAGTTGGTTTTCGAGATCTATTTTTTTGGCCAAAAGCGCTGTGTCATCGGGAGCTTGCTCTAATTGTTTCAAAAGATGTTCATAAGCTGTTTGGTAATGTGTGTGTTCTTTTTCGATCTTCTTTCTTTGGGCTTCAATTTCTTTTTGGAGTCGGGCAGCTTCCCGAAGTTCTGCACGAGCAGCCTTCTGCGCTTCCTTTTCTTCTTGTTTCTTTAGCTGATATTCAAAGGCTAATTGCAGCTCTTCGATCTTTAAATTTAAGTAGGCAGGTTTTATAGAAATATCCATAATCGTTCCGAGTTTAGAAATCGCAGATGCGGATTTGTAAATTCTGTTTAAAGATGCTTCGTAGTTAGTATATTTTACTTTTGAAATAAGCTCATCGCATTCGGTATTAAATGCACGAAGTAACAACTTTTGTGTATCTCTAACTAATTTTTGTCCTTTTGAAGCACTTCCGTTTACTTGCCAACTTGTGTTTCCGGAAACAGCATCTTGTTTTTTTATAAGGACTTTTTGCTTTGAGCGTATCAACGATAATTCGTCTTTGTACCCAAGAGCGTTTGCAAAACTATAATGTGGTCGATATAGACCAAACTCTTGCACAAGAATCTCGTCATCTAAATCAATTATCTGCTTTTTTCGGTTCATTATTTCTGTGTCAAGATTGTTAATGTTGGATACACGGCGCGAGATATCTGCTTCAATGTCTTCTATATTGTTTTCCAAAGACATTTTTTTAGATTGCAGCTCACTTATGAGCGTATGAAGCTTTTGTGCGTCTTGCATTTCCGGTGTAAGTAAGGACTGTGCATGACTTAATTCGCTTTGTAAACGAGTATTTTCTTTTTTTAGATCTTCAATTTCGGTTTTAAATTGTCCGGTTTTGAAAATATCTCCAAGTCCCATAGTTTCTTCCTCTCTTTCCTCTTTTGACCGACCTTACATATTCTTATATAAACCACATGAGTTCATATCAATTAATTTCTATTTATGTGCGGATACTTCTATGCTCTGCACGTTTTCCTTTTGGAAATCTTCGGACAATATATGCCCGATCGCGTGTAAGTACTCTTTTAATTGCTGTTCGTGGGTTAGTCTGGCGTTAATAAGAACGGTGTAGGTTCCGTCTTCATTTTCTACTACCATTTCTTTACCCTTGTTTGGAAAATCTAAAAATACAACATTAACATCCTGTATCATCAATTCCTCCACGTTCCTTTCGTTTCAAAGCAAGAGCCATATTGTGTAAGGCGACTAGATCATCCGGTTCCATATCTCTTTGGACGTCAAACAATGCTCTTAGTTCCTTATTCTCAAATATTTCTTGCGCTACTTTAGCGGTTTCATCGTTCAGATAATATCTATCGTTTTCTTTTTCTTCACCTGTCATTAAATAATCTAAAGAAACCCCAAGATAATCAGCTATTTTTTGAAGTTTGTCCTGTTTTGGCGTACTGATCCCTCTTTTCCAATCACTCAAAGTTGATTGAGAGACTCCAGTTTCTTTACTTACCTTATATGGAGTAATTCCATGTGCTTGTAATAATTTACTAAAAATCTCATACATAATTTGTTCACCTCTCATAAAAACATAAATACTAAAGAAACCCGGTGCAAAAATATTGACACAAAAGGAAAACAGTAGTATAGTATGAGCATACACAAGAAAACCGTTGTAGTTTTCAAGTGTATACTACGGAAAATATAATTTATCTGGTAAATAAAATATATCATAATTCCGTAGTAATATCAATTAAAAAAGTACGGAAAGGCGGTGCAATAGTGTACAAAAAATTTGAGAAACTTTTAGTAGAATCAGACAAAACTCCGTATAGAGTATCGAAAGATACAGGAATTGCTCAATCATTGTTGTCTGATTGGAAGCTAGGAAAAATCAAAATGCTTGGTGCAGATAAACTCAAAATTCTAGCTGATTACTTCGGCGTATCTATCGAATACTTCTTAGAGTAGAGTATCAGACAAGCTGTCCGATAAAAAGGACGGAAGGGCAGGTGTAGACGTGAATTTAATTATTACCAATGCAGCAGCCGTGGCGAGAGTTATTGGCTGTACACCCCAAAGACTCCGGCATAATGCACGGGAGAATATTTGGACGTTTGTACGGGCTGTCCCGCCAGAAAGAGGGAAGACACAGTTCCAATACCATACGATAGCAACGGAACTTGCCAAATACCTAGGTATCACAATGGAGGAGCTGGAAAAAAGAATTAGAGGGGAGGAATAAGCCATGCAAGGATGCAGATCATGCTGGAGAAGGCATCGGTGTAACGACAAGGATCGGTCAAGGGGCATGGCGTGTAAGGATTATGAAACAGGAGAGGATCAGATCAAGAAGACGCCGGTTCAGAGTCTTCAGAAGAAGGCTGCAGATAAGGATTCAGAAAAAGATATGCGACTGGCTCGAAAACGAGGGACCGCAGCAGCTGAAGCGAAAGTTGATCACAGACGTGAAGGAGATCGCGATCGGCATCGTGTTCGGATTGGTGTTCGGCAGCATGATCGCAGGGGCAATATTGATCTACTGCCGGATGGCGGGGCCGTTTTAAGGAGGTGAGGAAGATGCACGAAGTGGCAACGATTATGACAGATAGTGAATTTCAGGAGTTCTTGGGAGCGTTTAAAGAGAGCATTGATCTTAGAAGCCTGAGTTACATATCAAGGAAGTGCCAGATCGCAGATGCGCTGTGTAATCAGGACAAGCATAGATGCTTTTCAGTAGAACAGCTGCAGCTGATTTTTTCACTAGCAAAATAAGAAGGAGGTAGAAAGATTGAAGAAGTATGTGTTATCAGAGAGCGATATCGTGCTTTTGATTGGCTTGGCCGTCGACCAGTACTGCACGGAGCATGGCCTGAAAGGCGAACAGGAATTTGAAGCAATTGAAGAGGCGGTGAACATTGCGACAATGCTTTGTGACCATCTGTCTGGCAAGAAGCCGTTTGATCCAGATATAGTTGAGATCGCTAAATCTATGCTCGATATTTTTCATATCAGCGTCTAAAAAAGCGCCCTTAAATGAGCCGGCAAGCTCGGGCGCCTAGTAAAATATTCAATTAAATTATATCGAAGTAAAGGAGTTAAGTCAAATGAACAGCTTAAAAATTAATAAGTTAGAAATCGAAAATGTCAAACGAATTAAAGCTGTTAAGATAGAACCTACTTTAAATGGTTTGACTATCGTGGGAGGCAATAATAATCAGGGCAAAACATC
The DNA here is from genome assembly GCF_037890115.1 of Dorea sp. ICN-14282. Classification (NCBI taxonomy): domain Bacteria; kingdom Bacillati; phylum Bacillota; class Clostridia; order Lachnospirales; family Lachnospiraceae; genus Dorea; species Dorea sp. ICN-14282. The sequence continues at coordinate 30,419 of NZ_JBBKBH010000007.1, read as the reverse complement.
AGTATTGGATTCTATTGCCTGGGCATTGGGAGGAGAAAAGTATCGTCCGTCTGAAGCTCAGCGACATGGTTCATTGATTCCACCTAATCTACATATTGTTATGAACAATGGCCTTGTTGTGGAGCGTAAAGGCAAAAACAGTAGCCTTAAGGTAACGGATCCGAAAGGGAACAAGGGTGGGCAACAGCTGTTGAACGAGTTCGTCGAACAGTTAGCATTAGATCTGCCTAAGTTTATGGAAGCTTCTGGAAAAGAAAAGGCAGAGACGCTTCTTAAGATTATCGGAGTCGGAGATCAGCTGTCTGTTTTGGATAAGGAAGAAAAAGAGCTGTACAATCAGAGGCTCGCTATTGGTCAGATTGCAGACCAGAAAAAGAAGTATGCTGACGAACAGGTCTACTATCCGGAAGCTCCGAAAGAATTAGTCTCTCCATCTGATCTGATTAAACAGCAGCAGGAGATCCTTGCAAGAAACGGTGAAAACCAGAGAAAGAGAGATCGGCTTAACAGTATCACTCAGACGAAGCATAATCTTTTCGATGAAATGCAGCGTATTGATAAGAACATTGAAATCTTGAAAAAACAGAAAGAATCTATTCTGTCTGATTATAATAACGCTGTTAAAGATGAAGAGATTGCAATGAAAACAGTTACAGAGTTACAGGATGAGTCTACAGCAGAGCTGGAAGAAAGCATTGCCAATATTGAGGAGACTAACCGGAAAGTCCGTGCAAATCTCGATAAAGATAAGGCTGAAGAAGATGCACTTGAGTATAAAAATCAGTATGCTGCACTTACACAGAAAATTGAAGATAAGAGAAAAGCCAAGACAGATCTTTTAAACTCAGCAGAACTGCCGCTTCCAGAGTTATCTGTAAAAGATGGAGAATTGATTTATAAGGGGCAGAAGTGGGATAACATGTCTGGCTCTGATCGTATGAAAGTTTCTACAGCCATTGTTAGAAAACTGAATCCCAAATGCGGTTTTGTATTGCTGGATAAGCTGGAACAGATGGACATGCAGACATTAAATGAATTCGGGGCATGGCTGGAACAGGAAGGATTACAGGCAATTGCTACAAGAGTAAGTACTGGCGATGAATGTAGCATTATCATTGAAGATGGTTATGTGAAAGGACAAGTATTAGAAGAGCCCATAACGCCATCTTGGAAAGCGGGTGAGTTTTAATGGAGATAACGAAAGGAAGAATCAATAGAGCAAAAAAAGTTGTGGTTTACGGACCGGAAGGAATTGGGAAATCTACTTTTGCATCCAAGTTTCCGGATGCAGTGTTCATCGATACGGAAGGTAGTACATCAAGCATGGATGTGGCAAGATTGCCACGTCCTACCAGTTGGATGCTTTTATTAGAAGAAATAGATTATATAAAGAACGCGCCAGGCGCTTGTAAGACGCTTGTCGTAGATACCATTGACTGGGCAGAACAGTTATGCGTAGAGCATATTTGCTCAACACATAACAAAAAAGGAATCGAAGATTTTGGTTATGGAAATGGTTATGTATATGTAAAAGAAGAGTTTGGACGGTTTTTGAACCGACTTTCTGATTTGATTGAAATAGGTGTCAATGTTGTTCTGACTGCACATGCCCAGCTTCGGAAGTTCGAACAGCCTGATGAGTTGGGAGCTTATGACCGGTGGGAGTTAAAGCTTGGAAAAAAGACTCAGTCGCAAACGTCTCCATTGGTAAAAGAATGGGCAGATATGCTTTTGTTTTGTAATTACAAAACGTTTTCTATCGCCACAGATAAAGACGGGAAAAAGCATAAAGCGCAGGGTGGAAAGAGAACGATGTATACTTCTCATCATCCTTGCTGGGATGCGAAAAATAGGTACGGACTCCCGGAAGAATGTGAGATGGATTACAGCGTGATAGCGCCTGTTATTGAAGAAGCAAATAAAAACAATCAGCCACAGCCGGTAAAAAATGAAGATACTAAGAAGAAAAAGACAGAACTTCCAGACTTCATGAGTCTGCCGGAAGCTAATGTAGATGAAACTGTTGACTATAACACAGGAGAGCAGATAGAAGAAAAGCCAAAGCAGAATCCAGCAAAGAGCGAGGTATTTAATATACCGGATCATATTCCAAAGGCTTTGCAAGACTTAATGTATCCTTATTTGGTTTCAGAAGATGAAGTTATGGAGGCTGTATATCAGAGAGGATACTTCCCTCGTGGCACGCCATTTCAAAATCTTCCATCAGATTTCATTGATGGCGTATTGATAGGAGCATGGAAACAGGTGTTAGGAGTAATAAAGGAAATCCGTAGTAAGCAGGAAATTCCTTTTAATGAATAAGAAAGTGAGGACATATAGATGAACGATATTAGAGGAAAAGAACTTGGTTGGGACGAAGAGGTTGAAAAAGGCGAAGAATTTACGCTCTTAGAGCCCGGAGATTATGATTTCACAATCGAAACGTTTGAGCGCGGACGATACGAGGGAAGTGACAAGGTTCCTCCGTGCAACAGAGCATTGCTGAAAATCCGCGCAACGAACGGAAAAGACTCTACTGTGATCAGTGAAAGTCTTCTATTGTATGACAAGATGCAATGGAAGTTGGCAGAGTTTTTCTTGTCTATTGGAGCAGAAGAAGTAGATGGAAGAGTACGCATGAATTGGAACATGGTTCCGCAAGCTACTGGACGTGCGACAATTGAAGTCAGAACAGATCAGAAAGACAGTACCAAGAAATATAACCATGTGAAGAAATGGCTGCCGAAGAAGAAAAAGGACTATAAGGCAGGTGCATTCTAAAAATGGAATTGAGACCGTATCAGCAAGAAGCAAAGGAAGCTATCTTTCGTTCCTGGGACGAAGGTATTCAGAAAACCTTATTGGTGCTTCCTACCGGATGTGGAAAAACAATCGTATTTGCAAAAGTTGCGGAAGAATGTGTTCGCCAAGGTGACAGGGTTTTGATCCTTGCACACAGAGGAGAACTTTTAGAACAGGCTGCTGATAAGATAGGAAAATCTACCGGTCTTGGATGTGCGACTGAAAAGGCAGAAGAAACATGCTTAGGGAGTTGGTTTCGTATCACGGTAGGTTCTGTTCAATCTCTTATGCGCGAAAGCAGGTTGAATCGATTTGACGATGACTACTTTAACACGATCATCATCGACGAAGCGCACCATTGCATTTCAGACAGTTATCAACGAGTCTTGAATCATTTCCATGATGCTAAAGTGTTGGGGGTGACTGCAACCCCTGACCGTGGAGATATGAAAAATTTAGGTTCTGTTTTTGAAAACTTGTCCTATGAATATACATTGCCCAAGGCAATTAAGGAAGGCTATTTGTCACCTATTAAGGCAGTAACCATTCCTTTACAGGTGGATCTTACTGGAGTAGGAGTACAGTCCGGAGACTTTAAAGCAGGAGATCTTGGAACAGCATTAGACCCATATCTGGAGCAGATTGCAGAGGAAATGAAAAAATATTGTGCAGATAAGAAAACAGTAGTGTTTTTACCGCTCGTGAAAACAAGTCAAAAATTTAGAGATCTTTTAAATACAAAAGGATTTCGTGCTGCAGAGGTGAACGGTGAGAGTAAAGATCGTGCAGAAATCTTAGAGGACTTTGATAGAGATAAATATAATGTCTTATGCAATTCCATGCTTTTAACGGAGGGGTGGGATTGTCCCAGCGTAGATTGTATTGTAGTACTTCGTCCAACAAAGGTGCGAAGCTTGTATTGTCAGATGGTAGGTCGCGGGACCAGGTTATCTCCGGAAACCGGAAAAGACCATCTTTTATTACTCGATTTTTTATGGCATACAGAAAGGCATGAACTATGCCATCCGGCACATTTGATTTGTGAGAGCGAAGAAGTTGCACAGAAAATGACGGAAAATCTTGAAAAAGAAGCTGGTTGTCCAATGGATATCGAAGAAGCTGAACAGACCGCAGCTGATGATGTGGTTGCTCAGAGAGAAGAAGCTCTTGCAAAACAGCTATCTGAAATGAAGAGAAGAAAGCGGAAACTGGTAGATCCGTTGCAATTTGAAATGTCAATACAGGCGCAGGATCTTGCTGGCTATGTTCCTGCTTTTGGATGGGAAATGGCACCTCCATCAGATGCACAAAAGAAGGCGCTGGAAAAACTTGGCATTATGCCGGATGAGATTGATAATGCTGGAAAAGCGTCTAAAATTCTTGAACGTTTGGATAAAAGACGAAAAGAGGGACTTACGACCCCGAAGCAGATTCGATTTTTAGAAAGCAAAGGGTTTCAGCATGTAGGAACATGGCAATTTGAGACAGCAAAGCATTTGATTGATCGGATAGCAGGGAATGGCTGGAGAATTCCATATGATATCAATCCTGCAGAATATAGAGGCTAATTATGGAACAACATACAGATTTATTAAACATACTAGAGAAATTAAACCCAGCAGAGCTCAATTATCAGGAGTGGGTTAATGTTGGGATGGCGTTAAAACATGAAGGGTATTCTTTTGATGTTTGGGATGACTGGAGTCGGAATGATTCCAGATATCATGTTGGAGAGTGTCAGAAGAAGTGGAACAGCTTTCACGGTTCCTCTGTTCCGGTTACAGCTGGAACTATTGTGCAGCTTGCAATAGATCGTGGATGGAGTCCGTCTTCCTTATCTTATGCTTTAGACTGGGACGATGAAATCAGTACAGATGGCGTTATCATAGATGCTTCCTGGGTGGAAGAAAAAGAAGTGACTGAGCCTAAAAAATGGAACCCTGTTCATGAGATCGTTCGTTATTTGGAGACGTTGTTCGAAGCTGGTGAGAATGTGGGTTATGTTACAGGTAGTTGGAAAAACGAGGAACGCTGGCTTCCACAGAAAGGGAATTGTGACAGAACTGCCGGACAGCTGATTGAACAATTGAATAAATGCAATGGCGATATCGGAGCTGTTCTCGGCGATTATAACAAGGAAGCAGGTGCCTGGATACGTTTCAATCCTTTAGATGGCAATGGTTGTAAAAATGAAAACGTAACAGAGTTTCGATATGCTCTTGTAGAGTCCGATGATATGACCATTGAGAAGCAGAACGCCATCATTCGAGAGTTGGAATTACCGGTAGCATGCTTGGTATTTTCTGGGAAAAAAAGCTTGCATGCGATTGTGCGAGTCGATGCTGCAGATTATTCAGAGTATCGGAAACGGGTGGATTATCTTTATTCTATCTGCCAGAAAAATGGCTTGAAAGTAGATACGCAGAATAAAAATCCGTCTAGATTGTCGAGACTCCCGGGCTTTGAACGTAATGGTAAGAAACAATATATTGTCGATACGAACATCGGGAAAGAGAGTTGGGAAGAGTGGAAGGAATGGATTGAGTCCGTTAATGATGATCTTCCGGATCCTGAAACCTTAGAGGATGTTTGGGGAAAACTCCCAGAACTTGCACCTCCGCTCATTGAAAATGTATTGAGAAAAGGACATAAGATGCTGATTGCGGGACCATCAAAAGCCGGAAAGTCCTTTGCCTTGATAGAGTTGTGCATTGCAATCGCAGAAGGCGTTAAATGGTTCGGATGGCAATGTGCAAAAGGCAAAGTAATGTATGTAAATTTGGAACTGGATAGAGCTAGCTGTTTGCACAGATTTAAGGACGTGTATACAGCACATGGAATAGTTCCGAGAAATCTTAGCAATATAGATATCTGGAATTTGAGAGGAAAGTCTGTGCCAATGGATCAGCTGGCACCGAAGCTCATCAGAAGAGCGGCTAAAAAAGATTATGTAGCAATCGTTATCGACCCGATCTACAAGGTAATTACGGGGGATGAAAATAGCGCTGATCAGATGGCCAGGTTTTGTAATCAGTTTGATAAAGTCTGTACTGAGTTAGGGTGTGCAGTGATTTACTGTCATCACCATAGCAAGGGTGCTCAAGGTGGAAAGAAATCTATGGACAGAGCTTCGGGTTCCGGAGTATTTGCAAGAGATCCGGACGCTATGCTGGACTTGATTGAATTAGAAATCACAGATGCTTTAAGAAAACGGGAAGAGAATGATGCTGTGTGTGAAGCGTGTAAGTGTTATTTAGATGCTCATTATCAGTGGGAAGACGATTTGTCCCAGGATGATTTATGCAGCCAGGTGCAGATGATGGACTATTGCAGGAGACGTTTGACAAGAAATCAGATGCTTGATTTGTCGGCTCAGATCGATGCGAAAGTATCTATTGCAAGGTCTAAAACAGCATGGAGAATTGATGGAACATTAAGGGAGTTTCCTAAATTTGAACCGGTAAACTTGTGGTTTGACTATCCGATTCACCGCATGGATCCGTCTGGAGCCTTAAAAGATATCAAACCAGAAACAGATACTCCAAGTTGGAAAAGAGGTTCTGAAAATAATAAGAAGAATGCACATGAGCGGAAAGCAGAGCGAAAAAAAGCACTTGAAAACGCCATTGAAAATAGTGACTTTGGTGATTCGCCGAGAGTAAAAGATGTGGCAAATTATCTTGGGATTTCTGAAAGGACAGCAAGAGATCGTATAAAAGAGCACGGGAAATATGTTATTGAAGACGGATATGTGAAAAAGAAGTGAGTGCGGGGAAGACACAAATTTCAGACATCCCCGCAATACAGTACATGACGGGGAAGACAGAAAAACCAGTCTTCCCCGCAATGGGGCAGTGAGTGAGGGGAAGACACAAATTTTGGTCATCCCCGTGTTGCGGGGAAAACTATCCCCCTAAAGGGGGATAAATAAAAACCCCGCAGCGTGGTTACGGGGGTAGGAGAGGGACGGGCCTAAGGTTGCCCGGCCCCGTCTCCCTTCCCCCTCCCCGTAACAGGTAGACAAGAAAAAAGAAAGATTTAGTGCATTAAAGAGGTGAAGCAAATGAAAGAGATAGAATTTTTTATGGCAATGGATCCTCCGACAGTTACCGCTCAGGAACATAAAATAACAGTGATCAATGGGAGGCCCGTTTTTTATGATACACCGGAAATTAAAAATGCAAAATTAAAGTTGTGTGGATATTTGGCAAAACATAAGCCGAGAAAAAGAATTGAAACAGGATGTCGGTTGATTACAAGATGGTGTTTTCCAAAAGGTGCAGCACATGCAGATGGGGAATATCGTATCACGAAACCTGACACGGATAACTTGCAGAAACTTTTAAAGGATTGTATGACATTGTGTAACTTCTGGAAAGATGATGCGCTGGTGGCTTCAGAGTTGGTAGAAAAGTTCTGGGCAGACATTCCAGGAATTTACATCAGAATTGAGGTATTGTCATGAGGGGAGGAGCGATGGCATTCAACGATGTTTTTCAGTTGTTGAAAAAAACTTGGAATCTTTACAAACGATATGCGGGTGCTGGGCATCTTGTGGAGACACAGTTGGATGCGTTTTTAAAGGAAATTGACGAAGTATATCGAGAGTATAATAGCAAATTCGCAAAAGATGTATTAACAGCGTTGGCACTTGAGGTAGGGAGGCACATATGAGTAGAGCAGAGCTAAGACGCCAAAAGCGTGAACAGGAGAAGAAAACAAAGACTCTTGTAATGACGGCTGATGAACTACAGAAGATCCGGCAGCAAGAATTTGACAGAGCAAAGAAACTGCTAATGGATCGGAATGATGAGCTGACCCAGGAGATCTGGATCATGCTCTTAGCTATTCCGACGAATGTCCTGATCGCAGACTACTGGCCAAAGACGGCAAGGCAGAGGATCCCGGAGTTTGTAGAGAAATGCATGGATCCCTATCATGCATGGGAGCAAGGCGCGGTAGATATGACACAGATGCAGGAATTGACGGAAGAGTATGCAGGAGTGAAGTTGGTAGTCCCTGGAACGACAACAGGGAAGGTAATAGAGAGGATGTAGAAGATGAACGTACTAGAGAAGATTTTGGAAGAGATAGAATCTCTGCTTTATTAAGCTGTTGGAGGTGTAACATGCAAGGAATCATCAAACTAAATCAGATCCCGGAAACATGCAAGGACTGCCCGTTTCATTCTTACTCTTCCGGGTGCAGGGGAGAAAGAAAAGCGTTCGAAGGGTTCAAGGTGACTCGACCGGACTGGTGCCCGATTATCAAAACAAACGAAGGAAGTGACGGAGATGTATAAAGCACGAAGAGACCGGCATCAGCAGAAGCTGGATCAGATACAGCATCACGAAGAGCTGGAAGAGTGTGCAGTACCGGATAAGGCGCGGGAACGCTTCCGGCGACCGCCATATCAGATCACGGATCCGATCGGGTACATGGCGAAGAAATACGATATCAAGAAGGAGATAGACGCATGACACAGGATTGGTATTTTGAAAGCTACGAGCGTCTGTGCGAAGCGGTCGTAAAGCAGGCGGTATACGATTACCAAAGAGCACTACGCAGATTGGCTAGGCATCCGCATGATGAGGAAGCACTGAGAGGAAAAGAAGAGTGTGAGCGGTTCTTTCGCAGGGATATGGCGCTATATTCTGATCTTGACGGAGAAGTGATCATAAAGGCAATCCGACAGAGAGTTGACAAGGAGATGAAGCGGTGATAAGCATTAACAAGCATAAGCAGAACAAGAGAGAACTAGATATGGTTAATCGACAGTTAGACAGGCTGTATGCGCAGCTTGAGGCAGTGCCTGAGATATCTGGGAAAGTGACGAGGTCTAGTACAGATTTCCCGTACATCGAAGAACATGTTACCGTTCGGATGGACGAGCCAAAGGCAGCAACAGCCATCAGGGATCGGATTCGAAAAAAAGAAAAACGGCAAAAAGAATTACTCGCAGAGATTAAATCTACGGAAGAAGCTGTGGCATCTCTTCCTGATGGAATTGAGAAGCAGATAATGGATATGGTGTACCTGGAGGGGCTTAGTCAGAGTGATGCAGCGGAGCTGATGGGGTATACGCAGGCAAGGGTATCCCAGATTATAAGAAACACATTGAAAGATTTATAACATTTATAATTTAGATATGCTATAATTATTCTAGAACGATTAGGACTTTGGCTGATTGTTCCTCCAAAACAATATAAAATCTTAGAAAGTACACCTTGTAGAAATGCAGGGTGTATTTTTCGTTGTGTAATGTCGAGAAATGGGATATTATAGAAGTAGGTTTTTGGGCGAGAGGAGAAAAGGACATGGCAAATATTATTGCAGTTGTATGGGATTTTGACAAAACTTTAGTGGATGGATACATGCAGGATCCTATTTTTGAAGAATATAATGTTGAATCAAAAGAGTTTTGGAAAGAGGTTAATAGTCTCCCTGATAAATACATGAAAGAACAAGGTGTATTAGTCAATCCGGATACAGTATATCTTAATCAATTTATAAGGTATGCTAAAAATGGAACATTTAAAGGATTAACAAATAAAAAACTTTTTGAATTCGGAAAGAAACTCAAGTTCTATAAGGGCATTCCTGATATTTTTGAAAAAACTAAAAAATTAATAGAAGAGGATTCAAAATATAAAGAGTACGACATAAAAGTAGAACATTACATAGTCAGTACAGGAATGACACAAGTAATTAAGGGATCTTCGGTTATGCCATATGTAGAGCATGTATGGGGGTGCGAATTGATCGAAGGAGAAGATAAAGACGGAGCCCCGTGCATTTCAGAGATAGGATATACAATTGATAATACTAGCAAAACCCGTGCCTTATTTGAAATTAATAAAGGAGTTCATAGTGGAGACTCTCGTGAAGGCGTAAATGCAAATACTAAAATACCAGAAGAGTTTCGAAGAGTACATTTTATAAATATGGTTTATGTGGCAGATGGACCAAGTGATATTCCAGCATTTTCTGTTTTGAATAAAAATGGTGGAGCTACATTTGCAATATATCCAAAGGGGGACTTAAGAGCTTTGAGTCAGGTTGAGCAAATGAGGGTCGAAGGAAGAATAAATATGTATGCTGAGGCTGATTATTCAGAAGGAACGATGGCTTATATGTGGATTTGCAATAAAATAACAGAGTTTGCAGACAGGATTCGAAAAGAAGAACGAGATAAGATAGCGAAGTATGCGGGCTCTCAAGGACCGAAACATTTAGTTGATTAAAAATAGCTAATGATATATATCGATACAACAGGCACCCTCCGGGGTGCTTTTCTAATGCAAAAATACGGATACATAGCTTAGTTGGTGAGAGCATCCGGCTCATAACCGGGCGGTCGCAGGTTCAAGTCCTGCTGTATCCAGTAATATAAAATAAATGGATTGGAAGGTGGTGAAGTGGCAGGTTATGAAAACATAAAAGATAAAGGATTTGACAATCGAACCACGGGGGAACTACGGGAGATTGCAATAAGAGGCGGTAAAGCAAGTGGAGAAGCAAGGCGAAGGAAAGCAGACTTCCGGAAAACATTAAATATGCTGCTTACCGCAGAAATAGACAACGAAGAATATAAGCCGATTCTAGAGGCGCTTGGTGTTGAGTGTACTTTAGAATCGGTTTTAAATATGGCAATGATAAAAGAGGGACTTGCTGGGAATGTGAAAGCGTATGAAGCTATTGCTAAGTATGCAGGACAAAGCAATCAGACGGAAAGAGACGATGAAGAGCAACGGATCCGAACAGAACGTGCGAAGAGAGCCCGTGATCTTGAAGTTGGAAACGATGATAGCAATGATGAGAATATACAGAAATTCTTGAAAGCAATGCGACCTGCGCAGGAGGATTTGGAAGAACTGTTTGACAATGTAGGAGATGGTGAGAATGAAAGCGAAGAGAAGGCCGAATAAGTTTAAGTTCAAACCATTTTCAAAGCAACAGCAAAGACTTATTCATTGGTGGAGGCCTGGGCTTGTATCTTCTGAGAACGACTTTGTGATTGCAGATGGATCCATTCGATCAGGGAAAACGATAGCCTGTATCATTGGCTTTCTTACATGGTCGCAAGAGATGTTCGAGGGAGATTCATTTATTCTCGCGGGAAAGACGATGGGTGCATTAAAGAAGAATGTGGTAAGGCCTATGCTGCAGATACTGGAAGCATGGGGCTGGTCTTACACCTATATCCGTTCTGGAACCGATGCGAGGATAGAGATCGGCAGTAATGTGTATTACTTATATGGAGCCAATACCGAAGCTGCACAGGATGCATTGCAGGGCTTGACGGCTGCCGGAGCATATCTTGATGAAGCAGCTCTTTTCCCAAGAAGTTTCATTGACCAGGCTATTGGTCGATGTTCTGTAGATGGATGGAAGGTCTGGATGAACTGTAACCCAGAAGGACCTCATGCTTACATCAAAGAGGAATTCATAGACAAGGCAACAGAGAAGCGTGTTTACAGATTGCACTTTGTGATGGACGATAACCTGACATTATCCGTTGATCGAAAGGAAGCATATCGCAGAGCGTGGAGTCCAGGAAGTGTATTCTACAAGCGCTTTATTCTGGGATTGTGGGTTGCTGCGGATGGACTGATTTATCAGCAATTTGCGGATAATGTGAAACAATATCTTGTGGATCCGAAATGGCTGGAAGAAAACGAGATTATATATGCGACAATCGGAGTCGATTTCGGTGGAACGAAGTCGGCTCATTCTTTTACCCTCACAGGATTTACAAGGGGATATAAACAGGTGGTTGTACTGGATGAGTATTATTGCAAGAAGCGGATTAATCCGAAACAGCTTCAGGATGATTTCATAGATTTTGTAAGGCGCGCTCAAAGCAAATATAAAGTATACGAAGCCTACTGTGATAGTGCAGAGCAGACGCTGATTGCCGGACTTGAAATGGCATGTTCTCAGGCTCATGTAGGAATAGATATCAAGAATGCAATAAAAGGTTCTATCAATGACCGTATCGCATTTTACAACAGCCTGATTGCACAGAACAGGTGGAAAATAATGAGTCACTGCAAGCACATCATAGAAGCCTTTGAGAACGCTTGTTACGACGATAAAAAGAAGAACATGGATGTCCGACTGGATGATGGACTAATGAACGTGGACAGCTTGGACAGCACGGAGTATAGCACTGAAAGTGTACAGGGCGACATCTTGTACCTTGCAGCATAGGAGAGAGATTGATGAATGAGATAAGAGAGTGGTTGGCTGAAAATAAATATAATACAGCTACGGACGAGACCTATAGCCATATCCTTGAGTGGTTAGAGTGGTATCAAAATGATGTGGAAAAGTTCCACAAGTACAAAGTATTCAATGGTGTTGTTACCAAAGAAGAAGAGCGGTATAAGCTCGGAATGGCCAAGAAAGTATGTGAAGATTGGGCGAATCTGTTATTAAATGAAAAGGTAGCGATAAAAGCAGGAAACTACGAAAAGCGTTTACAGGAAGTGCTCGATAACAACAATTTCCTTGTGCGTGCTAACCAGCTAATAGAGACGGCATTTGCTCTCGGAACAGGGGCTATCGTAGAGTATTTGGACGGAGAAGAAGTGATGATTGACTATATCCGTGCAGATATGATCTACCCGTTATCTTGGGACAATGGAGACATTACAGAATGCGCCTTTGGCTCTGTTCGGGTGATTGACGGGAAAGAAGTTCTTTATTTACAGATCCACAGACTTGGAAAATCTGATAATGAAGAGGATTCAGAACATTATTATATCGAAAATAAGTATATTGACCGGAAAGAAAGCAAAGAACTTGACCCACCGGAAGGTGTAATTCCATTGGTATCAACTGGCTATGATAAACCACTATTCCAGATTATTACGCCGAATATTTGCAATAACATTGATTTGGATAGTCCACTGGGCGTGTCTGTATTTGCAAATGCGATTGATCAGCTGAAAGGATGCGATCTTGTATATGACTCATACATGAATGAGTTCGTGCTAGGCAGAAAAAGAATATTGGTCCCGATATCCTTTGCAAAAATACAGATGGAAAAGGACGGTGTGGCTGCTCCAGCATTCGATGCAAGCGATACAGTGTATTACCAAATGCCGGGAGATAGGGATAGCAATTTGAAACTCACAGAAGTGGATATGTCGATCAGGGCAAATGAGCATGAGCTTGCGGTGCAAAGAAGTTTGGACGTACTTGCACTTAAGACAGGTTTGGGAACTGGCAGGTATCAGTTTGATTCATCCGGAGTTAAAACTGCTACTGAGGTTATATCAGACAAGTCTGATCTGTACCAGAACCGGCAGAAGAACGCGATTATAGTTAATGCTGCATTAATAGACATGGTGGAGGCTATTGCATTTCTAGACGCTGAAAAAGAGGTAGAAGTGTCCATTGACTTTGACGATTCCATCATCGAAGATACCAACACTACCATCGACAAGAATATAAAGCTTGTGCAGGGAGGTCTGCGGTCTAAACTTACTGCAATCATGGAAATCAACAAATGCGATGAAACGGAAGCTGAAAAAGAGTTGAAGAGGATTGCAGGAGACAATCAGATCACTGGGCAGGACGTGGACTGGACGGATATGGGAGACGATGAAAAAGCTGAAGAAGAGGAAGTTGATGAGCCGGATCAGGAGGAAGGTGAGGTAGAGGATGAATCTTCTGAAGAACCAGCAGGAAGCGGAGACGATAGATAGCGTCTACATAGATCTAGAAGCGCGACTCATGCAGAATATTGCAAGGCACCTCAGAGATTGGGAGCAACTGATTGATACAGATAGATGGTTGATGCAGAAGCTTGCGGAGATTGGAAAGCTTAATAAAGAAAATATCAAGATAATTGCGCAGATGTCCGGACTTAGCCAGACAGCAGCTTCGAGGATGCTGAATGCTATGGCAGAAGAGGCTATCAAAAACACAGAGCCCGGATTTCAATATATGGCCAGGCAAAGAATGATAGGTGTTGTTGATGCTGAGAAAAGTAAAAGTGTAAAGAGAGTCATGCATAATCTTCGGAAACAGGCAAAGGACTCTTTGAATCTTACGAATACTACGATGCTACATAAAGCACAAGAGGCTTTTAAAACACTTGTTCAGAACACTGCAGAAGAAGCGCTGAAGATTATGAATAATAATACTGGTGCTGTTATTACAGGTGCAGAGTCCAGACAGCAGGCACTCAGAAAGACAATCAGACAGTTTAATGACAAGGGCATTACGGGCTTTGTTGATAAGCGAGGACGTAACTGGACGCCGGAAGCCTATGTTAACATGGCAATGCGCACGACTGCCGGAAGTGTGGCGAATGAAGTACAGACTGCAAGATGTGAAGACATGAGAGTGAACCTGATCCAGATAGATAGCCATTCTGGGGCGCGTCCCAAATGCGCAAAGGATCAGGGGAAAATATTTGACCTGAACAATGAAAGTGGTTATACAGAAGACCTAAACGGAAGGAAGATACGGTATTATCCTTGGAACTCTTCTAGTTACGGAGAACCGGATGGAATCCTTGGAATTAACTGTGGGCATCATAAGTATCCTTTTATTCCTGGGGTGAATATTCAAAGATACTTTCCAACAGAAGATATGGATGCGAACAATCGTCTATATAAGCAGACACAAGTACAAAGAGCGTTGGAACGTGATGTACGAAAGCAGAAACGGGAGTGTATGCTGTTTGATGAGCTTGGGGATCCTGATGCATTTGAGGAAGCTTCTGTGAAGTTGAAATCGAAAGAAGCACAGTTGAAAGACTATGTGAAAAAACACGATCACTTACATCGAAGAAAAGACCGTGAACAGGTGGTTGGGTTCGATAAGAGGATATCTGCGGAGGCATTTGCGGCAAATAAACGCATGCAGAACATAGGTAAAATGGCAAATATTAATGACGGCATGAATTGGAGTATGACGAAAACTAACAGTATCTCAAAAGAAACTAAAGCTGAGATAGTGGCTTACGCCAAGGATAAAGGAATTAATATTGTCGACTTGAGCAAGTTTGATGGTGATGTTGGAATACTCAAGAAACAGGTTGACAAGCTAAGCGATCTAGTAAAAGAATATCCGGAAAGCGCAAAAAAGAAGATTACGCTTACTGTTGGAAATCTTCCAGACGAAGATTTTGGTCAAACAAGAGGAAGAACGATTACACTAAATGCAAAAGCATTAAGAGATAAGAATATCACAGAAGAGAATATAAAAAAATCTGGAATATTTGCTTCTGAGGACATTGATGATATTTCTGTGCATGAGTTTGGACATATTTTATCTGAAATTAAAGGCAATAAAGGAATTGAAATCACAAAGAAGGCATATTATAATATTTACAACAGAAGTATAAGTGATTCTGAAGCGTTGATGTATCTCAAAAAGAACGTATCATCATACTCAATCTCATATAATGGTGATTATGAAGATGACATTCTGCGAGGAAGAGTAAAAGTGACGAAATACAACGAGATTACATCTGAAGTTCTTGCAAAGGATAAGTATAAATCAACCAAGTTCACCAGAGAGTACCTTAGATTATTACGGGAGGTATAGTTATGAGAGTTTTAGATATGTTTTGGATGTCTAACGAAAATTGGTTTTATTTTGATGGCCTCGTGCCAAAGATTAGAGAAGACGCTCCAAGGGAAGCAAAGGAAAGTTTTAAAAATTACTTAAAACAATTAAAAGAAAGAAATAGTGCCGCTGATCAGTAGGTCAGTGGTATTTTTATACCCATTTTTAAGAAGGGAGGGACGAGTGTATGAAGATACCTGGAAAAATAAAAGTACTGTATAAGGAGTATACAGTGGAAGAAACTGCAAACCTGCACGATAACGGTGGAGATTTATACGGACAGATTCATTATCTTCCGGAAAAAATTTTTTTAAACGTAGATGCAAAGGAAGAACAGAAGAAATCTACTCTTCTTCACGAGTTGATTCATGCTATGGATGAAATCTATAGCATTGGGCTGAAAGAAAAACAAGTTGAAAAGCTTGGCAATGCGTTCTACATGTTACAGAAGGATAACCCGGAACTTTTTGAAAAGTAGAAAGGCGGTGATCCAACGATCTCCCACCGGCAGGGAATGACCGGAACAGTAAAGGAGTGATGTGATTGATTGTAGTAAAGATCCGTGAAAATAGCTTGTCGATAGATGGCCATGCTGGATATGCGGAAGTTGGTAAAGATATTGTGTGTGCTGCTGTGTCGGCATTAGCACAAGGCTTGTTACACTCGCTAGATGCCCTGACAGATGATAAGATATCTACAGAAGCAGAGAGCGGGCACGTTAAGATAGAATATGGGAATCTTTCAGAACGAGGACAGTTACTGATGGATTCTTTTTTTATTGCCGTAAGTGACATCCAAGAAGCTTACGGAGAAGAATACGTACAAATACAGTAATACGGTCGCCGAACGGGCGTTAAACGGCTTAAAGAAAGGAAGGTACTAAAAATGAAGTACATGAACATGAAGAAAAAATACCAGACACTTGATCTACAGTTATTTGCTGGAGAAGATGAAGGTGGAACTGACGGAGAAGATTCCGGTGACGGTGACGACCAGGACGACGATGAGTCGGACGAAGACGGGGAAGAGGAAAAGAAATTCACTCAAAAAGATGTGGACGAGACTGTAAAGAAACGCCTTGCTAGAGAAAAACGAAAGTGGCAGAGAGAGCAGCAGAAAAAGTCTACGAAGAAACCTGACGGACATGAAGAATCCGGAGAAAGCAGCAAGGAAGAAGACGCTGAAAAAGCTGAAGCAATAAGCAAAGCTTCTAAGTTAGAGGCGAAGGTTGCATGCTATGAAGCTGGTGTGTCAAAGGACGCTGTTGATGATGTGACAGCTTTGGCTAGAGCTTACATGGAAGCGGACGAAGATCTTGACCTTGAAGATGCTATCGAAAAAGTAGTAAAAAAATATCCTCAATTCAAAAAGGGTGCTACGGATCCGTACGAAGATGAGGACGAAACCAAAGGAAAATCATGGGGGCAGAGACAGAACGGAAAAACACCAAAGAAAATGTCCGGTGTTGAAAAGAAGTTCTATGAGTTGAACCCAGACTTAAAGAGATAAGGAGATTATAAGTATGCATTACAAAAAATTTATGAAGTACAAATTAAAAATGGATTTACAGTTATTTGCTCATGCAGCACAGGAGAGATATTCTGATCTTGTGCTTGCGAAGTTAAGAAAGACAACCATCTTTTCCAGCCTGTTTAATACGCGTTATGAAGGGACTCCTACTGCAGGAGCTGTAAAGGTACCAGTCAGAGATACCGAGGTGAAAGTGGGAGATTATGATAAGTCTGCCGGCGGTTCTCTGTCTGATGGAACGACTACTTATCAGACAATGAATATCGACAAAGACAAATATGTCAACGAGCTTATTGACGGCTTTGATGCTGCGTCTGTTCCGGACAATCTTGTAGCTGACAGACTGGACTCTGCAGGGTATGCAATGGGTGTATCTTTTGATACAGACCTGATTACACTGCTTACCACAAAAGGTACAGCATCTTCCAATACGACAGCACTTACCAAAGACACTGTCTATGATTCTGTTGTGGACGAAGTTGCAGCGCTGAAGAAGAAAGGTCTCAAACCGGAAGAGATGTGGCTTGCCGTTACAAACGAGACATATGCTCTGTTACTGAAATGCCCTGAATTCATTAAGGCATCTGATCTCGGTGATAATGTAGTTCAGAACGGGCGTGTTGGCCGTATCGCAGGTCTCGATGTTTACGAGACTAACAATATTGCGGATACCACAAAAGTCGAGTACATTATCGGAAACAGGATTTTCTGCCACTTTGTAGACGAGTGGATGGTGCCAGTTACTGTGAATGACCTGAAAGACGGTAAGCACATTGGCGCATCTGCTGTGCAGGGACGTAGGGTATATGGCATGATGGTTTCTAGACCTACGACTGTAACGCTTAAAAAGCATGCGTAAGCAGTTAGGGGGGCGGTTAAATGCCTTATGTAGATAGAGAATATTATGTTGGAACATTTAAAGGGGAGCCGGTTGATGATGCCGACTTCCCTTCTCTTTGTATGAGGGCAGAAGAACTTATTGAGGAAATGACCAGGTACAGGGTTACGCCGGTCACTGTCCTCACTATGCCGGAAACTGTGCAAGAACGGGTGAAGATGGCTGTGTGTGCACAGATTGAATATCTAGACGCAAATGGTGGAGCCGATATGGATAACGGTGCGGATCTGCAGAGTGCAGGGCTTGGAAAGTTTAATTACACCAGGTCAGTTGGTGCGAACGGAAGCACAGAGCAGTCCATGTATGCACCGAGAGCAATACGCCTCCTTGCACCTACCGGATTGCTATATAGAGGAGGTGGAGCGATATGAGGTCGATTCCGAAAAAACTATTGATCCACGAGGCAGTGCATGCTATATCTACAGATTCAGACCGGTGGGGAACGGAGATGCTTGTGAATAGGCAGAAGATAGACAACATCCGTATCGAACCGACAGAGAAGATCATCCGCGACAAAAATAATGCTGAAGTACAGCTGGCAGCTACACTCTTTTATGACTGCCGGAACAGCCGTCCGAAAGGTATGGCGTTTGCGGTGGATGATATTATCCTGGTAAATGAAGAGATGTATAAGGTGCAGGTATGCGAGCCATTATACGATGCGAAGAAACTGCATCACTGGGAGTTGGGACTGGTGCGACATGCCTAAGATCAACACTCGTGTCACTTTTGACAAACGAAAAGCGGAAGTGCTTATCAAAGCCTCCATGAATGATGCATTGACGGTGATGGGAAACCAAGCGCTGCAGGATGTGAGTCAGTACGTGCCAAAAGATCAGCACACACTGGAGAACAGTGGATTGACGGACAGTGACCAAAAAGCGCAGAACCTTAAGTTTAAAATGCGTTGGTCTACGCCTTATGCGCAGTACTTATGGCATGGGGATGTGATGTATGGTAACCCGACTACTCGTACCTATGGACCTGAGAAACTATCCTTTACGTCTGCCCTTGCCCGTGAAGAATGGGCGAAATATGCAAAGGAAGTGCATGGGGAAGAGTGGAAGAAGGTATACCAGGCAGCATTGAAAAGGGGGCTAAACAAATGACACCACAAACCGAGTTATTAGATCTGTTAGTATCCACAGTCGAGAAAAACTGTGATATCGGAACCACAATCTCTCTGAAAGAGCTACCCAAAAATGGAGGCATATATGCTGAGCTTGGAGAAGGTTTTGGAGAGGGTATGTATTATGATAAGAGCACAGAAAAGGTTCTTCCGGTTTTATTTTTGTGTCGAAACAAAAATCAGAAGGAAGGTCTAGAACAATTGTGTATTATAAGTAACTATTTGCAGCGCTTAAAAAAATATCCGGAAGCAAAAAGCTTTAAGTGGTTGGATTCTAGTGTTGCAAAAGAACCGAATAAAATAGGCAGAGACGAAGATGGTGTTTATCATTTTTCCTGCATTGTAAATTGTAAAGTTTTTTATTAAAGAAAGGAAGAAGAGCAGAATGGAAAAAATTAATTTGCAGATGTTTGCAGAGCCAGAGCTTCCGGATAATACGATTACACCGGAAATGAACTACGAGACAGAGGCTTTTATTAATGTGGCAGAGCCATCTACTCCAACAGCTACATGGGCGTCTCTTGCAGCGCTCACGAAGAATATGGCACAGAGCTTGAATGAGGTGTTGTATCAGGCCACATACTATGCAGATAAAGGATGGGGCAGCACAGAGGTTACAGGGGCTCAGATGACACTCACGTTGACGGGAGATGTGAAGCCAGGAGATAAAGCCTGTGATTATCTTCTTAGTGACAAGGTGATGTATGAACTTGGAAACGCTAGAAAGAACCATCTGAAGCTGCAGAAAGGTAAGAAAATCATTATTTGGCCGATTACAATTGCAAACATTACACCGGCATACGGAGATTCCGGAGCCGTTAATGCGTTGACGGTTACAATCCACGGAAACGGGAGACCGGCTATCGGTACGACAGAATAGGGGTGACGATTGTCACTCTTATTCTATTTTGAAAGGAGCATAGAGAATGGCATATCAAGCACATAGAAAAGCAAAGTATACACAAGAGTTTGAACTTGTAAATGAGAGCGGGAATGTAGAGCATAAGATTTTAGTTGCGCTGGATCCGGGTAGCTGTATTGAAAAAATGAATAAGAAGTATATAGATCTGCTTAAAGCTGATAAGGAAGTGAGCAAAATGAAATTTCCGGATGCCAGTTTGAACCACGAAGAGTTATTGAATGCATATCAGAAACTTGGCATAGCTGTGGTTGATTTGATCGAGGCTGTGTTCGGGACTGAGGACACGAAAACCATTTTGGAATTCTACAGAAACGATTATGCAGCAATGTCCGCAGAAGTTATCCCGTTCATTGCGACGGTTGTTCTTCCAGATTTAAGGAAAATAACACAGGATAATAAACGAGATATCTTAAGCAAGTATAATCGAAAACAGAAGCGTTCTATCAAAAGGATGATGAAAAAATGAATGTGATCACAGAGATCCCGAATAACATCTTATACACGGAAAAAGGCAAACTTAAAATCAATGCTTCGTTTGATGTTGTTCTAGAAATTCAGAAGCTTTATACAGAGGATGAGCTTACAGACTATGAAAAGGTATGCGCTTCATTGGAAATGCTTGTGATAAACCATTGGAATTTAAGATTGTTTTCTCCGGAACGGAAAATAGAGCTTTTAAATGAAATAACCAAGAAGTTTATAAAAGTAAAAAGAAGACCAGATGTGAAAAGGAAGAGTCCATGTCCGATTCTTGATTTTGAAGAAGATAGCGACTATATTTATGCCTCTTTTATGCAGGAATATGGTATTGATCTGATAGACCAGCAAGGAAAACTCTCTTGGAAGAAATTTTTGTGGCTGTTTAATGGTCTTGGTTCAGATACCAAAATTAAGCAGGTAATGCGGATCCGAGATATGGATATCCCGAAATATAACGGGAAGAACATGGAACAGATTCAAGAAATACAAGAGCTTAAGTCCTATTATGCGTTACCGATTAAAGGTGGAGGTGGACAGACTGGTCTTGATCTGTTGTTCTCTACGTTGGAAGGGATGGCAAAACATTGATTGCAGACGGTAAAAATGTAAAGAAAGTAAGGTGTCCTTATTGTGGCCATGAACAAAACATCTTTTTTGTTACGGGCGCACGGTGTGAAGGGCTTTTTTTTAAATGCAAAAATAAAACATGCAGAAAAGAATTTGAAATAAGGATATGACGCCATGTTGTGCCACTGTGCCGGCTATAAATACAGAGGCAGGTGAGTAATGATATGGCTAATAATGGCGATGTAACGTATGAGATACGTGCTGACGATAGCAAAGTGGAAGCGGATCTTGAGCAAGCAAATAAAAAGGTAAAGCGTGCTGCAGAGAAGTCTGCAGATGATACTGTAAAAGTTGAAGAGCAGAAGACAAAAGACATCAAAGCAGAGTCTGACAAGGTTGTGAAAAATGCAGATAAGGCTGCAGATAAAGTGGCTGATGCATGGAAAGAAGCTGGACAGGATGCGGAAAAGGCAATGTCTAGTATTGACGTTAAAGATCAGGAAATTGATGTAGATGCTGATACATCAAAGGCAGAGTCGAAGATAAAAGCTGTAAGCAAAGATGAAAGCATAGATGTGGATGTAAAGGCAGATGTTTCGGATGCCAAACAAGGTCTTGATGATTTGTCAGCAAGTGCAGATGATCTTGGAGAAAAACTCAGTGACGCTCTCGGGGGTGGAGACGGAGCCACAGCAGCAGGAAACATAGGGAATCTGTTGAAAACATCCTTTACGGATGCAGCAAGTAGTGCAGTCCCTCTTGTGGGGCAAATGGGCGAATTGACAGCAGGTTTATCCGGCGCGTCTTTAGCAGCAGTAGGAACCGGCGCGGCAGTTGTAGGATTCGGTGCATTAGCTGTTGGTGCTGCGAATAATGTGAACAGCGCCATGAACAGCTTTATTGCAATGACAGGAAAGGGAACTGAGGAGTCCGAACGTTACCAAGAGGTAATGGAGAACATCTACGCTGGAAACTACGGAGAAAACTTTGAGGATATTGGCCAAGCTATGGGAACTGTTGTTCAACAGCTGGGCGATATGGACGATGTGGATCTGCAAAATGTAACAGAGTCTGCATTTGCTCTTCGTGACACGTTTGGTTATGACATCCCAGAGTCTACCAGAGCAGCGAAAGCCATGATGGATAACTTTGGCACATCTGGCGAAGAAGCGATGAATTTGATAGCTTCCGGAGCGCAAAACGGCTTAGACTACTCTGGAGAACTTCTCGACAGTATATCTGAATATTCCGTCCAGTTTGGAAAGATGGGACTTGATGCGGAAGATATGTTTTCCATTTTTGAAAAAGGGGCTGAGTCCGGGGCTTTTAACTTGGATAAAGTCGGTGATGCCGTCAAGGAAATGTCTATCCGTGTAGTTGATGGGTCAGATACCACTCGAGAAGGATTTGAATTACTTGGACTTGATGCGGATACAATGGCTCAGAAGTTTGCTGCCGGAGGAGATACGGCTAAAGAGGCTTTTGACGAAACACTTGAAGCGTTAGCTTCTATGGAAGACCCGCTTGAACAAAACACCGCCGGTGTTGACTTAATGGGAACCATGTGGGAAGATCTTGGACCCGAAGCGGTTTCTGCGTTAGCGGATATTGAAGAGGGCGCGTATAACACATCTGACGCAATGAACCAAATTAAGGACGTAAAGTACGATGATCTTGGCTCTCAGTTCGAAGAACTGAAGAGAAATGCGGAATTGTTATTGGTGCCGTTAGGCGAAGCGCTGATCCCGTTGCTCTCCACTTTAGCAGAATCTGTATTGCCTGTATTGACAGAATGCATAGGTCCTTTACTACAGATCGTGACAGATTTGTTGACTCCAATAATTGACTTGGTGGCTTCTGGAATCCAACCTCTTATTAATGCATTTATGGATTTTATGAACTCAGCTGTGTTACCTGTCGTGAATGCACTTTCCACTGTTTTGTTGCCCATAATCGAGTCGGTGTTTAATAGTTTCTTTACTCGAGCTTCCACAACAATCACCAGTGTTACAACAATTTTTCGGAATTTGATTGATTTTGTGAAAAATGTATTTTCAGGAAACTGGAAGGCCGCTTGGGAAAATGTCAAAGAGATTTTCCGGACAGCGGTTAGCGGTCTGGCTGATATCTTCAAGGCCCCACTCAATGCGATTGTAGACGCTTGGAATGGCCTGGCTTCCAGTATTGGGACTATAACAATCCCTGATTGGGTACCTGGCGTCGGTGGCAACTCTTATAGCCTTCCAAAGATGAGCCGATTGAAGGTTGGCTTGGACTATGTTCCGAGTGACATGTTCCCGGCGTTTCTCGACGAAGGGGAGTGGGTACTCACAAAGGAAGAGGCAAACCTACTTAGATCTTACGGTGGACTTGAGGGTATGGTATCTATGTTAGATCGGAAATCGGATGGTATCAACGTAACAGTTTCCGGAGGAAGTGGACAGCAGATAGATTATAAGAAGTTGGGAACGTGTATTGTTGATTCATTGGTACGGTCAGGCGTTGGATTTAAGTGTGACGATCGTATCTTTGCGAGATTGATAAAGGATTTGATTGATTATGTATGATATTAGCTATGTAGGTGCTACGCACGGGGAAAGAATTGAATTATGCCATTGGCCTTATATGGTCAATGGCGGAGATATTTTTAATAGTGAATTCGAAGAAATAGAGGAGAACGATCATATTCAGGACTGGGAGAAAAAGATCACAGATTACTCTTTGCAGATTGATATATCAGCGGTATCTGAAAAAGATTTTAAGGAAGCAGTAGACCGGCTGGAGGATATTACAGAAAAGGATATTGTGAATGTGACGCCTGGAAGACTTTATGTTGGTAATAGCTATATGAAGTGTTGGATCATTGGGACAGACAAAGACAGGTGGGTAAATGATCTATGCAGTATAAGTAATGAGCTGACTATCAAAAGCGACTACCCGTATTGGATCACAGAAGAAAAGTTTGAATTCTTAAAAGCAGAGCAATCTGAAGTAATGTCCCCTTGGCTTGAATTTCCGTACGATTATCCGTATGAGTATGGGAAGGTAAGGACGCTGCAGTATATACAGAATAGTAACTACACGAGCAGCGGTTTCAAGATGACGATATATGGGCCTTGCATCAATCCTATTATTCGTATCGCAGGGCATGTCTATGAATTGCAGACTACTCTATATGCTGGCGAATACGCTGTGATCGATTCCAGTACACGGTATTCCAAAGACAGGAAGATTGTGAAGGTTAAAGAGGATGGTACGCAGGAGGATATTTATAACAGCAGGAACAAAGATAGTGAGATTTGGCGAAAGATTCCGCCTGGCAGAAGTATTGTCTCTTGGAATGGTTCTTTTGGTTTCGATATTATCTTATTCAATGAAAGGGGGACGCCGAGATGGACTTTACCGTAACGGATACTCTTGGCAGAGAAAAGGGACCTCTTGAGCACTGTGGAGCGGAATTTGTTATCGGCACAGATAATGATTTTGAGATCAAGATTCAAGAAAAGCTATTTAAGGATGATCGGAATCGGAAAAATTGTCGTGTATTTGCAGAGGGGACAGAGTACGGCGGTCTGATCCGAGCACTCAATCCAGTCACAGAAGATAAGATCATCAAATTAAAGGGGCCGACCTGGCGGGGGATTTTGAATCAGAGAGCGATCAATCCCGGAAGTAATACATATATTACGCTAAAAGGAGAGGCAAATGCCGTCATTCAGGAGAATCTTGCCAAGCTTGGATTGACCGAGATATTCAGTGCATCCAATGAGAACAGCGGGATTGTATTAAATTATCGAGTTCCGCTTCAGAGTATGTTGCTGGATGCATTTAATGCAGCTTTAGAGGATCAGAATGCACGGCTGGAAATCAAATACAAACTTGGAGACGCAAATGATAAAGGCTATGTGGAACTGTCTGCAAAGCCAATCGTGGATCATTCTGAGCAGATAGAGATCAGTGAAGACGGAAACGTGAAACTTAATATTTTGGACTATCAGAACGGCGTGAATCATTTGATATGTTATGGGAAAGGCGAAGAGGCGGCGCGTCAAAGAGTGGATCTGTATGCTTGGCCAGATGGTAGTATACAGAAGAAGCAGTATTATACCGGTATAGATCTTATAGAACAGTACTACGAAAATACAACCCCTGATACAGTGCAGGAATTGGAAGAAGAGGCGCGAGAGAAGTTTTTAGACTTGATGAATTACAAACAGCTGAAGATATCGGTATCTGATATGGATTTGGAGCTGGGGGATATTGTTGGAGGCCGCGAAAGAATTACAGGTATCTACATGGCAGAGCCGGTTGTAAGAAAAATTGTAACTGTCACAGGGAAAGGCAGAGTAACAATCGATTACAAATTGAAAGGAGAAACATAAAATGGCGAATCAGTTCATTGAGACAACTTTAATGGATGGTTTTGCGGACGGACCTCATATAACGGAAGTTCAAACAGGAATTGCAAATCAAGGATTATATGGTCCGGACGATTACGTTCTTGAGGGTGGGAGAAGTGCGGAAGCGCAGATCCTTACAAACAACAGTATCCGGATTTTCGATGCTGTTTTCGTAATTCAGGGGCGACGCGATGTAATGGCAGCGAATGATTATGCAGATGTTACGATAGCAAATGGAGCGCAAGGGATGAACCGAAACGATATTATCGTGCGAAGATATGAGAAGGATGAAAGTTCTGAGGTTGAGAAAACATCTTTTGCAGTTATCAAAGGGACTGCAAGCAGTGGGACTGCTTCGGATCCAGTTGTTCCGACTGGGGATATTCGGAGTGGTGCAACACTTCATAATATGGCTTTATACAGGGTTAAGCTGCAGGGACTGAATATTGTAGCGGTAGAGCCTCTGTTCAAACTCCTCTGCAATATGTCAGAGTTGCAGAAGCAGTTTGATGAATTAAATAGCAATTTGATCCAAAGCGGTACAGAGCTGGTTCCAAACGCCAATGGTTACTTTGCGATCAAGAATATTACATTCCCGGTGCCTTATGCAGAGATCCCAAATGTGACAGCTACTGTCTCGAATGGAGACAACAACAACAGCCTGGAGGCTAATATATTTGCTCAGGTTGGTCGTGTTTCAAAAACAGGGTGCGTTTTGAAGGTTTGCTGTTGGAATGAACAATTGTCCGGATCAAAATTCAACGTGTCGTGGATCGCAGTTGGGAAACGGGAATTATAAGTGCATTAGGAAGGAGGAGAAACATGCAGTTAAAATTTAACGACGGAACTACACTTGCAATTCAAAAAGTCACAGAGTTTGGCGGCGGCTTGCAGGTGCTGGTTGCCGGGACAACGCCGGAGAAGCTTCGGGAATTGTTTACGGATCCTGTCAAGACAGCAAGAATGACTGTGACGGAACGGGGGCAGGTGATTGGCGAGTATGAGAACTACACCGAGTTCTACAGGACGGAAGAGTACACCGGGAAAATCTACGGGGTTGTAGTTAACAAAGTAGGAGAATCCGTGGAGGAGCGTCTTGCTAGTGCAGAACAGACTATAGATAAAACAAACACGGATATGCAGATGGCGGTCGCAGAGCTGACGATGTTAATCGCATCCTTGCAAGGAGGTGGCGCAGGTGTTTAACGAAAATAGCGTGATTGTGAAAACGTGGGTAGAACTGGTAAGAAATGGGACGTACAAGAAAGAGAGCGTTCCGAAGATCAGTAACTTACAGGAAATCGTATGGAAAGTATTAGAAGGGAAGGTAGAGTAATATGACGTTTACGAAAGACAGTGTATTGGTGAAAACATGGGTGAGTCTTGTACTTGCAGGAACATTTACTTTGGATCAGGTGCCGAAGCTCTTTAATTTAAAAAGCGTGGTTTCCGAGATCGTGAATAGTTTAATGTAGGAGGTGCAGTATGGATACACCTATCGACAGAGCAGAGCACCTAGAGTTTGCGAAGCGAATGGAAGATGAGCATAAGCGCATTAACCACAGACTGACAGACTTGGAAGAAACCGTCCGGCAGATCGGAGAGCTGACCACCAGTGTGCACAGCTTGGCGCAATCGGTCGAACAGCTCGTGAAGTCTCAGAACCGGCAAGAGAGCCGGTTGAAAGAGTTGGAAAATAGGGACGGGGATACCTGGAGAAAAGTGAAGTGGTACTTATTGACATTAGCGATCGGGGCGGTATTTGGATTAGTAGCTTCGCAGATCGGGTTTTAGAAAGGAGAGAAGTACATGTTTAAGAATAGTGTGTTTAAGCCAAGCGTAGACACGGTGGAGTGGCTTAAGAGAGCAGGAATCCGTTCAGTAAAAACAATGGCACAGACAGCAGTGGCAGTGATCGGAACAGGGGCGGTCATTTCCGCGGTGGATTGGAAGATGGTATTATCCGCATCGGTGGTAGCCGGTGTGGTAAGCATCTTAACAAGTGTGGCAGGTATTCCAGAGGTTGAGGGCGAATAATCGTCCTCTTTTTTTTGATTAAAGGAGAGAAAACATGAAAACCCTACAATTTGAAGTAGACGGGCAGTACATTTCACGGAAAGATAACCTTGTACCGGTTGCGAAATGTCGGAATCTCTACAAGGCGCACTTTGAGTTTCTAAGCCCCGAATGGGAAGGCACGAAAACAGCGATCTTTTCTCAGCGGAGTTATTCCAAAGCGCAGGTACTTGACGAGAAAAACGAATGTGCAATCCCGTGGGAATTTTTCGACACAGACATAGATATAAGAGGTACGGTGAGTGTATTCTGTGGAGATTTGGTGACAACAAATAACGCATATGTAAGTATAGAAAAGACAGGTTACAAGGACTCGGACGCATCTGTACCGCCAACGTCTGACGTGTATCAGCAGATTCTTGAACGGCTTGATCAGGTTTCGGGTCTGACGCCCGAGGACTTGGCGAAAGCAGTTGAAGAATACTTGGCGAAGAACCCGATTGAACTAACACCGATCGATAAGACGTTGACGAAAGAAGGGCAAGCTTCGGATGCGAAAGCCACAGGGGATAGGCTTAAGGAAAAGATAGACAAGAATCAAGGGGCGGAAAACAACGGAAAGATTCTTGGAATCGGTGCGGATGGAATGGTGGCTCTTGTGGAGAAACCAAGTGGCGGTGGAGATGGTATCCCGATTATCAACACCATGAGTGGAGCAAGTCCTTTGGTAGTTACTGATAGTGCGGAACGTGTGAATAAGGGAATGAGTATCATCGGAAATACCGTACAAAAGCAAGACCCACCACCAAGTCCAAGCAATCCACAGGAAATCAAGAATGTTGGAAAGTGGAATGAGGAAACACAGAAGTATGAAGTGGATGTGATGGTTACTAATGCCGAGCAAGATTGGGACAAAGAACAATCCCTCACAATAACATCCGACCGTCCTATTACAAAGTGGGACAAGCTTGTAGAACAAGATGGACAGATTGGGTGGTTATATAAGGCGGTATTTGATTCAGACGTTAGACCATCTAGGATGGATTTATTCCCAAGCGGATTTGGCTTATATAAGGATCACTTAAATGGTGTATTTACTTATAAAGCTGGATTTGCAAAAAAAGAGATTGGTTGGCAAACATCTATTTGCAAACAATTTAAAAATGTAGATGGTTCTTATAGCAAAGGAGGATTATTCTATTATTCAGATCAACCAAGCATAGATACGGTATATTTTAATTCTAATATTGCTACACTAGAATCGTTTGTTAAATGGATGGAAGAAAACCCATTGGAGATGGTTTATAAATCAAGAGAGTCAGAATTTATCCCCCTTCAACAATCCGAACAGGATGCAATCAGAGCATTAACAACCTACTATCCAACTACAGTAGTCACAGTAGACGGTGGAGAAGTAATTCCGAGCGTAGAACTAACCTACACCGCAGACACGAAGAACTACATAGACGGAAAAATTGCTAGTTACCATGCAATGGCTCAAGCAAATCAAATCGCAATGATGAGCCTGCTACCGGACGAAACCCAAGCAACCATGATTGAAAAAGATCAAGAAAACTTATTAGGAGGAATTTAAAATGAACAGCAAGATGATTGTAACACTTATGACGAACCTTATTAATAAGAAGTATTACGCTACAAAAGACGATGCAGTCGCAAAGCTAGATGTCTATTTTGCAATGAGTAGAATATCTGACGATGAATACGCAGAGCTTGTAATTCTTGCAGAAGCAGTATATGCAGAAGCGTCAATGTAGGAAAGGAGAAAGTCTATGGCACATTTATTTGTAATCGCAGGACACGGAGCAGGAGACCCGGGGGCAGTAGGACATGGATATACAGAAGCGGAAAGAGTAAGAGCCCTGGCAGGAAGGTTGTCGGCTCTTGGTGGTGGAAATGTTACTATTGGTGACACCTCACGGGACTGGTATCGAAGCGGTTTGATTAACACACTTAATATCCCGAAAGACTGGTGTGTGTTGGAATTGCACATGGATAGTGCTGGAGCATCTGCAAGGGGTGGACATGTAATTATTAAACAGGGGTATAGCCCAGACTCTTATGATAATGCACTGGCTAACTTTATCGGATCATTCATGCCGGGTAGAGCAAATCTTATTGTTGGACGTAATAATCTTGCTAATGTCAATCGTGCTGCAAATCGGGGGATTAATTATCGCTTGTTAGAATGCGGATTTATCACGAACGCAGGAGATATTACAAAGTTTAATACGAAAATGGACGAACTTGCAAGAGGCATTCTATCTGCATTTGGAATCTCTTCTTCACCGTCAGGCGGCTGGATTAAAGACTCTAAAGGTTGGTGGTACAAGCGGGCAGACGGAAGCTATCCACGCAGTGAATGGCTGCACTTGGACAGTTGGTACTGGTTTGATGCGGAAGGCTATGCCGTTGCGGGCTGGCAGCTGATAGGTGGTCGCTGGTATTATTTTAATGATGATTGCCGGATGCTGACAGGTTGGCGTCTAATTGATAACCATTGGTATTACTTAAGCAGCAACGGAGACATGCTGACAGGCTGGCAGCTGATCGGTGGAAAATGGTATTACCTGACGCCGGAGAAACAGAAGGATAAAGATCACCCGCATGGGTCTATGCGAAGCGGGTTTGTAGAGGACGGAGGCCGGTACACCTATTACTGCATTCCAAAGGGAGACGGATCGCCAGAAGGGGCTATGGTCACAGGATGGAAACAGATCGATGGGGATTGGTATTATCTGAACGAGGGGAAAGAGTGCCAGCCTCTTGGCAGCATGATGCGCAATCATTGGCTTGGGAAGTATTACTTAAAAGATAATGGCAAGATGGCCAAGGATGAGACTCTTGAGATCGGCGGGAAGAAGTACGTATTTGACCAGGACGGAAGAGTAATATAAAAAAGCTCCCGGAGCCGTTAAAAGTTCCGGGAGAATTTCGTGAAAATGTCTTCCTTTTTTAGCTGAGAGTATCAAAGAGGTTTTGAAAAGAACGCTCCGTTTACAACACGTTTACAACAAAAATGCCCGCAAAGCCCGTAAAATCGTTAGAAAAATTTAATCTTTGTTTAAA
>NZ_JBBKBH010000006.1:0-55541 GCF_037890115.1 Dorea sp. ICN-14282 | reverse complement strand
GTACATACCTTCTAAATAAGGCCCAGTGGCTCAGTTGGTTAGAGCGCCGCCCTGTCACGGCGGAGGTCGAGAGTTCGAGTCTCTTCTGGGTCGTTTAAATGGGATCATAGCTCAGCTGGGAGAGCATCTGCCTTACAAGCAGAGGGTCATAGGTTCGAGCCCTATTGGTCCCACTTAAATTAAGGATGGATTCCCGAGTGGCCAAAGGGGGCAGACTGTAAATCTGTTGGCAACGCCTTCGAAGGTTCGAATCCTTCTCCATCCATTAGGAGATAATCTCCAATTTAAAGCCAATTAATCTGGTTTGTGCCGATGTGGCTCAATTGGCAGAGCAGCTGATTTGTAATCAGCAGGTTATCGGTTCGAGTCCGATCATCGGCTTAGTCTTTCAAAAGACTACAAATTCAATATCGCGGGGTGGAGCAGTCTGGAAGCTCGTCGGGCTCATAACCCGAAGGTCGTAGGTTCAAATCCTGCCCCCGCAATCCGCCCAGATAGCTCAGTCGGTAGAGCAGAGGACTGAAAATCCTCGTGTCGCTGGTTCGATTCCGGCTCTGGGCATTTTATTTGCTGATAATTGAATAAGGGCGTGTAGCTCAGGTGGTAGAGCACTTGACTTTTAATCAAGTTGTCCGGGGTTCGAATCCCCGCACGCTCACGAGGAATGAGTAGAGTGAATCCGGTAAATACTGGATTCACTCATTTTTTTCTTTATAAGAAATTTCCCAAATCGTAAAAAATAGTGTATAATGTATGAGAAATAAAAAAGGGCATAACAAAAGAGCGAAAGTTGGCGATTTCGCGATGACTTTGATTATGAAACTTTTTGTTTTTTGGTGTGGCTGCACTGTTTGACGATTGCGAATGTACATGTACTTATGGACTTATCCATATCCCATGACTTTTCGGTATCGTTCAAATAGTGCAGTTTTTTTGTGGTAAACTTCCAACACCAACATTGTACATGTTTCCACAAGTAGGACAGAAACGGGATTTACAACGAAAAGGAGTAAATTTCATTTCACCACAATCTGGACAGACAAAAAAGGCACCGCCATAGGATGGATCGCCACAATGGGTCATCTTGAAGATGTTTTCAACTTCAGTTTGTCTGGGATGAAGTTCGTAAAGGATATGCTCATAATAATCAATAAAAATAGTTTGTAATATATTACTCATGTAATTATTTTACAATAAAGAAACACAAAGAAAAACCCCCACCCCTCAAGAATGAGGGGCAGGAGAGCTGAGAGTGTGCTCAGCACATTTTTTTATTTCTAAATTATCTGTAATAGAATTCTGCTATTTGATTTTCAATTGTTCACGGATTTCATTATATCTACTTTTTCCGATAGGAACTTCCAGGCCATTACTTAAGAGTATCTGATAACGTTTGACCTGTCTAACATAGATTGGATTTACAAGCCAACTTTTGTGTACCTTCATAAGATTTGGGAAAATATCCATAATTGTATTAAGTGTCTGATGGACAAAAAAGTTTCCAGATGCAGTATAAACAGTGGCTACTCGGTATGAAATAGATACACCAAGGATTTCAGCAGGAAGAAGGTAATGAATATCTCCATTATTATCCTTCAAGGTCATATGTTTTCGTTGAGTATTACGCTCATTTTCAACTCGAAGCATATAATCATACCAACGAAGATCAGGCTTTTCACAGGTGTGGATATCTTCGATCTTAAAATCTCCGACGAGAGGAATATCTCTAGTCATGGTACAATGAAGATGAAGAAGTTTAAATTCATTGTTTATCCATTTCCAAATATAGGTTGCACGCTGTTTGGTATAAAGAAAAGTTTTTTCATCCATCCATGCGAGGCTGAAAAACTGCCGTATGTACTATGGTTTGATGATACAACGGAAGAAGAGAAACAGGAATCTGGGCACATCCTGTTGTCGATGGAATGACATGTGTCAACGGAGCAAAAGGAATGTCAATTCAAGGAAGAACGATTGAAGAAAAAGATGAAACGAGTACGATCAGCAGATACTTCGAATTCCTTGGAACTTCAGAGAGCAGCGTACAGACAAAAGAGATGGATGATTCTTACATTCATTATGAATACAAGAATGTTCCACTTAGCGTAGAGATTACAGATAGCCATGAGCATGAATATTCTACAGAAGGAGAGATTATTAAGTCGGCAACAAATGAAACAGAAGGAGTAATACGGTATTATTGTAATGTTTGCGGAGGATATCGCGATGAAGTAATTCCAAAGCTTAGTGGACAAACATCAAATGAAGGAGACGATGATTCTAAAGCGGAAGTATCGAAGAAAAGAAAGACTTCGACAAATCCACAGACTGGGGATAAAGCTTTTCCGGCAATGTGGATTATGTTAGGAAGTATCGCTGCTATTACAGGAATCGTAGAGTATAAGAGTCGAAAAATGTCCAAATAGGGACAGGGTAAATTTAATCGGGGACGTGTACAAATGCAAAAAACTCCGTCCCCGATTAAAAAATCTAACAAAAATCAAAAGAAATCTAACCTTCTTAAAACTTCACAAAAAGATCACAAAAATATTATAAAACCTGATAAGAAAGTAAATTTCCCTTTCGTGATGAAAATGGCATACTGTTTCATGAGATAATCGGCGTATTTCCAGCAATATGCACAAAAATTTTATTATCGCCGAAGAAAGGGGAATTTATGAAAAAGACAAAAAGAGGCGTAGCTTTGCTGACTGTATCTGCTATGCTTGCTGGATTGCTGCCTTCAGGAGTTGGCGGTCTTCAGGAAGTTCAGGCAGCAGATCTCCCGAAAGCATTGGTTGATTTTGATTTTGAAAATCTGAATGCGAATCAGGAGATTGTCACAGATTCAGCGAAAGCTACCGGAACCTACGGGCTCTCAGACAGCCATGCAGGAGGAGGAAAGGCCTTGTCCTTAAATGGAAAGAACCAATGGCTGGATATCAAAACTCCTGCAGGAGAAAGTCTTCTGACTGGACTGAATGAGCTCACAATTTCTTACGATGCGAAAATGCCTAAGAATCATGTTAACTGGGGATTCTTCGCAGCAAGAGATGCATCCGAGACGACATATCAGAATGAGCACTATATTGGAACATTACATAATCCTGGTGCCGATAAAGATCATCTGGTGGCAGAGCGTTTCAATGGAGGACAGAGACCGTTAAGTGCATGGGCAAATGTCAGTGCCTATGACAACAAATGGGTACATGTGGACGTCGTTCATACAGAGAAAGATGTAACGCTTTACATTGACGGTCAGCAGGCTGGAAAAGAGGTAAGTGCATTTAAGCTTCCTGATATTCTTGGAGCAAACAGTGTACTGTATTTTGGTAAAGCTACCTGGGGAAAGAATGGAGAATATGGAAAAGGATTAATTGATAACTTCCGAATCTATGATACTGCACTTGACAAAGATCAGATTACCCAGCAGTATGCACAGTACGTTCTGGCATTTGACAAAGAAGCATTATCTCTTCCGGAAGAGACGGATCGTTCTATTGTACTTCCAACAACAGGAGGAAGCGGTCTGACGGAGATCACATGGTCTTCCAACAAGCCAAAGGTTATGGCAGACGACGGAACAGTAACGAGAGGTGACAAGGACGAAGAAGTGGTAATGACTGCGACGCTTAAGAGCGGAGAAGTGATAGTAACCAAGGAATTTACTATTGTAGTAAAGGCAAAGAATCCAGATGAGGATGTGGTTACTTACACGAATGAGCTTACCCTGAATGCAGGATTTGTTTCCGAGGATTTCACTCTTCCTGAAAAAGTAGGAGATGCCACAGTTACATGGAAAGTCCAAGACGGAGATGCCATTGAGATCAAAGATGGCAAAGCAGTGGTAACACGCGGCGAAGAAACGGTCGTAGTGACACTCGTTGCTACCATTAAGGTAGATGGTGCAAAACAGGATGGAACAAAAGAGTTCCCACTTACCGTAATCGGTAAAGGAACTGACGTTGCAGCTTATGTAAGCAGCAAAGCTCCATCTAATATCGAATCTGAAGGCTATGGCTTCCAGGGCGGTATGAAACTTGCAGAAGAAGGTGAAGAAGGCTATAAAGTTCTTCATAAGGATCAGCCGATTCTTTATTCTTCTATCGGAGCAAAGAAATACACAGCGCCTTCTATTTTCCGTAAAGCAGATGGAAGCTTCGGAATGATTGCTTCTGACGGCGGAAGCGGCACTGTTCTCTTATATGACTCCAAAGATCTTATTACCTATGAGAATCAGAGAAGTGTAGCTCTTCCAGAGGTAAACAAGATTGAGAAAATGACTTGTGTATACGACAGTGCAGATCAGGTATACAAAGTATTTGTACAGGCTGCAGACACCGTAACACTTGTAACAACAGCAGATTTCGAGACCTTTGAGAATAAGGGAGTTTCTTCCTATGAAATCAAGCAGGTTGAGAATGCACCAAAGGATGCTGTATGGGCAGAAGAAGAGGCTCTTACAAAAGCAGAGTATACAAAAGTTGCTGAGAAATTCAAGAATCCATACAATACAGAACTTAAGGTTACTGCAAAAGATGTGACAGTGGATCAGGGCGCTGAACTCTCCGCTGAGCTTCTCTCAAAAGAATCTGGCGCAGAAGCATCCGCAACCTACTCTGACGGAACACAGAAGACCTATGGTATTACCTGGGATGAGAACGATATTGCGAAGATCGATACCAATCGTCCGGGAACCTATACCGTAGACGGAATCGTTGGAACCAAGTATACGGATGCAGATGCTCCGCTGATTCCAGAGAGAGCGGATCCGCATATTGTATACAATGAAGATGATGGTTATTATTACTTCACAGCTTCTTATCCAATGAATGGAGGCAATGATCCAGACGGTTACGACAGACTGGTTCTTAGAAGAGCCAAGACAGTTGCAGGACTGGCAACGGCTGAGGAAGTAACAATCTGGGATGAGAAGGATGATCCGGCAAGAGGAAGATTTATCTGGGCGCCAGAGCTTCATAAGATTGGCGACAGCTGGTACTACTTAAGTACAGCAGGAATCAACAGCGGAACAGGAACTACCTTCAACATTCGTCCATTTATGGTGAAATGTAATAATTCCGATGATATGATGAATCCGGCTAGCTGGGAGATGGCAGGAGACGTAAAAGCAATGCCAGGCGATGAAAAGAACTGTCTGAATGCGATGTCTCTTGATATGACTTATTTTGAAGCAGGTGGAAGACATTATCTTTGCTGGGCAGACTTTACAAGAAATGAAGCGAACCCGGAAGGAATTTCCAGTCTCTACATTGCGACGATTGATCCAAGCAATCCGACACAGCTGACAAGTAAAGCATCTGTAATCACGGTACCAGAGTACTTCTGGGAGAATGTACGTTTCCGGGTAAATGAAGGTGCAGCAGTCATTCAGAGAGATGACAATGTATACCTTGCTTACTCTGCTTCCGGAACAGGTTCTGAATACTGTATCGGACTTCTTAGCGGTAAGGCAGGAGACGATTTAACAAATCCTGACAACTGGACCAAGAACCCATACCCAATCATGACGAGTACCGATTTCAATGATGAGGTATCCGGACCGGGACACAACTCCTTTACCGTTGATGAGCATGGAAACCAGATTATCGTATACCACGCAAGACCGACAGCAGCACATAAGGGACACAGCGGAGATCCATTGTATGACCCATGTCGTCATGCATATATCAAACCGGTATTCTACGATAAAGACGGTATGCCGATCCTCAACATGTCAGAGAAGGAATTCGCAAAAGAAGGCAAGACAAGTATCAAGGTTACTGTGAAAGGTGAAGCAGCAGATACCACTCCTTCTTTGGAATACAAGTTTGATGAGGAATATAATGCTGAGACAGGTGTAGCAGACACCGGAAAAGACAAAGACAAGAATGCATCCTTAAGCGAAGGAGCATCCTACGTATGGGATAAAGAATACGGACAGGTATTATACCTTGACGGAGACAAGAAAGTAAACGGACATAATGCGTTCCTTACATTCCCACAGGGATTCTTCGATGGAAAAGATCGTATGACCATTTCCATGGATGTAAAAGAAGTAACAAGATCTGGTAACTACTTTACCTTTGGCGTAGGACAGGACAATAATAAATATTTGTTCTTGAAGGTAGAGCCAAATAAGGTTAAGACCGCGATCTCTACAACTTCTTATCAGAATGAAAGCCAGGCGATTCAGTCAGGCGCATATCCGAACAACAGCCGGGTATGGCAGAATATCAAGATTGTTGTAACCCAGAATTCTTTAGAAGTTTATCGCAACGGAAAGAAGATTGCATCCAACAATAGTACGGGTATTTCCATGACAGATCTTGGTGAGAACCTGATTGCATACCTTGGAAAATCTCTTTATAACGAAGAGACTATGCCAACAAATCCAGACAAATACTTCCGTGCTTATTACGATAATGTAAAAGTATATGACTGGGCAATGACAGATGAGGAAGTTAAGAACTTCACAGAGAAGGATGAGACAGCACGTAAGGAAATGATGGGTGCGGTTGCTATGGTAGCCGATAGTGTTGTGATTCCGAATGCAGACAGCATCAAAGGAAATATTACCCTTCCGGCAGAGAAGAACGGTGTATCTATTAAGTGGACTTCTTCCAATGAAAAAGTAATTAGTACAAAAGCGAAGGATAACAACGGATACGATGCGACTCCGGCAGGAGTGGTAACAAGACAGAAAGAGGATACAAAAGTAACTCTGACTGCAGAATTTTCCAAGAAGGGAAGCGAATCCATCACCAAGACATACGAGGTGACGGTAAAAGCTGCTCCGAAGGAAGTAAAAGAAGACGATTATGTAGGATATCTGTTCGTTCGTTTCAACGGAACAGAAGAGAATATCAATCAGGAACAGACCTATTTCTCACTGAGTAAAGACGGACTGAACTGGGAGAACTTAAATAAGAATAATCCGGTACTGACAAGCAACATCGGTGAGAGCGGACTTCGTGATCACTACATTGCACGTTCACCGGAAGGCGACAAGTTCTATATGATCGCAACAGACTTAAGTATTGCAACCAACAAAGGAGGAGACAACCACAATGAAGGCGCTGTTGACTGGGGGGGCGCTGGCGGAAGCGGAAGTCACAGCATCGTTGTGTGGGAGTCTGACGACCTTGTAAACTGGAGCGAGCCATGGTTATCTGAGATTGCACCGGAAGGAGCAGGATGTACATGGGCACCAGAATTCATTTACGACGAGAAGACCGGAGAGTACGTAGTATACTGGTCTGCAACAAAACTGGAAGTAGATGAAAATGAAAATGTAACACAGGAATTCGAGAACCATGCAATTTACTACTGTAAGACAAGAGATTTCCGTACATTTACAGAGCCGAAACTTTATCGTGACGGCGGAACAGATGCAAACGGAAAGATCGTGAAGGTAATCGACTCTACCATGATCGAGCATAACGGAACATATTACCGTTATACCAAGAATGAGAGCAAGGGAACTACCGTGATCGATAAGTCTGATGCAGTTCTTGGTAAATTTACAGAAATTCCATCCCAGACTCTGTCTACAGATCTGATGGCAGCACAGGGCGCTGT
The DNA here is from genome assembly GCF_037890115.1 of Dorea sp. ICN-14282. NCBI lineage: Bacteria > Bacillati > Bacillota > Clostridia > Lachnospirales > Lachnospiraceae > Dorea > Dorea sp. ICN-14282. The sequence continues at coordinate 47,960 of NZ_JBBKBH010000006.1, read as the reverse complement.
AGAAGGACCAATCATCTTCAAGATGAATGAGAAATCAGCAGATGGAAAAGATCAGTGGTGTCTGATGGTAGACCGCTTCGCAAGAGGACAGGGATACTATCCACTGATTACAACAGATCTGGAGTCTGGTGAATTCAGAATGCTGGATGAGGGCGAATACTCCTTCCCAAGCGGAAGCAAGTTCCGTCATGGTTATGTAATGCCGGTAACAGCATCTGAGTACAGCGCACTTCAGAGAAAATGGGGCAATGCTGACTACGTAGATAAGTATCAGCTTGAGAAAGCAATTGCAGACGGAGAAGCATTGAATCCAGAAGATTATACAGAAGAAAGCTACGCAGCATTTGAAGAAGCCCTGAATACAGCAAAAGCAGCTCTTGACACTGTGACAACAACAGCAGAAGCAGATGCAGCAGCACAGGCACTTCGCGACGCAATGAACGCACTGGTTCCAAAGGAGGAGATTACCTTAGCTTCTATCAAGGTAACACCACCGGCTAAGACGGAATATCAGGAAGGCGAAGAGCTTGATCTTACTGGAATGGTTGTAAAGGCAGTTTACAGCGATAACCGTGAAGTTGAGGTTGATCTGAAGGATGTGAAGGTAGAAGGCTACGACAAGAATCAGGTTGGAACCCAGACAATTACCGTAACATACGAAGGAAAGACAGCAACATTTACCGTAACTGTGAAAGAGAAAGCAGAAGAAGGTAAGTTAGAGTCTATCAACGTAACAGCACCAACGAAGGTAGAATACCAGAAGGGTGAAGAGCTTGATCTGACAGGAATGGTTGTAACAGCCATTTATAGCGATGGAAAAGAGGCAGTAGTTGATCTTAATGATGTAACAATCGAAGGATACAACAAAGATCAGGTTGGACCGCAGACGATCACCGTAACATACGAAGGAAAGACAGCAACATTCGATGTTACTGTAAAAGAAGAAAGCGGCAATCCAGACGTTCTTGATTTCATCAAAGTGACAGCACCAACGAAGGTAGAATACCAGAAGGGTGAAGAACTTGATCTTACTGGAATGGTGGTAACAGCTGTTTACGGAGACGGACGTGAAGTAACGGTTGACCTTAGTGAAGTAACAGTAGAAGGATACAATAAGGATCAGGCTGGAGCTCAGGTGATTACCGTAACCTATGCAGGAAAGACAGCATCCTTCACTGTAACTGTAAAAGAAAAAGGAACAAGCGGTAACCCAGGCGGCGAGAATCCGAACGGAAACCAGGGAAATGCAAGTCAGGGCGTCGTTTCGAAGAACCCAGCTGGAGTGAAGACCGGAGATGTTGCACCAATCGGAGTTGCAGTCGTATTACTGGTAGCAGCAGGTGCAGCAATCGTACTGGTTATGAAAAGAAAAAGGAGTTAGTGCATGAAAAGAAAAGCAATTGCAGGAGCACTGGCTATGCTTACAGGCGTGGCTTTGTTAGCAGAACCTGCACTGATGAAGGCACAGGCAGCGGAAGCTGCCGCGCCTGTGGTGAAGGAATTGAATAAGAGTAATTCTGGTAACCCGATGCTTGGCTTTGATGCAGATGGAAACATTTTATACGGTGGTGACCCGTCCATTTTGGTGGACGGGGACACCGTATACTGCTATGTAGGCCATGATACTTCCACGGGAGAATATTACAATATGCCGGATTGGAGATGTTATTCTTCCAAGGATATGAAGACCTGGAAGTATGAGAGTATGATTTTAAAAGCAGATAGATCCAACATCACCTGGGCACAGGATGATGTATCTGCATGGGCAGCACAGGTTACCAAAGGAAGCAACGGAAAATATTATTTCTATTATTGCTGTGAAGAGGCAGGAAGACCTGGAAAATCCATTGGTGTAGCAGTTTCTGACAAGGCAACGGGTCCATTTAAAGACATTGGAAAACCGCTTGTCAGCGATACCCAGACACCAAACGGACCGCATTCATGGGAAGACATTGATCCAACGGTATGGATTGAGACAGATGAGAACGGTGAAGAACATCGTTACCTTGGATGGGGAAACAACCGTTTCTTCGTATGTGAGTTAAATGAAGATATGATTTCCATCAAGGATCAGGATGGTAATAAAGATAATCTTTCCGTTGGTTATGGAAAAGGCCATGACATTGTTGTCGGAAAGATGAACGGCAAAGAGATCTTCAGCGATAAAGATAAATTCGAGGGACATTCTTTTACAGAGGCTCCTTATTACTATCGTCAGCAGGATGAGAACGGCAATTATTTTGGACCATATTACATGTTCTTTGCCTGTGACTGGAGAGAGCAGATGGCATATGCTACCACCGATGACATTATGAGTAATGATTGGGACTTTGGCGGCGTCATCATGGAACCCTCCGCAACGGCAAACACGAACCATATGGCAGTATTTAACTTTAAGGGTCAGCCATATTTCGTTTACCATGACGGAAGTATGCCGCACGGAAGCGGTTTCCGAAGAGTTGCTTGTGTGGAGAAGTTCGATATCAATGCAGACGGAAGCATTGATCCGATCAAGAAGACGGCAATAGGACTTACTGGAACTATCAGCAAGATCACAGACTGGAATGGAAACTATATCGCAAGCGAGACATTTGAGAATACGACAGATGACAAGCAGTATCCGATGACCGACTGGAATCCGGGAAGCTTTGGCTCCATTGGCGGAAGCAAGGAAGTCATTGCTGACTTCTATGCAGGAAGCGAAGAGAGAGAATGGGAGATCGTTCCAGGTAAAGCAGACAAGAATAAGGCAGAGTATGTGTCGATCGAGTCTAACTACAAGCCGGGTATGTATCTGAAAGTAGCGCTTGATGATAACGGAACAGCTCCGGTTGTACTTGCACAGGATGCAGGCGGAACGGAGGATGAAGCAAACCGCATGACATTTAAGACAGTAGAAGGACTGGCAGGATACGGCGTGACCTTTGAAAGTGTAGTTTATCCGGGATATTATCTGGTAAGCAGAGAAGGAAAACTTTTCGTTTCTAAAGATACAGAAAAAGAAGAGGCAACCTTCTTCGTATCAACAGAGGCGAAGAACGATGAGGCACAGGCAGCTCAGAATGCAGAAGTATTAAAGACCACAAGATTCTATACGGTCGGAGAGAAACTGAATACTGACGATATGCGTGTCATTGTAACTCTTCCAAATGGAAAGACGGAAGCAGTGAAAGATTACGAGACCAATGCAGCGGATCTTGATATGAAGAAACCTGGTGAGAAGACATTAGAGGTTACTTATCATTATGACGGCACGGAGTATACCAAGAATGTGAAGATCACCGTTGTAGAAGAAAACTACCGTTAAGCGGACAAAGGGAAAGGAGAAGGAAGAGATGAAGAAAAAGAAACTCATGGCAGCCTGTCTTGCAGGCGCGCTGGTTATGTCCTCTGTTATCGTTCCTGGTCAGGCGTCCGTAAAGGCGGAAGGGAAATCCCTTACAGAAGGGCTGGTTGCATCTTATGACTTTAACGACGGTCAGCTTGCAAACGGCGTCGATGGACAGGGACAGGCTAAGGCTGTTGTAACAGGATTGAAAGATTACAGCGGTCAGCCGGTATTTGAAGCTGGAGACAAGGACAAAGGGCAGGCGGTTCGTCTGGGCGAGTATGGATTACAATTAAACCAGAAAAATCTTGGCGATAACTTTACCGTATCCATGTGGCTGAAGCCAGACGGTGTATTCGATAAGAATGAAGCAGTTCTGTTCTTGGGATATCACAGCCCGGAGAAGTGGCTTGCAGTGGCAGGACCGGAGACGGCAGGAAGTGCAACCTGCAAGTTCTGGACCAATGGAAGCGGCAACAACCAGAGCTTTGGATGGGCAGGATTCGGTAACTTTGATATTGATGCGAACTGGCACTGTCTGACAGTGACAGGATCTAACGCCGGAGTAACTGCTTATTTGGATGGAAAGGCAGTTGGATCTGGCGGAAGTATCGCACCGCTGACCGGAGATAATCAGGACATTTACCTTGGTGTTAATAACTGGGATACGGAATTTAAAGGCTTGGTAGACGATGTTAAGGTCTACAATCGGAAGCTGACAGACTCAGAAGTACTGCAGCTTTATAACCCGGAGATCACAGCAGAAGACATTTTCGATCAGGAAGGCATCACCGCAACAGAGTCCATCAATACCCTGAAGGGAAGAATCGAGCAGATTACGGTGAATATCCCGGCGGTAGCAGTGGAAGCAGGAGCGAAAGCCACCTACGAAAGTAAAGATAAAGAAGTAGCTGAGGTCGATGAAAATGGCGTCGTAACCGCGAAAAAAGCAGGAGATACGACGATCACAACGACAGTAACCCTTGGTAAGGTGAAAAAGACAGCAGAGACGAAGGTTCATGTAGAAGATAACTTAAACAGTCAGCTGAAAGCATCCTTTGATTTTGAAGAAAATCTGACAAACGGTGTGGCAGGCGCAAAAGAAGCTTCTGCAATCGTAACTGGACTGAAAAACTATACTGGAGAAGTTGTCTATAAAGAAGGCCGTACAGGGAAAGCTGTTCAGCTTGGAAAGTATGGATTGAAGCTTAACCAGGAAAACCTTGGAAATGATTATACCGTTTCCGCATGGGTAAAAGCAGATGCAGGCTTGGTAGAAAATCAAGTCGTAATGTTCCTTGGACACCATAATCCAGAAAATTGGATATCCATCTCCGGACGCGCTTATGAGTCTGATAAGTGCAAGGTCTGGGCAAAGGGCGGCATCTATGGTACACATACGACTCTCTTCAATCCAGAGATTGGAAGAAAAGAGTGGCACCAGATCACCATGACAGGAACGAGCGGAAAGGTCAGTGTATACCTGGATGGAATTTGTCTGGGAACCGCAGACAGCAATAATCCATTATCCGGAGTAAATCAGGATATCTACCTGGGTGTTAACAACTGGGACGCAGAGTATGAAGGTCTGATGGATGACGTGAAGATCTACAGCGTTGCAATGACAGAAGAGGAAGTACAGAATCAGGCAGCAGAAGAATTCAGCAAGAAGGCACAGGAAACTTTGAAGCGTGAATTGACGGTTAAGGATATTCTGGGACAGAACAAGAGCGCAGATGAGATCTACTACAACCTGGCGCTTCCAACAGCTGTGGAAGGCATCAAGCTTGACTGGAGCAGCAGCAACGAAGATGTGGTTGCGGCAGACGGAACCATTTCCGTTCCGGCAAAGGATACAGAAGTAGCTGTAACTGCAAAAGTTGCAGGCGGAGTTCTTACCGGAGAAGCATCCTTCACGGTAACGGTAAAAGCGCTTGATGTAACAGAGCTTAATGATCTGATCAAAAAAGCAAAAGAAATGGATCAGACCGGACTTTCCGAAGTATCAAAGCAGAGATTAAATGAATCCATTGCGGCAGCAGAAGAAGCAGTGAAGAATCCGACTTATGAAGGAATCGCAGCAGCATATGAGAATCTGAAACGTGCGATGGAAGAGATGTCTTACGATCATGTTGACAATCCGTTTGATCTGATTGCAGAACCGGCAGCGAAGGTAAGCTTAAAAGAAGGAGAGACACAGGAACTCTTCGTTCTTCCAGAAGCAGTTCAGGCTCTGGTAACCGTAACCTACGAAAGCGAAGATGACAAGGTTGTGACTTACGCAGACGGTAGCCTTACGGCAGTAGGAGAAGGAAAAGCAGTGGTAACTGCAACCGTAACTGCAAATGAAGACGTACCGGTATACGGCGGATTCGCAATGGAATATTCTACTGCAGTGGAAGTAACAAAAGACGCACCTCCGGCACATGTGCATGACTTGAAGAAGACAGACGGCGTAGAGCCAACCTGTACTTCTGAAGGAAATATTGAATACTGGTACTGTGCAGACTGTGGAAAATACTTCAGTGATGCAGAAGGAACCCTTGAAATCAGTGAAGAAGAGACCGTACTTCCAATGGCAGAGCATGAGTGGGAAGATGATTACACCATCGACAAAGAAGCAACCGAGACGGAAGATGGAAGCAAGTCCATCCACTGTAAGAACTGTACTGCGAAGAAAGATGTTCAGGTAATTCCGGCAACTGGCAAACCAGGAAGCGGAGACAACAAACCAGGAACTGGTGATGGCAACACTGGAAATACCGGAAATACTGGTAACGCAGGCAGCAATAAGCCAGGAAGTACAGCAGGCAAACCTGGAACACAGGCAGGAACTGTGAAGACCGGAGACAGTGCAAACTGGATGCTGTGGACAGTCTTAATCGGCGCATCTTTAGCTGGATGTACCGTGACTGTTAGAAAACGGAAATCTAACAGATAAAAAATCTAACAAATATCATAAAAAAATGTATTTTTTGAAGAAGGTGAGGAAAAAGTGAAAATTTTCTCACCTTTTTCTAGAATTATTGTATTTATGAGTGGATAAAAAAAGAATATCCTGTGTAATAGAAAAGTATAGAATGGTATAAATTGGTCTACTAGACGTTACCAATAATACCGGTAAGGAGAAGTTATGAAAAGAGGAAAAAGCATGGCAATGCTGCTGTCTGCGGCAATGCTGGTGACTCCCCTTTCTCCGCTGACTGTAGAAGCGGAAGGGGGATTGACAGGTCAGGTGCTGGACTTAAGTTTTGACGGCAGCTTAAGTGATCCGGCCGGCTCTCATGCAGTCGTGATGGGAAGAGGTGCGGAGAACTATGCAGAAGGAGTCAAAGGGCAAGGGCTTTCTCTGGATGGGAAAAGCTATGTCAAGCTGGGAACGGAAGCTGATCTTCAGCCAGAGAATTTGACACTGTCATTTTGGCTGAAACCTAATCAGGATATGGGAAACGGGGAGCAATTGATCTCCTGGAACAAGAATGAATGGTATACAGATGGCTGGTACCTTTCTATGGAGAATGGAAATCGTCCACTGACCTTATCTGTAGGACCGGCAGCAACGAACGGACAGCCGTATCGGGTAAGTGTAGACGGAAATCGTGCAGCATTCTTCCCAACGGGAGAATGGACTCATGTAGTAGTTACTTACGATAAGGAGACGAAAGAAATTTGTTTCTATAGAAATGGAACGAAATGTAAGACGTCGATTACCTACGGAATGAGTGAGACGGCTACCGGAGTACTTGGCTCAGATCCATCTATGGAGAAATCCATTGGTTACAATGGTCCGAAGTATAATGCAGGATATCTGAACGCAGTGATTGATGAATATCAGCTGTTCAATGATGTGGCAACACAGGAGGAAGTTATCGGACTCTATGAAGAATCCGGACAGACTTTTGATAAAGAAGGAGTGGCACAGGCAGATCTTAATGCGCTGAACATTCCATCAGAGGTTCAGAACAACATGATGCTTCCATCAAAGGGATCCAGTGGTTCTGATATCACTTGGAAATCCAGTAATCCAGATGTGATCAGCGCAGAGGGCAAGGTCACACGTCCGGAGATTGGCGAAGAAAACGTAAAAGTGACGCTGACAGCATCCGCCTCTTATGCAGGTGGCAAGGAGGTTACGAAGACCTTCGAGGTTACGGTTCTTGCTAAGAAAGAAGTGAAAGCAGAGCCGGACAGCATTATGGGAAGCGTAAGCCTTCAGGATGAATGGCTTTCCAATGCGGCAGAAAAAGAGAATGAATATTTATTAAGTCTGGATTCTGAGAAATTCCTGTACGAATGGTATAAGCTTGCAGGCTTAGAGCCGACGACAGAATCCGGCTATGGCGGCTGGGAGAGAGGTAAGGATAATAACTTCCGTGGACATTCCTTCGGACACTATATGTCAGCGCTGTCTCAGGCTTACTTAAGCAGCAGCGGGGAGACAAAGAAACAATTAGAAACCGAGATTTCCGAAGCGGTGAACGGACTGGCAGCCTGTCAGAGTGCATATGGGGCAGCACATCCCGAAAGTGCAGGATACGTGTCTCCATTCCCAGAAGAATGGCTGCAGAGAGTGGACGGTGTTCCACTTGCAGGAACTAAGATTCAGAGCGGAGATTACCTGCTTGTTCCATATTATAACCTTCATAAGATGGTGGCAGGACTTCTGGATGTAACGAAGAATGTAGATGATCCGGAACTTAAGAGCACAGCTCTTAGCGTAGCAGAAGGATTTGGAGAATATCTCTACAACCGTTTCAGTATGCTGACAGATAAGAATCAGATGTTAAGAACAGAGTACGGCGGAATGAATGAAGCCCTCTATGAGCTTTACAATCTGACTGGAAATGATCACTTTAAGACGGCAGCAGAATATTTTGATGAAACTGCTCTGTTTGAACAGCTGGCGGCAAATCAGGACGTGTTAAACGGCAAGCATGCCAACACGACCGTTCCGAAGCTTACCGGTGCAGTGAAGCGCTACACCGTTCTGACAGAGAATGAAGAATATTACAATGCACTGTCTCAGGGAGAAAAAGACAGCTTGAATATGTATCTGGAAGCAGCGAAGAACTTCTGGGATATTACCATCGATCATCACACTTATGTAACAGGCGGCAACAGCCAGTCCGAGCACTTCCATGAGGCAGACAAGATCGGTTACGATGCAACCAAGAGTGAGTACGATGCAAGTACCACCTGTGAGACCTGTAATACATACAATATGCTGAAGCTGTCCAAGGCTTTGTATCATGTGACCGGTGATAAGAAGTATATGGATTACTTCGAGAGAACTTATACGAATGCGATCCTGCCATCCCAGAACCCGGAGACAGGAACCACCATGTATTTCCAGCCAATGGCGCCGGGATACAATAAGGTATTCAACCGTCCATTTGACGAGTTCTGGTGCTGTACCGGAACGGGTATGGAGAACTTCTCTAAGCTGGGTGACAATATTTACCAGTTGAATGAAGACGGCGTGTCTGTGCATATGTTCTGGGCTTCCGAATTAAATCGGGACGGAATCCATATCAAGCAGATCGCCAATATGCCAAATGAAGACACGGTGACCTTTGAAGTAAAAGAAGCAAAGGCAGGAACCGTATTACGGCTTCGGAAACCAGACTGGTTAGCAGGAGAAGCTGTGATCAAGGTGAACGATAAAAAGGCAGACCTTCAGGAAGAAAATGGATACTTCAAGGTTACAGTAAAGAGCGGCGATAAGGTGACCTATCAGATGCCAATGCAGATGGTGGCATATCCGATGCCGGATAAACCGAATCTGATTGCATTCAAGTACGGCCCAATCGTACTGAGTGCAAAACTGACGACAAATAATATCGAAGCTTCCAATCCAAACGGAATCCTGGTAAGAGTTGGAACCTTTGATCCAAAAGCACAGACGGTTATCACCACGCAGAATATGAGCCCAGATGAATGGCTTACGAACCTGAATGAAAATATGGTTCGGATGGAAGATGGAGAGAATGGAGAAATCCAGTTCGCGCTTAAGAATGTGGACTCCGAGTCTGAGACACTGGTTTACTCTCCACATTATATGAGATATAAAGAGCGTTACGGTATCTACATGTATATGGAAGAGCCGGACTCTCAGGCATCTCAGGATCGTATCCTGGCAAATAAGCAGGTGATCCGGGATCAGGAAATGAGTATCGACTATCTGGACAGCTTTGACGCCAATAACTCAGAGGCGGTAAAGAACCAGCAGGGTGAAAATACACAGGTAGGTTCTCATCTTGGAAAAACTTATCGTGACGGTAAGACAAACGGATGGTTCAGCTATGATATGAAGATTGATCCGAATGCAGAACACAACTATCTGAACTGCGTATTCTTCTCCGGAGACCGCGGAAGAAAATTTGACATCATGGTAGACGGAACCGTACTGGATTGTCCTTATGATTACAGCGACGCTCCATCCGCAAATGAATTCTATACCCATACGGTAGAGATACCAAAGGAAATTATCGACAATGCCAAAGGTGGCAAGGTAACTGTAAGATTCCAGTCCCGTCCGGAATACAATAGTTTCGTAGGAGGACTGTTTGGAATCAGAACTTCCACTTCCGCAGAGTATGACACCGATGCAAGTTTGAAGGCTTTGTCTTTCGACACCGGTAAGTTAACGGAAGGCTTTGCACCGGAGAAGACAGAGTATGTGCTGGAAGTACCAATGGATACAGAAAGCGTGAACATGCTTGCGACACCGAAGATGGAAAGCGGTCTGGTCTATGTAGGCGATATTTTGATTGATGATAAGCATCCAAGAAAGATCGGTCTGACAGGTGATGAGACGGTCGTTTCCATTACGACAAAAGCACAGGATCATGTGACAGCCAAAGACTATCAGGTAACGATTAGAAAGGTAGAAGAGGCTGTGCCAGAGGTGGACAAAACGCCTCTGATGAATAAGATCGAAGAAGCCATGGCAATTCAGGCGGAAGGCTACACACAAGAGAGCTATCAGGCTCTTCAGGATGCCATCAAGGCAGCCCAGGATGCTATGAATACTGTGGAGACGAAGCAGGATGTAGAAGATGCAGTAAAAGCACTTCAGAAAGCCGTCGACGGACTGGAGAAAGAGCCGGAGAATCCAGGCGGCGGAGATGACGGTAACAAGCCAGGCGGAGATGATGGCAATAAGCCAGGCGGTGACGGCAACAAACCGGGTGGAGACAGTGGAAATACAGGAAACACCGGAAAGCCGGGAGCCGGAAATACTGGAAGCGCTGATAAAAACAGTGCAAATCAGGCTGGCAAAGTGAAGACAGGCGATGAAGCAGATCCGGGCATCATGCTCTTCTTACTGGGAAGCGCAGGCGCATTAGCGCTGGTGATTCGCAAACGGAGAGCTTAATGTAATAACGAAACGAAAGCTGCGTAAGGAAGTTTCCTTGCGCAGCCTTAAAAACAAAGGGGGCGATCGAGGAAGTGTGAAAGAAATCAAAACCGAAATCTATAGAAAGGGAAAGGGTAGATGAAATGAAAGGTTTTAAGAGATGGGCAAAGAAAGGACTTGCCCTGGGCGCGGTATGCGCCATCACAGCGACATCCCTTCCGATGACCAGCATCCAGGCGCTGGCAGCCGGAGAGAAGGATGCCAAAGCGGCAGAAGATGGACTGATTCTTCACTATGACTTTAAAAGTTTGAAGACAGGAACCATCGTAGAAGACTTAAGCGGCAACGGAAGAGCGGGAGTAGTCCGTCCGACAGGGTCTCAGGTAACGACAGAGGACGCTAACATTTACGGGGCGAAGCAGACTGCATACAAATTCCTGGGAGGACAGCCAAGCAATGAGAATTCTTATGTAGAACTTCCAAGTGGTGTCTTCAATGGTCTGGAAGATATGACGGTCAGCTGCTGGGTAAATATGAAGGAAGCATGGGGCTCTTATCAGAGAATCTGGGACTTTGGTTTCCAGAATAATAAGGGACAGTTCAATACTACAACCTATATGTATCTTCTGGCAGATGGTTCCAATGAGGGACACAGAGGATACACAGCAGCCTTAACCAATAGCGGCTGGAGCAATGAGAAGGGACCGGAGAAAGGAGAAGCGTTAGCTACCGATGAGTGGATCTTTACGACCGTTACCTTTGATGGTTCTGAGAAAGAGATGTCTCTCTATGAGGACGGCGTCCTGATCGGAACAGAGAAGACACAGGTAGATCTGTCTGTACTGAAAGATGCCAACAATGCATTAATTGGTTATGGTCAGTTCAAGAATGACATTATGAAAGGTATGGTTGCAGACTTTAAGATCTACGACTATGCTATGACACAGGAACAGGTTGCAGATAAGTTCGCGGTTCCTGACGAAGAGAAGGTAAAACGTGACAAAGCATGGCTGGATCTTGGAGATGTCAGCGAAGTGACTTCTGATCTGACTCTTCCGGTAAAGGGAGCGGCAGGATCTAATATCAGCTGGACAAGTGATAACGAAGCAGTCATTGGAAAAGACGGTAAGGTAACAAGACCGGAAGCAGGAGAAGGCGATGCAGTAGTAACACTGACCGCAACTCTCACATCTGGTGACGTAACGGATACAAAGGTATTCAAAGTAACGGTAAAACAGAACCTGACCGCAGAAGAGATTGTAAACGGTGATGCAGAGGCTCTGGTTCTTAGCGGACTTTCTTCTGTTAGAGACAATCTTACCCTTCCAACAGAAGGAGAATTAGGTTCTACAATCGCATGGGAAAGCTCCAATCCGGAAGTGATCGCAACAGACGGTACGGTGACAAGACCAATCGGAGATAAAGCAGAAGTAACCTTAACTGCAACGATTTCCTATGGCGACAAATCTGTGACTAAAGAATTCGTTGCAACCGTAATGCCGATTTATGAGAAGACAGACATTGTAGATGTAAAGGCAGTGGAAGTTGAGACAGTTAAGAATACGCTTCCTTATCTTCCGGCTACCGTAGACGTTACTTATGAAGATGGCACAACCGGAAAAGAGAAGGTTACATGGCCAATCGATCTGGCAGCAGATCAGTTTGCAACAGCAGGTGACAAGGTAGAAGTAACCGGAACAATTGTTGATTACGATGTAGAAGTAAAGGCAACCGTAACTGTAACAGATACGACATCTGAGGCGCCGGCAACGGTAACAACAGAGTTTAGCTTAAGCGATATCCATCTGGATGGAACGGACACCATCTTCGGACAGAATATGGCACGTGACTTAGAATATCTGAAGGTTATGGATGCAGACAGAATGCTTTATAACTTCAGAAAAACCTTTGGCGCTGATACCAAGGGCGCACAGCCTCTGACCGGATGGGAAGAGCCAACCGGACTTTTAAGAGGACACTCTACCGGACACTTCCTGTCTGCACTGGCACAGGCTTATGCATCAACAGGAGAGGCAGCTTACAAAGAGAAGATGGACTATATGGTATCTGAGCTGAAGAAGTTACAGGATATGTCTAAGGGTGATCCGGCAAAGTTCGTAACTCAGTGTACACCATCCGATGCAGCACAGAGCAAGTGGAGCAAAGATCCATCTACATGGGGAGAAGGCTTCTTAAGCGCTTATTCTCCAGACCAGTTCGCACTCTTAGAGCAGTATACACCATATGCAACCATCTGGGCTCCATACTATACACTTCACAAAATTGAAGCTGGTATGATCGACTGTTACGAATATGGCGGAAATGAAGAAGCTCTGGAAGTAGCAAAGGGAATCGGCGACTGGATTTACTTAAGACTGGAAGGCTGTACTACAGAGGAACAGCGTGAGAACATGTGGGCAATGTACATCGCCGGTGAGTACGGTGGTATGAATGAATCTCTTGCAAGACTGTATGAGATCACACATGAAGACCGCTACCAGGAAGCAGCAGCATTATTTGACCATAAGACATGGTTCGCAGATCTGGCGGCAAATGTTGACGTGGTTCAGGACAAACATGCCAACCAGCATATTCCAAGAATCGTAGGTGCGGTTCACGAGTATGCAGCAACAGGAGACGTAGCTTACTATAATACAGCACGGAACTTCTGGAACATCGTAACACAGCGTTATGCTTACTCCATCGGTGGTGTGGGAACCGGAGAGAAATTCCAGAAACCATATCAGCAGGGTAACTTTATTCTTGGTAACAGAGGTCGTGGTGAGAACTGCGAGACCTGTGCAGCATACAACATGCTGAAGCTTACCAAAGACTTATATAACTATGAACCAGACGCGGCAGAGTACATGGATTACTATGAGAGAACTATGATCAACCAGATCGCAGCATCTCAGAGCCATGATACAACAGACTACATGCACAACGGAACAACATACATGCTTCCAATCGATCCGGGCCAGAGAAGAGGCTATGATTCTGACTACGGCGGATTTACCTGCTGTAACGGAACCGGTATGGAAAACCATGTAAAATATCAGGCAGCAGCTTATGCAAAATCTGCCAACACCCTGTATGTAAACCAGTATATGCCAACAACTGTAAACTGGGCAGAGAAGGGAATCTCCGTAAAACAGGAGACCAAATTCCCATCCGAGCACTCTAAATTAACAGTGAAGGGTTCTGGCGAATTCGCTATGAAGCTTCGAGTTCCTTACTGGGCAACCAAGGGATTCGAGGTTCAGGTAAATGGTGAGACCATCTGCACCAATCCAGAAGTAAGCACATACGTAGAGATCAACCGTACATGGAAAGATGGAGACGTGGTAACCATTCATATGCCATATACACTTCACCTTGACAAGACTCCGGACAAAGTAGACGGAAGTACCGTTGCATCCGTTATGTATGGACCACTGGTTATGGTAGCAAAAGATGAGAGAGATTCTTACACACCAATGAACTGGTATACCGTTGCATTAAGCGACAACCTGGAAGACTCTATCAGCGTAGTAACAGGAGCTGACTCTGAGCAGGTACCGCACCTGACAACCAACGGATTACAGTTCTACCCAATGTACGATGCATACAACTACAGATATCATGCTTATGTAAAAGTAGAAGATAATGCATCTGTTGTAAATAAGGATGCTCTTCAGGCTCTGGTAGACGCTGTAACAACCGGCGATCAAGTACCAAGTCAGGATGACTATACCGAAGAGCAGTGGGCAGCACTTCAGCAGGCAATTGCAGATGCACAGGCAGTTCTTGCAAATGAAGCTGCAACACAGACAGAAGTTTACAATGCATACAAAGCGCTTCAGGCTGCATTAGAAGACACAGCAGTGAATCCAGAGCCGGAAAAACCAAGCAAGGAAGATCTGCAGAATGCAGTAGACAATGCAATTCCAGATTCTGAGAAAGATAAGTACACCAAGGATAGCTGGGAAGCTTATCAGAATGCATTGAATCATGCGAAAGACGTTCTGAAGGATGAGAATGCAACAGAAGAAGACATTGCAAATGCGCTGACAGAGCTGAACAAAGCAAAAGATGCGCTGAAACCTGTTTCTACTGAGCCAGGCAAACCAGGAACCGGTACCGACGGAAAGCCGGGAAGCACAACTGGCAAACCAGGTACAACAAATGGAAAAGGAACTGGTTCTGTGAAGACAGGCGATACCGCTCCGTTTGGTATCTTAGTTGGATGTATGGTAGTAGCAGTGGCAGCTGCAGGCGTAGTTGTTTACCGTAAGAAACACAGCTAGAAGCTTTGGATTTGACATTTCGATCAGAATAATCAGGCTTTATACAAAAGGGAAAGGCCGGGACGCGTAGAGCGCCCCGGTCTTTTTCTTATGAAAACCGATTTTCTATAGTTGAATATTTCAGCTTTTCCCTCTAAAATAGAACCGTAGGAACAGACACCTGGGGAGATGCAGATTCCCTGGAGTGATACGGAGGAATAGGAATGAGACGGAAGATATTAACGACGGCAATCGGAGTGGTTTTGGCAGCAGCGATTCTGATTGTAGCGGTTTCAATGGTAGAGGTATCTGGTAAACAGACGGAAATATGGAAAAACGGCGAGAAAGACTCTTTGACTACGATTGGATTTTCTCAGGTGGGAGCAGAGTCCGACTGGAGAAGTGCGAATTCGATTTCAATGAAGCGGACGTTTACACCGGAGCGGGGATATGATTTGATTTTTGAAGACGCAAAACAGAAGCAGTCAGACCAGATTAAGGCAATTCGTAAATTTATCCAGCAGGAGGTGGATTACATTGTGTTCTCTCCGGTGGTAGAGAGCGGATGGGACACGGTGCTGGAAGAAGCGAAGCGAGCAGAGATTCCTGTGATTATCATTGACCGAAAAGTGGCGGTTAAGGATTCCAGCCTGTATGCAGCCTGGATTGGCTCTAATTTTTATTTGGAAGGGCAGAAGGCGTGTAAAGTGATGAAGGCGTATGTGGACGAACAGCAGATTCCTGAGGTGAATATTGTAAATATTCAGGGAACTTTAGGGGCTACCGCCCAGATCGGAAGAACGAATGCATTGGAAGATGCAGCGCAGAAGTACGGGTGGAATCTTCTGGAGCAGGAATCTGGAGAGTATACGGAAGCGAAGGCCTATGAAGTGATGTCGAAGATGCTTTTGGAGCACGATAATATTAATTTTGTATATTGTGAAAATGATAATGAAGCGTTTGGAGCAATCGATGCAATCCGGGATGCGGGGAAAACGGTAGGACCAGGAGGCGATATCCAGATCATTTCTTTTGATGCGACAAGGGAAGGCCTTCGCAGAACACTTCACAAGGAGATCTTGATCAACGGAGAATGTAATCCCTGGCATGGGGAATATGTGGAGAAAGTGATTCACCTGTTGGAAACAAATGAGTTATGGCAGAAAGAGATGTACGTCCCGGAAGAGACTTTCTATAGTATGCCAGAGGATATGCAGATCATGCTGGGCGGGAAGGAGTACACCGTGCAGACAGTAACGGAATCCATCGTGCAAAAACGAGGATATTAGATCCGAAGCAGAGAATCTGAAGCAGAAAAAGTGAAATGACTGGGAAGAGAATAGGGAGAGAGCAAAAAGATGAGTGGAATTAAGGTGTTTCTGGTAGAAGATGAGATGATTATCCGAAACGGAGTGAAGAAAGGAATCAAATGGGAAGAAGAAGGCTATGATTTTGTGGGCGAGGCAAGTGACGGGGAACTTGCTTATCCGCTGATTTTAAAAGAGAAGCCGGATATTCTGATTACGGATATCCGTATGCCGTTCATGGACGGTCTGGAGTTAAGCCGTCTGGTGAAAGAAGAGCTTCCAGATATTAAGATTCTGATCTTAAGCGGCTACGATGAATTTCAATATGCGAAGGAAGCGATTCGGATCGGAGTGACGGATTATCTTCTGAAGCCGATTTCCTCAGCGAATCTTTTGGAAGTTCTAAATCAGGTGAAGGAAAGCATCTGGCATGATCGTGAAGAGAAGGAACTTCTGATTCGGTACTCGAAAGACATGCAGGAGAATACGGAAAATGAGAAGGCAAAGTTCTTTGATCGGCTGATTCTAAATGAGATGTCTATGGCAGAAGCGGTGGAAGAAGGGAAAAAGTATGGCATGAATCTAAGCGCCCCATGCTACGCGATCTGCCTGTTCAAGATTTTGATGAGCGCGGATGATAAGACGGTATTGGAACAGATTGTTCGGGCAAGTGAGAAGATAGAAGAAGAGGCAAACAGAACGGATGCGTTGTATCTGTTCCGGCGGGGAATTTCCGGATGGACATTTCTCCTTCTGGCAGAAGATGAAGAACAGATGAAAGAACGAATCCGAAGCTTTAGTAACCGCCTCCACTGCGTGATGGATTCCTGGAAGGATATGGAATACTTCGGTGGAATCGGAATGTGCGTCGATCGTCTCCGGAATCTTAAGGATTCTTTCCGGGAGGCGGACAAAGTTTTTGCGGCAAGATTTACAGAGAAGCCAAAACAGATTCTTTCGATGGAAGATCTGGGAAGTCAGGATGAAGAAGAGGTTCCGGTGAAGGGATTCGTACAGGTAGGACAGTCCCGGGCAATCTTAGAGAAATTCTTGAACAGAGGTACGAGAGAAGAAGTGGGGACCTTCTGCGAGGCTTATATGGCGCAGTTGGAGAAAGATCATATGCGCTCTGCTATGGTAAGGCAGTATGTGGTGATGGATATCGGTATCGTAATCATGTCGTTTTGCGAGAAGTTGTCGGCAGGTGAAGAAGTGGAGAAGGAAGTTCAGGATCTGCAGGCATCGGCTGCCAGGGCGGATGCATTTGGCGAGATGAGAGGAGTTATTGAACAGCTTCTGCTAAAAGCGATTGAAATTCGTGATCGGGCAAGCGGAAGACGCTATTCAGACCTGATTGCCACGGCGAAGGAAGAGATTGAGAAGAAGTATATGTCGGAAGAAATTTCCTTAAATACAGTGGCGGTGCGTGTAGGCATGAGTCCGAGTTATTTCAGTTCTATCTTCAGTAAAGAAGTAGGACAGACCTTTGTGGAGTATCTGACGGAGGTAAGAATGAACAAAGCGAAGGAACTGTTGATGTGTTCTGCGATGAAGACGTCAGAGGTTGGCTATGAAGTGGGATATCGAGATCCGCATTATTTCAGTTACATTTTCAAGAAAACCCAGGGCTGTTCTCCGAAAGAGTATCGGGCAAGGCGAAAAAGTCAGTAATAGAAAGGAAGAAAATTGCCGGGAAGGGATAGACATATGAAGGAAAAGAAGAAAATATCGCTGAATACAAAGCTGGTTATCATCGCGCTGGCGGTGTTTCTTCCGATGTTTTTTGCGCTGGTGTACAGTATCCATTCAATGATCAGCGCGACCGCTACTTATTCAGAGATTACCAAGAGTATTACCTATGCAAACGCCCGTTTGAATTTTAAAGAATCGATGGATTACAGCACCTATCTTGCCGTTGTACAGAAAGAAGAGTTCCAGGATCTCGGAGACGGAGAGATCATGGTCAACGGTGTAGTGACGGTCAATCCTTATGAAGCCATAGAGGATTTGCGAAGCGGATGCAGGGAACTGTCGGATATGACGGCCGTGGATATGAATCAGAATCAGATCCGAAGACTTTCTAACACACTGAATGTGCTGGAACTTAATTTGGAGACGCTGGAAGATATGATTCAGGGAAGCGGAGTCTATGAAGAAAATATGCAGTATCTGGAAGATAATATCTATATGCTGACAACGATTATCGATGAAGGCATTCGAGAATATATCCGTGTGGAGACGGCGCAGCTTCAGCAGATCTCCATCCTGCAGGAGAAGCGAAATATAAGGGTTCTGCTTCTGTGCCTGCTGGTTGCGGCAGAAGCCGTTTATCTGGCGGTTGTATTGACGATGCGGGCGTTTGAAAGCATTACAGAGCCGATTCAGAATCTGTGCGATCAGACAGAAAAAGTAGGAGAAGGAGATTTTACCGCGCGGGCGGGCAATGCTAATATCCGGGAAGTTCAGGTACTGTCAGACAGCTTTAATAATATGACGGAAGAGATCGGAACGCTGGTGGAAAATATTAAGGAGAAAGAGAAGAATCTGCATTTGGTTGAAACCAGGCTTTTGCAGGAGCAGATCAATCCTCATTTTCTTTACAATACGTTGGACTCCATTGTGTGGCTGGCAGAGGACGACCGAAGTGAAGATGTTATCTCTATGGTAACAGATTTGTCCGATTTCTTTCGGACGACGCTGGCAGCAGGAAAGGATTTTATGACGGTAAGGGAAGAGCGTTCCCATATAGAAAGCTACCTGAAGATTCAGGGCTTTCGCTATCAGGATATCATGGAGTATGAGATTGAAATGGAAAAAGAAATCTCAGAATGTATGATTCCGAAGCTTCTCTTACAGCCGTTAGTGGAAAATGCCCTCTATCATGGTGTGAAGAAGAAAAGAGGGAAGAGCCGGATTCGTGTCTGGGGATATCAGGAAGGAAGCTGTCTGGTATTCAAGGTGGAAGATAATGGAAAAGGAATGCCGCCAGAGACGCTTAAGGTGTTAAGAGAGAATATTGAAACACCGATTGAGCAGAGAGGCAGCGACAGCTTTGGGCTGGCAAATGTAAATCAGAGGATCAAGTATTATTACGGAGAAGAGTACGGCTTAGAGATTGAAAGCGAGGAAAATGTAGGGACGGAAGCAACTA
This sequence comes from Dorea sp. ICN-14282, assembly GCF_037890115.1. Taxonomy (NCBI): domain Bacteria; kingdom Bacillati; phylum Bacillota; class Clostridia; order Lachnospirales; family Lachnospiraceae; genus Dorea; species Dorea sp. ICN-14282. The sequence goes on along the minus strand of NZ_JBBKBH010000006.1, from coordinate 28,549 downwards.
TTATGATTCCATCTAAAAAAAACACAAAATTTTCGTAAAAAAACACAAAAAAATAAAAAAATAAAAAAAATATAAACCTTTTACAGAAGATAGCTGGTTTCAAAAATGTGAAAAATTCCGTATATTAATCTCAACAACCGGAACGGAAAACAAAAGTACCGGGCAAAAAAAGAGAAACTATATAAAGGGAGGATTTTCACAATGAAAAGAAAAATCGTAAGCGTATTGTTATGCTCAGCAATGGTTGCAACAATGGCAATGGGATGTGGCGGAAAAGAAGAGCCAGCTGAAGAAGCAAAAGACGGCGGAAAAGATGGCGGTCTGATCAAAGTTGGTATCATCAACAACGACCCTAACGAGTCTGGATTCCGTACAGCAAACGACAAAGACTTAAAAGAAATGTTCACAAAAGAGAATGGATATGATGCTTCTTTCGCATACAGCCTTAAGAACGATGAGCAGATCACAGCAGCTCAGAAATTCATTCAGGACGGTGTTGACTACTTACTGTTATCCGCAGCTGATACATCTGGATGGGATTCTGTACTGAAAGATGCTCAGGATGCTGGAACGAGAGTTGTCCTGTTCGACCGTACAATCGATGCAGACGAAGAGCTTTACGAAGCATCTATCGTATCTGATATGAAAAAAGAAGGTGAGACAGCAGCTACATGGTTGAAAGATCAGGAGCTTAGCGAGTACAACATCATTCACCTTCAGGGAGTTATGGGATCTGCTGCACAGAAGGGACGTTCTGAAGCATTAGATGTTATGGCAAAAGAAGAAGGATGGAACATCGTTACACAGCAGACAGCAGAGTGGAACGCAGAGAAAGCACAGCAGATCGTTCAGTCCGCTATCGATGCAGGACAGAAGTTCAACGTAATCTACGCTGAGAACGACGATATGGCAAAAGGTGCTGTAGCAGCTCTTGACAAAGCAAACATGTCTCACGGAGTTGGCAAGGACGTTGTTATCATGGGATTCGACTGCAACAAGTGGGCATTAGAAGAACTGCTTGCTCAGAACTGGAACTACGATGGACAGTGTAACCCATTCCAGGCTAAATATATCGATGAAGTAATCCAGAAGATCGAAAAGGGTGAAGAAATCGAAGAGAAGACAATCGTCATGGAAGAAAAAGGATTTGATGCTACAACAATCACACAGGAAGATGTTGATACATACGGAATCTAATTTGGATATGAAGTAAATGGTGTCTAAGTGACTGTTAACAGGCGCGGGGTTACCGCGCCTGTGTTACTGTGAAAGGTGACACAGCAAATAAAGGTAAAGAGGTGAATACGCTGGTGAAAGAGAAATCTGTATTGGAAATGAGAAATATACACAAGAGCTTTCCCGGTGTCCGTGCGCTGCAGGCAGTAGATTTTACATTGTGTGAGGGTGAGATCCACGCGTTGATGGGCGAAAATGGAGCCGGAAAATCGACTCTGATTAAGGTGTTAACCGGAGTGTATGAGAAAGACGAAGGAGAAATTTATCTGAAAGGTCTTGATAAGGCGGCAGTAATCCGCTCCCCTCAGGATGCTCAGAATCTTGGTATCAGTACTGTATATCAGGAGATTACATTATGTCCGAACCTCTCTGTAGCAGAGAACATGTATATCGGACGTGGAAAAGGAGTCTGCGCGAACTGGAAGAAGATGAATGAGGATGCAGATAAGATCCTCAAATCCCTCGATATTCCAGCGAAAGCAACACAGCAGTTATCAAGCTGTTCAATCGCAATTCAGCAGATGGTAGCAATTGCCCGTGCTGTTGATATGGATTGTAAAGTTTTAATTTTAGATGAGCCAACCTCTTCTCTGGACGAACAGGAAGTAGAGAAGCTCTTCGTATTGATGCGTGACCTGAAAGCAAAAGGAGTTGGTATTATCTTCGTAACCCACTTCCTGGATCAGGTATACGAGGTATGTGATAAGATTACAGTCTTAAGAGATGGTAAGCTTGTCGGTGAATATGAAATCAAGGACCTGCCAAGAGTGAAGCTTGTTGCAACGATGCTTGGTAAGGAATTAGATGATATGTCCGATATCAAGGGCGAACAGAAAGTATATGAAGGAAAAGACAGTGGAGAGTCACTCTTTGAAGCAGAAGGACTGCAGAGTAACGCAGGAATCAAACCGTTTGACTTCTATATTAAGAAGGGAGAGGTTAACGGCTTTACCGGACTTCTCGGTTCCGGACGTAGTGAATGTGTTCGTGCAATCTTTGGAGCTGACAGAGTTATTCATGGTAAGTTAAAGAAGAATGGAAAAGAAGTAAAGATTTCCAAACCATTAGATGCAATGAAACAGGGAATTGCATACCTGCCGGAAGACCGGAAGCTGGATGGTATCGTTGGAGATATGTCTGTAAGAGACAACATTATCCTTGCAGCACAGGTACTGCGTGGATTCTTCCGTCCATTCTCTAAAGCTGAGAAGAATAAATTCGCAGAAGAATATATCAAACTTCTGGAAATCAAAACTGCATCTGCAGATACTCCGATCAAAGCATTGTCCGGTGGTAACCAGCAGAAAGTAATTCTTGCACGCTGGCTTCTGACCCATCCGGAGTACTTGATCTTGGATGAGCCTACAAGAGGTATCGACGTAGGTACAAAAGTAGAAATTCAGAAATTAGTATTGAAGCTTGCTTCAGAAGGTATGAGTGTTACATTTATCTCTTCTGAGACGGATGAGATGCTCCGTACCTGTTCTCGTCTGGTTGTTATGCGCGACCGCAAGGTCGTTGGAGAACTGACCGGTGATGAGTTGACGCAGAGCGGTATTATGGCAACAATTGCCGGAGGTGACAATTAATTATGAAGAACATTACAAATAAAATGAGAGGAAAACAGATCTTCATTCCGATCGTGGCATTGGTGCTTCTTGCGTTATTTAACCTGATCGTAGATCCGTCTTTCTATAAAGTTACAATGGATGTTAACAGCGCTGGAAATCCAGTTCTGTCTGGTTATCTGATCACAATTCTGGACTACGGTTCAGAGCTTGCAATTCTTGCAATCGGTATGACGCTTGTTACAGCGGCTTCCGGTGGACAGGATATCAGTGTGGGTGCGACAGTAGCTATCGCAGGTTCCGTTATTCTTCGTGTACTTTGCGGAACAAACTCTCGTCCAGAGACATTACAGGCGCCAGTAATCGTAGCATTTTTAGTAGCATGTCTGGCAGCAATGGCATGTGGTGCATTTAACGGACTTTTGGTTGCAAAGTTTAATATTCAGCCAATGATCGCAACGCTGATTTTATTTACAGCAGGTCGTTCTATCGCAGCTTGGATAAACAACAATGAGCTGCCGGTAATCAGTGAAGAGTCCTTTGGAGTATACGGTGGATTTATCCCTGGAATTCCGATTCCAACACCGGTATTTATTATGCTGATTTGTGTATTAGTCACAGGATTAGCTCTGAAATACACGAACCTTGGATTATATACACAGGCAGTAGGTATCAATGCAAGTTCTTCCAGATTAAATGGTTTGAACCCTGCATTCATCAAATTCCTGGCTTTCGTAATCTTAGGATTGTGTGTAGCTGTTGTAGGTCTGATCAAGGTAAGCCGTCTGTCTTCCATCAACTACTCTGTTATCGCAAAAGATATCGAGATGGATGCAATCCTTGCAGTAGCGCTTGGTGGTAACGCATTAAGTGGTGGTAAGTTCAACATGGCTGCTTCTATCTTAGGTGCATACGTAATTCAGTTCCTGACAACAACACTTTACAAGTTCAACGTAGATTCTGCAGCACTTTCTGCATATAAGGCAGTCGTTGTTATTGCACTTGTTGTCAGCAGTGCTCCGGTCGTAAGAAAGAAATTTGCCGGTTTGGCAAAGAAGTTAAAACCACAGGCAAAGGAGGTTGCTTAAAATGGCTAAAATGAATAAGACAGCAACCGGTAAGAATAGATTGAAAAACATGTCAGATACAAATCTGCTTCTGATGATTACCGTGATTGTATTCTTCCTGATGTATATCGGAGCAATTGTATTCCAGGGCGGTGGTTTCTTAAAACCACAGACATTCTTTAATATCTTAAATGCCAATGCAGCGCTTTTGATCGCGTCTTGTGGAATGAGTTTGGTTATGATCACGGGAAGTATTGATATTTCTGTCGGTGGTGTAGCAGCTCTTGTAAGTATGTGTTGTGCAGTATACCTTGACAAGATGGGCGGAAATGTATTCGTTTCCCTTCTGATTGCAGTTGGTATCGGTCTTGCATTTGGTCTGGTTCAAGGATATCTGGTAGCATACCTTGACATCCAGCCGTTCATCGTATCATTGGCAGGAATGTTCTTTGCCCGTGGTATGACAACGATTGTACATACAAACCCATTCAACGTAGAGAATGAAGCATTTGTGGCATTAAAAGATACTCGTGTGATTGTTCCGGGAATGGGAACAGTCAACAGAGTTGGCAAATATGTAGACGCTTATGTAGAGATCGGTGTAATCGTAGCCGTAGTTTTAGTAATCGCATTATTCTTCGCACTGCGTTACACTAAGCTTGGAAGAAGCTTCTACGCAGTAGGTGGAAATGGACAGAGCGCATTGATGCTTGGTATCAATGTAAAGAAAACACGCTTTATCGCGCACCTGCTTTGTGGACTTTTGGCAGGAATCGGAGGATATGTATACTTCCTTCACGTAGGTTCAGGAGCTCCATCCCATGCAACAGGTATGGAAATGAACGCAATTGCGTCATCCATTATCGGTGGAACACTTCTGACCGGAGGTGTAGGTAACATTATCGGAACCTTCTTCGGTGTTATGTCACTGAGTACAATTCAGAATATTGTATCTTCTGCCGGACTTGATCAGGCATGGTGGACAGGAATTACAGTTGCAGCAATGCTGTGTCTGTTCCTCGTAATCCAGAGTGTGATAATGGCACGTAAGAGTAAGTCTAACTAAGTAAAGAACGATGTGCAGGTCGGGAGAAAAGGTCTGTACATCGTTTTATGTGTTATAAAAAATGAAAATATCAAAATATCAATGGAATAGAAAGGGACAGGTTCTATGTTAACAACGAAAAAATATCAGTTTTGGTTCTGTACAGGATCTCAGGATCTGTATGGAGATGAATGCTTAGAGCATGTAGCAGAGCATTCCCAAATTATGGTGGAGCGCTTAAATGCATCTGGAAATCTTCCTTTTGAATTAGTGTGGAAGCCAACGCTTCTGACGAACGAGATGATCAGAAAGACTTTCAATGAAGCAAACAATGACGAGAATTGTGCAGGTGTAATTACCTGGTGTCACACATTTTCTCCTGCAAAATCATGGATTATGGGACTTCAGGAGTACAGAAAGCCACTTCTTCACTTCCATACCCAGTTCAACCGAGAGATTCCATACGATACCATTGATATGGACTTTATGAATGAGAACCAGGCAGCTCACGGAGACCGGGAATTCGGACATATCTTTACCCGTCTTGGAAAGGTCAGAAAGATCGTGATGGGCTACTGGGAAGATGCAGACGTTCAGAAGCGGATCGGCGACTGGATGCGCACAGCAGTCGGCGTAGTTGAGAGCCGTCACGTGCGTGTAATGCGTATTGCAGACAATATGAGAAATGTAGCCGTTACCGAAGGCGACAAAGTAGAGGCACAGATCAAGTTCGGATGGGAAGTAGACGCTTATCCGGTGAACGAGATTGCAGAAGCTGTGGCTTGCGTTTCTCAGGCAGATATTGATACGCTGGTAGAAGAATATTACGATAAATATGACATCCTTCTGGAAGGAAGAGATGAGAAAGAATTCCGCAGACACGTAGCTGTTCAGGCTGGAATTGAGATCGGATTCGAGCGTTTCTTAGAAGAGAAGAATTATCAGGCAATCGTAACCCACTTCGGAGATCTGGGAGCGCTTCAGCAGCTTCCGGGACTTGCAATCCAGAGACTGATGGAGAAAGGTTACGGATTTGGTGGAGAAGGAGACTGGAAGACGGCAGCCATGGTTCGTGTAATGAAGGTTATGGCACAGGGCGTAAAGGATGCCAAGGGAACTTCCTTTATGGAAGACTACACCTACAATCTGGTTCCGGGTAAAGAAGGAATTCTGCAGGCGCACATGCTAGAGGTGTGTCCGACGATTGCAGACGGACCGATCAGCATCAAATGCCAGCCATTGTCCATGGGTGACAGAGAGGATCCGGCAAGACTGGTATTTACTTCTAAGACAGGTCCGGCGATTGCGACATCCCTCATTGACCTGGGAGATCGTTTCCGCCTGATCATCAATGATGTAGACTGCAAGAAGACCGAGAAACCGATGCCGAAGCTTCCGGTTGCAACTGCATTCTGGACACCGCAGCCGAACCTTCAGACAGGCGCAGAAGCATGGATCCTGGCAGGCGGCGCACATCACACAGCATTCTCTTATGACTTAACGGCAGAGCAGATGGGTGACTGGGCAGAAGCTATGGGAATCGAAGCTGTATACATTGATAAGAATACAAATATCCGCCAGTTCAAGAATGAACTGCGTTGGAACGATGCGGTATACCGTAGATAATAGATAAGAAAGGGAGATATAAAGATGAGTAGTAATGAGCAGATCAAAGCAGTCATCGAGAGCGGTAAAGCAGTTCTCGGACTGGAATTTGGTTCCACCAGAATCAAAGCGGTTCTGATCGATGAAGATCATAACCCAATCGCTTCCGGCGATCACGAGTGGGAGAACCGTCTGGATAATGGAATCTGGACATATACATTAGACGATATCTGGACCGGACTTCGGGACAGCTACCGCAAAATGACCGAGGACGTGAACGCAAAATACGGCGTGAAGCTGACGAAGATCGGAGCTATCGGATTCAGCGCTATGATGCATGGATACATGGCATTTGATAAGGAAGGAAACTTACTGGTTCCATTCCGTACCTGGAGAAATAACACCACAGGTCCTGCAGCCGAGGCGCTGACAGAACTCTTCCAGTACAATATTCCTGAGAGATGGAGTATTGCACATCTTTACCAGGCAATTTTAAATGGCGAAGAGCATGTAAGAGACATTGATTATATTACGACCCTTGCCGGATACATTCACTGGCAGCTGACAGGGGAGAAGGTGCTGGGAGTAGGAGACGCTTCCGGTATGTTCCCAATCGATATGGAGACAGGCAACTACGATGCAGCTATGGTTCAGAAGTTCGACGAACTGATTGCAGACAAGAAGTTCCCATGGACACTGACCGAGATTCTTCCGGTTGTAAAGACGGCAGGAGAAGAGGCTGGTACTTTGACAGCAGAAGGTGCAAAACTTTTAGATGAGAGCGGTGCATTAGAAGCAGGCGTTCCTCTTTGTCCACCGGAAGGTGATGCAGGAACAGGAATGGCAGCGACTAACAGTGTGGCAAGAAGAACAGGAAACGTATCTGCAGGAACCTCAATCTTTGCAATGATCGTACTGGAGCATGCACTTCAGAAAGTACACAAAGAGATTGATATGGTAACGACACCAGATGGAAGTCTGGTAGGTATGGTTCATGCAAATAACTGTACATCCGACTTAAATGCATGGGTAGGAATTTTCCGCGAGTTCGCAGAGAGCTTCGGAATCGACGTAGATATGAACAAGCTGTTCGGAACTCTGTACAACAAGGCATTGGAAGGAGACGTTGACTGCGGCGGACTTCTTTCTTACGGATATCTCTCTGGAGAGAATATTACCGGTGTAGAAGAAGGAAGACCAATGTTCGTCCGTACACCAAAGAGCAATTTCAATCTTGCAAACTTTATGAGAGCAAACCTTTCCACAGCGCTTGGAGCTCTGAAAGTGGGAATGGATATTCTTCTGAAAGAGGAAAATGTTGCGATCGATACCATTATGGGACACGGCGGTCTGTTCAAGACCAAAGGTGTGGGACAGAAGCTTCTCGCGGCAGCCATCGACACACCGGTATCTGTTATGAAGACAGCCGGAGAGGGTGGTCCTTGGGGAATGGCTCTTCTGGCATCCTACATGCTTCATAAAGCAGAAGGTGAAAGTCTTGGCGACTTCCTTGGAAACCGTGTATTCCACGGAGATACAGGGGAAAGCATGAGCCCAGACGCAGAGGATGTGAAGGGATTCGAGACCTTTATCGAGAGATACAAAGCAGGAATCGAAATCGAGAAGGCAGCTGGAGTACATCTCAACTAGGAATCGAAAATTCTTATTTTAAAAACGCTTATAAAAGAGCAGGGCTGCGCAGGAAACAGCGCAGCCGAAAAAAGAAAAGAGAAGGTGACAAACATGCTGGAAGAATTAAAGAAAGAAGTCTATGAAGCGAACATGCTTCTTCCAAAATACGGTCTGGTAACATTTACCTGGGGAAATGTCAGCGGAATTGATCGTGAAAAGGGATTGTTCGTAATCAAGCCAAGTGGCGTGGAATATGACGAGTTAAAACCGGAAGACATGGTAGTCGTAGACTTAGATGGGAATAAAGTAGAAGGAGAATATAATCCATCTTCTGATACTGCAACTCATGTAGAACTCTACAACCGCTTCCCGAACATTGGCGGAGTCGTACATACACACTCTCCATGGGCAACAAGCTGGGCTCAGGCAGGCAGAGGAATTCCGTGTTACGGAACGACTCACGCAGACTATCTGTACGGTGAAGTGCCATGCGTCAGAAATCTGACCAAAGAAGAGATTGACGAGGCATATGAGAAGAATACCGGCGTACTGATCGCAGATGAATTCGAGCGTCAGGGACGGGATTACGAGGCGACACCAGCCGTTCTGTGCAAGAACCACGGACCATTTACATGGGGAAAAGATGCACACGAAGCGGTACATAACGCAGTTGTACTGGAAGAAGTTGCTAAGATGGCAGCTCGCTGTGAGATGATCAATCCACAGAATGAGCCGGCTCCACAGGAGTTACAGGATAAGCATTACTACAGAAAACATGGAGCAAATGCTTATTATGGACAGCCGGGAAAGTAAAAGGCTGTTCAGACAAGAGGGATAGGAGACAGGGAATCATTCCCTGTATATAAAAATAAGGAAAAAGGAGATAACAACAATGATTAACATTCCAAAAATTAAAGTAGGTATCGTGGCAGTAAGCCGTGACTGTTTCCCGGAGAGTCTTTCCGTAAACAGAAGAAAAGCATTAGTAGACGCATACAAGGCAAAATACGATGAGGCAGACATTTATGAGTGTCCAGTATGTATCGTAGAGAGCGAGATTCATATGGTTCAGGCATTAGAGGATATCAAGAATGCAGGATGTAACGCACTTTGTGTATACCTTGGAAACTTCGGACCAGAGATTTCCGAGACACTGCTTGCAAAACATTTCGATGGACCAAAGATGTTCGTTGCAGCAGCTGAGGAATCTGGAGACAACCTGATTCAGGGACGTGGAGATGCATACTGTGGAATGCTGAACGCAAGCTACAACTTAAAGCTTCGTAACGTAAAAGCATATATCCCAGAGTATCCGGTTGGAACAGCTGAAGAGTGTGCAGACATGATTCACGACTTCCTTCCAATCGCACGTGCTGTAGAAGGTCTTCAGAACTTAAAGATCATCAGCTTTGGACCAAGACCGTTAAACTTCTTAGCATGTAACGCGCCAATCAAACAGCTTTACAACTTAGGCGTAGAGATCGAAGAGAACTCTGAGCTTGACCTCTTTGAAGCATTCAACAAGCATGCAGGAGACGAGAGAATCCCGGCTGTTGTGAAAGAGATGGAAGAAGAATTAGGAACTGGAAACAAGAAACCAGAGATCCTGACCAAGCTGGCTCAGTACGAACTGACACTGAAAGACTGGGTAGAGGAGCACAGAGGATACCGCAAATATGTAACAATCGCAGGAAAATGCTGGCCTGCATTCCAGACACAGTTTGGATTCGTTCCATGTTATGTAAACAGCCGTTTGGCATCTCAGGGAATCCCAGTATCCTGTGAGGTAGATATCTACGGAGCTCTCAGCGAGTTCATCGGAACTGTTGTCAGCCAGGATGCAGTAACACTCCTTGATATCAACAACTCTGTTCCTGCAGATATGTACAAATCTGAGATTGAAGGAAAATTCGATTATACACACAAAGATACCTTTATGGCATTCCACTGCGGAAATACAGCATCAAGCAAGATCTGCTGCGGAGAGATGAAGTATCAGGTGATCATGGCAAGAACACTTCCAGAAGAGGTAACACAGGGAACCTTAGAAGGAGATATCATGCCTGGAGATATCACATTCTTCCGTCTGCAGAGCACAGCAGATAACATTCTGCGCGGATACATTGCAAATGGAGAGATCCTTCCAGTAGCAACACGTTCCTTCGGTTCTATCGGTATTTTCGCAATTCCGGAGATGGGAAGATTCTACCGTCACGTACTGATCGAGGGTGGATATCCACATCACGGAGCCGTTGCATTCGGACACCATGGAAAAGCTCTTTACGAAGTATTTAAGTACATCGGAGTTCCAGTAGAAGAGATCGGATACAACCAGCCAGCAGGCGTGAAGTACCCAACTGAGAATCCATGGGGATAAGATTTAGCCAATACCAAAGATAATATATAGAGAGGAAGAAGCAGGTTTCCAATGAGGGGGGAGCCTGCTTCTTTTAATAATAGTTTTACAATTGTATATAGATAAAATATTGACAGCGTGTATATTTTCCTGTATATTATGGAATAATAAAAGGGAGTAACTTGCGCTGATAGGAAATGAGTAATCAGCGTTTGCGATGTCGTCAATACGATGAGAGATCATCCGTATCGTAATGAAATAGTGAGACTTTTATTGCATAGAAAATATATGCAATAGGAGTCTCTTTTTCTATTGCAGGAAAGTGAGGAAAACAAATGTTAACAAGTGAACAGGCAAAGAAAAACCAAGAAAAGTATGGATTTAACGAGCTTGTAGAAGGCAAGAAGAAAAGCACTCTTCAGATTTTTCTGGAGCAGTTCAAGGACTTTCTGGTAATCATTCTGATTATTGCAGCTGTGGTATCGGGATTTCTGGGAGATGCGGAGAGTTCTATCGTAATCTTTGTGGTAATTACGGTGAATGCGATCCTTGGAACCGTACAGACGGTAAAAGCAGAGCAGTCATTGAATAGTTTGAAGAAGCTGTCTGCACCGGAGGCAAAGGTCATCCGTGACGGTGTGCTGATGCAGATTCCATCTAGAGAGGTAACCATCGGGGATGAAGTGATCATTGAGGCGGGAGACTGTATCCCGGCTGATGGAAAATTATTAGAGTGTGCAAGCCTGAAGGTGGACGAAAGTGCGCTGACGGGAGAAAGCTTATCTGTTGAGAAGTCTCTTGATGAAGTTCCGGAAGGCGCAGCCCTTGGAGATCAGACCAACCGGGTATTCTCAGGAAGCTTTGCAACTTATGGGCGTGCGACCTGTGAAGTGACGGCGATCGGTATGGAGACAGAGGTCGGAAAGATTGCGAAGCTTCTTAAGACAACCTCTGAAAAGCGGACGCCTCTTCAGATCAACCTGGATGAGTTTGGAAAGAAATTGTCGATTATTATTTTGATTTTCTGTGGAATCTTATTCGGAATCAATGTGATCCGCGGTGGTTCCGCAGTGGATGCGTTCCTGTTTGCAGTAGCCCTTGCGGTAGCTGCGATTCCGGAAGCGTTAAGCTCGATTGTAACGATTGTATTGTCATTTGGTACTCAGAAAATGGCGAAAGAACACGCCATCATCCGAAAGCTGCAGGCTGTAGAGGGACTGGGAAGTGTGTCTATCGTCTGCTCTGATAAAACGGGTACGCTGACCCAGAATAAGATGACGGTAGAAGATTACTATGTAGATGAGAAACGGATTGCTGCAGCAGATATTGATCTTGCAGACGGCAATCAGGAGCGTCTGCTTACGAGCAGTATCCTTTGCAATGATTCCACTAATGCAGACGGACAGGAGATTGGAGATCCGACAGAGACGGCTCTTATTAATCTGGGAAGTAAGTTGGGAAGAGAAGCTGCGGATGTTAGAGCACAGTATCCAAGACAGCTGGAGATTCCGTTTGACAGTGACAGAAAGCTGATGTCTACGGTGCATACACTTCAGGGACAGCAGACCATGATCGTCAAAGGAGCGGTAGACGTGCTTCTGACTCGTATGACTTCCATCCGAATTGGCGATACTGTAAGAGAACTGACGAAAGAGGACAAAGAGAAAATCGAGGCGCAGAACTTGGAATTTTCCAGAGGCGGACTTCGCGTGCTGGCATTTGCCTATAAAGAGCTAAAAGGGCAGGAAACATTGGGACTGGAAGATGAGCAGGATCTGATCTTCTTAGGACTGATTTCTATGATGGATCCGCCGCGTGAGGAATCTAAGGCAGCCGTAGCAGAATGTATCCGCGCAGGCATTAAGCCGATTATGATTACCGGCGATCACAAGATTACAGCGGCAGCTATTGCAAAGAGAATCGGGATCTTGAAGGATGAGTCTGAGGCCTGTGAGGGCGCTGTGATTGAGGACATGTCCGATGAAGAGTTAAAGAGCTTCGTAGAAGGAATCTCCGTCTACGCCAGAGTATCACCGGAGCATAAGATCCGTATCGTGCGTGCATGGCAGGAGAAAGGCAATATCGTAGCGATGACCGGAGACGGTGTTAATGACGCGCCGGCTTTGAAACAGGCAGACATCGGTGTGGCAATGGGAATTACAGGAAGTGAAGTTTCCAAGGATGCCGCTGCAATGGTATTGACAGATGATAATTTTGCAACTATTGTTAAAGCAGTGGAAAATGGACGAAATATTTATCAGAATATCAAGAATTCTATTCAGTTCCTGTTATCTGGTAACTTTGGAGCGATTCTTGCGGTACTGTATGCGTCCATCGCAGGACTTCCGGTTCCATTTGCCCCGGTGCATTTGCTCTTTATTAACCTGCTGACGGACAGTCTTCCGGCGATTGCGTTGGGATTAGAGCCTCACAGCAAAGATGTAATGAATGAGAAACCGCGTCCGATGAATGAATCGATTCTGACGAAGGATTATCTTCTGAGCATCGGAACAGAAGGTTTAAGCATCGGCGTGATGACGATGATTGCGTTCCTGATTGGATTAAACAGCGGCGGTGCGCTGCTTGCAAGTACCATGGCATTTGGTACGCTGTGTACAAGCCGTTTGGTACATGGATTCAACTGTAAGGCAAAGAAGCCGGTGATTTTTACGAAGAAATTTTTCAATAATATTTACCTGATCGGAGCATTCTTAATCGGTCTGGTATTGATTACCGGTGTGCTGACAATTCCGGCGCTTCACGGTATCTTTAAGGTGGCTACCCTGAGTATGGGACAGCTCTTTACCGTATATGGTCTTGCACTTTTGAATCTGCCAATCATCCAGATTCTGAAATGGATCCGTACACGGAAAGAAAAATAAGGATTGGAGGACTTCATGGAGTTAAATCGTGATACCATAAGGAAAATAAGAGGACTGATTGTGTTTACAGCGCTGGTGATCGTATGCCTGTGGAAACACGAGATGGTATTTGATATTTTGGGATTCGTATTTGGTATCCTGTTTCCATTTATTTTGGGCGGAGCAATTGCCTTCGTCCTGAATGTGCCGATGTCGTTTATTGAGCGGCACCTCTTTCCTGAAGAACGAAGAGAGAAATCCAAAGGGATGAAGAAACTTGCCAGACCGGTCAGTATGCTGATTGTGCTGTTTGCGGTAATCGCAGTGGTTGGGCTTGTCATGTTCGTAGTGCTGCCGCAGCTTGCGAGTACATTTGCCGGATTGGGAAAAAGTATTCAGGCGTTCATTCCGCAGGTGCAGGAATGGGCAGATCAGCTGTTTCACAATAATGATGAGATTATGAATTGGGTGAACAGCCTGGAATTTGACTGGAATAAGATTATGAATGCAGTTATAGGCTTCTTCCGAAACGGTGCTGGAAGCGTGTTGAATTCAACGCTGACGGCGGCGAGAAGTATCGTGAGCGGTTTGACAACATTCTTTATTTCATTTGTGTTTGCAGTATATATTCTGCTTCAGAAGGAGAAGCTGTCTGTACAGGCTAAGAAGGTGCTGTTCGCATTTGCAAGAAAGGGGCGTGCAGAGGCAACGCTGGAAGTATTGGCTCTGACTTATAATACTTTCTCTAGTTTCCTGACGGGACAGTGTGTGGAAGCGGTGATCTTAGGAAGCATGTTCGTAGTCACGATGACGATTTTGAAGCTGCCATATGCGCTTTTGGTGGGAATCTTAATTGCGTTTACGGCATTGATTCCGATCTTCGGAGCGTTTATTGGATGTGTGGTTGGAGCATTTTTGATCTTTATGGTAGATCCGGTGAAGGCGCTGATCTTTATTGTAATGTTCTTGGTACTGCAGCAAATAGAAGGAAATCTTATTTACCCTCATGTGGTGGGCAGTTCGGTGGGGCTGCCGTCCATCTGGGTACTGGCTGCGGTTACGATTGGAGGAAATCTGCTGGGAATCGTGGGAATGTTGATCTTTATTCCGCTGGTTTCTGTCGTGTATGCTTTATTTAGAGAGATTGTGTATCTGAAATTGAAGCAGCGGAAGATTTCTCCGGAAGAGATTGTGTGAGGAAGGAAGACGAAGATGATGGCAGCAGAGAGAATTGAGAAGTTAAGAGTGGAAATGAGACGGGAAGGGATAGACTGTTATGTCGTCCCTTCCGCTGATTTTCACCAAAGTGAATATGTGGGAGACTATTTTCATGCGAGGGAGTATCTGACCGGATTTACAGGGTCGGCAGGAACGGCGGTGATCACAGCAAAGGAAGCTGTTCTTTTTACAGATGGAAGATATTTTATTCAGGCAGAAAAGGAACTAAAAGGGACGTCCATTCAATTGATGAAGATGGGAGAACCGGGAGTTCCTACGTTGAAGGAATATGTAAGAAAGATGCTTCCGGATCAGGGTGTCCTTGGATTTGATGGGCGTGTGATCTCTATGGAGGATGGCTGTGAATATGAGAAAATGGTGACCGCTAAGGGTGGTGCGATCCGATATGAAAGTGATTTGATTGACAGAATTTGGACGAATCGGCCATCCCTTTCTAAGGAACCGGCATTTGAGCTGGATGTGTGCTACGCGGGTGAATCGGTGGAAGAGAAGCTTGCGCGAGTTCGTAAGGAGATGGAAAAGGTCGGTGCAGATTGGCATGTTTTGACGACACTTGACGATATTGGATGGCTTTTGAATCTTCGAGGAAATGATATTTCATTTTTTCCGATGGTGCTGGCTTATTCATTAATTAGTATGAGGGAAGTGAGGCTTTATATCGATTCGGATAAGCTTGGAGAAGACTTAAAGGCGAGACTTGTCCGCGCGGGAGTCCGATTTTTTGCATATGAAGAGATTTACCGGGAGATAGGGAAGCTTACGAATACGACATTCCTTCTGGATCGAGCGCGCATGAACTATGCATTGTACCGGGAGATCCCAGGTAGTGTGGCGGTAGTGGAAGCCGCTAACCCAGAGGTGATGTTCAAGTGTCGTAAGAATCCCGTGGAGATTGCGAATATTAGAAAGGCTCAGATGAAGGACAGTGTATGCCATATCCGATTTATGAAATGGCTGAAAGAACACGTAGGAACGGAGCGGATTACGGAAATCAGCGCTTCTGAGAAGCTGGATGAATTCCGAAGAGGACAGGAGCATTTTATCAGGCCAAGCTTTGATCCGATCGCAGCGGCAGGAGAGCATGGGGCGATTGTGCATTATTCGGCGACAGAAGAGACGAACAAAGAGCTTAAGCCGGGGATGTTGTTTTTGATGGATACGGGAGCTGGATTTTATGAAGGATCTACGGATATTACGAGAACTTATGCTTTGGGAGAGATTCCTCAGGAAATGAAGGAAGACTTTACGCTGGTTGCGATCAGTAATCTTTCGCTGGCGAATGCAAAGTTTTTGGAAGGGTGTACGGGTGTGAATCTGGACATCCTTTCCAGAAAGCCGTTTTGGGACAGGGGACGGGATTTTAAGCATGGAACTGGACACGGTGTTGGCTATCTTCTGAACATCCACGAGGGGCCGATTGCGTTTCGCTGGAGGGGCGTTCCCGGGGGAATGCCGGCCTTTGAAGAGGGAATGGTGATTACGGACGAGCCGGGAATTTATATCGAAGGATCTCACGGGATCCGTTTGGAAAATGAGCTGTTAGTGCGAAAGGCAGAGCAGAACGAATATGGGCAGTTTTTGTATTTTGAACCGCTTACCCTTGTGCCGATGGATTTGGACGCGATTGTGCCGGAAATGATGAGCGAGGACGAGAAGCGCATGTTAAATGCCTACCATAAGAAAGTATATGAAGAGATATCGCCATATCTGAGTGAAGAGGAGCGGGTATGGCTTCTGGAATACACAAGAGAAATATAGAGAATAAGGAAACTTTAGATAGGGGAACCGCCACGGAAAATTTACTTTTCTGTGGCGGTTTCTCTGTGAATCACTATTTAATCACTTCTTTGATAATACGATGCCAGTTCTTGTAGGCGATCTTTTCAATCTCATCTTCATGGAAGCCAACTCGCTTCATTTCAGCGATGACGTTTGGCACGTGGGAGGCATCTTCCAAACCGATCGTATAAGGATTTGCCTGGCTGCTGAAAGAGCTTAAGGTATCGCCGCACAGGAATTCGGAGAAATCAAATCCAAATCCGACATGATCAATTCCCATTACCTCTACCATATGTACCAGATGTTTTACCAGATTTTCTACTGTCTGCTTGTCCTCTTCGGCATGGACGAATTCATTGAAGGAATTTAATCCGGCGATGCCTCCGGTTCTGGCCAGTTCTTTTAGCTGGTCATCCATCAGATTCCGGCGCTGGTTGCAGAGAGCGCGGCTGTTAGAGTGAGTGGCAACGACCGGTCCATGAGCTGTTGAGAGCAGATCCCAAAAAGACGTATCATTTAGATGGGATACATCAAGGATCATTCCCAGGTCTTCGAGTTTATGGACAGCTCTCTTTCCGAGATCCGTAAGTCCTCGTTCCGGAGTGCCAAGAGCTCCGGTTGCCAGAGGATTTTCTTCGTTCCAGGTAAGACTTGCGTGTCTTGCACCGAATTTATAAAATTCATCAATCATGTCCACGTCTTCGCCAATGCTTTTTAAACCTTCCAGTCCAATGAAGGCATACATCTTGCCTTCTTCCTTCGCTTTCATCATATCTTCGTAAGAACGGGAAACCTTTAGGATGTCGGCGCATTCCGGTTCTTCCTGAGTGATGGCAGCCATCATTTGATGGGTACGTTTCAGTGGATCGGCATCGAATGGAGGGTCGTTCCAGATTACAAAGATGCCACCCTCGATTTGACCTTTTTTCAGGCGTTCATAGTGATATTTGCGAAAAATATCGTGTTCCTGATTCAAGTAATGGTGTGTAACGTCAGTCCATATGTCGCAATGTGCATCAAAGTTCATAAGCAGACCCCTTTCTGTTATTTGTGAAATATTTAATTAATAAAATACAGGAGCGATATTGGAATCCGCCCCTGTATTCTTCCTCTCAATGAAAACTTTATCTTTGTTCAGTTGTAATTCCCCTATTGACAAAATCTTTTATAATCCAAGGATACTTCCTACGATTAATCCGAAGTAGGTACCAAGTACATATCCCAATGTACCAACCAGTACGATTGGTCCGACCAGTTTGGTCCATCCTTTTGATACAGCCATAGCAGCAGCGGTTGTAGGTCCACCGATGTTGGCATTAGAAGCAAGGATGATATCTTCCAGGTTGAATTTCAGTAATTTACCAGCTACAAGGCTGAAGAGCATATTTACTGCAACTACGATTGCTGCGAATACAAGCAGTAATGGAGAGTTCTTAATAATCATCGGAACAGATGCAGGTACACCGATTACGAAGAAGAACAGGTAAATCAGGAAAGTACCAAGTTCGTTTGTTCCTTTGATTTCTCCAAAGAATCCAGGTGCAAATGTTGCACATGCCATGGAAATGGTAGTAATCCACAGATACATGTTACCAAATAAGGTGTTAAGCATCTGCAATACAGGATTGCTTGTTGGAATAATTGCTGTAAATACGCCGCCGATAATATTGGAGATTGCCACAATTGTAAATGCAGTAGCGGCTGCGAGAGCAATGTCCTTTAAGGAGATTTCTTTTCTTCCCCAGAAAGCTGCTGCGTTGGTTTCACCGGCTTTTTTGTTTCCGGAAGCGCTGGCTGCTTCAATCTCATCTACGTAAGGATGTTTGTAGTGTTTGCGGAAGAAACCGATGGATGGCATTGCGATCAGTACAAAGAAGTATAATGCCATCAGTAAGTTATCTGCAACAGTAGCTGCAGAAATCATATCTCCAGATACTTCAAATGCAGCGCCAAGTGCAGCAAAGTTTACAGTACCGCCGATGTAAGTACCGGTGAATACGCCAGCCAGTCCGTCAAGCTCAGGAATAAAGTTTCCTAAAACCGCGTAACCAAGGAGTGCGCCGCAGGCAGTACCAACAGAACCAATTAAGAAAATAATCAGGATACGTCCAGCTTCTTTTCCGATTTTACGCATATCACACTGTAATAACAAAAGTGGAATAGCAAGCGGTACTACGTATCCCCATACTGCATCCCATACAGGTGCAGCCATTGGAATGATACCAAAGTTAGATAAAATAATTGCGAGCACCAGAGCAATGATTGCTCCCGTTACTTTTGCGGCCCAGTCGTACTTCTGCTCTAAATAAATAGCAGTAGCAGCTCCCAGTGCACAAATAGCCCACAATACCCAGGTGTTATCCGCTCCGATCAGCGGATTGTTCAGATCGAAAATATGTCCCCACATACTCTCTTCCTCCTTTCAGATGTCTAAATCGTGATGAACTTTTTGAATTCATCGTTTGGATTAAAACTAGTGTATAACTTTTGGCGATAAAAGTCAATATTTATAGATAAAAGTCGGTATATTTATAACTATTAATAATAGTTTGTCGTATTTTGAGGAAATGTAAATTCAAAAGAAGATTTCTATGCAGAAAATCCGGAGTGTTTTCTTAAGAATTGTGATGTGATCACGGAGATTTGGACGGGTGTGCAGTATGCTGAAACCAAGAAACATTATCGTAGAAAAGGAGAGAAACATATGGGTTTATTTGATCGTTTACAGGATATGCCAAATCTGGAGGAAGGAATCAAAAAAGTGCAGGCGACACCGGGCGCGGTACTCTTGGATGTAAGATCTGTGGAAGAGTACAAGCAGGGACATTTGGAAGGAAGCGTGAATCTTCCGATTAATCAGATCCCAACGATAGACATTTCCAAAGATACCCCTATCTTTGTGTACTGTTTAAGTGGAGCAAGATCTAAGCGTGCGGAGAAATTTCTGCAAAAAAATGGATATCAGGCAGAGAATATTGGCGGGCTTGCCGGATATAAAGGAAAGCTGGTTGTATAGATCAGGCGGGGAACCGGTCACTTTTGGTTAGAAATGATGATCCCTGCATTTGCAGTAAAGGATGCCGGCGAGGGTGCTGATAGTGGTTGCGATGATTGCGGCGCCAACGATTGCGGCAGGATTGACGCTTCCATATTGGCTGCGGTAGGCAATGACGTTGACTGGAATCAGCTGCAGGGAAGAAATATTGAGAATCAGGAAGGTGCACATTTCATTGCTGGCAACGCCTTGTTTTTGCGCAGGCAGTCTGCTGTCACGGCGCTCCTGTTCTAAATTCGATAGTTCTTCCATTGCTTTTAGTCCGGCGGGAGTGGCTGCCCAGCCAAGGCCCAGAATGTTGGCAATTATATTGGTAGTGATGGCTTCTTCTGCCGGATGTCCATGGGGAAGGCGGGGGAACAAAAAATGGATCAGCGGGCGGATTCGCCTGGATGCGCTGCGGATGATTCCGGATTTGGCGGCGATTTCCATAAGCCCCATCCAAAGAGACATAACGCCCATCATGGTAATACAAAGAGTAATGGCTTCTTTTGCAGAGTCAAGGGCTGCGTTTGTGATATCAGGCATGGTTCCTGAGAAGGCGGCAAAGATGACACCGGTCAGGATCATGCCTGCCCAGAGATAGTTGAGCATAGGATCGCTTTCTTTGAACCGTTTTTATAAGATATGCGGGGAAATATCAGATATGCAGAGAAATATCTAATATGTATGATCTTTTCGGGCAAAGAAAGGAAGAGTCTGGGAACCGGGAAGTGCGAAGGGTGGGAACCGGACAGTGTGAAGTGTGAAAATCAGGCAGTGCGGAGCGTGAAATGGATCAGGATTTCAGGGAAGGCCAGACGGTGAACAGCATGGTAACAAAGCAGGCGGTGCCTCCGATGAAATTGGAGATTGGTTCCGCAAGGAAGATTCCGGTGGTTCCAAGACCTGCGATTTCCGGAAGGAGTAAGGTCAGTGGAATAACGATAATCACCTTTCTAAGCAGGGAGAAGAAGATGGCCTGACGGGATTTGCCAAGCGCTGTGAAGGTGGATTGTCCGGCAAATTGAAGGGACATCATAAAAATACCGAAAAAATATAAATGCATGGCTGGAACGCCCTGGCTTAAAAGTTCCGGTTCGTCGGTAAACAGCTGAATGAAAAAATGTGGGAAACAAAAAAGCAACGCCCATGCAGTCAGGGAAAGAAGGATACAGCATATGGTCGTGAAACGGATCGCAGATCTGACACGATCATATTTTTTTGCACCGTAATTAAAGCTCATAACCGGCTGCGCACCGGAAGTCAGACCGGTTACCGGCATGGTGACAATCTCTCGGATGGAATTGATGACAGTCATAATTCCGACGTAGATATCTCCGCCATAATGCTGAAGGGTCGCATTGCAGATAATCTGAACGGAACCGTTGGTAATAGACATGACGAATCCGGACATTCCCAATGCGGAAATTTCTCGGATCAGTGGAGACTGTAGCTTAAGCTGTTTTCTTGACAACGGAATAATTTCTTTTTTATAAATTAGGAAATGAAGAACCCAGATTGCAGAGACCAACTGAGCGATAATGGTGGCAAGGGCAGCGCCCTTTACGCCCATTTGGAATACAAAAATAAATAACGGATCCAAAATTAAATTCAGCAAAGCGCCAATAGAAACGGTCAGCATTCCGGTGATCCCGTAGCCCTGCGCATTGATAAAATTATTCATTCCAAGGCTGATCATCACGAATAATGTACCGATGAGATAAATATTAAGGTAGGAAGCGGCGTATGGGTAGGTTGTGTCACTGGCGCCAAATAGGTAAAGAAGCGGTCGCTTGAACAGGCCGCAGAGGATGGAAAGTAAAAAGCCGGAGAGAACCAGCATGGAAAAGGAATTCCCCATAATCGCTCCGGCCTTATCTGGTTCATCTGCGCCGCGGGCAATACAAAATAATGGCGCGCCGCCCATGCCGAACAGATTTGCGAATGCAGTAATGATGGTGATGATGGGAAGTGTAAGCCCGATTCCAGTCAGCGCTTGGGAGGATGCATGCGGAATATGGCCGATGTAGATGCGGTCTACGACATTATATAAAACATTGATGAGCTGGGCAGCAGTCATGGGAAGTGCGAGACGAAGGATGTTCCCGGAAATGCTGCCGATGCTGAAATCATTTTTGGAAGCTGTGTGCTGTGACATGATAATCTCCGTTCCGCCGCCATAGCGGCAGCATATAGTAGAACTCTGCGCTTTGAAGCCGATTTGGTAAACGGTTCTGCGAGGGTTTGATTCTATTTTAGTACCCTGATGGTGGGATTTCAAGAATGAGAAGCCGGAAAAGTGACATATACTTTCAGGAAGAGAAACAAGAGACGGAAGAAAGGTGATTTTTTGAAGTTTCTATTAGCGGTCAGCGACTTTATTGTCCCGATGGTTATTTTTGGAATTGTCTGCTTCGGAGTGCTGAAAAAAGTGGAGGTATATGATACCTTTGTGAAAGGAGCTAAGGATGGATTTGCTACGGTGTTAAAAATTATGCCGACGCTGATTGGTCTTATGGTAGCGGTGGGGGTGTTGAGGGCGTCTGGATTCCTGGATTTTCTGGCGGGGCTGATGCAGCAGTTCACCGGGAAGATTGGGTTTCCGGGGGAACTGGTGCCATTGACGCTGGTGAAGATGTTCTCATCATCGGCGGCTACCGGACTTTTACTGGATGTGTTCAAAGAATTTGGAACCGATTCTTACATTGGACTGATTGCCTCAATCAGTATGTCGTGCACCGAGACAATTTTCTATACAATGAGCGTGTACTTTATGGCAGCTAAGGTTACCAGGACCAGATATACGCTGGCCGGAGCACTGTTTGCGTCTTTGGCTGGGCTTGCAGCCAGTATGGTGCTGGCTGGGGGAATATGTTGAAAAAGGAGAGAAACATCTGGGACGGAGTTTTTTGCAAAAAACTCCGTCCCAGATGTTTCCTTATTACGTCAAATGAGGCCGGTCCGATATCTAAAACGGCCTTGTGAAATCGTTTCTGGGAGAATTTATCTCCCCAGTTTTCCACAGCGTCTTTCTTTAATTCCAGGAATTCTACGTATCCGATGTAGTATTTTAGGTAATTACCAGGATCTCCGATGATGAGAGTGTGGATATCTTGAATTGTATCCGTATCCTGGATGCCATATTGGCGGAAGAATGCAACGGTTTCTGCAAATGTCCAGCCATCATAGTGGATTCCCATATCTGCCAGGGCGTACAGACCCAGCATCAGGGAGGAGTTTTTTTGCAGAATGGTGGCTTGATTTTTGGGAAGCGGGGTATAGTAGTAACTGATCATTTCTGTATAGGTCGCCCAACCTTCTGTATAGCCTCCATAGTTTAAGAGACTGCGTACGGGAGATGGATTTTGACTTGCATAGTAGGTGGTCTGGTAAAGGTGACCGGGATATCCTTCATGGGCAAGTGTTGTGAAAAGAGACAATCCATCAGGAAGGTGCCCTTTGTTGATGTAAATGGTATTGTTTTTGGTGTTGTCGATGGAAGGAATCATATAGAAGGCAGGGCTTAAATATTCTTCCATTGATTTTTGCACGTACTTGATGTTTGTAGTGACGTCTGGTGGTTTTGGAAAAGCGTTTTTCATCTTCTGAGACAGTGTGCTTAAAATTTCGGCGGGCTCATCAAAATCAGGAAGTGAAGTCTGATCTGAAAGGGGAGCAGAGGAGGAAGAACTGGCTAAGGGATCTTTCCTACAGGTGGTTAAAGCCGTTTGAAGACAGGAGAGATCGTCAGCCATCTGTCGCTTGGTTAGTTCCTGAAGTTGTGGAATACTTCGGTGAGAACCGGTTTCGGCGGCAACCAGTGTTTCGTAGAAGTTTTTTCCGTTTGGAAGATGAGCAAGTCCGTCGGAGTTTTTCCCGCTGTCCTTTAGTGATTCCAAGGCAGTCAGAAGATTTTGATAAGCAGGAATTACATAGTTGGAAATGCAGTTAGAATTTTCTTCTCTATAATGATCTGCTTGTTGTTTGGAGATGGGCAGTGGAGCAAGGCGATTTTGAAAAGAAGAAATTAAATAATTATCCGCACCCATGTCGATGAATGCCTTACATTCTTCTATAAGGGCATCGGCACAGTAAGCAGGCATAAAAAGATCGGATTGTGCCTTCGCTTTTTCAAAATTTATAATAGAAGAGAAATAATCAGGTGTCTTAGTTAACAAGTTTAAGTAGGTCTTTACATCATTTTCCGTATGGAACTGGTACTCAGACAATAGAACGGGGAGTTGAGACTGCGTACCGGTCAGTGGAGTAAGTGGTTCATCGTAGAGAAGATAGGGGGCTTGTGCAAGGGAGAGGGTAAGGGAATCTTCCATGACATCGTAAGTTAATTGATTTTCTTTGGATAGATTTGCCCGGTCATAGGAGCGAAGCTGCTCCAGGCTTTGTTGAATCGAAGCGGTGGCGGCTTTGGTGTCAGTTGAGCAGTGTCCATAGGTCACTGGAATTTTACGAATGCCGTAGTCGGTGGGATTTTTCAGCATATAATGGAGTGAGATTGTATTCCCGGAGACTTCCTGACGGAAGAACTGTTTGGTATAGTCCTCAAACTGCTGGTTCTCAGATTTAGCAGAAGTTTGAGAAAGAGCAGCGGTCAGAAGGAGAAGAAGGCTTGCGAAGAGAAGGAGAATTACAGAACGTTTTTTGGTCATAATGAATCCTTAAAGTTTTTACTTATATATATGAAGGAAAGCGGTATGATATGTGGAGGAAGAAATGTTGGTTGACCTTGACATTTAGGGGCGGATTATGCTACGATTTCTAACATGGTAAATAGGCAAACGCAATGACGAAGAGAGTACGTTTTTTGACATTTTACAGAGAATTCCTAAGAACCGCTTGCGGGGATGCTGAGAGGGATAGATGGAGACTGACGGAAGATGGCTTCTGAGTGGTGCGGCTGAGCATAAGGTATGAGAATAAATAGATTTCAAGACTTTATATTAGGCTGCAAAGGGATCGCCCTTTATAGCGAAAGATGCGACAATTATGGCAAAAGAGATACATTTGCCGGATTGGCACCTGCAGAGGCTCTGACTGTGAAGTGGGAGTGAATGGAAGTGGTAACGCGGGAAATTCCGCCTTCTCTGATTTTTCTGATTTTGGAAAAATTGGAGTTTTTTTATGCTTATGGAAAGGTTTGCTGTTTATACAAAGGAAATAAGGAGAGGAAAAATGGAGAATAATAAGAAATTTTATATGACGACAGCGATTGCTTATACATCTGGGAAACCGCATATTGGAAACACCTATGAGATTGTACTGGCTGATGCAATTGCAAGATATAAGAGAAGCCAGGGATATGATGTGTTCTTTCAGACTGGAACGGATGAGCACGGACAGAAGATTGAACTGAAAGCAGAAGAGGCGGGAATTACGCCGAAGGCTTATGTGGACAATGTTGCCGGTGAGGTGAAAAAGATCTGGGATCTGATGAACACTTCTTATGATAAATTTATCCGGACAACGGATGAAGATCACGAGAGACAGGTGCAGAAAATATTTAAAAAATTGTATGATAAAGGAGACATTTATAAAAGCTCTTACGAAGGATTGTACTGTACTCCATGTGAATCCTTCTGGACAGAGTCTCAGCTTGTAGATGGAAAATGTCCAGACTGTGGACGGGAAGTGAAGCCGGCTAAGGAGGAAGCATATTTCTTTAAAATGAGTAAATATGCAGACAGATTGATTGAGCATATCAACACACATCCAGAATTTATTCAGCCGGTATCCAGAAAAAATGAGATGATGAACAATTTCCTTCTTCCGGGGCTGCAGGATTTATGTGTGTCAAGAACTTCGTTCAAGTGGGGAATTCCTGTAGATTTTGATGACAAGCATGTAGTTTACGTTTGGTTGGACGCGTTGACCAACTACATCACCGGTATTGGATACGATGCAGATGGAGACAGCACGGAGCAATTCAATAAAAATTGGCCGGCAGATCTGCATTTGATCGGAAAAGATATTATTCGTTTCCATACACTTTACTGGCCAATCTTCCTGATGGCGTTGGATTTGCCGCTTCCGAAGCAGATTTTCGGGCATCCGTGGCTGCTGCAGGGCGATGGAAAGATGAGTAAGTCAAAAGGAAATGTGCTGTATGCAGATGAACTGGTTGATTTCTTTGGAGTAGACGCAGTACGTTACTTCGTGCTTCACGAAATGCCGTTTGAAAATGATGGTGTTATTTCCTGGGAACTCCTGGTTGAGCGTATTAACTCGGATCTTGCGAATACACTGGGAAATCTGGTAAACAGAACAGTTTCTATGACAAATAAATACTTTGCTGGTACTGTAACAAATAAGGATGTGACACTGGATGATGAAAATGCTGCTATTGATGCAGATTTGAAATCCGTTGTGGAACAGACACCATTAGCAGTTGAGAAGAAGATGGAAGAGCTGCGTGTGGCAGATGCGATTACGGAAATATTCAATTTATTTAAACGTTGCAACAAGTATATTGATGAGACAATGCCATGGGTGTTGGCGAAAGAAGAGGATAAAAAAGATCGTCTCGAAACGGTACTCTATAATCTGATTGAAAGTATTAAGTCCGGAGCAAAGCAGCTGGCACCGTTTATGCCAGAGACATCTGAAAAGATTCTGGCACAGCTTGGTGATGGCAAAGTGACAGAGAAACCAGAAATTCTCTTTGCAAGACTGGATTTGGAAGAAGTGCTGAAAAAGGTAGAAGAACTTCATCCAAAGCAGGAAGAGGAAAATGTAGAAGAGACGGACAAAGATGTGATAGATATTGAGGCAAAACCAGAGATCACATTTGAAGATTTCGGGAAAATGCAGTTCCAGGTTGGAGAGATTATTGCTTGCGAGGAAGTAAAAAAATCCAAGAAACTTCTCTGCTCTCAAGTGAAAATTGGAAGTCAGGTAAAGCAGATCGTTTCTGGAATCAAGAAAGACTATAGTGCAGAAGAGATGGTGGGCAAGAAGGTTATGGTTCTTGTTAATCTGAAGCCAGCGAAGCTGGCAGGCGTATTGTCTGAAGGAATGCTTCTTTGTGCAGAAGATGCGGATGGAAATTTGGCGTTGATGACACCGGAAAAAGCGATGCCGGCCGGCGCAGAAATTTGTTAAAAGGGACAGGGTGATTTTAATTTGGGACGGAGTTTTTTGAAAAAAACTCCGTCCCAAATTGACCGAAAAAATGATTCGTGATAAAATATCCGTGGCAACTTGGAAGTGAAACTGTGTACAGAAAGGCAGGAGTAAAGAATGGAAAAAATCAGAATTGGTATAGTTGGTTATGGTAATATAGGCAGGGGCGTAGAAAAGGCAATCTGCCGTAATGATGATATGGAATTGAAAGCAGTATTTACAAGAAGAGATCCATCTTCCGTAAAGATTGCAACAGAAGATGCAGTAGTGAAAAGCTTTGATGAAATGCTCTCGATGAAGGATGAGATTGACGTTATGATGCTTTGTGGAGGTTCTGCAACTGATTTACCGGTTATGGGTCCACAGGTTGTGGAAAACTTCAATATTATCGACAGTTTTGATACTCATGCAAAAATCCCGGCATATTTTGAAAATGTGGATAAATCAGCAAAAAGTGGTGGGAACATTGGGATTATTTCTGTCGGCTGGGACCCAGGGATGTTTTCTCTAAATAGATTGTATGCAGAGTCCATTCTAGTACAGGGAAGTACGTATACATTTTGGGGAAAAGGTGTAAGTCAGGGACATTCTGATGCAATCCGTAGGATTGAAGGCGTTAAGAATGCAATCCAGTACACAGTTCCGATTGAAGAAGCAGTAGACCGTGTGAGAACAGGAAGTGAGCCACAGCTTACAACCAGAGAAAAGCATCTTCGTGACTGCTATGTGGTAGCAGAGGAAGGCGCGGATAAAGAGGTCATTGAACAGGCAATAAAGACAATGCCAAATTACTTCGATGAATACGACACAACCGTAACATTTATTACCGAAGAGGAACTAAAAGCAAATCATAGTAAAATGCCGCATGGTGGTTTTGTGATTCGTACGGGAGAGACGGGAACCGACGGCAACAAACACGTGATAGAATATTCTTTGAAGTTAGATTCCAATCCGGAATTTACAGCAAGCGTGTTGGTAGCGTATGCAAGAGCAGCGTATAGATTGTCAAGAGCTGGGGAGTGTGGCGCGAGAACGGTATTTGACATTGCGCCTGCATTGTTGTCACAGAAAACGCCGGAAGAGCTTCGAGCATCAATTTTGTAAATATATATAATAATGGGAAAGAGTTTAATTTGGGACGGGGTTTTTTGAAAAAAACCCCGTCCCAAATTAAAAATGGAGGATATTATGATTTTTGAAACGCATGCGCATTATGATGATGAACAGTTTGCGGAGGATAGAGAAACGCTTCTTGATTCTATGGCTGAGGGTGGTGTGGGCAATATTGTAAATGTCAGCGCAACCTATGATTCTTGCGAGCGAGTTGTGGATATGGTTCAGAAGTATCCGTTTATGTATGCGGCGGTAGGAATTCACCCAGACGAAGTTGGCAGTCTTAATGAGGAATCTTTTGAGTCTATGAAAACATTATTTCAAAGAGATAAAGTGGTTGCGGTCGGAGAGATTGGGCTTGATTATTATTGGAATAAGGAGAACCATGAAATGCAGAAGAAGTGGTTTATTCGTCAGCTTAATTTGGCGAGGGAAAAGAATCTTCCAGTATTGATTCACAGTCGGGAAGCGGCTGCAGATACGATGGAAATTATGAAGAATTATGCAAGTGGACTTAACGGTGTGATTCATTGCTATTCTTATTCAAAAGAAATGGCGTTGGAATATATTAAGATGGGCTTTTATATCGGTGTTGGTGGTGTCGTAACATTTAAAAATGCGAGAAAATTAAAGGAAGTAGTGGAAGCAATTCCATTGGAGTCCATTTTATTGGAGACAGATTGTCCGTATCTTGCTCCAGAGCCGTATCGAGGGAAACGCAATTCTTCTCTTTATTTATCTTATGTGGCGGATGAAATTGCTAGATTAAAAGGGATTACTAGAGAAGAGGTTGTTCGTCAAACAGAGGCAAATGCGAGGGAGATGTATCGTATTTGGTAAAGAAAAATTCATGTTTTCTTAATCTTTGTTTAAA
>NZ_JBBKBH010000005.1:0-57225 GCF_037890115.1 Dorea sp. ICN-14282 | reverse complement strand
TTTTTTCTATATCATATCTCGTGAAATTATTGTATAATAATCGAAAATACCTGAATTCAAGGAGGGGAAAATGAACGGTCCAACACTGGGAAACCCACAAAATACGATTGAAATATTGCAAAAATACCAATTTTCATTTCAGAAGAAATTTGGTCAGAATTTTTTAATAGATACACATGTGCTGGATAAGATTATCCGGGCGGCAGAGATTACCAAAGAAGATATGGTATTGGAGATCGGTCCGGGAATTGGAACCATGACACAGTATCTGGCGGAGGCTGCCGGTAAGGTGATTGCTGTGGAGATTGACAGAAATTTGATACCGATTCTGTCAGAGACGCTGTCTATGTATGATAATGTTCGGATTATCAACGAAGATGTATTAAAATTGGATATTCGGAAACTAGCGGAGGAAGAAAATCAGGGGCGGCCGATTAAAGTGGTAGCGAATCTTCCTTATTATATTACAACACCTATTATTATGGGATTGTTTGAAGGACAAGTTCCGGTGGAGAGCATTACGGTTATGGTGCAAAAAGAAGTGGCGGATCGGATGCAGACGGGACCGGGAAGCAAGGATTACGGTGCGCTGTCGCTGGCAGTACAGTATTATGCAAAACCTTATATTGTGGCAAATGTACCGCCAAATTGTTTCATGCCGCGTCCTAAGGTTGGTTCGGCGGTGATTCGGCTGACCAGACACGATACCCCGCCGGTTCAGGTGAAAGATGAAGGGCTGATGTTTGAGATTATTCGAGCTTCTTTTAATCAAAGAAGGAAGACTTTGGCAAATGGATTAAACAATTCCAGTCGTTTATCATATCCGAAGGAAGTGATTGCCGAAGCGGTTGAAAAACTTGGGAAGGGGCCAAGTATCCGAGGAGAGGCGCTGACGTTGGAAGAATTTGCAAGGCTGAGCGATATTTTAAGCGAAAGCAGACATGAGCAGGGATAATTATCAGAAGCGATGATTATATAAAGTACAGATTGAAAATAATTACGGGCAGAAAGGATGATGGCTATGGCAGAAAAAAGAGTAGAGTATGCATTGTTTGAAATCACACCGGAGATTGAGCATCTGGCAAAATTGTGTGAGGAAAATAACGCGATTGAGAAGGAACTGTATGCGAAGTACGAGGTAAAGCGTGGGCTTCGTGATTTGAACGGAAAAGGTGTTCTTGCCGGTTTGACGAATATATCTGATGTATGTGCTACGAAAATTGTGGATGGAAAAGAGGTTCCATGCGAAGGAAATCTTTACTATCGCGGCTATAACATCAAAGACCTTGTCCGTGGATTTTTAAATGATAAACATTTTGGATTTGAGGAAATTTCTTATCTGTTGTTGTTTGGGGAATTGCCAAGTGAGCAGGAGCTGGAGGCTTATAAAAAGACATTGGTAGAGCGCAGAACTCTACCGCCTACTTTTGTAAGAGATGTGATTATGAAGGCTGCGAGCCGGGATATGATGAATAGTTTGTCCCGTTCTATTTTGAGCTTGTATACTTATGATGCAAAAGCAGATGATACTTCTATTCCGAATGTGCTTCGTCAGTGTCTGAATTTGATCAGTCAGTTCCCTATGATGATGGTGTACGGATATCATGCGTATAATTACCGGATGGGAGATGATTTATTCATCTATGCTCCGTCACCAAAGCTGTCTGTGGCGGAAAATATTCTGATGATGTTAAGAGAAGACCGCAAATATACGGAATTGGAAGCTAAAATTCTGGATATGGCGTTGGTGCTTCACATGGATCACGGCGGTGGTAACAACTCCACGTTTACGACACATGTTGTAACCTCTTCAGGAACCGATACTTATTCTACTATGGCAGCAGCTATGGCATCGTTAAAGGGACCTAAGCATGGCGGTGCAAATATTAAAGTGACACAGATGTTTGAGGATATGAAAGAGCATGTATCCGATTGGGAGGATCAGGACGAAGTTCGCCAGTATTTGGTAGATTTGCTGGAGAAACGTGCTTTTGATAAGAAGGGATTAATTTACGGAATGGGTCATGCCGTTTATTCAGTATCCGATCCGCGAGCAGATATTTTCAAAGGTTTTGTAAAACAGCTTGCAAAAGAAAAGGGACGTGAAAAAGAGTATGCTCTCTATGAATCTGTTGAGCATATTGCGCCGGAAGTAATTGGAGAGAAACGTAAGATTTACAAAGGAGTAAATGCAAATGTAGATTTCTACAGTGGTTTGGTGTACAGTATGTTAGACCTTCCGTCATCTCTATATACGCCGATTTTTGCGGCAGCTCGTATTGTTGGATGGAGTGCGCATCGTTTGGAAGAGTTGAAAAATGTAGACAAAATTATTCGTCCGGCTTATAAGCCTTTGGCAGCACATCGTGAATATGTGCGTATGGAGGACCGTTAATTTATGAAATGTCCCTATTGCGGAAATGAAATGATACAAGGAATGATACATATTGATTCCAACGGTACATTTTTTGAACAGAGGTTTGTCAGTGATAACGATACTCCTGTCAAGGAAAAAAGACAGATTATGAAAAGGTTGTTGGGCGTTTATGCGCCGGCTTATACCAATATGAAGGAGTGTTCTGATGCATGGTGCTGTGAGTCTTGCAAAAAAGTTTTTGGAGAGTTCCCATTAAGAGAAGAGTGGGAAGGGTAGAGCGCGCAGAAACTGAAAGACTAGGAAGAGGAGACGAATATGACACAGCAATATTTAGATTTGGAAAAAAATGTACCGGTTCATGTATTTCCTAAGGCTCAGAAAGAAGTCGATCGCTATTGGAAATGGTGTCATATTTGGAAAGGGATTACGTTGGTAGCGCTTGTGAGCGTGATCCTGGCAAATGTTATGGGTCTTGTTGGAATTACCAGTGCGCTGATGGTTCCGACCTATTTTCTGGCACTTGCAAGTATGGCAATTTATATCGGGTATCGAGTAAAATATTCAAAAAAATGGAAAAATTTCCTGCTTAAGGAGTGTAATCCGGGAAAGGAACTTTCTGTTTTATGGGCGCTTTTGCCGAAAACGTCGTGTGTGAAAAGTAACCTTTGGAGTAGACATTTCTATAATGTGGGGATTACTTTGTTTTACGCTGGTAGAAGAGAAGATGCAGAGAAAATCTTTCCACTATTTGTAAAATATTGTCCAGATGCATCCGGGGAGTTCAAGTACGAACTCCTTCGGATGACAATTGCGTTTGAGCAGAATAACGAGCAACAGCTGCAAAGGTCCTGTGATCGGTTAAGACAGCTGGAAATGATGGTAAAGCCCAAAGGAAAGTTTTGGACATTATATCAGGATCGATTGAGATATCCGATGCTAATACAGCTTGAGAAGAGTGGACAGTATGAAGAACTTTATCACATATGGCAGCAGACTGGAAACAGGCAACACTCCAGACTTGCGGAGGTGGTCAGACAGTTTCATCTTTATCGGGCGGCAGAGGCAATGGGGAATGCAGAATTAGCAGAGCAGCACAAGAGGTATGTGCTTACATATGGCGGTACACTTTGGTATCGAACTTATGTTGAATAACAGAAATCTTTATTATACAGCGAAACCCCGCTAACCAAAGGTTAGCGGGGTTCGTTGTTACTATAGTTATTTAAAGGAATGAGAGTAAAGTGTGCACCGGGAAGGTTACGCCCGGTGTTTTACTTTATGAGGGGGGAGATAGTTGATGTGCTCTTCAACTATCTGACATTTAGTATACATGGAAATTATGTCCAAAGTATGTTGAAATTCTAAAAGAAGCGGAAAAATTCTTTAAAATATCTTAATAAATTCCCCAATCTCTCTTAAAAACTCCCTGTTATTCTTGTATAGTATAAGGGAGGTGATGAAAATGGCTAAAATATTAGTATGTGATGATGATAAAGAAATCGTGGAAGCAATTGAAATATATCTGCTGCAGGAAGGGTATGATGTACTGAAGGCATACGATGGAGAAGAAGCCCTGAAAGTATTGAAAGAGGAGAAAGTAGATCTCCTTGTAATTGATGTAATGATGCCAAGGCTGGACGGGATCAGAGCCACCCTTAAAATTCGGGAGAAAAACAACATGCCGATCATTATTCTTTCCGCAAAATCAGAAGATGCGGATAAGATTCTCGGATTAAATGTGGGAGCAGACGACTATGTGACCAAGCCGTTTAACCCATTGGAATTGGTAGCGAGAGTAAAATCGCAGCTTAGGAGATATACGCAGCTTGGAAGTACCGTGGAGTCAGAGCATCAGGAGGTTTATGAAACGGGTGGATTGTCCATCAATGATGATCTGAAAACAGTAACTGTTGATGGTGAGATCGTAAAATTGACTCCGATTGAATATAATATTTTGTTATTGTTGGTGAAAAATCAGGGAAAAGTTTTTTCTATTGATCAGATTTATGAAAGTATCTGGAATGAAGACGCGATTGGTGTAGATAATACGGTGGCAGTACATATCCGGCATATTCGTGAGAAGATCGAGATCAATCCCAAAGAGCCCCGTTATTTAAAAGTAGTGTGGGGAGTTGGATATAAAATAGAAAAAATTTAGAAAGGAGGATCTATGAAACAGCAATGGTATCAGTCACCGATTACAAAAGCGTTCCTAATTGCAGCGGAGCATATATTGGTGGCAGTTATGGTAGGATGTATTCTTTTATTATATTGTTATCCAGTGATGGGAAGTGAGCTTCTGCATGGAAAACCAGCAGAAAAATATGAGGATACAGCTGCGTTTTCTACATTGATATGGGAGGCCTCCAATACCGTAATGGATGGAATCCGTAATGTAGATGAATTTGAGACAGACGGAAATTATGATCCGCAGAAGATTGTGGACATTGAAACTTATAGAGACACGCATAGTTTGTCCGGAGAGGATGAGCATGGTTTGGCTTACCGCTTGGAAGACCTTTACCAGTGGGCGCAAGAGTATTATAGCACTGGCGAGGGAGGCGTGATTTATAATGCGGCAGAAGAAAGACCGGCGGAAGCAGTTGATGGAGATAGTGAATATTACAAAATTATTGTTTGCAAGAAGCCAGATGGTTCTTACCATTATTATTCTTATGAAGAATTTAAAAATATGATCGACAGTGGAGAGCTTCAATTTGTAGTTACGGAAGATGAATCCACTTCAGAAGACGATCTTTTAGCGATGCTTCATTCGTCAGAATTGTATGAGGGAAATGCTGATCGTGTGGGATTCCGCGGACTGCAAAGTGAAGACGGGAAGATTTCCTATATTGATTGCTGGAATTATGACGGGCAGGTAATGAAGGAAAAAGTTCCGCCATTGAATGCAAAGAGTGTAGTGGATGTGGCAAACAATAATCCGTATTGGAACGGAAGGCTGAATGAAGCGTATGAGATGTTACATGATGCAATTTTTGGAATTTATGATGAGCTTTCCAGTTATTTGAATAAGGAAGAATATTATAAAGAAGGGGATACGAATCTGGTTTATCTCTATGCAGATCAAAGAAATAAACGGATTTATACGAATTGTGAGGCGTTTTCAGATTACACAAACTTGGAAAATAGCATTAAGAGCGTCCAGGCAATGGGAAAGTACGCGGTGATTCATCCGAAATTAAAAGATTTTGATACGAATATTCAAGAGATTGATGAAGAAAGCTGGAGGAATCATATTAAATTTAGTGGCCCAAATGAAGATAGTTTTGTATACGCTGTGGCGGTAGATACGGCCTATCCGATTCATGACACCTTCTATAATGAAGCAAAATTGTATCAGAAATATGGGGGAAATGCACAGATTCTTGCAGTAACAGCCGCGGTGTCGGGGGTATTTTTTCTTCTGATTTTGATTTGGCTTACGGTAACTGCAGGCCGCAGTAACCGGACGCAGGAAGTATGTTTAAATTGGTTTGATAAGATTAAAACAGAACTAGCCGCTGTTTTGGTAATTGGACTTTGGATAGGGCCGTTGGCCTTTGCAATTGCGGTGGCATCGGATATTTTCTTCCCGGCCGTTCAGTCTGTGACGCCATATCTGTTTGAAGAAGGGCAAAATGGATACGATTATGTTCGTGAAGCAATTCCGTATATTGCATATATTGCAGTGATGGCAGTTTATACCTGTGCGTGGTTTTTGATTGGCTATTTGAGCCTGGTAAGACGTATAAAACGGAAAACACTTTGGAAAAACAGTGTGCTTAGAAGTATTGGCAAATTTATTGGAAAAATTTATAGTCATATTCAATGCGTATGGCGGGCAATCCTAATATTTGGTGTTTTTCTTCTTCTCCACTGGATGCTGGTAATTACCAGTGGAAGCTATCTATTTGCCGTGTTAGTGTTTGGCGCAGATTTGGTGGCATTTGTCTATTTGATTTACCAGGCGATAGGAAAGCAGAAGATAAAAAAGGGAATTGAGAAAATTGCCGGAGGAGAAGTTGATTATCAGATTTCTGCGGAAGAGCTTTACGGAGAGCAGAGAGTGATTGCAGAATGTATCAACTCCATTGGTGAAGGGCTAGATTCTGCATTGGAAGAAAATATGAAGAGCGAGCGCTTAAAAACAGACTTGATAACGAATGTTTCGCATGATATTAAGACGCCCTTGACTTCGATTATTAATTATGTGGAACTTTTAAAGCAGGAAAATTTTGAAGATCCTAAAATACAGCGCTATCTGGAGGTTCTAGAACAGAAGTCCCAGCGCTTGAAGACGTTGACAGAGGATGTGGTAGAAGCTTCAAAAGTGAGCTCCGGGAATATTAGCTTAGAATACATGAATATCAATTTTGTGGAAATGATTCAGCAGACCAGCGGCGAGTTCGCGGAGAAGTTCCAAGCGAGAGATTTACAGGAGATATTAACGCTTCCGGATCAGGAATTGATCATACGGGCAGATGGACGAAGAATGTGGAGGGTGACCGCAAATATTTACAATAATGCAGCGAAATATGCGTTAAGGGGAACGAGAGTTTATGCGGACCTGAAAGCGGAAGATGGCTGGGCAGTATTTAATTTGAAAAACATATCTGAACAACGTCTTAATATTTCGGCAGATGAACTGACGGAAAGATTTATTCGCGGAGATATTTCGAGAAGTACCGAGGGAAGCGGATTGGGGCTTTCCATTGCAAAGACATTGACGGAAATACAAGGTGGAAAATTCGAGATTTATGTGGATGGAGATCTGTTTAGAGTTACAGTGAGCTTTCCGATTTGTTAATTGGGGACGGAGGTTTTTGCAAAAACCTCCGTCCCCAATTAATTTTCCCCTGTCCCTCTTGCAGGATTGTGGAAAAAACATTATTATAATAAATGCTATGGATGAATTAAGAAAACTTTTACAGGAAAATTTAAATATAGACTTTATTTCGGCCGTTCTCAGTAACCCAAGGAAAAAGGATGGTCCATCCAAGGTGAAAGTACGCCCAATTATGAAGAAAGACCAGTTGCTCTTCCAATTGGAAACCTTTGAAAATAATCAGGCTTTTCACCGGAATGTGGATAAGATAGAAGCAAGCGAGCTTTTGGCTCATGCGATGGAGAATATGAAGCAGATGCAGATGGAGACGCAGTGTGCGGATTACAATGTGCTGGTAAGTAAGAAAGGGAAGGCAACGATCAAGCGAAAGCTTCATAAGGGAGAGGCAAAGAAAGTGGATCTGTCTCATAACAGGAAGAAAAGGTATGTGTTAGAAGAAGGAATTCCGGTTCCGTTTCTCGTAGATCTTGGAGTAATGACAGCAGAGGGAAAGATTGTGCGTGCACGGTTTGACAAGTTCCGTCAGATTAATCGTTTTCTGGAATTTATAGAAGATATTCTGCCTCAGCTTGCAAAAGATCGTGAACTTACAATTTTGGATTTTGGCTGCGGAAAATCCTATCTTACATTTGCTATGTACTATTATCTGCATGAATTGAAGCGCTACGATATTCGGATTGTTGGACTGGATTTGAAAAAAGATGTGATTCGGCACTGTAATGAACTGAGCCAGCGGTATGGGTATGAGAAACTCAAATTTCTGGAGGGAAATATTGCGGATTACACGGGAGTAGATGAGGTGGATATGGTTGTAACCTTGCATGCGTGTGATACGGCAACGGATTTTGCACTTGCAAAGGCGGTGCACTGGAATGCAAAGGTAATTCTTTCAGTGCCGTGCTGCCAGCATGAGTTGAATCGTCAGATTAAAAATGAGGATCTAGCGCCGGTTTTAAAATATGGCTTGTTGAAAGAACGTATTTCAGCGTTGGTAACGGATGGACTCCGTGCTCAATATTTGGAACGGGAAGGTTATGAGGCGCAGATTTTGGAGTTTATTGATATGGAACACACGCCAAAGAATATATTAATCCGTGCAGTAAGAACAGGGCGCAAAGGGGAGAATGAAGACGCAATTCGCCGCTGCGAACAGGCGCTTGGAGTAGCGCCGACGCTGGGATGGCTGTTAGACCATGAAGGGGAAGTTTAAATGAGTTGGAAAAAAAGATTGTTAAATATCGGGATTTTATCGGCAGTATTTGTGGTAGCAGTGCTATTCTTTGGATATTTGACGAATAAAGGAAATGACGATATGACAGCGGACATGGGGGCGGCTACCTACCCCCAGGTTTCCTTTTCTTATGATGGGTATAGTCTGAATACACTGAGTGGTTATGCGAAACGGATGGATATTGTGTCTATGCGTGATTCTATTACGCCAGTGGTAAACGGGTGTTTGAATCTTTCTGTTCAGGAGTATGGAAATAAAATAGAGAGTCTGAGATATCGGATTTTTTCGCTGAACGGAAAAGAAAAATTGTTGGATGAGACCGTGAAAAAGCCGGGCGAGGAGATTGCTCTGGAGTTTGATCAAGAGGGCCTTTTGACAGAGGAGCGGGTGTTGGAGCTGACTCTTAACCTCGGGAAGGATCAATTGGTACATTTTTATACCCGGATAAAAAATGGCACCGATGCGCATATGCTGGAGTGCCTGGATTATATTCGCAACTTCCACGAAAGTGCCCTGGGAAAAGTAGAAGGAGCGGGAGTTGGCGCTGCGATTGAGCCGAGTGAAGAGGGAGATAATACGACCTTTGGACATGTGACGATTCATTCTGATTATGATCATGTATCCTGGGGGG
Organism: Dorea sp. ICN-14282; assembly: GCF_037890115.1. NCBI lineage: Bacteria > Bacillati > Bacillota > Clostridia > Lachnospirales > Lachnospiraceae > Dorea > Dorea sp. ICN-14282. The sequence continues at coordinate 48,140 of NZ_JBBKBH010000005.1, read as the reverse complement.
AGCTGGAACCGGTTGTAGAGCAGGGAGAACGCTGGTACATTAAGGAGATGAATAGTTCTTCGACTTCGGTGCAGTTGGAGTATCGCGTCCGCTGCAAGGGAGAAGAAAATGAGACGGATCTTTATACTGTGAAGGAATTTTTCCGTGTTCGTCATATTCCAGAGGTAAATAAAACATATCTTTTGGATTACGATCGGACAATGGATCAACTGTTTGATCCGACAAAAGTGGTGTTGAATGAGAAAGGAACCCTACTTGGAATTCAGTCGGAAAATATTCCTTATGAAGTCAATAAAGACGGTTCTATTGTATCGTTTATTGTGGGAGAAGAACTGTGGAACTATAATAAAAATACAGATGAAATTTCCCTGGTATTTAGTTTTTCAGCTGCAGAGAATACAGACGGGCGCAATCTGGTTGCACAGCATCAGTTGGAACTTCTTGAAATGGATGGAAAGGGGAATACAACATTTGCCGTGTACGGCTATATGAACCGGGGAGAGCATGAGGGTGAGACCGGAGTTGGCGTATACTGCTATGATATTGAGACGAATTCTGTGGAAGAGAAGGTATTTATTTCTACGGATATATCTTATGGAAATGTGATTCAGTCTCTCAATAAGCTGGCTTATTATAATGTGGATCAGGATACGTTGTATGTTATGCTGGAGGGAACCTTGTATGAGTATCAGGTTTCTGAAGAGGAACAGACTGTGCTGGTGAAAGGGTTAGATGACAGTCAGTATACGATTTCGGAAAACGGGCATATGGCCGCTTATCAGAAAGAAGGAGATGAAAACGGCGCGAAGAAGCTGGAAGTGCTGAATCTTGATAATGGAAAGAAACGAGAAGTCACCTGTCAGGATTCGGAATATTTGAAGCCTCTGGGCTTTGTGAAGAATGACTTTGTCTATGGTGTTGCGAAGGCTGAAGATATGGGAAAAACCGTATTTGGAGAGCGGACGCTTCCAATGTATAAAGTTGAGATTCAAGATGAAAAAAGTAAGGTGATCAAGACTTATGAAGTGGAAGGCATTTTTGTTCTGAGCGCAGAGTTTGAAGATAATATGATTACACTGAATCGTGCGACGAAGAATGGAGAAACCTATACGAAAACAGCGCCGGATTACATTACTAACAACAAAGAAAAGAAAGAAAGTAATATTTATTTGGAGTCCTATGCCACAGAATTGAAGGAAACTCAGAGACGTTTGACTTTTGAAAACGGTATTTCTGATAAGGAGCCAAAAGTCCTGAAACCAAAGCAGGTATTGTTCGAGACCCCATCGGTGGTAACATTTGATGAGTCGGAGCCGAAGAAGAAATATTTCGTATATGGGCATGGAGAACTGCAAGGAAGTTACGGAAAAGCCGGTGAGGCGGTGCGGGCAGCAGATGCCATCAGCGGAGTGGTGGTGGCGGAAGATCAGACGTATGTGTGGGAACGTGGAAATCGAAACCTTCAGCATACAATCAGTGATAAGGAGGAGATTATAGAAGGAATACGAACAAAGCTTGCAGCGCAGCAGCCGCCGGCAGAAGTTATGAAAGAGATAAATGGCGGAAGTTATATGGATCTGACGGGGTGCAGCACGGAAGAATTATTGTATCTGATAGGAAGGGGTCGACCGGTAGTTGCTATGCTGGATTCCGTTTATGCGGTTATTTTGGTTGGATATGACGATAGCAGCGTGACATATGTGGATGTGGCAAGCGGCGAGCGCAGAAGTGTGCCATACGAAGAGATGGATCAGATGACTGCGGGAAGTGGAAATACGTATATAGGATAACATTTGGGACGGAGTTTTTTTCAAAAAACTCCGTCCCAAATGTTATTATACCCTGTCCCTAATTGGACGAAAAAGTACATTTTTATATTTTTTTAAAGCATAATAAATGATTAATCCCAATAATCCACAGGAAATAATTTCACCTATTCCCACTGTCAACATCATAAAAGGAATTGGCAGTGCAACGCCATAGCCGTAGCGAAGTACGAATGGAACAACGAAAACGTTGGCGATGATTGGTGGCAGTGGTCCAAGAAATGGATTTTTACTGCGCAGCTGATACGTGAAAAATGCGCCAATCAAAGTTGCAAGACTGCCAAATATAATATCTGGGAGAATGGCGCCGCCTAGGATGTTTCCGATTAGGCATCCTGTGAATAACCCGGGAATAGCCGCTGGTGTAAATAGGGGAAGTATGGTAAGTGCTTCTGAAATTCGAATTTGTACTTCTCCGAAAGAAAATGGTGCGAATACGAAAGTTAGCACCACGTAGATAGCAGCGATCATGGCTGCCTGTGTCATGAATGTTACTTTTTGATTTTTCATATTTTGTTCTCCTTTAGTTTTGTTTTACGAGTGGAAGGTCGCGAACACTCGATTCATTTTACGCCGGGAATCGGCGGTGAGCCCATTAAGACCTTGTTTTTGCGGGCTCTGCAACGTGAGTTAGTATAGCATGAAAAGCCAATAAAAGCAAGGTAAGAGAAGGTCTTTGCACTAGATTAGTGACGGCGGGGATTTCGCTTCGTGTATATTAGTCAATGATGTGACACCAATTTTTAAAAAATAAAAGAACTGGTATGGTACTATAAATTTTAATGAAGGAGCAAGTGTTGCTCCTGCCAAATTCTTATTCCGCCTCAAGTAAGAGGCGCATCTCCAATGGAGATTTCCAACCTAATACTTGCATAGGGATGTTGTTGGAACGATTTAGGTAACGTTTCATTTGAATTAGAAGATCGTTGTAATCATAGAAGGACATATGATTGTAAAATCGTTCTTGATCATTTCGGTGACTACGCTCTACTTTCCCATTGTGTCTTGAAGTGCGTGGGCGTATTCGTTTATGCTCAATGCCAAGTTTCTTACACAGGATATCAAGGGGATGGGTTCTGTCTGTTTTGGAAAGATGTGTAAACTCAGCACCGTTATCGGTTTGAAGGATTTGAGGCTTATATCCAAAGTAGACAATTGCTCTTTTGAGAAAGTCAACTGTTGAATAGCTGCTTTGCTCCATATAAGGGAAGATAAAACGTTCCCTGGAAGCTTCATCGATTACAGTGTATTGATAGAACTTCTGTGGAATTAAGCCTGAATAACAGGAAGATGGAACATATTTTACATCCATCTGCCATTTGATACCTAATTTAGTTGGAGTATCGTAAGGTTTTGGCTTGTGTTTATTTTTGGTGGATGGCGCAGCATTAGAATACCCAAGTCTCCTGTACACTCTATACAATGAGCCGGGATGTCTTGAGTAACCTTAATGTGTGCGGAGCTTACCATAAAGTTCGCAAACGGAGATATTTGGATTTCGTCTGTGGTAATCCTGAATCCATTTAAGTTCTTCTTGTGTGTGTGCATTAGGGTGCTGGCTATGAGGTTTATGTGATTTATCCATTAACGATTCCTTTGTTCCATCGAACTTTTTATTCCAACGTAACAAGGAAGATTTGGAAATATGGTAGCGGCGACAAACGAAAGAAACGCCTACACCGGTACGATAAAGTTTAACTGCATAAAATTTTGTATTAAGTTCATGTGGAAAATATCGTTGAGAGTATGTTATTGTATTCGTGACGGCTGATGATCCTTTATATAGATTTTTGGTTTGGCGATTAGAATTTTATAGGACTCAACCGTTTTTGTATAGAGGCAGGGTGTCACATCAATTGTAACTCTACATTAGTGACGGCGGGGATTTCGCTTCGCCCCTTTCAAAAATTTTTTGGATATGTTATAATACTTTCAAACTGTCCGTGAGACGTAAGCGATTAGAAAAAGGAGTAGATAGATATGGATTTAATTGCAATCAGAGAATTATATAAGAACAAAGATCAGTATTTGGATCAGAAAATTACTGTGGGGGGATGGGTGCGCAGTATTCGTGATTCAAAAGCATTTGGATTTATTGTATTGAATGACGGTACATTTTTTGAGCCACTGCAGATTGTGTACCATGATACCATGGATAATTTTGAGGAAATTTCCAAGTTAAATGTAGGAGCTGCAGTTATCGTAACAGGAACGCTGGTGGCGACACCGCAGGCAAAACAGCCATTTGAGATTCAGGCAGATACGGTAGAGGTGGAAGGTGCGTCTGCTCCGGACTATCCGCTTCAAAAGAAACGCCATAGTTTTGAGTATCTCAGAACAATTTCTCACTTAAGACCGAGAACCAATACCTTCCAGGCAGTGTTCCGCATCCGTTCCCTGACAGCTTATGCGATTCACAAATTTTTCCAGGAGAGAGGATTTGTATATGTGCACACGCCGCTGATCACAGGAAGTGATTGCGAAGGTGCAGGTGAGATGTTCCGGGTAACGACATTAGATATGGAAAATCTGCCAAAGACGGATGAGGGAAAGGTGGATTATAGCAAAGATTTCTTTGGAAAAGAGACGAGCCTTACTGTAAGCGGTCAGTTAAATGGAGAAGCGTATGCTCAGGCATTTCGTAATATTTATACATTTGGTCCTACATTCCGGGCAGAGAATTCCAATACGACCCGTCATGCAGCAGAATTTTGGATGATTGAGCCAGAGATGGCATTTGCAGATTTGGATGATAATATGATGCTGGCAGAAGCAATGCTGAAATATGTGATTAATTATGTGTTGGAAAATGCACCAGAGGAAATGAATTTCTTTAATTCATTTGTGGATAAGGGACTTTTAGATCGTCTTCATAATGTGGTGTCTTCTGAATTTGCAAGAGTTACTTACACAGAGGCGGTAGAGCTTTTGGAGAAGAACAATGACAAATTTGAGTACAAGGTATCCTGGGGAACAGATCTTCAGACGGAGCATGAGCGCTATCTGACAGAGGAAGTGTTTAAACGTCCGGTTTTTGTTACAGATTATCCGAAGGACATCAAGGCATTCTATATGAAGCAGAATGAGGATGGAAAGACAGTGGCAGCAGTTGACTGTCTGGTTCCGGGAATTGGAGAAATCATCGGAGGAAGCCAAAGAGAGGATGATTATGAGAAGCTGCTTGTGAGAATGAAAGAAATGGGACTTGCTGAGGAAGATTATAAGTTCTATTTGGATTTAAGAAAGTATGGTTCAACGAGACATTCCGGATTTGGTCTGGGATTTGAGAGATGTATTATGTATTTGACAGGAATGGGCAACATCCGTGATGTGATTCCGTTCCCAAGAACTGTGAATAATTGTGACCTGTAAATGTGGTAAATGGGGATAATTTTAATTGCCAAAAGGGACAGGGATATTTTCATCGGGGACGGAGTTTTTTGAAAAAAACTCCGTCCCCGATGAATAGGAGGACAAATTATGAACATTTTAGTTGTGGACGATGAAAGAGAGATTGCTGACATTATTGAGTTGTATTTGCAGAATGATCAGTATAATGTATACAAGTTTTACAATGGACAGGATGCGCTAAATTGTATTCGGACAATGAAGATTGACCTTGCGATTCTGGACATTATGCTTCCGGACATTGATGGTTTTCAGATTTTGAAACAAATTCGGGAGCGTTATACGTTTCCTGTGATTATGTTGACAGCGAAGACGGAATATATGGACAAAATTACAGGACTGACATTAGGAGCAGACGACTATATACCGAAGCCTTTTAATCCGTTGGAATTGGTTGCAAGAGTAAAGGCTCAAATTCGCCGATACACACAATATAATGAAGGAACCAAGGATGAGGGTGACGTAATTGATTTTGGAGGTCTAGTATTGAATCGGACATCCCATGAGTGCGTATATAATGAAGTTCCACTTACCCTGACTCCGATAGAGTTTGATATTCTTTGGCTTCTTTGTGAAAATCGCGGTAAAGTGATCAGTTCAGAAGAGTTGTTTGAAAAAGTCTGGAACGAAAAGTATTATAAGAACAGCAACAACACGGTTATGGTGCACATCCGTCATCTTCGTGAGAAAATGAGCGGCCCAACCGGGAAATCTGATTTCATTAAGACAGTGTGGGGAGTTGGGTATAAGGTTGAAGAATAATTATCGCAAATTGAAATTCAGTATTCTTTTGCAGACAGTGTTTGTTACAGCCGTAACGGTGCTGGTCGGAGGTTTTCTGCTGAATTATGTCATTGATGGAATTTACAATGATAGTTTTGGGAAAATTTTTGTAAAAGTCCTAATGTCTTTTCAGGTAGATGAGCAAACGGCAATTGATTTATATTGGAGATGGCTGGGAGACAATAAAGCCTTTTTTATGGTTGTTGGCTTTTTGCTTCTTTTTGCGCTGTTTTTCTACGTCGCGCTCTCCAAGATGACAAAGTATTTGGATCAGATCGGGGATGGTATTGAGAATATTGTTTCGGATTCTACAGAGCCGATTCATTTGATTACGGAATTAAAACCGATTGAAATCCGCTTAAATGAGATCAAAGCGACACTGAAGCGTCAAGAACTGGAAGCGGAAGAGGGAGAGAAGAAGAAAAATGACTTGGTACTCTTTCTGGCACACGATTTGAAAACACCGCTGACGTCCATTGTTGCGTATCTGAGTATGTTGGACAGCCATCCGGATATGCCGCAGGAGCAGCGGGAAAAATATATCCGAATTGCAATGGAAAAATCGATTCGTCTGGGGGAATTGATTAACGAGTTTTTTGATATTACCCGCTATAATCTACAGAATATTGAATTGGAACCGGTTGAAATCAATCTTTCTTTGATGCTGGAGCAGCTGGCAGATGAGCTTTATGGAGTGCTTCAGGAAAAGCAGCTGACTTGTGAGGTGAATGTAGAAGAAAATTTGATGATTTACGGAGATCCAGATAAGTTGGCGAGAGTTTTTGATAATATTTTAAGAAACGCAATTGCATATTGTTATCCACATACGAAAATTCGGATTGAAGCCCAGATGAAAAATCAGGATATTGAGATTATATTCAGCAATCAGGGAGATAAAATTCCAGGAGCAATGCTTCAGACAATATTTGAAAAATTCTATCGTGTAGATGGTTCCAGATCCAGCGGAACCGGAGGAGCGGGATTAGGTCTTGCGATTGCAAAAGAAATTGTAGAGTTGCACGGCGGCATGATTCGCGCGAAAAGTGATGATATTTCTACACAGTTTATTGTAACATTGCCAGGAAAGGCTGACGAAGAGGGAGTAACAGATGAAATTTATACACATCGCAGATATACATTTGGGGGCAAATCCGGACGCAGGAAGCGCAGGTAAGGACACGCGCGGACGAGAAATGTGGGAGTCGCTTGAACGAGTGACGAAAGTTTGCCGGGGAGAAAAGGTGGACGTTCTGTTGGTGGCAGGGGATTTGTTCCACCGGCAGCCACTTTTGAGAGAATTAAAAGAGGTTAATTATTTATTTGCGTCGATGGAAGAGACGCAGGTAATACTGATTGCCGGAAACCATGATTATCTGAAAAAGGATTCTTATTACCATACATTTGCCTGGGCGCCGAATGTACATATGATTTTGAGTGAAGAAATTTCCTGTGTAGAACTGCCGGAACTTGAGTTGGCTGTTTATGGCTGCAGTTATTATAGCAGAGAAATTGCAGAGGAAAAATATCAGGGGATTTATGCAAAACATTGCCAGAAATATGAGATTTTGTTGGCACATGGTGGTGATGAGAAGCATATTCCGATCAAAAAAAATGATATGGTTTCTCTTGGATATGACTATGTTGCACTTGGGCACATTCATAAGCCACAAATATTTGAACCTTATCCTATGGCATATGCAGGAGCGCTGGAGCCCATAGACAAGAATGATATGGGGGAACACGGTTATATCAAAGGGGAATTAACGGAACAGGGATGCCAGTTTGAATTTGTCAAATCTGCTTTGCGAGAGTACATTTCTATGGAGATTGTGGTGGATAAAGAGACGACCGGATATGAACTGCGTGGAAAAATTGAAGAAGCGATTGCCGGATGTGGATGTAGGAATCTCTATAAGATTCGGATTACAGGGCAGAGAAGTCCAGAGACGCTGTATGATTTGAGCGCGATGGATCCGTATGGTAATATTGTAGAACTGAAAGATGAGACCCGTCCGGCTTATGATTATGAGAAATTGATGAAACAAAATGGCGAGAACCTGCTTGGCCGGTTTATTCAAAGTTTGAAGGATAGCGAAGAAGACAGCATTGAATATCAGGCCTTGTGTGCAGGAGTAGAGGCTTTGGTAGAGACGAGAAGAGGATAGAGTATGAAAATCTGCAACCTTTTGCTGAAAAATTTCGGCAAATTCCAAGGACGAGAGATTGAATTAAAAGAGGGAATCAACATTCTATATGGGAAGAATGAGTCGGGAAAAACGACTCTGCATTCTTTTATCAGGGGGATGTTTTATGGAATAGAGAGAGGGCGTGGCCGAGCATCTGTGAATGATACTTACATGATGTATGAACCATGGGACAATGCGGCTTATTATTCGGGGGCACTTCGTTTGGAGAGTGGCGGAAAAATTTTCCGGATAGAGCGAAATTTTGACCGCCATACGAAAAAGGCGGATTTAGTGTGTGAGACGGATGGAGAGCAGCTGTCTGTGGAAGAAGGGGATTTGGATATGCTGCTGGGAGGATTGAGTTCCTCTGGGTTTGACAATACGGTTTCTATCGGGCAGATGAAAGTTGAGACGGGACAGTCGCTGGATGCGGAGTTTCGTAATTATGCAATGAACTACTATCAGTCGGGAGCAGAAGAAATTAATCTGGAAGCAGCCCTTAATTATCTGCGAGAGAAACAAAAAAGCTTAGATCAGCAGATTCGTCAGGAAATGGAAAAACGACAGGAAAAAAGGGAGAGGATTGAACAGGAGTCTTCTTATGTGTGGAGGGATGTTCATCGTTTGGAGATGGAACGGGAACATCTGGATGAGGAACTGCATTATCGGGAAAAGAAGGAACAGGAGCGAGAAAAAGAGCAAAACAGCAGTCAGAATGGACATAGTGTAGTGGAAGAGCTACGGGCAGATAAATGGAGGGTTCATCCTCTGGAAATTATTTTGTTTATTGTGCTGGTAATTGGTTCTTTTGCCTTGATTCCCCGTCCCTGGAACTATCTGGTTGCGATTGTCATATTCCTTGCTTGTGGATTATATATTTGGAATCGGATGAAGGTGGGGAAAAAACAAGAAAAAACGGAACCTGAGTTGATTTTAGAAGAGATTACGCCAGAAGAAGAAAAAATACCGCTGAAAAAATTGGCATGGGGAATTGAACGAATTGATGCCGACTTAAAAGAAAAAAGAATTCAGTATGACAATCTTCAGGAGCAGTTGGCAGAACTGGATGAAATCAGCGGAGAATTTCAAGAGTGGGACAGGAAGCGGGAAGCATTCGTGCTTGCTCAGGAGAGATTAAAAGCTTTGTCTCAGACAATGCAGGAACAGTTGGAAGCTAGATTGAATCAGCGGGCATCGCAGATCATTCAGGAAATTACAAATGGACATTATGATCGTCTTTTAGCAGAAGATCATTTGCATCTGGTACTATTGTCGAAAGGAAAGAGAGTGCCGGTTGAGCGAGTTAGCAGAGGAACTTTGGAACAGGCATATTTTGCGCTTCGGATGGCAGCTGGAGAGATGCTTTTAGAGGAGGAGATGCCGGTTATTTTAGATGATACATTCGTGAATTATGATGATGAGCGTTTGGAGAGAACCCTTCAGTGGTTGGTAAAGAACAGGAAACAGGTTTTGATTTTTACCTGTCAGAAGCGAGAAGAACAGGTCCTGTTGGAGAGGGGAATTGCGTTCCACAAGGTTATTGTATAAAAGATGAAAAAGAATAATAAGAATCCCGGAAGAAAGGGATTTGTGCTTGTTTGAAAAGACTGCAGAAATCTTTCTTCCGGGATATTTTGTTTTAATAAAGAGAAATTAAAGATCGATATTAAATCTCTTCGCCTCGGTTGTATTTTTCGATGACCGCCTGAATACGTTCGCTTGGATTTAAAATACTGCTGATGGAACCATCGTGGTTCAGCGTATCAATCATCAGAGCGATGTACTTACTCATGTCACAGTTGATATAGTAAGGACGCTCCAGAAGCTCTGGTGTCTGATAGATCAGGTTGGTGGTGAGGATTGCGTCAATGAGTCCTTCCTCGTATGCCTGATCAAACTTCTCAAGTCCGTTGGTGAAGAGTCCGAAAGTTGCAGCAGCAAAAATACGTTTTGCTTTGCGCTGTTTCAGCTGGCGTGCAACATCTAAAATACTGTCTCCGGAGGAAATCATATCATCCAGGATAATTACATCTTTTCCTTCTACAGAAGAGCCAAGGAATTCGTGTGCAACGATAGGGTTGCGTCCATTCACGATTTTGGTGTAGTCACGACGCTTATAGAACATACCCATATCAAGGTTTAGAACGTTGGCAAGGTAAATTGCACGTCCGGTAGCACCCTCATCCGGGCTGATTGCCATCATATGTTCGCTGTCGATCTTCAGATCTTTGTAATGACGGAGCAGTCCTTTCACAAACTGATAAGTAGGACGAACTGTTTCAAAGCCGTTTAAAGGAATTGCATTTTGAACTCGTGGGTCGTGTGCATCAAATGTAATGATGTTGTCAACACCCATGCGAACAAGCTCCTGAAGAGCGAGTGCGCAGTCTAAAGACTCGCGTCCGCTTCTTTTGTGCTGACGGCTTTCGTATAAAAATGGCATAATGACGTTGATGCGGCGTCCTTTTCCGCCAACAGCAGCAATCACTCGCTTTAAATTCTGAAAATGGTCATCTGGTGACATGTGGTTTACATGACCGGTCAAAGAATAGGTCAAGCTGTAGTTACATACGTCCACCATAAGATAGAGATCTTTACCGCGAACAGATTCGTTGATGATACCTTTTGCTTCTCCGGAACCAAAACGTGGAACTTTGGCATCAATCAGATAAGTATCCTTTTCGTAACCATTGAACACGATATCATTTTTGGGGGCGTGATTGTCTTCTTTGCGCCATTGCACTAGGTAATCATTTACTTTATTACCCATTTCGTTGCAACCGTCCAGTGCGATGATCCCCAGAGCACCAACCGGTATGTTGTCAAGAGTACGATCAGTACGACGTAGCATCTTTTGTACCTCCCAGGTTTAATAATTTTTTTTGGATACGGATGTCGTCTCCAGTCAACCGCAGCATAGTATAATTACTGCTGATTCGTGAAAAGATCCGCTCCGAGTAAATAGATTTTATATCTTCCAATGCTAGATTGGTAGAGATAACAGTGGATTTCTGACGCAGGATGCGTTCGTTTAGACAAACAAATAACTGTGATGTAGTAAAGGAATTGGAAAGTTCCGTTCCCAAATCATCAATGATCAGCAGATCACAGTTATAAATATATTCGGGCTCTTCCTGGTCTTGTTCTTCTTTTCGCCCAAAAGTATGGCGGGCAAAAAGATCAAACAACTGCGCTGCAGAAAAGTAAATGACGGAATAAGCCTGGTCAATTAGCTCTTTGGCAATGCAGTGCGAGAGGAATGTTTTTCCAACTCCTGTGTCTCCATAGAGCAGAATATTTTGAAAGTTCTCTGAAAAATGAGCTGCAAAATCATGGCAGGTTTTCAGAGCTGTCTGCATGGATTCTAATGAAGATCGCCCGGTCAGCGGGTCGATATGGTTGCTGGAATAAAAATCCAGGCAACAGGTATGGAAGTTTTCCTTTTCCAGAATTTCATGCAGATTCGATTGTGTATAGAGAAGATCTACGATTGCTTTTTTCAGGCAGTGGCATTTCTGGGTGCCCTGATAGCCCGTATCTTGACAGTCTGGACAAGTGTAATGAAGTTCCAGATAGTCAGAAGGCAATCCGTGAGATTCTAATAGCCGTTGTTTTTGTAAAGTAAGAGAGGTAAGGTCCTGCTTTAAAGAAAGAAGAGCGGTCTCGTCACCATCTAAAAGTTTCCTTGCCTTCTCAAGGCTTAGAGAAGAGATGGCGTGATCCAGCTCTTCCAGTTCCGGAATCAGAGAATAAGCGCGTTTATAGCGTTCCCGAAGCTGGTATTCGTTATCCAATTGTCGTTGTTCATAAGTACGCATAATTTGTTCGTACTGTGAATTCGATAATGCCATGGATCAAACTCTCCTTTATTGCTGAACAAGTCTGCGTTCCAAATCATCCATATTATAGGAACGGTTGTCGAAATTGTTGAATTTATTTGTTTTTGGAGCAGGAGAAGAGCAAGCAGTCTGCTTTTGTTTCTTTTTCTGTTCCTTTTCTTTTAGATAATGGGCGTCCAGTGCAGAAATATCCTTAAATGCACGTACTTTTTTTTCATGCCAGTTTTCTAAAATTCGATCGGTATATTCAAAGCTTGGCTGATGGATCGCGTTCATAGTGCGGTCACATGCCTCTAAAATAATGTCCAGTGTAAAACCATATTCTTCATTCCATTTACGAATATAAGCAATTTCAGAAGAGGCAGGGGCTCGTCCCTTAATTCCGTATGCATTTAAAATGGAATAACAATTTTTATTATACTGAAGAGAACTGGATTTTGCGGCTTCTACAGTGGTAATATTCTGTTCGCTCCAGGAAAGTGCGACTTTTTGGATGTATCGCATGCTCTTGTGCCCGTTTTCCACACAGTATTCAATCAAATATTCAATCAACTCTGCGGACATATGGAGAGAATCAAAAAAGTATGTAATCATATCGATGTCAACAGAAGATAAAGTTTTTCCCAAGTATTGTTCTGCAACAAAGAGCAGCTCTTTAAATTCTTTCCGCTCTTTGCGGCTACGATACTGCTGAATATTAGAAACGCTGTTGACTTCATCTGAGGACGCCTTTGGCACGGATTCTTTGCACATAGAAGGTGTCGAAGCGGTCTGGATAGCAGATGCGCCGGCCTGCTGATTGGCTGTGCCAGAAACAGGATCTTCCGGTGTTAGCTGTGTAGTATCATCCGGATCGTCATAATCAAGAAGTCCTTCTTTTTTCCAGTATTTTAGTGCTCTTAACACATCCTTCTCCGTGCAGTCTAACAGATCTGCCATCGCAGAGATGGAAAGTGTGCCAGAAGCGTTGGAAAGATGGCGCAAAATCAGAAGATACACCTTTACATATTCTCCGTTTGCCGTGGGCATATAACGGTCTATAAATTCATTTTCCAGCACGGTAGTAGTGCCTTGTACGTAATTTGTAAGGGTTAATTTTTTCATAATCAGTACGCCTGTCCTTCCTCTTGCTCGTTTAGTGTAGAGTTATTATAGCATCAGAAGGACAGGGAAAAAAGAAATTTTTGCTTGAAAAATCAGGTTTTTTGTGGATAAAAACCTGTGGAAAATGTGGATAACTAACGTTTTAACAGGTTTTCGCCAATGTTTACAACGTCTCCCGCGCCCATAGTTATCAACAAGTCCCCTTTATGACACATCTTGAGACAGAAGTCCTCGATTTCTCCGAAACTGGAGAAATAATAGGCATCACAGCCCTTTTCTTTCAGTGCATTTGCAAGGTCAAGAGAAGAAACACCAAGGGTATCCGTTTCTCTGGCGGCGTAAATATCGGCCAGAATAATATGATCGGCCCTTTGGAGCGTTTCTACAAATTCATCAAACAGCGCCTTGGTACGTGTGTAGGTATGGGGCTGGAAGATGCACCAGAGCTCCTGGTGAGGATAGTGATGGGCAGCGTCTAATGAGGCTGCAATTTCTGTTGGATGATGTGCATAATCATCAATAATAGTAATGCCGTTTACTTCGCCTTTATGTTCAAAACGACGGTTTGTTCCGTGAAAATCATGGAGTCCGGTCTGGATTGTTTCCATTGGAATTCCAAGTTTGTCTGCAACGGCAATGGATGCCAGAGCATTAGAGACGTTGTGGTCGCCGCTGACGGACAAAGAAATCCGTGAAGCAAAGATTCCTCCGATTACCAGGTCAAAGGAAGCTGCTCCGGTTTGATTGTGTGTGATATTAACGGCAGTGTAATCAAAAGAGCTGTCCATTCCATAGGTAATGACATTACATTTTAAACCATCGGTAATGCCGCCTAAACGGTCAATTTCACCGTTGATGATCAGTGAACCGTCTTTTGGCAGGAGTTCTGCAAATTTGCGGAATGAATTGCGAATATCTTCCAGATCTTTAAAGAAATCCAGGTGGTCCTCGTCAATATTAAGAATCACACTGATTTTTGGAAAGAAATGAAGAAAGCTATTGGTATATTCGCAGGCTTCTGTCAAGAAAATTTCGGAATTTCCGACTTTAATATTTCCGCCGATAGCTTTTAAAATGCCGCCTACAGAAATTGTTGGATCCAGTTCTCCGGCGAGAAGGATGTGGGACAGCATGGATGTCGTTGTCGTTTTCCCATGGGTTCCGGAAATGGCAATCGGCATATCGTAGTTATTCATCAGCTGTCCGAGAAGTTCTGCCCGGCTTAACATAGGAAGACCTTTTTGTACAGCTGCCATATATTCTTCATTGTCTTCGTGAACGGCGGCAGTATATACAACCAGATCGATTCCTTCTATCATATTAGATGCTTTCTGCCCGTAAAACACGGTTGCACCGAGTGAAGCTAGATGCTGGGTCAGAGCGGACTCCTTGTTGTCAGAGCCGGAGATCGTAAATCCTTCTTTCAGAAGAATTTCTGCAAGACCACTCATGCTGATACCGCCGATACCGATGAAGTGTACGTGTACAGGCTGAGAAAAATTAATTTTATACATATTGATCAATCACCTTTCTGTTCAATTGCGTGAATCTAATTAAAATAACTGTCATAAATCTATCTATCTGTCCATATTATTATAAACATATATGGCAAAAAAACCAAGCCGTAAGTTTTTGTTATATTTTAATAAAAAGTTCAGAAAAAATACGATTTATTTGTAAAATTCGTTCTCTGAAAATCAAAACTATGGTATAATCAGAACTATAATATTACTGAGGAGGGGTGATGACATGAGAAAAAAGGAAATGATAGCGATGCTGTTGGCAGGAGGGCAGGGCAGCAGACTTGGAGTTCTTACTGCTAAGGTCGCAAAACCAGCGGTTGCATTTGGCGGTAAATATCGGATTATCGACTTTCCACTCAGCAACTGTATAAATTCAGGAATTGATACGGTCGGAGTATTGACCCAGTACCAGCCGCTTCGGCTGAACGCACATATAGGTATTGGAATTCCGTGGGATCTAGACCGGAATTTCGGAGGCGTGACTATTTTACCGCCGTATGAGAAGAGCAGCAACAGTGAGTGGTATACCGGAACGGCAAATGCTATTTATCAGAATCTGGAGTATATGGAGACGTTTAATCCAGATTATGTATTAATTTTGTCAGGCGATCACATTTATAAGATGGATTATGAGGTTATGCTGGATTTCCATAAAGAGCATGATGCTGACGTTACGATTGCGGCAATGCCAGTGCCAATGGAAGAAGCGAGCCGTTTTGGAATTGTAGTTACCGAAGAGGAAGGGCGGATTGCAGAGTTCCAGGAGAAGCCGCCGCAGCCAAAGAGCAATTTGGCTTCTATGGGAATTTATATTTTCAGCTGGCCGGTATTAAAAGAAGCACTGCTTGCTCTGAAAAATGAGCCGGGGTGCGACTTTGGAAAACATATTATTCCATATTGCCATGAAAAGGGACAACGGTTATTTGCCTATGAATATAATGGATATTGGAAGGATGTAGGAACGCTGGGATCATATTGGGAAGCGAATATGGAATTGATTGATATTATTCCGGAGTTTAACCTGTATGAAGAATTCTGGAAGATTTATACAAACAGCGAAATCCTTCCGCCGCAGTACATATCTTCACAGTCGGTGATTGAGAGAAGTATTATAGGAAATGGCTCTGAGATTTATGGAGAAGTTCATAACAGTGTGATTGGTTCAGGAGTAACCATTGAAGAAGGAACGGTTGTCCGGGATTCTATTATTATGAAGGATGTTACCATTGGAAAAGGCTGTGTAGTAGACAAGTCTATTATTGCAGAGAAATGTAAGATTGGTGACAACGTTACATTGGGAATTGGAAGTGACGTGCCAAATAAGTTGAAACCAGCAATTTATTCCTTTGGCCTTGTAACCATTGGGGAAAATTCAGTAGTGCCAAGCGGAGTGCAGATTGGAAAGAATACAGCGATCAGTGGAGTGACTTCCAAAGAAGATTATCCGAATGGCGTATTAGACAGTGGAGAGACATTGATAAAGGCAGGTGAACGTGTATGAGAGCTGTTGGAATTATATTAGCAGGTGGAAACAGTAATAAGATGCGTGAATTAACACAGAGACGTGCGGTGGCAGCAATGCCGGTGGCGGGAAGCTACAGAGCAATTGATTTTGTGCTTAGCAATATGTCTAATTCACACATTCAGAAGGTTGCCGTGCTGACACAGTATAATGCACGGTCACTCAACGAACATTTGAATTCTTCTAAATGGTGGGATTTCGGAAGAAAACAGGGTGGTTTGTACGTGTTTACGCCGACAATTACGGCGGATAATGATTATTGGTACAGAGGAACTGCAGATGCGATTTATCAAAATCTAGATTTTCTGAAAAGATGCCATGAGCCTTATGTGATTATTACTTCTGGAGACGCTGTTTATAAGATGGATTATAACAAAGTGCTGGAATATCACATTGCAAAAAAAGCAGATATTACAGTGGTTTGTAAAGAAATGGATTCAAATGAGGATGTAAGCCGGTTTGGAACGGTGAAGATGAATGATTCTATGAGAATAGAAGAATTTGAGGAGAAGCCGCTTGTGGCAACATCCAATACGGTATCAACGGGAATATATGTGATTAGAAGACGCCAGCTGATCGATCTGATTGAACGGTGCGCGGAAGATGACAGGCATGATTTTGTAACCGATATTCTGATCAGATACAAAAATGTGAAGAAGATTTACGGTTATAAGATAAAGGATTACTGGAGCAGCATATCGACAGTGGATGCTTATTACCAGACAAATATGGATTTCCTAAAACCGGAAGTCAGAGAGTATTTTTTCAAAAAGCAGCCAGAGATCTACTCTAAGGTTAGTGATTTGCCACCGGCAAAATATAATCCGGGCGCAGTGGTTAAGAACAGCCTGATAGCGAGTGGAAGTATTATCAATGGAACAGTGGAAAATTCAGTTCTCTTTAAAAAGACGTTTGTCGGCAATAATTGCGTGATCAAAAATTCTATTATTTTGAACGATGTTTATCTGGGAGACAATACTTATATTGAAAATTGTATTGTTGAAAGTCGTGATACGATCAGAGCAAATACGCGTCATGTTGGAGAAAATGGTGTAAAAGTAGTTGTGGAAAAGAACGAGAGGTATGCACTGTAAACAGGAGTGCAGCTTGGAAGAAAGGGGCTAAAGGAATATGCAGATTACAGATGTACGTGTGAGAAGAGTCGCAAAAGAGGGGAAACTTAAAGCGGTAGTTTCAATTACTATGGATGAGGAATTTGTAGTACATGATATTAAAGTGATTGAAGGAGAAAAAGGTCTGTTTATTGCAATGCCGAGTAAGAAGGCGCTGGATGGGGAATATAGAGATATTGCACATCCGATTAATTCGGGGACGAGAGAGAGAATTCAAAATATTATCCTTGAAAAGTATGAGGAAGCGCTGAACGAAGAGGTAGAAGAGTAATTAATCGGGGACGGAGTTTTTTGAAAAAAACTCCGTCCCCGATTACGTTGTGCGCCTGTCCCGTTCTAACAATCATCCTGTTCTAATTCAAAATGTAAGGGCTTTTGGGTCTTAGGATGATGAAAATCTAATCGATAGGCACATAAGCAGGTTGTTTGCCAGGTGCCGTTTTCCACAGGTTGTGGATTATATTTGGAATCTCCGAGAATAGGACAGCCAAGAGCTGCTAGCTGTACTCGGATTTGGTGATGCCTTCCTGTATCGAGGTGGATGTTAAGCTCAATTGGGGACGTGTTCAAATGAAAAAAACTCCGTCCCAAATGAAAAATCCCCTGTCCCTTTTGAACGGTTTCGTAATGCAGACGGGCAAGTTTTGCACCAGGTGTATCGGGAGTGCAGATTTGAGAGATATTTGTTTTGCGGTCTTTGACCATATAATTTTCAAGGGTGCCACTTTCCGCAGGTGGCATTTTATCAACGAGGGCGCGATAATATTTCCCAAAGCTATGGGAGGTAAGCTGGCGGTTTAGTTCTTTGGCAGCGAAGGGAGTTTTTGCAAAGACCAAAATTCCGGATACCGGTTGATCTAAACGATGAATGACTGCCAGATAAGGTTCACCCTTGCTGTGGTTGGAGTGGGCGATATGATTTTTAAGAAGAGAAACCATATCTGGAGAGCCAAGTTTTCTGCTTTGAGTTGCAATGCCGTGCGATTTGACGCACACCAGAATGTGCGTATCTTCGTATAGAATATTAAGAGGTTTGGTATTCATTGTTGATTCTCCTTAATGTTGAAGTGGTTTGTTTTTATCATTTAAACATAGAGTATCTGAATATGCAAATATAAATGGAAAGGAAGGTGGATAAAGGTGTAATATTACTGACTTTTGTACATGTGAGGAAATGGTGAAGCAGAGTAAGGGCTTGGGTGTGGAAATTTCTGCCTTGACAAATGCAAAATGATAGATTAAAATCACAGTTAACTCAAGAATTTTTGGCAATGAAGAGGATTAGTACATGAAAGCAAGCCCCAGAGAGGAGATCATATGGTGGGAGATCTCTGCTTTGAACTACATGGAACCCGCCTTGGAGCCACTGCATGAAAGTGCAGCGTCTGCCAGCGTTAATGGCAAATGAGAGAACTGCGAATGGGTTGCAGTTAACTAGGGTGGTACCGCCGAGCTTTTCGGTCCCTTTTAGCGGGGACGTAAGGCTTGGCTTTTTCTTTGTGAAAAATAATACGTTTCCCGATATATTTGAGTGTGGGGCAAGGGCCTCGTCAGAATAAGAAAAAGGAGAAGAGAAACATGGCAAAGGAAAAATTAGTAAAAAATATCACACCTCGTGATGAAAATTTTGCACAGTGGTATACAGACGTTGTGCGCGAGGCAGAGTTGTGTGATTATTCAAGCGTAAAAGGATGTCTGAATTATTTACCGAATGGGTATGCGATTTGGGAACTGATTCAGGCGGACCTTGACAGACGTTTTAAAGAAACAGGAGTAGAAAATGTATCTTTACCGCTTTTGATTCCGGAAAGCTTGCTTGAAAAAGAAGCTGATCACATTGAAGGATTTGCGCCGGAAGTTGCATGGGTAACACATGGTGGTATGGAAAGACTGCAGGAAAGATTATGTATTCGTCCGACTTCAGAGACGTTATTCTGCGATCTGTGGGCAAGAACAGTAAAATCTTATCGTGATCTTCCGAAGGTATGGAACCAGTGGAATTCTGTGCTTCGTTGGGAGAAGACTACAAGACCGTTCCTTCGCTCTAGAGAGTTCCTGTGGCAGGAAGGACATACAATTCACGCAACATATGAAGAGGCGGAAGCACGTACGATTCAGATGTTCCATGTATACGAGGATTGCTATAGAGAAACGATGGCGATTCCATATGTGTCTGGAAGAAAGGCAGAGCATGAGAAATTTGATGGAGCGCAGGATACTTACACAGTAGAGGCGCTGATGCATGACGGAAAGGCACTTCAGTCTGCAACAAGCCATTTCTTTGGAAGCGGATTCCCAGATGCATTTGGTATCAAGTATATTGATAAAAACAATGAGCCTCACAGTGTATACGAGACTTCCTGGGGATGGTCTACCAGAAGTATCGGAGCATTGATCATGGTTCATGGTGATGATGACGGACTTGTTCTGCCACCGCATGTTGCACCTGTTGAATGTAAAATTATTCCGATTGCACAGCATAAAGAGGGCGTGCTTGACAGAGCGTATGCATTGTTAGATGAGCTGAAAAAAGCTGGATATAGAGTGAAGATTGACGACTCCGATAAGAGTCCGGGATGGAAGTTCTCTGAACAGGAGATTCTTGGTATTCCAACTCGTATTGAGATTGGACCAAAAGACATTGAGAACAATCAGGTTATTGTTGTTCGCCGTGATACACGTGAGAAAATTGTGGTATCTCTGGATGAAATTGCTACAAAACTGCGTGAAATCTTAGAGCAGGAGCAGCAGGATATGTACGACAGAGCGAAAGAATTCTTGGACAGCCATATCGATACAGCCGTGACGATGGATGAAATGGTTGAGAAGTTTAAAGCAAATCGTGGATTTGTAAAAGCATGCTGGTGTGGAGATCCGGAGTGTGAAGGCGAAGTGAAGTATGCAACAGGAGGAGCAGCAACCAGATGTCTGATCGAGGATGAAGAAATGATTTCAGATAAATGTATCTGGTGTGGAAAACCTGCAAAACATATGGCATATTGGGGAAAATCCTACTAATTTTTGCAATTCATTTGGGACGGAGTTTTTTGAAAAAACCTCCGTCCCAAATTGAAATTGAAAATACCCTGTTCCTAAATTTTAAGAAGCTCATTCTCCGTCAAAGGGGGAATTATATGCCAAGAAAACCGAGACAGGAAAGTCTAACAGGATATTATCATGTAACGACACGAGGGTTGAATAAAGAGCTGATTTTTAATGAAAATCGAGAAAAATCTAGAATTCTTAATATCATTCGAGAAAACTATCAAAAATTCAATGTCAAAATATTTGCATATTGTATCATGCAAAATCATATTCACTTGTTGGTGAAATCAGAAAAAGAGGATTTATCATCTTTCATGGCCAAGATTCTGGCTGAATACGCAAAATATTATAATTATAAACATAAAAGAGTTGGTTACGTCTTTCAGGGACGATTTCATAGCCAATGTATCGAAAGTGAAGAACATTTCTGGAATTGTCTACGATATATTCATTTAAATCCATTAAAAGCAAAAATGTGTAAGAATGTACAAAGTTATCGTTATAGTAGTGCACAAGAATATTTTGATCTGGCAAAATACAAGAAGGGTATTTTAAGTAGTGAAGGATATGATATGAACGTGGGATTACTGGATGGCACGAAAGCCTTTGAAGAGTTTCATCGGATTGAAAGTTCAAAGGTTTTTGCGGATATTCCAGAGGAGGAATTGATGCAGCAAAAAGAAATTGCAAGGATGTTTCTCGAGAATATTTCGAAAGATTTTGAACTTTCCAAGGAAGAGATTTTGGATTGGTGTGACATGAGAAATTTGTTTGAAAGTATTATTGCAAATCAGTTTGAAATTTCAAAACGTGCGGCAAAGAAGCTTCAGAAACTATTAAGGGAAGAAATGAGAATGAGATAACCAAAAGGGACAGGGATATTTTCATTCGGGACGGAGTTTTTTGAAAAAACCTCCGTCCCGAATGAAAATATGATATTATAACCATGGTGTTAGTAAATGGAGGAAAAAGATATGGATAAGTTAAAAATTAATTTGCCGAAGCAGGTAAATGAAATTATAAAAGTTTTGCAGGAACATGGATATGAGGCATATGCTGTTGGTGGTTGTGTGAGGGATTCAGCCTTGGGGAGAAAGCCAGAGGATTGGGATATCACAACATCTGCAACACCAGAAGAAACAAAGGCGCTGTTTCATCGGACATTTGATACGGGGATTGAGCATGGAACAGTAACGGTTTTGCTGGACCATGAAGGGTTTGAAGTTACGACATATCGGGTAGATGGAGACTATGAAGATAACAGGCACCCAAAAGAAGTTACATTTACTAGAAATTTGAGAGAAGATTTATTGAGGCGTGATTTTACCATTAATGCGATGGCGTATAACGAAAAAGATGGGCTGGTCGATGTTTTTGGAGGAATGCGCGATCTAGAGGCAGGAGTAATACGATGTGTGGGCAATGCAAGACAGCGATTTTCGGAAGATGCCCTTAGAATTCTGCGAGGAGTAAGATTTGCGGCACAATTGGGATTTGAGATTGAGGAGGATACAAGAAGCGG
Organism: Dorea sp. ICN-14282; assembly: GCF_037890115.1. Taxonomy (NCBI): domain Bacteria; kingdom Bacillati; phylum Bacillota; class Clostridia; order Lachnospirales; family Lachnospiraceae; genus Dorea; species Dorea sp. ICN-14282. The sequence continues at coordinate 26,249 of NZ_JBBKBH010000005.1, read as the reverse complement.
GATGCGCGAGCTTGCGGATACACTTCAAAATATCAGTGCTGAAAGAATTCAGATAGAGTTAATAAAAATGCTGACTTCGAAACGGCCAGGATTGCTGAAGGATGCCTATGATTTGGGAATTACAAAGCAATTTTTGCCGGAATTTGATCAAATGATGGAAACGGATCAGGAAACGCCGCATCATATGTATAATGTGGGAGAACACACACTACATGCAATGGAAAATATAAGAGCAGATAAAATTTTGCGTTTAACTATGTTAATGCATGATATGGGCAAGCCGAAGATGAAAACGATAGATGCAAACGGTCGGGCGCATTTTAAAAAACATGCAGTAGAGAGTGAGAGTATTGCGAAAAATGTGCTGCGCAGGTTGAAATTTGATAATGATACACTGCATAAAGTGTGCAAACTTGTTTGTTATCATGACTATCGTATGCCAGCAGAGGCAGCTAATGTTCGGAAGGCGATGAATAAAATAGGGGAAGATCTATTCCCATATTATATGGAAGTGCGTCGGGCGGATGTTTTAGCGCAGAGTCTGTATCAAAGAGAAGAAAAGTTATCTAATTTAGATGCAATTGAAAAATTATATTGTGAAATCTTAGAAAAAAAACAATGTGTGTCATTGAAAGATCTTGCAGTGACTGGCAAGGATTTGATAGAAGCCGGGATGAAGCCTGGCAAGGAAATTGGGGATAAGTTAGAGGAAATGTTGGGGATAGTACTCATAAACCCAGAAAAGAACACGAAAGAAGCATTGTTGAAAACTCTGCACATATAATTCGTTAGAACGTGAAAGACAAATTGGGACGGGGGAAAGTCAATTTGGGACAGGGAAAAATATGAATGGGGACGGAGGTTTTTTCAAAAACCTCCGTCCCCATTCATATTTTCTCCCCATCGGACATACGTTAGAGAGAATAACGGAAAATGTAGGGGATGGATATGCAGGAATATGAGTTGAAAGTATTAGAACAGTACAATATAAAAGTGATCAGTACGCGGAAAACCAGGGGCGCCGTGCTATGTGATACGGACCAGGGACTTCTTCTGCTAAAAGACGTCACCGGGCAGGAGAAGCGAATACCGGTTGTGTGGGAGCTGCACGATTACCTCCGGCAGCAAGGAGTAGAGAATACGGATGAAATCATTTTGAATCAAGAGGGGGACAGTGTGTCCGCATTAGAGGGGGAAGGAAGATACATACTGAAGCGCTGGTTCCCCGGACGGGAATGTGATCTGCACCGACCGGCGGAACTTCTGGAGGCAACAGCCAGCCTTGCAAAATTACATTTACTGATGCAGCATCAGCTGGAACTTCCGGCGGGGACAGGGACTGATTTGAAGGAAGAGTACGCACGTCACAATCGGGAATTGAGAAAGGTGCGGAAATATATGAGAAAGCTTTCGCCCAAAGGAGAATTTGAAATTGCCTTTTTAAAATGTTTTGATCAAATGTATCAGTGGGCATCCGCTTCGCTTCAGGAATTGGAACAGTCAGGCTATGATACACTTTATAAAGAAAGTGTGGAAGGGCACTGCCTCGTTCATGGAGAATACAATTACCACAATATTCTGATGCTTCCGACAGCGCGCCCTGCGCGGGTGGAAATGCCGGAGATTGCAGTGACCAACTTTGAAAAATTCAAGTATGATGTACAGGTAGAAGACTTGTATTATTTTCTGAGAAAAGTAATGGAAAAGACCGGCTGGAAAACCAGGCTTGGTGATAATATGATCAATGCCTATTCAGCCGTCCGCCCAATATCGGATGTGGAGATGGAATACTTGAGAAATCGTTTGTCCTATCCGGAGAAAATCTGGAAGATCGCCAATTCCTATTATCATTCCAACAAAGCATGGGTTTCGGTGAAAAATATCGAAAAGCTTTCCACGGCAATTCGGCAGACGGAAGAAAAACGCCGGTTTTTAGAGGAGATATTTTCTTTTCATTTGTAGCATCCTGTTGTATAATAATGATATTAATGACAGGAGGTGCAATTATGGAATATCGTGAAAGATATGAAGAATGGTTGAATAACCCATATTTTGATGAGGCTATAAAGAAGGAACTGCAGGGGATTGCAGAAGATGATAAGGAAATCAAAGAGCGTTTTTACAAAGATCTTGAGTTTGGAACGGCAGGACTTAGAGGAATCATCGGAGCTGGTACGAACCGCATGAATCTCTATACCGTCAGAAAGGCAACTCAGGGGCTTGCAAACTATATTATAAAGAAAGAGGAACAGGCAAAAGGTGTTGCCATTGCGTATGATTCTCGCCGGATGTCTCCGGAGTTCGCAGATGAAGCAGCGCTTTGTTTGGCTGCAAATGGAATCAAAGCATATGTATTTGAGTCCCTGCGTCCAACACCGGAGTTATCTTATGCAGTGCGCAGACTGGGCTGCATCGCAGGTATTAATATTACAGCAAGTCACAATCCGCCGGAGTATAATGGTTACAAGGTTTACTGGGAAGATGGAGCGCAGATTACGCCGCCCCATGATAAAGGAATTATGGATGAAGTAAAGGCTGTGACAGATTACAGTACTGTAAAAACCATGGGGCTTGAGGAAGCAAAAGACAAAGGTCTTTATGAAGTGATTGGCGAAGATGTGGATGATGGATATATTGCAGAATTGAAAAAGCAGGTGATTCATCAGGATGCCATTGACGCAGTTGGAAAAGACTTAAAGATCGTTTACAGTCCGCTTCATGGAACCGGAAATATTCCGGCAAGACGGATTCTGAAAGAGCTTGGTTTTGAAAATGTATACGTGGTCAAAGAACAGGAACTCCCAGACGGAGAATTCCCGACCGTTTCCTATCCGAATCCAGAGGCGAAAGAAGCGTTTGAGCTGGGTCTGCAACTGGCAGAAGAAGTGGATGCAGATCTTGTGCTGGCTACGGATCCGGATGCAGACCGCCTTGGTGTTTATGTGAAAGATAATGCGTCCGGCGAATACCGTGAGTTGACAGGTAATATGTCCGGATGTCTGCTTGCAGATTATGAGATCGGTCAGAGAAAAGCATTAAAGGGACTTCCTGATGACGGATATCTGATTAAGACGATTGTAACCTCCAACCTTGCAGATGCGATCGCAAAAGGTTACGGAGTTGGGCTGATCGAGGTGCTGACAGGATTTAAGTTTATCGGACAGCAGATTTTGGGATTTGAAACGACAGGAAAGGGTACATATCTTTTCGGATTTGAGGAAAGCTATGGATGTCTGATTGGAACCCATGCAAGAGATAAAGATGCGATTGTAGCAACGATGGCGCTTTGTGAAGCGGCTGCTTACTATAAGACACAGGGCAAGACTCTGTGGGATGCTATGGTTGATTTATATGAACGTTTTGGCTATTACAAAGATGGTATTCAGGCGATTACGTTAAAGGGAATTGAAGGCTTGCAGAAGATTCAGGAGATCCTGGAGACTCTGCGTAAGAATCCGCCGGCAGAAGTAGGCGGATATAAGGTACTCAAAGCAAGAGATTACCAGGCAGATACGATCAAAGATATCGAGACGGGAGAAGTGACAGGGACAGGCCTTCCATCTTCCAATGTACTGTATTATGATCTGACGGATGATGCGTGGCTGTGTGTAAGACCATCAGGAACAGAGCCGAAAGTGAAATTCTATTATGGAGTAAAAGGAGAATCTCTTGCAGACGCAGATGCAAAATCAGAAGCACTTGGAAAAGAAGTTCTGGAAATGATTGATGCTATGATGTAAAGAAATGGAAAATAAGGTTTCAGCCGTATGCAAAAATGCGGAAAAAGCCCGTAAATACGGCGAAAACCGGGAAAATTACCTTGACAAACATAGGGAAAAACGGTATAACAGTAACTAAAGGCATTTGCAGAGGGGACTGATGCAAGATGTCAAGGATAATAGAAGAGAGTAGAATAAATACAGGATTCTATGCGAAGACAAGAGGAGGAAAAATCCATGAACAAAACAGAATTAATCGCAGCAATTGCTGACCAGGCAGAATTATCTAAGAAGGACGCTGAGAAGGCTTTAAAAGCATTTGTTGACGTAGTAACAGATGAATTAAAGAAAGATCATAAAGTACAGTTAGTAGGCTTTGGAACTTTTGAAGTAAGCAAGAGAGCTGCAAGAGAGGGAAGAAATCCTCAGACAGGAAAGACTATGAAGATCGAAGCTTGCAGTGCACCAAAGTTCAAAGCAGGAAAAGCTTTAAAAGATGCGGTAAATGCATAATTGTGGATACGAATAGAATAGTAAGGTTCGTGTAAGGATAGGGAGCTTTTTGGCTCCCTACTTTTATTATTGAAAACAGGAGGATTTCAGAGATGAGATTGGATAAATTTTTGAAAGTGTCCCGTCTGATTAAAAGAAGGACAGTGGCAAATGAAGCCTGCGACGCAGGAAGAGTACAGGTTAACGGAACGGTTGCCAAGGCATCCGTGAAGGTAAAACCGGGAGACGTCATAGAAATTCAGTTTGGTACCCGCACCGTGAAAGTGGAGGTGCTGGATATTCAGGATACAACCAAAAAGGAAGAGGCAAAAGAATTGTTCAAATATTTGTAATATTCGCGAACAACCTTTCATAGGATTAGGAAGAAAGGTTGTGTGGCAGATATGGAAGAAAGAACAGTATCAAAAAATCATAAACTGGTCATTAATAATCGGAAAAACAGTCTGGTAACCGGAGTGAATGATGTGTTGTCTTTTGACTTAAATGAGATCCTGCTGGAGACAGAGCAAGGAATGCTCATGGTGAAAGGGTCCGATCTTCACGTGAATCGGTTAAGTCTGGAAAAAGGGGAAGTCGATCTGTCGGGAAATATTGACAGTGTGGCGTATTCAGATATGAAGGCGGTTGGAAAGCAGTCGGAAAATCTGTTTTCTAAATTGTTCAGGTAATGGAATGACAGGGATCCGAGAAGAATTTATGGTGTTTTTGGCGGCAGTGCTTTCCGGGGGAATCATCCGTTTGGTATACCGATGCATTTCCTGTTTCCGTCAGATTGTACGTCATAATCTGACAGTGATAGGAATTGAGGACCTGATTTTCTGGATGGGGACGGCTGTTTATGTGTTTGTGCAAATTTACCATACCAGTGATGGTAGCGTTCGATGGCATTTTATACTAGGTGTTGTAGTTGGGGCGCTTTTTATGACGGGGTTTTTGAAACAGGAAGAAAAACTGTATAAAAAAATCTACACTTATCGGGAACGGATTTGCTCCAAAAGACTTGATTCAGGGAGGAAAAAAAGATAAGATAAAAAACAATAAGGGATAATAAAAGTCGGCAGGGGTGCCGGCGTAAGGGTGAGTATAATGAATAAAATGAAGCAGAAAAGCCGTATGCAGCGGCAGAGGAAGCGCATGCAGCGCCATCGGAGAAGTGTTCTCGGAATCAGCGCAGTTATCCTTCTTCTTATGGCGGTAGTGTCGGTTAATAGCGTATCGCTGAAAGCCAAAGACCGGGATTATCGGGCACAGGAAGAGGAACTGAAAGAGAAGATTGAGGACGAAAAAGCACGTGCGAAAGAGATTGAAGAGCTGGAAGAATATGTAGGTACAGATGAATATGTAGAGGATGTGGCGAAGGAGAAGCTAGGTCTTGTACATGAAAATGAGATTATATTTAAGGCGGAATAAAGAACAGATGATAAGCTTTAGGAAGAGATTCCTAAAGCTTTTTTCAATGTCTGGGCAAAATTTGTCAAAGAAACCGCAGGAAAAGGGGAAAAGAATGGAAGCAGTAAAAGAAAAAGAGACGTTTTTGAATCCATATGTCATTCAGATGGACAAGTTTGCGGATTCATTGGTACATTTGTCGAACACCTTTGTACAGCTGGAGCCGTATCGAGGGACATTTTCAAAAGAGGAGATCGAAGAAATGTTTCAGCGGACAACAGATCGGGTGTGCAGAGGCTGTGAGTGTGAGCGGCGGGGAGAGTGTTTGGGAGAGAAAAAGATCGATACCTATCAGATTTTTTATGAGATCTTGTGCAAGGTAGAAGAATACGGGGCGGAATTGAATGTGGAATTGAAGCGGAAACTGAAACGTCAATGTCTGCTGGCGCCAAGATTTCTTCGAGAGGCACTGGAAGTATTCGAGGGCGGTAAGCAGGTACTGATGTGGAACCAGAAAATCGTCCGCAACAGGGAAGGATATGCAGGGCAGCTTATGAGTCTGGCAGGGATGATAAAAGGGGCAACGAGAGAACTGGATGCGGGAATATTTACAGATGATCATCTGGAAAAGCGGATCAAGAGTCAGCTGCGAAAGTCCGGCGTGCGGATGCTGTCGGTGGTGTTTTATATGACGTCCCAGGGGAAATATGAGATTCACTTAACGGTAAAGGCAGGGAAAGGCCAATTGATTGCAACCAAAGAAATGGCGGCTCTTGTAGGGAGATGCGTAGGACGAACCATGGTTCCGGAGCAGGGGGAGCGTCCGGTAGTGGGGGAAGAATACTGCAGTATCGCCTGTGTGGAGAGTGCAAGGTTTCATACGCTTCAAGGAGTGGCGAAGATTGGGAAGGGGTGCGATAAAATTTCGGGAGATACTTTTTTGATGACCGATCTGCCAGGCGGGAAGAAAGGGATTGCGCTCTCGGATGGCATGGGTTCTGGGGAAGCAGCGCTTCAGGAGAGTAAAATGGTTGTGGAGATGCTGGAGGAACTTTTAGAAGCGGGCTTTCCGGTAAAAACAGCGATTCAGATGATGAATACAGCGCTTGCCATTGGGAGGGAGGAAGTTCGGTTCTCAACGATTGACGTTAGTATGTTTGATCTTTATACGGGAACCTGTGAATTTGTGAAAGCCGGTGCATCGGTTACTTTTGTAAAGCGGGCAGAAGGGGTGGAGAAGATTACCTCATCAACGCTCCCGATCGGCGTTTTACAGGAATTGGAAATTGACAGTCAGACACTTAAGCTGGAATCGGGAGATTTTGTGATTATGGTGACGGACGGTGTGATGGATGCACTTCCGGTAGGAGAACAGGAAGAATTAATGAAGCAGTTTATTTGGGAAGCCGGTATGGTGAATCCAAAAGAATTTGCACATCATATTTTGGGGCGGGTTCTGGAAGTGTCGGGAGAGGTGCCTTCGGATGATATGACGGTGATCGCAGTGGGAATCTGGAACCTGTAAACTTGCTTTTTTGTCTGAATTTCTATATAGTTATAAATTAGTAAAGCAGAATCTGAAGAAGTACCAAGTTCAGAGAGCTCAGAAGGAGTTCAGAGAGAATAGAGAGGAAGAGAAAGGCAAAAAGAGTCGGAAGATGGAACAGCAGATAAAAGCATATATAGAAAAATATCATATGATTGACCGGGGCGATAAGGTGCTGGTGGGCTTGTCAGGAGGTGCAGATTCGGTGTGCCTTCTTTTCGTGCTGTTAAACTTACGCGCTGAACTTGGAATTGAGCTTGAGGCGGTTCATGTTCATCATGGATTAAGAGGGGAATCAGCAGATGAGGATGAAGCCTATGTGCGCAATCTGTGCCGGCAGCAGAACGTAGTGCTTCATGTTCACCGGGCAGACATTCGAGCTTATGCGCTGGAGCGGGGCGTTGGGGAAGAGGAGGCAGGCAGAGAGGTGCGCCGCCAGGTGTTCACGGAACTTTTAAAGGAGAGAGAAGGAAGTAAGATTGCACTTGCTCACCACAAAAATGACAATGCAGAGACACTGCTTTGGAACCTTTGCAGGGGGTGCGGACTAAAGGGGGCAGGAGGGATTGCTCCGGCTGAAGGAGTGTGGATTCGTCCACTTCTTGCGGTTAGTCGGCTGGAGATTGAATCATATTTGGAAAAACGGGGAATATCTTATTGTACGGATGAAACAAATAAGGAGGACACCTATACCAGAAACCGGATCAGAAGCCATGTAATTCCGTACTTGGAACATGCGGTTAATCGGCAGACGGTGGAGCACATGGCAAAGGCAATGGAACAGTTTCGTGCTGCAGAGGAATATCTTGAGGCAGAGACGGAAAAACATTTAGAAAATTGTTTCCAGGAAGGCTGCCTGCACAAATCCATTTACGAATGTGTTCCTGAGGCGCTGAAGTCGAGGGTGGTATATCAAGTGCTTTGCCGGATGGCGGGAAAGAGCAGAGATATAGAAGTGGTTCATGTGGAAATGGTACAGGAATTGATGGAGAAACAGGTAGGAAGAAGGGTTTTGCTTCCGTATCAGTTGGAAGCGATTCGGTGCTACGAAGGAATTCGAGTGGAAAAATGGGGCAAAAAAATACAGGGCGAAGAAGCACAGCTTGATGTGTATGAGGAAATGCCGGAATCTTTGATGGCAAAGAGAGTATCTATGCGAGTTTTTGAAAGAACGCCGGATATGACAAGATTTCCTGAAAAAGAGTACACGAAATGGTTCGATTATGATATAATAAAAAATACTGTAAAAATAAGGCACAGGAAGCCGGGAGATTCCCTGGCGGTGAATCGCATGGGAGGAAGGCAGAAGCTGAAACAGTATTTTATCAATGAGAAGATTCCCAAAGAAGAGAGGGATCGGGTCTGGCTTGTGGCGGACGGCTCTAAGATTATGTGGGTGGTAGGATACCGGCAGAGTCAGGATTATCAGATTACAGAACACACAAAAAATATTTTAGAAATTACATTTTACGGAGGAAAAGAAGATGGCAGAGAGCGTTAGAGTATTGGTTGATGAGGCAGAGGTTGCGAAGAGAATTGAGTATCTTGGAAAGAAGATCAGTGAGGATTATGCCGGCAAACAGGTGCATCTGATCTGTGTATTAAAGGGCGGCGTATTCTTTATGTGCGAGCTGGCTAAGAGAATCAGCGTGCCGGTATCTATGGATTTTATGAGTGTTAGCAGCTACGGAGACGGAACGGCGTCAAGTGGTGTTGTGAAGATCGCAAAAGATTTAGATGAGACGTTGGAAGGAAAAGATGTACTGGTTGTCGAAGATATCATCGATTCCGGAAGAACTTTGTATTATCTGCTTGACATCCTGGCAAAGAGAAATCCGAAGAGCATGAAGCTGTGTACCCTTCTTGACAAACCGGACAGACGTGTCAGAGACGTAAAGGTAGATTATGTTGGATTTGAGATTCCAGATGAGTTTGTAGTTGGCTATGGACTTGACTATGCACAGAAATATAGAAATCTTCCATATATCGGAGTGGTAGAAGGCGTAGAATAGGGAGCGAAATAGAAAGGGGCTAGACATTGGGCGACAAAAAAACAAGAGGACTGAGTGGAGTGACGCTGTTGATGTTCGTCATCTTTGTGTTTGCGGCACTCTGGTTTACGAATCAGTTTGAGCAGAAAGAAAAACAGCTGTCCTGGAATACGTTTGAAAAGCTGATTGTAAGCGAAGACGTAACAGAGGTGGTTGTCAGACAGAACAAGAATGTTCCGACTGGTCGATTGGAGATTCAAGTCGGCGATGCGAAAAACGGAGATGTCCGTTATCTGTATGTATCGGATGTCAATGAGATTCAGGATTATTTAAAGAAGAAGGACGTCGATTATCAGATGCCGGATATTCCGCAGGATAACTGGTTTGCGACGACGATCATGCCGATGCTTTTGATGTTTGGCGGTGTGATGGTAATCTTTATGCTGATGAATCGGCAGAATGGCGCGGGAGCTAATTCAAAGGCGATGAACTTTGGGAAGAGCCGTGCGCGTCTGAGCACGGAGCAGGACAAGAAGATTACATTTGCCCAGGTGGCGGGCTTGAGAGAAGAGAAAGAAGATTTGGAGGAAATTGTTGATTTCCTTCGGTCTCCGAAAAAGTATATTCAGGTAGGGGCGAGAATCCCGAAAGGAGTTCTCCTTGTGGGACCTCCGGGAACCGGAAAGACTTTGCTTGCAAAGGCAGTGGCCGGTGAGGCAGGAGTTCCGTTCTTTACCATCTCAGGATCTGACTTTGTGGAAATGTTTGTTGGTGTAGGTGCGTCTCGTGTTCGTGATTTATTTGAAGATGCAAAAAAGAATGCGCCTTGCATTATATTTATTGATGAGATTGATGCCGTGGCAAGACGCCGTGGCACCGGTATGGGCGGCGGCCATGATGAACGGGAACAGACATTGAACCAGCTGTTGGTTGAGATGGATGGCTTCGGAGTTAATGAAGGGATCATCGTGATGGCGGCGACAAACCGGGTGGATATTCTGGATCCGGCAATCTTACGTCCGGGAAGATTTGACCGGAAGGTTATGGTAGGACGTCCGGATGTCCAGGGAAGAGAAGAGATTCTGAAAGTACATGCCAAAGGCAAACCTTTGAGTGAGGAGATTGATCTAAAACAGATTGCGCAGACGACGGCCGGATTTACCGGGGCGGATCTGGAGAACCTTTTGAATGAGGCAGCAATTATTGCAGCGAAAGAAGACCGGGTATATCTGAAACAGCAGGATATCCGCCAGGCATTTGTGAAGGTGGGAATTGGTACTGAAAAGAAGAGCCGGGTTATTTCCGATAAGGAGAAACGAATCACTGCGTTCCATGAAGCGGGGCACGCGATTTTGTTCCATGTCCTTCCGGATGTGGGTCCGGTCTACAGCGTATCCATTATTCCGACGGGAGGCGCCGGCGGGTATACGATGCCGCTGCCGGAGCAGGATGACATGTTCAACACCAAAGGGAAGATGCTGCAGGATATTACCGTGTCTCTTGGCGGGCGCGTAGCAGAAGAGCTAGTGCTTGATGATATTACGACAGGAGCATCTCAGGATATCAAGCAGGCGACGGGGCTTGCGCGTTCCATGGTAATGAAGTTTGGAATGTCTGAGACGGTTGGTCTGATTAACTACGATGACGATAGTGATGAAGTGTTCATCGGGCGAGATCTGGCTCATGCTTCCAGAGGTTATGGAGAAAATGTGGCGACAACGATTGATCAGGAAGTAAAGCGGATCATCGATGAATGTTACGAGAAAGCAAAAACCATTATTCAGAAGTATGATGGTGTGCTGCATGAATGTGCAGAACTTTTGCTGGAAAAAGAAAAAATTTCCAGAGAAGAATTTGAAGCTCTGTTTCTGGAAGAATCCTGCTAATTTAGCGGCAGGAGACCGGATACAGGAAGAATAGAGAGGAATCAGAGCGCATGAATGAACAAGCGTTATTCTGTGATGGAACCGCAGCCTATGTCATTCCGGCAGAGCCAAAGGAGCGGGAGATGGTACGTCTCCGGTTCCGAACGGCGAAGGATGATATAGACTGCGTCCGTCTAATTACCGGGAATGTGGGTTATGATATGGAAAAAGAAAGCTCCCGGGGATTATTTGACTATTATACAATTAACTGGAAGCTTGGCGAAGAACCATTTTCCTATTGTTTTCAGGTGGAAAAAGGAGAAGAGCTTTGTTATTATGGCAGATGCGGCGTATCGAAGGAAAGGAAAATCTTTTATGATTTCAGGATTGTTCCTGGCTTTTCTACGCCGGACTGGGCAAAAGGCGCGGTGATGTATCAAATTTTTACAGACCGCTTTTATAATGGAGATCCTTCCAATGATGTAGAAGACAGAGAGTATTATTATATAGGCGGCTATAGCAGCAGGGTGAAGGATTGGAACAAATATCCGGCGGCTATGGGCGTTCGGGAATTTTACGGCGGTGATCTACAGGGCGTGATAGAAAAGCTGGACTACCTGCAGGATTTGGGCGTGGAAGTGTTGTATTTTAACCCGCTGTTCGTATCGCCATCCAACCACAAATACGATATTCAGGATTATGATTATATTGATCCGCACTACGGCGCGATTGTAGACGATGGCGGAGAGGTTCTGCCGGAGGGAGTGACGGAAAATAGACAGGCGACAAAATATCAGCGGCGAACAGGCAGCTTTAAAAACCTGGAAGCTAGTAATGAGTTGTTTATCCAATTGGTAGAGGAACTCCATCGGCGCGGCATGAAAATTATCCTGGACGGTGTATTCAATCACTGTGGTTCTTTTAATAAGTGGATGGATCGGGAAAGGATTTACGAAGGGCAGGACACATATGAGCCGGGCGCCTATGTGTCGGCAGACAGTCCTTACAGGAGCTATTTCCGATTCTTTCAGGAGGAGCCGGGTGCTTGGCCGTACAATGGGAATTATGATGGATGGTGGGGGCATGATACCCTTCCGAAATTAAATTATGAAGATTCTACGAAGCTGGAAAATTATATTTTGCAGATCGGACGCAAATGGGTGTCGCCGCCGTACAATGTGGATGGCTGGCGCCTGGACGTGGCGGCAGATTTGGGACGCAGCAATGAGTATAATCATTATTTCTGGAAGAAATTCCGGCAGGCAGTGAAGGATGCAAATCCCAATGCGCTGATTCTTGCTGAGCATTACGGGGATCCGGGAGAATGGCTGCAGGGAGATGAATGGGATACGGTGATGAATTATGATGCATTTATGGAGCCGGTCACCTGGTTTTTGACTGGAATGGAGAAGCACAGCGATGAAGCAAGAGAGGAGCTTCTTGGAAATGCAGATAATTTTGTGGGAAGTATCCAGCATCATATGGCGAATATGCTGACGCCGTCTCTGCAGGTAGCGATGAATGAGTTGTCCAACCATGATCATTCCAGGTTCCTGACCCGGACAAACCACATTGTGGGACGAGTGGAACACCTTGGCCCGGAAGCGGCAGAGGCATATGTGAATCCGGCAGTTATGCGTGAAGCTGTGGTGATGCAGATGACATGGCCCGGAGCGCCGACGGTGTATTACGGCGATGAGGCCGGTGTGTGTGGATTTACAGATCCGGATAACCGAAGAACTTATCCGTGGGGACACGAAGATCAGGAAATGCTTTCGTTTCACAAAGAGATGATCCGCATTCATAAAGAATTCCCGGCGCTTCGGACGGGATCCTTGAAACTTCTTTGCTGGGATGAAAATATTCTGGCTTACGGAAGATTTTTGGAGGAGCCGATTATTGTGATTATCAATAACCGCAGTGAGCTGGCAGAGGTGACGGTTCCGGTATGGTGCGCCGAAGTTGCGCAGCGCTGCCGCATGGTTCGTCTGATGTATTCTTATCTGGATGGGTATACGATGGAGTATGAGGAATATCTGGTGAGAAATGGCGATCTTGTGGTAAATATGGGAGCGCATTCTGCGCTGGTGCTGAAGGCGATAGATGAAAGTTAAATGCAGAAAAATTTATATTTATAAAAAGGAAAGAGTCGTGAGGAAAGGGCATTTATTCAAATGCGTCGATCCCGTACGACTCTTTTTGTATATGCATTCGTTTTCAAAGGGATTTATTTTGTTAAAACTTCAACCCCTGTTTCGGTGATCAAAACCATGTACTCAATCTGAGCAGAAAGCCCATCGTCGATGGTGTAGACGGTCCAATCATTTTCTTCATCAATAAAAAAGTCCGGGCTGCCTTCGTTGATCATTGGCTCGATGGTAAAAATCATTCCCGGAACCAGAACCATCTCAGACCCCTTTGGTGTTACGTAACTAACGAAAGGATCTTCGTGGAATTCAAGACCGATTCCGTGCCCGCCGATTTCCTCCACTACAGAGTAGCCGTTTTTCTGTGCATGGGAATTAATAGCATGAGCGATGTCGCCTAAGTGTCCCCAGGGTTTGGCTGCTGCAAGACCAAGTTCTACACATTCTTTCGTGACGCGCATTAGTTTCTCAGCTTCTGGTGAGAGTGTTCCGATTGCGAACATACGTGATGCGTCGGAATAGTATCCATCAAGAATGGTAGAGACATCGACGTTGATGATATCCCCCTCTTCTAGAATTTCATGCTCATCCGGGATTCCGTGACATACGACATTATTAATAGAAGTGCATACACTTTTAGGAAAACCACAGTAATTTAACGGCGCGGGGATTCCACCATGCGTCGTGGTATAGTCGTATACCAGTTGATCGATCTCGGCGGTGCTCATTCCCGGACGGATGTGAGCGGCCACGTGATCTAGCACGGCTGTGTTAAGATCGGCACTTTTCTTGATTGCAGCGATCTGTTCCGGCGTCTTTAGAAGAGAACGGTCGGGAACGATTTGGCCTTTGGCGGCCAGAGTCCATAATTTTATATCTAACTTATCCACATTTTTACCTGCTTTCTGAATTGTTCTGATAATATTATACACCGAATGTCAAGTGGGGACGTGTACAAATGAAAAAACCTCCGTCCCCGATTACATTTGGGACGTGTACAAATGAAAAAACCTCCGTCCCCGATTGACATTTCCCCTGTCCCCCGTTGTAGGATTCTCTAAAATAAGTTATAATTTCTACGTGGAAAACGATGGCAAAGAAAGGAGAAACTTATGCTGAGAATTGGTATGCTGACAAGCGGCGGGGACTGCCAGGCATTAAATGCGGCGATGCGCGGTGTTGTCAAAGGTTTATGTTCCAAACGAGAAGATGTAGAAATTTACGGATTCCAAGAGGGCTATAAAGGATTGATCTATTCAAACTTTACGATGCTGACAGCGAAGGATTTCTCTGGTATACTCACTCTTGGCGGCACGATTCTGGGGACATCCAGACAGCCGTTTAAGTTGATGCGTGTACCAGATGCAAATGGTTTGGATAAGGTAGAGGCAATGAAGCATACTTATCATAAACTGAATCTTGACTGTCTGGTGGTGCTGGGAGGAAATGGAACACACAAAACGGCGAATCTTCTGAGAGAAGAAGGATTGAACGTGGTAACGCTTCCGAAAACCATCGACAATGATCTGTGGGGAACGGATATGACGTTCGGATTCCAAAGCGCTGTGGATATTGCGACGGATACCATCGACAAGATTCATACAACAGCGACTTCCCACAGTCGGGTATTTATTGTAGAAGTCATGGGGCATAAGGTAGGCTGGGTAACGCTTCATGCCGGAATTGCGGGCGGAGCGGACATCATTCTGCTTCCGGAGATTCCGTACGATATTGATGTGGTGGTGAATGCGATTGACCGGCGCAAAGCAGCCGGAAAGCGATTTACGATTATTGCAGTTGCAGAAGGCGCGATTTCTAAGGAAGATGCAGCGCTTTCCAAGAAGGCGCTAAAGGAAAAGAAAGCGAAGAAGAAATATCCGTCTGTGGCATATGAGGTGGCAGAGAAGATTCAAAGCAAGACGGATCAGGAAGTCCGGATTACGGTGCCGGGACACACCCAGAGGGGCGGGTCTCCGTGCGCATATGACCGCGTACTGGCTACTCGGCTTGGAGCGGCTGCGGCGGAAGCAATTCTGGATGGAGAATTCGGCTGTATGATGGCGGTTCGAAGAGGAGATATCGTCCGAGTTCCGCTTTCAGAAGTTGCAGGAAAGCTAAAATATGTAAATCCGGCTTCTGAGATTATTAAGGAAGCTAAATGGACCGGAATCAGTTTCGGAGATTCCGAGATGGAGTAACAGATAGGAGTGTAAAACATGTCATATACGGCGTTATACCGTAAATTTCGTCCCGATGAATTTGAGGACGTAAAAGGGCAGGATGCTATAGTAAAAACATTGAAGAATCAGATCAAAGGGGAGCGGATTGGACATGCCTACCTGTTCTGCGGAACAAGAGGGACCGGTAAAACGACGGTGGCAAAAATTTTTGCAAAGGCAGTTAATTGCGAGCACCCGGTGGACGGAAGCCCTTGTGGGGAATGTAAAATGTGCCGTTCCATTGCGTCGGGGACGTCCATGAACGTGATTGAAATCGATGCGGCGTCCAATAATGGTGTGGACAATATCAGGGAAATTCGGGAAGAGGTCGCATACCGTCCGACGGAAGGAAGGTATAAAGTATATATCATCGACGAGGTGCATATGCTGTCCATCGGCGCATTTAATGCGCTGTTAAAGACGTTGGAGGAACCGCCGGAATATGTGATTTTTATTCTGGCGACAACGGAAGTTCATAAGATACCGATTACGATTTTGAGTCGTTGTCAGCGGTATGATTTTAAGCGTATTTCCATTGAGACGATTTCAGCCAGGTTAAGAGAATTGATTGAGAAGGAAGGCTGGGACGTAGAAGACAAGGCGATCCGTTACATTGCGAAGGTGGCGGATGGTTCTATGCGTGATTCGTTAAGCCTTCTGGATCAGTGTGTGGCATTTTATATTGGAGAGCGGCTGACGTATGACCATGTGCTGGAAGTGCTTGGTGCGGTAGATACGTCGGTGTTTAGCAGACTTCTTCGGGAGCTGCTTTCGATGGATGTGCGCAAGGTCATTGAGACGGTGGAAGAGCTGGTGATGCAGGGCCGGGAGTTATCTCAGCTTTCAGCGGATTTTACCTGGTATCTCAGGAATCTTTTGCTGATAAAGAGCTCAGATGATATGGAGGATGTGCTGGACGTATCGAGTGAGAATTTGGCGCAGCTTCGTGAAGAGGCGCAGATGATTGACAATGACACGCTGATCCGTTATATTAGAATTTTCTCGGATCTTACCAGCCAGCTGAAATATGCTGCACAGAAGCGGGTGATTCTGGAGGTAACCTTAATTAAGCTGTGCCGTCCGGCAATGGATCAGAATCAGGATGCGCTGTTTGATCGAATCCGGGCAATTGAAAAGCAGTTAGAAGAAGGTCTTCAAAATGTGGCCAGAATGGAGCCCGTCGCATACGCGGGGGACGCCGGGTATGAAATGGAAGAGGCTAAGCCGCAGAGCAAACCGGAACTTCCCCAGGCGCTGAACGAGGATGTCAAAGCAGTGGCAAAGGATTTTCGTATGATTGCGAATGATGCTTCCCCGATGCTTCGGATGTATCTAAAGCGGGCGCGCCTAAGTGCGGGCGAGGGAAACCGTCTTCTGGTAGTGCTGCCGGATGAACTGAGTGCGAGCGTTGTAGCTTCGCCGGAGCATAAGGCGGAGATCGCGCAGCTGATTGCAGAGAAGATCGGCAAGTCAGTGGAGATTGACGTGCGGCAGGTGGAAGAAGGAAGAAGATTTGAGGATAATTTTGTAGATATTGAAAATCTCATTCATATGGAGATTACCGTAGAGGATGAATAACAGGAGGAAAGAAATATGGCAAAAAGAGGTGGATTTCCAGGCGGTGGAATGCCGGGAAATATGGCAAATCTGATGAAACAGGCGCAGAAGATGCAGCGTCAGATGGAAGAACAGGCAAAAGAAATGGAGACGAAAGAATTCTCTGCAACCGCAGGCGGCGGAGCAGTGGAAGTAACGGTCTCCGGAACCAAGCAGGTTCTGAAAGTGAAACTAGATGAAGAAGTGGTAGATCCGGATGATGTAGAAATGCTGGAAGACCTGATTGTGGCAGCAGTTAATGAGGCAATGGGTAAAGTAGATGAAGTTTCCGCTTCGGCAATGTCTAAATTCACAGGCGGAATGGGCGGCGGAATGCCGGGATTATTTTAGCTTAGGAGTGGACAGGAATGGATTATTACAGTAATCAGATTACCAAACTGATTGAAGAACTTTCCTGCCTTCCGGGGATTGGCTCAAAATCGGCGGCAAGGCTTGCATTTCATCTGATCCATATGCCGATTGAAGAGGTAAAGCGTCTTGCTTCGACGATGGTAGAGGCGCGGGAAAATGTGCGTTACTGTGCAGAATGTTATACCCTGACAGATCAGGAATTGTGCCCGATCTGTCAGAATGCTTCTCGGGATCACAAGACGATTATGGTAGTGGAAAATACGAGAGATTTAGCGGCTTACGAAAAGACAGGGCAGTACAATGGTGTTTACCATGTGCTGCATGGAGCTATTTCCCCGATGGTGGGAATCGGTCCTGAGGATATTAAACTGAAGGAATTGATTGCAAGGCTGCAGGGAGATGTAGAAGAAGTGATCATTGCCACCAATTCCAGCTTGGAAGGAGAGACTACGGCAATGTATATCAGCAAGCTGATTAAGCCGACTGGAATTAAAGTCAGCAGAATCGCAAGCGGCGTGCCGGTGGGCGGCGATTTGGAGTATATTGATGAAGTGACGCTTCTGCGTGCCCTGGAGGGGAGAACGGAATTATAATGAAGAAGAACAAGGTGACATCTACCGATATTGCGAAGGCGGCAGGGGTATCTCAGGCTACCGTTTCCATGGTGCTTAACAAACGGCATAATGTATCATTTTCCAGAGAAACCGTGGAAAAAGTGGAACGAGCCGCCAAAGAACTGGGCTACGTTCCGCCGGGGCGCAAGACTAGGAAGGGCGCAAAACGGGAAAAGCTTCTGGTGGTATTTTGTTCCAATCTTACAAACCCATATTATGTAATGCTTTTGCAGGGAATTGAGTCCAGGGCGAAAGAGCAGGGCTTTGGACTTTTTGTATGCAATACCCAGAGAGATCTGAAGATGGAAGAACGCTATCTGAAGATGATGTGGGAGCTTCGTCCGCTTGGAATTATCTATACCTGTAATCCCAGTCATTGTTTTATGGGGATGGTGGAAGAACTTGCAGAACAGATTCCGGTAGCCGTCGTTAATAATCAGAATGAAAAGATGAATGTCGATGCTGTGGAGCTTGATAATTCCAAGCTTGGAAGAATTATGGCCAGACATCTTCTGGAGCTGGGACACCGGAAGGTGGCCTATATAGCTCCGCCTCTTACCATTCGGCAGAAACAGCGTTCCAAACGGGTAGAAGGATTCTTAAAAGAGTTTGAGAAAGCAGGCCTGAAGGAACAGGTGATTATCAAGGCGGCCGATGAGGAAATTGATTTAGATGTGGCCCACATTGATTCTGAGTACAAGATTGGATATGATCTGACGAAGGAATTGCTTTCGGAAAACAAGAATGTGACAGCGATCGCAGGACTAAACGACATGATTGCATTTGGCGTGCTGGACGCGCTCCACGAGGCGAAGATCAAGGTGCCGTCAGAGGTGTCGGTGATGGGATGTGATAACACATTGTTTGCGCGGATGCATAAGGTGGAACTAACGACCATTGAACATTTCGTGATCTTCAAAGGGCGAGATGCCTGTGACATTATTATGAAGAAAATGGCATCCCAGAACAGCCGATACTCAGAGCTGGAACCGATCAGTACCTATCACGTCGAGTATGAGCCGAAGCTGATTGTACGGGGGACTACGGGACCGGCAAATACCAGGAAGAAAAAATAAAATTAATTTGTTTTGAAAAATTATTACTAATAATAATGCTCAACCAATCAAAAAACCATAGTAAAATTGAAAAACGGGTATGAAAATTATTAATAAATACGAAAAATTAATAAATAAAATTACTAATAAAAACAAGGTGCTATTGACCGAATCTTATTACACGACTATAATTTTAGACATAGAAGACTGCACAGGAATGTCTGAAAAAAATCGTAAAAAGATAAGATAAGAGGAGGAAGTCAAAAATGAAATTTTTTATTGACACAGCAAAGGTAGAGGATATTAAAAAAGCAAATGATATGGGTGTAATCTGTGGAGTAACCACTAACCCGTCTCTGATTGCAAAAGAAGGAAGAGTATTTGAAGAAGTAATCGCAGAGATCGCATCTATCGTAGATGGACCAATCAGCGGAGAGGTAAAGGCAACTACAACAGATGCAGAAGGCATGATCAAAGAAGGAAGAGAAATCGCTAAGATTCATCCAAACATGGTTGTAAAGATTCCAATGACCGTAGAAGGACTGAAAGCCTGCAAACAGCTGACATCTGAAGGAATCAAGACAAACGTAACATTGATCTTTACTGCAAATCAGGCACTTCTTGCTGCAAGAGCAGGAGCAACTTATGTATCTCCATTCCTGGGACGTCTGGATGACATTTCTGTAAGAGGTACAGATCTGATTGCAGAGATCGCAGAGATCTTCAAGATTGCAGGAATTAAGACAGAGATTATTGCAGCAAGCGTTCGTCACCCAATGCATGTAACAGACTGCGCACTGGCAGGCGCTGATATTGCAACAGTACCATATGCAGTAATCGAGAAAATGACAGAGCATCCGCTGACAGATGCAGGAATTGAAAAATTCCAGGCAGACTACAAGGCTGTTTTTGGTGAATAGTTGCCACGAAAGCTAAGTTATGCTATATATTAAAGAGATAGAATTATAAAACTAGGAGGAACACCATGAACAAGTTAGAGTTGATGAAGGCGGCAAATGAAGTCCGCAAGGGTGCCGTGACAGCAGTTCACAGTGCAAAATCCGGTCATCCGGGCGGATCTTTGTCTGCAGCAGATATTTATACATATCTTTATTTTGAAGAAATGAATATTGATCCGAAGGATCCAAAGAAAGCGGATCGTGACCGTTTCGTATTATCCAAAGGACATACTGCGCCGGGATACTATGCGACATTAGCGAACCGTGGATTTTTCCCAGTAGAAGATCTGACTACCTTAAGAAAAGTAGGATCTTATCTGCAGGGACATCCGGATATGAAACATATTCCAGGTGTGGATATGTCCAGTGGTTCTCTGGGACAGGGAATCTCTGCAGCAGTAGGAATGGCTCTGTCTGCAAAACTTTCCGGAGACAGCTACCGAGTATATACCCTGCTTGGTGATGGAGAAATTCAGGAAGGACAGGTATGGGAGGCAGCAATGCTGGCAGCTCACCGTAAACTGGACAACCTGGTTGTCATCGTAGATAACAACAATCTTCAGATTGACGGAGCAATTGATGAAGTAAACTCTCCATACCCGATTGATCAGAAATTCGAGGCATTTAACTTCCATGTAATCAATGTTGACGGACATGACTTTGATGCACTTGACGCTGCATTTAAAGAAGCAAAAGCAACCAAGGGATGTCCAACTGCAATTATTGCGAAGACAGTCAAAGGAAAAGGTGTTTCCTTCATGGAAAACCAGGCATCCTGGCATGGAGCTGCTCCAAACGACGAGCAGTATGAGACTGCAATGGCAGATTTAGAGAAAGTGGGGGAAGCATTATGTCAGAAGTAAAGAAGATCGCAACAAGAGAAAGCTACGGAAATGCTCTGGTTGAACTGGGAAAAGAGCATGACGATGTAGTAGTATTAGATGCAGACCTTGCAGCAGCAACAAAGACAGGAATGTTCAAGAAGGCATTTCCGGAGCGTCACATTGACTGTGGAATCGCAGAGTGTAATATGATGGGAGTGGCAGCAGGAATCGCTGCAACCGGAAAAGTTCCATTTGCAAGTTCTTTTGCAATGTTTGCAGCAGGACGTGCATTTGAGCAGGTACGTAACTCTATTGGATATCCGAAGTTGAATGTAAAGATCGGTGCAACACACGCAAGTATTTCCGTAGGAGAAGACGGAGCAACTCACCAGTGTAACGAAGATATTGCACTGATGCGTACGATTCCTGGAATGGTAGTACTGAATCCAAGTGATGATATCGAAGCAAAAGCGGCAGTAAAAGCAGCTTACGAGCATGTAGGACCGGTTTATATGCGTTTTGGAAGAGCAGCAGTTCCGGTAATTAATGATCATCCAGATTATAAATTCGAGATTGGAAAAGCAATTACACTCCGGGAAGGAACAGATGTAACAATCATTGCAACTGGTCTTACCGTATCTGAATCCTTAGCAGCAGCAGAGAAGCTGGAAGCAGATGGAATCAGTGCAGAAGTGATCAATATGCACACCATCAAACCATTAGATGAAGAAGCAGTCATCAAAGCAGCAGCAAAGACAGGCAAGATCGTAACAGCAGAAGAGCATTCTGTAATCGGCGGACTGGGAAGCGCTGTTTGTGATGTGGTTGCAGAAAAAGCTCCGGCGAAAGTATTGAAAATCGGAGTAAACGACGTATATGGAGAGTCTGGACCAGCAGCAGAGCTGATTAAGAAGTACGGACTTGACAGCGACAGCATTTATGAAAAAGTAAAAGCATTCGTAAAATAATTTAAGGTTCCACAAGGAATCCGTGTAAAAATAGCTGCACCATTCGGCGAAATCATGCGCTGGATGGTGCAGCTATTTGCAATAGTGGAGATCAAATGGTAAAATAGGGGCATCAAAGGTGGGAAGAGAGAAAAGATGTTAAGAGAATTTCGGTTATCTGCGGCGCGAAGGTTAAAACGGAAGCGTCAGGCGTGGAAGAATGAATTTTATCAGGAAGTAAAGGATATTGCACGGCATCCGGTTGTGCTTCGGATGAAGCTTTATCCCCATCATGGGAGTACGAACTGCTATCAGCATTGCATGAACGTAGCGTACTATAATTATCAATGGTGCCGCTTCCTGAAATTAGATGCTAAGTCGGCGGCAAGAGGCGGGATGCTCCATGATCTGTTCTTGTATGATTGGCATACCCATGCGGCGAAGACGGGCGATCGGTTTCATGGCATAACACATCCGGAGAAAGCGTATCAGAATGCGCGCAAATTTTTTGATTTGAATCCGGTAGAAATAGATATTATTCGGAATCACATGTGGCCGGTGACACTTTTTGGGGTGCCGAGGACAAAAGAAGGATGGATTACGACGCTGACAGACAAGTATTGCGGCGCCTGTGAGACAAGCCGTCGAAAATAGAGAGACTCTGCCGTAAATTTCCAATGGACAGGCTCCATCAACCGCTAAATTCCGCAAAAGTCATATGCTATCATAAGCAAAAATATGCAGATGAGGTGATAGTATATGGAAAGACAATTTCCGAAAAATGTAAGGCAGATAGGAAATGTGAGCGATGAACCCAAGATCTATGTGGAAGATTATGTAGATACCTATCTGAACCAGCTAAAAGAAAAAGCGGCAAAAGAGCCGGTGATGGCGGTACTTGCCGGGGAGATTGTGACGCAGGAAGGGCAGGAAGTCGTTTACATATCCGGGGCGGTTCGGGTGGAAGAAGTGAAAACAGAAAATGGGAAGTTGGAGTTTGATATTGAAGCGTCAGATCGAGCGGAAGAACTTCGGAAAGAGCATTTTCCAACCTGTCAGACGATTGGATGGTGCCTGATTGAGAGCGGTAATCTGATGGGGCAGGAGCAGGAGGCGGCGAGAATTCACGAGCGTTTCTTTGCAAAAGCAAACAGCATTTTCATTCACAAGGATGCTGTGGAGAATGAGGAAGTATTCTACGCCTATAAGTTCGGGGAACTAATGCAGATGGGCGGACATTATATTTATTATGAAAAGAATCCCGATATGCAAAATTATATGATTCATGCAAGACGACAGATCGGCGTGACACCCAGTGAAGTGGTTGAGGATCGAGCTGCAAAGGATTTTCGCAGTGCCATAAGGGAGCAGCTGGAAGCAAAAGAGCATCATCAAAATTCCAGATTTGTATATGCTGCGAGCATACTGCTGATTGTAGTAGTATTGGCGATGGGTATCTCAACCATGAACAATTACGATAAAATGGAAGCGGTTCAGACGTCGCTGGAAACGTTGTCGCAGACAGTGACAGAGCCAAAGCAAAAAGCGGAAACGCTCTCCGGGAAAGAAAGCAAGAAAGACACTCAGAGTGTGCAGAAAACAGGAACGGTGCCGGAAATTTCGACGGTGCAGGAGCAACTGGGAGACGAAGAGTATTATGAGGTGGTCAAAGGAGATACACTGGATCGAATCAGTGAAAAAGTGTACGGGGATGCATCCCATGTAGATGCAATCTGCAGGATGAACGGATTGTCAGATGGAAACCTGATTTATATCGGGCAAAAATTACTATTACCATAAAAAGAAGTGTGGTATAATGATTGCACTACATGCAATCCAAGCCGATTCCTCGGCTTGCTGCCACATTCGTGACAGATTATACCAGGCAAGCCACAGCTTGAAAAGTAAATACCCTTGCGGGTGCTTCCTTTTCTGCGCATTGTGGTATAATGATTGCGCTATATGCAATCCAAGCTACGGCTTGAAACTTTGAGAGGGAATACAGATGTTACACCGGAAGAATAGGAATTTCCATGTAGTACGGGAACCAGAAGATCCAACGGATGAGATTATCGATAGAATTATGGATGAACTTAACAGTGAGGATGGCAGGCTTCCAGACATGGAGGAAGAAATCAGAAAACGTAAAATAAAATTCAGAAGGAAGGTTATCCTGATTGCAGCAGCGGTTATCGCAGCAGTTGTGGGAGTTTATCTGCTGATTAATTTGCAGACGTACAGCGAAGTGCGTACGGTAGATACTTATGGAAATGGCAAAACGGCAAATAACGGGTATGCTCAGTTTGGAGATGGGGTGTTGAAATACAGCCGTGATGGTATTGCTTATCTGAATCAAAAAGGAGAAGAAGAGTGGAACCAGTCGTATCAGATTAAAACGCCGGTTATTGACGTGTGCGAAGAGGCGGCGGCTGTAGCAGATAAAGGTGGAAATGATATTGTTGTGTTCCAGGAAGAAGGAACCAAAGGCGAGATTCATACCACCATGCCGATTGAGAAGATCAACGTTTCTAAGCAGGGAATTGTCAGTGCGATTTTAAAAGGTGATGGGATAACCAAAATTATGTGCTATGATACGGCAGGAAATGTATTGGTGGAACACAAAACGTCTCTTTCGGGAACGGGTTATCCACTGGATGTGACCTTGTCTTCGGATGGAGAGACAATGCAGGTGCTGTATTTGTATACGCAGGCAGGCAGCATAACGTCCAAGGTCGTATATTATAACTTTGGAAAAGCGGGAGAGGACAAGGCAGATCACCAGGTGGCTGTGGAAACATATGAGAATACGATTATGGCAGCGGGATTTTATATGAATGATTCTGTGTCTGTGGCGGTAGGCGATAACTGTCTGGTTATTTATCAAGGGGGCGACAAACCGAAAGAACGGGTGAAAGTTTCGATAAAGAAAGAGATCAAAAGCGTCTTTCATAGTGAAAAATATATTGGACTGGTTTTGAAAAATGCAGGGAAAGAAGGATATGAGCTGCGGCTTTACAATACCAATGGAAAGATGGTTATGTCAAAAGATTTCACAGGAGACTATAACCACGTAAAAATCTGCGGTAATCAGGTGATTATGTATGACGGCAAGAAATGCAGTATTTTTATGAAAAATGGAATCCAGAAGTTTGAAGGGGAAATGAACAATAATATTTTGGAAATTTTTCCGATTGCCGGAGTGAATAAGTACATTGTGATGAATGCAAATGGAATGGAAAAAGTACGGCTTGTAAAATAAGGAGAAGCTATGAACTGGTTGTTTGTAATGGTAAGCTCGGTATTAGTGATCGGAATGATAATCGGAGTCTGGCGCGGAGCCATTCGCATTGCAGTGTCCTTGGTGACGACACTGGTTACGTTGGTGTGTGTGTTTTTCGCGACACCGTATGTGGCGGGGGCGATTGCAGAGTATACACCGCTGGATGAGATGATTCAAAAAGAGGTAGTCAGCGTAATGGCAGATGAGGCGGCATCTATGGCGGCAGATCCGGAAGGAGAAAGCGTTACTGCAGAGAATGTTAAGCGGGTGTTGGAGGCTGCTGGAGTTACAGAGGACATGCTGGCTCAGTATGGAGTGAGCGTTGATGATATTCTAAATGGAAATATTACCAGTGAAGATTTGGAAAAATTTGGGGTATCCGGCAGTATCTTAGATGGTCTTAGCGGAGAAGCTTCAAAAGAAATGGAAGAAGCGATAAATAACGCCGAAATTCCAAGAGAATTGCAGATGCAGGCAATTGAACAGGCGGAGCTTCCGGAGATATTTAAGGAGCTGTTGTCGGCAAATAACAACGGCGAAGTGTATCAGGAATTAGGGGCGGAGACGTTTGCCCAGTATGTGGGAAAGTATTTGGCGAAACTCATCATTCACCTGATTGCATTTCTCTGCACATTTGTGTTGATTACGATTGTGTTTCGAGCAATTGTATTTGCGCTTGATATTGTGTCGTCACTTCCGGTTCTTGGCTTTCTGAACAGGCTGGCTGGAGGCGCGGTAGGAATTGTGGGGGCACTGTTTTTTGTGTGGACTGCATTTGTGATTATTACATTACTTTATACAACGCCGGCAGGAAGAGGAATGTATCAGATGATAGAGACGAATCACATCCTGAAAACATTATATGAGTATAACCCGATTATGAAGCTGGCGATGCTGATTCGATAGGTGTGAAAACGATAGAAAAGAATGTGAAAAGAAGTTGTGTAGAAAATGTAAAGAAAAG
Source organism: Dorea sp. ICN-14282 (assembly GCF_037890115.1). Lineage (NCBI taxonomy): Bacteria > Bacillati > Bacillota > Clostridia > Lachnospirales > Lachnospiraceae > Dorea > Dorea sp. ICN-14282. Next base: position 249 of record NZ_JBBKBH010000005.1, on the reverse strand, counting down.
TAGTTTTTTTGTAAAAAAGTGCTTGACACTGTAAAATAAAGGTGCTAATATAAAAGTCCACCGCGGAAAGCGAGTGGGCTTTTTAAATAAGAAAGACAAAGAAATTTAAAAAGTTTAAAAAAGTTGTTGACAAGCTCGACTGAATGTGATAATCTAATATGGCTGTCGCAAGAGAGCAAACAACAAAAACGAACCTTGATAATTAAACAATAGACAACAACCCTGAAAATTCTTTCAGAGAATTATTCG
>NZ_JBBKBH010000004.1:0-193349 GCF_037890115.1 Dorea sp. ICN-14282 | reverse complement strand
GCGGTTTTTCTGTATTTAAAAAAAGAGAATTGTTTTTTTGAAAAAGCTGCCATGTTCAAAGAACTCAACATGGCAGCTTTTTCTAGGGGTATTTGTATTTCGATAATTACGGGTTTATGTTTGGAAAATGGTAAAAACTTATCAATAATATCTGCAGTTCGGAGTTTAAGGTAACAGGTAGTTGTTCCGTCGCTGCATCCGTAATAGTCTTCATTTGCAACGTCTTTGTCGATAATTACCTGTACATCTCTATCCAGGTCTAAAAGTGTTCCAAATACGGTTGCAGCACCGATTTTATTACCCAGCATTTCCTCCATCAGTTCTGCGGGAGCAAAAAATAGCTTCATCTGTGTCTACACGATCAAAGGGGATTTTCAGCTGTGCCAGGGCTTTGTAAGTCTCCTGCTGCAGATGGTTCTTATATTCGTCAGGTGCTGTTGTCATAATTTCGCTAATATAAAACATTTTTCTTCTCCGTATAAACATAAAAATTTGTCATTGCGCTATGACTTGTTAATAGTGTAGCATAATTTCATAGATAATAAAAACGAATAATTCTCATCCTATATACATGCTTTCAACTTAAATAAAGGAAATATATTTTATGGATGTAAATTTGCAAAAATATTTGGCTTTTGTAAAAGCCGTAGAATATAAAAATTTTACAAAAGCTGCTGCGGTACTAAATTATTCCCAGTCTGGAATCAGTCGTATGATTTCTGATCTGGAAAAGGAATGGAATGTGACTTTGTTGGAACGGAACCGCGCTGGAGTTCAGCTGACTTCTGATGGAAAGGAGCTGTGCCCTATGCGATGAGTCTCTGTGCAGAATATGAAAAATTACAAACTAAGGTAGACGATTTACATGGTTTGAAAGCAGGGCTTATTCGCATTGGTACTTTCTCCAGTGTGGCGACACATTGGCTCCCCAAGGTGATAAAAGCTTTTCAGAATGATTATTCGCAGATTGAATATGAGATTCTTTTAGGAGACTATACAGAAATTGAGAAATGGATTATTGAGAGACGTGTAGACTTTGGATTTTTAAGGCTGCCGACGCTGTCACAGTTTGAGACTATGTTTCTTGCACAGGATGAATTAATGGTTGTGCTCCCGGAAGCGCATCCGATGGCAGAGGCAGATGTATTTCCTATGGCTGCATTGTGTAAGGAGCCTTTTCTATTGCTTGAAAAAGATAAAAATATTGTTGTCTCGGATATTTTTAGAAAGAACCAATTAAAACCGGATATAAGGTTTACAACATGGGATGATTATGCCATTATGTCGATGGTTGAAGCAGGACTTGGTATTAGTATATTACCTAGTTTAGTTCTTCAAAGAATTCCTTATCGAATTGTGATAAAAAAGCTGGAAATGCCGCTTATCGGAAAATCGGTATTGCTATGCCTGATAAAAGGCAATGTTCTAAAGCAGTAAAAGAGTTTATCAAATATCTAGATAATAGATAAGCTTTCAGGTAGAGAAGTTGTGAAAAAGAAAGGATAGGTTTATTTATGCAGGAGATTATTTATCCGAGATCATTACAAAAAGGAGATCAGGTGTGTCTGATTGATCCGGCAAATGCATATACGGAGGCTGGAGTTGATGCGGCGGTTTCTTTTTTAGAAGGAAAGGGTCTGCAAGTAAGGGTCGCTGATGATATGGCATTTCGTCATGGGACGCCGATAGAACGGGCAGGAAAGCTGAACCGGATTTTTCAAGATGAAAACTGCGGGGGGATTTTTTGTATCTGGGGTGGATATGGAACCATGTCCCTTTTGGATTATTTAGATTATGATGCAATCAAAAAGAATCGGCAGGTTTTTACCGGTTTTAGTGATATTACAGCGATGCATTTGGCTATTGGCCAAAAATCAGGGCTTGTGACCTATCATAGCCCTGCGCTTTATAGCGAGAAACGGCCAACGACAGCGGAAGCTTTCGAGCAATTCTGGGATAAAATCGAAAACGTGGAGCGGGAGCGTGAACTAAAAAATCTGAATGGGGAAGATTTTCAGGTCCTTCGGGAAGGAGATTTTGAAGGGATTGTAACGGGTGGCAACATGACCCTTGTTAGTCGACTAATGGGAACGGAATACGAGATTGATACGAAGGGTAAAGTTTTATTTTTGGAAGAAGTAGGAGAAATGCCATATCGGCTTCATGGAATGCTTTCACAGCTTCGGATGGCTGGAAAGCTACAAGATGTGAAGGGGATTTTGATTGGCGCTTTAACGGATTGTGACACGAAAGGGCGACCGGGAAGTGCGATGGCATTGGTACAGGATGCATTAGAAGGAATTGACATTCCAATTATTGCAAACGTGCGGGCAGGTCATATTAAGGATCCGATTACGATTCCGCTTCATGGGAAATTAAAAGCTTCAGGAGGACGGATTTGGCAGTGTGCCGCAGAGTGAATGGATAGCGTATTACAGGAGTTAGAATAGGAGTAGGTGGATGCAGGAATGGATGAAAAGCAGAATGAATCAATGGAGTATCTGTTTGATATTATCAGCGTCTGCTTTAATAATAACAGCCAGATGTTCAAGTGAGTTTGCACATTGGTATAGTGTACACATTTATCAGGGAGTTGTAAATGTAATTGGAAGAGCAATGGGAATGATACCGATTTCTGTATCAGAAAGTCTGCTGTACCTTTTGATTTTTGCGGCTCTTTATCAATTCGTTAGAAGAATTTTCGGTACTTATAAGAGGAGGACTGGAGGAAGAAGTGTTTTTTTCCTGATGTCGGTACTGTATTTTTTATATGTGGTAAATTGCGGTGTGAATTATCAGCGGGAATCCTTTGCGGAAAATATTGGGTTGGAAATTCCATCTTATACGGTGGAAGATTTAAAGACGGTATGTCGAAAACTGACAAAAAAGGTCAATGAAACTGCAAATCAAGTATCGCGCGGGGAGGATGGAACTATGATCCTTTCAGAGGAGATAGACCGACAGGTGGTGGAAACGATGGAAGCGCAGGGGAAAGTATATGAAGTACTTTCCGGCTGTTATCCAAAGCCGAAGGGGCTTCTGTTTCCTTGGATTTTATCGATACAGAATTTGACAGGAGTATATTCTCCGTTTACCGTTGAAGCCAATTATAATACGGAGATGCCAGCTTATAATATTCCTTTTACAGCATGCCATGAACTCTCCCATCTTCGTGGATTTATGCAGGAGGAAGAGGCGAATTTTATTGCATATCTTTCGTCCAGTCAGTCGGATTATAAGGAGTTTCAATACAGTGGATCTTTGATGGGGTGGATTTATTGTATGAATGTACTTTATCAAGTGGAGTATGATTCCTGGGAAACGATTCGTGCAGAGTTATCGCCTCAGACAGAGGTTGATTTGGAGGAAAATAGCAAGTTTTGGGGAAAATATGATACGAAAGTGGCGGAAGTGGCAAATCAGGTTAATGATACGTACTTGAAAGCAAATGGCCAGAGTGATGGCGTAAAAAGTTATGACAAGGTGGTGGATTTAATCGTTGCGTATGAAATGCAGAAGGGAGGGCTGACATCAATCACGGGAAATTAGTGATTTCTCAAAGAATAAAGAAAATAGTCATGCACGGAAACAAAAAAGAGAAAACAAAAGAAAAGAGGAAAGGAAGGAAAAAGAAATGGAAAAGACGGAAATGTCATGTATTGATTGCGCAGTAAAAAACTGTGATAAAATGGACAGCAAATATCCAGAATTCTGTTTGACGACTCATATGGATGAACAGATATTGGAAGGAGCCATGAGATGCTATACAGAGGATGAGAATCATAAGGTCATGGTCGCCGCAGCAGAGGTGGAGGCAGATCATTACTGTCAGTATACAAGGGTAGAGGAAATTATTGCATTTGCCGAAAAGATAGGAGCCAAGAAGATCGGTATTGCGACCTGTGTTGGCTTGCTGAAGGAGAGCAGAATATTAGCATCTATTTTAAGAAATCGGGGATTTGAGGTATTTGGAATTACCTGTAAAGCAGGAGTACAGAAAAAGACTTCTGTAGGAATTCCGGAAAGATGTAATTGTGTAGGGGAGAATATGTGTAATCCAATTCTTCAGGCAAAGATGCTGAATGCAGCGAAGACGGATCTAAATGTGGTGGTTGGTTTGTGCGTGGGGCATGACAGCTTATTTTATAAATATGCGGAAGCGTTAACAACGACTGCCGTAACGAAGGATAGAGTGCTGGGTCATAATCCGGCGGCAGCATTATATACTGCGGATTCCTATTATTCAAAATTAAAAAAATAGAACGTTAAGAACAACAGCCTTCAGGAGAATGTGTTTCCTCCTGAAGGCTGTATGCATTAGTCTAGTTTAATTCCAGATAAAGCCTGGGCAAAAGCGTTATTGATGGGTTCATCCTTTTGTTTCTTCAGATATTTTTGAACATCCTTTTTGGAAACACCGGCGCCTTCTTTTTCCCGTCGTTTTTTGAAAGCGGACAGTTTTTCTTTGTATCCGCACTGACATACAAAGGTTTCTTCATCGCCCTTCTTGATCAGTTCCATTTTCTTATGGCAGTTTGGACACCGGGCATTGCTTGTGCGTGCGATGGTTTCGCGGTAGCCGCATTCACGATCCTGGCAGACCAGAAGGCGGGCATTTTTGCCATTGACGGCAAGCATTCGTTTTCCACAGCGAGGACATTTGCTGTTGGTTAAATTATCGTGGCGGAAGGTTCCGTCAGCTGTCTTGATTTCGGAAATCAGTTCCTTTGTATAGGTTTGGATTTCTTCAATAAAGGCTCGATCCTTTTGGGATCCTTGAGCGATTTTAGACAGCTTCATTTCCCATTTGGCAGTCAGTTCCGGCTTTTTAAGATCTTCAGGAACAAGCTCTAAAAGCTGGCGTCCTTTGGAAGTGATTAGAAGTTCGCTGCCCTTCTTTTCGATCAGAAATGAGTGGAATAATTTCTCGATAATATCAGCTCTAGTGGCAACGGTTCCAAGGCCGCCTGTTTCACCGAGGGTTTTGCGAGCCTGCGCATCCTTAGACTCCATATATTTTACGGGATTTTCCATGGCGGATAAAAGAGTACCTTCTGTAAATCTTGCCGGAGGAGTTGTCTTCCCGGTGGTCATAGATAGCCTGCGTATGGAAAGAGTATCACCTTTCGTCAGCTTGGGGAGCCTTTGGAGAGAACTGCTTTGCGCTTCTTTGTCATCAGGAAAATCACTGTCAGAATCATCTTCCCAGTCGGGAAGGTCCAGACTTTCATAGACGGCTTTCCAGCCAGCGGCAAGAACGACCTGTCCCTTAGCAGTAAATGTTTCTCCATTGACAGATGCTTTGATGGTCGTCTGTTCATATTCGGATGCCGGGTAGAAAACACTGATAAATCTGCGTACGACTAAATCATAAATTTTCCGCTCTTCGTTCGTCATATGTGTCAGTGGAACGGATTCTTCGGTAGGTATGATTGCATGGTGATCACTGACCTTGCTGTCATCGACAAATGCTTTCGAGGTTTTCAAAGGGGCTTTTAGAAGCGCTGGAATATAAGCTTTGTAAGGTCCTGTATTGCAGGCTTTTAACCGTTCTTTGAGGGTCGGAACAATATCATTTCCAATATAACGAGAATCCGTTCGAGGATAAGTCAGAACCTTGTGGTTTTCATATAGACGCTGCATAATGTTCAGTGTCTGTTTGGCAGAAAATCCAAAGCGTCTGTTGGCATCTCTTTGAAGTTCTGTCAGATCATAGAGACCGGGAGCGGGAATCTTTTTTGCTTTTTTCTGCACATCGGTGATGGTAAGATCGGAGTGGTTTATAAGTGACTGCAGATTTTGAATCCTCTCTTTATGAAAAGAACGGGACGTTCCATGCTTAGAATCCTGCCAGGAAAAGGAAGCCGCGTCAGTGACCGCTTTCAGACCATAATATTCCTGAGGCTGAAAAGAACGGATCTCATCCTCGCGTTTGGCAATCATAGCAAGAGTAGGCGTCTGAACACGTCCGCAGGAAAGCTGCGCATTATATTTGCAGGTCAGCGCGCGGGTTGCGTTGATACCAACCAGCCAATCAGCTTCGGCACGGCTTTTAGCGGCAGAATAAAGATTGTTGTATTGGCGGCCATCCTTTAAATTCGCAAAGCCTTCCCGAATTGCTTTATCCGTGACAGAAGAGATCCACAAACGTTTGATGGGTTTATGACAGCCGGTTTTCTCAAGAATCCATCTTGCGACAAGCTCTCCTTCGCGTCCGGCATCTGTTGCGATAATAATTTCTGAGACATCCTTGCGGAAAAGTTGAGATTTCACATGCTGAAACTGCTTGGATGTCTGTTTGATGGTTACCAGCTTCCAGTGATCGGGAATCATAGGGAGATAAGAAAGATTCCACTCTTTGAATTGCTTGTCGTATTCTTCCGGGTCTGCCAGTGTTACAAGGTGGCCAAGAGCCCAGGTTACAATATATTTACTGCCTTCGATTGCGCCAGGCAGAGCTTTGTGGCAGCTCAGCACTCGTGCGATATCGCGGGCAACGGATGGTTTTTCTGCTAATACTAGTGATTTCATAATCAGAACTCCTTCTATAAATCGAATCTGCTTTCAACATATCGAATTTATGGAGGTTTGTCAATCGAAAATAAAATGGAAGCGCATAAAAAAATCAAGAAATACAAATAAAATGTAAAAAACATCTTGCAAATATATAGAACTTATGTTATAGTATAACACGGTCACGTTTTAAGAATAAAATATATGGCTCCATGGTCAAGCGGTTAAGACATCGCCCTTTCACGGCGGTAACACGGGTTCGATTCCCGTTGGAGTCATTTGGCGCCATAGCCAAGTGGTAAGGCAGAGGTCTGCAACACCTTCATCACCAGTTCAAATCTGGTTGGCGCCTCTTGAGGAACACGGAAATCTTGAAAAAGATTTCCGTGTTTTTTCTTGTGCAACAGGATGGGCGGATGATATGATGAAGCAGGAACCAGTGAGAGAATTTATGGGGATATGCTTATGAAAAAATGGAAGATCAGCAGTGAAATTGTCTATTTGATTGGGACGGTGATTTTAGCACTTGCAACAGCAATGCTGACAGCGGCGGATTTTGGATTGTCCATGGTAGTTGCGCCGGCTTATATCGTTAGTTTAAAGTTTGATTTTCTTACATTTGGACAGGCAGAGTATATTGTACAGGGGCTATTATTTGTTGTGTTCTGTATGGTGGTGATCGTGGTATCGTTGCTGCTTCTTCATAAAATAGAAGGGATCGGCCCCGGAACGGTTGTACTTGCGGGATGCAATGGGATGTTGATCGGCTGGTATGGGAAATGGTTTGACAGAAAGTTTGAGGCAGAGCCGACGTGGAAGCGGCTGGCGGGGAAGTTTGAGTTGTAAAAGGGTTGAAGAATCGGTATTAAAAGTAATGAGTTCACATATACTAATGGAAGAATAGCGATGATCGCGATCATGGACGTAGTTGTGACGAAAATTGCGCTGAAAATGCAGGATGTATTTATTGAGAATGTATATAAGACACGTCAGGCGTTGGAAAAAGAAAAATAGTATTTATATAGAAAATAGAAGAGGTTAAACTTGACTATGTTATAAAGATTTGCTATACTAAAGAGGTCGGTAGCAAGGCGCCATAGCCAAGTGGTAAGGCAGAGGTCTGCAACACCTTCATCACCAGTTCAAATCTGGTTGGCGCCTTTAAAAAGAGACCAAAATCTTTAGAGGAGATTTTGGTCTCTTTTTATATATTTAAGGAAAGAATCTAACTAAATCTAACGGAAATTTTAAATTCTTTGAATCACAAAAAAAATGAAAAAACTTCCAAAAAAAATCTATTTAAAATAAAATAGCCCGGTGCTATTGTAGATATAAAATGAAATTTTTTTTATAAAAGGAGGAAAAGGAGGAAAAAGGATGAAAAGAAAGAGAAAATACTGGGGGGTGGCGAGTATTCTGCTTATTCTAGCCATGATATGTAGTTTACTCCCCGTAAATTATTTGGAAGCGTCTTCGTCTTCGGATAATGGAGATGGAACGTTTACAAATCCGGTTATTTATGCAGATGTTCCAGATTTGGATGTAATCCGTGTGGGAGACGCTTATTATATGGTAAGCACAACCATGCATTTGTCTCCAGGATGCCCAGTTATGAAATCTACGGACATGGTTAATTGGGAAATTGTCAATTATGTCTATGATACCTTGGGAGATGAAGACAAGCTGGCGTTGAGAAATGGAGAAAGCGATTACGGAAATGGTTCATGGGCAGCAAGTCTTCGGTATTTTAAAGAAAAATACTATGTGACTTTTGCAAGCTTAAGTACGGGAAAGACGTATATCTACTCTACGGCGGATATTGAAAATGGACCATGGCATAAGTCAGAGTTTAAGGGATATCTTCATGACATTTCTCTTCTTACGACAGAAGACAAGATGTATGTAGTGTATGGAAGCGGTACCGCTCTTTGCCGAGAATTGTCAGAAGATGAAAATGGAGATATTTCTTTTGGAGAAGAATCTACATTAATTAAACATACAGCACTTGATAACGAAGGAAATCCGGTTAATGGTGCGGTAAATTATGTTTCAGAAGGAATTCACGCATATCAGATCGGGGATTATTACTATCTGTTTATGATTCAATGGCCAAGCGGCGGACGCCGCCAGGAGATCTGCTGGAGATCGAAAACGCTTGATTCAAAAGGCTGGGAGAGCAGAAAGATCTTTGATTCAGGCTTAGAGTTCGATGGCAAGATGGATGAAGCTGGGGTTGCCCAGGGCGGAGTTGTAGAGACGAAAGACGGAAAGTGGTATTCATATTTATTCCAGGATCACGGATCAGTCGGAAGAGTTCCGGTGCTGGTTCCGGTGGAATGGAAAGATGGCTGGCCGGTGTTTGGTGATGAGAATGGCAAAGCAGAATCAGTTATGAAGATTCCGGGAGTCTCAAGTGATGAGAAGAATATTGTAGTATCCGATGAATTCTATAATGGAGAAACCAGAAAAGTTTATTCGGATAAAGATGCGGTTGTTCAATCTTCTGAAGAGCCAAAAAAGGCAGTGAAGAATAAAGAAAATAAGGCAGAGAAAGAAATAGTCGAAGTGCTGAAAAACGGCGGATTTGAAGAAGGAACGAAAGGCTGGACAACACAGCAGCCGGGAACACTTACGGAAGTAACAGATGTGATTGTAAGTGGAGAAAAGGCTGTAAAAGTGACGGATAGAACGTTGACCGCATCAGGTCCAAAGCAGGTGATTACCGGCAAAATAAAGGCTGGACAGAAAGTCAATGTCAGCGCCAAAGTAAAGTATGATGAAGGGCCAGACGTTAGGACTTTTAATATTTGCATTCAGAATAATAAAGATGGAAATGTATGGGATGGAATTGAAATTGCGGCCACAGCCGAAGTGAAAAAAGGAGAGTGGACGACAATTCAGGGAAGCTGTACGATTCCGGCCAATGCAGATATGTCTTATAGTGGACTTTTTGTTGAGACAGGATGGGTACCAGAGCCTTCCAAGGACAAGGATCTGATGGATTTTTATGTGGATGACGTATCCTGCAGTTATGAAGCGAATTACGGTATTATTGAAAACGGTGGATTTGAATCTGGTTTAGCCCCATGGCAGATGCAGGATGGCAAAGGGAACTTAGAAGTTACAGATACAGATGCAGCATCAGGAACATACAGTGTATTGGCAAAAGACAGAGTGGCAACAGGAAATGGTCCGATGCAGAACTTGACAGGTAAGGTGAATGCAGGCAGAAAGTATAAGGTTGCTGCGAAAGTAAAATATACATCAGGACCAGACAGCAGAGATTTTGCATTTACCTTCCGTTACGGAGATGGAACGTTTAAAAATGCCCAAATTGCAACGGTAAAGAAAAATGAATGGACACTGATAGAAGGAAGCTACAAGATTCCGGCAGATGCAGATATGTCAGATGTCTGTGCATTTCTTGAGACGACATGGACAGTAGAACAGGATAAGCGGAAGGATTTAATGGATTTCTATGTAGATGATGTCTCAATTGTCGAAGAACCAAAAGAAGAGCAGATTGAAAATGGCGAGAACGATTATAATGGATCAAATTTGAAGCTGGAATGGCAGTGGAATCACAATCCAAATAATAATAACTGGTCATTGACAGAGAGAAATGGTTATCTGCGTCTGACAACGGGAAATGTTGTGACGAATATTGTTGAAGCTCGAAATACTTTGACACAGCGAACATATGGACCAGCTTGTTCCGGCGATGTGGCTTTGGAGGTTTCAGGCATGAAAAATGGTGATGTAGCAGGTCTTGCTGCATTCCAAAAGCATTATGGATACGTCGGAGTCAAGATGGAAGGCGGAACCAAATATTTGGTTATGGTGAAGACGGAAAGTGATGATAACCCAAATGGAAATGAGATCGAACGGGTAGAACTTGATCCTTCTGTAGAGAGAGTTTATTTGCGTGCAGATATGGACTTTAAACAGAAGACGGATAAAGCGGTATTCTTTTATAGCCTGGACGGAAAAGAGTGGTCTCAGATTGGCGATACTCTGCAGATGGCATATACGCTTCCGCATTTCATGGGATATCGCTTCGGATTATTTAATTATGCGACTATAGAAGCCGGTGGATATGCAGATTTTGATTATTTCCACGTGGGAGATATGGGAGAAGAAAGTGCGCCGACAGGATTGAATGTATCGTTAGAGGATATCGAAGGAGTATCAGGAATTGCAAATGCAGAGGTGAAGCTCCCGATTCAAATGGACGCACTTCCGGATGGAGAGTATTCCGGAATTGAGATGTCTATGAATATTCCAGAAGAATTCCGAGTGGCAGATGTTGCTTTCCAGGACAAAAATGTATCAGGAAATACTTCTTATTCTTACTTGAATGGACGACTGGTTCTTTCAGTTACAGGGGATAAAGTTGATTACAACAATACAGAAGGACAGGAATTTGCAACGGTAACATTGCGATTAGCGGATTATCTTACCGAAGATAAGACGGTAACAGTGCGTACAGACTATGTAAAAGTGGCAGGAGGAAATGTAAGCTACAATGTAGACCAGGCAGTGTCCAATATCTCTATGACAAAGCTGAAAACGAGTGCATTGGCAAAAATCCCAGGCTACTCAAATCCAGTTATTGATTATGATTTTGGAGCGGATCCATTTGCGCTTACTTATGATGGCCGGGTTTACTTATATATGACAGCCGACCAGTTCGAGTATGATGCCGAAGGAAATTTGATTGATAATACATACAGTAAGATTAATAAGTTGCATGTGGTTTCTTCCGCAGATATGGTGAACTGGACAGATCATGGATTTGTTCAGGTGGCGGGAGAAAATGGAGTGGCTAAATGGGCAAATAATTCCTGGGCTCCGGCAGCAGCTTATAAGAAAATTAATGGAGAAGATAAATTCTTCCTGTATTTCTGTAATGGCGGAGGCGGCATCGGAGTGCTCGAGGGAGACTCTCCGGTGGGACCATTTAGAGATCCAAATGGAAAAGCACTTGTAGATGCCAGCACACCAGGAGCACAGGGAGTTACCTGGATTTTTGATCCGGCTGTTATGGTGGATGATGATGGAACTGGATATTTAGTGTTCGGCGGAGGAATTCCAAACGACAAGGATAATGCAAGCTGCCTGAATCCAAAGACGGCAAGAGTGATGAAGCTGGGAGATGATATGACCAGCGTTGAAGGCGAAGCTGTGATGATCGATGCACCGTGTATGTTTGAGGATGGTGGCATTCACAAGGTTAATGACCAGTATTATTATACCTATTGTTCTAATTTTGCGGGTGATCATTCAGCGATAGCAGGATATCCGGGATATGGAAACATTTGCTATATGGTAAGTGATAATCCGATGGGACCATATGAGTACAAGGGAGAAATTCTGCAGAATCCGCATACATACTTTGGTGTAGGCGGCAACAATCATCATGCTATTTTTAACTTTGACGGAAAATCCTATATCACCTATCATGCACAGACGCTGGGTCAGGCAATGGGTATTGAGAAAGGATATCGATCCACACATATTAATGAGGTATTCTATTATGCAGACGGAGGCATTAAGGAAATTATTGCCGATCGCGAAGGAATCAGCCAGCTTCACACAATAGATCCATATGCCAAGACTGCAGGAGAAACCATTGCATGGCAGTCTGGAATACAGGTGGAAGACTGTGAAGAAAAAGGAAATGGACTTTCAGCGGTAAACAATAGAAAAGTAACCGGTATTAACCCTGGAGACTGGGCAGCAGTGGCCGGTGCAGATTTTGGAATGGAGGGAGCAGCATCCTTCACAGCGAAAGTTGCATCTGAGGCAGGAGGAACGATAGAGCTTAGAGTTGATTCACCGGATGGAGAAGTGGTGGGAACACTTGACATTCCAGCAGGAGATGGATCCTGGAAGGAGTTAAGCTGCGAAGTAAAAGGCCTGACAGGAACACATAATGTTTTCTTTGTGTTTAACGGAGATTCCAAGGAAGATAATCTGATGAGCATCGATGAATGGCAGTTTACAGAAAAGAAAGCAACGGCGCCAGATAAGAGCAAGCTGGCAGAAGTAATTGAGCGGGCGTCTAAGGTAGAGGTTTCTAAGTATACAGAAGAAACAGTAGAAAAGATGCAGGAAGCATTCTCTGAAGCACAGAAAGTCTATGATGATCAGGAGGCAACAGAGAGCGAGATTGCAAAAGCCGTAAAAATGCTGGAAGATGCACTGGAGAATCTGAAATTAAAGGAGAATGAAGGTTATAAGGTGCTGGAAGGAAGCGACAGCAAGTGGACACGAGGCTCGAAAGAAGGTCTTACATTTAAAATCAGTAAAGGTAAGTTTGATCATTTAGAGATAAGCGGTGTCGTAGTTGACCCATCTCAATATACCTTTGATGCAGAAAATATGACAATCCTAGTTCGACCGGAGTATTTAGACAGCCTCGCGGAAGGTGTTTATACGGTTGCATTTGTTTATAGCGACGGCGGAGAGGCTTGTGCAAAACTAACGGTTGTAGTACCGGATGCTGGAGATGGTCAAAATAATGAAGGTAATCAAGGCGGCAGCGGTAATAGCCAGGGAGATGGCGGAAGTGGAAATGGTACGGTGAAAACCGGAGATTCGGCTAATGTTGTTTCCTGGGGTGTGCTGTTAATTCTGGCGATGTTCGGAGCTGGAATGGCAGTGCGGGCAAAAAGAAAAAAATAATATTGTAGAGTTGCCTGTTTAGGGACAGGGTGAAAGTTAATTGGGGACGTGTACAAATGAAAAAAACTCCGTCCCCAATGTAGTATAGAACATCATAATAAGTACTAACAGATATACTAAAAATCAATTGGCTTTTTGCGTGTGTGGTCGATATACTGAAACTAGTGTATAAAATAGAGGAGGTAATTAGTATGTCTATTACAGCGGAAACAGCGAAAAATCATGCAAAGGATCCGGCGGTATTATGCTGCAGAGCAGAAGCGGGAATCACGATTGAACCGGCGAACTTAGAAGATCCGGCGATCTTTGATGAGTTGGTTGATTCTGGGTTGTTGAATTTGGAGGGCTGTTTAACAATTGAGCAAGTCCTGGGAGCAAAGCTTACAAAGACGAGTGATTCACTTTCCCCATTGACTGTGGATAATGTGGAGGGAATCCAGGAAGTGTCCGCAGAAGAACCTAAGGAAGAGTCCCCGGCAGAGGCTCCGGTAGTGTCTGTGGAAGGGGCAGTGACTACAATTAAACATGGAAAAGTTGTAATTTCTATTAAAGAAGGAAGAGATATTTATTTAGAATTGCCTATTTAGGGACAGGGTAAAAGTTAATTGGGGACGGAGGTTTTTTCAAAAAACTCCGTCCCCAATTAACTTTAATATTCTATCCACAAATACCTTCGCATGTTCAAAATCCAGGCTATCCGGATGGGTGAGGGCATCGTCGAAATTGCGGATGCAAAAATCCATTTTTTCGGCGTTTTCCGGTGTGCGGAGCGTTTCATATTTTTTGCGTACTTGTTGAGGCATCCGCCCTTGGCAAAGGAAAGAACCCAGATACTGATTGTCAGATTCAATCCAGGCGCTGACGCTGCAGGAGATAGCCTGGTAGTATTCTGGGGAATCGCCCATTCCGCAGGTGCCGAACAGAGCGATTTGCTTGCCGCTTAAGCTGCTTAGGAAATCGCTGACGGTCATGCTGCAGGTACCCTGATGAACGCAGAAGCCTATGAAATAGATTTTGGCTTCCGGGATAGTTTTATCAGTGGTGATATCGATCAGGTCTTTTGAGTTGCCCGGAAGGCGCGAAAAAATAGTAGCAGCAAGCTTCCGGGTATTGCCTGTTTCGCTTTGATATAGTACAAGATAATCTAACATGGAAGATCACTCCTCTCTGTTTTAGATATAATTTCCGCCGGTTGGAACTCCGCCTCCGCAGCAAAGACCGCCGCCTCCGCAGCAGAGATTGCAGACCAGATTGGCGATGCAAAGCTTCATGCAGAAATTTCCGCCGCCGGTAAAGGTTGTCTGATAAGGTCCTTGTTGTTCCTGATACCAGATGCCGCCGCGCTCAAATCGGTTCACAAGCATTTGATACTGCATGTTGTCCGGTTCCAGCCGAAGAGCTTCTTTTGCGTGCTGCAGGGCGATAACGTTATTACCTGCACCGGAGTTGGCAAGCGCGCTGTAGTAATACCAGAGCGCATTTCGCCTAGTGATAGGATTTAGCAGGTTCAGAGCTTCCTGATAATGTCCGCTGTTAATAAAATTAAAGGCAGCCCGCATATGGAGCTCGTCCTCACTTTCTGCGGCGCCAGATCCGGCTTGTTGATATTGACCGTTAAAACCTCGGAAGGTTCCAAAACCGCCGAAGTCTCCGAAGTCGCCATATCCGCCGCCGTAGCTGCCGTATCCGCCGGAAGAACCGTAGTTGCCGGAAGCATTGGAAGTTCCATATTCCCGTTCCTTCATAATCTGTTGATAGGCTTGCTGAACTTCTTTGAATTTGGCTTCAGCCTGATCTTTGTTGGGGTTATTGATATTGGCATCCGGGTGATACTTCCGGCTGAGCGAGCGGTAAGCTTTTTTGATGTCATCGTCGGAGGCACTTTGTGATACACCTAAGATGCTGTATGGATCTAACATTTTTTATTCTCCTGTATTCTGATTTTTGGTGGCAGATGATGGATTTGCTGCTTCTTCCTGCTGCTTTTTCCTTTTGGCAGTGACTGCTGTGTACCGGCACCACACGCCGGAATATAGAATGTTGCGGAGAATTTCGGCGTGCAGGAGAATGGGAAGTTTCTCGAAGCTTCTGGAACATTCCGACATCATCAGAGTTAAGAGTGTTCGACAATCTTCAGCGAAATTTTTATTATTCTGAAAATCATTTTTTAACGGATTATAGTTCCCGGATGCGAGATCGTCCTCAACATCCTCATATGCGTCCATTAAGTAAATAAATTTCCCAAGAAAGAATCCTATTTTCCGAAGATAAGGTTCCCATTCATCTTTTTGATAGACAAAGCATTCCGCCATAATATTTCCAAATAGTCCGGCCATCCGGTCGATACTTTGTTCATTCTGTTTCTCAAGTCTGGAAATTTCCTGCAAATTCTGGGTCACGACAGCAACCTTTTGGGGATATTTCTGTTCGATTTCCCGAATGCAAGGGGATAGAACTTTCGCGGCGGCACGGCTTTTCAGCTTGTGCTCGTCTTCCCAGTCATCCTTGCATTTGTAATAGCAGAGAATCATGTTGATAGCGGCTGCATAATCGGTATATAAATTGGTTCTGGCAGCGTGTTTTTCCAGTGGGTGTGCAATACAGCTGATTGTGTCAAGCCTGGTGTCAGGCTCATACAATCCGGTTAACAGAACGACTAGAAAAGTCATGTCATAGGATAAAGTCATCTGACCTCTCTTGCCATAACATTCTTTTAGCTGTTTGCAAAGTCCGCAGTAGTAGGATTGATACATATCGAAATCTTTGAATTTCATTTCCGCCTTATTAATTGCAATATAACCAAACATTTCAGGTTCTCCTAACTGTTTTTGATAAATGTAGTATTACATTTGGGGCAGCGGATTTCAATGCGTCCCTTTCCTTTTGGAACACGGATTTTTTGGCGGCAGGTAGGACACTTATAGATGTGATGGGTTTTGCGCTGTGCCATCAGATTCTTCTGTTGTCCAAAGAAGCTGCGAATTTTATAGGTTTTACTCAGATACTGCTGATTTTCTGTAGCACGCTTGTAGGTGTTTCTGGAAAACATTCTATAATAAGAATAAATGATTAAGAACCAGGCAAGCAGTGAAAGCAGGAAGCTGTCCATCCAGTTAGACAGAAGTGCAGCGATTAATCCTGTAAAGATGGTGAACTTCCCAAATGAGTCAATACCGTATCTTCCGGCCATAAATCGTATTAGTTTATCTTTCATATGTCTGAACCTCCTCAAGTCTGAAATGGAAGAAGCCATTTCTATCATATCTTCCATCATACGATGAGACGTGGGAAAGTCAATAAACTACGCATAAACTTATTAGAAAATTATATAAAGTTTTTTTTAGATGTGTTACAATGTACGGAAAGGGCAGAGCCAGGCCGGAAGGCATGCATCGGCTGCGCTTGCGCAAAGAGAGGCATGCCTTTCGATCTGGCGAGCGAAGCGAGCGAGGAAAACCGAAGGTTTTGCGCAGCTATGCCCGCAGAAGGAGCGAAGCGAGCGAGGAAAACCGGAGGTTTTGCGCAGCTATGCCCGCGGAAAGGGTAGAAAGGGGATTGCAATGAGGAAATTAACCGAATTGATTCGAGCGGATATGCGTCCGGCGCTTGGTGTGACGGAGCCGGGAGCGATTGCATTTGCAGTGGCAAGTGCGAAGAGCCATGTTGCGGGAGAAGTGAAAAAGGTCCATGTAGCATTGAATTCAGGAATGTATAAAAATGCATTTACATGTGGAATTCCAAATTCTTCCCATTTTGGAAATTTATATGCGGCAGCACTTGGCGCAGTGGCAGCAGATGCTAAGAAAGGATTAGAATCACTGGATGCAGTTACGCCGAAGGGTGACGTGCTGGCGGAGCAGATGGTTGCAGATGGAAAGGTTGAGGTGGTTTTAGATCACATCGGATCAGAGATCACGATTGATGCAAGGGTAGAGACCGAGACGGATAACTGTGTGGTCAGTATCCGTGGAAGTCATACAAATATTGTACAGATTGTGAAAAACGGAATCTGCATCTGGCAGATGAAAGAAGATGCAAAAGTAGAGGAGAAAGAAGAGCCGGAGAAAGTCGCGGGAGCTTTTTCGGAAGCCGATTGTAAGGGAATAGGCACTGGTAGCGACATACCGGTCATTCACCGCTATACGCTGGCGCAGATTCTTTCTTATGTACGGGAAGTTCCGGCAGAAGAAATAGCATTTATCGGGGATGCATTTACCATGAATCTGGAACTTTTGCAGGAAGGAATTCGTTCAAAGCGGACGACGATTACGCCGATGCTTTTAGAGGAAAATGGGCAGGAGCTGATCTCAGAAAATGCACAAAGTACAGCACAGCTTCTTTGTAATGGAGCGATCGAGGCCAGGGTATTGGGACTTAGCCGTCCGGCAATGAGTATTACAGGAAGTGGAGCCCACGGAATTATTGCGACGATGCCATTGTATGCATATGCGAAGGTGCATAAGGAGCGTGTGTCAGAAGAAGCGCTTCTTAGAGCCACGGCGCTTAGTTACTTGATTACGATGTATATAAAAGAGTACTCCGGGAAGCTTTCGGCATTTTGCGGCTGTGGAATTGCAGCGGGAACAGGAATGGCGTGCGGGCTTGCCTATCTGCAGGGCGCAGAGGAAGAGGCATTTACGAATGTAATTCAAAATATGGCGAGCGGCCTTACGGGAATGATTTGCGATGGCGGAAATCATGGATGCGCAATGAAAGGTATTGTGGCGGTTGACGCAGCATTTCGAGCAGCGGATATGGCGAAAAAAGGCATTTGTATTGAACATATTCATGGGATTAATGGAAGGACACCGGAGGATACCATGCAATATATGGGAATGATTGCATCTCCGGGAATGGTAGAGACAGAAAAGACAATTGTAGAAATCATGGAACAGAAGTAGTGGGGAGTAGATATGAAGGAAGACGAGAAAATCAGAGATAAGAATAGAAGGGCACTACAAAGCGGGGGCGGAAGCAGGGAGGATGTGCCGCATAGAACCAGTATTAAGGCGGCAAGAGAAGCGCAACATAGCCATCGGCCAAAGACGACGCAACCGGCAGGGGAAGCGAAGAAGGCTTCAAGACCAGCAGGAGAACGAGCAACTCGCCCGGCAGGAGAACGAGCAAGCCGCCCGACAGGAGAGCGGGCAAATCGTCCGGCAGGAGAACGAGCAAGCCGCCCGACAGGAGAGCGGGCAACTCGACCAGCTGCAAGAACGGCGGGTCAGACGGAAGAAGGAAGAACTACGAGACAGACGGCGGAGCAGAAAAACAAGGAAAGAAAACAGACGAGGATCCATCCGGAACGCGAGACGAAGTCAAGAAGTATTCATCAAAAAGCAGATTCCCATGGAAAAAAAGCGGAAAAGAAATCAGGAAAGAAATCGGGGAAAAAAGCGGATGAGAAAAAAGGAAAAAAGAAGAGCAATCTGATTTCTAATATTATCTTAGTTGTTGCAATTATTGTATTTTGCGTGTCAGCATTTCAGCTGTTTAATATCTTCAAAGGCTACCATGAGGGACGCAGTGAGTACGATAAAGTGCGAAAACTGGCAGTGACAACGGATAAGAAGAAAGCGGATAAAGAGACTGGTGATGGATTTCAGGTAAATTTTGAAGAGCTTTTAAAAATGAATCCGGATACGATCGGCTGGATTCGGTTTACGCCGGAACCGGCTCAGATTAATTATCCGATTGTACAGGGACAGGATAACGAAAAGTATTTGAAGACGACCTTTACGGCAAATGAAAATACGCTGGGAGCTATTTTCTTGAATGTGGATAACCTTTCCGATTATTCGGATAAGAATAGTATTATATATGGACACCGTATGAAGGATGGGTCTATGTTCCGGCATTTACAGGATTATGATTCAAAGTCATTTTGGGAAAAGAATCCGTACTTCTATATTTATACATTGGATGGACGAAAGCTGACGTATCATATTTATTCGGTAGGTCAGGTGGAAGACACTTCGGATACTTATTTGACGTCATTTGAGTCGGAAGAAGCGTATCAGTCATTTTTGGATATGACGAAAGAGGTGGCTATGTATGATACTGGCGTAGAGGTTACGACAGAAGATAAGATTGTGACGTTGTCAACCTGTACCAGCGCCAGTGACGAGCATCGTTTTGTTGTGCGGGGAGTTCTGGAAAAAGAAGAGCAGGTGAAAAAGTAATGAATCAATATAATTATGAAGTTGGAGATGTTGTTACGTTGAAAAAGCAGCATCCATGCGGAAGCAAAGAATGGGAAATCCTGCGTGTTGGAGCGGATTTTCGCTTGAAATGCAGAGGATGCGGACATCAAATTATGATTTCCCGCCGAATCGTAGAGAAAAATACAAAGGATTTAAAGAAAAAGCTTGAAACGGATGGAAGAGTATGATATTATACTGAATTGTGATACGATAAATTTGCTGTGTGTAAATGCAGTAAAATCCTTGCTCCCACATAAGTTGAGCGGGGGCCAAAAGACCAGAAGGAGGTGCAGACGACATGAACAAATATGAATTAGCTGTTGTTGTCAGTGCAAAAATCGAAGATGACGAGAGAGCTCAGGTTATCGAAAAAGTAAAGGCTTTAGTAGAGCGTTTCGGTGGCAAGATCTCTGATGTCGATGAATGGGGTAAGAAGAGATTAGCTTACGAGATTCAGAAGATGAAAGAAGCATATTACTATTTCATCCACTTCGAGTCTGATGCTGAGACTCCAGGCGAAATCGAACAGAGAATTCGCATCATGGACAACGTGCTCAGATATTTATGCGTTAGACAGGAAGCATAAGCAGGAAGAAGAGGTATTTATATGAATAAAGTAATTTTGATGGGACGCTTAACAAGAGATCCTGAAGTGAGATATTCACAGGGAGAAAATCCTTTGGCGATTGCAAGATATACCCTGGCTGTTGACCGCAGATTTAAGCGTGATGGAGAGGCGAGTGCAGATTTTATTAACTGCGTGGCCTTTGGAAGACAGGCAGAACATGCTGAGAGATATTATCGTCAGGGACTTCGCGTTACAATTTGCGGACGCATTCAGACAGGAAGCTATACGAACAAGGATGGCGTGAAGGTGTATACAACAGAAGTTGTTGTAGAAGAACAGGAATTCGCAGAGAGCAAAGCTGCGAGCGATGCCAATGTGGGAAGTTTCCATGCTGCTCCATCACCGGCACCAGCACCAGTATCTGACGCGGGTGACGGCTTCATGAATATTCCAGATGGAATTGATGAAGAATTACCGTTCAACTAAGATTCAGGAGGTAAAGCAAGATGGCTTACGATAAAGGAAATCGTCCAGAAGGCGGCTTCAAGAGAAGAGGCGGCGGACGCAGAAGAAAAAAAGTATGCGTATTCTGTGGAAAAGAGAATAACGAAATCGATTACAAGGATGTAGCAAAATTAAGAAAATACATCTCTGAAAGAGGAAAAATTCTTCCAAGAAGAATTACAGGAAACTGTGCAAAGCATCAGAGAGCATTGACAGTAGCAATTAAGAGAGCTCGTCACATTGCATTAATGCCATACGTACAGGACTAATATTGATACGAATGTGGATGTAAAACCGCCATTACTTATGTGATGGCGGTTTTTCCGAATTAGGAAAACGGATAAAACGGTTTTAAGATAAAAGGAGGCGGAGAAAGATGAAGTTGACAATACTGGGAACGGGAAATGCAACGGTATCAGAATGTTATAATACTTGTTTTGCGTTGACGGATGAGGAGAAGAGATGTTTCCTGGTGGACGCAGGAGGCGGAAACCGGATTCTGAAAGTTTTGAAGGATACTGGAATTGAACTGGGAGAGATTCACGATCTTTTTGTGACCCACGAACACATTGATCATGTGTTGGGAGTGATCTGGCTGATTCGTATGATTGGACAGCGGATGAACCAGGGGAAATATGACGGGGATTTACGAATTTATTGTCATAAAGAATTGGCTGAGAAGATTCAGACAATTGCGAACCTGACCATTCAGCAAAAGGTCTGTAAACACATGGGGGAAAGAATTCAGTTTGATGTAGTGGAAAATGGGGATAAACGCGAAATCCTTGGAAAAACCGTGACATTTTTTGATATCATGTCCACAAAAGCAAAGCAGTTTGGCTTTACTATGACGGTGGAAAATGGGGATAAGTTTACCTGTGTGGGAGATGAACCATACAATGAAGCGAATTATGAATACGTGAAAGGAAGCACCTGGCTTCTCCATGAAGCATTCTGCCTGTTTGATGAGGCAGATAAATTTAAGCCTTACGAAAAGCATCATAGTACGGTAAAAGAAGCCTGCCAATTGGCAGAAGAACTGGGCGTTCCGAATCTTTTGCTATATCATACGGAAGAGACACATCTGAGCGAGAGAAAGAAATTGTATACAGAAGAGGGCGGAAGATACTACCATGGTAATCTATATGTGCCGGATGATCTGGAAGTGTTTGAATTGTAGGAAAAATGTCAACGGGGACGGAGTTTTTTGAAAAAAACTCCGTCCCCGTTGACGTATTACCGCCACAAAATTTCGCAAGGTTCCAGCGTAATGCTTTCGCAATTTCCGTCGCCATCGTAGAAGTTTGTGGTCTGTGTTTCATTTGAGTTATTTAAGATTGCATATTTTCCACTCTCTGGATATGCATTTACTTCGCAATTTAAGTTATCGGCATACCAGATGTGGTACTGGTCTTCTTTTCCTGCTGCGTAGAACATTGCACGCATCAGGAGGCGAGTGTTCTCGTAACTGTAAGGAAGACCGGAGATGTAAACGCCGCGTCCTTTGCCATAGCGGTTGGATGCCATATGTACTTCGTTGTTAGAGTATTCGATAATTTCTGTATTAGCGCTCAGAGCATAAATGTCGTGCTTGCTTTCGCCAAAATCAAAGTCGGAGATCCGATCTTCGGTAATAAAATGAGCGTCTAAAGCTGTCTTAAAGTATTTGTCGGTAGACAATGTGAAGCCAAGTTCCTTGTCCACACCCATAATATCAGCAAGCTGGAAGAAACGGCCGCCGTGGTGAACTGCGGTTGGATCGCCAACGCCCAGGAAACCGCCGCCGTTATATACCCATTCACGAATTGTGGTGGTGAGTTTTTCGTCCAGCCACTCTTCGCCGCCGGAGAATGCGGTTCCGGCGTCACCGGCATTGATGATGACATCGATGTCGGCAGGAACTCCATTTTCCCGGATATCATCAAAGCTTAAGAACTGTACGTCAACAGCCGCACCGCTTAGAGATTCCAGAATACCAAAGTAGGAGTAAGTCTGTTTGTACCACAGCGCGTGAGCAACCATGTACGGTTGCCAGGAGCGGATCTTGCCCCAGGAGTTTAAGATGCCAACTTTCAGTCCGCAGTAAGGTTTCTTTCCCTTTACATTATCGTAAATCAGGCGGAATTCATCGGTAACCTTTTCGATATAATCCACGAATTTCGGGAATTTATAAGCGAGGCTTAAGTATCCGCCGTAACCGATCCGGTCTACCGGATTTCTCATCAGTGCACGTCTTGCGCTGAGCCAGTTATCCACGGCTTCGATGCAAGGATCGTTTCCTTCATAGAAAGTATCCGGGAAGAAGTATGGAAGGAAGCGTCCTTCGGTATATTTTACGCCAGGAATGTCGGAGATGAGACGTAAGGTCGCGCCGCCACCCACGCTTCCAACGACAGCGTCCAAACCAATGCTTTCAAAATATGGCCCATATGGTTCGGTTCCGATCCAGTTGTCACCTAAGAACATCATCGCTTCTCTTCCGGCCTCGTGGGTCAAGTCTACCAGCTCTTTTGCTTTTTTGGCAACGAATCTTTGGATGAAATCCATATAGTCGCGATATGCTTTGGTCGGTACGCGGAAGGTGGAGTTGTAATAGCCGTTGTCCACAATGTCCTCCGGTCTTAATGCATAACCGTATTCTTCTTCAAATTCTTCCAGTGCTCTAATGGAAACCGTTGCGCCGTATCCGAACCAGTCTACAAATTTTTCTTTGGCATCTGCGTTGAATACCAAAGTAAAATGATAGAAAAATGTAGTGAAACGAACCACGTCGGTAGATGGGTTATCGATCAGCCACTGTTTCAGGTAGTCCTTTGCGAAGGCACCGGAATTAGGCTGGCGCACATCAAAAGGAATTTCATGCGGCTTATCGCCCCAGTCATTGGTGATGTGGTTATACATCTGTGTTGGATCCCAGATCGCATACACGAAGAAGGATACTGTATATTCGTGGAATGGTTTTGCGTTCTTAATGGTAACCAGATCATTTTCCTGATCTACTTCCCAGTCGGAAGCAGGTACGACACCTCCTGTGGTGCGGTCGATGATTTCCCACCATTTTTTTGGATCGTGAACGTAGTCGGCAACAACCTGCTCGCGGTAATATCCATCCAGAAAGTCGATGGAGAGCGTGTCGCCGGTGGCCAGATTGTGCTTGGACATTAAAAGCATTTGCTGGCATTCGTCCATGTGCTGCTTAGCAAATTCGTTGTGTCCCCTTGCAACGAAATAAGTCGTATATATTTTGGCGTCTAAAGACTTGATGTCGTCGTCCAGTTTGGTTCCGTCACTGTCACGCAGAGCATCGGCGCCCCAACGGTCAAGCATCTCCTTTGTTTCTTCTAAAAAGTTAGATTCACTTGGTAATGTAACCCGTCCTTTTGTCTTTGACATAATTTTCCTCCTTGTCTTCTGACAGCCGTCTGTGGGCTGCGGTAATATGACTAACAAAAGTATAGGGGATAATGAATAGGATTTCAATAGCACAATTGTCGACTTTTTTTGTACATTGTAAAATACATTTGATTTTCGTAAATAATTTTGGACAACCTTGTTTTTGGTTGGGGGATTTGGTAGTATTATAATTAGGAAAGGTTGCAGTGTCATGGAGTCAAAAGAGAAAGGGAGATTATGATGGCAGCGTCTATAAAAGTAGAAACAATCAGGAGTCGGGAGGAATTAGAAGAGGTGACCCCGTTTCAGGTGGATAACTTGCTTTGGGGAACAAAGAAGATTCCGAAGACTTATGGATATCTTGGGTTCGTGCCGAATGATGGCTTTTATTTGAAAATGATCTGTGAAGAGGCGGATCCTCTTCGTACGTATACGAAAGACCAGGATCCGGTTTATCAGGATAGCGCGATGGAAGCGTTTTTCTTGTTTGAATCGGGCAAAGAACGGCTGCCGAAGCCTACCTATCTTAATTTTGAGGCAAATGCCAATGGTGCGCTGATTGCGGAGTACGGAACAGAGCGGACTTACCGAACTCGCTTTGGGAAGGAAACGAGGAGAGCGTTTGAATGTACGGCTTTGATGGAGGAAGGGAAGTGGAGTGTTTCACTTCGGGTGCCGATTACGGCGCTGGAAGAAGTCTATGGCTCGCTTTCCCTGGGAGTTGGCAGCACATTTTCCTGCAACTTTTATAAATTGTCCGAGACGGCAGCTGTGGAACATTATGCAGCGTATGCGCTGATTCCGACGAAGATTCCAAGTTTTCATATGCCGGAATATTTTGCGGAAGCAGAGATTGTGGAAGGACGAAAGTAAGGCGGAGACGCCATGAGGAGGAATGGATCAATGAAGATTGTGAAGACAAGAGATTACAATGATATGAGCAGAAAGGCAGCAAACATTATTTCTGCACAGATTATAACCAAACCAGACTGTGTGCTTGGCTTAGCAACCGGCTCGACACCGATCGGCGCATACAAGCAGCTGGTGGAATGGTATGAGAAGGGAGATCTTGATTTCTCAGAGGTGAAGACCGTGAACTTAGACGAGTACAAGGGACTTCCAAGAACGAATGATCAGAGCTACTACTACTTTATGCATGAAAATTTATTCGATAAAGTAAACATTAACCCGGAGAATACCCATCTTCCAGATGGAACCAAAGAGGATGCGAAGGCAGAGTGTGAAGCTTATGAGGCGCTTGTAGAGTCCCTTGGCGGAACAGACCTGCAGCTTCTGGGCCTGGGACACAATGGTCACATCGGATTCAATGAGCCGGCAGCAGAGTTCCCGAAGACAACACATTGTGTGGATCTTCAGGAGAGCACCATTGAAGCAAATAAGAGATTTTTTGCATCTGCAGATGAAGTGCCAAGACAGGCGTATACGATGGGAATCGGTACGATTATGCAGGCGAAACAGATCCTGGTGGTAGTAAGCGGAGAAGACAAAGCGGAGATTGTGGCAAAGGCGTTCTTCGGTCCGGTGACACCAGAGGTTCCGGCGTCCATTCTGCAGCTGCACAGAAATGTGACAATTGTGGCAGACGAGGCAGCGCTTTCTAAAGTTCCGAAGAAAATCTAGAAGAAAAAAAGCAATGGCTGGTGGAAGCTTAAAAGCTCCCATCAGCCATTGCTTTTATAGACGAAGCATACTCGGAAGGAGTCATGCCTGTGACTTTTTTGAACTGGCGGGAAAAATAATGAATGGAAGTATAACCCAGATGTTCCGAAATTTGAGTAAAGTTCATCTGATTGGTTCTCATCAATTCTTTTGCAGCATTGATTTTCATTAAGGAAAAATACTCGATAATTCCCATGTTGCACTGTTCTTTGAAAATTTTTTGAAGTTGAGATCGGCCGATTAGATTGTCGTGGCAGATCTGTTCAATGGTAACGCGGGTATTGAGCTTCTCTTCTAAGTAACCTACGATGCGGTTGAATACATCTGTGTCGCTTCTGCTTTTGGTTGCCTTAATGGATTCGAGCCGGGGAAGGCGATTGTGAAGCATAAGCGGTGTAGAGTATCTTCGGATCAAGTGAATGATGAACTGCGTCAGAAGCAGATGAATCATCTGCTCTGCGCCAAAGAGATCTGGCTCTTTCATCGGCATATTTTGGAGATATGGATCATCCAGGCGGCAGTCGAAGCACCGTCTTGCTTCTATTATAATGTCAGCCAGAAGATTGCGCTCTGCTTCATCAATTTGTAAGATCTTTTTTTTGAAAAAACGCATGGCATCATCGGCACACTGGAATGAAATGACAACCAAATTAGGGGCGATGCCGCTTACTGCCTGCACATTATGAAATTCGTTGGGCTGATGAAAAGCAATGTCCCACCTTTTTAAAATGGTGAAAGAATTGCCTGCGGTTACGCCCACCTCTCCTTTATCTACGCAGATGAATTCCCAGAAATTGTGGGATTCGCCTTCAAAAGAAAAGTCGTTCATATATTCAAAATAGTGAATACTGTAAATTTTGCCAATATTTATTGAATTATGGAGTATAATTCCGTCATATCCCATAGTGAAATCTCCTCTGCTGGATTATATGTAGAAAAAAATGCCTTCTTTTTGGTTAATATTACAAGGCTCTATCATGTATTATAGCCTGTTTTTGAGCAAAAATCAAAGGATAAATGCGAATTGTGCAAATTATGAAGAAGATAAGATAAAGATTTTTGATGGAGATTATACTACAATAGGGGTATCAACCAAATAAACTTTATTAGGAGGTAAAGTGTTATGAAAAAGAAAATCGTAAGTGTTCTTCTTTGTGCAGCTATGGTAGCTGGTCTTGCAGTGGGCTGCGGCGGTAAAGGAGAAGGCGGCGACAAAGGCGGAGACAAACTTGTATATTGGTCTATGTGGTCAGAGGAAGAACCACAGGCTAAGGTAATCAAGGAAGCCATTGAGAAGTATACAAAAGATACAGGCGTGGAAGTTGACGTTCAGTTCAAGGGACGTAACGGACAGCGTGAAGGTCTGGAGCCAGCACTTCAGGCAAAACAGAACATCGACTTATTTGATGAAGATGTAAACCGTGTAAACGGATCTTGGGGAAAATACTTAATGGATCTGGAGGATGTGGCTGCAGATTATGAGAAAGAGCATGGAAACGAGACTTTGTTCAAGATTGCTCGTACAGCAGGCGGCGGAACACTGAAATCCATTCCTTATCAGCCATCTATCTTTGGATTCTTCTACAATAAGACATTATTCAAAGAAGCTGGTATTGAAGCAGTTCCAACAACATGGGCAGAGCTTGATGCAGCATGCCAGAAGTTAGTTGACGCTGGTATTACACCAATCACTGGAGATACTACATATCAGACATCTACACTTGGATATCACTTAGGACGTTACCTTGGACAGGATGGAGTGAAAGCTCTGGTTAACGATCAGGCAATTATGGAAAAGGTAGAAGCTGGTGATGTAGAAGATGTAAACTGGGATGATGAGAGAGTTCTGAAAGCATTAAAAGACTATGAAGACTTCGCATCTAAGGGATATTTCTCTGACAAGATGGCTTCTAATGTATATCCAGACGGACAGAACAAAGAGTTCGCACCTGGAGAGGCAGCAATCATCATCTGTGGTTCTTGGCTGCCAAACGAGATCAAAGGCATGGTAGCAGATGATCTTGAGTGGGGATATTTCAACTACCCAGCAGTAGAAGGCGGAGTAGATGGAGCTGAAGCTAACAACATTGCAAATCAGGTATTCGCAATCAATAAAGATTCTAAGAAATCTAAAGAAGCTATGGAACTGATTACCTACATTACAACAGGTGAGTTCGACAAGAAGATGACAGAGGAAGCTCTGTGTATCCCAACTGACAAAGCGAATGCAGATGCATGGCCGACAGAACTTACAGAAGTAAAACCAGGATTTGATTCTACAACTACTTATTATGACTGGGCAGTAGGTGCTGAGAACAATGCTGACTTAACATCTGCTATGCAGGAAGGATTTGTTAAGTTAATGGTTGGCGATATGACAGCAGAAGAGCTTGTAAAAGATTGTGCAGGCATCTGCGGTGAATAATCTGGAAAAATTACACTTGAATTAAGTGAAGAGTGAAATTTAAAAATATGGTGGCATAAGCGTAAAGCGCTGCCACCATATTTTTTAAGTAACAAAGTTTATCAAAGGGGGAAAACCGATGAAGAAAAACAAAGGAATGATAGTTGGGTTCCTGGCGCCGGCAGTGATCATCTTCCTGATCGTGTTTTTGTATCCGATTGTCAGAACGGTGATCATGAGCTTTTTTAATATCGAAAGTGTTACGGATGCTTTTGAATACTGGGAATTTGTGGGAATTGATAACTATACGAAATTGTTCAAAACACAAATTTTTGTATTGGCGATGAAAAATATTCTGAAGATCTGGCTGATTGGCGGCATCATTGTTATGGCGTTATCTCTGCTGTTTGGAGTGATCTTAACAAGCGGAATCCGCGGAAAGAAATTCTTCCGTGCAGTGATTTATCTTCCGAACATTGTCAGTGCGGTAGCGCTTGCAACCATGTGGAGACAGTATGTATTCGCGCCGGATTATGGACTTTTTGCAAAGTTCTTCCAGCTGATCGGAGCAGATAAGCTGGCCGAGATGCAGTGGCTTGCGCCGGAGAACTCATTTAAAGCGCTCTTAATTGCGTACTGCTTTGGTATGGTAGGTTATCACATGCTGATCTGGATGAGCGGAATTGAGAGAATCAGCCCGGACTTCTATGAGGCGGCTACCATTGACGGAGCAAACAAACTTCAGCAGTTCCGTTATATGACGCTTCCTCTTCTGAAGGGAGTATTTAAGACGAATATTACGATGTGGACGGTAACCACGTCTGCATTCTTCGTATGGTCACAGCTGTTCTCATCCGTAACGGCAAATAAGGCAACGATCGTACCGGTACAGTACATGTATCTGCAGATTTTCGGAGCTGGTAATGCGGTGACGGATCGTAATGCGGGATACGCAGCTGCAATCGGTATTATTCTGTGTCTGTGTGTTGTACTTGTATTTACGATTTGTAACGCATTCATCAAAGATGATGATTTGGAATTCTAGGAAGGAGGAGTAAAGATGGCTAAAGAAAAAGAGAAAAAAGTAAAAGATAAAATCAACTGGAAAAAAGAAGCGCGCCTTGCTCCTGGATATATTATCATCATTGCATGGGTAATATTTACACTCGTGCTACTTGGATGGATTGTGGCAGCCAGCTTGTCTACAACGAAGGAGATTTTTGCCGGCGAAGTGTTAAAATTCGCTTCCGGTATTCATTTTGATAACTATATCGCAGCCTGGGGATCCGGAGGTGTTGCTACCTTCTTTATGAATTCTCTGTTGTATTCTGTGATTTCCTGTGTGGCATTGATTTTGATCTGTGCACCGGCAGCTTACGTGCTGGCAAGATATACATTCCTTGGAAATAAACTGATTCAGACCAGCTTTGTATCTGCCATGGGTGTGCCGATTACCATGATTGTGCTTCCGCTGTTCTGTCTGGTTGCCAATATGGGAATCTTAAATGACTTATTTGCAAGTAAGGTGACATTAATCTTCTTGTATATTGGTATCAATATTCCGTATACGACGATCTTCCTTTTAACCTTCTTCGCGAATTTGTCGAGAACATATGAAGAGGCAGCGGCGATTGACGGATGTCCTCCGACGAAGACCTTCTGGAAGATTATGTTCCCGATGGCGCAGTCCGGAATTGTAACAGTAACCATCTTCAACTTTATTAATATCTGGAATGAATATTTCTTGTCCCTGATCTTTGCAAACAGCGATCAGCTTCGCCCGGTTGCGGTAGGCCTTTATGGAATGATTCAGTCCATGCAATACACAGGAAACTGGTCCGGTCTGTTCGCGGCGGTAGTCATTGTATTCCTGCCGACATTTATCCTGTACCTCTTCCTGTCAGAGAAGATTATCGGTGGTGTAACAGGCGGTATCAAGGGATAACAGCGCTTATAAAATAGTATCAGAGAAGCAGAACTTGGAGGTAGAGCGATGAATAAACCAGTATTAGTGATTATGGCTGCAGGAATGGGAAGCCGTTATGGAGGATTAAAGCAGATTGATCCGGTTGATGAGGAAGGGCATATTATTATGGACTTCTCCATGTACGATGCAAGAAGAGCAGGATTTGAAAAAGTTATCTTTATTATTAAGAAAGAAAATGAAGAGAACTTTAAAGAGGCAGTGGGCGACCGTATGGCAAAATATATGGATGTATCTTATGCATTCCAGGAGCTTGCAAATATTCCGGAAGGATATGAAGTACCGGAAGGACGTGTGAAGCCGTGGGGGACGGCGCATGCGGTATTAAGCTGTATTGATCAGATTGACGGTCCGTTTGCGGTGATCAATGCTGATGACTATTATGGTCAGGAGGCATTTAAACTGATCTATGATTATCTGGCATCTCACGAGGATGACGAGAAATATCGTTATACCATGGTGGGATATCATCTTGGAAATACGGTGACAGATAATGGACATGTAGCACGTGGTATCTGTGATATGAATGAGAACGGAGAGCTGGTGGCAATCCATGAAAGAACCAGAATCGAGAAACGTGATGGAGGAATCGCGTTTACAGAAGATGATGGAGAGACATGGACGTCTGTACCGGCAGATGCGACGGTGTCTATGAATATGTGGGGATTTACAAAGAGTATTTTGACGGAAATCAAAGAAGGCTTCCCGGCATTCCTTGAGGAAGGATTTCAGAGCAATCCGATGAAATGTGAATATTTTCTGCCGACAGTTGTCAGCGATCTTCTGGGGGAAGACCGTGCAACCGTTGCAGTGCTGAAATCAGCAGATAAGTGGTATGGTGTGACGTATAAAGAGGACAAACCGGTAGTCGTAGCTGCGATTAAGCGGATGAAAGAGGAAGGACTGTATCCGGTACATCTTTGGGAGGAAAAATAGATGATTCAGGTAACACAGAAGCAGAAAGAAGAGGCAATTGCACATTTTCAGTATGAAGGAGTTCTGACATCAGAGGGGCCTTATGGAAGCGGTCATATTAACGACACCTTTCTTCTGACGTTTGATGTGGAAGGCAAAGGAAAACGTAATGTAATCCTGCAGAGAATGAACAATGAAGTGTTCTCGGATCCGGTGGGGTTGATGGAAAATATCGTCGGAGTCACCTCCTACCTTCGTAAGAAGATTATTGACGACGGCGGAGATCCGGATCGGGAGACACTTAATGTGATTCCAACTGTGGACGGAAAAGATTATTATGTGGATGAAGCCGGGGATTACTGGCGCTCTTACAAATTTATTACAGATGCAACCAGCTATGACAAGGTTGAAAAGCCGGAGCATTTTTATCAGAGTGCAGTGGCATTTGGACATTTTCAGTGTATGCTGGCAGATTATCCGGCAGAGACCCTTCACGAGACCATTGCAGGATTTCACGATACGAAAGCAAGATTTGCCACATTTAAGAAAGTGGTAGAGGAAGATGTGATGGGACGGGCTGCGTCTGTAGAGAAGGAGATTCAGTTTGTGCTGGAGCATGAAGACGTGGCAAATTATTTCGGCGATCTTCTGGAAAAGGGAGAGATTCCGCTGCGTGTTACCCATAATGATACGAAGCTTAATAATATTATGATTGATAATGAGACCGGCAAAGGGATCTGTGTCATTGACCTTGATACGGTGATGCCGGGACTTGCAATGAACGATTTCGGGGATTCTATCCGCTTCGGTGCAAGCACCGCGGCGGAAGATGAGATGGATCTTAGTAAGGTTTCCTGTAGTATGGAACTGTTTGATCTATATGCAAAGGGATTTATTGAAGGCTGCGATGGAAAACTGACGAAGAGAGAGATTGAGTTGATGCCGATGGGAGCAAAGACGATGACCTTTGAATGTGGAATGCGTTTCCTGACCGATTATCTTCAGGGAGATACGTATTTTAAGGTTCACAGAGAAGGACATAATCTGGACAGATGTCGGACACAGTTTAAACTGGTTGAAGATATGGAGAAGAAATGGTATACTATGCAGGAAATAGTGAACAAGTATAGTAACAATGAAGTGTAACAAAACAGGAGGCAAAAGTCATGGCGAAGGTATTGATCACTGGAGGAGCAGGCTACATTGGAAGCCACACGGCGTTGGAGCTGTTAAATGAAGGATACGAGGTTGTTGTATACGATAACCTGTATAATTCATCTGAAGAATCCATTAAAAGAGTAGAGGAACTGACGGGGAAACAGGTAACCTTCTACGAGGGAGATGTATTGGATGAGAAAGCATTAGAGGCCATGTTTGAGGCGGAGAAGATTGATGCAGTCATTCATTGTGCAGCTTTAAAGGCTGTTGGGGAGTCTGTACAGAAACCGCTGGAATACTATCACAATAATATTACAGGAACATTGACATTAATGGGCGTGATGGACAGAATGGGAGTGAAGAATATTGTATTTAGTTCTTCCGCAACTGTTTATGGAAGTCCGGAGATTATTCCGATTACAGAGGAATGCCCGAAGGGCGAGTGTACCAATCCATATGGATGGACCAAATCTATGATGGAGCAGATTATGTCTGACGTTCAGAAAGCAAAATCAGACTGGAACGTTGTACTGCTTCGTTACTTCAATCCGGTTGGAGCTCACGAGAGCGGACGGATCGGAGAGGATCCAAAGGGAATTCCGAACAACCTGATGCCATATATCTCTCAGGTGGCAGTTGGTAAGCTTGAGAAGCTTGGCGTATTCGGAGATGATTACGATACACCGGATGGAACCGGAGTTCGTGATTATATTCACGTTGTAGACCTGGCAATCGGACATGTAAAGGCAATCGATTACATTTTGACCAATCCGGGACTGGATGTAATCAACCTTGGAACGGGTGTAGGTTACTCTGTACTCGATATGGTGAAAGCATTCTCCAAAGCATGCGGAAAAGAGATTCCATATGAGATTAAACCTCGCCGCGCAGGAGATATCGCAATGTGTTATGCAGATCCAAAGAAAGCCAAAGAGGTTCTTGGCTGGGAAGCAAAGAGAGGTCTGGACGAGATGTGTTCGGACACGTGGAGATGGCAGTCTCAGAATCCAAACGGCTATGCGAAGTAGAAGTATACTCGGCGTGTGAGATCTGAAATGTTGAATAGAAAGGCCACTGCGTTTTGTGCAGTGGTCTTTTTGTGCAAAATGGAAGGTGCGAGAATACATACGGAACCGTTCTTTTTACTCGCATTTTCAACTAAATGGTGTTATACTATATAGAATATGATAACTATTAGATATGCAATGCACGGCAGTCAGCTGCCAGTGTAATATGGATGGTTGAGGAAAAAGCAATGAGAGAGAAAGAAAAGGTGCATTTGACCGGACAGCTGAAATTGTACATGCAGTTTCCGGCTGTGATGGCAATCCTGTTGATTGGAATTAATCTTGGAATTTATCGAATGAACCAAAAAGCCGGAACGATTCTGTTTGTTTTTGTGCTGATCTATGTCGTGATGGTGGGGATGATGTATTTCTATACCAAGTCTATTGTAATGAAGGATTTGGTGGAATTTGCAGCTCAGTATGGGGTTGTCCAGAACGTGCTTTTAAAAGAGCTATCGATTCCATATGCGATTCTTTTAGATGATGGAAAAGCTGTCTGGATGAATAAAGAATTTGAACAAATTCTGCACACAAAGGCAAAGGGAGATCCCTACATCAGTAAATATATGCCGGAACTGAATCGCAGCATTTTCCCGAAAGAGATGGACGATGTTGTTCACATGGACGTCTATTATGGGGAGCGAGAGTACCGTGCAACCCTTCGTAGAGTATCCGTAGAAGGCTTCAGTAAGACGGAGCATCTTTTGCAGATCCCGGAGGAGAAAGAATTCTTCGTTGCAGTTTATCTGGAAGATGTGACAGAGCTGAACCAGTATATTAAGGCGACGGAAGAGCAGCGCCTCGTAGCAGGGCTTATCTATATTGACAATTACGATGAAGTGATTGACAGTGTGGAAGAGGTACGCCAGTCTTTGTTGATTGCATTGGTAGACCGTAAAATCAATAAATATATTGCCAAGGTGGATGGAATTGTCAAGAAGATGGAGAACGACAAGTATTTCGTTGTGTTTAAGAAGAAATACTTCAAGCAGCTGGAGGAGGATAAGTTTTCTCTGCTGGACGATGTAAAGGGCGTTAATATCGGAAATGGAATTCCGGCGACCTTAAGTATCGGGCTTGGACTTGGAAACGACGCCTATGCCCAAAGCTACAATTACGCTCGTGTGGCCATTGACCAGGCGCTGGCCAGAGGCGGTGACCAGGCGGTAATCAAAGATGCGCACGGAATTACTTATTACGGAGGAAAGCGGGAACAGACATCTAAGAATACCCGTGTAAAGGCGCGCGTAAAGGCGGAGGCTTTGCGAGAATTCATCACGCTGAAAGATAAGATCTTTGTGATGGGACATAAGCTGACAGATGTGGATGCATTTGGTGCAGCCATTGGAATCTGCCGGGCGGCACAAGCCATGGAGAAGAGGGCTTATATTGTAATCAATGAAGTGTCTGCATCGCTGCGGCCGTTGTATGAGTGCTACGAAAAGGATGATAGCTATCCGAAAGATATGTTCCTTCGTTCGTCTCAGGCATTGGATATGGCAGATACGAACTCTATGGTAGTGGTCGTAGATACCAACCGCCCACAGATGACGGAATGTGAGGAACTGTTGGCGAAGACGGATACGGTGGTGGTTCTGGATCACCACAGACAGAGCAACGATAAGATTGAGAGCGCATTGTTGTCTTATGTGGAACCATATGCTTCATCCACCTGTGAGATGGTGTCAGAGATTCTGCAGTATATCGTAGACGATATTAAGATTCCGAAGCTGGAAGCCAGCAGTATGTACGCAGGTATTATGATCGATACGAATAACTTTGTAAATCGTACCGGTGTACGAACCTTTGAAGCGGCGGCGTTCCTTAGAAGAGCAGGCGCAGATATTACGCTGGTGCGCAAGATGTTCCGGGATGATATGGAGTCCTACCAGGCCAAGGCGGAGATTATCAGCAGTGCAGAAGTATACCATGAGATTTTTGCCATTGCAAAAGGCGTGGATCTGCATATTGAAAGTCCGACCATTATCGGGGCGCAGGCGGCCAATGAACTTTTGGATATCAGCCAGATTAAGGCATCTTTTGTATTGACAGAATATAATGGAAGAATCTATGTCAGCGCCCGTTCCATTGATGAAGTCAATGTACAGGTAATGATGGAGAAACTGGGCGGCGGCGGACATATGAATGCTTCAGGAGCGCAGTTTGAACATACTAACATGAATGAGGCCGTTGCCGCATTGAAAAAAGTAATTGATGATATGATAGAAGGAGGAGACATCTAGATGAAGGTAATATTGACAGAGGACGTAAAGTCTCTTGGAAAAAAGGGAGAAATTGTAGACGTAAGTGACGGATATGCAAGAAATTTTATTTTAAAGAAGAAAAAGGGCATAGAAGCAAACAGTAAGAACTTAAATGATTTAAAGCTTCAGAAGGCGAACGATGATAAGATTGCGCAGGAGCAGTATGAGGCGGCGCAGGAATTGGGGCGTAAGTTGGAAGCAGGAAAGATCGAAGTATCCATTAAGACCGGCGAAGGCGGAAAGGCATTTGGCTCCGTTTCTTCCAAAGAAATTGCAGCAGAGGTAAAGGCGCAGTTGGGTCTGGAGATTGATAAGAAGAAGGTGCAGTTAAAAGACGCCATCAAAACGCTTGGAACGCACACCGTTCCGGTAAAATTACATCCAAAGGTAACTGCTGATCTGAAGGTGGTTGTATCCGAGGAAGCTTAGGAGGAGAGCGAATGGAAGGACAGAGCATGGAAGAGTCTCTGATTAAGAGAGTAATGCCCCACAGCGTAGAGGCCGAGCAGTCGGTTGTCGGCGCGATGCTGATGGATAAGGATGCGATTACGACGGCGTCAGAGATTGTCAGTGGCCAGGACTTCTACCAAAGCGCATATGGGGTAATCTTTGATTCCATGGTGGAGCTGTTCAATGAAGGAAAGCCGGTGGATCTGATTACGCTTCAGGAGCGTCTGAAAGAGAAGGATGTTCCGGCGGAGATTGCAAGCCTTGAATTTGTCAGAGATTTGGTGACGGCAGTGCCAACATCTGCCAATGTGAAATATTATGCGGAGATTGTCGCCGATAAAGCGATGATGCGCCGTTTGATTAAGTTAAATGAGGAAATTGCCAATACCTGCTATGCGGGGAAGGAATCACTGGAAGCAGTGCTTGAAAAGACAGAAAAATCCGTATTTGATTTGCTCCAGCGGCGAAATACGGGAGAATACGTACCCATTAAGCAGGTGGTATTAAATGCGCTTGAGAAGATTGAAAAGGCATCTAAGAGCAAGGGAACGGTAACGGGAATTCCGACGGGCTTTATCGATCTGGACTATAAATTATCCGGTCTGCAGCCTTCGGATCTGGTTCTGGTTGCAGCTCGTCCGTCTATGGGAAAGACTGCCTTTGTCTTAAATATTGCACAGTATATGGCATTTAAGAAAGATAAATGCGTTGCGATTTTCAGTTTGGAGATGTCAAAGGAACAGTTGGTGAACCGACTGTTCTCCCTGGAATCCCAGGTGGATGCGCAGGCGCTTCGTACCGGTAACATGAAGGATTCCGACTGGGAAAAGTTGATTGAAGGAGCTGGCATTATCGGCAAATCGAAGATGATTATCGATGATACTCCGGGTATCTCGGTATCAGAACTTCGTTCTAAGTGCAGAAAGTACAAGCTGGAACACGGGCTTGATATTATTATTATCGACTACTTGCAGTTGATGACGGGAAGTGTAGGAAAGAGTTCCGAGTCAAGACAGCAGGAGATTTCAGAAATTTCCCGTTCTTTAAAAGGACTGGCCAGAGAGCTGAATGTGCCTGTGGTTGCACTGTCCCAGCTAAGCCGTGCGGTGGAATCAAGACCGGATAAGCGGCCGATGCTCTCAGACCTTCGAGAGTCCGGAGCCATCGAGCAGGACGCCGACGTGGTAATGTTCATTTACCGAGATGAGTATTATAATAAAGATTCAGAGTATAAAAAGCAGGCTGAAATTATTATTGCAAAACAAAGAAACGGTCCTGTAGGGACCGTTCATCTGGCTTGGCTTGGCGAGTATACAAAGTTCGCCAACCTAAGCAGGCAGGAATAAATGTTTTAATTTCTGAACTGGACCGGTTTCCGAAGCGGCTTTCCGATAGGATTGCTGCTGACGGATCAGCTGGTCCAGTTTTTTGAATTCCTCTTCTTCCTGGCGTTCTTTTGCGTCCAGCAGGAAAGACATTTCCTTGCTGATCATAGAGAGCAGAACTTCGTTGTTATTCTCCAGCATTCGCTTTATGTAAAGCTGCTCTCTGGTTCGTCTGATGTCGGGAATCAATGCCTTTAACTCGGCAAATGGTACTCCCTGTTCGTACAGTTCCCGGATACATCCGAAAAGTCTGGCATCATCTTTTGTCTCACGTCTTAATTGTTCCAACGCGTGATTACCCATGTCGATACCCCCTTATCTATACTTGTCCCGTTGGGTAAGGATATCATAACATAGACGGAGTGTAAGAATCCGTCAGAACCCGTCGAGGATACAGAAAATTAAAAAAGAAAAAGACACTGCATATCACTTGGTGATATACAATGTCTTTTGTTACTTGGATTATTCTCGATATGTATTAGCCCTGAGAGATTGCTCCTGTTGGACACTGAGCAGCACATGCTCCACAATCTACACAAGCGTCAGCATCGATCTCATAATGATCTGCTCCCTGAGAAATAGCTCCAACTGGGCATTCAGCTTCGCAAGATCCGCAGCTTACACATTCATCACTAATTACGTGTGCCATAGTAGGTACCCTCCTTTTTGTTTAATCTACCCATATCATAATACAAAAGGGGCAATTATACAAGAGAAAGAGGATAAATTTCCGGGAGGTATGCAGTAAAATACAATTTTCCTAAAAATTAAGAAAAAAATCAACAATTTTTCACTGTTTTGGTGTATAGTGGTTGATGATGTAGAAAAGGCTTGAAAATGATGTATGAAGGATAGATAAGAGGAGTGTAGGATAGGATGAAAAGAAGGAAAAGTATCATAGTGGCTATGTTATGCGTGTCATTGCTGTCCACGGCCTGTGCAGCTTCTGATTCGGACGAAGGAACTGCCGGAAAAGATGCCGGAGCACAGCAGACGTCAGAAGCAGAGAAGGAACAGCCGAAAGAAAAAGAATATCAGGGTAAGCTGAATCTGATTCAGCCATCTGCCTATAATAATGTCGATGATTTGAACCTGGAGCCGGGATCGTATCTATCTATTATCGGGAAGGGCGACGGTGGTGCGTACTGGGAAGAAGTAAAAAAAGGTGCGGAGCAGGCAGTGGCTGATCTGAATCAGCTTCTGGGATATGAAGGAAAGAAGAAAATTAAGATCACTTATAGCGGACCGTCAGAGACGGATGATATTGATGATCAGGTCAATATTTTAGATGAGGAACTGGCGCGCTATCCGGTGGCGCTTGCGATTTCCGTTTCCGATGCATCTGCCTGTGAGGTGCAGTTTGATCTGGCGGCAGAAAGTGGAATTCCGGTGGTGGCATATGATTCGGGAAGTGATTATCAGGGACTGATGGCGACGGTTTCTACGGATAACGATGCATCTGCCAGGGAAGCGGCAGCACGTCTTGCGGAGGAAATGAAGGAAGAAGGAGAAGTTGTAATCTTTGCACAGGATACGAAGTCGAAGGCAGCGCAGATCCGTGAAGCGGCATTTAAAGAGGAGATCGCGGCGAATCACCCAGGCATTACGATTGTGGATGCCTATCATATGGATGATTTAAGCAGCTGGCAGGATGTAGTGGCAGCAGAGATGAATGCAGGAACTTATCAGCCTGAGGATGCGGCTTTGGCTGGGAAAGAAACGGTTTTGCCGGAAGAGCTGACAGAGGAACAGGTGGTAGACTATATTTTTGTAAAGCATCCGAATTTGAAGGGCATATTTGGAACCAATATCGATGCGCTGAAATTGGGACTTGCCGGAGTGGAACGGGCAGAAGGAGATGAGATTTCTGTAGTCGGATATGACATCGATACCGAGATGAAGAAAGCCCTGAAAGAAGGACAGGTAGATGGCCTGATTGTTCAGAATCCATTTGGTATGGGATATGCTTCTGTGGTGGCTTCTGCGAGAGCGGCATTAAATCTTGGAAATGAAGCAGTAGTGGATACGGGATATACCTGGGTAACCAAGAAGAATATGAAGGATGAAGCGGTTAAGAAAGTCTTGTATTAGGACAGGTTTGAATTGTTAAGTGATATATAAAAATAGTGGGTGGGTTAAATACCATCCACTATTTTTATATAGACTGCTTTTTTGAGCGATTATGTTAATTTGAATTTGTCCCTTTGGGAAGGGAGAAGATAAATTCGGTTCCTACGCCCTCTGTGCTGACTACATTGATATTTTCACCGTGCGCCTGGATAATCTCTTTTACAATGGCAAGGCCAAGTCCGGTTCCTTTCTTGTCCTTTCCGCGGGACAGATCCGTCTTATAGAAGCGTTCCCAGATCTTGGTCAGTGCGCTTCGAGGAATTCCAATTCCGTAGTCTTTAACGGAGGTGTAAATCTTATCACCCCGATCCGTGGTCTCGATGGTGATGTTCGAACCCGCATCGCTGAATTTCACCGCGTTGTCCAGAAGGTTGTGTAGCACTTGCTGGATTTTGTGCTTGTCAGCGGTTACATAGAGGTATTTGGATGCAAATAGCAGTTCAATTGTGATTTTTTTCTGTGTACACCGGCCTTCAAAAGCGGCGGCGGTACGTTTGATTACTTCGTGAATGTCGAAGATTTCTTTGTTCAGAAGCAGTGTCTTGGTATCAAATTCATTTAAGGACAATAGATCCTGCGTCAGATCAGTCAGGCGCTCTGTCTCAAATAAAATGATTTTTAAGTATTTTTCGTGTAGCTCCGGTGGAATGGTTCCGTCTGTCATAGCTTCTACGTAGCCCTTAATGGATGTAAGGGGAGAGCGGAAATCATGGGAGACATTTGCCACGAATTTTTTCTGATAATCCTTCATATCCCTCAGCTGTGAAGACATGTAATTGAGAGAGGCGGAAAGATAGCCAATCTCATCTTCGGAATTTACCGGGATCTCATACGCCAGGTTGCCGGAAGCGTATTGGGTTGCAGCTTCGGTAATCCTTGACAGCGGCTGATATACGAAAAAGTGAAAGCCCAGCAGGATTAAGAAAGACAGAATATAGATGACGAGCAGAGAAACATAAGCTGCGCGCATCATAATATCCTGAATATGGCCGATATCGGAGACGTACTTGTGAATCATCAGGTAGCCGTCTGGGGAATAGCCGCAGACGACGGGAGCGATGACGGTGATAACATCTTTGGAAAAACTGCCGTGATAATCGCTGATCTGGTATTGCTTTCCTCCGCTTTCAGCCGGATTGAAATCAGAAATTTCGTTTGGGGCTAAGGGGTAACCATCCGCCTGTGGGGAAAACAGCATTTGCCCGTCTTTATCTACAAACCAGACGGCGGCATCAAGCTGTCTTTCGATTCCGGAAAGCTGCATATGGACGTCGCCTGCGGAAATCTTTTTGGAAAAATATCCCGGCAGATAGTCATTTGCAACACGGGTGGTCTCCTTATAAATACTGGAGGCAACAGAATCAATCAGCGGTCCTTCCGTCAGACCGCTGCCCAATGTGGCGACTGTGAAAATCCCCAGAAAGCCGAAGATAATATACATAATAATAAACTTGAGATAAAGTGTACTTCTCATGGGAACTCCTTTTATTTGACCTCAAATTTGTAACCGATTCCCCAGACGGTACTAAGGCTCCAGGAAGGGTGATCCTTGATTTTCTCACGCAGACGTTTGATGTGAACATCTACTGTCCGGGTGTCCCCGATGTATTCGTATCCCCAGATTT
Source organism: Dorea sp. ICN-14282 (assembly GCF_037890115.1). NCBI lineage: Bacteria > Bacillati > Bacillota > Clostridia > Lachnospirales > Lachnospiraceae > Dorea > Dorea sp. ICN-14282. The sequence goes on along the minus strand of NZ_JBBKBH010000004.1, from coordinate 152,419 downwards.
GATCAAGAAGCTGCTCTCTGGTAAAGACCTGATTGGGAGAAGAAGCTAAGAAGTATAAAAGCTCCAGTTCCTTTGGCGGCATATCTACGGTGTGACCGTCAACAAGGACGGAATAATTGGTCAGATTGATTACGATGCCTGGGTATTCCACGCATTTGCCCCTGTCAGCGGAAAGCTCTTCTGGCTTTGGAGCTGCCTGGTAACGACGAAGGACGGCCTTGACTCTGGCAACAAGTTCCTTGGAATCAAAGGGTTTCATCATATAGTCGTCGGCGCCGAGTTCCAGTCCCAGTACCTTATCAAAGACTTCGCCCTTGGCGGACAGCATGATAATCGGCACGTTGGACCGGGAACGAAGTTCGCGGCAGACCTGGTAGCCGTCGATTCCGGGAAGCATCAGGTCCAAAAGAATCAGATTCGGATGATAGGTATCGTAGGCGATCAATGCTTTCTCGCCGTCGTGAACCATCATGGTATCGAAACATTCTTTCGCCAGATAGAGAGAGATAAGTTCTGCGATGTTTTCATCATCGTCTACGATTAATATTTTCTGTTTATTTACCATGGTTGAGTCTCCTTTTCATGTCAGCATCCTTATTTGAATTCTACGATGGTTACACCGGCATCGCCTTCTCCAAATGCGCCAAGCCGGAAAGATTTCACATGCTTTTGGCGGCGTAGGTAGGTGTGGATTCCTGAGCGCAGAGCGCCGGTGCCTTTTCCGTGAACGACGCGGACACTGCTTAAATGTGCCAGGTAAGCGTCATCCAGATATTTGTCAAGCTCTGCAATGGCTTCGTCCACTGTTTTGCCAAGCAGGTTGATCTCCGGGCTTACGGAGAAAGATTTGCCCATGCGCATTTTGCCTTTGCTGGTGCGTTTCATCTGTTTGGCGCTGTAAGACGGCGCTTCTTCGATGATCTCCAGGTCGGAAATATGAACCTGAGAACGTAAGATTCCCATTTGTACGGTAACATTTCCGCGGGAGTCGGGAAGGGAAGTGACCGTTCCCGTCAAATTCATGCTGAGAACTTTTACAGATTCTCCCAATTTGAAATCACCGGGCTTATGCTGGCGGTGTGGTTTGGTATTGCCAAGTTGGCTTTTGGAGGCTGTGGCTGCCATTTTCTGGCGCAGTTTCTCTCGTTCCTTTTCCATTTCGGCTGCGGAAATATTAGCCTTTCCGAACTTGTGGAAATTGCGCATGGTTTCGTCGGCTGTTTCTTTTGCATCGGCTAAAATGGCATGTGCTTTTTCATTTGCCTCTTTTAGAATCCGTTCTTTCTGAGCTTCTAGTTTTTCTTGTTTCTGGCGGGCTTCTGCTTTCAGCCGCTCTAGTTCCCGCTTATAAGAAGCGATTTCTTCCTGTTCCTTCTGGATGGTTCGCTTGCTGGTTTCCAGATCTGTCAAGAGATCTTCAAAGGATTCATCCTGCTCGGTCAGGTGTGTTTTGGCGTCTTCAATAATATAATCTGGAAGTCCTAATTTACCTGCAATTGCAAATGCATTACTCTTTCCAGGGATTCCGATCAACAGATGGTAGGTTGGAGCCAGTGTTTCCAAATCGAACTCGCAGCAGGCATTTTCTACACCCGGTGTAGACAGTGCGTAAACTTTTAATTCACTGTAGTGGGTGGTTGCCATCGTTCGGATGCCCTTTTGATGAAGGTGGCTTAAGATAGCGATGGCAAGAGCTGCGCCTTCGGTTGGATCGGTTCCGGCGCCCAGTTCGTCAAAGAGAACCAAAGAGCGCTCATCTACGTGCTTTAAGAAAGAAACGATATTCGTCATATGCGAAGAAAAGGTACTAAGACTTTGCTCAATACTTTGTTCGTCTCCGATATCGGCATATACATTTTCAAATACGGCAAGTTCAGAGCGATCCAATGCCGGAATGTGAAGCCCGACCTGTCCCATCAGTGTAAAGAGTCCCACTGTTTTCAGGGAGACCGTCTTTCCGCCTGTGTTCGGTCCGGTTACGATGAGAAGGTCAAACGTGTCGCCCAGTGTCAGTGTAATCGGTACGACCTTACGCTTATCAAGAAGCGGATGGCGCCCTTCTCGTATATGGATTCGTCCCTCTGTATTAAGGATCGGTTTGGATGCATTCATGTTAAGAGCCAGAGAGCCCCGGGCAAAAATGAAGTCCAGATCGGTCATAATCTGGTAGTCGGTGCGAATGGCATCAACGTAATCCGCAGTGTCGGCGCTTAATCTGGCAAGGATGATTTGAATTTCTTCCTGTTCTTTTGCATAAAGTTCTTTTAAATCGTTATTTAGTTTTACGACAGCCATTGGTTCAATAAATAAAGTAGAACCAGTGGCGGACTGGTCGTGAATCAGTCCGGACACCTGGCTTCTGTATTCCGCTTTGACAGGAATGCAGTACCGATCGCCGCGCATGGTGATAATCGGATCCTGCAGATAGGTACGTAAAGCTCCATTCACCAGGGAGGATAAGGTACTGTGAACCTTGTCGTTAATCTGATTCATAGAACGTCGGATCTGTTTTAGGGTGCTGCTGGCATCGTCGCTGATCTCATCTTCTTCCAGGATGCATCGGCGGATTTCTGTGGTTAGCAAGGTCAGAGGTTCCAACTGATCAAATAATGGATCCAGACAATCCGAAGAATCATCATTATTCTCATGGCGTCCATAAGCTTTGGCACGCCCTGCGGTCTCTAAGAGTTTGCAGATGCGAAGAAGTTCGCCGCTTCCAAGAGCGGCGCCGATCTCCAGTCGTTTTAAGGATTCACCTACCGGATTCGATCCGCCGAAAGAAGGGCGTCCCTTTTTGACGATTCTGGTAAATGCAGCTGCTGTTTCCTCCTGCATGAGCGTGATCTCTGCAAGGTTGGTCTTGGGTTTTAATCTTCGACAGCGTTCTTTTCCGCTGAAGGAAGACGCCTGTTCTGTCAGTAAATCAATGATTTTGTTATATTCTAATTTCAGTAATGTTTTCTTATTCATATGTATCCCCTTTTCATCTAAGACTTATTCTACCCTATTTGGGGGATAAAGAAAAGGATAAATATTGAACATTTGGTCGCCATACGCTATACTATAAAAAGGACTGAAAAGGAGAAGGATGCATCGATGGAAGCGCATAAAGATCCAGAAGAGGAGTATTCATTTTTAAAAGAAACGATTAAAGATGAAGCCTTAAAGACAAAGCTTAAAAGAGACGTTTTGCGTATGTCCTGGTTGGGATTGATATTTGGTGTCATTGCCAGCTTTAGTTTTAGTGCGTTTCATCCCCTGATGGACAAGCTGTTTAAAAGCGATCCACAGGAGGTTACCATCCCCGAAGAGAAGGAAGAAGCGGATGGGAAAGAAGAGGAGAAGCCAGAAGAGACAGAGCAGCAGATTTTAGATGCGCAGAGTTATCGGCAGATGCAGAAATCACTGACGGAGATTGCCGTGCAGGCCAAAAAGTCGGTGGTGGAGATTACCGGAGCCAAAAGTACAGAGGACTGGACGGCTGCGGCAGAGGAAGCAGAACATAGTGCGGCTGGTCTGATTATTGCAGATAACGGGCAGCAATTGTTGATTTTGGGAGAGAAACTCTCAGCAGAAGAAGCAGGAGAAGTTCAGGTGATATTCGGCGACGGTCAGGCATATCCGGCCAGACTGAAAAAGCAGGACGGAAATCTGGGATTGGGAATTTACGCAGTTGAGCGTTCGGCTATTGCAGATGCAACCTGGGCGCAGATAGAGACGGCAAAGCTTGGAAGTTCAAAATCTGTGACAGAGGGGGATCCGGTGATTGTCCTTGGAAATCCGTTTGGATCCGGTACCGCAATGGGATTTGGAACTATAGCTTCGATGCAGAAGTATCAGCGAATGGCAGATGGAAATTATCAGTTCCTGTGCACAGACATTGCAGCGGCAGAAAATGGAAGCGGCGTGCTGGTGAATCTGGCGGGTGAGGTCGTTGGAATTGTGGCGAAGAGCACGCAGGCAGAGGAAGAACCGGCTCTGGTGACCGGATACGGAATTACCGAGTTAAAGAAGATTATTGAGCTTTTGTCCAACGGGCAAAGTGTTCCATATCTTGGCATTTCCGGTGTGGATGTGACGGCGCAGGTAGTAGAACAGGGAATTCCTGAAGGGGTCTATGTCAAAGAAGTGGCAGCAGATTCCCCGGCTATGGGAGTGGGAGTTCAGACCGGTGATGTGATTACCAGCATTGGCGGTAAGAAGGTGATAACGCTTGCGGCATACCACCAGGAGTTATTCGAGAAAAGAAGCGGAGAAAAGATTAAGCTGAAGGTCAAACGGCAGGGATCGGGCGGCTATGTAGATGTAGAATTTGACGTGACAGTCGGAAGTAAAGAATAAAAGAAATGCAAAAAAAGATTTAAAAATAGAACAGATAGAAAGAGGAAGACAGATGAGATATATCAATACGCTCCATGAAGGGGAAACCATCAGGAATGTATACCTGTGTAAGGGGAAACGTTCCGCAGAGACTAGAAATGGAAAACCATACGATAATCTGATCCTGCAGGATAAGACGGGAACATTGGACGGTAAGGTTTGGGATCCGAACTCCAGTGGAATTGCAGATTATGATGAGATGGATTTTATCGAAGTATATGGAGAAGTTACCAGTTACAACAATAATCTTCAGCTGAATATTCGTCAGATTCGTGTTGCGCAGGAAGGAGAATATGTGGCTGCGGACTATATGCCGACGACGGAGAAGAGTCCGGATGGAATGTATCAGGAACTGCTAGGCTATATTCGTCAGATTAAAAATGAGTACCTGCGGAAAGCGGTAGAGTATTATTTTGTAGAAGACGAGGCGTTTGTAAAAAGATTTAAAGCACATTCTGCAGCAAAGACAGTGCATCACGGTTTTGCAGGCGGGCTTTTGGAGCATACATTAAGCGTGGTTCGCTTCTGTGAATATATGGCAGGGGCATATCCGATTCTGAATCGTGATCTTCTCTATGCGGCAGCGATTTGCCACGACATTGGGAAGACGAAGGAGCTTTCTTCTTTCCCGGAGAATGATTATACAGATGATGGACAGCTTCTGGGGCACATTGTAATCGGTGTGGAGATGATTGGCGATGCGGTTCGGGCGATTCCGGGATTCCCAGAGACATTGGCAAGCGAATTGAAGCACTGTATCATCGCACATCACGGGGAATTAGAATATGGATCTCCGAAGAAGCCGGCATTGGCAGAGGCACTGGCTCTTAATTTCGCGGATGCGGCAGATGCAAAAATGCAGACATTGACAGAAATTTTCAAAGATAAGAATACAACGGAGTGGCTGGGATATAACCGGTTGTTTGAATCCAACTTACGGAAAACTAAATTGTAAATTTGGGACGGAGTTTTTTGAAAAAAACTCCGTCCCAAATTGCAATTTACCCTGTCCCAAATCGAGAAAGGTAGTATAGATATGCAGAAGAATGATATTGTGAAGGTAGTAATAGAGGATGTCGGCGTTGGCGGTGAGGGCATCGGAAAGGTTAACGGATATACGCTTTTTATCAAGGATGCAATCATCGGTGACGTAGTGGAAGCGAAGGTTATGAAGGCGAAAAAGAATTATGGATATGCAAGGCTTATGAATATTCTTACGCCGTCAGAATACCGCGTAGAAAAACCGGTGTGCCAAGTGGTAAGAAAGTGCGGCGGCTGTCAGATTCAAGAGATGAAGTATGATCGTCAGCTGGAATTTAAGAATCAAAAGGTAAGAGGAAATCTTATGCGGATTGGGGAGGTTCCAGAGCAGCTTCTTGATCGGATCATGGAGCCGATCGTCGGAATGGATGAGACGGAAGGTCTTGGAGGTCCTTATCATTATCGAAATAAAGCTCAGTTTCCAATTGGGATAGATAAGGATGGCAATATTGTAACTGGCTTTTATGCGGGCAGAACGCATTCCATTATTTCTAATACAAACTGTGCGCTTGGTGTGGAGATTAATGAGCAGATTTTGAAGTTGATTCTAGATTTTATGAAGGAATATCATATCAGCGCATATGACGAAGGGAAGCATCAAGGACTTGTGCGTCATGTGCTGATCCGGTATGGATTTACAACAAAAGAAATCATGGTCTGCCTTGTGATAAATGGGGGAGGTCTGCCGCATGGTGAAGTGTTGGCAAAGCGTTTGGCCAAGATCGAAGGAATGACCAGTGTTACGTTAAGTATCAATAAAGAAAAAACAAATGTGATTATGGGAAATGTGATCAAACCGCTATGGGGGCAGATGTACATTACAGACTATATTGGAAATGTAAAATATCAGATTTCTCCGTTGTCGTTCTTCCAGGTAAATCCGGTACAGACAGAAAAATTATATAAACTGGCTTTAGAGTATTCGGGATTAAATGACGTTTCCTGTGGTAATCCAAGTGATAAGGTAGTGTGGGATCTATATTGTGGAATTGGAACGATTTCTCTTTTCCTTGCGCAGAAAGCGGGAAAAGTATATGGTGTGGAAATTGTGCCGCAGGCGATTGATGATGCCAGAAACAATGCGAAGATAAATGAAATTGAAAATGCAGAGTTTTTCGTTGGGAAGGCAGAAGAGGTGCTGCCTCAGTATTACGAAGATTATGCGAAAGAGCATGGCGGCGAGACGGCGCATGCAGATGTGATTGTGGTGGATCCGCCGAGAAAAGGCTGTGAAGAGACACTTCTTCAGACGATGGTGGATATGCAGCCGGAGCGGATTGTGTATGTAAGCTGTGACTCCGCGACGCTGGCTAGGGATGTGAAGTTCTTGCGAGGGAATGGGTATGAGCTTGAGAGAGTCAGGGCGGTAGATCAGTTCCCGCATACGGTGCATGTGGAGACGGTTGTAATGCTTTCCCACAAAAAACCTGACAGTGTAATCAATGTAAAAGTCGAGTTTGGCGAGGGTGAGGGCAAAGTACCGCTTGATAATATTGCTAAAAGAGCAGAAGCGTATAAGCCAAAAGAGAAAGTTACCTACAAAATGATAAAGGAGTACATAGAAGCGAAATATGGCTTCAAGGTACATACCGCATATATTGCGGAGGTAAAAAGGGATTTAGGTTTACCGATGTATGATGCTCCTAATGCGGTAGAAGAACTGAAACAGCCGAGGAAACATCCGACGGAAGAGAAAGTGGAAGCGATAAAGGACGCTTTGAAGCATTTTGAGGTGATTTAATAGTCATAAGCGTATCATTAGAAATAGTGGTACGCTTATTTTTTTACCCCTATTACACATTTGAGTACCCTGACCGTTCTTCTATATAATGAAATCAAGAACGGAGGTGCTGACAATGAGAGAAACAAAATACCACGCATATCTGGATAGTGAGGAAAGAACAATCCTTTTACATAGCCTTGTGGAATTGAAAAATCAACTCATTCAGCAGGGCAGATATACAGACTGTGTTGACGAGCTGATTGTCAAAGTCATAAACGCCCCTGTGAAGAAACTAAAAGTATTAGTGTAGGAGGTTGTGATGTATGACAAAGATTTTGCCTAGCTTGTGAAAATTGCAGTGGAGAAATTAAAAGAAGATACTGTTTATAAAATGCTCATACACAGCGAGGATTATCAAAAAGAAAGCGACGTAAGGGATAAGGCGGAACGAAACTATGAACAACTTGATTTGACAATAGAACAGAGAAAGGTCTGTAATGTTTTTTTAGATTACAGAGATAGGTAGAGCTTGGAATACTCTGATTATTCCTATTTGGCAGGCTTATATGATGCGTTCCGTATCATGGCGGTCATTTTCCCCGACAGGTGGGATATGGAGCAGATACAGAAAGTCTTATCCATAATTAAAAATTGAATATAGAAATGGATACATAGCCGATTGGTGTAACAGCCAGTCGGCTTTCTTGCGTTCAGAGCGAAGTACATAGCCGCCTTTGACAAAGCGGCTAAATAAAAGCGAAAGGAGGACGCTATATGTCAAATTGCAAAGTGATCGCTCTGACCAATCAGAAAGGCGGTGTGGGTAAGACCACCACAGCCGTCAATCTGGGCGTGTGTCTATCAAAGCAGGGAAAGAAAGTCCTGCTTGTGGATGCAGACGCACAGGCAAATCTTACAATGTCGCTTGGCTATCCACGACCAGATGATTTGCCCATATCCCTTGCGACGATTATGCAGGACATCATCGACGATAAACCTTTTGATGTTCAGAAAGGTATCCTGCATCACAGCGAGGGTGTTGATCTGTTACCCTCAAATATTGAGTTATCAGGTCTGGAAGTAAGGCTTATCAATGCAATCAGCCGTGAGCGTGTTCTGACGACCTGTATTAACGAGGTCAAAAAGAATTACGACTATGTGCTTATTGATTGTATGCCGAGCTTGGGTATGCTGACAATCAACGCATTGGCGGCGGCTGACAGCGTGGTTATTCCGACACAGCCGCATTATCTTTCTGCAAAAGGTCTGGAGTTATTGCTTCGCTCTGTGTCAAAAGTCAGGCGGCAGATCAATCCCCATCTTCGGATTGACGGTATCTTAATGACGATGGTAATGCCACGCACGAACATTTCTAAGGAAGTGACCGCATTGGTAAGGAGTGCATACGGTCAGAATATCAAAGTTTTTGATGCCCAGATACCACATTCTATCCGTGCAGTAGAAGCTACCGCAGAGGGAAAGAGCATTTTCGCCTATGACAAAGGCGGTAAGGTTGCCGTAGCTTATGAGCAGTTTGGAAAGGAGGTGGCAGATATTGGCGAGAAGCAGAAAAAGCAGCATCGAGCTGACCGCATACGATGACCTTTTTCAGACAGATGAAAGCCGTGCAGAAGCGGCACTAAGTAAGATAAGGGATATTCCCATTTCTGAAATTGATGAGTTTCCAGACCATCCCTTTAAGGTTTTAATGGATGAAGATATGGAACAGCTTGTTGACAGCATAAAAAGAAATGGTGTAATGACCCCTGCGACTGTCCGTTTGAAGGAGGACGGCAGATATGAGCTGATTAGCGGTCACAGGAGAAAAAAGGCTTGTGAGCTTGCGGGACTTGATACGCTGAAATGTGAGGTCAAGGAGTTTTCCCGTGATGAAGCCATTATTGTAATGGTGGAGAGCAACCTGCAAAGAACGACCATTTTACCGAGTGAAAAGGCGTTTGCCTATAAGATGCGGTTAGAAGCAATGAAGCGACAAGCAGGCAGACCCCCGAAAGAAAATGTGTCGCCAATGGCGACGAATTTATCAAAAGGGCGTTCAGATGTGGAATTAGGAGAGCTTGTAGGAGAAAGTAAAGACCAGATACGCCGCTATATCCGCTTAACTGAGCTTGTACCTGAAATTTTGCAAATGGTGGATGAGCGTCAGATTGCGTTTCGTCCTGCGGTGGAAATCTCTTATCTTTCCGAGGAACAGCAGTACACTCTGCTTGAAGCGATGGAATATAATGACGCCACGCCCTCACTTGCACAGGCTATCAAAATGAAAAAGTATATGCAGGAGGGAAAGCTGACAGATGGGGTGATCAGTTCCATTATGGAAGAAGAAAAACCGAACCAGAGAGAAAAGCCTGCTTTCCGTGATGAAAGGATAACCAAGCTCATTCCCAAATCTGTACCCAAAGGGAAAGAATCCGATTTTGTGGTCAAGGCGTTGGAGTTTTATAACCGCCATCTGCAAAGAAGCAAGGCACAGGAACGATAGCTACACATCAAGGGACAGGTCTGTCTGCTTGGGTGGATAGCCTTTTTTTTCGCTTTCCCCCTCTCCACACCTCTCCCCCTTAATACTGCCAGTTACTATCCGAGAAAAGAAAAATGATAAGCTGCCAGAGGGCGGCTTTTTTCGGTTAGCAGGCAACATCTATTTTCAATATCAACAGGAGGTAAATGATGAAATTCAAAAAAATATTCCAAAAGGCTGCGGCTGTTGTGATGGCTGCGGTTACGGTATTCTCCGTACTGCCTGCCACCACAGCCTTTGCAGCCGTAGGAGATGTTGGTACGATTTCTTTTTCACACACTTATGATGGGAACGGAAATGCAATGAGGTACAATTCAAGTGCCAACATCAACGGTTATATCGCAGGCGGTACGGGTAACTATAAATACCGTATGTTTGTGGATGGCGACACAGCATTTTGTTTACAGCCAGGTGTACCGCTAAAAACGGGAAACACCTTGAAAGAAGCATCTTCCGAAGCATGGAACGCTCTTTCGGGAAGCCAGAAAAAAGCAGTTGGGCTTGCCCTGCTCTATGGGTATCAGGGAAACCGAGGAAATCTGTCTGGATCAGACGATGAGAAATGGCTTGCGACCCAGACTCTTGTATGGGAGTTTGTTACGGGATGCCGTGAAGCCACAGGCTCATACCGCCAGACAAGCAGCACCGTGTACAGCCTGCACTTTGGTTCTCATTATCCAAACAGCGGAGCAAAGAAAGTTTATGACCAGATTGTTTCGCTGATGAGTAAGCACAATACCATTCCGAGCTTTATGTCAGGCGGGAAAGACGATATTACAAAGGAGCTTGTCTATAAAGACGGGAAATACAGTCTAACGCTGACAGATAAAAACGGTGTGCTGTCTGAGTATTCCTTTGCAAGTTCCAGCGATGCAGTCAGTGTAGCAAAATCTGGAAATAAGCTCACGCTCACATCAAAGAAAGCCTTTCATGGTTCTGTAAGGATTACAGCTACCCGAAGCGGAGTGCCTGTGGTCAGTCAGAGTGCAAAACTGATTGCTTATGGTGATCCGAACTTGCAGGATGTTATTACAGGCGTAGAAAACGCTTCTCCTGTATCTGCCTATCTCAATGTGGAAACACCGACAGGTACGATTGCCCTGAAAAAGACTTCTGAGGACGGCGTTGTAGCAGGTATTCAGTTTACCATCAAGGGCGAGGGCGTCAATAAGACGGTAACGACCGATGAAAACGGAAATATTACAGTAGAAGGTCTGTTCCCTGCCACTTATACCATCACAGAGCAGATCATTGACCGTTATGAACCACAGCAGACCCAGACGGTAACACTCATCGGCGGCAAGACAACCACAGTCAACTTCAACAACACCTTAAAGCGTGGCAGCCTTGAAGTAGTCAAGACTTCCGAGGACAATCTGGTGGAGGGCGTGAAATTCCATTTGTACGGCACATCCCTTAGCGGACTTGCAGTCGATGAGTATGCTGTCACCGATGGAAATGGTGTAGCCAAGTTTGAGGATGTCCTGATCAGCGGCGATACCCCGTATGTGCTTGAGGAAGTGGATACAGCAATTCGCTATGTCGTTCCTGCATCCCAGACCGCACCGATTGAATGGAATAAGGTTACAAACCGCAGTTTCCAGAATATTCTCAAGAAATTCAATGTGACGGTAACTAAGACCGATGCAGAAACAGGAACACCACAGGGGGACGCTTCTTTAGCGGGTGCGATTTATGGTATTTACAAGGGCGAAGAACTGATTGACACCTACACCACCGACGAAAACGGTCAGTTTACGACCAAGTATTATGTGTGCGGCGATGACTGGACAATCCGAGAAATCAGTCCGTCCGAGGGGTATCTTCTTGACCCGACTATTCATAAAGTCGGTGCAGAGCCAGAACTTTATGAGGTGGAATATAATTCTGCCGAAAATGATGTGAATGAGCAGGTTATCAAGGGAAATATCGCTATTATCAAGCATACCGATGACGGCGAAACAGGCATCGAAACGCCAGAAGAAGGTGCTGTCTTTGAGGTATTCCTTAAATCGGCAGGTAGCTTTGAGCAGGCAAAAGAAAGCGAGCGTGACAAGCTTGTCTGTGATGAGAACGGTTTTGCCCAGACAAAAGATATGCCTTATGGCATTTATACGGTAAAACAGACTTCTGGATGGGAAGGGCGTGAGCTGATGAAGCCGTTTGATGTGTTTATCAGTTCCGACGGTCAGACCTACCGCTATCTTATCAACAATGCCAACTTTGAAAGCTATATCAAGGTTGTGAAGAAAGATGCGGAAACAGGGAAAACCATCCCGTATGCAGGGGCAGGCTTCCAGATTTACGACCCGAACGGCAACCTTGTGACAATGACTTTCACTTATCCAGAAGTGACAACCATTGATACTTTCTATACTACCGCAGATGGCGAGTTGATTACCCCGCAGGCTTTGGAATACGGAAAAGGCTATTCCCTTGTGGAAGTACAAGCCCCATACGGCTATGTGCTTGACTCCGAACCTGTGTATTTTGATGTAGTGCAGGAAAATTCGGAGGAAGAAAGCGGAATTACCGTGATTGAGGTAGTACGATCCAATCTGGCACAAAAAGGTACGATTATCGTAGAAAAGTCTGGAGAGATTTTCTCAAGCGTATCGGAAAACAACGGAATGTATCAGCCCAACTTTGCCGTAGGAAATCTGGAGGGTGCGGTTTATGAGATTACCGCAGCCGAGGATATTGTAACCTTAGAGGGAACAGTCAGAGCAAAAAAAGGTGAGGTGGTAGATACACTGACCACAGGTGCAGACGGTACGGCAAAATCAAAGGAATTATATCTTGGAAAATATGAAGTGAAGGAAGTGACAGCACCGAATGGTATGGTGCTGAATGATGAAATTCACTCCGTCGAGCTTGTCTATGCAGGACAGGAAATTTCAGTAACAGAAACCGAAACGAGTTTCTACAACGAGCGTCAGCGTGTGGAAATCGACCTTGTAAAGAGCCTTGAAACCGACGAGAATTTTGGTGTGGGCAATAACGGGGAGATCTTTGATGTTGCCTTTGGGCTGTATGCAGAAAAAGAGCTGACTGCCGCAGATGGTACGGTCATTCCTGCTGACGGACTGATTGAGATTATTACTCTTGACGAGAACGGAAACGGCAAGGTTAAGACCGACCTTCCGATGGGCAATTACTATGTGAAAGAGATTGCAGCAAACGAAGCGTATCTTACAAGTGATACGAAATACCCTGTAAACTTTGAATATGCAGGACAGGATACCGCCATCGTCCACCTTGCAGTCAATGACGGCGAACCCATTGAAAACAAGCTGATTTATGGTTCTGTAAGTGGAAAGAAAACCGATGAGGACGGCAAGGGATTAGGTGGTGCTGTCATTGGCATCTTTAAGACCGGCACAGAAGAATTTACAAAAGAACATGCGATTTTAACTACCACATCAAAGGATGACGGTAGTTTTTCTTTTGCCAAAGTGCCGTATGGTTCTTGGATTATCCGAGAGGTAGAAAGTCCGAAAGGCTTTGTACTGTCCGAGGAAGAAATTCCTGTTACGATCGGCAAGGTGGATGAAGTTGTGGAAATCGAGCTTGTGAATGAATTTATCACAGGCAATATTGAGTTTATCAAAGTTGATAAGGATTATCCTGACAATAAGCTGACAGGTGCAGTTTTTGAAGTCTTTGCCGATACAAACAAAAACGGCGAGTACGACAAGGAAGATGAGCTGCTTGGCGAAATGTCTGAGCTTGGCGGCGGCATCTACCAGATGAGCGAGCTTCGATACGGAAAATATTTTGTCCGTGAAAAGACAGCACCAGAGGGCTTTGTTCTTGATGAAAATGTCTATACCGTGTCCATTGAGGAAAATGGCAAGACCTATGTGGTGGAAAATGAAGCAGGCAAAGGCTTTGTCAATGCCCCACAGTCAGGCAGTCTTAAAATTGTCAAAACATCTTCCGATGGCAAGGTGGAAGGCTTCTCTTTCCGAGTGACAGGTGCAAATGGATATGACCAGACTTTTAAGACCGACAAAAACGGAGAAATCGTGATTGAAAACCTGCGTATCGGAGAATACACCATTTCCGAGGTCAGCGATAAGGCATCGGCAAACTATATCCTGCCTGCCGAAAAACAGATTACGGTCAAAGTGGGATCAACTACGGTTGTCCAGATGCACAATGAACTGCGTGACACCCCAAAAACAGGGGATGACTTCAATCCGTTCCTCTGGGGAGGACTGGCGGCAGCTTCCCTCATTGGTGCAGGGACGCTCTTGATCGCAGGGCTGAAAAAGAAGAAGAAGGAGGACTAAGGAATGGAAGCAAAGACGGTAATCGCCATTGTGCTTGTGATGTTCATTGTGGACGGAGCAATCTGGCTGAACATCCGTAACCGAAAGAAGAAGTAAAGTGTCTGGGGGCAGCCTTTTTGGGCTGTCCCCTTTCCATATACGGAGGTATGTATGCAAAAATTGAGAACCATTGAGGATAAGGTGCGAGCCATTTTGAAAAAGGACGAGGAAGCCAGAAATGACGATATGGTGCTGTATCTGAAAGTATGTAACAGCTATTTTAAGGACGCAGGGGCGATGCCCTTTGCGGAAGTGATGTCGCAGTACCGTTATCTGGGACTGCCGAGCTTTGAGAGCGTGGGCAGGACACGCCGAAAGTTGCAGGCAGAACATCCAGAGCTTTTAGGCAGTGTCCGTATCCAGAAACTCCGTGCCAAGCAGGAACAGAATTACAGGCGTTACGCCAAAGAATGAGAGGTGGCTTATGAACGAAGAAAAACGAATGAACGGCGGCTATGAAATTATTGAGAGCTGTCAAATCGGGCGTACAGAGCTTGTCATCGGGCATAACTCCAAAGCCCCGAACCCTTATGTGTGTTGGTACTGTAAGGATGGATCAGATTATTTCTGGGGGTATTATTGCAATCAGCTTTCCGAAGCAAGGGATAAGCTGAATGAACGCTATCAGAACGAGTGCAGGATGCCCTATAACCAACCAGAAAAGAAACAGAGGAATCACAATGACCGAGAACGCTAAGAAAAAATATGATTGTGCGACCTGCCCTTATCCCCGCTATAAGGAAGGGACGGTTATTTTCTGCGATGTATGTATGCAGAAGATTTTAGACAGGAAGAAAGAAAAACAGCGACAGGAGGAACGCTGATATGGAGATACGACCATTAACCCCGACAGAACAGAAATACACTTATGCCCAAAGTATGCAGATTGAGGGGCAGACAGGTACAATCGGACATCTGCGTGGCGATTTTGCAACAACAGGCTATGGCTTTTATACCACTTGGTTTGATACCAGACCCCATAGGAAATCGGACGAATTTAAGGCAGACCTTGATACCGTCATCAATGCCTTGCGTGAGGATAAAGGACTTTTGCACAACCGTTATGATATGGGTGCTTTTGCAAGAAAATATCCTGAAAGTGCGATGAAAGGGAATTATTGTACGGAATATGGTTTTCGTGTGGACACAGGAAAGCACGCTTTTCTATTTCGGTGCAATCCCACCAAAGGCGATTATAACTTTTACTGTTATTGCTATGTGAAGGAATGGCTGAATCAGCACATGGAAAAGGCTGAGCAGGGCATCCGTTTTATAGATACGCAGTATAAAGAACTGTTCCGTATCCCAGACGGTGGGAAGATTATGGTAACGACCGCTTGGGGCGAAAAACGGGAATACACCTGCCGCTTTATTGACGAATACCATACGGAGGTCGGTAACAACCTGTATCACATCGGTGAGTTTGCCGAGTTTCTGCACAAAAACGGTGCAGCCTGTGAGCCGATCAGTAAAGAGCCGCAGGCAACAAAAGCATCGAAACACAAAGACTATGAACGATAGGAGGGATGGGACAATGGCAGTCAATCAGAAAGCGGTAAAGGTTTTGAATAAAGTCTTTGAAGCAGGCTTTGCAGATGAAAAGGCAATCGCTTCTATGACAATGGACGATATTCTTTCCGTGCAGGGCATTATGCGGACTATCTGGAACAGGTATCTGCACCGCAGTATGAAATCGACACCCAGAGAAAACTTGCAAGACAACGGTTTATCCAGTCTAAGCAGGCACTTTCCCCTGCTGACAAACGGGACAGCCTTGCCCTGCGTCTGTCTGATTTTATCCGTGATTTGGACGGTTATGAAAAAGAGCTTTTGTCGCAGGTAAATCGTACCGATCTTGCCACTATAAATGACAGGCAGATGGAGGAACAGCTTTCTGATCCTGCAACGGTGCAACAGCTTCTTGATTTTCTGGCTCTGGTACAAGGTAAAACGAGCGACACTTACAGCCGCAGTAATGCGTGGTATTTTTCCAAAGAACTGACGGAGTTGCATCCCATGCACTACCTCTGTCACGAGGGCGATGTGGTGTATCTGGGGGCAGACAAATATGAAGTGCAGTCAGTGACTGAGGATAGGGTGACTTTGCAGAATGTGCAGTTCCCGATTTTGATGCAGGCGTACAATCATACGAAGCTAAGCGAACTTCTGAACAAAAACCCTGCGAATGACCATCTCAAAGTCGTAGTAACCGACAGGCAGAAATCAGAAACACTCACCGAGAAAAAGCCTGACAGCTTAGAATTTTCTATCGGCTTTTCCGAGCATCCCTGCTTTTATGACAAGAAGCTGAATGAACGATTTACCAATCTTAGCTTTGCTCTTGGAAACAGGTTACTTGGTATTTTAGATGAAAAGCAGCACCGAGAACGGGAGGACGAGAGCAAAGCGGTCGGTTGGTATCACAAGACTGATTTTGATATTTCCGCAGTCATTGATGGCGAGGATATGCACTATGACGGGCGTTTTGACATTGGAGATGGCGAGGGCGATTTGATTGCCCATATCAAAAATCATTATGATTATTGCCTGTCACCAAATTGTCCGTTTATCCCAGAGTGGAAAAAGCAGGGCGAGGATGCGTATCGGGAAAAGATGGAAAGTCTGCGGTGGGGGCGTGAGGTGTTCATTCCCTATTTGGAACAGCACGCAGAACTCACCCCAGAGGACGAACAGCTCCTTTCCGAAATCCTGTCTTTTGAGAATGAATGGTTTGTATCCTCCGAGCAGGCATTATTGGAACAGGCAAAGGAAGCGATTGACGCATTCTGCCGCAGAGAATATGAGCAGGAGGAGGGTGCGGATTATACCGATCTGTCCTCTGTTAAAATCGCATTTACGACCACCGAGGATGAAATGCACGAGATACAGGCAGTCGTCAACCTTACCGAGTACCGTATGGAAACCTATATAGATGATGTGCTTGTGGATTGTGTATCGTATGGCAGTCTGGCGTCTTTGGTGCAGGACGGACTTGGGTATCTTGATTTTGACAGCCTTGTATCGGTTACGGAGGAACAGCTTGAGCCTTTTTACAAAGAGGAAGCACCAACTCCCGTAGAAACACAAGACAACCAAGAGCTGATAGGAAAAGAAGTGGTGATGGATAACCGCCGCTATGTGATCGAGCGTATCAGCGAAATCAGCGGTGATGTGTCAATGCGGGATGTGACTTTCCAAAATCAAGCAGGTATCCCGATAAACCGTGTGGAGAAAATCGGTTATGTCCGCAGCCTTTTGGAACAGGAAGTATTACCACCCGAAAAAGAAAATGTAGATGTTCCCGTTCCGTCTGATGACCGTCGAAACTTCTGCATTACGGATGATGCTTTAGGCGTGGGCGGTGCAAAGGAGAAATTCAGAAACAACATCGCAGCGATCCAGATACTTCACGAGCTTGAGATTGAAAACCGCCTTGCAACGCCAGAGGAACAGGAAATTCTCTCAAGGTATGTCGGCTGGGGCGGTTTGTCACAGGCATTTGATGAAAATAATGCGGCGTGGGCAGATGAGTTTGTGGAACTTTATGAGAACCTCTCCCCAGAGGAATATCGTGCGGCAAAGGAATCGACACTTACTGCCTTTTATACTCCGCCCGTGGTAATCAAGGCGATGTATGAGGTGCTTGACCGTCTGGGCTATGAGAAAGGAAATATGTTAGAACCGTCCTGTGGCACAGGAAACTTCTTTGGTCTGCTCCCCGAAAAGATGGCAGGCTCAAAGCTCTATGGCGTGGAGCTTGATGATCTGACTGGCAGGATTGCAAAGCAGCTTTACCAGAAAGCCACCATCGCCGTACAGGGCTTTGAAGATACCAAACTGTCAGACGACCATTTTGATGTGGTGCTTGGCAATGTACCCTTTGGAGATTTTCGGGTCAACGACAGCCGCTATGCACAGCAGAAATTCCTTATCCACGACTATTTCTTTGCAAAAGCCCTTGATAAAGTCAAAGCAGGCGGCGTTGTAATGTTCCTTACCTCAAAAGGCACAATGGATAAGGCAAGTCCCGAAGTACGAAAATATATCGCCCAGAGAGCCGAGCTTTTAGGGGCGATACGGCTTCCAGACAACACCTTCAAAGCCAATGCGGGAACAGAAGTTACAAGTGACATTCTGATCTTAAAAAAGCGTGACCGAGTTATGGAGATAGAGCCAGAGTGGGTACACCTTGACACGGACGAGAATGGTATCACAATGAACCGCTATTTTGTCGAGTATCCAGAGATGGTGCTTGGAACAATGCAGATGGAAAGCACCCGTTTCGGGATGGATACCGTCTGCAAGGCGGATAAGGAACGCCCTCTTGCCGAGCTGTTATCCGAAGCAGTGCAGCGTATTGACGGGGAAATCACAGCACAGGAAAATCAGATTGATGAAATCTCCGATGAACAGGCAGAGAGCATTCCTGCCGACCCTTTGGTACGGAACTTTTCTTATACTTTGGTGGATGGCAAGGTTTACTTCCGAGAAAATGATGTGATGACCCCTGCCAAAGTATCTATGACTGCCGAAAATCGTATCAAGGGATTGGTGGAGATCAGGGACTCTGTCCGCAGGCTCATTGACTACCAGACCAACGATTACCCTGATGAAGTGATACGCAGGGAACAGGAACAGCTTAACCGCTTGGTACGACTTGGATACCGCAGGAGGATATTCAGCAATTTGTGATGGAACTTTTAACCCCGTCACAACACGCAAGAAACAGGATCAAAGTCCGTTATACACCATATAATGGCGATTGGTTTATCGAAAATAAAACTTCCGATTACGGGAATGTCAAGGCGGACAGCACTTACGGTACGAAAAGAGCTTCCGCCTATCGTATTATCGAGGACACGCTGAATCTGAAAGATACCCGTATTTTTGATTATGTGTATGATGAACACGGAAATAAAAAAGCGGTGTTCAATCATAAGGAAACCACAGCGGCACAGGCAAAGCAGGAAGTGATTAAACAGGCGTTTCAGGATTGGATATGGAAAGACCCTGAGCGAAGAAACCGCCTTGTCCGTTACTATAACGACACTTTCAACAGTATCCGCACCCGTGAGTATGATGGAAGTCATATCACTTTTGGCGGGATCAGTCCAGAAATTCAGTTAAGACCGCATCAAGTGAATGCGATTGCCCATATCCTTTATGGAGGGAATACACTGCTTGCCCATAAGGTAGGTGCAGGCAAGACCTTTGAAATGGTCGCTGCCGCACAGGAGAGCAAGCGTCTGGGGCTGTGCAATAAGTCTATGTTTGTTGTGCCAAATCACTTAGTCGGACAATGGGCGTCGGAGTATTTAAGGCTGTATCCCTCTGCCAATATCCTTGTGACGACCAAGCAGGACTTTGAAACAGCGAACCGAAAAAAGTTCTGTTCCCGTATTGCCACAGGCGACTATGATGCAGTCATCATCGGGCATTCGCAGTTTGAAAAAATCCAGATGAGCGTGGAACGACAAAGGGAGCAGCTTCAGAAGCAGCTTAACGATATTGAGCGTGGGATTGAAGATGTGCACAAATCCAATGGCGAACAGTTCACAGTCAAACAGCTCATGAAAACAAGGAAAGCCATTGAAGCAAAGTTAAAAAAACTCAACGATACCAAACGAAAGGATAATGTGATTGATTTTGAGCAGTTAGGCGTTGACAGGCTTTTTATTGACGAGAGCCATTTTTACAAAAACCTCTACCTCTATACCAAGATGCGAAATGTGGGCGGTATCGCCCAGACCGAAGCCCAGAAGTCAAGCGACCTCTTTATGAAATGCCGCTATCTGGACGAGATCACAGGTAACCGTGGCACGATTTTTGCTACGGGAACGCCGATCAGTAACTCAATGGTGGAGATGTACTCCGTGCAGAGATACTTGCAGTATGATACACTTGTAAGGAACGGTTTGCAGCATTTTGACAGTTGGGCGTCCACTTTTGGTGAAACCATCACAGCATTAGAGCTTGCTCCTGAGGGTACGAACTACCGAGCAAAGACAAGGTTTGCGAAATTCTATAACCTGCCAGAGCTGATGCTGATGTTTCGGGAAGTAGCTGATATTCAGACTGCCGATATGTTAAAACTCCCTGTGCCAAAGGTCAATTATCACAATATCAAGACCAAGCCAAGTGAGATACAGACAGAAATGGTAGCTTCTCTTGCTAAACGGGCAGAAAAGATACGGGCAAGGCTTGTTGAGCCTAACATCGACAATATGTTGAAAGTGACCAATGACGGACGAAAACTTGCCCTTGACCAGAGGATGATTGACCCGATGTTGCCCGATGACCCAGAAAGCAAGGTCAACACCTGTATCGACAATGTGCATCGCATTTGGGAGGAACACGCTGACACAAAGGCAGCACAGCTTATATTCTGTGACCTTTCCACGCCGAAGAACGATGGCTCATTTAATGTTTATGATGATATACGGGAGAAGCTGATCCGCCGTGGTGTTCCTGCCGAGCAGATACGCTTTATCCATGAAGCGACTACTGATGTGCAGAAAAAGGAGTTATTTGCGAAAGTCAGAAGCGGCGAGGTGCGTATTTTGTTAGGCTCTACCCAGAAGATGGGGGCAGGTACGAATGTGCAGGACAGGCTTGTGGCACTCCATAATTTAGATTGCCCTTGGCGACCAAGCGATGTAGGACGGATTTTGCGGACATTCAAAATAAAAAAGAATGTGGAGGTAACAGACAATGGCAAAATCATTATTTGAGGAACTGGGCGGCAAATACGAAAGGCAAGGGGATTATTTGATACCGTGCTTAACTGTACCCGCCGAAGAAGAACAGGCAATAGGCATCTGGGGGCAACGGCATTTAGATTATCTAAAACAGTACCGTAAAGTTACATACACCAATCTTCTTACAAGCGGCAGGCTAAACGCCTACCTTGCCGACATCAACAGACAGGCACAGGAACGCTTTGAAAGGCTCATAGAGGGTATGAAACAGGCACAGGGCATAACGGAACAGCTAAAGGCAGAAAACGCCTTAGAATGGACAGGATGCCTCAATAACATAAGGGCTTGTGCGAGGGAGATTGTGGAAAAGGAAATTATTTTTGCATAAACAGATGATTAGTGGCAGGGGGAAATCCTGCCGCTTTTTCTGCTTTAGTTTGTCAGCTTGACAAATAAAGGGTTAAGGAATATAATTAGATTCAGTATTATACAAGGAGTTAATAAATATGCGGCAAGGTATTCTTAAATAAACTGTCAATTTGATAGTGGGAACAAAAAGTAGCAGTCTCGTTTCACTTTTAATATGGGGCTTAGTTTTTTGTACCCAGTTTAAGAATACTTTTATCATGTAATTTTATATGCCCGAAAACATATAAGTGTTTTGGGGCTATTGGAGTTATTTACCCAGTGATAGGAGTATTTATCACTGGGTATTTTTATGCCCTTTTTTGGGTGTTGATAGGAGGAAAATCACATGAAAATAATTAACTTAGGCATTCTGGCTCACGTTGACGCAGGAAAGACAACATTAACGGAAAGTTTATTGTATACCAGTGGTGCAATTGCAGAACTAGGGAGCGTAGATGAAGGCACAACAAGGACAGATACAATGAATTTGGAGCGTCAAAGGGGAATCACTATCCAGACAGCAGTGACATCTTTTCAGTGGGAGGATGTAAAAGTCAACATTATAGATACGCCAGGCCATATGGATTTTTTGGCGGAAGTATACCGTTCTTTATCCGTATTAGACGGAGCAGTATTATTAGTTTCTGCAAAGGATGGCATACAGGCACAGACCCGTATACTGTTTCATGCACTACAGACAATGAAGATTCCGACAATTTTTTTCATCAATAAAATTGACCAAGAGGGGATTGATTTGCCAATGGTATATCGAGAAATGAAAGCAAAGCTTTCTTCGGAAATTATAGTGAAGCAAAAGGTTGGGCAGCATCCCCATATAAATGTAACGGACAATGACGATATGGAACAGTGGGATGCGGTAATTATGGGAAACGATGAACTATTAGAGAAATATATGTCAGGGAAACCGTTTAAAATGTCAGAACTGGAACAGGAAGAAAACAGGAGATTCCAAAACGGAACGTTATTTCCCGTTTATCACGGAAGCGCTAAAAACAATCTGGGGATTCGGCAGCTTATAGAAGTGATTGCCAGTAAATTTTATTCATCAACGCCTGAAGGTCAATCTGAACTATGCGGGCAGGTTTTTAAGATTGAATATTCAGAGAAAAGGCGGCGTTTTGTTTATGTGCGTATATATAGCGGAACATTGCATTTGAGGGATGTTATTAGAATATCTGAAAAAGAGAAAATAAAAATCACAGAGATGTGTGTTCCGACAAACGGTGAATTATATTCATCCGATACAGCCTGCTCTGGTGATATTGTAATTTTACCAAATGATGTTTTGCAGCTAAACAGTATTTTGGGGAACGGAATACTGTTGCCGCAGAGAAAATTTATTGAAAATCCTCTCCCTATGCTCCAAACAACGATTGCAGTAAAGAAATCTGAACAGCGGGAAATATTGCTTGGGGCACTTACAGAAATTTCAGATGGCGACCCTCTTTTAAAATATTATGTGGATACTACAACGCATGAGATTATACTTTCTTTTTTGGGGAAAGTGCAGATGGAAGTCATTTGTGCCATCCTTGAGGAAAAATATCATGTGGAGGCAGAAATAAAAGAGCCTACTGTTATATATATGGAAAGACCGCTTAGAAAAGCAGAATATACCATCCACATAGAAGTCCCGCCAAATCCTTTCTGGGCTTCTGTCGGGTTGTCCATAGAGCCGCTCCCTATTGGAAGCGGAGTGCAGTATGAAAGCAGAGTTTCACTTGGATATTTAAATCAATCGTTCCAAAATGCGGTTATGGAGGGGGTTCTTTATGGCTGCGAGCAGGGGCTGTATGGATGGAAAGTGACAGACTGTAAAATCTGTTTTGAATATGGATTGTATTATAGTCCTGTAAGTACCCCCGCAGACTTTCGGCTGCTTTCCCCTATCGTATTGGAGCAGGCTTTAAAAAAAGCAGGGACAGAACTATTAGAGCCATATCTCCACTTTGAAATTTATGCACCGCAGGAATATCTCTCACGGGCGTATCATGATGCTCCAAGGTATTGTGCAGATATTGTAAGTACTCAGATAAAGAATGACGAGGTCATTCTGAAAGGAGAAATCCCTGCTAGATGTATTCAAGAATACAGGAACGATTTAACTTATTTCACAAATGGGCAGGGAGTCTGCTTGACAGAGTTAAAAGGATACCAGCCAGCTATTGGTAAATTTATTTGCCAACCCCGCCGCCCGAATAGCCGTATAGATAAGGTTCGGCATATGTTCCACAAGTTAGCTTAACAGCTTGCAAAAGTCATATAAAATGAGATTTGAAAGGATTAGAGACTAATTATGATGAAATGCGAATGGATATTGTGTCCTGTTTGTGGGAACAAAACCCGTAATAAAATTAGGAAGGACACTGTTTTGGAGAATTATCCCCTTTATTGTCCAAAATGCAGACAAGAAAGATTGATTAAAGTTGACAACTTGAAGATAACTGTCATCAAAGAGCCAGACGCTTAAGACGCAGAGCCGATGAAATTGTGGAACAATTCACGAATCATCGGCTCTTTTTGTTTCGTATTTGAAAGAACAAACTCACCAAATAAAAAAAACGATATTCGGGTGGGTTATTTTGTTATACCCTAAATTACCCTCTGAATTTGTTTTTAAATTTGGAGGGATTTTTTTATGTCCTTTTTTCGGGCAGTTATCTATCTGCTCATACGAAGCAAAATTTATCAATACATAGCATATCAGAGAACGGCAGGAAACCAGTTAAAAAAATTTCTGCCTATGCAACGGCACTTCCTGCCTTGAATGTAGAAGTACAATCTCCATACAACAGAATTAATATTTCCCATAACCGTAAAGGTCATAGAGCCTTTGCGGTTTTTCTTTTGTCGATTTTTGTTGGAAAGTGCCATAGGGCTATTAGTGGTGTTAGGTGTCGTTCGCCACCTCTCCATCTGGATTTTGAACATTTCAAAAATTCAGATGGGAGGTACTTACAGTGAAATACGCACCGAGAAAGGTATATATCAAGGAAAGCGGCAGATATGTGGAACTGTCCTATACGGATTTCTGCCGCCGCAGGGAATCCGACCAGACCTATATGGACAAGCTGTTTATCCCCATTCAAGGCTGTCTGCTTGAAGTCGTGAGGGAGCAATACACGGACTTCTACCGAGATAAGGAACGGTGGCGTTATCTGAAAAAATTAGATACGAAGAACAGCCTGCTTTCTCTGGATGGATTTACGGACAGCGAGGGGAAGCCTTTAGACTTTATCGCTGATGAAGCGGCAGACATTGCGGAAACCGTTGTCAATGCGGTTATGGTGGACAGGCTGAAAGCCGCCCTGCCTTTGCTGTCGGATAGTGAACAGGAATTGATACAGGCAATCTTTTTTGACGGACTTTCTGAGCGTGAAGTCGGGGCGAGGTTCGGCATAACCCAGAGCGTTGTGAACAAACGCAAAGCCAGAATCCTAAGAAAACTAAGAAAGATAATAGAAAATTAAAATTTAAGGCGTTCAGCCCCCTTGTTTTTTCCTTTGGGAAAATGAGGGGGTTTTTCTCTGCCCTCTCAATCAATTCTGATTGGAGGAAAAGAAGCATGGCATATAACCACGGACGGGAGGACAGGAAATGGCGTATCTGGAAAGAAGCGGAGGAAAAGCTGCTGCGTGAGTGCGGCGTTGATGAAGCGACCATTGAGCAGATACGCATTGCGGACAGGGCAGACTTCAATTCCAACAGGCGGTTTTACCGATGGACGAATGACATTGCGGAATACCTTGAGGACATGGCAGACAGGGAGCGGCAGACGGAAGTGGGTACGGTTGCGGAGTTACTGGACGAGATTGAGAGCGAAAATCTCTATCAAGTATTAGTCGCGGTGGACGGGCGTACCTTGAAAATCGTCCTGCTGAAAATGCAGGGGTATTCCACAAAGGAGATTGCCCCGCTCGTGCATTTGACGACTGGTGCCATCTATGCGAGGTTAGACCATCTGCGGAAGAAGCTACGAAAATTTTATAGCGTCTAAAACAGCCTGCCGTCCTGCGGGCTACTGGGTGAGGGATGGAAATCCCCTCACTTATTTTTTGCAGGAGGCAAGCGGGATGGCATACAGAGTTAAGGCGTACACGCTTCGGGAGGAATCCACGGAAAGCGGCACAAGGTATTTTATCAGCTTTAAGGACGGGCAGGGCAAATCCCACGAGTTGGAAGTGTCGGAACAGTTCTTTATGGAGTTTCGGCAGATGGAACGCAGGAACAGGAATCTCCTCCAATGGGACGAGCGGCACAGGGAGTTTTCGGAAGTATGGGACGAAACGCTGAACAGGCGGGCGTTGAAGCTGCCTAAGAGCATAGAGGAACAAATGATTGAGGCAGAACGGGCAGAACTGCTCTGTAAGGCGGTTGACGGACTGCCAGAGATACAAAGGCGGCGTTTCCTGCTCTACTACGAGTATGAGTTCAATTTTTACCAAATCGCCGCTATGGAGCATTGCACCGCTTCGGCAATACAGAAATCTGTTGCGATTGCAAAGGAGAAAGTAAAGGCGGAAATGAGGAAGTATCTCCAACCGTGACCGACACCGCCCGAAAAAGAAATCTGTTTTTTATTTGTGTGGGATTGGCGGCATTACATACTCTCACTTTTTCTTCGTGGGAGTAAATCTATTTTTAAGGAGGTCAACGCCTATGTGCAACGAAAACAAAAACACCGCCCGAAAGGAGGAAAGCCATGCAGAAGTTACAGACAGTCAACGCCGAAACGCTCCTTTATGAACCGCTTGAGAAGCCGTCCTTTGTGGTGGACAGCCTTATCCCCACAGGCTTGTCGCTGTTCTGCGGCTCACAGAAGATAGGAAAGAGCTGGCTCATGCTGAAGCTATGTTTATGCGTGTCGCAGGGACTTCCCTTGTGGGATATGTGGTAAACAGTTTATTTAAAAAATGTGATTACAAATCCCAATATAAAAATCGGGGATTACACGATGTACAATGACTTTGTTAATGATCCAAAGGGGTTTGAACAGAATAATGTATTGTATCATTATCCAATAAATCACGATAAGTTGATTATCGGAAAATTTTGTTCTATTGCTTGTGGTGCAAAGTTTTTATTTAATAGTGCAAATCATTCCATGTCATCTATAATTTAAGACATACAGCCGCTTTATTTTGCGGAGGTAGCGAGATGGAAAATGTTAAAGAGTCCACAAATGTAAAGCAACAGCACGAAAGTAATGTTAATGAGGCAGAAAACTTCGATACTTTTATGAAAGCTATGGTGCAGGTTGTCGAGAAGTATGGAAGGTTTGTTTTGCAGGAACTGGATTGTGTTGCGTAAGTTTACGCAACCTTACATATCACATTTTCCAAAATATCGGAGGTGGTAAAATGAACAGAGAAGGGAAAAAATGTGTTCTGTATCCGAGAGTAAGTACCGAGATGCAGGTTGATGGATATAGTTTGGAAGGACAGAAAAACAGTTTAAAACGGTTTGCAGACCGTGAAGAAATGGAGATTGTCGGCATTTATGAGGATGCAGGAAAGTCTGGAAAGTCAATCGAGGGGCGACCTGCATTTAAGAAAATGCTTGCCGATATAAAAAACGGATTGGAGATAGAGTATATTCTGGTTTATAAACTTTCTCGTTTTGGAAGAAATGCTGCTGACATCTTAAATTCATTAGAATTTGTGCAGTCTTATGGCATCAATCTTATTTGTATAGAGGAAGGGATTGACTCATCCCAGACAAGTGGAAAGCTTTTAATCTCTGTTCTGTCAGCGGTTGCGGAGATTGAGAGAGAAAATATTATTGAGCAGACGATGAACGGACGCAGGGAAAAAGCAAGGCAGGGCGGTTGGAACGGCGGTTTTGCACCATATGGATATTACCTGAAAGATAATCAGCTTTTAATAGAGGAAACCGAAGCTGAAGCAATCAGAATTATTTTTGATAAGTTCGGAAATTCAGATATAGGACTTGGCGGAGTTGCTAAATATCTCAACCTGCAAGGTATAAAGAAAATTCCTCGCCAGAACGGAAAATTAGAAACATGGAGCAGCCATTTAATACGGCAGATATTAGACAACCCTGTTTACTGCGGAAAGATTGCTTATGGTAGAAGAACAAGGGAAAAGGTCAAGGGAACAAAAAACGAATATAAACAGGTTCATACTGACGATTATATTTTAGAGGACGGACAGCATGAGGGAATTGTCAGCGAGGAACTCTGGCAGAAAGTTCATGCAAAGCGGAAAGCAACAGGAATTAAGCAACCGTCAAAGGTTGGTAAAGATAGGGCACATCTTCTGACTGGTGTTTTGAAATGTCCCATTTGCGGCAGTTCAATGTACACGAATAAACACGCATGGACAAATAAGGATGGCACATATAAGGAAGTTTACTATTATATATGTGGGAGAAATAAGCAGGAGCGAGGTCATCATTGCGATTATAAGGCATCCCTGCGGAAAACCGATATTGAGCCACTTGTGGTCGAAGCCGTAAAAGAATTGGTCAGCGATGCTTATTTTGCCAAAGAGATTGAAAAGCGGATAGGCGTTCAGACAGACACCAGTACAGTGGACAAGGAACTTGCCAATTATGAAAATAAGCTGAAAGAAGTGGACTTGAACAAGGCTCGTCTGGAAAATGAGATTGACAATCTTCCTGCTGATGCCAGATACCGTGAAAGAAAGATCCATGATATGACATTAAGATTGGATGCTCTGTATGATACAATGGTGGAGTTAGAGGAACGCATTGAGGACGCAAAATTAAGAAAAAGTTCCATTGAGATGGAAGCAATCACTTTGGACAATGTTTACAAAATTATGCAGAATTTTGGAAAGCTCTATGCTATAATGAGTGACGAGGAAAAGAAAAGCCTCATCACATATCTCATTAAAGAAATTCAGATATACCCGAATGGGGAATCAGAAATGCCGTTAAAGTCGATAGAGTTTAACTTTCCGATTTATATTGATGGCAAGGAGGTAAGGCGAGTTTTGTGGGAATCTAGTAATACCGTTGAAACGGTTGTCTTGCTTTCCAAGGGTGAAGTCGACTCAAAAAAGATTCGGGTTGAGTTCTCTTTGGAAGATATGGATATGTCGGAGTTCCAAGATGGAGCTACCTATCCGCAGATCAAGGAGTATGTTTTGGAACATACCGGGTTAAAGGTGTCCAACCTCTATATCTCGCAGATTAAACGGAAATGCGGGATTGAGGTAGGCAAAAATTATAACCTGCCAAAATCCGAAGATTCCAGACAGCCCCAGTGTCCGCCGGAAAAAGAGAAAGCAATCCGGGAAGCATTCAAATATTATGGGATGATCTAAATATCCCACAAAATGGAGGTTTCTTATGGATAGATTGATTTCTTGTGAGTTTAATATGGATACCGCTTGTGTGGAATTGAAATTTTTTGATGGCAGCATGATTGCCATTGATACGATTGCGGTGGAGAACGAGGTTGCCGACAATATGTATCAGCGTTCGGAGTTGGACTGGCTGATCTACAATAAGCCGTTGGAATATGCACAGCTTGTACTTGGTGGTAATTTGGAACAGTATATACATGGAACGTCGGAACATCAATTGATTGATTAAACTATATAAACATAACACAGTCCACTGGTTCAGATGATCAGTGGACTGTGTTTCATTGTTGCTTAATGAGTCATTTCCATAAATTGCTGATAAGTAAGAATATTGTCTTCACCTACCAAGGTTTTCAAAAAAGCTTTGAATGCGGCATCCATTGGCACAGTAATAAAAAAGAACAGCCGCTTCTTGGGTCTTGAGCAACAAACATAGAAAAGATTCCGGTTTCGTTCATACGATGCTTCTTTGCCTTTAGGAATAGTAGCATGACCCGTTATCATGGGTGCATAGGTTTCAAATTGGTACTGATTCCATCCCTTGCTGATAACAAAAACAACATTGTCGTATTCTTCGCCTTTTACGCCATGTTCCGTTGAAAATTGTGCGTCTGGATATAGAAAATCCCTAACAGCAATAAATTGTGCATAATCCAGCTGTAAAAACTGTTGAATTGTAGCTTCTGATGCATACATTGTTTCTGGAGCATCCTTATAAAGTCGGTACCATCCATCCACTTTAGGCGGAATGGGTATCAGTTGACTATGAATGATTATCTCCAAAACATCTATAACTTTTTGGGTGCGAACTTCTGTTAGCTGGTTATACAGCGTTTTCCATTTGGTTTTTTCAGATTTCTTTGTAATTGGATATCGCTTGATTCCGAGCGTGTCAAAAAGCAACTGGGTGTTCGAAGTATCAAGCGCATGATATATCGGTTCTATCGTATCAGCAAAGAAAATAAGAAAAGGATCTTCCTTGTTGCGCAACCCATCATCCAGTATATCCAAAAGTTGCTCGTAACCTTGTTGGGAAGCAAGAACTTTGTGCGTAATCATCAGAACTTTAAGATTCTCGTCAGGGGGTGTATTCTGTTCAATTTTTGCTCTGATAGTATTCAGTCTTGTCCTCAACTCGGCCGCAGGCAATTCATTTTTGAAATTGCGTTCTGTGCGACGAATTCCTGAATAATCATCACATGTAATCACTAAAACTTCACCGTCAAATCCATCAATGGCTGATTTTTGCGGCAACTCAGGGCGGATATCATTTAAAAGCTGAACAATCCTTGGCGCAGATCGGAAATTCGATCCCTTCTTTATTACCTCGATTTTTTCGTGTTCAATTTCTCCACAGGCTTTGTTTGACTGATAGATGGTTTGCCAGGCATCGCCGAAAAAGCCGAACTGAGGTCCAACACCTTTTGCTATAAAAAACTCAATAAAGCGATCAATAATCGGTTTATAGGAGTCTTGGTATTCATCAATCAGAATCAAAGGGTATTTATCCGCAAATACCCGGCGAAATTTAGCGTTATCAAGAAGCAGGCAGAAGAGCTTTAGAACGTCGTCATGATAAAGGTACTGAATTCCATTTTCCTTGTAACGATGTCCCAAAGTATATGCAACTTCGGTGACTTGATTAAAATCACCTTCGTCTGGCAGATAATCAGGATTTGTTGTGACAGCATCAATCAAGACGCTTTGATATTGTTTGATGGCATTCCATGCAAAAGAGTGGATTGTGGAAGGAATAATAAACGAATCTTTTGCAAGCCGTTCTGCAATGACATCTACTGCTGCATTTGTATAGGTGATACAGACTACATTCTGTTTTTTTCGGCTGTAATCAGACCATTTATGTTCCTGTATCCACTCAATAGCTCGATTCAGAGAGTAAGTCTTGCCAGAACCCGCACCGGCTTCAACACGGAAACTGTGTCCAGACTTAAGTGTTTCGATAATCTGTGCATCAATCTTATCAGCTTCAGCTTTTGCAAGATCGTAATTTGCACCAATATACTTTCCACCCATGAACCGGCACCTCCTTACTCAAGAACTCTTTGGTTATTCAACCATTTTAAGCCGGACTTTATGTAGTCAGGAACACAATAATCGGAGCATTCGTAAATAAGATCGAGGGCGAAATCTGTTTTGCTTTTGCCCTTAAACTCGAGGTCTTCTTCACTTATGCTGTCACCTAAATCATAGTGCGTTCGGTTGACATTACGAATTGCTTCCTCTAACGAGTGCCCACACAATCCGCTTTCGGCTGTTTGAAATTCGATGTGACATTTACTTCTGGTCTTGTCATCCGTAGTCATCGATGTAATTTCTGTGAGGTCGATTTTTGATGTATCGCTCTCTGGAAGACCCTTATTCCTACGAACCCACCATTTTATTGTTTCGTTAGATGTAGTTTCCCCTTGGCTAACAACAACGGACTTTTTTACTACCTTCCCATTTTTGCCTACACGTTCTGCTACAGAATCCAAGTCGGTAAGGATCAGGCATGGAACTCCTAAAAATTCAATAAACGGAATGAATTTATGTGCATAGGCTCCACCAATCTCAATTAAGGCATAATACTGCGCAGATAAAGGATATTTACAGTGAGCAAACTCTCCAGACTTTTCGCATTTCTCAATCATGTCGGGCAATAGCAGCCGTTCGGAGGCTCCCTCAACAAAAATGGCTTTATCTGCAAAGAACAAATCACATTTAGTCAAAGTTAAATACTTCCGGATAAAATCTACATTATCGGGGTTGGCCTGAGCGAAGGTGTTCAAATTCTTGTAAATCACACCGGCGGTAGACTTTTGTGCATACCGAACTTTTGCAAACTCCATAGTATTAGCTATATGAGCGGAATGCGAGGTCAGAAAAGTTTGTATTTTGACAGTGGATAGATTGCTAAGAAACTTTTCCAAATATGCCGCAAAAGCGGTCTGCATTTGTGGATGCATATGTGATTCTGGCTCCTCAATAAAGAGCAACGGAACACACGCAACACCACGTTTCTTAATATCCTTGGCAAATGCAGCAAGAAGGAACTCCATTTTGATCAGATTTTTATAACCAAGGCCATTGTGGGAACTCGGCAAACTTTCGTTTGCTGTGCCGGATATATAAGATAGCTTGGTCTGATTCTTGATCTGATCGTCGATGCTGAGCTGCGTTGTAACCCCAAGCTTTAATTCCTCTATGTTGGGATAACCAAAGCCAATAGAATTGTTCACAACAGAACTTAGAATTTCATCACTCTGCTTTTGAACATCGTTATTGGCTTTTTCCACTATTGAGCGTAACCGTTTTATTTCTTCGGCAACATCTGGATCCAGTTCTGCTTCGCTCGTATCAAAGAATCCGGATATTAACGATCCAAGAGAACTTTTATGTGTGTCATCTTCACCAAGAACTCGTTCAGCAGGAATTGCATGGAATGGGAACAGATCATGTAATTCCTTGTGGCTTTTTACCTGTTTGTCGTCCGGGTTATTTGGGTTGATGGCATATACGGTTAGTCCAAACAATTTGCCGAAATTATCGGCAAGCACTTTATGAGCATCTTCGCTTGGTGAAAAGGCATCATCCTTATAATAACTGCTTTCCAAGAGTGTCCACAAGGTTTTCTCGTCGGTTTTTAGGCGATACTCCGCACGGATTAGAGCAGTTGTTGTGTCCACATCCACATCAATGATAAATGGCGACAAAGCACCTAAGTTATCATCCGGATCGTCCAAAGAATAATCCACTAAGAACTCTATGGAAATAATCTCGATCTGCTTACAAAGATCTTCATAAGAGAGCTTTTTCTCCATAAATAGAGCAATTTTAGTATAGAAATCTTCTCGCCTTAATAGTGGATAGTCATCGAAACATAAGACTTC
This sequence comes from Dorea sp. ICN-14282, assembly GCF_037890115.1. NCBI lineage: Bacteria > Bacillati > Bacillota > Clostridia > Lachnospirales > Lachnospiraceae > Dorea > Dorea sp. ICN-14282. The sequence goes on along the minus strand of NZ_JBBKBH010000004.1, from coordinate 120,030 downwards.
TCCATCCAGGACATTTCTAATGCACGAAAAACAGGATGTTTTAGCGGTGTTGTTTCTGCCAACAATTAAGGTTGTCTTAGGATCGACTTCCAACTCGGCATTAATAAGCAATCTATAGTTTTTAACTGTAATTTTTGTTAATTGCATATATGCCTCCATTTTTTTCTGTAGTAATGCGGTTAATCGTTTGCAACTACAGGAGAAGTTTTTTCTTTTGAATCCAGATACGCCAAATACTGTTTATACTTCCTGAGCATTAGATTTTTGGTGTACTGCTCCATATATTTATAATCAGGAGTACCATCGTCTGTAACCGGAAGCATGATTCTGGTATTTGCCATGCGTTCTGCGTTGAATTTGTACAGATAGCCAAACTTGCTTTTCTGTTGTAGAATAGCTACTTTCATGAACAACAACACAAACTCATTATCTTCATGGTGCTTCAAGTGAAATCTTTTGACATCATCGGAGAAAATGCACTCATACGGGTGGTAAAAGCCGATAACCATACCGTTTCCGTTGTAATTTACGCCGAGCACATTCTTGTCCAAGGATATATTCGTATCATTTACAAAGCGTGCAACGCCGTTGCTATTATCCAATGCCCCAATGAAAGGCCGATTGCCGGGTGTTGAATTCGCTGCCACAAGTCTTTTGCCAGGGAAAATATCAAAAACATCAGAAATCAAGAAGGCGTCCCAATCCTTTTGGCATGGTTTAGGAATTTCATTGTGTTCACTTAATTCAATGACTCGTTTTCGTGCATATTTTTGATACTTTGTCAGCAATATCGCTCTTTTTTGCTGAGTATATTGTGACATATAGTCATAATCAGGTTTCCCGTCAGTATTTATAGGTAACATTGTCTGGGTACTTAGTAGTCGACGACCAGTCCAACTGTGTCCGTGCGAGAAAATCGCTTTGTTTGAACTGAGACACTTGGCAATAAAAACACCACTATTTTCTGAAAGTTCAGCGTTATAACCACTTGATGTTTTACCATTCATACCGATGAAATCCATAGGTATGTAATGTGCTAACCCAGCAGCACCATCGCCTAACTGAACAAAAACGATAGCATTTCCGTTGGAAATCCATTCGGGGTGCTCCTTTGCACTGCACATAGAAGCAAAACCATTATTTGTTTTTGCAGCTGCTATATATGGAACATCATCACCTTTGATAAGCTGTCCAGTTGTTTTCCCTTTGGTGGCTTTGATTTCATCAAAAAGACTTTCAACATTGAATGCGGCCCAATTTTTTTCGTCAATCTTTTTCATGGTTATCATTGCCTCCAAATAAATATTCTCTGTTTTGCATAACCATAGAAAATTCAAAAGTCAAATAATCTCCAATAGCCTTCTCAAAATCAGCATCCGTTGGTATTTCATCATTGAAATAGAAGAAGGAATGCAACCACTCATCCTCGGCTTTCACCATAGATTCTACACAGAATTTTGAAGGAGCTTCAACACGACCATTCCAAACATCAAGCAAATGTTGACGCTTATCCTTAGCCGAATCCCCTTCAACAAGTCCAACATGTGCATGTACTTCATATCCATCATCTCGAAAATCAATGAATTTGCAAAGTTTGCCACTAGGATGCGGCTCATGAGCTGTGAATACAGCAATAACAGGGTTGGTTCCAACCCCATAGAAAGTATCAGTATTGCAGGTGATGACGCCTTCCAGAGTATGGTGTTTCAAAATATTTTCCTTAAAAGCCTGTTCATCTTTGGTCTTGCCAGTCATAGATGACTGTGGAACAATTACCGCAGCCCTTGCACCTTCGGCCAAAGAATCGAGCAAGTGCTCAACAAAAGATAATTCATACTGCGAAGGATCAGCTTTGGTCCCCTGGGAATAGGGCGGATTCATCATACCAACTGTTGCGCCTTTGAGCTGTACCTGAGCAGGATTCTGTCGGAGAAAATCTTCACATTTGATGTTACTGTTACCATCTTCACGGAGAATCATATTGGTGGCAGCAATAGCAAACATATTGCTCTGAAGTTCAAAACCGTGCAGTTGCTTCTTCTTTATATTTTTCCGTTTGTTCTGGTCAGTACCTGCCTTTTCAAGCATATGGTGCATGGCTGCAACGAGGAAACCGGCGGTGCCGCAGCAGGGGTCAAGAACAATGTCTGTAGCCTGAATGTCCAGAAGGTCACAGAATAGATCACAGATATGGCGAGGCGTCAGGACGATACCGAGTGTCTGCCCATCACCGCCGGAATAACGCATAAATTCGCCATAGAATCTTCCAATGAAATCTTCACTGGAGCTGCGATACTTTATATTGTCAAAAACATTCTTCTTCAAGAATTCAGTGTAAAATTTCAGCGGAGTTTTGCCTAGTTTGGTATCAATTTCATTTAAGCGAGCACTTGTGCGGATGATAGAAAATTCGCTCATCAGCTTGTCACGCTTCGCATCAGGGCCGACATTAGATGCTTTCAGACGGCGCTTTATAGCATCGTAAATCAGCTGCCCATCCGTGGTTGTTTCATCGCCAAGCAAATCGTTGGGTTTGAAGAACTTATCGTCCAGTGCCAGAAGAATGCCAGAAACCACCAAAGGCTTGTCCTGATCCTTTAGAGAACCGTAGGTACGCAGATATTCGTGCAGTTCAGCTGCATCCTTCAGGATTTCCTCAGTAGTTTTTTCAACGTCAGTCTTTTCAGCCAAGACATAACGAGTGTAGTATTCCTCAATATTAGCAGCTGTGAAGGATGTAAAAGATTCAATATCAGGGAGTTGCTTATATCCTTCTCTGTCATCTACATACAGTGGAGTGATTTTATGGTGCTTTTCATCGCCGGAAACGCCGATTGCAAAAATTTTGTGGAAGCTGCTATTCTGAGCAATGTGTTTTGCATAGAAGTACGCTCCGTTTACAGCATAGTCAGCAATATCCTTCTGATCAGCAGATATAATTCCAGTATCGGTCAGCTTCTGGTGTTTAGCCAGATCGGCTTTATCTTCAATAACGATGACAAAATCTTTCACGACCGCAACATACTCAGGGTATCCGGCGTTACCGGTACCACGCTTCGATGCGCTCTGTAAAGCATCGTTGATTTCTTTAACATCGCTGCCTTGTGCATCATATTTAATTTTTGAGTCGTCGAGCTGACGAGCAACCCACAAATCAGTTTTTATTTCTTTTTTAGCCATGACCTATATTCCTTTCAAGCTATAATGTCTGTGTTTAATGGAACCACCACGGTAGTTCCAGCCACACATTATCCAAAGCCAGTGCTTCCGTAGATCTTGCACGACTTTCAGACAGGTGGAAATGCTTTGCTGTTTCCGTTAGCGGGTGTTCAATATCATCGTCAAAACCAAAGCGGTATCGCAGATAGTATTCCTCTCTGGGTTCGATCATCTCCAACGCGTGGTGCATATCATCGATCCGTTCCTGGGCCAGATATATCTGTTCCGGCGTTTGCTTTGTAGGATCAGCAATATATTCATGTTTTCCTCGGTTCTCATCTTTCACAACATCATCCAAACGGATGATGTTGCCCAAATTCTTTGCCTCAAAGGTAGGATTATAGCTGCGTATGTAATCTACCATAGCATTGCGGATCGCCGGAGCTGCATAGGTCAGAAATTTGTTGCCCGTATCTGGGCGATAACCAGAGATACCATCCAGCAGACCCAAAGCACCCTCTTGCACCAGATCGTTGATTTCGATGCCAAGAGAAGTGTTCAATTCCCGTTGTGCACTCCACATTTCATAAGCCGTTCTCTTTATAAAACGAAGGTTGTTCTCTACAAGAGCATTTCTTGCTTCCGTATCGCCAGCAAGGGCGGCGATACAGAGTTGCTCATTGGTCATTTGTTCCTTTTTCATGGCCTGTTACCGTGCCGGTCAATGCCAGAAACATATGCTTGACCGTTTCTTTATCAATACAGGGTAAATCAGAAACAGATCGTGCAACTGCTTCCGCAACCTGATCGACTGTAATTTTTCTGTTTAGCTTTTTCTGTCCCTTGGTCAATTCGGCATAAATCTTTTTCACTGCCTGAGAGGTCAGCTCTTTGCTTGCAGAAAGATCATTGCCAACTTCCTTCTTTACGGCTTGCACCGCACTCATAAACGATCGTTGAATCGCTGTCAAATCAAACTGATATACCGGAACCTGCAAGTTCTTGACTTCTTCAACCGCTCCCGGTGCGCTGCCAAGCATTCCGGCGACTGTTGCATAAAGCTGATTCTGTGTTGCAAATCCCTTGGCAAGTTCATCATCCAAATAGCGGGAGATCAGATTAGTGGTGTTTGCGAACTCTGGGTTTTCAAGCAGTGCATTGACTATCTGCGGATTTACCTTGTGGGTATACAAGTTTCTTGCTGCCTGTACCGACAGCCCAAGTTCGGAAATATCGTAATTTATGCGGTCTGGAACATCAACTTCGCCAAGTAGGAAATCCGTGGAGACATTGAACACACGGGCGATGCGGATAATATTTTCATTGCCGATTTTATCAGTGCTACCGCTGATGAAACGGCTCAGAGTGCTTTCTGCCATTCCGATACGGATAGCCAGTTCTGCTTGCGTCATTTTCTTGGATTTCATCAAATCCTTAATTCGATCACGGATTGTACCGGGTAAGAAAACCTGATCCATCACAGCGCCTCCGATCATTTCAGTTTGTATTTCTTATTTACACCTCTACCAATGATGTCAATCAGTTCATTTTCGTGCATCTGTCTGGCAAGCAGATAAGCTCTCGTCTTCTTGATGTTCAGCAGTTCCTGCAGATCTTCGTCGGTCATTTCGCCATACTCTGCCAGATAATCCATCACGGTTTTCATCTGGGGGGTGATGGTTGCGGTGGATTTGCCAGTTGTTGCCGGTGCGTCATCGCTTGCAGCACTGGCAACATTCATATTCGGCAGTACGATTTTGAAAGCATTGGTCGTTGCCTCGATAGTGGGCTGTACAGGGCAGTTTTCATACAGCTTGAAAATACGGCGAATACCAGTGCCATAGCTTTCGATCAGACGCAGGCGGTGGAACACTTCCGCCAGATTTTTATTTCTCGGCTGGGAAACGCCAATACGGATATCTTCGGTAGAAAGGCCGGGAAGAAGGCCGCCGAGAGAAATGAACTCCATCTTGCTGTCGTTGACATTGATAATGATGCTACCGCTGAAGCCGTAGTCACGGTGCACAAGAGCATTGAGCAGGGCTTCACGGATGGCTTCTTCGGGATAATCTTTCTTATCTGTGCGGATAACTCCTTTGATCGTGGAAACGGTCTTGTTACACAAAGCAAGATAGTTTACAGAATCCTCGAACTGTTTGAATACCGAACCGCCGAATTCCTTGCTGTCCCGGAACTCCGTGCAAAATTCATCATTGAACACGGCAATTTTAGTCGTGTGGTGGCACTGGTCAGAGAGCAGCAAGGCAAGGTTGGTGTAAATATCGTTCTGTGTGATCCCCAGCGCACGATATTTTTCAACAGAGAACTCAACTCCGTATCGTTGGAATGCAGTTTTAGCAGCATCAAAGGTTAATTCTTGTTCCATACAGCGTGAAGCCTCGAAATTGTCACCATCTGATTCTTTAATCATTTTTCTAATTTGGTCAGGAGATGCCTGCACACTGGATGCACCCTGTCTAACATAAACACCAGTGGGCTTCATACCCTTGGATTTTAGATAATAGGGTTTATAGCTGCCTTCTCCTACTTCAATCTGAATGACCTTGTTGTCCTGGAGGATATACCGCACAAACATGGTAACATCCGGTGCAATCGCATCACGGATGCCGTTTGTGATACGGGTATAGGTTTCATCCACATTGTCAATTCCAGTTAAATTACCCTGATCGTCGATACCAATGTAAATCACGCCACCGTCACTGTTCGCAAAGGCAATGACTTCCCGATAGAGGTCTTCAATCATCTGAGATTTATATTCGATGCGCTCACTTTCATATTGCATATTCGGCACCTCCAACATTTCTTGATTATATTATACTCATATTTTCATTTTTTTCAATACCGTAAAGTGAAAATTCACTTTATTCACTTATTCTGTGAAAATTATACCTTGTCATTCACCTCGTTCTTTTTTTCGATTGAGAAGAATGATTGAAATCATATAGATCACTCAGTCCTCTTAGATCTTGCATTTTTGCAAGATTGCAAGAGGGCTTTTTTGTTTTGTTGCAATAGTGCTTGATTTTTTCAATCCAAGTCATTTTCCACGTATATTCAGGTGACAAAGAAATTTGTCAAAACAATTGGAAGGAGAAAAAATCTATGACTATCTACGAAACCATCAAGGCGGCGATCAGCGTAAAGCAAGCCGCCGAACGCTATGGGCTGAAGGTCAACCGCAACAGTATGGCTTGTTGTCCATTCCACAATGACAGGCATCCGAGTTTGAAGCTGAATGAAGATTATTTCTTCTGCTTCGGCTGCGGAGCCAAGGGAGATGTAATTGACCTTGTGGCAAGGCTGTTTAATCTGACGAGCTATGAAGCAGCGCAAAAGCTGGCTGCGGATTTCGGACTTGACCCGAAAACGCCCACTGCCGCAGCTATGGTCAAGCCGAAACGATCCTACATCCGTCAGTTCCGGGAGGACGAAATGTTGTGTTTCCGGGTGCTGACGGATTATCTGCATCTTCTGGAAGACTGGAAAGTGCGGTATGCACCAAAGACAACAGAGGATACTCTGGATGACCATTTTGTGGAAGCCTGCCAGATGCACTGCCATATCGAATATATGGCAGATGTGTTGACCGTGGGTGATCTGGAAGAACGAGTGGCATTGGTGGACAAGCTGATGCAGGACGGCAAAATTGCTTTTCTGCAAGAGTATACCGCACGAAAGAAAAAGGAGGTGGCGCACCATGGCGAAGAACCGGAAAACGCCTGATATGAATTTGCCTGTCTGGTTTGACGGGCAGAACATCAACGAAGCTCTGTTTTGTGAAGAATTCCTGCAAGAGCGCAGAATCATCTTCACAAACAGGGCTTTCTTTACGCCCAATGGACGGGTAACAGATGATATTGTCCTGCGGGGCGAGGTTTACGAAAAGCTGAAAAACTACACCATCAGCAGCGTACCGCAGAAGATCAAAAATATCATGGAATTGCTGAAACTGGAAGCAATGGTTGATGATTTTCCTCCGCAGCCTGACCGCATCCATGTTGCCAACGGAACGCTCATGCTGGATGGGAGATTTACTGAGGGGAAAAAGGAAATCGTACAGAGTCGCTTGCCTGTTTCCTACAATCCAAACGCTGCTGCACCTGCTCTGTGGCTGAACTTTCTGGATGGTTTGCTCTATGAAGAAGATATTCCTACCTTGCAGGAGTTTATCGGCTATTGCCTGATTCCTTCCAACAAAGGACAGCGGATGATGGTCATTAAGGGCAACGGCGGCGAGGGCAAATCTCAAATCGGAGCGGTGCTTTCGACTATCTTTGGAACAAACATGAAAGACGGCAGCATCGGCAAGATTTCTGAAAACCGCTTCGCTCGTGCCGATCTGGAACACATCCTGCTGTGTGTAGATGATGATATGCGAATGGAAGCCCTGCGCCAGACCAACTATGTAAAATCTATTGTGACTGCACAGGGTAAAATGGATTTGGAGCGCAAGGGTAAGCAGAGTTATCAGGGCTGGATGTTTGCCCGATTACTGGCATTCAGCAACGGCGATCTGCAAGCCCTGTATGACCGCAGCGATGGTTTTTATCGTAGACAGCTTGTGCTGACAACCAAAGAAAAGCCCATGGACAGAGCCGACGATCCCGACCTTGCGGAGAAAATGAAAGCCGAAGCCGAGGGGATTTTCCTCTGGGCTTTTGAAGGCTTACAGCGGCTCGTTGCCAACAACTTTAAGTTTACGGAGAGTGACCGCATCCGTGAAAACCGGGAAGCGGTCAAGCGTGACAATAACAATATTTTTGACTTCATGGATTCCGAGGGATATATCCGGCGCAAAGCGGATGCGTCCATCAGTTCCAAGGATTTCTACGCAATCTATCGCCTGTGGTGTGAGGAAAACTCCCTTGCCCCGCTAAAATCCCGCAGCTTCAGTGATGCCATGGTTGCCAATGCGAAAAAATTTAATTTGGAGCATTGCAACAACATCATCAACTCTGCTGGACGGCGGGTGTGGGGATTTATGGGCGTGGAAGCGGTGGCACGACCTAATATAAACGGGTTTTACGATGTTTCACCATGTACGTACGTACCGGATGACATTCAAGAAGAATGGCGAAGGGTCGAGTAAAACCGCCGGCTGGTACGTATGTACACAGCAAATTAGCGTAAAACGCTCTTTATAGAAACAGCACATTTCTTTCGTTTGGGCTGTTTCTGTGTCTACAGGATTTTGAAAAAGTACCGTGGACGGGCAGTGAAAGATATGGCTTTCGCTGCCAACGTCTGCAAGAGGAAGTTCACCGGAACAGATTCATGCAGACGGGCTGACCATGGGAAAAGTTGCAGACATTTTGCCTTGGTCAGCAAAGGTTGCCGCAGCGACCGCACTTCCCCTCCGGAGGAGCCCTCGGAGAGCCCACGGGCACTTTGCAGCCAGTATGGATGAAAGTGTTATAGTGGGTTATTACACTTTGAAAAAGTGCCTTTCCCCAGCCCTCACGTTGTCTGCAAATCTCAAAGGAAGGACAAAAATCTATGGCAAGAAATGATGGAATAGACCGCACCGTAGCCCGGAATCAGGACTTACCGACACCGGACGATGTGGCAAAAATACAGGAACACAATGAACGTGAAAAGGACAGTTACAGTAATCAGGACATCGTACCGGAGCGCACTTCCATGAACGTCCATTTCAAAGCACCCATGGACGATTATGTGAAAATGTTTGAGCAGATGGAACAGGATGGCGTGATTTCCACCAGAGGGTTGAAACCGGATGCCATCAAATACGGTGAGTTGGTATTCGATGTGAACTCCGCTTACTTCTACAACCACGGCGGCTATGAATTTGCAAAACAGTTTTATGCCGATGCCTATAAAGCCGCCGTGGAGATCGTAGGCGGTGAGCAGTATATCCTCTCCGCTGTGATGCACGCCGATGAGCGCAACCGGGCCATGTCCGAAGCATTGGGCGAGGATGTGTACCACTATCATCTCCATGTGGTCTATATCCCGGTGGTGGAAAAGCAGATCCTTTGGTCGAAACGATGTAAAGATGAATCCCTCCGGGGAACGGTAAAGGAAACGATCATGCAGGTCAGCCGCAGTAAGAAATGGGACTCCAAGCCGGTGCTTGACGAGGGCGGAAATCCCAAGCTCAACGAAAAAGGAAAAAAGATTTTGAAGTCATCCTACAGTGTCTTGCAGGATGACTTTTTTAATTTCATGCGAAACGCCGGTTATACCGATGTGGAGCGTGGTGAGCGTGGCAGCACCGAAGAACATCTGACTGTGACACAGTTCAAGGTACAGGCTGAACAGCAGCGGTTGGAGGATGCCAAGGCTGCCACGGAGAAGCAGAAAAAGAAACTGGAAGCTCTGCAAAAGGAGACAAAGACAGCAAAGACCATTGCGCTGACGGTGCAGGACATTGAAGCAATGGGAAAGAAAGCCACATTCGGAAACAATATCACGCTGACACCGGATGAATGCGACACACTCAAACGCTATGCGGTCAACGGTATTATCGCCAATGCTGACAACAAGCGACTGAAAGAAAAATTGGCTTCCGCAGAAAAGACGGTTTCCATCTGGAAACAGCGGTACGAAGCGGTAAACGAAAAATATATGGAACTCAAACAGAAAGCCCAGCCTTTCTTGGATGCACTGGAAATCGCATCTGAAAAGGTTCGGGCTTTTATCAATTCCATCCTCGCCAGAGGAAAGGAAACACAGGAACACAAAGCACCTGCCCGTAAGCGTGGACAGGACATGGAAATTTGATGGAGGTAACTGCCTATTGAAGAAATATTATGAGGATGCAAAATATAATGCGGCATTTGTCCGCTGTGTGGATGTTATGAGCCAGATGCTCCAGAAATATGGACATCAGGTTTTGGATAAATTGGAACAGGATGCTCCGCAGGAAGTGGAGCATTCTGAGGAAAGTAATCAAGCGCAGTCTTTGACAAATAAGGCTGCGTAAAAGTTTTGATTTACACGTTGCGTATCCGGTGTGGCTATGCTATAATGATTACGCAACGTGTATTTTGCTTTTTATGGAGAAAAGACTGATGGATTGTAAGAACAGAATTATCAAGTTGCGGGAAAGCACAGGACTGAACCGGAAAGATTTTTGTAAGCTCGTTCATATCCCTTACCGGACTATGACCGAGTGGGAATTGGATAACCGCCATGCACCGGATTATGTGCTGTGGCTTTTGGAGTATTATATCCGCAATGAAGGACTTATGGTAAAAGAAATGAATGAGGGAGGTGACGATTCTGAAAAAGAAACAAACTAAATGCTATCTTTATACAAGAGTGTCCACCTCTATGCAGGTTGACGGGTACAGCTTGGATGCTCAGCGTGACAAGCTGCGAAAGTATGCGGCATACGAAGATATGATTATTGCTGGGGAGTATTCTGACGAGGGCTTTTCCGGAAAGAACATCCAAGGACGGCAGGACTTCCAGCGGATGTTGAATGACATTCAGGACTGCAAAGACGGCGTTTCCTATGTGCTGGTCTTTAAGTTGTCCCGATTTGGCAGAAATGCAGCGGACGTTCTGAACTCCTTGCAGCTCATGCAGGATTTCGGTGTCAATCTGATTTGCGTGGAGGATGGCATTGACAGTTCCAAGGATGCCGGAAAGCTGATGATCTCCGTGCTGTCTGCGGTGGCAGAAATTGAGAGAGAGAATATCCGAACTCAGACCATGGCGGGTCGGGAGCAAAAGGCTCGTGAGGGCAAGTGGAATGGTGGTTTTGCCCCTTATGGCTATAGTCTGGAAAACGGTGATCTTGTCATTGCAGAAGATGAAGTGGAAGTAATCCGTGTCATTTATGACCGCTATATCCATACCAACGAGGGCGTTGCCGGAGTTGCAAAATATTTGAATCGTAATGGCTTTGTCAAGAAGCTACGGCAGAATAATACTATTCCAGGATTTTCAAGGAGTTTCGTACAGGATGTACTGGACAATCCTGTTTACATGGGCAAGATAGCCTATGGCAGACGCAGGACGGAAAAGAAGCAAGGTACAAGAAATGAGATGCACGTGGTTGAGCAGGCAGAGTTCCCTATTTATGATGGGCAGCACGAAGCAATCGTTTCGGAAGAAGATTGGTATCTGGCACAGGAAAAGCGCAAGATCAATTCCTTTAAGCGGGAAAAGGTCAACAATCCAGACCATGCACACATCTTGTCCGGCATTCTGAAATGTCCATGCTGCGGAAAGAGTATGTACGGCAATATCGCCAAGGCGCACAGCAAGGACAAGAAAACGAGGTATTATTACTACTGCAAAAATACGGTAACACCAACCGGACATGAGTGCAGCTTCCGACTGAATATCGAGCAGACGGAGATCAACAAGTTTGTGGCAAAGATTATATCCGCTATGGTCAACAATCCCCGGTTTGTAGAAGCGATTCAAGAAAAAATCGGTTCGGCTGTTGATACGGAGGATATGGAAAAGCAGATTGCCGTTCTGCAAGGTCAGTTAAAGCAAGCCTTTGGGACGAAAAGCCGCTTGGAGCGTCAGATGGATACCTTGGACATTAACGACGCCCACTATGACAGAAAGATTTTGGACTTGCAGCGCCGATATGATGAGCAGTATGATACGATAGAGGAAATCGAAGTTCAGATTGGTGAATTACAAGGTCAGATACGCAGTATCCAGCAGGAGAAAATCTCCGGTGATAATATCTATCGGCTCTTACTGGCATTTGATGAAGTCTACCATTCTGCAACGGAAGCGGAACAGAAAGAGTTTATGAAAGCCTTTATCGAGCGAATTGAGATATTCCCGGAAAAGAGAAAAGACGGTAGCTGGATAAGGAAGATCGTATTCAATTTCCCTGTGCCTGTTGATGGCGAGGAAGTGAAAGAACTTCCCTTGGAAACTGAAACAACAGTCGAGACGGTTGTTTTGCTTTCCAAACTTAAAACGGATAAACATATCGATGTGGAATTAGAGATGGATGAACTTGATTTGACGGTGGCGGAGAGAAGCAACTTATGAGGAAATCAAGGAGTATGTTCTGAAGCAAAGGAGATTGAAAGTCAGTAACTTGTATATCGCACAGGTGAAGCAGAAATGTGAGATTATTGAGCGGGCAAATTATAACCTGTCGAAATCGGGAAATTCCAGATAGCGAGGTATTCGCCAGAGAAAGAAGCCGCTATATGAGCTGTGTTGAAATTTTTGAGCATGGTATAAATAATTAAGGTATTATGTATTAGAAAGGGGATTGTATGTTAAGTAATATTATTGCGGAATGTATGGGGATAGCGATGAGTCATTTTTAAATACTCTGTATAAAGAACAGACTATCATAGAAATGTACGCGCCAGATGGTTTTGTGAACAAAGCGACTGGAATATGTCACTATTGTACGGTAGATACGCTTAAAGCAATTTTAAATAAGGAGTGTTTAAGGTTTAGTGATGTTCGATTTTTGAATGATTCAACAGATATTGATGCGCTTAGTATGTGGAATTATTATGCCCAATCTAGAGAAGGAGTCAACATAGTATTCAATCATTCATGGAATATATTTGATGGTAGCAATAGTTCAGAAGTAAACAGCAGTGATGAATTAGAAAATGGCATTGCAATTCATAGAGGACTTGTTATCTATAAAAACGAAGATAAGAAATAAAGCAAAGGATGATATTAAAAAATGCCAAGGTTATATATTATTTGCCTTTAAAGAGGCGGTAAATAATATGAGATGCTTTTTTAAAAATGAATATTTTGAATGTGAAAATGAATACAGAATTGTATTAAGGATTCCAGAAGTACGAAAGGAATGTCTCAGTGATATTGTAGAAAAAGGGCAATTTAAACGTGGTAATATATTGATACCCTATGTAGATTACAAATTTAGGAAAAGTAGTGTAAAACGAATTGTCATTAATCCTTACATTAAAGAAGAGAGTGATATATTTGAATTAGGAATCAAAGAATTATTGTGGATGAATCAAATGGAAGATATACATATTGTTCATTCTAATATTCCTGTTAGAAAATACAGTTAGAGGGAAAATGTAGCAGTTAAAGATATCATGACAGTATATGAAGTCGTAATTCTTAATAAAAAGGAACTAGAGATACTTCATAGGTATTTTTATCGTGTTTTTATCTTAGTGAGACATGAAATAGGAACTGTTTTCTGAAACCTTAAAAGAGAAAGTAAATGTTATTAAATCGTAATATGAAATGAAATTTTGAGAAAATATCAATAAATGGTTTGGAATGATAGGATGGTGAAAAAATGAAGAGATTCGGAGACAGCTTACATATGGTAGAGAACGAAATCCTCATCTATCAAAATGAAGATGGGCAGACGAAAATTGATGTTAAATTTCAAGATGAGACTGTTTGGCTTACACAGGCACAATTATGTGAGCTTTATCAAACCAGTAAATCTAATATCAGTGAGCATATTAAACATATCTTTGAAGAAGGCGAGTTAGAGGAAGCCGCAGTTGTTCGGAAATTCCGAACAACTGCAGCTGATGGAAAAAACTATAATACAAAGATGATGTTTTTTTACCTTCATGTAGTTTCCTCTTTCTATTTCAAAAAATGTTTTTTGAGATATATTTCTAATACAAATAATTTTTTACAAACTCCAGAAAAGCTCCTCTGTCTGCTCTCTCGTCAAACAAGATTGATAAAAACAGTGTGAAAATGTAATCTACATATACTTTTTCAGACAACTGTTCTGTAAATATATGGGCGCGTGTTTTCTTGTCGTTTTCCAAAAAAATCAGCATCTGATGCTTTATTTTCTGGAAGTATTCTTCCATGACCTTGCGTCCTTCCCGTTTATCTCCCGCCGCGAAGCTTAGTGCATGCATAGAAAAAAACTGTGGATAATGTTGTTTGCTTTCTTCTGCGCTTTCCAAAAGAACTTTCAAATATTCTATTATATTTTCACAGTCTTTGGATATTTTATCGATTGGGAAAATATCTGCCCACACGGCTTCTACCGTTGCGGACAAAAGCTCTGCCTTGGAAGTGAAATAATTATATAAAGAACCGAGAGCAATCCCGCACTCTGATGCAACAGTCCGCATATTTACAGCGGTAATGCCTTTGCTTGCTGCAATGCTTCGGCTTACTTCCAATATTTCCTCTTTGGATGTCACTGCTTTATTCATTACTTTCCTGCTTTCTCATATCCTGATAGCCGATCACGACCGTCCATACATACGCGCATGTTTTTGGAATCATCAGCATTCCGATCATTGGAATGCTGTCTGCCCAAAGGACGACCGGAATATAAAAACCAAAGCTTAGCACAATGGTCAGCCACATAAATCGGAAAGAACGATCGTGGTTTTCTTTTGCGCTTTTATAAAATAACAGAATGACCAAAAGGCCCAGCAGCGCAAATGGGATATTTCTGTAAATCCCCCATGAAAGCGGCGCGTTTGCACTTGTCCATTTATTTTGCGGGAACATACAGAGGATCACTCGGATGAGTGAAAGCACGTAGACTGTAACCGTTAAATTTCTTTTCCCTTCTACGTGGTAGCGAAGCCGCCATACATAATAAAGCAGAATGTAAAATACGGTCATAGTCACCGAGGTAATCAGCTTCCCGATCCCCAGGGGGGCAGTATAATTTGCCAGGCCTGTCGTGCAAAGTGCGATTGCTCTCGGGACCAAATGAAATGCATCTCCAAGACCAAGTGTTACCGCCATAATTCCAAATAGTTTATACTGGACATTTCCTTTACATCCTTTGATCATCAATATTCCAATGGTAACGACACTGATGAGATAAACAATGTCAAATAAAGTTTCTGCAATTGCCTGCATTTTTTCTCCTCTCTTCTTTTTATTTTTATTCATATTGAACAATGTTCATTTTACTGTTCAATTTTATATATGTCAAGAAAAGATTCCTTGCGGCAATTCTTTATTTAACAGTATCCGAAGGGGAGTAAAAGAAAACGGCAGCACCTTCTGACTTATTCAGAAAGCGCTGCCCTCTTTTTATTTATCGGCTTTTTTATTGTTATATCTTTTCATAACCAAGAGCGTAAGAAGTGAGCCAAGTGACAGTGTGAGTAACCAGCCAATATGATTGGTATCTCCGGTTTCAGGTACGCGGGAATTGGCAGGTTTCTGATTGGAAGTTCCACTGTTTTGGCCATTTGTCTGAGGCGTGTTAGGCTTAGTGTTTGGATCGGCCTTTCCACATACGGTACAGATGCCGTCTTTGTATTTGTGTCCCAAAGCTTTTAGTACCGTTTTTTCTTTTGAAATTTCTTGAGTCAGATCTGGATCTGAATAATGTTTGTTGCAGTAATCACAGTACCAGTATTCGATGTTTCCAGCAGTGTCACAGGTAGGTGCGACTGCTTCGATATGTTTGGCGTTGTGAAGCTTTTCCACGCTGCCAGAACCTTCCAGCGTACCGGTTCCGGTTGTATGGTCTGGAATTGTTACTTCTCCATGATTGGTTATGGTACCGTTATTTTCTAACTGGGTATCAAGGGAAACCTCAAATAAAGCCTCAGGATCGACAGATACGGTTCCCTGATTTTGAATGATAAGCTTTCCGCCTCCGGTTACCATTACGTTGCCCTGAATTGCCAAATCACCTGTGATTTCCAGGGTGGAACCTTCAGCAATTTCAAACGTAATCTTCTTGTCTGCTTCTATCACAAGATCCTTCAGTTTAAGATCCTTTTCGATCAGAACGGTATCGTTCGTATTTACCTGAATATTTCCGCTGTCTTTCTGAAGGAAGAACTGCTCCAAAGCGACATCGGACTGTGGCATAAATGTGATAGTTCCATCTTCATTATACCGATACTTATAATCGCGGTAGTCGGCTGGGCGAACATCATCAGGAGTGTCTGCCCATACCCAGTAGTTTACAGCGGGTTGTCCGGCAGGAAGCAGGATTGGAGTTGCAGCCACATCGATAATAATCAGGTCATTAGCGCCTGCTTGAAAAGTATTTTCCCTGAAATCGACAGGAGTTCCGATGCTTCCTTTTACTTGAATGTAATGTTCAAATTTATCATATTTAATGGTATTGCCGGTGAAGTCCGCCTGAGTTTGTAAATAAATAGATCCGGCGTTATCAAACGTATTATTCTTTACAACGATCTGGTTGTTGGCCGCAGTGGATGTTGTAATGGTAGTAGCTTCTAATCCGGCTCCGCTGGTAGGTCCATTGGAAACACTGTAAACACTGTTTGTGAAGTTGCAATTTTCGATTAGGAAGTTACCGCTTACATTCGGAAGCATAGTTCGGAATGCTCCATTGAACTCACTATTGGTAAAGGAGATTCTTCCGGTATCATCCTGGCCGTTAATATATAGCCCATAGGACCATTCAGGAGCCTCTATGGTGACGCCGTTATTATTTGGCGTATTGATGAAATGGCAGCGATTGATTGTTATATCTGCTTTATTGCCACTTGCCGTTACAGCACTTCCACCATCTCTTTTCGTTACGGAATAGTGAACCGTAACATTTTCAAGTTGGATAGATGTGCTTGCACCGCTATTTCCCAGTGATAAAAGGCTTCCCTTAGAATTGGTTTCATTTGGCTTAAGTGTAAGATTCTGGAGTGTTCCTGCCTTTACAGTAGAAAGACCAGAAATAGTATACTTGCTGCCTCCGTCTACGGTGATATTTTTGTCAAACGTGATGTCTTCCGTAACGTCAGACAGCAGCGTGACGGTGCTTCCATCTGGAGCATTCTCTACTGCTTTTTTCAGGGTTTCGTATTTTGTTCCGTTTACTTCGGCGACATCTGAATTGGCAGCGAGAGATACAGCAGGGAAAAGACAGATTGCGGTTAAAAAACTTAAAACCATTGCGAATGCTTTCTTTTTCATAATTTATCCTCCCAAGAATGTTTTATGATACTGTCTATATAGTATCACAGAAAAATGGCACAGGCTATTTCTTTGGAAAGAAATTTTATGAAAATAAGAAAGAAAATAAATTTTTGAATATTTATTTGCATAAAAAAACCAACATTTATCGAAAAAAAGTCCATTTTAGGAGAGATGTATATAGATGTATAATAAAATAAACTAACTATGAGGAGGAAGGAGAAATGAAAAGAAGATTTCTAGCAGGACTCTTGAGCGCTGCGATGATACTGACGATGACGACAGTCACCCCGGTTGGCGCGGCGCCAGAGGACAGCGAAGAAGCAGGGGTAAAATCAGCCGCAGTACTTTCTGACGAAGAACTTGGCACGAACATTGCTCCAAAAGCGACGGCGGATGCATCCTACACGAATGTGTGGAGCATCACTCCGGCGTCCATGAATGACGGGGAACTTGCTACGTCAGACCCTTATACCAGCTGGAACAGCTGGGGCGGAAATGACGACACGTACCCATTAACTACATCTCTTACCTGGAATGCAGAGCAGGTAATCACAGGAATGCGTGTGATCTGGTGGGCAGACAATGCTGAACTTCAGTCAAGTGCAAACGTAACATTCCCGAAGAGATGTGAAGTACACTATGTAGACGCGGAGGGAAATCCGCAGAGAATCACCGGAATGGTGAATGAAAAAGGCGACCCTTCTGATGAAGTGGGCGTTGTGTATGATTCCAGCTCCAACAACGGAATCAACGGAAACAACAAGTATTGGAACTATGTAAAATTTGCAGAGCCGATTACGACAAAAGAACTTCAGATGAAGATTGAACGTAACGGAAGCGGCAGCAACGGTGTTGGTATCAGTGAGTGGGAAGTATTTGGATATGAAACAATTGCATCAGGTACCAATGTAGCTCCAGAGTCTAAGGTGACTGCTTCTTACACGAACAAGGATCTGGCAGAGACAGCAGCATCCGTAACGGTAGATGGCAAATTAGCAGGAAACGATCAGAACACAACATGGAACAGTGCAGGGGCTTCTAAAGAGGAGTATCCGGTGAAGGTCAACCTGGACTGGGGAGAAGCTGAATATAATGTCTCCAGTATGAGAGTGATGTGGTGGTCTGACAATGATGCTGTTAAGTTCCCATCCGACTGTAAATTACAGTATTACAATACCCGTTCTAAAGACTGGGCTGATGTGACAGATATGGTGGATGAGACGGGAGCAAATGTAAAGTCCATCGGCGTGAAGTTCGGAAACGAAGGCAAGCCGGGCGAGAATGAAGCTGACTATACAGGTGAGAACAATCGTTACTGGAACGGCGTTTCTTTAAACGAGAATGTAAAGACGAATAAGCTTCGTCTGCTGGTTGGAAGTAAGAGCGCTTCTGAAGGCGTTGGAATCGGTGAGATCGAAGTGTATGGAACAAAGGCAGCCGTTACATTGGGAGAAAATGTGGCTCCAGAGGCAGCTGCTTCTGCAAATGCACAGAACACACCTGTAACCAATGTAAACAATGGTTCTTTAGCTGACGGTGCAGGATCTTCCTGGAATACCTGGAACAGTAGCACCTACCCAACGACCGTAGCGCTTACCTGGGACGCTCCTTATGAATTAAACGGCATGAGAGTTATGTACTGGGCGGATACAGCTCCGGTTAATTCCAACGGTGGAGTCAGCTTCCCGAAGAGCTGTGAAGTCGAATATTACGACCATGAGACCAGTTCTTGGCAGAAGATTACGGCTATGACAGATGAGACTGGCGCAAATGTTTCTTCCGTTGGTGTGAAATACGGAAGTGCAGATCAGGCTTCCAACCAGCCGGGAAGTTACTTAAATGGAAACAACCGTTACTGGAATCAGGTGACGTTCGATACACCGGTGAAGACGACGCAGATTCGTCTGAATATTGACCGTAACGGACGTGGAGCAAATGGTATCGGTATCGGTGAATGGGAAGTCTTTGGTGAAGAGATGACCGCAGAGTGGAATGAAATGGTTTCCGCACAGATTACCGGTAAAGACCGCATTATGAAGGGCGAGAAGGGCGTATTTACAGCAGAGAGCCTTCCGACCGGATTAGAAGGAATGAGCTATAAGTGGGAACTGGCAGAGGGCAGCGAGTTTATGTCCCTCGAAGGTGCAGATGATCAGAAAGAAGTTACGATCAAAGCAAACGAAAGTGGATATGGAAAGCTGAATCTGACACTCTCTCGTAAAGAAAATGACAAGACAGTGAAAAGAACTGCAAGCATGGATATCAAGGTTGACGGAATTGAGAGCATCGACGAATATGTGACAGCTACAGAAGCAGGCACAGCTCCGATTCTTCCGAAGATGGTAGTCGCTAACGGAATTGCATTCGACGATCCGACACCAAAGTATGTCGGACCAACAGGCCATGACTTCGCAGAAGAATTTAATTCTAAATTAGTCCCGGTTAAATGGGAAGAAGTAGATAAGAAATTATATGCAAAAGATCAGGTTGGCAAGACATTTGAGGTAAAAGGTAAAGTGACTGCTGGCGGAGATGAATTTGACGCGGTTGCAAAGGTTACCGTTAACAAGCCGGTTGTTGCACCGGTTGCGAACAATACCGTTACCTTTGAGAATGTACAGCTTGAGGATAATTTCTGGAATCCAAAACAGAAAGTAAATGCAGTAAATTCTCTGAACAAGGCAATCGCTCAGATCGAGCAGCCATCCGGCGGAGAGCCAAACTTCAAGAATGCGATCAAGAAGTTAAATGGTGAGCCTTATGACGAGTTCCAGGGATTCGTATTCCAGGATTCTGATATTTACAAGAGTATTGAAGCGATTTCCTATACATTGTCTGTAATTCAGAATGACGATGATCCGGAAATGGTAGCACAGAAAGAAGTGCTGGAAAAGAAACTGGCAGAGTGGATTCCTCTGATTGAGCAGGTGCAGTACGCAGATGGATATATTGATACCCACTTTACGTTAAGAAGTACCGCACACGCTGGCGGAAGTTCTGCCGGAACACACAGATGGAGAGATTTCTCCAACCATGAGATGTATAATGCAGGTCACTTCTTTGAATCGGTTGTTGCATATACCCGTTACAGAGAAGGTATCGGCGATCCTGACTACAGTCTTTATGTAGTTGGAAAACGTTTTGCAGATGAAATCGTATCTCTCTTTGGACCAGAAGGAACTCGTCACGAGGTTCCGGGACATGAAGAGGTGGAACTCGCCCTTGTGAAGTTTGCAAAACTGGTAGAAGAATATGAGGGTGAAGGAACTGGTCAGAAGTATATTGATACAGTAAAGACGCTGATCGACCGAAGAGGTGAGGGCAGCGGCTTACGTGAAAGTGGTTACTGGGGAGGAGAATATTCTCAGGATGCAACACCAATTAAGGAAGAGGTAAATGGTGTGGGACATGCTGTACGTGCATGCTATTTCTACGCTGGTGTTACTGACATTGCAACACTTCTTCCGGAAGGCGATGCTGACAGAGATGCTTACCTGAATACCATGGATAATATCTGGGATTCTGTAAAGAACAGAAAGACCTATATCACAGGTGGTATCGGAGTTAGAAGCCATGGAGAAGACTTTGGTGGCGACTATGAACTTCCAAACAACGATTCTTATTGTGAGATCTGTGCATCTATCGCACTTGCAAACTGGAACCAGAGAATGAATCTGATCCATGAGGATGCGAAGTATGCAGACGTAGTAGAGAGAACACTTTACAATGCGATCCTGGTTGGAACCAACTTAAGCGGAGATAAGTTCTACTATGACACAAGATTGGAAGTCGGCAACAGACAGGGACGCTCTGACTGGTTTGCATGTGCATGCTGTCCTCCGAACTTAATGCGTACCATTGCAAAATTAAGTGAGTACATGTATACCGTACACGGAGATGATCTGTTTGTGAACCTGTATATTGGAAGTGACGGAAACATTAACGTAGACGGAACGAACGTAGAACTGACTCAGAAGACAGAGTACCCATGGGACGGCGCTGTGAAGATGACCGTTGATCCGGCAAAAGATAAGAAATTCACGATGAATATTCGTATCCCAGGCTGGACACAGGAACAGAAAAACAAAGATGTTAAGATCGAAGTGAACGGCGAAGCAGTAAAAGAAGAAGCAGAAAATGGATATGTTGCAATTACCCGTACATGGAAAGCCGGCGACGTTGTTAAGATTGACATGCCAATGGAAATCAGAATGACAGAGGCAGATCCGAATGTCACAACAAACGCAGGAAGAATCGCATTAGAGAGAGGTCCTGTCGTATACTGTATGGAGACAGCAGGAAATAAACAGCTGAATGAAGGAATTGCAAACTTCAAACCATTAAATCTTGTAATTCCAAGAGATGCGAAACTGACCGCTACATACAATAAAGATCTTCTGAACGGTGTTGTAGAGATCAATGGTGACGTACAGTACAATGACGGCGGAACCATGAAAGATGCGAAACTGCAGGCAATTCCATACTATGCATGGAATAACCGCGGTGACGACGGCGTACAGGGACAGAACTCCTGTACACAGATGCTGATTTGGACGAACGCAGTTGGCGAAGCAGCCGGCGCGGAAGTAACCATCAGCGGAGAACAGGAAGTGAAAGTTGGCGAGAGCCTTTCTCTGACAGCAGAAGCTTCAGGAATGGAAAATCCAGCCTACGCATGGAGCATCAAAGAAGGCGATGCAGTTGAGATCGCAGAAGGTGCAGACGCAGCGACTGTAAAACTGAACGGTCTGAAAGAAGGTACGGCAGTTATCACAGTGACCGCAACAAGCGGAGACGTATCTGTCAGCGCAGATTATACCGTAACCGTAACAGTGGCAGAACAGCCGGCACCGACGCTGGAAAGTCTTGAGCTTGCAGGACCGACAAAGGTTGAATATGTTCAGGGCGAACAGCTTGACTTAACAGGCCTTGTTGTAACAGCAGTATACAGCGATGGAACCAGAACAGAGATCCCATATGGAGAAGGTGGATACACGGTAAGCGGATACGATGCAAATGCAGTTGGAGAGCAGACCGTGACCGTAACCTATGAAGGAGTATCTGCTGAATTTACAGTAACCGTGAAAGAGGCAGAACAGCAGCTTCCAACACTGGATAAGATCGTTCTCGGAGGAGATGCGAAGACGAAGTATCAGCAGGGTGAAAAGCTTGACTTAACAGGCTTTGTTGTAACAGCGGTATACAGTGATGGAACAACCAAAGAAATTCCATATGGAGAAGGCGGATATACGGTAAGCGGATACGATGCTAACAAAGTTGGCAAGCAGACGATCACCATCACTTACGGCGGAAAGACAGCTGAATTTGAAGTGACGGTAGAGAAGAAGCAGACAACGGATCCACAGAATCCGCAGAAGCCGAACAAGCCACAGAAACCATCCGGCAGTCAGACTGGAAACAAGACAGATGCAGCTGCTAAGACAGGAGACCAGGCAAATATGGTTCTTCCGGCAGTTGGACTTCTGATGGCAGCAGCCCTGCTTCTCATGGCATGGAAGAGAAGAAGAGTGGGAAGATAATACCGAAAGCTTAGAAGCGAAGGTATATCATAAGAAAGACACCCCAGACAGGAAATGATCCCTGTCTGGGGTGTTTTCCCGTTCGGGAAGAAAATGATTTGCGAAACTGCGGTGCAGAGTATACAATGATAACAGGAAAGAATGGAAGAGGGATGATAAAAGTGAATGCAGCAGTAAAGAAAAATAAATACGAAATTGATATGTGCAACGGTTCCATTATGGATAAGCTGATCTCTTTTTCCCTACCTCTGATGTTGTCGGGAATTCTTCAGCTTCTGTTTAATGCAGTGGATATCGTTGTGGTGGGGCGCTTCACAGGAAGACAGGCGCTGGCAGCTGTGGGGTCTACCACGGCGCTGCTCAATATGTTCGTGAATCTCTTTATAGGGATCTCCATGGGAGCTAATGTGCTGGCAGCCCGGTTCTATGCGGCGAAAAAAGAGAAGGAAATGTCGGAAGTTGTACATACAGCGGTTACATTTGCCCTGGTCAGTGGAATTTTGATGGTGTTTGTGGGTTTTTTTTGTTCCAGGGGAGCGTTAGTTTTGATGGGGACACCAGGAGACGTCATTGAGTTATCGGCGCTTTATATGAAGATTTATTTTATGGGAATGCCATTTTTCATGCTTTATAATTATGGAGCAGCCATTTTACGGGCGATTGGAGATACCAAGCGGCCGCTTTTGTTCCTGATTATCGCAGGAGGGATCAATGTATGTTTGAATCTTCTTCTTGTGATTGTATTCCATCTCGGTGTGGCTGGAGTCGCGATTGGAACCGTGATTTCCCAGCTGGTGTCCAGTGCGCTGGTGCTTCGGTGCCTGTGGCGGGCAGAGGGCAGTTATCAGCTGAGAGTATCCAAATTGAAGATTCAGAAGAACCATTTGAAGCAGATTTTCCAGATAGGAATTCCGGCGGGGATCCAGAGTATGGTCATTAATTTCTCCAATGTTCTTCTTCAATCCTCCGTTAATTCCTTCGGCTCGGTGGCAATGGCAGGTTATACGGCGGCAAATAATATTCTGGGGTTCTTATATGCATCCGTCAATTCTGTTTCTCAGGCATGTATGAGTTTTACCAGCCAGAACTACGGAGTGGGTAAATGGAAAAGGATGGACCGGGTGCTTGTGGATTGTGTGATCCTTACGACGGGGGTGATGCTGGTATTAGGAGGGGGCGCATATTTATTTGGACATCAGCTCCTCGGAATCTACACCTCAGATGCAGAGGTGATTCAGTGCGGAATGGAGATCCTCCTGTATACGACAGTAACCTATTTCCTGTGTGGACTGATGGATCTGTTCCCAGGATCCATGCGAGGAATGGGATATTCTCTGGTGCCAATGATTATCTCTGTGATCGGTACGGTCGGACTTCGGATTGTATGGATTGGATGGATATTCCCGGCGCATCGTTCTCTGGATGTACTGTTTATCTCTTATCCGGCATCCTGGATTCTGACGATTATCATGCAGGTGATCTGTTTTTACTTTGTACGTAGGAGAGTGCACCAAAAGGCGGCATAAAGAGCGAAGGAAAGAGCGAAAAAGAGAATGGTATAAAGCGCGAAGAAAGGGGAAGCTTAGGAAAGCTTCCCCTTTATCCATGTCCAAATATCTTCGTAGACTGTCATATAATCCGTTTCATTTAAAATTTCATGGCGGTCATTTTCGTAGAGTTTCATCTGCACATCTTTGATTCCGCTTTGGCAGAATGCATCGTAAGCTTTTTGGATCCCCTTGCCAAAATCACCAACCGGATCATCGGCTCCGGACACCAGCAAAATCGGAAGTGCCGAAGGAATTTTCTGGATGTTTTTTGGTTTATGTACATAAGAGATACCGCGAGACATCTGATAGTACCCGTTTAGTGTAAAGATAAAGGTACAGAACGGATGTGCACGGTAGGAATCGACAATTGCCTCGTCCTTCGTAAGCCAGTCCTGTGGAGTACGGGCTGGTTCAAATCGTTTGTTATAAGAAGCAAACGCCATATTGTCAACGAATTTGCTTCGATAATTCCATCCTTTGAACAGCGCCAGAATGCGGCAGGTCAGTTTGGCAAAAAAGAGTTTTACAGCGGGCTGTGTTCCGGTTCCCATGACGATGACGCCCTGGAGTCCTTCGCCGTGCAGCATCATATACTGGCGGATCAGGAAGGAACCCATACTGTGGCCAAGCATAAAATAAGGAAGTTCCGGATATTTCTTCTCTGTTATTTTCCGAAGACGGTCAATGTCTTTGATGACACATTCATTTCCGTTTGGGTGGGCAAAGTATCCGTGTCGATCATCACACGTAACAGACTCGCCGTGCCCTAAATGATCGTTTCCAACGACATAGATGCCATGCGCATTTAAGAGGCTGGCAAAACGATCGTATCGGTCAATAAATTCTACCATACCGTGGCTGATCTGAAGAACAGCGTGGACATCTTTTTCAGGAATCCATTCGATTCCATGAATTGTCGTAATCCCATCAGAAGAGGGATAGTAAAAATCTTTTTTCATAGCAGATCACTTCCTCCTTTGTCTGCAATCAGGCAAATAACTGCAGGATAATTTGAATTGCCCAGAATCCGATGTACAGAATTGTCCCCACATTGAAAAGCATTGCCAGTAACAACTTATCTTTGGGCAGTGCGATGATTCCGGGACGGCAGCGGAACTTCTTAAAGCTTAAGATGAACAAGACGATTCCTCCGATCACAAGCCCCATCACCAGAGCCATGTAGATTCCAATAAGAATCATCTGGAAGGGATGTGTGACGATGATATCAATCAATGCCGCAGAATCAGAAGCCGACTGCTCGATTGCCTGAAATACGTCGGATCTAAGCATCAAAAGTCCGGGGACGCTTCCCATGAAATTAATTCCCATATGAAGAAGAACACTGTACCTGAGCATTCCGGTTTTGGCGTAAACAAAGCCAAATAGAAGTCCCAGGGTAAAGGCGTATACGAACTGGTTTAAGTTGCCGTGGAACAGTGCGAAGAAGAAGGCGGACAGCAGGATTCCTGACAGTTCGCCGTATTTTACGGAAGTACGGTCGATAATTAATTTCCGGAAAATGAATTCTTCAATAATCGGAGCACAGATCACGGTAAACAAAATAGCAGTTCCCAGGTGTAGTTCTGTTACGATGTCCTGAATCGGATTAGCGACGCTGTCTCCCTTTAAGAACCCAATGAAGGTCGTCATAAATTGTCCTATCAGGTTCGAGAAATACATCAGTGCGTAAGAGATACAAAAAGCAGATAAAAGCTGAGGAACCTTCATGCTCTTTCGCGGAATCGGAACAGCGGGAACCATTCGCACCAGCAGTACCAGAAGCGGCATGCCGATCAGATACATGGATCCGGTGCCGACGATCAGGGACAGATCTGCATTTCCCAAAATATCAGGGAACAGAATGCTGACCATTACAGATACTCCGGTCTGGACGCTTACGATAATCAGTGTGCCCAGGAAGAACATCAGTCCCAGCTGCGAAAAGTGCGATTTTGTATTTCGGATAATTTGTTTCTCCATAAGCATTTACCTCATAAATTCATTGATCACATGAAGAACCCCGTCTTCATCATTTGACTTCGTGATATAGTCCGCCTTTTCTAATACTGCCGGCTGCGCATTTGCCATGGCAACGCCAAGTCCTGCTGTCTCAATCATCGTCAGATCGTTATACCCGTCTCCACAGCAGATCATCTGATCGGCGGAAAGCCCGATGCTCGTTAGAAGCTTCAAAAGAGAATGGGCTTTGTCGATACCAGGCGGCATAATCTCCAGGAAAAACGGATCGGAGCAGTATGCATAGAGATAGGTGCGGAAGTGACGGTTCACGACCTCTCCTATCTCTTCAATTACTTCAGGATCTCCGGTTACCAGGAATTTATTCTGTGGTCCGGTAACGTCCGATAGAAAATCTTCGGAAGTGACGATCGGTGTATGATTGATCCGGGATTCAAGCTTCGTGTACTGATTTGGGCAGATCCCGGAGATCAGGGTATCTTGCGCATAGGCAATGATATCAATGCCGCGATCTTTATAACGAGATACGATCTCATAGAGAGGTGCTTTGCAGTCATCGGGAAGTGTTTTGTTATAAATGATATTCCCGGTGCGACAGTCGGTGATCCGTCCTCCGTTAAAAGAGAGAATGTAACTTCCGTATTTTTCCAGCTGAAGTTGTTTCGCAAGTGGAAGGACGCCCTGTGTTGGGCGTCCGCTTGCAAGCACTACTTTTTTGCCGTCTTCCTGGATCTCGATCAGAGCGTCCAGCGTTGGTTTGGTGATTTCTTTTTTTGAATTGGTAAGGGTACCATCAAGATCCAGTGTAAGAATCTGATAATCCATATAAGTGCCTCCTCATGCCAAATTAGAATTTTGCCAGTTCTTCTACGACTTCAGATAATGCTACGCCATGAGAAGCCTTTACTAACACGTTGTCGCCATCCTTGATGATGTGGTTCATGGCAGCGAGAAAATCTGCTTTTGTCTCAAACCAAAGAGCTTCGGTAGAAGCGCCTTTTCCTGCTGCTTCTGCAAGATCCTTGGCAAAGCCGCTGATTCCGCAGACAAGGTCGATGTTATGAGCGGCTGCATATTCGCCGACTTCCCGGTGAAGCTCTTGTGCATTATCTCCCAGTTCACCCATGTTTCCAAGAATGGCAACCTTGCGTCCGACGGCCATATCAAGAACGTCGATAGCCGCCTTCATAGAAATTGGGTTTGCGTTGTAGCAATCGTCCAGAATGATGATTCGGTCAGTTTTGATAATATTGTTGCGTCCCGGCATAGACGGAAGATTTTCGATACCAGCCTTGATTTCTTCAGGCGTTAGACCAAGAGAGTATCCAACGGCTGCTCCGGCCAGTGCATTGGAAACCATATGTGCCCCCG
The DNA here is from genome assembly GCF_037890115.1 of Dorea sp. ICN-14282. Taxonomy (NCBI): domain Bacteria; kingdom Bacillati; phylum Bacillota; class Clostridia; order Lachnospirales; family Lachnospiraceae; genus Dorea; species Dorea sp. ICN-14282. Next base: position 92,567 of record NZ_JBBKBH010000004.1, on the reverse strand, counting down.
GAAGCGGGATGACACAGTCAAAAGAGCTTCCGTCCGGCAAGGAGATGGTGCAGGAAGTTCCTGCAAGTCCCATGGTTTTGATGTTTTCGGCACGGAATGCGCAATTTTCTCCAAGACCGAAGAAGGAAGGGGTCACACCCTTGACCGGTCCCATCTGGGAGAGAAGGTCATCGTCTCCGTTTAACAGGATGCTGCCGCCGGCTTTCATATCCTGAATCATCTGGGATTTCTCCTGAAGAATTCCTTCTCTGGTTTTGAAGAATTCCAGATGTGCGATGCCGATATTGGTGATGACACAGATGTCAGGGCTTGAAACAGAAGAGAGTCGGCGCATTTCGCCAAAATGGTTGACGCCCATTTCTAATACGGCAACCTGATGAGATTCATCCATGCCGAAGATGGTAAGAGGAAGTCCCCATTCATTATTTAAGTTCCCCTGATTTTTATGTACACGGTACTTCTGTGATACGACAGAAGCGATCATTTCCTTTGTGCTGGTTTTTCCGACGCTTCCGGTGATTCCAACCACTTTGATATCAAAGGAATCCCGGTAAAGTTTGGCAATGTCAAGAAGCGCCTGTCCGGTGGATTCCACCAGAATATATGGGAAATCTGTCTCTCCTAGATCTTCATGGGAGACGACGCAAAGAGCGCCTTTCTCGATCGTATCCGGGATAAATTGATGTGCGTTGAAGCGCTCTCCGTCGATAGCCACAAAGAGAGCATCCTTTTCTACTTTACGGCTGTCGATTACAACATTGGAGACTTCTCGGTCAAGAAAAGCCTCGTCTCCATGATAGGTGCCCTGGCAGGCGGTGGCAATATTTCTTAATGTAAGGTTTTTCATGATTTTCCTCCTTCAAGTGTGCGGCCCGGGGTATGTGTGTAACGAGCCTTAAAAGATTGGTCGATAATGATCTCACACAGATCCCCGTATTCAATACCAATTGCTTTTGCTGCCTTTGGAAGAAGACTTGCAGGCGTCATACCCGGCAGTCCGTTCATCTCCAGACAGTAGAATTTCCCATCGCTTTCATCGACGATAAAGTCGGCGCGGGAATACACATCCATGCGGAGTGCGGCGAACGCTTTTTCAGCGGCTCTTTGCATTTTTTTCTGTGTCTTTATATCTAATGACTGCGGAGGGCAAAGTTCCGTAGCGCCTCCGGTCTGGTATTTATTTTCATAGTTAAAAATGCCGTCTTTGGGAATGATTTCCACCAGTGGAAGCGCCTTTCCGGCAATGAGTCCACAGGCATATTCCCGTCCTTTTAAATACGGTTCAATGACAACCTCATCCTGCTGATCCTCTTCAAAGGAACGGCGGATTGCCTCGGTGTATTCTTCCTCAGTATGAACGATATAAACGCCGATACTGGAACCGCCGGAGCACGGCTTGATCACAAGCGGCAGGTAATAACCCAGTTCGCTAAGCGGGGTATCCTTGGTTGCGGCAGTTAGGGAAGTCCCTCTTGGTGTTGGAACTCTTGACATTTTAAAAACCTGCTTGGCAACCAGCTTGTTCATAGACAGGGAACAGCCCAGAGAATTTGGTCCGGTATACTTGATCCCCAGAATATCGAAGGTTGCCTGAAGCTTGCCGTTCTCTCCTACAGATCCGTGAAGCGCCATGAAAGTAATATCTGCCATGCGGCAAAGTTCTATGACGTTCGGTCCTAAGTAGCAGTCTGACTGATCCGGTCGGGCTGCCTTTAACGCAGCTAGATCCGGTGTAGTTGTCTTGATTCCTTCAGCAATAGAAAGACCGGAATCCGGTAGGTTAAAAACTTCTTCTAGGCGGTCGGGATCATAGGGAAGACCGAAGAATACATCCAGCAGAAATGCCTGATGACCCCGTTCCCGTAAGGTTCTGCAGATACCGGCTCCGGAAATTAAGGATACGTCTCTTTCGGGGCTGAGCCCGCCTGCTAATACAATGATTTTCATATAGATGAATCTCCTTTATTTTTCTGTGCTTAACTGATCTAGTAAATCTTTTTTCGCATTGTAGAGTTTCGTTGAAAGATCGACGTAAACTCTGTGCGGGTAGAAGAGACGTTTGGTCTCTTCCCATAAAGTGCTTTTTTCTTCTGCGCAGTATTTTGCGATTTCCCGGACAGACGGAGATTTATAGATACATTCTCCGTTTCGGAAGATCGGAACCAGGATTTCTCGCATCGTATAAGAGCCGCCCGGAAGTCTGGTCTTTTTCCAAGTGTCTTTCGGATCGAAGAGCAGAAGGTCTTCGCTGGCATCGAAGGTTTCGTCTGCAAAGCAGATGAGGTCTGCCTTGATTTTTCCGGTGGCTTTATCATAAATCCGGTAAATCGTCTTGTTGCCCGGATTGGTAATTTTTTCTGTGTTTTCGGAAATCTTAATCTTTGGTACAAATTCGCCGTTCTCATTCTGGATGGCGGCAAGCTTGTAGACACCTCCAAAAGATGGACAATCCTTGGAGGTAATTAGGTTGGTACCGACACCCCAAGAATCAATAGCGGCTCCCTGCATCTTCAGATCATGGAGCAGATATTCGTCCAAATCGTTGGAAGCGCAGATAGACGCATCTGAAAAACCAGCATCATCAAGCATCTTGCGAGCCTTTTTGGAGAGGTAGGCGAGATCACCACTGTCCAAACGGATTCCATATTTCTTGAATGTCTTTCCCGATTCTTTATATTCCTTGAATACTCGGATGGCATTTGGAACACCGGATTTCAAGGTGTCGTAGGTGTCTACCAAAAGTGTACAGTTGTCAGGATAAAGATCAGCATATGCTTTGAAGGCAGTATACTCGTCCGGGAAGCTCATAATCCAGCTGTGGGCATGAGTTCCCATAACCGGAACATCAAACAGTTTTCCGGCAAGGACGTTGGAGGTTCCGACACAGCCTCCAATTATAGCAGCTCTAGCACCGTAAAGGCCAGCGTCCGGACCCTGTGCTCTTCGAAGACCGAATTCCATAATGCCATCTCCGTTTGCGGCGAAGACAACGCGGGAAGTTTTGGTTGCAATTAAGCATTGATGATTTAAAATATTTAAAATTGCAGTTTCCACAAGTTGCGCTTCCATAATTGGGGCAATGACTTTTAAGATAGGTTCCTTCGGGAAAATCACGGTACCTTCTGGAATGGCATAGATATCTCCGCTAAAGTGAAAACCACTTAAATATTGAAGAAAATCTTCTTTGAAAATACCAAGACTTCTTAGATAATCCACATCTTCATAGGTAAAATTCAGATTCTTTATATAGTCAATCACCTGGTCAAGACCGGCGCATACAGAATAACCGTTGTTGTTGGGATTTTGGCGGAAGAAGACATCGAAGATTACCGTTTCATTCTGTCCTTTCTCATAATATCCCTGCATCATCGTAAGTTCGTACAGGTCAGTCAGTAAAGTAAGATCCTGTCTGTTCATAATTTTTAAAAACTCCTTTGTGATGGCAGTACGATGACTGCGTGTAGTGTCAATATATTCCGTTACATTATAGCATTAGACGAAAGAAATGTAAAAGGGAAAAGAAAACGTGAAAGAACCAGGCGTTATACAAGCGCCTGGTTCTTATTGATCGTTTCTTGAATGATATTCTGACAGTAGTCGGCCAAATGTTTTCTGGTTTCCTTATCCAGATCATTTGGATAGATCGGCTTTCCATACTCCAGAATGACGTGCGTTTTCTTAATTCGCGGGAACTGCTTCTCGAAGATGGATATTGTGTTGTTCATGCTCATCGGAATAATGGCGCAGCCAGTCTTGTCTGCAATTTTGAAGGAACCGCTGTGGAATGGGAGGAGACTTAATTCTTCTCCGGTGTTGCGGGTACCTTCCGGGAAAATACAGATGGAGATTCCCTTCTTAATATAATCGATGGCGGTGAGAATGGTTTTTAAGCCTTCCTTCGGGTTCTCGCGATCCAGGAACAGGCAGTAGAGCCGTTTCATCCAGTCGCGGAGAAGAGGATAGCCTAACATTTCCTTCTTCGCTACGTATCCGGTACGTCTGCGGCAGCGGGAATAGGTAATCAGAATGTCAAAGTAGCTCCGATGATTTCCGATGAAAAGAACCGGCTCATCAGGAATATTTTCCTCTCCGACTACGGTTACTTCTACGCCTGCAACCTTCAGGATCAGGCGAAATGCCCACTGAACCATCCGCAGGCACTGGTAATCACTGGTTTCTTTTTTACATTTGCCGATTAGCCATTCGACACCAAGTACTGGGATGCCGAGGATGAGATATAGGAATAGAATCAACATAACCAAAATAAATCTTATCATATTTTTACCCTCTCAATATTTCTTCGTTTTGGATTGCATGTAATGCAATTATTATACCATGTTTTGTGTGATTGGCAATTATATTTATGATTGCAGTAAGGGGGCCATGGGGATTCCGTCTTTGATTTTTCAGTCATGTTTTAGCGGAAAGCTGTGTATGATAGTAAAGAGAAACAAAAGGCAGGCACAAAAGCTATGAGGCGAATGGTTGTGGCGGTACTTGCCTTTGCCATAGTATTGTCAGCATGTTCCGTCAAAAAAATGGATACAGACAAGATACAAAACGTGGAATTTTCTGTGGTGAAACCGGAAGAAATCCCTGCGGAACTGGCGGTGGAAATCGAGGATGGAAAGCAGCAGGAAATGAAACGAACCTATGGTGATAAGGGAAAGCTCTATGTGGTAAGAGGATATGGGGTACGTGATGTTGCCGGGTATCAGGTGGAAGTGACCGGATGTTATGAAGCGAAAGATGCAGTGGTGGTAGAGACTAAGCTTTTAGGACCGCCAAGAGGAGAGAAGGTACGAAAGGAAAAGACGTATCCATTTGTAGTGATTCAGATGGAATATACGGAGAAGCCGATTGTATTTGATGCATAGCAGGGAGGCAAAAACATGGAGTATGTAACGAAAAAGGTGCAGACATATCAGAATGGGAAGATGGTGACGGATCAATTTTATCTGGATGATGATTACAATGTTCCAGATTCCAAAAGTGATGTCAAGCGAGTGATGCTGGGAGAAGGAACGCTTGTGGTTGAGGAAATGAAGTCGGTGGAAAATTACATACGGGTGGCGGGAAAGCTTCATTTCCGGGTATTGTATGTGACAGATGAGGTGGAAAATCGCTTGGCATCGCTGGAAGGACGAATTCCCTTCGAGGAAATGGTTTACCGGGAAGAGCAGTTGGAAGAGGGAGTTTTTCTGTCTCATTCCTCGGTGGAACTGACGGTGACGATGATTCATTCCCGCAAATTAAATATCAAAGCGCTGGCAGAAATTTCTCTGCAGGGGGAGACGAGTCGGGAGCAGGAGCTTACGCTTGATATTGACAGTGAAGAAGCGATCTACAAAAAGAAGGAAGAACAGGAGATTTTGAAGCTGGCAGCGGCGAAGAAAGATACCTGTCGGATCAAGGAAGTTGTTTCGATTGGAGGCACGAAAGAAAATATGGGAACAATCCTGTGGTCGGAGGTCACAGGAAGGAAGCTGGACACCCGGCTTGAGCAGGATGAATTAAAGCTAATGGGAGAGCTTCTTTTATTCTGTTTCTATGAATCACCGGACGGTAAGATTGACTGGGTAGAGCAGACGATTCCTTATGAAGGACGTATAGAATGTGAAGGAGCCGCAGATCATATGTATCATCAGATCTATGAGGAACTGACGGATATCCATGTGGAACCAAGGATGGATGAAGACGGTGAAATGCGGATGATCGGCGTTGAGGCAACATTAGAAGTACGAGTGGCCGTTTATGAGGAGGAGAAGGTCAGTCTACTTGCAGATCTATACTCTCTTAGGAAAGACTGTATTGTGGAGACGGAAGAGGTAGAGCTTTCCCGTCTGCTGATGCAGAATCACTCGAAGTGCAAGGTGTCCGAAGAATTGCAGCTTCCAGAGGTGAAGGATAATATTTTACAGATCTGTCACAGCAGCGGACGGATTCAGGTGGAACGGGCAGAGCCGGTAGAAGGAGGAATTCAGATGGAAGGTGTGCTTCATGTGAGTTTCCTCTATGTAAAAGCGGATGATGATGTGCCTTTTGACACCTGGCAGGGAATGATTCCATTTTCCTATCTGCTGGAGAGCCGGGAGACGGCGGAGGATATGACATACACGGTAAGCCATGCGGTTGAACAACTGTCGGTGAACCTGCTTGGGGGAGATCGGATCGAGATCAAGGCGGTGCTTGCGTTTCATAGTTTTGTGAAGAAGCCGGTAATACTGCACAATATGAAAGAGGTACGGCTTGAGTCTCTTAACTGGGAAGAAGCGGAGAAAGGGCCGGGAATCATTGGCTATATTGTACAGGAGGGCGACGAACTATGGGATCTGGCAAAGCGTTACAGCACGACGGTGGAAGGAATCAAGGAGATCAATGAACTGGAATCAGACGAGATAAAAGCGGGGAAGAAAATATTGATTTTTAAGGAGAATATGAGTATACTGTAGGTACACTGTATACAAGATACAAGGAGAAAACATATGGATAAGATGGAATTGAAAGCACTGGGAAAGATTAACCTGGGACTGGATGTGCTGGGGAGAAGAGAAAATGGCTACCATGATGTCCGCATGGTGATGCAGACACTGTATTTATATGATCAGATTACAATTGAAAAGACAGAAAAGCCGGGGATTGAATTGTCCACCAATTTATTCTATCTCCCGGTGAATGAAAATAACCTGGCGTACCGTGCCGCAGATCTTCTGATGCAGGAATTTGGAGTGGAAGAAGGAGTTAAAATTACGCTGGAGAAGCATATTCCGGTGGCAGCAGGTATGGCGGGTGGAAGCTCGAATGCAGCAGCGGTGCTGTATGGAATCAACCGTATGTTTTCGCTGGGGTTATCACAGGAAGAGTTGATGGAGCGAGGCGTGAAGTTAGGGGCGGACGTTCCATACTGTATTATGCGGGGAACTGTTCTGGCAGAAGGAATCGGCGAGATATTAACGCCGCTTCCGGCCATGCCGCGCTGCACGGTACTGGTGGCAAAACCGCCTATCAGCGTATCTACAAAGCTGGTTTACGAAAAACTGGATGCGCATGAAATAGAGAATCATCCAGACATTGACGGGGTTCTGGAAGGATTAGAACGACAGGATCTTAAGAAAATTGCGTCCAGTATGGGAAATGTACTGGAGAGAGTGACGGTGGAAGAATATCCGGTTATCGAAGAGATTAAGGAAATGATGAAGGAAAATGGCGCGCTCAATGCGATGATGAGCGGCAGCGGGCCGACGGTCTTTGGGCTGTACAGCGATAAGCGGATGGCAAAAGAAGCGGCGCAGAAGATAAAGGAATCTGGAATTGCAAAGCAGGTGTATGTGACCAACATACATAATGCAAGGAGGAAATAACCGATGGAAACGAATTTTAATGTCAGTATGAATGAATATCTTCCGCTTCGGGATGTGGTATTCAATACACTGAGACAGGCGATTTTAAAAGGGGAATTAAAACCGGGCGAGCGGTTGATGGAAATACAGCTGGCGAATAAGCTTGGGGTAAGCCGGACGCCGATCCGGGAGGCGATCCGTAAGCTGGAGCTGGAAGGACTGGTGCTGATGATCCCAAGGAAGGGCGCAGAGGTGGCGGATATTACCGAGAAGAGCCTGCGGGATGTGCTGGAGGTTCGGAAAGCGTTAGAAGAGTTGGCTGTTCAGCTTGCCTGTGAGAAGATTACAGAAGCAGAGATTGAAGAACTTAAGAAGGCAGCAGAAGATTTTAAGAAGATTTTGAAGAGTAACGATGTGACTCAGATCGCAGAAGCGGACGTTCATTTCCATGATATTATTTATATGGCAACCGACAATCAGAAGTTGATCCAGCTGCTGAGTAATCTAAGAGAGCAGATGTACCGCTACCGGGTTGAGTATCTGAAGCGGGAAAGTGTCTACCCGAAGCTGATTGCGGAGCACGAAGAGATTATTCATTTTATTCAGGAAAAGAATAAGACGCAGGCGGCAGAAATGGTCAGCCGTCATATTGATAATCAGGTAGATGCAGTTATGGCAGTGATTCGTAACAAGCAGAATTAAATTATTTGACAGGGTTTGAATAAGATCTAAAGTTACTGGAAAGAATCTCTCTATCAGGACAGGGAGGTTCGATACATATGGAAGACAGGAAGACAGGAAAGAATACAAAGAAATGGATCTGCATGGCGGCAGCTGTAGGAATCGCGCTTTTTCTGACGGGATTGTTGGCGGGAGAACGAACCCGTATGGTGCAGGCGAAGGTGGCGAAGACGCAGGAATCGCTTGCAGAAGAGGTTTTCCGTTTCCATGTGCTTGGGAACAGCGACAGGCGTAAAGATCAGGAAGTGAAGCTCAAGGTGCGGGATGCCGTGATCGACTATATGAAGCGGGATATGGGAGAGTGGGAAGACTTATCAGATGGAGAAGATGCCGCTAAGGCGGAAGCGACAAAGCGCTGGGCCAAGACCCATCTTCGTAAAATCGAAGATACAGCAAATCAGGTACTGGAAGAGGAAGGATATTCCTACCGTGCAAAAGCGGAAGTCACCACCTGCTACTTCCCGGACAAGCGGTACGGAGACGTGCTGTTTCCGGAAGGGGAGTATGAGGCCTTAAGGATCAAGCTTGGGAAGGCGAAAGGACGCAACTGGTGGTGTGTACTGTATCCCAATCTCTGCTTTATGAATTCTACCTGCGCGGTGGTAGAGGAAGACGGAAAGAAAGTATTGAAAGAAGCGCTGACAGCCGAGGAATATGAGATGGTAACGGCAGCTTCAGACTTTAAGATAAAATGGTTTTTCTTCGGAGGCAAGGAGAAGGACGAGAAGATACATGGAGGCAATCAAAAATGACAGAATTTTTAGTGAAACATTTTGTGAAGGATTATGAGGAGATCGAGAAGGTGTCCGTCCGCACAGCCTACGGCGTATTGGCAAGTGCGGTGGGCATCTTTTGTAACGTTTTGCTGTTCATTGTGAAATGTGCAGTTGGATTTTTCTTAAACAGTATTTCCGTTATGGCAGATGCATTCAACAACCTGTCGGATGCAGGCTCTTCGGTAGTCGGGCTTGTGGGGGTAAAGATGGCAAGCAAACCGGCGGATGAAGATCATCCCTTCGGACATGGAAGGATCGAGTATATTTCCGCGTTGGTGGTGGCGTTTCTGGTACTGCAGGTTGGCTTTACTTTCTTCAAGGATTCTATTGGGAAGATTCGGGAGCCGGAAGAAATGAAGTTCCAGCTGATATCGGTGGTCATCCTGATTCTCTCGGTGGGTGTGAAGCTTTGGATGGGAATGTTCAACCGCAGACTTGGGAAGAAGATCGACTCCAAGGTGATGCTGGCGACGGCGACGGATGCCATGGGAGATGTGGCGACTACTTCTGTTACGATTCTGTCAATTCTGTTCTGGAAACTGACGGGAATGAATATTGACGGATTCGTGGGAATTATCGTTTCATTGGTTGTGATGTGGGCAGGAATCGGAATTGCCAGAGATACTTTAGAGCCGTTGATTGGCGAGGCGGTAGCGCCGGAAGAATATGTTCGTATCTCCCGGTTTGTCGAGAAATATGAAGGGATCGTTGGAAGTCACGATCTGATTGTACATAATTACGGACCGGGAAGAAGCATGGCTTCGATTCATGCAGAGGTTCCCAATGATGTGGATATCGAAGTTTCCCATGAGGTGATCGACCGGATTGAGCGGGATGCGGCGAAGAAGCTTGGCATTTTCCTGGTAATTCATATGGATCCGGTAGAGACCAGGGACAAGCACGTGCTGGAAGTGAAAAATCAGGTAGTGGAAGTTCTGGCGGCGCTGGATCCGGCCGTGTCTATCCATGATTTCCGAATGGTAGACGGGAAAGAGCAGATCAATCTGATCTTCGACATGGTGGTGCCGTTTGAATACGACCATCAGAAACAGGAAGAACTCAAGGATTCTCTGAAACGGCTGCTGAAAATGCATGACAGCCGATATGAGTTTGTGATGACGGTAGAAAGGAGTTACGTGGCAAGTGCAAAGAACTAATCAATATACATTTGACAGCAGAGTAAGATTTAGCGAAGTGGATCATACCAAGCAGATGACGCTTCCGGGAATCATTAATTATTTTCAGGACTGCAGTACGTTTCAGTCTGAAAGCCTGGGATATGGGGTAGACTATTTCACGAATTATGGGAAGGCCTGGGTATTGTCCTACTGGCAGGTAGAAGTAAAACGGTATCCGGCGATGGGAGAAAAGATCAAAGTCTCTACCTGGGCAACGGAGTTTAGCGGGCTTCTGGGTCTTCGTAACTTCTGTATGCAGGATGAAACGGGAGAGGTGGTTGCCTATGCCAATTCGGTATGGGCGTATATGGATCTTAAGAAAGGAAGGCCATGCCGTCCGTCAAAAGAGGAGGTTGCAGCGTATGGAATCGGAGCCCCTCTTGAGATGGAATATAAATCAAGGAAAATTGATCTGCCAAAAGAGACGAAAGAAGGGGATGCGTTTCCGGTGCGAAGATACCACATTGATACCAATGAGCATGTGAATAACTGTCAGTACGTTCAGATGGCATTGGAGATGATCCCGGAAGACAGCAAGATAAAGGAACTGCGTGTGGAATACAAGAAGTCGGCAGTTCTAGGGGATGTGATTTATCCGAAAGTGGCGATGGAAGAAGAGCGGATGGTAGTGGAGCTGTGCGACGAAGGAGGAAATTCTTACGCGGTGGTAGAACTTAAGGAAGAATAGGCGAAGGAGTCTGGGAAAGTTTCCGTTGAGTTTTACAGAGGATATGCGTATAATGCAGATAGAAGAAAAGAAGTAAAATCCGGGGAGGAGATTGAGATGAGATTAGCGGATGAGCTGGGAAAAAGACGACAGTTAATGGTAGTGAAAAAGGTAGACTTTGGCGTTTATCTTGGTACCAATGATGATAAAGTGCTGCTTCCGAAAAAGCAGGTGCCAAAGGATATAGAAGTGGGAGATCCGATAGAAGTATTTCTGTATAAGGATTCTTCAGATCGATTGATTGCCACAACGCAGGAACCAAAGATCACGCTGGATCAAATGGCGGTTCTTAAGGTGGTTGATACCGGGAAGATCGGGGCGTTCCTGGATTGGGGACTGGAAAAGGATCTGCTGCTTCCATTCAGAGAGCAGACAGCGAAAGTGAAAAAAGGCGACGAAGTATTGGTGTCACTCTATGTGGATAAATCAGGAAGACTTTGTGCAACCATGAAGATTTACCATAAGCTAAAGACAGACTCCCCTTATAAAAAGGATGACCAGGTGGAAGGAATTGTCTATGAGCTCAGCGATAATTTCGGTGTTTTCGTAGCAGTGGACAATCAGTATTCCGCATTGATTCCCAAGAGGGAAGACGGCGGCAGGCTGAAGGTGGGCGATCGGGTACATGCCCGTGTTTCTAAAGTAAGAGAAGATGGAAAGCTGGACTTAAGCGTGCGGGAAAAGGCTTTCCTTCAGATGGATGCAGATGCAGATGCCATCGTGAAGCGGATGGAGGAATACGGCGGAAAACTGCCGTTTACAGATAAGGCAGATCCGGAATTGATCAAAAAGGAATTTGGATTTAGCAAGAACGCATTCAAGCGTGCAGTGGGACGGCTTCTGAAAGAAGGAAGAGTGGAAATTTTCGAGAAATCTATTGAATTTGTGGAAAAATAAGGTAGAATATAGATAATACCTTGAAAGGAGAGCGAAGAGATGAAAGTACAGAATATTTCTGATATTGATGGATTTTTTAAAGTGGTAGATGCCTGCAGCGGAAAAGTAGAGCTGGTAACAGGAGAAGGCGACAGATTAAATCTGAAATCAAAATTATCTCAGTATGTATCGATGGCGAACATCTTCTCTAATGGAGAGATTCCAGAGCTTGAGATTATTGCATATGAGAAAGAAGATATCGATAGACTGGTTAGTTTTATGATTAACGGTTAAGGATGAAGAAGGGGAAATACGAAGCCTTAAAGGGGGGGATGTATTTCCCCTTTTTTCTATGCTTGGATTTTTTGCTGAATTTTGCTATAGTATAGGGATAAGACGGCGGTAACTGGCAAATAGTGAGATTAGAAAGCAGGAAAAATATGAGTTTTGCACATCTTCATGTCCATACAGAGTACAGTCTTTTGGACGGTTCAAATAAGATCAAAGAATGTGTCGCGCGGGTGAAAGAGCTTGGCATGGACAGCGTGGCGATTACGGACCACGGCGTGATGTTCGGCGTGATCGATTTCTATCGCGCGGCGAAGGCGGAAGGGATCAAGCCGATTCTGGGGTGTGAAGTCTATGTGGCTCCCGGGTCAAGATTTGATAAAGAACCCGGAGTGCGCGGTGAGGATCGTTATTATCATTTGGTGCTATTGGCGGAAAATGATCAGGGATATCACAATCTGATGAAAATTGTATCGCGGGGATTCACAGAAGGATATTATTATAAACCGCGTGTGGATATGGAGGTATTAAGAGAGTTCCACGAAGGAATCATTGCGCTCAGTGCGTGTCTGGCGGGAGAGGTTCAGAAGAATGTCCTTCGGGGAATGTATGAAGAAGGAAAGGCGGCGGCTCTTCGCTATCAGGAGATTTTCGGAGAGGGGAACTTCTTTTTGGAGCTTCAGGATCACGGCATGCAGGAACAGAAGCAGGTGAATCAGTCGCTCCTTCGGATGTCGCAGGAGACGAGGATCCCTCTGGTGGCGACCAATGACGTTCATTATACGTATGCGGAAGATGAGAAGCCTCACGATATGCTTCTTTGTATTCAGACGGGAAAGAAGCTGGCAGATGAGGATCGGATGCGCTATGAGGGCGGTCAATATTATATTAAGTCGGAAGAAGAGATGAAAGGGCTCTTCCCCTACGCGCTGGAAGCTCTTGAGAATACGCAGAAGATTGCGGACCGCTGTAACGTAGAGATTGAGTTTGGTGTTACGAAGCTTCCGAAATACGATGTGCCGGAAGGCTATACATCATGGGAATACTTGAATAAGCTTTGTTATGAAGGGCTAAAAAAGCGATATCCGGACGGAGATGACTCCTTAAAAGAGCGGCTGGAGTATGAATTATCCGTGATCAAATCCATGGGATATGTGGATTACTTCCTGATCGTATGGGACTTTATCAAGTATGCGAAAGACCATGGAATTATGGTCGGTCCGGGAAGAGGATCAGCGGCGGGAAGTATTGTGTCCTACTGCCTGGAAATTACCAGCATTGATCCGATTAAGTATCAGCTTCTGTTCGAGCGCTTCCTGAATCCGGAGCGTGTGTCCATGCCCGATATTGACGTGGATTTCTGTTTTGAGAGGCGTCAGGAAGTGATTGACTATGTGGTGAGAAAATATGGCTCCGACCGGGTGGTGCAGATTGTCACCTTTGGTACCATGGCGGCGCGGGGCGTGATCCGAGATGTAGGACGTGTCATGGATCTTCCCTATGCATTTGTAGATTCGATTGCGAAAATGGTTCCGACAGAGCTGAATATGACGCTGGATCGTGCACTGACGATGAATCAGGAATTAAAAAAGCTGTATCAGGAAGATGCTCAGGTGCAGGAGCTTATCGATATGTCCAGACGTTTGGAAGGACTGCCAAGACATACATCTATGCATGCGGCGGGAGTCGTTATCAGTCAGAAATCTGTCGATGAATATGTTCCGTTGTCTCTTGGGTCTGACGGATCGGTAACCACGCAGTTTACCATGACGACACTGGAAGAGCTTGGACTTCTGAAAATGGACTTCCTGGGACTTCGGACGCTGACGGTGATTCAGGATGCAGCGAAGCTGGCAGAGAAGAGTTCGGGGAAGGCAATCGACATGGGCGCCATCGATTATAATGATAAGAAGGTGCTGGACTCCATTGGAAGTGGAAAGACGGAAGGCGTATTCCAGTTGGAAAGCGGCGGCATGAAGAACTTTATGAAGGAATTAAAACCGCAGAATCTGGAAGATATTATCGCGGGAATTTCCCTGTACCGTCCAGGTCCGATGGATTTTATTCCGCAGTATATCAAAGGAAAGACGCATCCGGAAGAGATTACCTATGACTGTCCGCAGTTAGAGCCGATTCTGGAGCCGACCTACGGCTGTATCGTTTATCAGGAGCAGGTAATGCAGATTGTGCGGGATCTGGCAGGATATACGCTTGGCCGAAGCGATCTTCTGCGCCGTGCCATGTCGAAGAAAAAGGGCGATGTGATGCAGAAGGAACGTCAGAACTTTGTCTATGGGAATAAAGAGGAAGGCGTGCCGGGCTGCATCGCCAATGGAATCGATGAGAAGACGGCAAATAAGATCTACGATGAGATGATCGACTTTGCGAAATATGCTTTTAACAAATCCCATGCGGCGGCATATGCGGTGGTGGCCTATCAGACGGCGTGGCTGAAATATTATTATCCGGTAGAATTCATGGCAGCTTTAATGACATCTGTAATTGATAATCCGGGAAAGGTCTCGGAATATATTTACACCTGTAAGCAGATGGGAATTGCAGTGCTTCCGCCGGATATCAACAAGGGAGAGGGGAATTTCTCCGTTGATAATGGCAATATCCGTTATGGATTGGCGGCAATTAAAAGTATCGGAAAACCGGTTATTCACGCTATTTTGGAGGAACGAAAAGCCGGAGGACCGTTTAAGACGCTGAAGGATTTCATTGAGCGTCTGTCCAGTCGGGAAGTGAACAAACGAACCATTGAAAGCTTTATTAAGTCAGGTGCGTTTGACAGCCTGGGGGGAACGAGAAAGCAGTTTATGATGGTCTATGTGAAGATCTTAGACCAGGTAAATCAGGAGAGAAAATACTCTATGACAGGGCAAATGTCCTTGTTTGACATGGTATCGGACGAGCAGAAATCAGAGTTTGATATTCCGCTTCCGGATGTGGGCGAGTATGAGAAAGAGACGAAGCTTGCGTTTGAAAAAGAAGTGGTAGGCGTCTACTTAACGGGCCATCCATTAGAAGACTATGCAGAAAAATGGAAGAAAAATATCTCCAAGACGACGCTTGATTTTCAGGTGGATGAAGAGACCGGGCACGCCAAAGTTTATGACGGGGCGAAAGAGATTGTAGGCGGAATGATTTCAACAAAAACAATCAAGTATACGAAGAATAATAAAACCATGGCATTTATCACTTTGGAAGATCTGGTCGGATCGGTAGAAGTGGTGATTTTTCCGAAGGATTATGAGAGGAATCAGCAGTATCTGACGGAGGAGAATAAAGTATTTATCAAAGGGCGGGTATCGGAGGAAGATGACGCGCCAAGTAAACTGATCTGTGAGACGGTGATTCCGTTTGCGCAGACAAAGCAGGAATTGTGGCTTCAGTTTCCGGATAAGGAAACGTATCTGGCAAGGGAAAAGGAGCTTTTAGATCTGATGAAGGATTCGGATGGTTCGGCATCTGTAGTGATTTATATCCGCAAGGAAAAAGCGGTAAAAAGGCTTCCGGCGAATCGAAATGTGCAGATTGATGAGGTGTTATTAAGCAGATTGACGAATTATATAGGAGAATCTTGTATAAAAGTAATAGAAAAACCCATTGAAAAGCTGAATTAATTCCTGTACAATGTAGCACGTGAGAAAGTAATGGAATGAAATAAATACGATGGAGGAATAATCATGGCAGACAAAGTAATACGTACGATCGGTGTATTGACAAGTGGCGGAGATGCTCCTGGTATGAATGCAGCAATCCGTGCGGTAGTAAGAACAGCATTAGGGAAAGGTCTGAAAGTCAGAGGAATCAGAAAAGGATACCAGGGACTTTTAAATGAAGAGATTATTGATTTATCCGCCAGAGACGTATCTGATACTATTCAGCGTGGAGGAACGATTCTCCAGACAGCGCGCTGCGACGAGATGCGTACGGAAGAAGGACAGCAGAAAGCAGCAGCAATTTGTAAGAAATATGGAATTGATGGTCTGGTAGTGATCGGCGGAGACGGATCTTTCGCGGGAGCACAGAAACTGTCAAATCTTGGAATTAATACAATTGGTATTCCAGGTACCATTGATCTTGATATCGCATGTACCGAGTATACAATTGGATTTGATACAGCAGTAAATACTGCAATGGAAGCAATTGACAAGGTTCGCGATACTTCTACTTCCCATGAGAGATGTTCTGTAATCGAAGTAATGGGAAGAGATGCAGGATGGCTGGCTCTGTGGTGCGGTATTGCCAATGGTGCAGAGCGTATTCTGATGCCGGAAGAGCATGACTATGATGAAGCGGCGATTATTGCAGATATTCAGGAGTGCAGAAAGCGCGGCAAGAAGAATTACATCATCATCAATGCAGAAGGTATCGGTGATTCTCTGAACATGGCAAAGAGAATTGAAGAAGCTACAGGTATGGAGACTAGAGCAACGATCATCGGTCACATGCAGAGAGGTGGAAGCCCATCTTGTAAAGACCGTGTCTATGCGTCTATTATGGGAGCTATGGCAGTGGATCTTCTGTTAGAAGGAAAGACAAACCGTGTGGTAGGATTCAAGCACGGCGAGTATGTGGATTTTGATATCAATGAAGCGCTGAAGATGCAGAAGCAGATTCCGGCATATCAGTATGAGATTGCCAAAGAACTGGCATTATAGAATCCGATGGAATAAGATGGCAGTATGCCTAAGAAGACAGTGTCTTGATGGACACTGTCTTTTTTGCACTGAAGGATTATCTGCGGTACAGGGATTATCCGTGGCAATCCCTTGCAATTGTGCCGGGTAACCGTTACAATATTGAGTAATGTTAGATGAAAGGTAGTAAAGGAGATCGATATTGTGGAGATAGAAAATAGAAAGGCGGCGCCGATCGGAGTGTTCGATTCGGGAATCGGCGGACTGACGGTGACAAGGGAGATTATGCGCCAGCTTCCGGATGAAAATATCGTGTATTTTGGGGATACGGCAAGAGTGCCCTACGGAAGTAAATCAAAGGAGAATATTATCCGATTTTCCAGGCAGATTGTCCGCTTTTTAAAAACGTGTCATGTAAAGGCAATTGTAGTGGCCTGTAATACGGCCAGCGCTTTGGCGCTTGATACACTCAGACAGGAGACGGACATTCCGGTTATGGGAGTCGTAGAACCGGGAGCGAGAGCGGCCGTCAGGGAAACCAGGAATGGCAAGATCGGCGTGATTGGAACGGAGGCAACGATCCGAAGCGAGATGTATACCCAGGTGATCCGCCGGATGCTGCCGGATGCAGAAGTGATCGGGAATCCCTGCCCATTGTTCGTACCGCTGGTGGAAGAAGGGTTTGCGAAGCATAAGATTGCCGAAGAGGTAATCGATATTTATCTTTCGGAATTAAGGAAAACAGATATTGACACAATGATTTTGGGGTGTACCCATTATCCGCTTCTGCGTTCTCGTATTATGGAATACTTTGGAGATGCGGTACATATCGTCAATCCGGCATATGAGACGGCGATGGAGTTAAAAGCGATGCTGGAAGAAAAAGAGATGGCGCACCCTGTTGGCGGAGAGGCTTCTTATGAATTTTATGTTAGTGATGCGGCGGAGAAATTTACAAAATTTGCGAATTCCATTCTTACATATGATGTGGCGGCAACAAAGCTGGTGAATATAGAGGAGTATTAGAAGAATGACAAAAGATGTATTGCTGAGTATATCCGGTCTTCACTATGATGTGACCGGAATGGTACAGGAAGAAGAACAGGAAACCATTGAGGTGATTACTCCTGCAGCCTATTATTACAAAAATGGGAAGCATTATGTAATTTACGATGAGGTTGTAGAAGGCATGCCGGGGGTAATTAAGAATAAGATCAAGATCTATGAAGACGGGAAGCTTGAAATTATGAAGAGCGGGCTGTCCAATACCCATATGACCTTTGAACGGGAGAAGATCAACATGACGGAGTACGAGACTCCTTATGGGAAACTGATGATTGGAATTCATACCCGGGAGCTGGCTGTGGAAGCAGAAGAGAAGAAGATCCATGTTCATGTGAATTATGCACTGGATGTGAACGGAGATCAGATTGCAGACTGTAATATCGAGATGAATGTAAAAGCATTGGATCATTAAGATTCAATGCTTTTGTAGAAGAAGGTCAGGAGGAGATATCGTTATGGCAATGAACTGTGACTATTGTTCCAATTATATCTACGATGAGGAGGACGACTGCTATTATTGCGACGTCAATCTGGATGAGGATGAATATTACCGATTGGTGCATAACAATTATAAGAACTGCCCATATTACCGATCAAATGACGATTATAAGATTGTGCGCCACCAAATGTAGAAGGGGCAGAATGAGCAGAAAGAATGTCAAAGGAGAAGATAGAGATGAACGATTTGGAAAAGCGATTTGAGTTCCGGGATATCCGGCAGGAAGAGAAGGATCAGGCGGCAGCGATCGAGCAGGCATGCTTCCCTCCGACAGAGGCATGCTCTGAGAAAATGATGTTCGACAGAGTCGCGCGTGCGCCGGAATTGTTCCTGGTAGCGGTGGACCGCAGCACAGGGAAGCTTGCCGGATTCTTAAACGGGCTTGCAACCGATGAGGAAGTATTCAGAGATGAATTCTTTGTGGATGCAGAGCTTTATAATCCCGATGGGAAGAATGTGATGCTGTTAGGGCTGGATGTGCTTCCTTCGTATAGAAGGCAGGGGCTTGCCAGTGAGATTATGCGCCGTTATGTGGAACGGGAGAGAAAGAAAGGAAGAAGCAAATTGATTCTGACTTGTCTGGATTCCAGGGTTCCTATGTATGAGAAAATGGGATATCAAAACCATGGCGCAGCCAATTCATCCTGGGGAGGAGAAGCATGGAACGAGATGAGTTATCTTCTGTAAAAGGTTGTTTCCGGAAGGCTTTTGCGCATAATACACAAAAAGGCTTATAAATAATTGTGAAATGATACAAAAAAATATAGAATACGAAACTTATCTTGTATAAGATGACGGATTGTGTTATAGTTAACTCAATTGAAAGACGTGTGCTGAGATGAGGAGAGCAAAATGAGACAACAGAGATGTTGTTTTTCGTTTTGCTCTTTTTTTGCTTTATAGGAAACTTTTTGCTGGATAAAGGGGCGAATTATGAAACAGGAATATTACGATATTGTAGAAGCCAATCCGGTTATTGCGGCAGTAAAAGATCAGGAAGGTTTAGAAACATGCTGCAGACTGGAAGAGATCCAAGTGGTGTTCATTCTTTTTGGAAATATCTGTACGATTTCAGAGATTGTAAGAAGAGTGAAGGAAGCGGGAAAGATGGCGGTTGTTCATATAGACCTGATTGGCGGGCTGGGATCGAAGGAGATTGCCGTAGATTTTATTAACAGTCAGACGGAGGCAGATGGAATTATCAGTACGAAGCCGCCAATGATCGAACGAGGCCGAAAGCTTGGGATGTTCACGATCCTTCGATACTTTCTGATAGACTCTCTGGCGCTTACCAATATCAGACATCCACAGCACAGCACGAAGCCGGATATGATAGAAGTGCTACCGGGGTTGATGCCTGAAATGATCAGGAGGATCTGTAAATCAACCAAAACGCCCATTATCGCAGGCGGCTTAATTGAAGATAAGGACGCTGTGATGGCGGCTCTCTCGGCGGGAGCGATTGCAGTATCTACAACGAATCCGGGAGTTTGGGAATTATAGAATCAGATCACCGAATGATGGTGGTTTAGATAAAAAACATGGTGTGGGGACACCAAAAAGGAGGAAAAGAACATGGCAAAATATGTAATGGCTCTGGATGCAGGAACGACGAGTAACCGGTGTATTCTTTTTAATGAAAAAGGGGAAATGTGCAGTGTGGCACAGCGGGAATTCACCCAGTATTTCCCACAGCCGGGCTGGGTAGAGCATGACGCAGATGAGATCTGGGCAAGTCAGCTTGGTGTTGCGGTTGAGGCAATGAGTGTAATCGGAGCGACGGCAGAAGATATTGCGGCAATCGGAATTACGAACCAGAGAGAGACTTCTATTGTGTGGGATAAGAATACAGGAGAGCCAGTTTATCATGCCATTGTGTGGCAGTGCAGAAGAACATCCGAATATTGCGACTCGCTGAAAGAAAAAGGACTGACCGAGAAATTCAGAGAGAAGACAGGACTTGTAATCGACGCATACTTCTCTGGTACGAAGGTAAAATGGATCCTGGATAACGTTCCGGGAGCAAGAGAAAAGGCAGAGCGCGGAGATTTGTTGTTTGGAACGGTTGAGACATGGCTGATCTGGAAGCTGACCAAAGGTGCAGTGCATGTAACGGATTACTCCAATGCATCCAGAACGATGTTGTTCAACATCAATACCTTAGAGTGGGATGATGAGATTCTGGCGGAGCTTAACATTCCGAAATGTATGCTTCCGGAAGTGAAGCCATCAAGCTGTGTATATGGGGAAGCAGATCCTTCTTACCTTGGAGGCCCAATTCCGATTGCAGGAGCAGCAGGAGATCAGCAGGCAGCATTGTTCGGACAGACCTGTTTCAACGCAGGAGAGGCAAAGAATACATACGGAACAGGATGTTTCCTGTTAATGAATACAGGAGAAAAGCCGGTATTTTCCAAAAACGGACTGGTTACGACTATTGCCTGGGGCTTAGATGGAAAAGTAAACTATGCATTGGAAGGTTCTATCTTCGTAGCGGGAGCGGCAATTCAGTGGCTGCGAGATGAGATGCGCCTCATTGACTCCGCACCGGATTCTGAATACATGGCAAAGAAAGTAAAAGATACCAACGGCTGCTATGTAGTTCCGGCATTTACCGGACTTGGCGCGCCACATTGGGACCAGTATGCGAGAGGAACGATTGTAGGAATTACTCGTGGCGTTAACAAGTATCATATTATTCGGGCAACTCTGGAATCTCTGGCATACCAGACCAACGATGTGTTAAAGGCGATGGAAGCAGACTCTGGCATTACATTAAGTTCTCTGAAGGTAGACGGCGGCGCAAGCGCCAACGACTTCCTGATGCAGACGCAGGCAGATATTATCAATGCCCCTGTAAACCGTCCACAGTGCGTGGAGACAACGGCGATGGGCGCAGCTTATCTGGCAGGATTGGCAGTGGGATATTGGAGCAGTAAGGAAGATGTGATTCATAACTGGGCAATTGATAAGACTTT
Organism: Dorea sp. ICN-14282; assembly: GCF_037890115.1. NCBI lineage: Bacteria > Bacillati > Bacillota > Clostridia > Lachnospirales > Lachnospiraceae > Dorea > Dorea sp. ICN-14282. The sequence goes on along the minus strand of NZ_JBBKBH010000004.1, from coordinate 71,450 downwards.
TGCACCATCTATCGATGAAGCAAGCAGAACAAGCCGGATTGCCGGTTGGGACAAAGCTGTGAAATATGCATACGGCTGGGCAAAAGAAGAGTAAGAAGGAGGGATGACAAATGTTGCCATATATTGCTGAATTTATAGGAACAATGCTTTTGATTCTGTTAGGTGATGGAGTTGTTGCAAATGTAAATCTTAACAAATCTGGAATGAAGGGCGGAGGCAGTGTTCAAATTACGCTTGCATGGGGACTTGCGGTTCTGATTCCAGCATATATATTTGGGGTGGCTTCAGGAGCATCCTTTAACCCGGCGCTTACGCTTGCACTGGCGGTAGATGGAAGCTTTGCATGGTCGATGGTACCGGGATATCTCGTGGCACAGTTCGCAGGCGCCTTTGTTGGAGCGATACTGGTTTATATCCTATTCAAAGGACAGTTTGATGCGACGGAAGATCAGAAGACGAAATTGGGGGTGTTCTGTACCAGCCCATCCATTCCAAATCTTACATTAAATATTTTAAGTGAAGCGATTGGAACGTTTGTATTAGTATTTGCAATCAAAGGACTTGCCAATGTACCGGATATTGCAAGTGGAGTAGATAAACTGTTCGTATTTGGAATTATCGTATCCGTAGGTATGTCTTTGGGCGGCTTGACCGGTTATGCAATCAATCCGGCGCGTGACTTGGGACCGCGTCTTGCGCACACCATTCTGCCAATCAAAGGAAAAGGTGATTCCAACTGGGGATATGCGATCGTTCCGCTGGCGGGACCAATCATTGGAGCGATTGCAGCCGTATTACTTTATGGTGCGATTCCGTGGTAAAATCATTGTCAGAAATACCATATTAGAAGTATCGTATTAGAAATGCTGTATTAGCAATATTGGAATCGATAAAAAGAAGACAGTATATGAGCACGGGAGCGTAAGAAGCATCCGGCGTCGGTAAGGAAACGCCGGATCCTCCCGGCAGGAAAGGAGATAGAAAGGTAATGTATGATGTAATTATAATAGGAGGCGGAGTATCAGGGGCGGCGGCAGCGAGAGAACTTTCCCGCTATCAGGTCAAGGCCTGCGTACTGGAGAAGGAAGAAGATGTGTGCTGCGGAACATCCAAAGCAAACAGCGCAATTGTGCATGCCGGTTACGATGCGGCGACAGGATCTCTGATGGCAAAATTGAACGTACAGGGAAATGAGATGATGGAGCAGCTTTCTAAAGATCTGGATTTTCCTTTCCAGAGACGGGGCTCTCTTGTGATCTGTCTTTCCGAAGAAAACATGCCGGAGCTTCAGGCGCTGTATGACCGTGGAGTGGCGAACGGCGTCAAGGGCCTTCAGATTTTGAACCGGGAAGAGGTTCTTGAGATGGAACCTAACGTAGTAGATCAGGTTTACGCAGCTTTGTATGCACCGACGGCTGGGATTGTCTGCCCGTTCCATCTGAATATTGCATTGGCTGAAAATGCATACGCAAATGGAGTTGACTTCCGATTCAATACAGAAGTATTGGATATTAAAAAAATGGAAGAGGGATATGAACTGATTACCAACCGCGGAATTTATCATACCAGATATGTGGTAAATGCGGCGGGTGTGTATGCAGATCGTTTTCACAATATGGTCAGCGAGCATAAAATCCACATTACGCCAAGGCGCGGAGATTACTGTCTGTTAGACAAGAGCGCAGGAACGCATGTAAGCCGCACCATCTTTTCCCTTCCTACTAAAAAAGGAAAAGGCGTGCTGGTAACACCGACGGTACATGGAAATCTGCTGGTAGGACCGACTGCCATTGATATTGAAGATAAGGAAGGAACTAACACGACCAAAGAAGGAATGGATCAGGTCATTACGAAAGCAGGGCAGAATGTGAAGAATCTTCCAATGCGTCAGGTCATTACATCTTTTGCAGGCCTTCGGGCGCATGAAGATGGCCATGAGTTTATCATCGAAGAGGTGGAAGATGCGAAAGGCTTTATCGATTGCGCAGGAATTGAATCTCCGGGACTTACCAGCTGTCCGGCTATCGGTGTGATGGTGGCAGATCTCCTAAAGGAGAAGATGGGGCTTGTAAAGAAAGAGAATTTCATTGCCACCAGAAAAGGAATTCTTGATCCGGATACCTTGTCAAAAGAAGAGAGAAAAGCGCTGATCAAAGAAAATCCGGCATATGGAAATATCATCTGTCGTTGTGAGATGGTCACAGAGGGTGAGATTATCGATGCGATCCGTCGTCCACTGGGCGCCCGTTCTTTGGATGGAGTGAAGAGAAGAACAAGAGCAGGAATGGGACGATGCCAGTCAGGCTTTTGTTCTCCGAGAACGATGGAAATTCTGGCACGGGAATGTGGCATGAGTATGTTTGATATTACAAAGTCCGGCGGAAAATCACAGATCGTGGTTGGAACCAACAAGGATGTATTGTAGAGACACCGGATGCGAAAAGAAAGGAAGGATTCGAACATGAAACAGTATGATATTGTAATCATCGGCGGCGGTCCTGCCGGTCTGGCAGCGGCAGTCTCTGCAAAGAACAGCGGAGTAGACAGTATTTTGATTCTGGAGCGTGACAAGGAACTGGGCGGAATTTTGAATCAGTGTATTCACAATGGATTTGGGCTTCATACCTTTCAGGAGGAGTTGACCGGACCGGAGTATGCGTCTAGATTTATTGAACAGGTTGAGGATCTAAAAATTGAATATAAGCTAAATACCATGGTAATGGACATCACAGAAGACAAACTGGTAACGGCTATGAACCGGGAAGAAGGTTTGTTTGAGATTCAGGCAAAAGCAGTGATTCTGGCAATGGGATGCCGGGAGCGTTCCAGAGGAGCGCTGAACATTCCGGGATACCGTCCGGCGGGGATTTACTCTGCAGGAACTGCGCAGCGGCTGGTGAATATGGAAGGGTTTATGCCGGGACGGGAAGTAGTCATTTTAGGATCCGGCGATATTGGACTGATTATGGCAAGACGGATGACGTTAGAAGGCGCGAAGGTAAAGGTGGTGTCAGAGTTGATGCCATATTCCGGAGGGTTGAAGCGAAATATCGTACAGTGCTTAGACGACTATGGAATTCCATTGAAGCTTAGTCACACCGTTGTCGATATCAAAGGAAAGGAACGCTTAGAAGGGGTTACATTGGCAGAGGTAGACCAGAAAGGAAAGCCAATTTCGGGAACCGAGGAATTCTACTCCTGCGATACCCTGCTTTTGTCGGTTGGTCTGATTCCGGAAAATGAGATTTCAGGCGGAATGGGTGTGGAGATGAACCCGGTAACGTCTGGACCGAAGGTGAACGAGAGTCTGGAAACTAATATAGAAGGTGTATTTGCATGTGGAAACGTACTCCATGTACATGATCTGGTTGACTTTGTATCCGAGGAAGCGGCTTCTGCAGGAAAGAATGCGGCTGCTTATGTAAGAGAAGGAGATCGGCTGGAGAATGAGAAGGAGATTGTCTTAAATCCGGTAGAGGGCGTACGCTACACGGTACCGGGAACCATCTGCGTGAACCGGATGGATGAGAAACTGACGGTAAGATTTCGCGTGGGCGGCGTGTTTAAAAATTGTTACGTAAGCGCGTATTTTGATGAGGAGCGAGTGATTCACAGAAAGCGTCAGGTGGTAGCGCCAGGCGAGATGGAACAGATTCAGCTCACCAAAGAAATGCTGCTGAAGTATCCGGATCTGAAAACGATTACGGTGAAGATTGAGGAGGCGTAAGAGATGGAAGTAAGAAATCTGACATGTATCAGCTGCCCGATGGGCTGTGCACTTACGGCGACACTGGAAGGTGGAGAAGTAATCAGTGTTACCGGCAATACCTGTAAGCGCGGCGATATCTATGCAAGAAAAGAAGTGACCAATCCAACCCGAATCGTTACGTCAACGGTACGTGTGACGGGAGGAACGGCAGATATGGTTTCCGTAAAGACGAAAGAAGATATTCCAAAGGGAAAGATTTTTGACTGTGTAACTGCACTGAAGGATGTGACGGTGCAGGCTCCGGTGAAAATCGGTGATGTAATTCTATCAGATGTAGCCGGAACCGGAGTGGATATTATAGCAACAAAATCGGTGGAAGTTTAAAAGACTTCCACCTTTCTTATGAATACCCATTAAAAATACTAATGATTGATCTAGTAGTCCGTCATTGACGTAGATTTTCTCCTTTTGCTATAACGGGTGCGCAAAAATGTCAAAATAGGAACAAAGGAAAAGAGAGAAAATATGGAAAAGAAATATGCAACCCCTTATGAAATGGAGGGAAAACTTCCGCTGAAACAGGCGATTCCCCTTGGACTTCAGCATGTGCTTGCGATGTTCGTGGGAAACTTAACCCCGTTGATTTTGATTACCGGAGGTGCAGGATGCGCGTTGAATGACAGCGCTCTTTTGGTTACTCTTCTGCAGAATGCAATGCTGATTGCGGGAGTCGTAACATTGATTCAGGTTTTTGCAATCGGTCCGGTAGGTGCAAAGCTTCCAATCGTTATGGGAACCAGTTCCGGATTTATCGGAGTGTGCAACAGTGTGGCAGTTGGAATTGGCGGCGGAAGCTATGCTTATGGCGCGATTATGGGAGCTTCCCTGTTGGGAGGATTGTTTGAAGGTGTGCTTGGCTTTTGCCTGAAGCCTCTGCGGAAATTCTTCCCGGCGATTGTAACAGGAACGGTGGTGCTGTCCATCGGGCTGTCTTTGATTTCGGTCGGTGTAGGATCTTTTGGAGGCGGTGCGAACAATGGAGACTTCGGATCTCTTGAGAACTTGTTTGTAGGATTTGTGGTATTGGTTGTGATCGTAGCGTTAAAGCATGGAACCAAAGGAATCACCAGTTACGCGTCTATTTTTATCGGAATCATTGTAGGCTATATTGCAGTAACTATTATGGCGCAGGTACTTCCGACGACTTACGAATATGTGAACGCCCAAAGAGAAAATCCTATGGCTTCGGTAAAAAGAAAGAAGATCTGTCAAGAATTTTTGAAAAATGATTCTTGACAGATCTTTTTTTCGTGCTATAATAAGCCTATCAAAAAAACTTTCGCGCATTAAAGTTTGAAACTTTCAAGTAATGAAGTGATACAACGAAGAAGAAAGGGAGGAAACTTACATGAAAAAGAGAATGACAGCAATACTTATGACAATGGCGTTGACAGCATCCATGACCGCCTGCGGCGGCTCAGAATCTGGCAATAGTGATACAAAGGCTAAGGCGGATTCCGATAAAACCTATCAGATCGGCATCTGCCAGATGATGGAGCATGCGGCGCTTGATGAAGCGACGAAAGGCTTCCAGGATGCCTGCAAAGAGAAATTTGGAGAGGATAAGGTGGAGTTCGATCTTCAGAATGCACAGGGAGAGCAGGCGATGTGCAGTACCATCGTGAACAATTTTGTCTCATCAGATGTAGATTTGATTCTTGCAAATGCAACGCTTCCGCTTCAGACAGCAGCACAGGCAACGGCGGATATTCCAATCGTAGGAACCTCTATTACGGATTACGCAACAGCCTTAGAGATAGATGACTGGACTGGAGTGACAGGCGTAAATATTACGGGAACCAGTGATCTGGCGCCGATTGAGGAACAGGCAGAGATGACACTGGAGCTGGTTCCGGATGCGAAGACGGTAGGAATCCTGTATTGTTCAGCCGAGCCAAACTCTAAATACCAGGCAGAATTGTATCAGGAAGCAATGGAGGAAAAAGGGGTGAAGTGTAAAGAATACACCGCAGCAGATTCCAATGAGATTCAGTCAGTCGTATCCAGTGCGGTTGAGAACTGTGATGCCATTTACGTTCCGACGGACAATACAATTGCAGCAAATACAGATATTGTAAAAAATGTATGTGTTCCGGCAAAGGTTCCGGTTATTGCAGGAGAAGAGGGAATCTGCTCTGGATGCGGAATTGCAACTCTTTCCATTAGCTACTATGATATCGGATACAAAGCTGGAGAGATGGCTTATAAGATTCTGGCAGAGGGTGAAGACATTACCAAGATGGAGATTGAAGGAGCACCAAAGGTGGTCAAAGAGTACAATGAGGAGATCTGCAAGGAGCTTGGAATTACCGTACCGGAAGGATACGAAGCAATTTCGGCAGAGGAGTAAATAGCAGAGAGTGGAATGCAGAGGAGCGAACACAGGGAAATAGAAAAACCGGAATAGAGAATGAGAGGAAAGGAAGAAGAAAGACATGGTGATGGAATATTTGGGATCACTGGATCTGACCGCCCTTTTAAGGGCGCTGCCGGGCAATGTGGCACAGGGACTCATATGGGGAATTATGGCGCTTGGAGTGTATATTACATTTCGGATTCTGGATTTTGCAGATTTGACGGTAGATGGTTCACTGGCGACAGGCGGAGCAGTTGCCGTGATGCTGATCCAGGGAGGCATGCACCCGGCGGCAGCGCTTGTCTTTTCCTTCCTATCAGGTATGGCAGCAGGATTCGTAACCGGATTCTTGCATACGGCGCTTGGGATTCCGGGGATTTTGGCAAGTATTCTGACACAGATCGCACTTTATTCTGTAAACCTTGGAATTATGGGAAAGTCAAACCAAAGTATCGGACTTGGACAGGAAAATCTGGTGGCGTCACTTCGATATGTCACGGCAGACGATCGGGTGATATTCTTTGCAAAACTGATTCTGGGATGCCTGGTTTTAGTGGCGGTCGTTTATTGGATGTTCGGAACCGAGATTGGCTCTGCCATTCGTGCGACAGGATGTAATGCACAGATGGCGCGCGCGCAGGGAATTAACACCAATTCCATGAAAGTGGCGGCGCTTATGATCTCCAACGGTTTGGTGGGATTATGCGGTGGAATTTATGCTCAGTATCAGGGGGCGGCAGACGTCAACGCAGGCCGCGGAGCCATCGTTATCGGTTTGGCTGCGGTCATTATCAGTGAAGTGATTTTCGGAAAACTGTATGCCGGAAGAAAGCTGGCATTTGCTTATACATTGATGGCAGTATTTGTAGGAGCGATTCTTTACTACGTGGCATATGCACTGGTACTGTGGCTTAAGATGCCCTCTGATTATATGAAATTATTCTCAGCAGTTGTTGTGGCGTGCTTCCTGGCAGTGCCATATCTGAAAGAAAAATATGCGGTGAAACGGAGGATGGCAGGATAATGGGATACATGCTTGAAATTCAAGATTTACATAAGACGTTCAATATTGGGACAATCAATGAGAAGGTGGCGCTGGACGGCGTAAATCTTCAGTTAAATGAAGGGGATTTTGTGACCATCATCGGCGGAAATGGAGCCGGGAAATCGACGACGTTAAATGCCATTGCAGGGACCTGGCCGGTGGATCGGGGAAAGATCCTGATTGATGGAAAAGATATTACCCGTCTGTCAGAACATAAGCGGGCGGCATATCTTGGACGGGTGTTCCAGGATCCGATGATAGGAACGGCGGCAACCATGGGAATTGAAGAAAATATGGCGATTGCCGCAAGAAGGGGAGAACGAAGAAGCCTTCGATGGGGTATTTCAAAGGCACAGAGAGAAGCATTCCGCAAAAAACTGGCGGAATTGAATCTGGGATTGGAGGATCGCATGGGAAGCAAGGTAGGACTCTTATCCGGAGGACAGCGTCAGGCTATCACACTTCTTATGGCAGCGCTTAAAAAACCTAAGCTTCTTCTTCTGGATGAGCATACGGCAGCGTTAGATCCGAAGACAGCGGCAAAGGTTTTAGAGATTTCGGACAAAATCATTGCAGAAAATAGACTGACAGCTATGATGGTAACCCATAATATGAAGGATGCCATTGCGCACGGCAATCGTTTGATTATGATGCATGAGGGACGCGTGATCTACGATGTGTCAGGAGAAGAAAAAAAGAAGCTGCATGTATCAGACCTGTTAGCGAAATTTGAAGAAGCAAGCGGCGGTGAATTCGCAAACGACAGGATGATGCTTGCAAAATAAGTAAGAAGAGAGGGAAAGAGAAGGAGCGTTTCAAGATGAAGCGCTCCCTTTCGTTGTTATGGCAAATCCCTGTTTTGCATTGTGGAGTTTTTCGTTGATCTGAAAAACGAAATTTTGATAAAAGTGTGATTATAAAACATAAAACTCCAATAAAAATGTGAGGAGTGATTCTATGGAACGATTTATCTTAAAAAAGTTACTGGATTGGAAGAATTCTCCCTACCGCAAGCCTTTAATCTTGAAGGGCGTACGTCAGGTGGGTAAGACTTGGGTTCTGACAGAGTTCGGCAGACGCTGTTATGAAAATACAGCTTACTTTAACTTCGACGAAAACGAAGAATATAAGCAATTTTTTGAAACAACCAAGGACGTGGACAGAGGCACGGGATGTTTCTGCCATGCAGAAAGCATTGTCCGGAATCATTGGAGCCTATGAGCGTGACTTTGCAAAACATTCTAATCTCAGCGAGTTCCCGAAAATCTCAATGATCTGGAAGTCTGTTCCTTCTCAACTGGCAAGGGAGAACAAGAAGTTCATCTATAAAGTGCTCAAGGAAGGCGCACGAGCCCGTGAGTACGAGAATGCTTTGCAATGGCTGGTGGATGCCCGTTTGGTGCATAAAATTTATCGCAGTTCAGCTCCCGGCCTGCTAATTGCAGCTTACGATGACTTGTCTGCTTTCAAGAATTATTTGGTAGATGTGGGACTGCTTCGCCGTCTGGCACAGTTGGCCCCCACGGCCTTTGGCGAAGGTAACCGCCTATTTACTGAATTCAAAGGCGCATTGACCGAAAACTGAAAAACAAAGTGATTGGCAGAAATAAAAGAACACAAAAAAATCCACTGTACTTACTATTTTATAAATACAGTGGATTTTTAAATTATCTCGTCCAATGGAACTTACCTCTCTTTTCTATTTTTTGAGTTAAAAGCTTATGTTTTTGGTGGTCCGTCCTCCTTTTCTTTTGTTGATCTTATAATATCTCATAAATAAGGAAATGTCAATAGAAAATTAGAAAAAAATAAAATAAAGTTAAAAATAACTGACAATTAAATGCCTTTGACCGGAGGACACAGGATATGATAGGATAAATAAATGAAAGGAGAGAGACATTATGAGGATTATCATTTCTCCGGCGAAAAAAATGAATGTAGATACGGATACATTTGCCTGTCAGGGGCTGCCGGTTTTTATAGAGAAGGCAGAAACATTAAAAGAATATATAAAGAGCTTGTCCTATGAGGAGGTCAAGAAGCTGTGGGGCTGTAATGATAAACTTGCGAAGCTGAATTATCAGCGGTTTCAGGAGATGGATTTGAAGAAAGGGCTGACCCCTGCGTTAATTTCCTATGAAGGGATTCAGTACCAGTATATGGCGCCGGAAGTGTTTTCTGAGAAAGAATGGGCGTATGTACAGGAACATCTTCGGATTCTATCAGGCTTCTATGGTGCGCTTAAGCCGTTAGACGGTGTGACGCCTTATCGTCTTGAGATGCAGGCGAAGGCGGCTTTGGAAGGATGTAGCAATCTGTATGCATTTTGGGGAGAGCGATTGTATTTGGAAGTGATGGGAGAGGATCGCCTGATTTTGAATCTCGCATCGAAAGAGTATTCCAAAGCAGTGGAAAAATATTTGACGGATCAGGATCGGATGATTACGTGTGTATTTGGAGAGTGGAAGGGTGGAAAGATTGTGCAGAAGGGGACACAGGCGAAGATGGCAAGAGGTGAGATGGTGCGCTTTCTTGCAGAGCATCAAATTGAGGATCCGGAAGAGGTGAAGAGATTCGATCGGCTGAGGTATCGCTTCAGAGAAGAATTATCTTTGGATCGTGAATACGTATTTGTAAAAGAGGCAGAGGAGGGATAGCGTGAACGTATACCATGGACGTCCGGAGCAGATGTCTGGGCGAAGTGAAAGAGAGCAGAAGGTCTATGAATTCCTGGATTTACTTGGAATAGATTATGAGAGGGCAGACCATGAGGCGGCTGCGACGATTGAGGCATGCAAAGAGATTGATCAGGCATTGGGAGTCTCCATGTGTAAGAACCTGTTTTTATGTAATCGAAGGAAGACAGAGTATTATCTTTTGCTTTTGCCTGGAGAAAAGCCGCTTCGGACGAAGGAATTATCCGCGCAGATTCCTACGACAAGACTGTCCTTCGCATCAGGAGAGGATATGGAGGAATATCTACATGTGACGCCGGGCTCAGCGACCGTACTGGCGTTGCTGTTCGATACAGACCAGAAGGTAAAGCTTCTGGTGGATGAAGAGTTATTGAGGGAGGATTATATAGGATGTCACCCTTGTGTGAACACCTCCAGTCTGAAGATTCAAAACGAAGATCTGTTTGGGAAAATTCTAAAGGCTTTGAATCGTGATTTTATAGTGGTACACCTAAGTGGTGAAGAAAATGACGGTGAGAAAATCGCGAAGGAGGGGGTGAGTTTATGAGAAGGAATATCCGATTAGAAGAGATTTCTGACGGGCGCCTTTATACGGCGAATGATATGGTCAAGGCGGATTGTCGGGATTGTGAAGGGTGTTCGGCCTGCTGCCAAAACATGGAGGCGGTGGTACTGGATCCATTGGACATTGCAAATCTGTGTCAGGGACTTGGAAAGACCTTTGAAGAGCTAATGGGAAGCGCGATCGAATTAAAGATTGTAGACGGAGTGATCCTTCCCCATCTGAAAATGACAGGAGAGGAAGAAACCTGTTCCTTCTTGGATCAGAATGGGCGGTGTAGCGTACATTCGTTCCGTCCGGGAATCTGCAGACTATTCCCTCTGGGACGCTATTACGGCGAGGAAGGACTTCGCTATTTCCTTCAGGTGCATGAGTGCAGGAAGGAAGACAGAAGCAAAATCAAGGTGAAGAAATGGTTGGGAATCCCCGACCTTGCTTCCTATGAGAAATACATTTTGCAGTGGCATGCGTTCCTACAGACCTGTGAGGAAGCAATGGCGACACTGGATGATGAGAATCAGAGGATTTTTCAGCTTTATATTCTGCGGACGTTTTATCAGACGCCTTATGGACAGGAGTTTTATCAGGAATTTTATCAGCGAATGTGTGAATTGAAAGCACGGCTGGGATTGGAATAGAGCATGGAGGAAATGGGAAGATCAAAGGAAGAAAATTATGGGAGAAGTTAGAAGATATATGACACTGGGCATTCTCGCCCATGTGGATGCCGGAAAGACGACGCTGTCAGAGAGCATTTTATACTTAAGCGGCAAGATCCGTACTCTGGGAAGGGTGGATCATCAGGACGCGTTTCTGGATACTCACACCTTGGAGCGGAACCGGGGAATTACCATATTCTCCAAGCAGGCGGTGCTGGAGCTTGGCAATACCAAGGTGACACTTTTAGATACGCCCGGACATGTGGACTTTTCAGCAGAAATGGAGCGTACGCTTCAGGTACTGGACTGTGCGATTCTCGTGATCAGCGGTGCGGATGGTGTGCAGGGACATACCAGAACACTGTGGAAACTATTACGAAGATATCGGGTTCCGGTGTTTGTATTCGTGAACAAGATGGATCAGGAAGGGACGGACAGAGATCGCTTGCTTGGGGAATTAAAGCAGTCATTGAGCGATGGGATTACGGCATTTGATTTGATAGAAGAAAAGCAGGATCTGGAGGGATTTTACGAGAATATCGCCATGTGCGACGAGGCGGCTTTGGAATCCTATCTGCAGGAGGGAGCATTGTCGGATGAGAAGATAACAGAGCTGATTCATAGGCGGAAGGTGTTTCCCTGCTATTTTGGCTCGGCATTGAAGCTTGAAGGGGTGAAGGAGCTGCTGGCAGGAATGGAACGTTACACGCATTGGAATCCAACGGGACGTGCAGGGGGTGTGGAAGAACCGTCTTGCAGGAAGTTTAAGGGAGAGGGATTTGGTGCGCGGGTCTTCAAGATCTCAAGGGATGGACAGGGGAATCGGTTGACCCATCTTAAGATCACAAATGGCATGCTGCATGTAAAGGACATGTTACAAAATAGCGGCGAGGAAGCAGAAAAGTGGGAAGAAAAAGTAAACCAGATCCGTATCTATTCAGGAGAAAAATATGAGACGGTACAGCAGGCGGAGACTGGAGACATCTGTGCAGTAACGGGGCTTACCCACACATATCCCGGCGAGGGGATCGGAACTGAGAGGCGGGCGGAAGCACCGAAGCTGGAGCCGGTTTTAAATTACCGGGTGCTGTTTCCGGAAAATGTACATGTACATACGATGCTCCAACATTTGCGTATGCTGGAGGAAGAAGATCCCATGCTTCGGGTTGTGTGGGATGAAGAATTGGAGGAAATCCATGTACAGCTGATGGGAGAGGTGCAGACGGAAGTGCTGCAAAGTGTCGTGGAGGAACGTTTTGGTGTCCGGGTGTCTTTTGACAGCGGCAGTATTGTTTATAAGGAAACGATTCAAAATACGGTGGAAGGGGTTGGTCACTATGAACCGCTTCGCCATTATGCAGAGGTACATTTGATTCTGGAGCCGGGAAGTCCGGGAAGTGGGCTGGTATTTGACACGGTCTGCAGTGAGGATGTGCTGGATCGGAACTGGCAGCGTCTGATTCTGACACACCTTGGAGAAAAGCGGCATCGCGGTGTTTTGATTGGGGCAGAGATTACGGATATGAAGATTACGCTGGCAGCAGGGCGCGCGCATCTAAAGCATACGGAAGGGGGAGATTTCCGCCAGTCTACGTATCGGGCGGTGCGCCAGGGTCTGATGCAGGCAGAATCGGTACTTTTGGAGCCTTATTATGAATTCCGGCTGACGGTTCCTCAGGAGATGGTAGGACGCGCCCTTACGGATATACAGCGGATGTACGGAGAATTTGCCCCTCCGGTGACGGAAGGAGAATTTGCCGTGATTAGCGGAAGTGCGCCTGTATCAGAGATGCGCGCATACCAGCGTGAAGTCATTAGCTTTACCAGGGGGCTGGGAAGCTTAAGTTTGGTGTTCCAGGGATATGCGCCATGTCACAATGCGCAGGCAGTACAGCAGGAAGTAGGTTACGATCCGCAAGGAGATATGGAGAATCCGACAGGATCTGTATTCTGTTCTCACGGGGCAGGATTTTATGTGCCCTGGGATCAGGTTCCTGACCATATGCATATAGCAAGTCAGCTTCCCCGATTTTTGGCAGGGGAATTGGAAGAAGAGACGGATGCAGAAGCTTTGGCTGGAAGGACGGCAGTGTCTGCCGGGCGAAGAGGCGCTTCCTATGGGGGAAGCTATGATCCGGAAGAAGAGAAAGAATTAGAAGAAATCTTTATGAGGACTTACGGGAAGGTGGAAAGTAAGCGGCCAGGGTGGAGAAGAGAGATTCACGCTTCTTCCGGCAAAACTTCCGGGAAGCAGAAAGAAAATCTAAGAGAATATCTGCTGGTGGATGGTTACAACATTATTCATGCATGGGAAGACTTAAGGGAGCTTGCGAAGGTGAATATTGAAGCGGCGCGTGGCAGGCTGATGGATATTCTCTGTAATTATCAGGGGTTCAAACGGTGCACCATGATTCTGGTCTTTGATGCCTATAATGTAGAAGGCGATATTCTAGAGATTCAGAAGTATCACAATATTCATGTGGTATATACGAAAGAGGCGGAGACGGCCGACCAGTATATCGAAAAAGTAGTTCACGAGATTGGACGAAAATATCATGTAACCGTTGCGACCTCGGATGGTGTAGAGCAGGTAGTGACGCTGGGACAGGGCGGAACCCTGATTTCTGCCAGAGAGTTCTTAGAAGAGGTGCGATATGTGGAAGCGGCGATCAGAGAGGAAGCCAAGGCTCGCCGGGAGAGTGTGAAGACGTATCTATTCGATCATGTGGATGAGGACCTGGCCGGGAAGATGGAAAAGGTTCGCCTGGGGGAAGAGGAGTCTTTGTAAGAGGTAGTCGCCGAATATGATAGAAACTTATAAAATGTGATAGAAGAACAACAGCCCGGTACAATTTTCTATGTGCCGGGCTGTTGTTTGATCGTAAATATTTGTTTTTTTATCATCCGTTATATACCTGCTATGGAGAATTTTTCAATGACAAGATCCAGTTCCTGTGCAAGGTGATCGATGACTTCCTGGTAGATCTGCTGACGGATAGCGCAATTTTTGGAAGTGCAGACAGGTTCTTGGTGTTCCTCGACTTTGCGCTGCTGATCCTGTTTGATTCGGATATAGAGTGTGCGCAGAAGATTGGAATTCTGTGTATTGACCTGATCGAGATAGTAGTCTACTTTTTCCGGGGCGCCTTTGAGAAGGGCGGTTTCAAATGCGTGACGCATAGCGCGCTCGACCCTGGATGAAGTAGTGTTGTGTTTTTGAGCAATGTCGTGATATAATGCACAGATTTTTCCGTCCGCATAATACGGATCGCTATCGAAGATTTCCATAGCGTCACAGATATAATTAAACCCTTTGACGCCGGCTGGAATTCCGATGCTGAGCAAGATATCCACCGTGCTTGTTTTCATGATTGATGCCTCCCATTCCATTTTGTTTTACATGAAAAAATATAATAATGCAACTAATGAATGTTGTAATACAACAAAAAATGACATGATTTTTGTTGACAATGGCGTAAAAATACCGTACCATTACCTATGATATAATACGAATCTGCGATATGAACCGGAAAGGATGACGGGATAATTGAAAAACCGTATCAAATTAATCAGGCAGAATGCCGGACTTACACAACAGGAATTCGCAAAGCGAATCGGTGTATCTAGAAATACAATTGCCACTTACGAGACGAGTGGCCGTAATCCGATTGATGCGATTGTACGTGCTATGTGTCGTGAGTTTAACGTAAATGAGGAATGGCTTCGCACAGGAATCGGGGAAATGTATCTAGACAGTAATCCCGATGTAGAACTGTCGAAATGGTTTGGACAGTTGCTGCGCGAAGATTCGGATTCATTTAAAAAACAGTTGATCCTAAAGCTTTCCAAAATGACAGATGCAGAGTGGAAGCTTCTTCAGAAAATGTTGAAAAGCCCTTGCGACTAGGAATGGCCAAGCAGGGCTTTTATAAATTCATAGATGCATTTCAGCTGTCCCGGATCAGCATCTTTAATCATCAGGATGATCTTCTGTCTTTTATCCATGATCCCTCCGTACCCAAAGTAAGTCTTTACGCCGGTACAACCTTACAATTTTGATGACGATATCAGTTTACGATAGTTTGTCAGAAAAGTCAATCGATTTTACAAGATTCTTGCGAAAACAAAGATTGAAATTCCAAGAATCTTGTAATATAATGAAAATATAAAAGTGGGAGACTAGGAGGATTTTTATGGGAGTAGGTTCAAGAATCCAGGAACGCCGGCGGGAATTGGATATGTCTAGAAGCGAACTTGCAAATCAGGTTGGTATCACGCCCTCTGCGATTGCGAATTATGAAAACAGTGTCAGTTATCCCAAAAAAGAAATATTGATTGCGTTGATGGCGACATTACAGGTAGATGCCAATTATCTGTATCGAGACTATCTGTCGGATCAGATGGTTCGTACGTTGTGTGACGGGATGGTGCCAGAGAGAGAGCAGGAGTCGATCGACAAGTATCGAAAGCTGTCCGATGCAGGTAAAGAAGTTGTGAATATGGTTATTGATGAAGAGTATCAGAGATTGGAACGGCACGGATGGGATCATTATCCATGTTGGAAGCCAGGGGAGAGATTGAAGAATACCGGCTTTATATTACAGGAGCATCGACATGTGCTGTATGTTCCAGAGGGCAGTATCCCCAAAGAAGCCGATTTTTGTTTTCAGATTCAAATTGATCGTTACGAACCGGTTTTTAAGAAATATGATATTGTTGCATTGGGGAGGCGGCCAACCGGCCATAATGAGATGGGCGTGTTCTACCTCAATGATGCGTGCTATATCAGGCGGCTCTATCATGTGGGTGGTGATCGGATTTTGAAAGCTTTGAATGTGATGGATCCGGATGTAAGGGTAACAGAAGAAGATGATTTCAGGTGCTTCGGAACCATTCTTGGAAAGGTTCAGGGAGAGTATGAACTAAGGATGGAGTAAAATAGAGAAGAAAAGGCCGAAGAAAACGAAGATAGAAAAGAAGAGATAGAAAGAAATAGAAAAAGATAGAATAGGAAGAGAGCAGATGCTGTATATAGTTCCCGATTATTATGAAGAATTTGCCTGCATGGCGGATAGGTGTGAGGATACCTGCTGTGCCGGGTGGAAAATTATGATCGATCGAAGATCACTGATACGTTATGGAAAGGTCAAGGGACCTTTTCGGAAGCAGCTTCACAAGGCGATTTGCTGGCTGGATGGAACCTTTCGGCAGTCAAAGGAGCGTAGATGCGCTTGCCTGGATGAACAGAATCTATGTGAAATTTATAAGAATCTAGGCGGCGAAAGCCTGTGCCGTACGTGCAGGCTCTATCCGCGGCATATCGAGGAATTTGAGGGAGTAAGAGAGATAACGCTGTCGGTATCCTGTCCGGAGGTGGCAAGGATTCTTTTAAATAAGAAAGAACCGGTGCGATTTCTGAATTGTGAGACGGACAAATCGGAGGAATACGAAGAGTTTGATCCGTTCCTATATTCCATGCTGGTGGATGCCAGAAGTACGATGATACAGATTTTGCAGAACCGTGAACTTTCAGTTGAAGTCAGAGCCGGACTGATACTGGGACTTGCCCATGATATTCAAAGCCGGGTTGACCGGGAGCGGATATTTGCGTGTGAAGAATTGTTTGAACGTTATCAGAGACCAGAGGCTTTCTTATATGTGGAGAAAGCGCTGCAGGAATATCAAAATTGTCTGAAGCGGCGACATTATCTAGAATGGCAGATGTTGGAAGAGCTGCATTTTTTAGAGCTTTTAAGACCACAGTGGCAATCTCTTCTTCTAGAGTCTCAGGCGATTCTGTACGGACAGGGCAGCGAAGGTTTTCGCAGTATTTTTGAAGAATTCGAAGAATGGATGGCGCATCATATGCCGGATTGGGAGATAAAGTGCGAGCAGCTTTTGGTGTATTTTATCTTTACCTACTTTTGCGGAGCGGTCTATGACGGGCGGGTTTACAGCAAGGTGCAGATGGCGGTAAGCAGTGTTCGTTGTATCTATCAGCTGATGGCCGCAAGATGGAAGAAGAATGAGAAGGAACTTCAAGTGGAAGATATTGTAGAGCTTGTGTATCGGTATTCCAGAGAAGTCGAGCATTCGGATCAGAATCTGGAGCAGATGGAACGGATGATGGAGGAACATAACTGGCTGGCAAAAGCCTGTGAAAAGAAACGGTTGAAGAAAGGAGAAGGGAAAGATGATTGAGATTTTAACAGAACGATGTACCGGATGTGGCGCTTGTGTGGCGGATTGTCCGGGAAGGGCGCTTAAGCTGGTAGAAGAAAGGCGGAATATGTCAGAGACTGTATTCACTGCGGACACTGCGTGGCGATCTGTCCGGTGAGGGCGGTATCTATTCCGGAATATGATATGGACGATGTGGAAGAATACAGGGAAGAAGACTTTACAGTGGCGCCGGAAAATTTCCTGCGTGCTGTAAAATTCAGGAGAAGTATTCGGCGGTTTAAAGAGGAACCAATTGAAAAAGAAAAGCTTTCAAGGATTCTGGATGCGGGACGCTATACAGCAACAGCGAAGAATCGGCAGGCCTGTCGCTTTATTTTGATTCAGGATCGGCTTGAGGAATTCAAAGATCTGGTGTGGCAGGAGATGCCAAATGTAGTGGAACGGTTAAGAGAGACGGCGCCTGACTATGCAAGAGCATTTGAACTTTTCTATCTGCGCCATCAGAAGGATCCGGCGAATGATACCTTCTTTTTTAATACCACATCCTTTTTAGTGATTGCCTCCCGGAACTTATTAGACGGAGGGCTGGCGGCTGCCAATATTGAAAACATGGCAGTGGCAGAAGGAGCGGGGGCTCTGTACAGTGGATATATGATGCGTGTGATTGAGAACAGTCCGGTTTTGAAAAAATGGCTGGATATTGAAGGGATCCCAGTATCCTGCTGTATGCTGCTTGGGTATCCTGCGGTTCATTACCAGAGGACAGCGCCCAGAAAAACAGGAAATATCGTATGGTGGTAGACTTCAGATAAATGAATACTGCATAAGTTGCTGCAAAGCCTAGAGGATAGAAAGGCTTTGCGGCAATTTTTTTGCGCACATCCATTGCATTTTCTGCTGGAATATGTATAATAAAAGCGTTCGATATTTTTTAACAGAAAGTATAGTATTAGAAAACTAGAGGTGATTTGGTGGACATTGGAAAGAAATTAAAAGAGCTGCGTCTGCAGAATGATCTGACCCTTGGAGATCTGGCCTCAAGAAGCGAGCTTACCAAAGGGTTCCTCTCCCAGGTTGAGCGGAATCTGACAACGCCAAGTATTGCGACGCTGGCGGATATTGTGGAGGCGTTAGGAAGCAATCTGTCCGAGTTTTTCCATGAGGAAGAGGAGAGGCAGATCGTATTTTCCAGTCAGGATTTCTTTGTGGATGAGCAGGATGAGTATCAGATCGAATGGGTGATTCCCAATGCACAGAAAAATCAGATGGAGCCTATTTTGCTGACGCTTCAGCCTCACGGAAGGAGTCAGGAGATGCTGTCCTATCAAGGAGAAGAGTTTGGCTATGTGTTAAAGGGCTGCATTACCATTGTGCAGGGAAGCAAAAAGTATAAGGTGAAGGCGAAGGAGACGTTTTATATGAACGGGGATAAGAGTCATTACCTGTATAATCATGGAAACGCTGAGGCGAAAGTGTTGTGGATTACAACGCCGCCCATGTTTTAAATACAAAAGATGTGCAAAGAAGGCTGGGGAAGAACTGAGATTTTGGCACAGGGAAGGAGATGCGAGATGGAGGAAAACAAGATTATTGAGTTTCGCGGAATCGTGAAACAATTTGATAACCAGATTGTATTGAAGGGGATTAATCTGGACATTTATGAAAATGAATTTGTAACCCTTCTGGGACCAAGTGGATGTGGAAAGACGACACTGCTTCGGATTCTGGGCGGCTTTTTAGATGTAGACGAAGGAAAGGTGATTTTTGCGGGAGAAGAAATCAGTAAGAAACCGCCCTATGAGCGGGAACTGAATACGGTATTTCAGAAATATGCACTGTTCCCGCATTTGAGTGTATACGAAAATATTGCCTTTGGCTTGAAAATCAAAAAAGTAAGTAAGGACGTGATTGATCAGAAGGTGATGAAAATGCTTCGTCTGATCGGTCTGGAAGGGTATGAAGATAAGAATACTACCTTATTGTCAGGAGGACAGCAGCAGCGAGTAGCAATTGCAAGAGCTCTGGTTAACGAGCCGAAAGTGCTGCTTCTGGATGAGCCGCTGGCGGCTTTGGACTTAAAGCTTCGTAAGGAAATGCAGTACGAGCTGAAACGGATCCAGCAGGAGGTTGGAATTACCTTTATCTTTGTTACCCATGATCAGGAAGAGGCGCTTACTATGTCAGATAAGATCGTGGTTATGAAAAACGGTGAGATTCAGCAGGTAGGGTCTCCGCAGGATATTTACAATGAGCCGGCCAATCGGTTTGTGGCAAACTTTATCGGAGAGAGCAATATCTTGTCGGGAACGATGCTGGAGGATTACAAGGTACAGTTTGACGATATCGTATTTGACTGCGTGGATTTTGGATTCCGTGAAAATGAAAAAGTGGATGTGGTGATTCGTCCGGAGGACATTGATATCGTAGATGTGAAGGACGGAAAGATGACGGGTGAGGTGCTTAGTGTTCTCTTTAAAGGAGTGCATTATGAGATCATGGTCGAGACCGTTCCGGGTACCTGTGTGACGGTAAATATGCGGGTGATCCGCAACCACGACGTAACCAGTGAAGATGGAAGCGAGAAGATCAGCGCCAATAATTTCTACATTGATATTGATGATGTGGCGCAGATGGATGACAAAGAGATTATTGCCCTTGCTAATGCTCAGGCGTGGGATGTAGAAAGTGATGAGTATATATCTATCGCCAGTGTGGAATATGAACTGGAAGAGGAAGAAGGACAGTATCCGGTTGCCTTTACGACTGCCAATGGAACGAGTATTGAGTGTACGATTTTTGTGGTGGATCAGCCGTTCGTAAAGAACGAGAAAGCAAACGAGGCGGTAATGGCGTTTAACTTCATTAAGACGGTAGATGAAATCAGAGAGTCGCAGGCGCTTGACACGGATCTGAAGACCTGGGCAAATGCGCAGGGATGGAAGCTCAGTGATGAAGAGCAGAGCGTGGATATCAGTGTGGACTATGATTTTGATGCGGACGAGGTAATAGAAGGTGTCTATCCGATTACCTTCTCGACTCCCGGACGGGAATTTAAGATTCATACGACGGACTATACGGAAGAAGGTCAAGAGGTCGGCCTGACATTCTTCCCGGAAGACATCCATGTGATGTCTAAGGTGACATACTAATGAAGAAATTCTCGCAGCTGGCGCTGCCATATATTGTTTGGGCGGTATTCATGCTGGTGCTTCCGATGGGGTTGATTGGGCTCTATTCTGTGATGGAACACGGCAACAGTATTATATCGTTCTCCTTTACGCTGGAGCATTATGTGAAGTTCTTTACCGACCCGGACTTCCTGCTGATACTTTGGCGTTCCCTTCTGATTGCGGTGAAGACAACTCTCATCTGTCTGCTTCTGGGTTACCCGGTGGCATATTTCATTGCAAAAAGTAAGGAAAAGGTACAGAATGCACTGATCTTGTGTATCACGCTTCCGATGTGGATTAATATGCTGGTGCGTACCTATGCGTGGATCGGAATGCTCAGTGAGGGTGGTCTGATTCAGAAGGTACTGCAGATTTTCGGACTGGGAAATACGGATCTTCTATACACGGAAGGAGCTGTTCTTCTTGGAATGGTGTATAACTTCCTTCCCTTTATGATTTTGCAGATTCAGACGTCGCTGTCAAAGATGGACAATTCTCTTCTGGAGGCTAGTGCAGATTTAGGAGCCAGTCCGATTCAGACCTTCCGGCGCATTACGCTTCCATTGTCTCTTCCGGGAGTGATCAATGGAATTACACTGGTATTCCTTCCGGCGGTAAGTTCCTTCTTTATCCCGAAGCTTTTGGGCGGCGGACGGTATTTCCTTATTGGAAATATGATTGAAAACCAGTTTATTACCGTAGGTGAATGGAACTTTGGAAGTGCGATTTCTATGATTATGGCAGTGATTATGATGCTGCTTATGATGGTAGTGCGCAAAGTTGAGATTCGTAATCAGGGTGGAAAGGAGGAGTAATCATGCAGAACAAAGGGAAACGGCCATTTGGAAAAGTGTTGATGGTTCTGATGATCATCTTCTTCTATCTTCCGATTGCATATATGATTATTTTTTCCTTTAATGATGGAAAATCACTGACCAGTTTTACCGGATTTTCTCTTCGATGGTATCAGCACATGCTGGAATCGCAGGATATGAAGGAGGCGCTTTACACGACATTCAGTGTGGCCATTCTTGCTACAGTGATTTCTACGATCGCGGGAACGATCGCGGCAATTGGGCTTAGTAAATCGAAGAAGGTGATCCGGAATCTGATGGATCAGGTCAATAATCTTCCGATGATGAATCCGGAGATTGTCACGGCAATCGGTTTTATGCTGTTGTTTATTACGTTTAAAGTGGAAAAGGGATATATGACCATGCTGCTTGCGCATATTGCGTTTTGTATTCCTTATGTTATGCTTTCGGTGATGCCAAAGATCAAACAGCTGGATCCCAACCTTGCAGATGCGGCAATGGATCTGGGGGCTACACCGTGGCAGGCGCTTCGCAAGGTTATTGTGCCTCAGATTATGCCGGGAATTATCTCCGGTGGACTGATTGCATTTACCATGTCCATTGATGATTTTATTATCTCTTATTTTGTAACGGGCGGCGGTGTAAAGAACTTAAGTATCATTGTGTATACCATGAGCAAACGAGTCAATCCAAGTATCAATGCGATTTCGACTTGTATGGTACTGATTATTACATTCATGCTTCTAGTTATTAATCTGGCGCCGGTTTTGTCTGCAAAGCGGCGGAAGAAAGAAGAGATTAAAAAACGCAGAATTCTGCCGGGAATCCTGGTGACAGCAGCGGCGGTATTGTTGGTTGTATTTGTGAAATTTGGCGGAAGCAAAGAAGAAAGACCATTTGAAGGGCAGACGCTTCATATTTACAATTGGGGAGAATATACCGGAGAAAATATTATCGCAGACTTTGAAAAAGAAACCGGGGCGACGGTGATACAGGAGAACTTTGATTCCAATGAACAGATGTACATCAAAGTGGCGAATAAAGAGCCTTATGATCTTCTGGTGCCGAGTGATTATATGATTGAGCGTCTGATTCAGGAAGATCTTCTGCAGAAGCTTGATCACTCCAAGCTGACTTGTATGGACAAGCTGGCAGATGCGGTGAAAGGTCTGCCGTACGATCCCGATAATGAGTATTCGGTGCCATATTTCTGGGGAACCGTTGGTATTGTATATGACAAGACGAAAGTTGATATCAAGGATCTGGAAGAAGAGGGATTCGGTATCTTCTTGGATGAAAAATACAAAGGCGACGTCTACCTCTATGACTCCGAACGTGACTCTTTTATGATGGCGTTAAAGGCTTTGGGATATTCCATGAACACTACCGATGAGCAGGAGATTCAGGAGGCTTATGAGTGGCTGGTTCAGTGTGTAGAAACCATGGATACGGAGATTGTAACAGACGAGATCATTGACAACATGGCACAAGGCCGGAAGGCTTTGGGATTGATTTATTCCGGGGATGCAACCTATGTTATGGATGAAAATGAGAACATGCGATATTACATGCCGAAGACTGGAACGAATCTTTGGTCTGATGCGATGGTCATTCCGAAGAATGCGAAGAATCCAGAGCTTGCGCATGCATTTATCAATTACGCCAGCGATTATGCTGGAGCATATGATAATTCCAGCTACGTCGGTTATACTTCTGCAAACAAGGAGGTTATGGATGATATTTACGGCGAGGGCGGCGATTACGAAGGAATCGATGCCTATATTCCGCGAATAGACAATCCGAAGGATGAAGTATTTGTCTACAATGAAGATACGAAGAAAATCATGGGAGATCTGTGGAGCCGGGTGAAGATTGCGGCAAGTAACGCAGATTAAGGCGTGGAAAGAGAAGAATAGAGAAGGTTGAATTAGCAAAAAGGCAATTGGTTTTGGCGAAGACCGATTGCCTTTTTTATCGAAACAGAAAGACCTCTCGGTTTTTGCCAAGCGGTCTTCTATAAAAAAGAAAAATTAACGGTCTAGCTTTTTATCTAATTTTCGTTCCGGCATACGTGTAGCGGTACGTTCCATACATTGTTTCATAGATTGCTCTTCTATTAATTTCGGTTCTTCTACATAGCTATTACACTTAATAATTTCATTCGTATCTCGGCACAAAAATTTTTCATACACATTTTCCAATCTATGATATGTTTCCAAAATTCCTTCTGCAATCACATACTCCATCAAAGATGTTTCCCCGTTTTTGTCATATCTTCTAAATGCCTGTCTATATTTTGACTGATCCTTGATGATTGCCGGAAGTATTCCTTGATTTAATAACTGTTGATGCATAATGACTCTTCCGGTTCTTCCATTTCCATCCTTAAATGGGTGAATACGTTCAAATTCAATATGCTTTCTGGCCACATGTGCGATCACATCTTTCTCCTGTATTGTTTCTGGTATTGGGAGATCTTCTGTATACCTTTTCATCAATTCAGGAACCTTTTGATATTTTGGAGGGTAATACACGACTTCCACTGGTGTCCCTATATATACATCCTCTTTTCGAAATTCACCATCCTTTTGCATAATCAGATAGTTTGTATCTTTTATCCATTGCAAGTCAATCTTTGTATTCCCTTTAAATGTCATTTTTTGAGAAAGTGCTGCATACATAGTTTTTGCTTCTTGATATTCTGTAAAAGTATGACCAGATCGCACTTCATCATATTCAATAACTTGAATGGTTTCTTCCAAAGATAGGGTATTCCCTTCCAATGAATTAGAGTTCCAGCTTAATCGAAAAAGGAGATCCTTATGAAAAGGATTCCAAACCAAATGATTCTTCTTCCATTCTTCGCATTTTTCCTTGTATCGTTCGATTTCACTTAATTTATTTGAAATGTCTATTTTCATATCCGTATCACCAATCTTTATTTTATACCCATAGTATACACTACATTTATATATTACATCAACTGAAATCAGGAGTGTTAGTGCAGCGTGGTCTTGATGGAGGGCGACAGTATATTTTTCTTTTTATTGAATCTCTTTGCCTAGTTAATAAAGGCAATCCTTAGCCGCCTATTCGATAGGAAAGAATCAACTTTTGCGAGAGAGATTTTATATAAAATAATACAGTCGGCTAGTATTTATTATATATGGTATAACAAATACTAATTTAAAAGAAATGGTGATGATGAATGAAGCAATGCCCAAGATGTAAAAAGGTGTTTTATGGTGATGTTACGTTTTGTCCAGTATGTGGATTTGCTGATAACAATCCAAAAAGTGAAGAACCTTCTTTTAAAATATGTCCCAAATGCAACAAAGAATACTTAGGTGTAATAGATCATTGTATTGAATGTGGTTATTCGACGGACTCTTATAAAAAGAAAATGAAACGCTTAAGTATGGAATTAACTGATCCAGTTGACTATATCCCTCCCATCATTCTTAAATGCCCGATATGTAGATCGGCGAATATCAAGGAGATTTCTGCAACGAGTAAAACACTAGGAGCAGTTGGTTTTGGGATATTTAGTAAAACTGCCAGAAGTCAATTTGAATGTAAGAGTTGTGGATATAAGTGGTGGTATAAATAGATAAAATATAATTATTTTCATAGCAGCTTAATATTACCGCTTAATGTAGATAAAAAAATAAGAGGAATCCTTGTGTTTTCAAGGAATCCTCCATCTTAATCAAGATGCGGAGAAAGGGACTTGAACCCTCACAGGATAACTCCCACTAGAACCTGAATCTAGCGCGTCTGCCATTCCGCCATCTCCGCTCGACAAAAAGTATCATACCATAAAATGAGCTTTTTGGCAAATACTTTTTGCAATTTTTTTAAAAAACTTCAATTCCGTTGACTTCTAGATGATTATCGATTGCGATTACCAGACATCGGCGTCCGTCGATCTCGCGAGTTTCAACAAGATCGGATCTTTCAGGATTTACTTTGACAATTACGTCCGGTGTTTCGATCTGAAATGTCTTTACGCTGGCAATATTGGAGGCCATAAAAGTACTTTTTTCTCCGGCAATTTCTTCAAATTCCTTGTCAAAGGCTTCCATGCGCTCAGGAGAAACCCCGCTTTTTTGAAGGAGACGTTTGACATCTGGTTTGGCAAGCTCCAGAGGTTCCGGCGCTTCCTTGCTTTCCTCGATCATCTCGTTGAGATTGTCGTGGATATTGCGGATAACTTCGTAGTCGCACTCTTCGCCAAGGGTATCGCTGACAATGGCCTGGAAAGAAGTTTTCTGATCCTTGGCGGTCAGCGGAATCGTGCTGCCAAGTACGTTGGCGATCAACTCCGGCTGCAAATCTTCCGGTTTTTTGGAATAGTAAAGAATATTGTGGACATCACTGGCGCGGTCCTGGAAGGCAGGGAATAAAAAGCCTTTCATCGGCGCTTCTACGATCCAGTCGCGAATCCGGTCTTCAATATTATTCGTTTCTGCGTTGTAAGTAAGTCCGGCCTTGGTTAGATTCACCGGACAGAGGCTGCACATAATATGCTCGTATACGGTGTCAGATGCGTCGAACATTTCCATGCCGTCAGACGCTTTACCCGGTACATCGTAGACTGCGTGGATGAGAATGATGTAATAATTCTCGGCATAAACATAGTTTTCAATAATTTTGTCATAGAATTCTTCAATCAGCAGATCATCTTCCAGTTTGCTGTCACGAAGTTTTAACAGGAATTCCTGTGTGCCGCCGGGAAGTTCCTGATCGAGAGGAAATTCCATATTAATTAGATTTTTTCCAATAGTACCGGATAAAGTGTGGCGGAAAATGTCAAAATATTTAAAGGCTTCTTCCTCAGGAAGAGAGAGAAAGGCTTTTTTTAATTCGGTTTTTTTCTCTTTTTCGTGATCCACATAGCATCCGCAGATCCGGGTGATTGCACAGTTTTCCGGAGTAAACTGTTTTCGAATCTCGAGGACTTCTTTTTTGTTCATTGTATACACTCCCTCGTAATAAAATTTGCATATATTTGAATGAAATGATATTTCAGCGTACCTCATGTTAGCACATTCAGATGAAATTTACAACATTCAACTATTCATTGTCAACCGGGAATAATACCAGTATAATGAAAGAAGAGACAGGTAAGTATAGGAAAAGAGAGGGACAGGTATGGCAAGTATATTTGATATTTTGGGACCGGTAATGGTTGGTCCATCCAGTTCTCACACGGCGGGGGCGGCAAGGATTGGGCTGATTGCAAGGCAGTTGTTTGGCAGACAGCCAGACAAAGCACAGGTGTATTTGCATGGCTCATTTGCGGCTACAGGGAAAGGACACGGAACGGATAAAGCGTTGATCGCAGGACTTCTTGGAATGAAGCCGGACGATATGCGGATTCCGGAAAGCTTCAAGATTGCAAAAGAGATGGGGATGGAATTTCAGATTGCAGAGAAGGATATCCGTGAGGCACATCCCAATACTGCTCAGATTATCATGGAAGCAGAAGGCGTTAAGGCGATGAAGATCCAGGCGTATTCCATTGGCGGAGGCCGGATAAGGGTCAGCAAGCTGGATGGCATTGACGTGCATTTCAGTGGAGAGAGCAATACGCTGATTGTGCGGAATGTAGATCAGCCGGGGCGGATTACGGAAGTTGCTGCCGCGCTTAGCAAATGCGATATCAATATCGCGACAATGCAGGTGTTCCGGGACAAGCGAGGCGGTTTTGCGGTTATGGTAGTAGAGACGGATCAGGTGGTTTCAAAAGAAGCGATTGAAAATTTGGAGAAGAAGAAAGGAATTATTAAAGTGACCTTTCTTGATGTAAGTGGAATGGTTTAGAAGGGGGGAAATGTATGTCATATCAATCAATGGAAGAGGTATATGAAAGATGCGAAAAGGACGGCATTTCATTTTGGAAAGCCATCCAGCTTGGCGATGCATCGGAACGGGGAGTTACAGAAGAGGATTCCTGGGAGAGAATGAAGGGCATGTGGCAGGCGATGCAGGACAGTTTGGACGCTTATGATCCGGAGCTAATGTCCAGAAGCAGGTTGGTAGGAAAAGAAGGCGGTCAGATGGATCATTACCTGGAACAGAACGCTCCGCTGTGCGGAACCTATATGGCGAAGGTGATGGCAAATGCGTTGAAAATGGGTTGTAATAATGCTTGTATGAAGCGAATTGTTGCAGCGCCGACGGCAGGAGCCTGCGGAGTTCTTCCGGCAGTTCTTGTTACCTATTACCGGGAATATAATGTGCCGGAAGAGAAGATGATAGAAGCGATGTATGTGGCTGCCGGTGTGGGGCAGGTGATCGCGAATCGTGCATTTCTGGCCGGCGCATCCGGCGGATGTCAGGCGGAGATCGGTTCCGGATCTGGTATGGCGGCAGCAGCAATTACACATGTACGGGGAGGAAGTAAGGAACAGCTGGGACATGCCTGTGCGATGGCTTTGAAAAACCTGATGGGTCTGGTCTGTGATCCGGTAGGCGGTCTGGTAGAAGTGCCTTGCGTCAAGCGAAATGTCGGTGGGGCAGTCAATGCAATGGCGGCAGCAGATATGGCTTTGGCAGGAATTGAAAGTCAGATTCCCGTAGATGAAGTAATGGATGCGATGCGCGAAGTTGGTGTAAAAATGGATGTAAGTCTTAGAGAGACGGGACTTGGCGGAGTGGCAGGAACGCAAAGAGCGAAAGAGGTCGTAGAAGCGTTGGATATGTAGAGAAGAGAGGGTTGGATTAAAAGCCAATCCTCTCTTTTACAATGTCGATATCTTCGGTAAATACAAGTCCATCCATTCCGGCATCTTTTGCAGCTTGGATGTTTTCTGGTTTGTCGTCTAAGAAAAAGCAGTCGGCGGGAGAAAGATGATAGGTATGGAATAGATGGTGGTAAATTTCGGGCTGGGGTTTTGCCATTTTGATAGGGGCGGAAAACACAATGCCGTCAAACAGGCTTGTGATTTCATAGCAATCAGCGGCATGTTCGGCGAAATCAACCGGAGCATTGGACAGGATGTAGAGCCCATACCCTTGCTCCTTTAATTCGCGGATAAACTTCCAGGTATCCTCAAGAGGAAGCAGATAATGATACCAGCTTTCAAAGAAGCGAAGTACAAGGTTCTGATATGCTGTTGGCGTTTTGGAGATCGCTTCGGCCCTGGCCATTTCCGGTGTTATGGTTCCGGCATCCAGTTCATCCCAGTGCTCGAAGAGGATATCCGACAGCAGAGGAAAAGCTTCCTTATCATCACAGAACTGCCCTAGAAGATAGTCGGGATCAAATTTAGCCAGTACGTTTCCAAAATCAAAAACAATATGTTTGTATGTCATTTCTATATCAAAATCCTTTCTGTTCTTTTTCTTAATCTTTTTCTTAATCATAGAAAATGCAGTGGGAAAAGTCAATAAAGAAGCGTATAATGAAGGCAGAACAGCTGGGAACATATGAGAATATGAGGAGTTGGAAAGGAGAATGTCCGTATGTATGAATTAGAAATAGAACAATTGCAGAAAATTATTGATGATAGTGAAAATATCGTATTCTTTGGAGGGGCAGGAGTGTCTACAGAAAGCGGGATTCCGGATTTTAGAAGTGCAGACGGCATATATCATCAGCAGTACCGCTATGCACCGGAACAGGTGGTAAGCCATACGTTTTTTATCCATCATACAGAAGCCTTTTACGATTTTTATAAAAGTAAAATGATGTTCCTTAACGCAAAGCCCAATGCGGCTCATTTGAAATTAGCAGAACTGGAAGAACAGGGGAAATTAAAGGCGGTTATTACTCAGAATATTGATGGACTTCATCAGGCGGCGGGAAGCAAAACGGTCTTTGAACTTCATGGAAGTATTCATCGTAATTACTGTAGGAAGTGCGGGAAATTCTATGAGGCAGCCTATGTGAAGCAGGCCGATGGGGTACCGCGGTGCGAGTGTGGCGGTTTGATTAAGCCGGATGTGGTGCTCTATGAGGAAGGATTGGATTCGGGTGTGATTCAGAACAGCATTCGTGCGATCAGTGAGGCGGACACTCTGATTATTGGAGGAACGTCTCTGGTAGTATATCCGGCGGCAAGTTTTATTGACTATTTCCGTGGCAAACATCTAGTGGTAATTAATAAGAGCGCGACGGCAAGAGAAGTGGGCGCGGAGCTTACCATAGCGGCGCCGATTGGCGAGATTATGAAGGGGATTAGATAGATGGCAGAGATTGTAAGTATATTGGATGACATTCAGAATCGGGCGAAGAGGGATGCGGATTTAAGAAAAAGATTTCTGCATACGAGAGAGGAATCCGAGCCGGTAGCAGCATTCTGCGAGGTTTGCCGAGAACTGGGATATGAGATTTATGAAATGGAACTGATTATGGCAGGGGAGACGTTTCATGCGGAAATGAAAAGAAGTACCAATGGCGGTGGGGAAAATTCTCCGATGATTGAGGGCGAAGATGATTTCTATGAACTTTTTCTTGCGGCGTTGGAAGAAAGATAGGATCTGAAAAAAGTGTTTCGCTTCCTTATAAGGTAAAAAAATCAGGCTGACGCCTTGCGATATTTATCGCTTTGGCGCCAGCCTGATTTTTTGAATAGGATTATTCTTTATCTTTAATTTCGCTGTGCAGTTCCTGCAGAGATTTTACTTCGCCCTGACCGTATTTCTTCACATTGTGAATTCCCTTTGCAGTTGCTTTTGCGGCTGCAATTGTGGTCATATAAGGAATCTTTGCTTTGATTGCAGATTTACGCAGGTAACTGTCATCGTGGATGCTGTCTTTTCCAACCGGAGAGTTGACGATCAGGTCAATCTTGCCATTGGTAATCAGATCCAGAATGTTTGGACGGCCTTCCTGCAGCTTGTTGACTCTTTCGGCAGGGATACCAGCTTCATTGATCAGCTTGCATGTAGTTTCGGTTGCAATGATCTTAAATCCGTCTTCTGCGAAGAGGCGTGCAACTTCTACAACTTCTGCCTTGTCTTTGCGGTTTACAGAGATCAGTACCGTTCCTTCCAGTGGAAGCTTGGACTGTGTTGCTTCCTGTGCTTTGTAGAATGCTTCTCCGTAGTATGGAGACAACCCGAGAACCTCTCCGGTAGAACGCATTTCAGGTCCGAGAAGTGGGTCAACTTCCTGGAACATATTGAACGGGAATACTGCTTCTTTTACTCCAAAGTATGGGATATCCTGTTCTTTTAAGTTTGCAACCGGTGACGGACGTCCTGTCAGTTCGGAAGTGATGATGTCGGTTGCCAAAGGTACCATGCGGATATTACATACCTTAGATACCAATGGAACGGTACGGGATGCACGTGGGTTGGCTTCCAGTACATATACTTTTCCGTTTTCGATTGCATACTGCATATTCATAAGACCGCGTACGTGCATTTCTTCTGCGATCTTTCTGGTATATTCTTTAATGGTCTTTACATTTTCCTCAGAAATATGCGCAGACGGGATGATACATGCAGAGTCACCGGAGTGAACGCCGGCAAGCTCAATGTGTTCCATAACGGCAGGAACGAATGCGTGTGTTCCGTCGCTGATTGCATCTGCTTCACATTCCAATGCGTGATTTAAGAATCGGTCAATAAGGATTGGACGATCTGGTGTTACGCCAACAGCAGCCTTCATGTAGTTGGTCAGGCTTGCGTCATCGTATACCACTTCCATTCCGCGTCCGCCCAGTACATAAGAAGGACGAACCATAACCGGATAGCCGATTTCTTTTGCGATTGCAAGTGCTTCGTCTACGGTAGTAGCCATTCCGGACTCCGGCATCGGAATCTCTAATTTATCCATCATCTCACGGAACAGATCACGGTCTTCTGCCAAGTCGATTACAGAAGGAGAAGTTCCGAGGATCTTCACGCCATTTTTCTCCAGGTCAGCAGCAAGATTCAGAGGAGTCTGTCCGCCGAACTGAGCGATTACGCCGACTGGCTGCTCTTTCTTGTAAATGCTTAATACGTCTTCTAATGTCAGTGGCTCAAAGTACAGCTTGTCAGATGTATCATAATCGGTAGAAACAGTCTCTGGGTTACAGTTTACGATAATGGTTTCAAAGCCAAGCTTCTTAAGAGCTAAGGATGCATGTACACAGCAGTAGTCGAACTCGATACCCTGACCGATACGGTTTGGACCGCCGCCAAGAATCATGATTTTCGGCTTGTCTGTGTTTACAGGATTCTTATCTTCTGCGTTGTAAGTAGAGTAGTAATAAGCTCTGTCTTCGGTTCCGCTTACGTGAACGCCTTCCCATGCTTCCTCTACACCAAGCTCGATTCGGTGATTGCGGATCTCATCTTCTGAAATTTCCAGAATCTGGCTTAAGTATTTATCAGAGAAACCGTCCTTCTTTGCAGAGATTAAGAGCTCATCAGCAGGCATAGAACCTTTGCTGGCTGCCAGTGCTTCTTCTTCCTCTACCAGTTCCTTCATCTGTTCGATGAACCATTTCTTTACTTTGGTGATCTCGTGAATTTCATCAACGGATGCGCCTTTACGAAGAGCTTCATACATAATGAAGTGACGTTCACTGGATGGAGTGATCAGCATTTTCAGCAGATCTTCTTTGGATTTTGTGTCAAAATCTTTTGCGTGTCCCAGTCCATAACGTCCGGTCTCTAAGCTTCGGATAGCTTTCTGGAATGCTTCCTTATAAGTCTTACCGATACTCATAACCTCGCCGACTGCACGCATCTGTGTACCCAGCTTGTCCTCTACGCCTTTGAATTTCTCAAATGCCCAGCGAGCGAATTTGATTACGACATAGTCTCCGCTTGGAACGTATTTATCAAGAGTTCCGTATTTTCCGCAAGGGATGTCCTTTAATGTAAGTCCGGTTGCCAGCATTGCAGATACCAGGGCGATCGGGAATCCGGTTGCCTTGGAAGCAAGTGCGGAAGAACGGGAAGTTCTTGGGTTAATCTCAATGATGATGTCTCTGTCTGTCTTTGGATCATGTGCCCACTGTACGTTACATCCGCCGATTACTTTAACGGAATCTACGACCTTGTGGGATTTTTCCTGCAGACGCTTCTGAACTTCTTCGGAAATGGTAAGCATTGGAGCAGAACAGAAGGAGTCTCCGGTGTGAACACCAAGTGGGTCAATATTTTCAATGAAGCATACGGTGATCATATTGCCTTCTTCATCGCGGACAACTTCAAGTTCCAGTTCTTCCCAGCCGAGAATGGATTCTTCTACCAGAACCTGTCCAACTAAGGATGCCTGAAGACCTCTTGCCATAACGGTCTTTAATTCTTCTTTATTATATACCAGTCCGCCGCCGGCGCCGCCCATGGTGTAAGCCGGACGAAGAACAACCGGGTATCCCAGTTTGTCAGCGATTGCGAGACCTTCCTCTACAGAATAAGCGACCTGGCTTCGCGCCATATCGATGCCAAGCGCATCCATAGATTTCTTGAATTCGATACGGTCTTCTCCACGTTCAATGGCGTCTACCTGAACACCGATAACCTGAACATTATATTTTTCCAGAATGCCCTCTTTTGCAAGCTCTGCACAAAGGTTCAGTCCTGACTGTCCGCCAAGGTTCGGAAGAAGTGCATCCGGGCGCTCTTTTGCAATGATCTGTTCCAGTCTGTCTACGTTTAATGGTTCGATATATGTTACATCTGCTGTCTCCGGATCGGTCATAATGGTAGCCGGGTTGGAATTGACCAGCACGATCTCATAGCCGAGCTTCCGAAGTGCTTTACATGCCTGTGTTCCGGAATAGTCAAACTCGCAGGCCTGTCCAATAATAATCGGTCCGGAACCGATGATTAATACTTTATGTATATCTGTTCTCTTTGCCATAGGTATCCTCCTGATATATATAATGTAAAATTCTCCAGATACTATTATATAGGAGAATGATGAAAAATAAAATAGGAAATAAAAAAAATAACGGCTATGAAGTGACAGAATATAACAAATGTGATACCGTATATTTATATGATTTACACAAATAAAAAAGAAATTGGCCGATCAAAGGGCAGATTTACGGATAAAAGGAGGAAAAGCTTATGATGATTCGTGAAAAGGAAGCAGAAGAAGGAAGAATTGTTGAAGTGGCCAAAGCGATGTGTGTGGCAGCGAGAACCGCGCCAAAGGCAAAAGGGGTCGATAAGCTTCACACGGCGATTTTAACAGGTGAAGAGAAAGAACAGTTGGCAAACGAGATGGATCGAATTGCAGAGGAACTTGGATTTGGATTTTTCCACAGAGATGCCAATAACCTGCGAGCGTCTCAGGCGGTTGTTCTGATTGGAGAAGAAAATGCGGTTCGCGGACTGAATGCGGGATGTAATTTCTGCGGAATGGGAGAATGTAAGTCCTGTATGGAGGCGGGCGCAAGATGTGCCTATACGGGAATCGATCTTGGAATCGCTGTCGGCTCAGCAGTCAGCATAGCAACAGACGCGAGAGTGGACAATCGCATCATGTTTTCTATCGGACGGGCAGCCCAGGAAATGCACCTTCTTGGTGAAGATGTATGTCAGATTATGGGGATTCCACTCAGTGCATCTGGGAAATCTCCGTTTTTCGATCGGTAAAAAGTGAAAAAAACTGATTTCTACAGATGGGAAAGCGATTGTCAAAGTAAATGGTCTATGCTAAAATACAAGAATGGTAGATTTATTACTGTTTAGATATTATTTTGATACAAGGGGATTAAGAAGATGGAAAGAAAAGTAGGTACTATATCAAGAGGAATCCGTTGTCCAATTATCAGAGAAGGAGATCAGCTTGCTGATATTATTGTAGAGAGCGTGCTGGAAGCAGCAGAAAGTGAAGGATTTGAGCTTCGAGACCGCGACGTTATTGCAGCAACCGAGTCTATTGTGGCAAGAGCACAGGGCAATTATGCATTTGTTGATGACATTGGTGCAGATGTTAAAGCAAAGCTTGGCGGAGAAACGATCGGAGTGATCTTCCCAATCCTGTCCAGAAACAGATTCTCTATCTGTTTGAAAGGAATGGCAAGAGGAGCGAAAAAGATTGTGCTGATGTTAAGCTATCCAAGTGATGAGGTTGGAAACGAACTGGTATCCCTGGATAAACTGGATGAGGCAGGCATTAATCCATATAGCGACGTGCTGGATCTGAAGAGATACCGCGAATTATTCGGAGAGAATATTCACCCATTTACTGGTGTGGATTATGTGGCATATTATAGTGAACTGATTGAAAAAGAAGGCGCAGAAGTAGAGGTGATCTTCGCAAATGATCCGAGAGCAATTCTGGACTATACGAAGAATGTATTGACTTGCGATATTCACACAAGAGAGAGAACGAAACGTCTTCTTAAGGCAGCAGGTGCAGAAGTAGTCGTTGGAATGGATGACATTCTGACAAGCCCGGTAAACGGAAGCGGATGCAACGAAAAGTTTGGACTTTTGGGATCAAACAAATCTACAGAGGAGTCTATAAAGCTCTTCCCAAGAGACTGTACAGATCTTGTACTGGATGTGCAGAAGCAGATCTTGGATAAGACTGGAAAACATGTTGAGGTGATGGTTTACGGAGACGGAGCATTCAAGGATCCAGTTGGAAAAATCTGGGAACTTGCAGATCCATGTGTATCCGTTGCCAATACAGAAGGTTTGGAAGGAACGCCAAACGAGCTGAAATTGAAATATCTGGCAGATAACGATTTCAAGGAACTGTCAGGAGAGGCATTAAAAGAAGCAATTTCCAAGAGAATTGAAGAGAAGAACGGAGATTTGGTCGGAAAGATGGAAGCACAGGGAACAACCCCACGCCGCCTGACGGATCTGATTGGTTCACTGTGTGACTTAACCAGTGGTTCCGGAGACAAGGGTACGCCGGTAATCCTGATTCAGGGATATTTTGACAACTACGTAAGCTAAGTAAGCGAACGGTCAAAGGAAACATAGGTGGAATACAGAGTTTAAAGCGAATGTGTATATAATGGGAGAGCAGACGATGAAACAGGATATGATCGTAATATTGGATTTGGGAAGTACGGAGAATACTGTAATTGCAAGAGCCGTACGTGCACTTGGCGTGTACAGTGAGATTCATCCGCATGATATCACCGCAGAAGCATTAAAAGAACTTCCGAATGTAAAAGGAATTATTTTAAATGGCGGACCAAACCGCATGGTGGACGGCGAGGCAATTGATGTCAGAGAAGAGATATACAGTGCCGGAATTCCGGTTGCAGCTGTGGATCATGCACCGGCAAAATGTGAGAAACTTTGCGAATGCTGGCCGGAAGATGAAGAGGCAGTAAAAGAACTTTTAAAGCCGTTCGTATTTGATACGTGCAAAGCAGAAGCAAACTGGAATATGAAAAACTTTGTGGAGGATCAGGTAGATAAGATTCGTAAACAGGTTGGAGATAAGAAGGTATTGCTTGCGTTGTCTGGTGGAGTAGACAGTTCCGTTGTAGCTGCACTTCTGATTAAAGCAATCGGAAAACAGCTGGTATGTGTCCATGTAAATCATGGTCTGATGCGAAAAGGAGAGTCTGAAAGCGTTATCGAAGTGTTCAAGAATCAGTTGGATGCCAATCTGGTTTATGTGGATGCATCTGAGAGATTCCTTGGAAAGCTGGCGGGAGTAGCTGATCCTGAGCAGAAGAGAAAGATTATCGGAGCAGAATTTATCCGTGTATTTGAAGAAGAAGCAAGAAAGCTGGAAGGAATTGATTTCCTTGCACAGGGAACGATTTATCCGGATATTGTGGAGAGCGGAACGAAGACAGCGAAAGTTGTAAAATCCCACCATAATGTAGGTGGACTTCCAGAAGATCTGAAGTTTGATCTGGTAGAACCATTATACTATTTGTTTAAAGATGAAGTTCGTGCATGTGGTCTGGAACTTGGACTTCCGCACGATATGGTATTCCGTCAGCCATTCCCGGGACCGGGACTGGGCGTAAGGTGCTTAGGCGCAATTACGAGAGAGCGTCTGGAAGCAGTGCGTGAGTCGGATGCAATCCTTCGTGAAGAGTTCGCGAATGCTGGACTGGACAAGAAGGTATGGCAGTATTTTACGGCAGTGCCGGATTTCAAATCAGTAGGTGTTAGAGATAATGCAAGATGCTTTGAGTATCCAGTGATCATCCGTGCGGTGAATACGATCGATGCGATGAGCGCAAGTATTGAGCAGATCGATTGGCCGGTGCTGATTAAGATCACGGATCGGATCTTAAAAGAGGTTCCGAATGTGAATCGTGTTTGCTATGATTTGAGCCCGAAGCCGACGGCGACGATCGAGTGGGAATAAGTTAACAAAAGCCGATAACCTTTGAATGATCAAGGGGATCGGCTTTTTTTGTCGACAAATTCCCTAGATTGTTAGTGAAGTGAAAAAGATGTCGGAAAAATCATGTTCTAATGGATGGAACTTTGTTATAATTGACTGTATTTATTGACATTTTCTATGGATATCAGGTAAATATTCCTTGAAAATATTTAATGAAATGATATACTATGGTTAAATGCTACAATAATAAATCAAATATAGGAAAAGAGAGGAAAACATTATGAAAACAGGTAAACGTATCAAGGGATTAATGGCGTGTCTTCTTGTCACTACTTTGATGATTCCCAATGTCGCCCATGGTTCACAGCCGCCTTATAGCGATAAGGCAATACAAAGAGTAATGGGCAAGATATATGAACCTACTACTGTTGACCTTACTGGTATGAAGGTGGTGGATCAAGCGGGGGCACCGCTCAATGCAGAGCTTAAATTTACGCTTTTTGACACAACGATTCAGGAGTATTCACCAGAGATTCACGCAAATAACGGAGTGTTGGATACAACAACTCTGATAAAGGGACATCACTATATTCTCAGTCTCGCAGATGCAAATTATGAAATGAAGAACAAATACTTTACTCTTGATGCAACTGGGGAGCTTCCGAAAGATGATAAGACGAATAAAAATAGTGATTCTCCGGAAAGAGAATCATTTGACAGCATTACAGTAACTAAAAGAGAGCAGACCCTGACCGAAGAGGAACTTAAGAAAGTGAATCGAATTCCTTTCTGCGATGACAACAACGGGGCAGGTAAATTCGTTTCGGAGTTGAGTGGTACAGTGGACATGCCGGATATGGCAGATATGTATATAAATGATTATGATGTGAAATTCAAGCTTGTTAACCAGTATGAAACTGTAGAACTTACGGTTGATGAGTTTGGTTTCCTTCAGGGAGATATGATTGAAGATTTAAACTATGCAGTAGTTATGGAAACAACCGATCCGGAGTTGCAGAATTATGTTCTTTTGCAGGATCTTGTTACTTCAAAAAACCATCAGGAGCAAGGGGAAAATGTATTGACCCGTACTTATACACACTATACATGTAATCCGATAGGTGGAATTTATCTTGCGGATAGTAGCTACGAGGAAGGTCAGAGTATGATAGAGGATTGTACCTATGCTCCATTGCCGAGCTACTCAAAGAAGTCAACCTTAGATGGAATTAGAGTTTTCATCGATCGTGGAAGAAAAATTAATACGGACATGCCAGGGGCATTATTTAAGGTTTTTAGAGATGAGTTCGTCTTTAATGAAAGAATTCTTGAAGAAACAGATGAAAAGCTTGTAATGGATTTTGATACGATTAATATGCACAGAGATGAAATCTGTAAACTGCCACACGGAAACTATACGATTACGACAACACTTCCAACAGAGAAGGCTGTTCAGGCGGTTTATAATGTAGACCGGGCAGGCAATAAGGTTGAAGATTGTACTTTTACACAGGAAGGTGCTAATCTTTCTATCAAGACCCAGAGTATTTCTCTTTATAACACCGTTATTGAATTTCAGCATGTACATGAATTTGAGAAAATAGATGGTATAGAGTCTACCTGTACAACAGAAGGTGTAAAAGAACATTGGAAGTGCAATTCATGTGGTAAGTTATTCTCAGATGAGCAGGGTGCGAATGAGATTCAGACAGAAGACACAGTAAGTCCTCTGGCGCCTCATAAATATGAGAATGGAAAGTGTGTTGTTTGTGGAGCGTCTGATCCGTCAATCAAAGATCCGGTAACTCCGGGTGGAGGAGAGCCGACGAAACCAGGAACAGGAAGTGGAGTGGATCAGGGAACAGGAAGTAAGCCGGCCCCAGGAAAAGGAAATGTATCAGCCGTGAAAAAGAATACAGTAACAGTTCCGGCAACTGGTGATAATAATCCGTTTGCACTTTGGACAATTCTTGCACTTACATCTATTGTAGGCGTAGGTGCTGTTATGGTAACAAAGAAGAGAAAGAGTAACTAATTTGGCGATTTATAGAGTTTAATATTTTGCATCGGTCTTGAGAGTAAAGACCGATGCAAATATTTTTTCACATTCTATACGTACTCAATTTCAAGCTTTTAGAAAATTTAAGGGAGATGTTTGTATGGAGAGATTAAAAAAAATCATGAGCTCTAAGTTGTTTCAAAATCACACTGGTGCGATTCTTCTCTCGCTATACGTAGTCGTAATTTTAGGAGTTTGCTCAATATCTTTTGCTGCTTCAAGTAGAAGTAATTTGGTTTCTAATGAAGAAAATTCAGCTGAAGTAGCAGAAAAAAAGTTAGAGGCAAAAACAGAGGGGAAGAAATCTGGTAAAAAAGCATTGGCAGAAGAGGATAAGTTGAAAAAATCTGATTCAAATACCAATGAGAAAGAGAGCAGTGACGTTGGTTCAAGTGAGTCTTCATCAAATTCGGAAACGGATCAGAGTTCTGCATCAGATTCAGCAACAGGCCAGAGCTCCGTATCAAATCCGGCAACAGGTCAGAGCGCATCATCAACCCCGACAACAGGTCAAAGCGCTCCATCAAACCCGGTAGCAGGCCAAAGCGCCCCGGCAACACCTAATAGAGTTTGGGTCGAACCTGTTTATGAAACGATTGAGCATCCCGCTGTGACAAAGCAGAGAAAATATCTTGCGGGTGTGACATGTGCATGCGGTGCATATTTTTCCAATGCTAACAATTCTGCTACAGGAGATTGGCAGGCACACAGACCCGTTCCGTGCGATGGGAACCACGTGTATTACACCTCTCATTATGAAATAGAGACGATTGTTGTTCAGGAAGCATGGACAGAGCGGGTTCTTGTTCAAGAAGGATATTGGAAGGAAGGTAATTAGAGATGCTGGTTATTCTTTTACTTGGATTAATTTTGGGAGTTGTAATCAATTACTTTTCCGTTGGCTTCTGCGGTGCCGTTTATTGTACAACAAAGAAGATGAATTCCTATGGTTTTCGTATGCTTCTTATCAGTATTCTTATAGGGGGTACTGGTATATTTTTTCTTAAAACATTGTCGGGAGCAGAAACTAATTATGTAGGAGTAATGGGGATTGATTTTGCACTCGTAATTGGAGCCTTTATTTTTGGAATAGGTATGATGCTCAGTGACGGATGTATTCTTGGAGTGGTAAGAGATCTCGGAAATGGTTACCTTGGTCACATTATAACATTTGTGTTTGTGATTATTGGAACACTAATCGGGAATGTTACATATAAAAGCATGTGGGTGCCGTTAAAGAAGCATTCGCTGTATGTATACTTCCCAGAGACGTTCGGTACGATTGCAGGGTTTGTTTTATTTATACTTTTAGTAGCATTTATTTACTTCGAGTTTTGTGTGTGGGATAAAAAAAATCTCAGTGAAAATTGGCGGCTCCCGAAAAGAAGCATTGTCGGGGGGATTGTACTTGGTATTTATATGATTGGATATCAATGGATTACTGGATTAAATATAGGTATTTCAGGAGCATTTCCTTACTTTGGTGCGTGGGTAGCCAATCTATTTGGCGCACATTCTGAGAAGTGGAGTTTCTTTCAATTAGAAAGCTCACAAAAAATAATTAGCGGCGGCATATTCAGATATGAAACATCTGTTTTGATTATTGGAATTATTATAGGTTCTCTGATCATTGCAATATTGACCAAAAAATTTAAAATCCACAAACCGGAATCGCTAAAAGAAGTGGGTGGCTATGCTACGGGGGGATTGCTTATGGGATATGGAGCATGCATTGCAGCGGGCTGTAATCTATCAGGCTTTTTAAGTAGTGCAGCGAATCTTAGTCTTTCTGCTTGGGTTTATTTGCCGTTTATGATGCTTGGCAGTATGCTTGTAATTAAAGTGTTTAAATTGTAATAAGGTATGTGAACAAAAGAAAGCTGATGAATAAACGGGAGTCTGCCAAGGCGCCATTTATTTTGCAATGAAAAAATAGTGAAAGAGTTCTGGAAAATGTACTAAGGCATTTATTAATAATAGCAAAAGTTTGATACCAGAAAATAGAGTGGTGGTAAAATATAAAAGATAGGAAGGCGATGAACATATGGAATATATAGCCCATCTTGATGGTGAAAGAATTCAGACGGTAAAAGAACATTTAGAAGGAACAGCGAGGTTGGCAGGGGAATTTGCAGAGAAATTTGGAAAGCAAGACTGGGGTTATTGTTGTGGAATGCTTCATGATATTGGAAAATACTCCATGGATTTTCAACAAAGAATTTTAGGAGAGAATAATCAACGAGTAGATCATTCAACTGCAGGAGCAAGAGTGTGTAGAGAAAAAGGCGGTAAATATTCCTTTTTGGAATATTGCGTAGAAGGTCATCATACGGGATTGCCGGACTTTGGAAGCAATTTTGATGATGGGATTGCACCGACTTTGCTAGGGAGAAGAAAGAAGAAAATTAGTGATTATGAGGTGTATCGAACAGAAATTGAGCTTCCGGAAATAAGTTCTTATCCAATTAATATGGAAAAGGCAGTTGACAGAGATTTTTCACTTAGCGTTTTTATGAGAATGATTTATTCATGCTTAGTGGATGCAGATTATTTAGATACAGAAAATTTTATGAAAAAGGGAGAACAGGGGAGAGAGGCGGGGCAGAATATAAAAGTTCTTTTTGGAAAACTGGAAAACTATATTTCTGGATGGCTTAAAAATCAAGATATTGATACTGTGAATGGAAGAAGAACAGAAGTTTTAAGACATTGTCTAGAATTGGGTAAATCTGAAAAAGGACTTTTCCGTTTGACTGTTCCAACAGGAGGTGGAAAAACCATTGCATCTCTTGCTTTTGCATTACGACATGCATTGGAAAATCGAATGGATAGGATTATTTATGTAATTCCATATACAAGTATTATCGAGCAGAACGCAAAAGTGTTTCGAGGCATTTTAGGTGATGAAAACGTATTGGAAAGTCATTGCAATGTTGATTATGAAAGTGTGGATGAGCTTCGACCAATGCATCTTGCAAGTGAAAATTGGGACAAACCGATTGTTGTTACTACGAATGTACAGTTTTTCGAATCTTTGTTTGCTAATAAATCTTCAAAATGTAGGAAGTTACATAATATTGCTAATAGCGTTATCATTTTTGATGAAGCACAGATGTTGCCGAATGATTATTTGAAGCCATGTACTGCTATGATAGAAGAACTTATTAATAACTACGAAGTAAGTGCTGTTTTATGTACAGCTACTCAACCGGCATTGAAGAGTTTTTTTAAAAGCGGAATTTCAGCAACAGAATTATGTCCGAGAATGGAAGAGCAGTTTGAATTTTTTAAACGGACAGTATTTGAAGATACAGGGATATTAACAGAAGAAAAGTTGGTTGAAAAAATAAATAAAGAATATCAAGCGTTATGTATCGTTAATACAAAGAAAAGAGCACAAAGGCTTTATAAAACGTTAGAAGGAGAAGGGATTTATCATTTATCCACGAGTATGTATCCGAAGCATAGAAAATGCGTATTGCAGGAGATAAGGAACAGACTTAGGAGAAATGAAAGATGTATTCTTGTTTCTACTAGTCTTGTGGAAGCAGGGGTGGATTTGGATTTTTGCTCAGTTTATCGAGAACTTGCCGGAATAGATGCTATGATTCAAGCTGCGGGAAGATGCAACAGAGAGGGGGAGCGAGCGTTAGGTGAAAGTAAAGTGTTTATTTTTAGGTTTGAAGAAAAACAGAATATTTTAGGACAAAGGCAGCAAATTGATGTGGCAAAAAGTTTGATCTCAGATGGAAGAAATATTTCGGATGCAGAAACCATTACAAAGTATTTTGAGATGTTATATCATATCAAAGGTGATAGTTTGGATAAGAAAAAAATATTGGATGAGTTTCAAGGTAAGAATATGAGATATAATTTCGCTAAAGTAGGAAAAGAATTTAAATTGATTGAGCAAAATACAAAAACAATCTTTATAAATCGAGAAGAAGTAGCGAATGAAATTTTAAGACGACTGAAAGAACGAGGGGTTACGCGTCAGGAGATGAGAAAAGCCGGTCAGTATTGTGTTACTGTATATGATCAAGAATTCGATAAAATGTATGGAATGGGAATACTTCAACAAATTGCCGATGGTATTGAAGATTTTTATGAACTGACAGATAGTAATAAATATACGAATGAAATGGGTCTGGAGTTGGAGATTGATGATGGTGCAGCTTTATTTTTCTAAGAAATACAGGTAAATGAAGGAAGCGGTGGATGTGTACATATATTATGCTGTACGCATTCACCGCTTCCCTTAAAACGTTCTAAACCAAAGTTAATATTTCAATCCGCAGAGGGTAACTCTGACGTACTAAATATAGCATATAGGTTTTTGGTTTTCAAGATTTTGAAATAATAAATTTCATTAAATTTGGATCAGAACAAAAGAAACTGAATTGATTTTGGGCTAAAAGTATGATATATTAAGAATAAATAAAGAATAACAATAAAAAAACAGAATAATCTGGTTGGCTATAGAGAGGAAGAAGAAAATGATTTTATATCATGGGAGTAATGTCGTAGTAGAATATCCAGAAGTTCGAAAAGCGAAATATAATAAGGATTTTTATTTTGGGTTTTATGTGACTAAGTATCCGGAGCAGGCGAGGCGTTGGGCGACACGTTATGGAAAAAAAGGCTTTATTAATAAATATGAATATGTACCAAATAAAAATTTAAATTGTCTTATATTTGAAGAAATGACCGAAGAGTGGTTAGATTTTGTTGTTGCCTGTCGTCGAGGGAAATCACATAAATATGATATCGTAGAGGGACCAATGGCAGATGACACGATTTATAATTATATACAAAATTTTATAGATGGGAAAATATCAAGAGCTGCCTTTTGGGAGTTGGTAAAATTCAAATATCCTACACACCAAATTAGCTTTCATACAATTTCAGCGCTTGATACATTGAAATTTATAGGAAGTGAGGTTGCGTATGGCCAGAAAAAATAATAATGATTTGTTTTTTACATGTAGTTTGATTGAATATATCGGCCGTAAGGTAAAAAGAACAAGGAGAGATGTTGTAGAGTCTCTAGGAAAAGAGCGGTTGATGCGTATTTATGAGTATGCAGACGTGTTCCATTGTGAGCCGATAGAAAAAGTAGCAGACGAATTTATAGAAGAAAGTAAGGTGATGGTAGGAAACTTTGATAACGAGAAAGAATGTAAATATTTAGTGCCCGATTATTGGAGTATAGGAGAGGTATATGAACGATTAATAGAGGATTCATATGCAGATAACGAAATTGTGAAAGGGATTTGGGAAGTGTATCATTCGTGGATTGATAAGCATATTTCAGATTATAATACAGATTTTTATTATCAGCCCAGAGATTATATAGCGGCATGTTATGAGGAAGGAGTAATCTTGTGATGAAAAGGAAAGGAGAGTTGAGCTTATGGGAATGGGAGTAAAAGTAAAAGTTTGGGGAGATTATGCATTATTTTCTCGTCCTGAATTAAAGGTAGAAAGATACTCTTATGATGTGATGACGCCATCTGCTGCAAGAGGAATCTTGGAAGCGATTTACTGGCATCCGGGTATGAAATG
Source organism: Dorea sp. ICN-14282 (assembly GCF_037890115.1). Taxonomy (NCBI): domain Bacteria; kingdom Bacillati; phylum Bacillota; class Clostridia; order Lachnospirales; family Lachnospiraceae; genus Dorea; species Dorea sp. ICN-14282. The sequence goes on along the minus strand of NZ_JBBKBH010000004.1, from coordinate 27,339 downwards.
GGTAATTGATAAAATCTATGTGAAGAATCCTATCAGTTTTACCAGTGTTCGAAGAAATGAAGTCAAGAGCAAGATTTCTGCGAACAATGTTTTATCGGTATATAACGGAGCGAGAAAACCTCTTTACATCAATAGCAAAGAAGAGATTGTTCAGAGGGCATCTATAATTCTGGCAAATGTGGAGTATGTGATAGAAGCACATTTTGAAATGACAGAAAAAGCGAATGAGACAGATAATCCGGGGAAATTTAAAGATATTATAATGAGGCGACTGCGCAGGGGAGAATGTTATCACATGCCATATTTTGGATGTAGGGAATTCCCTGCGCATTTTGCATTATGTGAAGAGGAAGAAATTCAAACAGCGTTTGATGATGTGGCGGAAAAAGATTTGGGATTGATGCTATTTGACATGGATTATACAGATAAAGAAAAAATTGAGCCGCTGTTTTTTCGGGCAATTATGAAGCGGGGAGTGATTGATCTTAGAAATTGTGAGGTGATACGATGATTTTGCCGGCACTTGTGAAACATTATGAAAATTTGGCGGAGAAAGAAATGGTATCAAAACCTGGCTGGTGTAGTGCGAAAGTTTCCTATCAGATTGAACTATCCAGTGCAGGTGAGGTAAAGGGAATTATCAGTTTGAAAAGAGAAGAAGAACGAGGAAAGAAAACGGTATTGACGCATCAGATATTGCCAGTGCCAGAGATGGTAACAAGGTCCTCAGGAGTTTCAGCTAATTTTTTGTGTGACAATGCGAAATATCTTCTTGGAATGAGCCGGGAAAATGATGCAAAGAATAAAAAAAGAGCAGAAGAATGCTTCCAAGCAGCAAAGGGAAAGCATCTTTCCTTGTTGGAAGGGGCAAAAGGAAAGATGGCGAAGGCTATTTGCTTGTTTTTTGAAAAATGGGATCCGGTAAGTGCAATGGAATGTCCGGAAATCAGAGAAAACTGGGAAGAAATTACAGATGGTGGAAATCTGATTTTTGGTATGGAAGGGGGGTATGCGCAGGATGATATAGAAATTAAAGAATTGTGGAACAACCGAAAACAGGAAGAGAATGAAGATATAGAAGGTGTTTGTCTGGTGACAGGACAACGGTCAGAAATTGCAAGAATTCATAGAGGGATAAAAGGTGTGCGGGGGGCGCAGTCGAGTGGCGCAGCTTTAGTTTCCTTTAATGCTTCTTCATTTGAGTCTTATGGGAAAGAACAAAGCTACAATGCGCCGGTAGGGAAATATGCAGAGTATGCCTATACTACGGCACTCAATTTTTTGCTATCAGATAGAGAGCATTCTCTTCAAATTGGAGATACGATGGTTGTGTTCTGGGCAGAAAGCGGTGAAAAGAATTATCAGGATGCGTTTATGGAGTGTATGGATCCACCAACAGATAATCAAGAAGAGTTGAAATATTTGTTTAAAAAAGTACAAAGTGGAGAGAGGATAGAAATTTTTGGAAATGAATTAAACCCAGAACAGAAATTTTATGTATTGGGATTATCGCCGAATGCAGCTAGATTATCTGTGAGATTTTTTTATGAAAATTCATTTGGGAAGATTCTAAATAATATTTCAGAGCATTATAGAAGGATGTCGCTCGTAAAACCCAATTGGGAGACGAAAGAATATTTGAATGTGAAGGAGATGCTGTTTGAAACGGTAAATAAGAAGGCGAAAGATAAGAAACCGGTATCCAATATGGCAGCAATGACATTTCGTGCTATTTTGTCAGGAGAGAGGTATCCAGCAAGATTATATTCCGATATTATGATTCGAATTCGAGCAGAGCAGGAAGAAGGAAAACTTAGCTGGAGAAAGATAGCCATTTTGAAAACATATCTGATACGAAATTGTAATTGGACGGAAGGAGAGAATTATATGGGATTAAATGAGGAGAGCAATGATACTGCATATGTACTTGGAAGATTGTTTGCTATATTAGAGGGGATACAAGCAGAGGCAAATCCGGGAATACAGGCAACAATTCGTGATCGTTATTATAATTCGGCATGCGCAACGCCGGCAGCAATTTTTCCTGTTTTAATCAGATTAAAAAATAGTCATATGAAAAAGTTAGGACGGGAAAAAGAGAGTGCAAAAAATTATTACGAAAAACTTTTTTCGGATATTATGTGGAAAATAGATGGGGAGGAAGGATTCCCAAAACGATTATCCTTAGAAGAGCAAGGGAAGTTTGCAATTGGCTATTATCATCAAAGACAGAAAAAATATGAAAAAAAGGAGGAAAAATAAATGAGTGAAGTGATTAAAAACAGGTATGAATTTGTAGTTTTGTTTGATGTGGAAAATGGTAATCCCAATGGGGATCCGGATGCAGGGAATATGCCGAGAATTGATCCGGAGAGTGGACTTGGTCTGGTGACTGATGTGTGTTTAAAAAGAAAAATTCGAAATTATATAGAAACTGTAAAAGAAGATGAAAAGGGATATAAAATTTATATAAAAGATGGTGTTCCGTTGAATAAAAGTGATCGTGAAGCGTGTGAAAGCTTGGGGATTAGTGATACCGATGAGAAAAAGGTGACGGAGTCTTTAAAGAAATTAAAGAAAAATGATGAAGAGGCCGATGTTAAGATCAGAGACTATATGTGCCGGAATTTTTATGATATAAGAACGTTTGGTGCAGTTATGACAACATTTGTAAAAGCAGCTTTAAATTGTGGGCAGGTTAGAGGTCCGGTACAGATTGGATTTGCAAGAAGTGTAGATCCAATTGTATCCCAGGAAGTTACTATTACGAGAGTAGCGATTACAACCGAGAAAGATGCCGAGAACAAAAGTACAGAGATGGGGAGAAAGAGTGTTGTTCCTTATGGATTGTATCGGGTAGAGGGATATGTATCTGCCAATTCGGCAAGAAAAGTGACTGGATTTACGGAGAGGGATCTTGAGTTATTGTGGGAGGCAATTATTAATATGTTTGAGCACGATCATTCAGCTGCTCGTGGTAATATGGCAGTTCGTGAGCTGATAGTATTTAAACATAGTAAAGAACTGGGGGATTGTCCAGCGTATAAGCTGTTTGATTCAGTTGAAGTAAAGAAGAAAGATCAAGTAGAATATCCGAGGAGTTTTCGAGATTATATTGTTGAAGTGTATGAGGAAAATATCCCTGAATCAGTAGAAGTAAAAAGGATGATTTGATGGAATATACAGAAGATGATTATTTGATGTTGTCAGGTATTCAACATTTTAAATTTTGCAGAAGACAGTGGGCATTAATTCATATCGAGCAGCAGTGGGCAGAAAATATACATACAGTTGTAGGTGAATTGATGCATAAAAAAGCACATGATCCATATCTCACGGAAAAAAGAAAAGATTTACTTGTGGCAAGGTCTCTTCCTGTTGCTTCAAAAGCAATGGGGGTAAGTGGAGAGTGTGACGTTGTTGAATTTCGTAGGTGTGAAGATGGAATAAAACTGCATGGACATAGAGGTACATTTTTGGTTTATCCAATTGAGTACAAAAAAGGAAAACCCAAGGTTACAGAAGAGGATAAGCTTCAGCTTGTGGCGCAGGCTTTGTGTCTTGAGGAAATGTTTTCTACAAATATTTCAGAAGGAGCATTGTTTTATGGAGAAACAAGAAGACGTGAAGTGGTTATAATTACGGAAGAGTTGAGGCAGGAAGTCATAAAGATGTTTCAGGAAATGCATCAGTATTTTGATAGGAAATATACGCCAAAAGTAAAATATAATAAAGCGTGTAATTCTTGTTCGTTGAAGGATATTTGTCTCCCAAAACTTGAGAAATCAAACTCGGTGGAAAAATATATTACCCAGATGCTGAAGGGGGAAGAAAAATGAAAAAATTGTTGAATACATTATATGTGACTTCTGAGAACAGCTATTTGGCATTAGATGGAGAAAATGTTGTGATTCTTGAAGATACAGTTGAAATTGGACGGTTGCCTTTACATAATTTGGAAGGGATAATTTCGTTTGGCTATAGAGGGACGAGTCCAGCGCTTATGGGAGCATGTGCAGACCGAAATATTTCTCTTTGTTATATGACGCCGCAAGGAAAGTTTTTAGCAAGAATAACGGGTAAAATAAAAGGAAATGTTATATTGCGTGAACAGCAATATTCTAGTGCGAAAAACAAAGAACAAAGTTTAGTGATAGCAAAAAATTGTATTTTAGGGAAAGTGCACAATGCAAGATGGGTATTGGAACGAGCGATTCGAGATCATAGTCTTCAGATTGATGTGGGACAAGTAAAAAAAGCATCAGAATATTTAAAGAATTCTTTGAGTTATATTCAAGATAGTCAATCGAAAGATCAGTTAAGAGGATATGAAGGTGAAGCTGCAAGCGTTTATTTTGGAGTATTCGATCAGTTGATATTACAACAGAAAAAAGAGTTTAATTTTCAGGGGAGAAACAAGAGACCACCACTGGATAACGTCAATGCATTATTATCTTTTGTATATACTTTATTAACAAATCAAATCATATCGGCGCTTGAATGTGTAGGGTTGGATCCTTATATTGGCTATCTTCATACAGAGCGGCCGGGGAGAGCATCTTTAGCGTTAGATTTAATAGAGGAATTAAGAGCGGTATTGGCAGATCGTTTTGTATTGTCTTTGATTAATAGAAGGATAATCACAGGAAAGAATTTTGTGACAAAAGAAAATGGTGCAGTGCTGATGGATGATGAATTAAGAAAAAGGCTGTTAACGGAATGGCAAAATAAAAAGAAGGAGACACTGACTCATCCATATCTTAAAGAAAAGATTGAATGGGGAATGGTTCCGTATGTGCAAGCCATGCTGTTAGCACGGTATTTAAGAGGAGATTTAGATGGTTATCCTGTATTTCTCTGGAAGTGAGGCGGAAGGGAATGTTAGTGCTGATTACATATGATGTAAATACAGAAACTGCAGCTGGAAAAAGAAGATTGCGCCAAGTTGCAAAACAATGTGTAAATTACGGGAGAAGGGTGCAAAATTCAGTGTTTGAATGTATTTTAGACAATGCTCAATGTGTTATGCTTAAAGCAAAGCTGACAGATATTATCGATGAAGAAGTTGATAGTTTGAGGTTCTATTACTTGGGAAATAAATATAAAACAAAAGTAGAACATGTTGGTATAGATCGAGGTATTGCAGCTGATGAGATTCTTATTATGTAATGGAGGTGCGAATGGCAAGCATACATAAAAATATCGAGAGATTCGCACCCAAAATAATGTACAAAAATTTTTTTACTGTATACTGCTGTAATGAATAAATGGTGAAGAGTAAAGATAAAATTAGTAATCTTAGATAAAAGAAGAGTATAAAATTTAGGCAAAATTGAAGTCGCTCCCCTCGTGGGAGCGTGGATTGAAATTATTCTGCTCTTGCATATCATACTCATTCATGCGTCGCTCCCCTCGTGGGAGCGTGGATTGAAATATTGCAAATCCATCGTTGATGTCTGCCCTTGTAGGTCGCTCCCCTCGTGGGAGCGTGGATTGAAATCTTCCAAAATCTTTTCATTTTTCTTTTCATCACGTCGCTCCCCTCGTGGGAGCGTGGATTGAAATATTGCAAATCCATCGTTGATGTCTGCCCTTGTAGCCGTCGCTCCCCTCGTGGGAGCGTGGATTGAAATAAACCAAATTTTAAAACTATCGTCATATTGTTTGTCGCTCCCCTCGTGGGAGCGTGGATTGAAATTCCGCTCAAATCAGAAACAACATATCCTCTAATGTCGCTCCCCTCGTGGGAGCGTGGATTGAAATAAATTGAGCAAAGGAAAACAAACAGTGTTGGCGCGTCGCTCCCCTCGTGGGAGCGTGGATTGAAATAGATTGTTAAGAATGATAAGAGATACAAGGATGAGTCGCTCCCCTCGTGGGAGCGTGGATTGAAATCAATATTCCGGGGTGTAAAAATGTACCGGGTTGCGTCGCTCCCCTCGTGGGAGCGTGGATTGAAATTAAAATAACAGTATCTCTATTTCATAGAACACTTGTCGCTCCCCTCGTGGGAGCGTGGATTGAAATCACAATCCGTAGTCTGCCGCTACCACAGAGGACCGTCGCTCCCCTCGTGGGAGCGTGGATTGAAATGATTATTGCCGATCGGCTCGGAACACTGGTGTGGGTCGCTCCCCTCGTGGGAGCGTGGATTGAAATTGCTCTCTAATTGCCTTCTGAATAATCTGCCTTGGTCGCTCCCCTCGTGGGAGCGTGGATTGAAATTCTTGTATCATCACCATGCCATGCTTGATACGTTGTCGCTCCCCTCGTGGGAGCGTGGATTGAAATAATGACAATAAAGACTGTCAGCCTCTTGGCAGCGTCGCTCCCCTCGTGGGAGCGTGGATTGAAATTGATGATGTAGACGAAGAAGACGATCTGTTGGCAAGTCGCTCCCCTCGTGGGAGCGTGGATTGAAATGAAGATAGACAGAATAACAGAGAAAATGGATGAAAGTCGCTCCCCTCGTGGGAGCGTGGATTGAAATATCGGAAGTTTTATGCCAGGAAGATTAAATCTTGTCGCCCCCCTCGCGGGAATGTGGATTGAAACATTCTGTTTTTGCAGAAAGAGAAGAAAAAGGAGTAAGTCGCTCCCCTCGTGGGAGCGTGGAGTGGAATGCTAACTTTCTTTTCGTCCATCTTCTCGCCTCAGTCATGTCCTTCGAGGTAGATGAGCAAAAAATATTAATAACAGTAGAGGATAAATATATAGTTGTCTAGCTTTTTTTTGTTTGCGTATAGGTTGGCAGGTGTTATAATATAGTCATGGTGAGAAAAAGAGGCATTAGTCGTAACAGATATTAGGAAAGTAACTAATAATATGATTTGTTTATAGCTATAAAGCAGAAGAGAGGAAGGGAAAACTATGATTGATTTTACAAACAGCGCTTATGTGAAAATGAAACCAGTAAATCCAAGTGCAGTCATCGGAGATATTCAGCCGCTTCTTATTAATGGAGAAGAGATCATTGGTGCGTACAAAGCGATGCGAGATTATTGCGTGTTTACAAACAAACGAGTGATTGCGGTCAATGTTCAGGGAATGACAGGAAAGAAGAAAGACTTCACATCACTTCCCTACTCAAAGGTAAGTGCATATTCAATAGAAACTGCCGGCGTATTTGATCTGGACAGTGAATTGGAAATGTATTTCAGTGGACTTGGGAAGGTGAAGTTTGAATTTTCGGGACAAAGTAACATTGTACAGATTGGACAGGTTATCAGTTCTTATATTCTATAATTCCATGATCTATTTTCTGGCGGTCGGAAGATAAAAGTAGATGTGAAAAATAGAATTAAAAAATAGTGAATTGGTTAAGACAGAGAAGACATCCATGTTAAAGTGGATGTCTTTTTTGCATGAATTTGTTATAATAAAAATAGTATGAATAGAAATCAAAAAAGAATGAGTAGAAGGTTATTTGGAGGAAGAATGAATACAACATACAAAACGAAAAATCAGATTACCGAAGGCGTAATCTGGAAGCAATTACTGATCTTTTTCTTCCCGATTATGGTGGGAACGCTGTTCCAACAGCTTTACAATACGGTGGATGCAATTATTGTAGGGCGATTTGTGGGAAAGCAGGCGCTGGCGAGTGTAGGAGGTTCATCTGCGGTGTTGACTAATTTTGTGATTGAATTTTTCACGGGATTGTCTGCCGGGGCAACCGTTGTGATTTCGCAGTTTTACGGAGCGCGGGATTTGAAGCGTCTAAGCAAGGGGCTTCATACGGCATATGCATTTTCTATTGCTACAAGTATTCTGATTTCGGTGGTGGGCTGGTTTGCGACGCCGTCGCTTCTACATTTATTAAAGACGCCGGCAGATGTGATTCCCGATTCCATTCTGTATCTGAGAATTTATTTTCTAGGAATAATTTTCACGTTGATTTACAATATGGGATCGTCGATTATGCGTGCAGTTGGAGATTCCAGACGCCCGCTTATGTATCTGGTGGTTTGCTGTGTCATTAATATTGTTTTGGATATTGTATTGGTAATCGGCTTTCGTATGGGAATTGCGGGAGCGGCTATTGCGACGGTGATTTCGCAGGGGGTCAGCGCGGTACTGGTAACACGGGCGCTCATGTATTCCTACGGAATTTTGAAATTGGAACTTCGGGCGATACGGTTCCATGCATCTTTGTTAAAGGCGGAACTTCGTATTGGAATTCCGGGAGGAATTCAGTCCTTTGGGTACAGCATTTCCAATATTATTATCCAGGCGGTGATCAATGATTTCGGGACCGATACGGCAGCAGCCTGGGCGGCTTACGGGAAGATGGACGCGATTTTCTGGACGGTCTGCGGAGCATTTGGAATCGCAATTACGACATTTGCGGGGCAGAACTTTGGAGCGGGCAGATACGATCGGATTAAGAAAAGCGTGCGGGTTTGTCTGGGAATGGCGCTGGGGGTCGGCGGAAGTCTGATCCTATTCTTGTTCGTATTCTGCAGGCCGCTTTACCATGTGTTTACAACGGATCAGGCGGTAATCGATATCGGGGTCTTTATGCTTCGGATGATTATACCAAGCTATGTGATTTTTATTTTTGTGGAAGTTTTTTCAGGTGCACTAAGAGGAATCGGAGACGTACTGATCCCGTCTGCTATGACGCTTGGAGGAGTTCTGTTGGTACGAATGGTGTGGGTTCTTGTGGTTACGCCGATGACGGGCGAACTCTCTACGCTATTGTACAGTTATCCGCTTGCATGGGGAGCCACAGCGATCCTCTTGGTTCCATATTATTTCTATCGGCGGAAGAAAGTACTGAATCGATAAAATCAAAAATGAAAAACTGCTTGACTCTTCCGTTACGTCAACTGTTATAGTGATTTCAGGGAGGGAAAGAAAATGGAGTACTCAATCAGAGAATTGTCACAGCTGTCCGGAGTGACCACCCGCACTTTGCGATGGTATGATGAAATTGGTCTGTTAAAGCCGGCATATGTAGCGGAGAGTGGATATCGCTATTACAGAGAGGCGGAGGTAGATCGGTTACAGGACATTTTGTATTATCGGGAGCTGGGGGTGGAGCTTGCGAAAATCAAGGAATGTCTGGACAATCCTTCCTTCAGACGTCTGGATGCATTGCAGAGCCATTTGCGGGAGCTGGAATGCAGGAAACTACGGCTGGATCAACTGATTCAGTCAGTCAAGGATACGATTTACGCGGAGGAAAAGCAGGAAATGATGAACGATGAACAGAAATTTGAAGCGTTTAAGAAACGCGCAGTAGAGAAGCATGAGGAATGTTATGGTCAAGAAGCACGGGAAAAATATGGAGACCGTGAGGTGGATGAGGTGCAGGAAACGGTGAAGAACCTGACCAGGGAACAGTATCAGGAGTGGACATGCTTAGGAGAAGAAATCCTGCAGCGCCTGGAAGCGGCTGTTACAAAGAAAGTTTCGCCGCAGAGTGATGAAGGAAGAGACATTACAGCGCTTCATCGTAGGTGGCTTACGCTTACTGGTAACCGGTATGATAAGGAAAAACACAAGGGAATTGCGAATCTCTATATTATGGATGGACGGTTTACCGCCTACTATGACAGAAAAGTCACTGGCTGCGCGCAGTTTTTGCGGGATGCAGTAGTGCATTGGGTGTGATTTCATTGTAAATTCACTGCAATTTTTATGAAAATTTTATACAAATTCCGGCTTGCAATACGATATAAAAAATGATACGGTAAATATGTTTCAAAGAATAACGTATGCGAGGTATAGAAGATGAAAGAAATGAAACCAATCAAAGAAGGTAAAGTACGTGAGATCTATGATAATGGTGACAGCCTAATCATGGTTGCCACAGACCGCATCAGTTGTTTTGATGTTATCTTGAAAAATGAGATTACCAAGAAAGGAACCGTTCTTACACAGATGTCTAAGTTCTGGTTTGATTTGACGGAAGATATTTTGCCGAACCACATGATTTCTGTTGATGTGAAGGATATGCCGGAGTATTTCCAGCAGGATAAGTTCGATGGCAACAGTATGATGTGTCGAAAACTTAACATGCTGCCAATTGAGTGTATTGTAAGAGGATACATAACAGGAAGTGGCTGGGCAAGCTATCAGGAGACAGGAAAAGTATGCGGAATCGAGCTGCCGGAAGGTCTGAAAGAGTCTGATAAGTTGCCGGAGCCAATTTACACACCATCTACAAAAGCTGAAATCGGAGATCATGACGAAAACATTTCTTTTGAGCAGAGCATCGACCACCTGGAGAAGCAGTTCCCGGGAAAAGGACGTGAGTATGCCGAGAAGCTTAGAGACTATACGATTGCATTATATAAAAAATGTGCGGAATATGCATTGAGCAAAGGAATCATTATTGCAGATACCAAGTTTGAATTTGGACTGGATGAGGAAGGCAACATTGTAGTAGGAGATGAGATGCTGACACCGGACAGCTCCCGTTTCTGGCCGGTAGAAGGATATGAGCCGGGACATGGACAGCCATCTTTTGATAAGCAGTTTGCACGTGATTGGCTGAAAGAGAATCCGGACAATGACTGGACTCTGCCAGAGGAGATCGTAGAGAAGACGATTGGCAAATATCTTCAGGGATACAAGATGTTGACTGGAGAAGAGTTAAAATAAGAAAAGAGAATGAAAGTGAAATAGGGATCTCCCTTACTGCAGAAGCGGTTGTTTTGCGGTGAGGGAGATTTTTTTTGTATCAGAAAATAATTGATAAAATATCAATAATAATATTAAACATTGTTAATTAATAGATAACGATATTGAAATATTGAAATAATTAGAAAAATGTGATATTTTATTGATGTGGAATAGAAATAAGCCATTAAAATAAATTTAGAAAGGCAACGAGAAAGGAGAGACAGAATTATGGGATTTTTAACGGGAAAAACAGCGATTATTACAGGGGGAGGACGCTCGATATTGAGTGATGGAAGATGTGGATCGATTGGTTACGGAATTGCAACCGCATATGCAAAAGAAGGCGCGAATTTGGTTATTACCGGACGAAATATGAAAAAGCTGGAGGCAGCGAAGGAAGAGTTAGAGCGGTTGTATCAAATACAGGTTCTGCCGGTACAAGCAGATGTGTCCGCAGGTGGAAATAATGAGGAAGCGGTAGAACGCGTGGTGAAGGAAGCAATTCAGAAATTCGGTCGGATTGATGTACTGATTAATAATGCACAGGCATCCGCATCCGGAGTGACGCTGGCAGACCATACGACAGAGCAGTTTGATTTGGCGATGTATTCCGGATTATATGCCGTTTTCTATTATATGAAAGCTTGTTATCCATATTTGAAAGAGACCAAGGGAAGTGTTATTAATTTTGCATCAGGAGCAGGGCTGTTTGGAAATTACGGACAAAGCGCTTATGCAGCGGCAAAAGAAGGAATTCGTGGACTTTCCAGAGTGGCGGCAAATGAATGGGGGCCGGATGGGATCAATGTTAACATCGTTTGTCCGCTGGCGTGGACGGCGCAGCTTGAGAAGTTCTCAAGTGATTATCCGGAAGCCTTTCAGGCAAATGTGAAGACACCGCCAGTAGGGCACTTCGGTGATACGGAAAAGGAGATTGGACGTGTGTGTGTACAGTTGGCATCTCCGGATTTCAAATATATGAGTGGTGAGACGATTACCCTGGAAGGTGGTCTGGGACTTAGACCATAAAATAAAAGCATTGAGGCGTCAGTCGGATGAGCGGTTGACGTCTCAATGCTTTTTATGGTTACTCATCCAAAAAGAATGAGCAGATCGTCTTTGCTATGCAACGGCGTGGTTGATGGTATCTTGCATCAGGCAGTAGCTAACGATGCTGAGTCCGAAGATTCCAAGAAGCAGATACAGAAGTCCGGAGTTGCCGGCATTTCCTTTGATGCGGTCACAGCGTTCACCCATCTGATACATCCAGTATAAGCCGTAGATGCCGCAGGTAACAAGAGACAACAGAAATACCATACCGCCGGTAGTAGCATTTGGCTCAAGGGCAAGGACATTAACCTCGTCATTTAGCTTGATCATCCAGTAAATTCCGTAGATACCGCAGGTGACAATAGAAAGAAGGATTGCCACAGGAATGCTTCTTCTTGCGATTCCAGCGTAAGGAACGCCGCTAAAAGGCTGGTTGTAGCCATTGTTAGGCTGTCCGTTCGGAGCGCCGTTGTAATTTGGAGCACCATTGTAGTTAGGCTGTCCATTTGCATTGCTGTAATAGTTGCCGCCGGAATAATTGGAACCGGCATTTGTTCCGTTCTGATAAGTGTTGCCTGTGCTTGTGTTATAGTTGTAATTATAATTGTAGTTTGGATCGTTTGCTGCATTGTTAGAAGCTGTGCTGTTTGCTGTCGTGTTGTCTGCGCTTGCGCCAGCCATATTCTGGTTTTCCGGTAAAGGTGCGCCGCATTCTTTACAGAATTTTTCTGTATCGTTACACTGCGCGCCGCATTTGGTACAATATTTCATTTGAAAAATCCTCCTAATTGTAATGAATATCTAAAATATGTATTTATAGTAACATATTTTAGAGGGTAATTCACTCTTTTTCTGTTTCAAATTGTGTTTTAAAGTCATATTGCTGAACGTATTCGGTAAAAGACCGGATGGGCGGATATTCCAGCAGTTCGTTCAAGGTTACATAATAGATGGTGCGGGGGATGTATTCTTCTAAAGGAATGATGGCAGTAGCCTCTGTTTTTAATGCCTGGGCAATAGAATTAGAAGAAAATCCGATACCAAGATTCTGGGCAGCCAGTTTCATTACGAAGTCGGATTGGCTTGTCTCGCAGATCATGGATGGTGCAACCCCATAATGGTCAAATGCCTGAATGAAATTTTTGTGAACGGAAGATTCTTTCGCGGGCATAATGATGGGCTGTTCGTGGAGTTCTTTCAAGGAGAGTGAACGTTTAGAGGCAAAAGGGTGTTTGGAGGGAACAACTGCGACAAAGTGGTCATCCAGAATTTTGTGGCAGAAAAGTTCTTCGTGGTTTTTCAGTGCGTTTTCGATTCCTAAAAGAAATGCAGCATTGATAGAGCGTGCATATAGCATCTCCAGAAGTTTTTTGCTTCCGTTTACTTTCAGGGAATAGGTGATTCCCGGATGTGTTTCCTGGTAATCAGAAATGACTTTTGCAAGATCCAGATATCCGGCAATCCACAGAAGTCCCAGGTGAAGTGTTCCGCCTTGAAGAAGGCTGTATTTTTCCATCAGATCAGAAAGCTGCTCTTTTTCATTTAAGATCCGTTTTGCAGATTGGACGAATTGTTCTCCGGCATCTGTCAGGGTGACAGACTTGGAATGGCGGACAAAGAGCGGAATGCCAAGTTCCTTCTCCAAATTGATAATCTGCTGGGACAAAGAGGGCTGAGAGAGATACAATTTTTTCGCGGCTGCAGATATACTTTTTTCGTTGGCAACTTCCAGTACGTAACGAAGTTGGTGGAATTGCATAAAAAGACCTCCTTTTGTATGTTTAAACGTTCCTGTCATTATGCAAGTATACGAAAATAATCCATGCTATAGGATTTTCCTATAGAAAACATAATATACTAATACTTTACAAATAACAATAGATGAAATATTATAAAGTTGGTTAAAAAATTAGCAATGGATCATTGTAAAGGAATGAGAAGAAAGGAGAATGATTATGGCTAAGAAAAATACAAAAGCAAATATCATTCTTGTTCTGGCATTGGTTGTGATGTTCGGGGCAAGATTGCTTCCGGGGGCAGGAGGATTGTCCGCAGATGCGGTTGCAGTTCTGGGTGTGTTCTTCGGATCTCTGATCATGTGGATCGGAATTTCCATTGATTGGCCGAGTATGATTACTCTGCTGGCGTTAGGACTTCTTCCGGTGTTTGGTTTTGGACCGACATTTGTGGGAGCATTTGGAAATACAACGGTTGCATTTTTGATCTTTACATTTATGTTGGTATATCCGCTTTCTAAGACGAATTTTGTAAGACGGTGTACCATTTCATTTATTACGAATAAAATTGCAAGAAAAGGACCATGGCATTTTATCTGTGTTCTGTTTGCAGCAGTGACATTTATGGGATTGTTTATCTCACCATCTGTTTTGTTTGTAGCATTTATGCCATTTTTGGAAGATATTTTCCAGGTGCTGGAAGTGAAAAAGGGTGGAAAAACCGGAAACCTGATGATGATGGGAACCGCATTTTGTATCAGCCTGTCTTCTGGTATGACAGCAATCGGACACGTATGGCCGACCATGGCGATTGGCTATTATACAGCGGCAACGGGAAAGGATGTCAATCAGTTCCAGTATATGGCAATGGGAATTCCGGCTGGTATTCTGCTGATTATCCTGCTGATTCTGGTATTTCGTTTCATTTATCGCCCAGATGATGTAAATGATATTTGTCCGGAGAAGGCAATGAGTCTTCGTGGAACGGTTCCGGCAGCTGATAAAAAGGAGAAGATTATTCTTAGTGTTATGCTGCTTACCGTACTTCTGTGGGTAGCGCCAAGCTTAGTAAAAGGTGTACTTCCAGATCTGTATGCGACGGTAAATGGATGGTCTACCGCAATGCCGCCGCTTCTTGGTTGTGTACTGCTCTTTATTTTCCAGGTGGACGGAGAACGGATTATGAACTTTAAAGAGGTGACAAGCAAAGGTGTGCTGTGGGGAAGTATTCTGATGACTGCAGCAGCAACACAGCTTGGCTCCTGTCTGACCAATGAAGAGATCGGAATCAGCTCCTGGCTGACTAGCGTGCTTGAGCCGTTGACTGGAAATCTTCCGGTAATCGGATTGATCCTGTTCTTTATGACATGGGCAGTAGTAGAAACCAATTTCTCTTCTAATATCGTGACAACGACGGTAGTAAGCGCTGTAGCGTTGTCTGTGTTGACTGCACTTCCGGAAGGAAGCGTCAATGTGGCGGTAGTTGTATGTATGGTTGGATTTGCGGCTGGAATCTGTAACATGACGCCGGCTGGCCAGAGTACGGTCAATACGGTTGCTATTGGATCCGGCTGGACGGATACCAAGTCTATGTTCGTGTGGGGCGGTGTGTTTGCCGTGATGGCAATTTTGGTGCTGAGTTTTGTTGCATACCCGATTGGTACATTGGTAATGTAGGAAATGTAGGAACAGTCAGTGACCAGCAAGAAGTGTGTGAAATGAGGAGATAGAACAATCATGGTGGAAAGATGTTATCCGTTTGATGTGGCGGTTGTCGGCGGAGGAACCGCCGGTGTGGCAGCGGCGGTTGGAGCCAGCCGCACTGGAGCGCGGACGGTATTAATTGAACGCAGTCCCTATTTGGGCGGAGAGGCAACGAATTCCGGCGTGGCAGCATTCTGTGGGTTTTATACCTGTGGAGAGAATCCGGTGAAGGTGGTTGCCGGTGTCGGAGATCTGGTGCTTCAGGAGATGGAAAGTCTGGGACCTACTTTGGAGTATGTAGTGTCTGCGACAGGAAATAAGAATATTAATTTCCAGCCGGAGTATCTGAAATGTGCGCTGGATAACCTGGTGGAGAAGGAGGGGGTGGAGCTTCTTCTTCACACCAGTCTGATCGACGTAAAGGTAAAGGATGGTCGAATTCAAAGCCTTCAGTGTATGGATGATGAGGGAGCTTTCACCGTCGAGGCGGACTGCTTCGTAGACGCCAGTGGCGATGCGGCGCTTGCACATCTTGCCGGGGCCAATACGCTCTGGGGCGATGAAGAAGGAAGGGTACAGGTAGCAACATTGCCGTTTCGTTTAAGTGGTGTGGATACGTCCAAAGATATGACGCCTGCGGCAGTTGAGCAGGCAGTGATCCGGGCCAAGGAAGCGGGAATTCCATTTCTTACGAAAGAAAGGGGATTTGTACTTCGCAAAGAGGGTTCGAGTACGGTGTCGGTGCTGCTCCCAAGTGTTATGCCGACAGGGATTTCGGCGAAAGAGATGACGCAAATGGAGCGTGAAACGAGACGGCAGGTTCTTTCTTATGTAAAGGCACTTAGGGAATATATGCCGGGAATGGAACATGCTGAACTTGCAGTGATCGGACCGGCAATCGGTCTTCGGGAGACTAGAAGGATTTGCGGAAAAGACAGGATTACGGCAGAGGATGTTCTGGGCAGGAGGAAACGGCCGGACACTGTGGCAAGAGGTGGTTGGAAGCCTGAGATCCACAAGGATGTTAATAAGATGGGCACGTATATGGAAGTAGAAGGCGGAAGCTATTTTGATATTCCGCTTGGTGCATTGCAGTCAGAGAGTTTTGAAAATCTTTATGGCGCGGGAAGAATGATTTCCTCAGATGATGCAGCATTTGCAGCGGTGCGTGTCATGGGAACTTGTTTTGCAACAGGACATGGCGCGGGTGTGGCAGCTGCATGGCAGGCGCTTCACGGGACAGCTGAAGTGGTAAAGATACAAGAGGAGTTAAGACGGCAAGGAGCTTTAGTCTGATTTTCGGGGGTATGAGAAAATGACATTAGAGGAGATTCGGGTACAAATTGACGCAGTGGATACACAGATGAAGCCTCTCTTTTTAAAACGTATGGAGTGCGCAGGATGCGTGGCAGAGACAAAGAGAGAGACTGGCGGAGACGTGTTCGTCCTGGAGCGGGAATTGGCAATTATTGAAAAACGCGCAGGAGATGTAGCGCCGGAAGTCCGAGATGAGTATGTGATGTTCTTGCGGCATTTGATGAGTGTAAGCCGCAGATACCAGTACGGGATTTTGACGGAGAAGCAGGATCGGGTGCTTGCGGAAGCGCTGGAGGCGGCAGGATTGTCGGCAGAAAAAGAGCACTCTCAGATTGAGATCGCGTTTGCGTGCGATGCGGAGGCAAGCGACTTTAACTTGTTTGTGAATATGGCGAAATTAAACCAGATTTCGATTATTTCTCTGAACTTAGAGACGGAAGAGGGAAGACAGAAAATCAGAATGATTTTGAAAGGGAATTTGAAGGATCAGAAGATGCGGCAGCTGCTGTGTCAGATTGGAAAAGAAGCAGAAGGATTCCAGATAGTTGGAATGTAAATTGAAATGGGGACGGAGGTTTTTTCAAAAAACCTCCGTCCCCATTTCATTTTTACCCTGTCCCTAATAGAATAGTTGCTGACAAAATGCCTGTATATATGCTATAATTGGCGTGCTGTGTAAGATGATGCACAAATATAGTACAGAGAGGAAAAGAGGGAATGCAGATTAATGACATTTTGACGCAGATTAACGATTTCATGTACACGTATGTACTGATCATCCTGCTGGTGTTTGTAGGAGTTTATTTTACGATCAGAACACGTGGCGTGCAGCTACGACTTTTGAAAGATGGATTAAAGTCGCTGCTGGAGAAAGCGGGAGAAGATGAGCAGGGTAAAAAGAAGGTATCGTCCTTCCAGGCGCTGATGATTTCAACAGCTTCCCGTGTAGGAACTGGTAATATCGCAGGAATTGCAACTGCAATTGCGGCAGGAGGTCCGGGAGCCGTATTTTGGATGTGGCTGATGGCAGTAATTGGAGGCGCATCCGCCTTTATTGAAAGTACACTGGCACAGATTTACAAAGTAAAAGAAGGCGGCGAGTTCCGAGGGGGTCCATCCTATTATATGGAGCGTGCGCTTGGCAAACGTTCCTTAGGTGTTCTGTTTTCAGTTCTGCTGATTATCTGTTTTGCATATGGATTTAACGGATTACAGTCTTTTAATATGTCGTCCGCGCTGGAATACTATATTCCAAATTATTCTGATTCCATGTATCCGATGCTGGTAGGAGCAATCCTTGCAGTAGCAACAGGTTTAGTAATCTGGGGAGGCGTGCACAGAATCGGATTTATCAGTTCAGTGATCGTTCCGATCATGGCAACAGCCTACATTCTGATTGGAATCGTAACAATGATTATGCATGCAGGCGAGATTCCGCACGTATTTGCTGTCATTATGGAAAATGCATTTGATT
This sequence comes from Dorea sp. ICN-14282, assembly GCF_037890115.1. Taxonomy (NCBI): domain Bacteria; kingdom Bacillati; phylum Bacillota; class Clostridia; order Lachnospirales; family Lachnospiraceae; genus Dorea; species Dorea sp. ICN-14282. Next base: position 9,426 of record NZ_JBBKBH010000004.1, on the reverse strand, counting down.
TTCAGGCAATAGCCGGTGGTCTTGCAGGAAGCGCTGTCGTAATTGGTATTAAGCGTGGATTGTTCTCAAATGAGGCAGGTATGGGGAGTGCTCCAAATGCATCCGCATCCGCAGATGTAGAGCATCCGATAAAGCAGGGGCTGGTACAGGCTATTTCTGTATTTATTGATACACTTCTGATCTGCTCTAGTACGGCAATGATGCTGCTGGTATCTGGAGTAGAAGGAGAAGCTGGCGTATTGGATGGAATTCCGTATGTACAGCAGGCGATTAGTTCCAATGTGGGACAGTGGGGAATTCATTTTATTACATTCTCCATTTTTGCATTTGCGTTCAGCAGTTTGATTGGAAACTACTATTATGCAGAGTCCAACATTCGCTTTATCAAAAATGATAAGAAGGTATTATTCGTATTTAGAATTACGTGTATTGTGGCAATTTTCCTGGGTGCTCAGGCGGATTTCTCACTGGTATGGAACTTGGCAGACATCACGATGGGATGTATGGCAATTGTCAATATTATAGCGATCTTCTTATTAAGAAATATTGCATGCAAAGCACTTCGCAATTATGAAGAGCAGAAAAAAGCCGGAAAGAATCCAGTATTCAAGGCGGCTGATATCGGACTTTATAACACTGATGTGTGGAAATAGGTTTCCGTGGAACGGATAAGAGGAAAAGAAAAAGTGAAATAGAAAGAAACCACTGGTTTTATGAGGGGTATATCGCTCATAAAGCTAGTGGTTTCTTTTGTTATTTATTACTTGGGAAAGATGTTTGTTTCTTTACTGCGCCGGACAGATTTCAATCCAGTATCCATCCGGATCGTTGATAAAGTAAATCCCCATATCCGGATTTTCAAAGCAGACGCAGTCCATTTCTTTGTGGAGTTTAAGCGCCGTGTCCATATCATCCGTTTGAAGGGCGAGGTGGAATTCGTTGTCCCCCAGATTATATGGCCGGTCCATGTCGCGAAGCCAAGTCAGCTCCAGAAGATGGGGCGTGGTTTGATCGCCCATGAACACAAGCTTGAAGCTGCCGTCTTCGGCTTCGGTCTCCCTGGTAATGGTAAGACCAAGCGCCTTTTTGTAGAATTCGATGGATTTTTCCAAATCCAGTACATTGATGTTGTTATGATAGAAATGAAAGTTCATAAGGGTTTCCTCCTGTAGTTTATTTGGTATAAAAATAAGTATAACATCAGTGGCAGAAGAAAAAAAGATATGTTATAATATTCGGAAAAGATGAAATCCGGAAGATGACAAAGGATAAAGCAAGAAGCGAAAAGAAAATATACAGGAGGGTATAAAGATGCCGATAAAAATTGAAGTGAAAATGGATTCAGAGTCTATGGCGGAATTTATGATATACCATATTTACACAGGGATGTCAGGGATTCTAGCGCTGGTGTTAGGGTTTTTGAATGTGGGATTTACGATTTCCTTCGTTATGAGAGGAAATTATCTGCTGGCGGGAGTATTTTTGATTTTCGTAGCAGTAATACTGTTCTTATTCCCGCGCTTTATTAAGAAGAGTGTGACAAAGCAGATGGAGAATTCTAAACTTACCAATCCGGTAATCTATGAGTTTGATGAAAATGGTGTGAGGACAAAGGCGGAAGATGATGAAGAAGGCAAGTTCCTTGCGTGGTCTGGTTTTAAAAAGGCAATTTCAAGAAAGCGGATTGTGATTTTGTACGATACGCAGAAACGTGCTGTCATTCTTCCGATTGAACAGATGGGAGAAGATTATGCGGCAGTGACAGATTTGATCGCTGCAAAGATGCCGGCATCCGCAGTGCGGATCCGTCGTGGAGATGGGAAGAAGTAGAGAGGATGAAGGAAACGATGATTCTGGAAAGCAGAAGCGAGAAAGAGACCTATGAATTGGGTGTAAAGATTGGCCGTCAGGCAAAAGCGGGTCAGGTTTACACGCTGGTAGGAGATCTTGGCGTTGGTAAGACCGTATTTACGAAAGGACTGGCGGCAGGACTGGAGATCGAAGAACCGGTCAGCAGCCCGACGTTTACAATTGTGCAGGTTTATGAAGAAGGGCGTCTGCCCTTCTATCATTTTGATGTTTATCGGATTGGCGACGTGGAAGAGATGGAAGAGATCGGATACGAAGATTATATTTATGGTGAAGGCGTCAGTTTGATCGAGTGGGCGAATCTGATTGAAGAGATTTTGCCGGAACATTATACAGAGATACGAATTGAGAAAGACCTGGAACAGGGATTTGATTATCGGAGGATTGAAGTATGCGAATATTAGCATTGGACAGTTCAGGACTGGTGGCAAGCGTTGCCGTGGTGGAGGGAAACACCAGAGAAAGCCAGACGATTGCAGAATATACTATGAATTATAAGAAGACACATTCCCAGACACTTCTGCCTATGCTAGATGAAGTGGCGAAGATGACGGAATTGGATTTGAAAAGTATCGATGCGATTGCAGTCGCAGCAGGGCCGGGCTCCTTTACCGGACTTCGGATTGGCTCGGCGACGGCAAAAGGCTTGGGGCTTGCTCTTGATAAGCCGCTGATTCATATTCCGACACTGGAAGGGATGGCGTATAATCTCTGCGGAACGGCGGACATCGTGTGTCCGATTATGGATGCCAGAAGAAGACAGGTCTATACAGGAATTTATACGTTTGAGGGTGACAAGCTGAAGGTGCTGGAAGATCAGATGGTGATTGGAATTGAAGAACTAGGGGAAAAGCTTCAGAAGTATGAAGGGAAAATCGTGTTTTTGGGAGATGGAGTGCCGGTTTTCCGAGAGGATTTAACAGAGAGAATTTTAAAAGATAGAGAAATATGGTTCGCGCCGGCGCAGATGAATCGGCAGCGGGCGGCATCGGTAGGAAGCCTGGCGCTTTGGTATTATGAAGCTGGGAAGGTGGAGACGGCAGCAGAGCATCAGCCGGACTATCTAAGGGTATCCCAGGCAGAACGAGAGAGAAAGGAGAGACTTGGTCATGATTCGGTTTCAATGTGATTATGCAGAGGGAGCGCATCCATTGATTTTGCAGAAAATGGCGGAGACAAACGAAGAACAGACAGTTGGGTATGGAAATGATCCTTATTGCGAGCGCGCAAGAAAGAAGATCCGTACGCTGTGTGATGCGCCAGAGGCGGATGTTCATTTTTTGGTGGGAGGAACCCAGACGAATTTTACAGTCATTCGTTCGATTCTTCGCCCGCATCAAGGAGCAGTTGCGGCCAATACAGGTCATATCAATGTGCATGAGACGGGAGCGGTAGAGGCGACCGGACATAAGGTGCTTCCACTTCCGAGTGAGGATGGGAAGATTACGGCGGATCAAGTGAGGGAGTATTACGAAGCACATTGGCAGGATGCGGATCACGAGCATATGGTTCAGCCGGGGATGGTTTATATTTCGCACCCAACAGAAAATGGAACGTTATATAGTAAAGAAGAGCTGAAGGCTCTTTACGAGGTCTGCCAAGAATTGGGACTTCCGCTGTTTTTGGATGGAGCAAGATTGGGATATGGAGTCATGTCGGAAGCGTCTGAACTTGGACTTGCAGATATTGCAGCATTTACGGATGTGTTTTATATAGGCGGAACAAAGGTGGGCGCCTTATTTGGCGAGGCGGTTGTGATTACAAATCCTGCATTGAAAAAGGATTTCCGCTATTTGATCAAGCAAAGCGGCGGTATGCTGGCGAAAGGTCGTCTTTTGGGGATCCAGTTTGACGTATTGTTTACCGATGATTTGTATTTTCGGATATCAGATCATGCAGACCGGCTGGCTATGCGCCTGAAAGAAGCATTTGTGAAGAAGGGCTATGCACTTCGTTATGATTCTTATACAAATCAGCAGTTCCCGATTCTTCCGGATGAACATCTGGAGAAGCTGAAGGAAAAATATTCCTTTGGATTCTGGGAACGCATGGATGCTTCCCGTTGTGCGGTTCGTTTCTGTACAAGCTGGGCGACGAAGGAAGAGGCTGTGGAAGAGCTGATTCGAGATATCGAGGTACTGTAAATGTGGGAAGTAAAGGGGCTTGAGGAGACGGACCTTCCGAGGATTGCAGACCTGGAGCTGGCGATCTTTCCGGATGCGTGGAGTCTTCCGGCACTGCGGGAGAGCCTGCATCAGAAGAGCCGGACCTGGCTTGGCGGGATTTGGCTAGATGGTTTGTTGATCGGATATGTCATCTTTTATTATGTACTGGATGAGGGCGAGATTGCCCGGGTTGCAGTAGATCCGGCGTATCGAAGGAAAGGGGCTGCAGCCCGGCTGCTTCATGCGGTGGAAGATTTCTGTGAAGAGAAGGGAATTGACCGCCTGATGCTGGAAGTTCGTAAGAGCAATGTGCCGGCCATTTCCTTTTATAGAGAGTACGGATTTGCAGAAGATGGAATTCGAAAAAACTATTATAAAAATCCAGTGGAAGACGCGGTGCTGATGAGCCGGAAGGCTGGCAGATAACTGGCAGTGTTGACATGGATTCCCAATAGGAATATGCGGATTAGAAAGTTATAATATAGGCGTAACAGAAGGTGAAAGAAAAGGATTCACACAGGAGGAATTGTATGCGCCAGTATCATAGAATTGTAAAAGAAACACAGGAACTTTACACCATCGTTTGCAACTGCTGCGGGAAAAGGATTCCGGTGATCGAAGGGGTTCCGGCGGAGGATGTGCTGGAAGTGGAAAAGCGTTGGGGCTATGCGTCAGGCAAAGATAATCAGGTTCATCGGTTTGAACTTTGCGAAGATTGCTATGATGAGATGGTGAGATGTTTTCGGGTAAAACCGGAAGGTTGGAGCTAGAAGGGAAAATAAAGGACAGAGGTAAAATATGTTAGATGTATGTTTGTTAGGAACTGGCGGTATGATGCCGCTTCCGTACCGTTGGCTGACTGCGCTGATGGTCAGATACAATGGGAGTAGTTTGTTGATTGACTGCGGCGAGGGAACGCAGATTGCGATCAAAGAAAAAGGCTGGAGTTTTAAGCCGATTGATGTGATCTGTTTTACTCATTTTCACGGGGATCATATCAGCGGACTGCCGGGGCTTTTGCTCACGATGGGAAATGCGGATCGCACAGAGCCGTTGACGCTGATTGGGCCAAAAGGTCTAGAGCGTGTGGTAAATGCACTTCGTGTGATTGCTCCGGAACTGCCGTTTGCTATCAAATGTATTGAAATTACGGAACCGATGCAGACTTTTGAGATGAACGGTTATCGGTTGAAGGCATTCCGTGTTAATCACAATGTGACGTGCTATGGATATACAATGGAAGTGGATCGCGCTGGAAAGTTTGATGTGGAGAGAGCCAATGCATCTGCGATCCCACAGCGTTTCTGGGGAATGCTTCAGAAGGGAGAGACGGTGGAAGATGGAGGCAACGTCTACACGCCGGATATGGTGCTTGGTCCTGCACGAAAGGGAATTAAGTTGACTTACTGTACCGATACGCGGCCGACAGATTCTATTCGGGAAAATGCGGCCGGTGCAGATTTGTTCATCTGTGAAGGAATGTATGGAGAGAAGGATAAACAGAAAAAGGCGAGAGAGTATAAGCACATGACTTTTTATGAGGCGGCACAGCTTGCGAAAGACGCTGGGGTCAAAGAAATGTGGCTGACGCACTATAGCCCGTCCCTGATCAAACCGGAAGAATATATGGATGAGGTAAGGGCGATCTTCCCGGCATCTGTAGCGGCAAAGGATCGTCGAACTGTCGAGCTGGTATTTGAGGATTAGGAAGAAGGATATGGATATGAGTGATAAAAAAGAAGTGTTGATTCTTGCAATCGAAAGTTCCTGCGATGAGACGGCTGCGGCTGTGGTTCGAAATGGGAGAGAAGTGCTGTCAAATGTGATTTCTTCGCAGATTGCGCTTCATACCCTGTACGGGGGCGTAGTGCCGGAGATTGCATCCAGGAAGCATATTGAGAAGATTAATCAGGTGGTTGAGGCTGCGCTTGCAGAGGCAGATGTAACGTTGGCTGATATTGATGCCATTGGCGTGACCTATGGACCGGGATTAGTGGGAGCGCTTTTGGTGGGCGTTGCGGCTGCGAAAGCAATTGCCTACGCGGCGGGAAAGCCACTGATAGGGGTTCACCACATTGAAGGGCATATTGCGGCTAATTTTATTGAACACAAAGAATTGGAGCCGCCATTTTTCTCATTGGTAGTATCTGGCGGACATACGCATCTGGTAAGAGTGAAGGATTACGGACAATTTGATATTATCGGCAGAACCAGAGATGACGCGGCGGGCGAAGCCTTTGATAAGGTGGCAAGAGCGATCGGTCTTGGGTATCCGGGAGGTCCGAAAATTGACAAAGTGGCAAAAGAGGGAAATCCAGAAGCGATTTCTTTCCCGCGTGCACATGTGGAAGATGCCCCGTATGATTTCAGCTTTAGTGGCGTGAAGTCGGCTGTGCTGAATTACATTAATGGATGTCAGATGAAAGGGGAAGTTTATTCTCAGGCAGATGTGGCTGCAGCGTTTCAAAAGGCGGTGACCGATGTACTTGTGGCAAATGCTATGCATGCAGTGGAAGAGTATCAGGTGGATAAGCTTGCAATCGCAGGAGGAGTTGCGTCCAACAGCGCACTTCGCGAAGCGATGAAAACAGCGTGTGAGGCGAAAGGTGTGGAATTCTACTATCCGTCTCCGATTTATTGCACGGACAATGCGGCGATGATCGGTGTGGCGGCTTATTACGAATATTTGAGCGGCACACGTCACGGATGGGACCTGAATGCAGTGCCTAACTTGAAACTGGGGGAACGGTAACGTTAGGAGAATGGTGACGGTAAGAGAAGGTAGAACCAGGAGAACGAGATAATGACAAAGCATGGGAAGAAAAAGTGTACAGCAATTGTGCTTGCGGCAGGACAGGGCCGGCGGATGGGCAGTGCTGTGCAGAAACAATATATTGAGTTGGAAGGGAAACCGCTGATTTACTACACATTGCAGACGTTTGAGAAATCGGAAGTGATCGACGATGTGATATTGGTGGTAGGACCAGGCCAGATTGCATATGTTCAGGAAGAAATTCTGGATCCCTATCATATAGAAAAGGTTCACACTATTGTGGAAGGCGGGAAGGAGCGTTATGAGTCGGTCTTTAGAGGACTTCGGGCGGTAAAGGATTCAGAATGCTATGTGTTTATCCATGATGGAGCCAGAATGTTTGTAGATGAGGCGATTCTGCAAAGAGGCTATGAGTATGTAGAAAAATATGGCGCCTGTGTAGCAGGAATGCCAAGCAAAGATACGGTCAAGATGGTGGATGAAGAGAATTTTGCAGTGTCAACTCCCGACCGGAGATTTGTATGGACGGTGCAGACACCTCAGGTGTTTGAATATTCTTTAATAGAGGAAGCATATTCCAAGCTGATGAAGGAAGAGGGGATTCAGGTGACAGATGATGCAATGGTGGCGGAGCAGATGCTGGGAGTGTCGGTCAGATTGTTTGAAGGTTCCTACAGGAATCTAAAGATTACAACACCGGAAGATTTGGAAATTGCGGGAACATTTCTGCAGAATGCTTCTGCTAGTTAAAGGTTTTCTAGCATTTTTAAACAAGCTTCTGAACAAGATGAGTAAAATGAGAAAATAAAGCTTGACGAGGATCACTTTTTGTGCTATGATTAATTACGTTGCTGAACAAGTGACAGAAAAGTGAATACGTGGAGAGGTATCGAAGTGGTCATAACGAGGCGGTCTTGAAAACCGTTTGTCCGAGAGGGCGCGTGGGTTCGAATCCCACCCTCTCCGCTGAAAAAAAGAGTTCTGTTTTCAGAACTCTTTTTTGTTATCTATTCCTGTTTAAATGTTCGGAAAATTCTGTAAAATCTTATTGCGAAATGCGTGTTTTTATATTATATTAATCTAAAGTGCTTTATGCAGAATTGTACAGCTTGAGGAAGGAGAAGAAGTTTATGAAATGTAAGTTTTGCAGAAATGATGTGCCGGATGGAGCAAAGATCTGTCCAACATGTGGTTCTGTTGTTGAACCAGAGAATATGTCCGCTGCGGAGAACCAGGGGGAGGGGAATCCGAATGCAGAAGGAACAGCATCTTCGGCGCAGGGAGATTTTGGATATCAGTATGGCGCGCCAGATCAGGGAATGAACGGACAGAATAATTACAACCAGCAGGGGTATAATCAACAAGGATATGGTCAGCCGGGCAAACCAGTTAATGGAACTCCGTACATGATCTTTTCTATTTTGGCTACGCTGCTTTGTTGTCTGCCGCTTGGTATCGCGGGAATTGTGTATGCAAGCCGAATTAATTCGCTGCAGAGATCTGGGGATTATGCTGGGGCGCAGGCTGCCGCAAAAAAAGCGAGATTATTTACCATTATCAGTGCAGTTATTGGTTTGGTTGGAAGTATCATCTATGGAGTGTTTGTCTTTAAAGCTGCAAGTGAGGAAGTTCCATCCACTGTAATTTCGGATGATTTTGCTGAAGAAGATCTTGATGATCAGCCGGATGCTGATGAAGGGAAGAAGCCAGCGGCTAAGCCGGCAGAAGCAAGTGATGAACTTGGAGCAAACTGGGATAGTTATACAGTACAGATTAACGATACAGTTTTGACACTTCCATGTACAGTAGAAGATCTGGAAGCAACAGGTCTGAAATTGGATACGGAAGATACGCCGGAAGAATATGTTGTAAATCCGGGTGAATACACATTGGCATATTTTGAAAGTGGCGATGATGAGCTCATGGTACATTTGGTAAATATGACTGATGGAACCCAGACTGCAAAAGAGTGTCTGGTGGGCGGAATCTCTGTAGATGAATATATGATTGATGATGGTGGGTTCAGTGTGGTATTCCCAGGAGGAATTACCATTGGAACTGGTAAAGCTGATGTGGTAGAGGCATACGGAGCGACCGAAGAAGTGTATGAAGGAGACAGTCTTCATATGTATACATGGTATGCGGAAGACAGTTATTTCAAAAATTGCGAAATCGATTTTGATGCGGAAACAGAATTGGTACAGGGAATGAATCTGACTTGTTACGAGTAGAAGTTCCTGTGAGTTTAATCTTTTAAATGTCAATTTGGGACGGAGTTTTTTGAAAAAAACTCCGTCCCAAATTGTATCAAGAAGACTTTTGGAACTAATACTCGAAAAAAGTTGAAAAAGGTACTTGACAGGAAGCTGCAATAAAGGCTATAATGTCAATCGTGCTTACGCAAGGAGAAATACCCAAGAGGCTGAAGGGGCTCCCCTGGAAAGGGAGTAGGTCGTTAATAGCGGCGCGAGGGTTCAAATCCCTCTTTCTCCGTTTGTTGGGAATTAAATTCTTATTTGAAAGTTCATTAAAAAATGTTCAAAAAAATATGAAAAAAGTTCTTGACATAAAACGACAGAAATGTTATTATGATTTAGCTGACTCACGAGAGACAGCAAT
>NZ_JBBKBH010000003.1:0-327930 GCF_037890115.1 Dorea sp. ICN-14282 | reverse complement strand
ACGGTTTTTTTGTATCCGTGCTAAGCTTTGACTTTCGTTTGGGGAAGTGCTATAGTTTTTTTAGAAATTACATTTCACGTGCAGGAAAGGGAGAGAGAAAAATGAAATTAGGATTTATTGGAACTGGAAATATGGCATCTGCAATTATGGGCGGAATTATTGGAAAAAAAATGATTTCAGCGGAGGAAATTATAGGAGCAGACCTGTTTGCGCCGGGACGAGAGAAGGTTAAGGAGCAGTTTGGAATTCAGGTTACGGAAAAGAATCAGGAGGTTGTAGAGAAGGCAGAGGTGATTATCCTGTCGGTAAAACCACAGTTTTATGAGGACGTTATTAATCAAATTAAGGACTGCGTGAAGAAAGAGCAGATCATTATTACCATCGCGCCGGGCAAGACCCTTGCATGGCTTGCAGAAAAGTTTGGAAAAGAAGTCAAAATCGTTCGTACCATGCCGAATACACCGGCTTTGGTTGGAGAGGGTATGACAGCTATGTGCCCGAATGAACATATGGAAAAGGAAGAGACAGAATATGTGAAGCGGCTTCTTGAGAGTTTCGGACGTGTAGAGGTGGTTCCGGAGCGGTTAATGGATGTTGTAGTCTCTGTAAGTGGAAGCTCGCCGGCATATGTGTTTATGATGATTGAGGCTATGGCAGATGCAGCTGTATCCGGTGGAATGCCAAGAACTCAGGCGTATCAGTTTGCGGCTCAGGCAGTGTATGGAAGTGCGAAGATGGTGTTGGAGACAGCCAAACATCCGGGAGAACTGAAGGACATGGTGTGCTCGCCGGCAGGAACGACCATTGAGGCGGTTCGTACATTAGAGGAAATGGGATTTAGAAGTTCTATTATTGAAGCAATGAAGGTTTGTGAAGAGGTTTCAAGAAATTTATAATTGCAGGAGAAAATGGTATGAAAAAACGCGTCTTGTGTTACGGGGATTCTAATACCTGGGGATTTAATGCGATGAATGAGAACGTCTACGGACAGCGATTCCCAGAGGAAGTGCGGTGGACTGGGCGGCTACAGACGCTCTTAGGAGAGAACTGGACAGTCATTGAAGAAGGACTGTGTGGACGGACGACAGTTTTTGAGGATCCACTAAGGGAAGGTTTAAATGGACTTCAATATCTGGGACCTTGCCTGGCAACGCATAATCCCCTTGATTATCTCATATTAATGCTTGGAACCAATGACTGTAAAGCCAGATTTTCTGCATTGCCTAAGAATATTGCGGACGGACTGGGGCGATTGATCGTGAAGGCGAAGCAGGCGTGTGTCTGGCGGGATCAGCCGCAGATTTTGGTGATTGCGCCGCCTCCGATTCGAAAGGGAAATGACACTTCCGAGATTGGGCGTGATATGGGAGTGTGCAGTGAAAAGTCGGCAATGCTTTCTAAGGAATATCGCCTGTGGGCAGAGGCAGAAGGCTGCATCTTTTTGGATGCGGCATCGGTTGCCGGAATGAATGATTATGATTTTATGCATATGGATGATGTAAGCCATGAGCGGCTTGCGGAATCAATTGCAGGGATTCTTAAGGCTGATCTGTTAGAAAAGGAGTAAAGAGTATGAAGTTGTTTGATGCACATGGTGATATCTGGTACGATGTAATGATGCATAGTGAGAAAGGCGAGAGAGATATATTTCGGAAATATCAGCTGCCAAAGTTTCAGAAAGGGAATGTCTCTGGAGGAGCGTTTGTGATGTGGGTAGATCCGCCTTATGATGAAGATCCAAAGAAACGGATTCTTCAGATTGAGCAGGCGGTTCGACAAGAATTAGAAGATGCAAAAGACATTCTGAATATTGTGCGGAAATACAAAGACTTTCAAAAGGGGACAGAAGAAGGAAAGATTAACGTTGTGATGGGACTGGAGGGCTTGTCCTATATTGGTGAGGATGTAGATCGCATTAATTACTATTACGATGAGTTTTCTGTGCGAACGATGATGCTTACATGGAACGAAGAAAATGCACTTGCTTCCGGGTGGCCCGGAGACCAGGAGAGAGGGCTTACAGAGGCAGGAAAAGCGGCTGTAAGACGGATGAATGATCTGGGAATTGTGCTGGATGTATCCCACTTAAATGATAAAGGATTCTGGGACATTATTTCACTGTCAGATGGGCACCCGGTGATTGCTTCTCACAGTAATGCGAGGGCGCTGGCATCTCATGGAAGGAACTTAAGTGATGAGATGATCAAAGCCCTGGCAGAAACCGGAGGAGTTCTGGGAATGAACCGGGTAGGGGCATTTATCAGTGAAGACTGCAAGAAGCATTCGGCAGAGGGGCTGGCAGATCATGTGGAGCATATTGTAGATCTCGTAGGAATCGATCACGTGGGATGTGGATTTGATTTTGAAGATTATGTGGATCCGGGAGCACTTTTGAAAAACGGAGTACCAAAAGTATTTGAGGCAGCTACCCAAGGACTCTATTCAGAAGCAGATGCAGGAAATTTCCTTGAGGTTCTGAAAAAAAGAGGATATACGCAGGAAGAGCTAGAGAAGATTGCATACAAGAATTTCTACCGAGTATACCGACAGGTTCTGAAGTAGAGGCAGAAATAAATGGGAGAAAAGCCCATGTATCTACTGTTCAAAAAGTAATAGAAAAAATAATAATAAAAAAATGCAAAAAGTACTTGCAAATCTTATAGTCATATGATAATATATAAATCGGTCACGTGAGAAGTGGTTTTCACCGTGACCATATGGCTCCATGGTCAAGCGGTTAAGACATCGCCCTTTCACGGCGGTAACACGGGTTCGATTCCCGTTGGAGTCATTGGTACATGCCGATGTGGCTCAATTGGCAGAGCAGCTGATTTGTAATCAGCAGGTTATCGGTTCGAGTCCGATCATCGGCTTAGTTCCTATCAGGGACTTAATGATTTTGGACCTTTAGCTCAGTTGGTTAGAGCAATCGGCTCATAACCGATCGGTCCTGGGTTCGAGTCCCCGAAGGTCCATTTATCTGGCCCAGTGGCTCAGTTGGTTAGAGCGCCGCCCTGTCACGGCGGAGGTCGAGAGTTCGAGTCTCTTCTGGGTCGTTGCTTACTCAAGTAACGAGAAAGCACAATTTTATAGTTGGGATCATAGCTCAGCTGGGAGAGCATCTGCCTTACAAGCAGAGGGTCATAGGTTCGAGCCCTATTGGTCCCATTTTGCCGCAGTGGCGGAACTGGCAGACGCACAGGACTTAAAATCCTGCGGGACTTATACTCTCGTACCGGTTCGATTCCGGTCTGCGGCAGTAATCAAAAGTAAGAGAAACGTTGAAACAAAAACGTTTCTCTTACTTTTTTGTCCGTTAAAATTTAATGAAAACGCAGTAAATAGCTGCATTTTCAGTGCGCAAAGAATCTTTGCACAGGAATTTTAATGGATGTAAAAGAACTTTGATAGACAGGATCTATTTCTTCCCATATAATTTCGGTCAAAGGAGGCGAACTATCATGACACTTGGAAATAACATTCAAAAAATAAGGAAGGAGGCACATTTATCCCAGGAGGAATTTGCGGAACTGTTTCAGGTTTCGAGACAGACGATCTCCAATTGGGAAAATTCAAAAAGTTATCCAGATTTAGAAACGATCGTAAAAATCAGTGATAGTTTCCACATCTCCTTAGATATTTTATTGAAGGAGGATTTGATCATGGTAAAAACATTTGATAAAGAAGTGAAAAGTACGAAGAAGTATGCAAGAGCATTGATGGTAATTGGGCTTGTATTTGTGTTGCTGGTGGGCGGTTTCGGAATTTATTCGGGAGTGTATGTTCACACGAAAAATAAACTGGAAAAGAACTTTGAAAAGCAGTTAAAGGAAAACGATTTTCATAAGAATAAAGAAGGATTCTATTCGATGAATTATAAGGATGGAGTTGTGTATAGCGTACCGAATCAGTCGATGCCAGGCCTTTTAGATTTTTCCCTTGAGTTTCATGTAAGCAACGTGTATTGTGATGTAGATCTTGAGGATAGTTATGTGGAAATCACATGGGAAAACAGCGATCGTTTTTATGCATCGGCGCGGGCAAAAAAGGATGACGTAGTGATCGGCAGCACATCAGAATTTAAAGATGGCGATTTTTCAGACATGAAGAAACTGGGTGATGAACTGGGAATGTCAGAAGAAGAGATTAGTCAGATTATGGACAAAGGAAAAGAATTGTGTGAAGATTTTTATGGCGAGAAATAAAAAACGCAGCAGGAGGGATTTGAACCCCCGGAGCCTTGCGGCTCTTCTGCTTTCGAGGCAGATGCCATAAGCCAACTCGACCACTGCTGCAAACAAATATAGTATACCACAAAAGGAAGGGCCGGTGCAAGTGTGCGCCGGCTCTTTTTAGGGGGATGAAAATCTATGATAAATGGGAATTATTGTTAGGCGAAGGCAGTAATTATACAGGTAAATTACGAAGCACGATCACCGCCTTCTTGTTCATTTGATAGTTATAGTATACTGGCTAAATGTGACTTGGATGTGACCGGAAGAGGAAATATTTCTAAAGATTCTTAAGAAAAACCGAATATATAGAGAAGATATGCGGCGATCTCCTTAAGGGTTAAGGATCTGCCGCATATCTTCTGGAAGAGGAGCTGTAAAATGCATCTCTTTTTTGGTGATGGGGTGTGGAAAGCTAAGTCGGTGAGAATGAAGCGCCTGTCGGCCGATTAATTCCATATCAGGATTATAAAGGTAGTCGCCGACCAGCGGGTATCCGATATGCTTCATATGAATCCGAATCTGATGAGTTCGTCCGGTCTCAAGCTGTAAGGATACCAGACTGTGTCCGTTGGCGTAGTTTACGACCTGATAATGGGTGACAGCACGTTCTCCATATTCTGGATCGACAGTTCGCTCGATGATGGATCCCGGCTTGCGGGAAAGCGGTGCATCGATCGTTCCGCAAGCCGGGGTAACTCTTCCGCGTGAGATGGCCAAGTATTCCCGGTGAATTTCGTGGCGGGCTGCCTGGGAAGAGAGAATGTTGCCGCTTAGCATATGCTTGGAAATGACCGTCAGACCGGAGGTGTCTCGGTCTAGACGGTTGGTACAGCGGAAGATGAAGGATTTCCCTTGTTCCTGATAATACCAGGCAAGTGCATTTGCAAGTGAGTTGGTATAGTTGTTGCGGGAAGGGTGAATCGGCATCCCTGCCGGTTTGTTAATGACAATAATATCCTCATCTTCGTATACAATGTGAAGCGGAAGTTTGACCGGAGGGATCTTTTCGGAGGATTCCCGTTCCTGAATATGAATGGTCAGAGTATCGCCGCATGAGAGCTGCTGGTTCAGATGAAGCCATTCGCCGTTGACCAGAACACTTTCGTGCATTTTTTTTAAATCGGTAAGATTTTGAAGAGAGTAGCCCTGGCGGCGAAGATATTGTTCAATTCTAAGTCCGGCATCATCACCGGTAATCTGATATGTTAAAATTCGTTCCATAGATGTTCTCCTGGTTATAACAGTCGGAAGACCTGTTCTACACAGGCCGTCATATTTGCCCGTGCATGATCGGGATTCATAGCTTCCTCAAGCGTCGTTACACCGCGTACAATGGGGAAGAAAGCGTCGATTCCGGCGCTATTGCATGCGGTGGCGTCCGGCGTAACACTTCCGGCAAAGGCCAGTACGCGGGCGTGGTATTTCTTCGCCAGTTTTGCGACGCCTATGGGGGCTTTTCCCATAGCTGTTTGATGATCCAGACGTCCTTCGCCGGTGATAACGATGTCGGCATCCTTTATTTCCTCTTCCAGTGAGATGGCGTTTAGGATCAATTCAACGCCTGGTGTCAGCTCGGCATTTAAATAGCTTAAGAATGCAAAGCCCATCCCTCCGGCAGCGCCGGCCCCTTCGGCCAGGGAAAAATCATTACCGAGCGTTTGGAAAGTGACGTTGGCAAAATGCTTCATGGCGGTGTCAAGCGGTTCTAAAAGATCTGAAGTTACACCTTTTTGCGGTCCGTAAATGTAGGTCGCTCCGTTAGGACCACAAAGCGGATTGTTGACATCGCAGGCGATATGGAAACGACAAGAAGCCAGACGGGGATCGGCATGAGAGGTGTCGATGGATGCCGTTTTAGAGAGCGCCTGTGCGCCTTCTCCGACATCCTGACCATTTGCATCCAGAAAAGAGTAGCCAAGTGCCTTTAACATGCCAAGACCGCCGTCATTCGTTGCGCTTCCGCCAATGCCGATGATAAAGTTTCTGCAGCCGCGCTCTATAGCGTCCTGAATCATTTCGCCTACACCGAAGGTGGTGGCGTGAAGCGGATCCTTTTTGGAATCAGGAACCAGTGTGATTCCGGCAGCGCTTGCCATTTCCATAATAGCGGTCTTGGATTCTTTCAGGTATCCGTAGTAACAGGAAACAGAAGCTCCAAGAGGGCCTGTCACCGTTTGGTCGATACGGATGCCGCCAAGTCCTTCGATCAGGGAATCGGTGGTGCCTTCGCCGCCGTCGGCCAGTGGTTTTACGATTACTTCTGCATCCTTATGAACGGCGAGAATTCCTTCTTTCGCAGCATATCCGGCTTCCATGGATGACAGGCTTCCTTTTAGGGAATCGATTGCAACAACAACTTTCATAGGTTTCAACCTCCATATTCTATCAGATAGGTTTATTATAGCAGATAGTAAAAGAAAAAGTATGTTCCAAAGAACATAAAATATAAAAGATATTTCAAAAAATTGTTCTTCGGAACATATTTGGTAGAAGGTTTTCTATTTGCACAGAAGGGCGAAGTTTAATAAAAATGCATCTTGAAAATGTCTTGGATTCAGGTTTGTTTTTTCGGCAATGCGATCCAGCTGATACTGGAGTGTATTTTTGTGAATGAATAATTGCTCTGCTGTTTCCTTTAGCGCAAGATTATTGCTTAGGTAGGAAAGAAGAATGGAGCGTTCTTTCTCCGTCAGTTTTCCCAGAACCCGGCTGGCGTAGATGTTTTTCATATCGACAGGAATACTTTCAATCAAAAATTCGATGGAAATGTCCTGGATATCACAGAAATCCAACTGCTGGCTCTGTGCGTGTTTCCTGGCAATTCGTGCATTTGCATAGGAACGGAAGATCTGATACAGCGGAACAAAATCTCCAAGTCCTGCGGCAACCGATCCCTGGTACCGGGCAGAGAAATCGTCAGGATGGAATTGTTCAAATTGAGTATGATGAAATAATACAACCCATTCATTGGGATACAGGTACAGAGAAAGGGGGCATCCAATGGAAGCAAAATAAAAGCGAAGAGAAGGCTCCAGCGAAGCATCCTGAAACCGTACGGATAAGGCCGCGTAATCACTGGAAGGATCAAGCTCATACTCCCGGATCAAGGCATCAAACTGTGTCTGGTTGGGGATATTGTCGTAAATCAGAGATGTAATCAGATAGTGAAGAGCCCGGTCTTTGGAAAGCATTTCCTGATTTAGCTTTTGCTCTTTTAGAAAGACTTCTGTGATCTTGGTGATCAGGAAGCCATAAGCCTTTAATTCTTCGGGATTTCCTGTAATTCCAATAGCGGCAATCGCCTGAGTGTCAAGGAAGATCGGATAGTTGATTCCTTCGCGGGCGCCTTGAAATGGATGTTCTTTGTCCACGGACACCGGGAGTCCCTGTGTAATAGCGTAGGCACCGGCAGCGTGGTAAGTGCCGATACGACTTCTGTCTGTACTTCCGATAATCAGCCCGGAAGGCTGAATGAGGTTGGTATCTTTTTTCACAACTTCGTAGACGACTTCTACAATTTGGGAAGCCAGCTTTTTTGAAATTTCCATAATGGTTCTCCTAACATGCAGTACCGCTTTCTAAGAATATTTCCGGATCCGTAAATCTACGCCCAGCGACTTGGCCAGTTCCTGACTGGCTTTGATATCTTCTGGTGCAAGGACGTCTACGACGGTTAGTTTTACATGGGGGATCAGTTCTTTGCATTTTGCGGTAAAATCAAGAAGCCCTTCAAAGGCATGGTCGAACCGGGGACGTGATACTTTGGAGTATGCCTCGGCATCGGGTGCGTTCAGGCTAATGGAAATCGTGTCGATCACCTTGGCAAGACGGGGGACAATGTTTTCCCCATATTGAAGATTGGCAAGCCCGTTGGTATTGACACGGATGGCAAGCCCGAAGGTTTCTTTGGCGTAACGTGCAGCTTCGATCAAAGTATCAAGCGCACAGGTGGGTTCTCCATAACCGCAGAATACCAGTTCTTGGAACCCGGTAAAGTCAAAGGAATCCATCGCCTGTTTGATCTCATCGACAGTAGGATCTTTCTTGTGCCAAAGGGTTTCTGCGTCACCGACACCATCTTCGTGGCTTCGGATACAAAAGGTGCATCGACAGTTACATTGGTTCGTAATATTTGCGTAAACTTGATTTTTGTAGGTGTATAAAATATCAGCCATGTGAAAGCCTCCTTTAGAATTCTCTATCAGTCAAAATTTAGAAATGCCAAAGCTTATTTTTGAAATGCATGCGATCCAATGCAGAAGCAGATAATAGGAAGAGAACCGCACTTCCACCGGATTGAACGGCGCTGCCTGAGAGGGATGCTATGGGCGCAATGAATGAGCCAAAGAGCAGCCCTTCTGCCAGATAGTATCCTGTTGCAGAAATCATAAGTGAAATGAGAGGGGCAACAAGATTATGAGCATTTAAAAGCTTTGGTGTTTTGCTGGTAAATGGCAATACAATCAGCATTTTAATTATAATCGTGGCAGGCGCCCACATAGGAGCGGTAAGAAGATCCGCCAATCCTCCGCCAATGGCTGCTGCAGTCAGTGCATAAGGCCGTGGCAGCAGGGCGGCTGCAAGATAGATCAGCGTATCTCCAAAATGGATATAGCCTCCGTTGCTTCCGTAGGGAATATGGCAGATATATGCGGTCATCAATGTGATCATGGCGGCAAAAAGGCCGGTAATGGTCAGTAAAGAGATGGAAAGGGTGCGCTTTTCTAAATGGTTTCTGGTCATGGTCGTCCTCCGTTTTCTTTCATCAACATGGATAGGTACTGTTCGTAATTAACGCCGTCGTTGCGGGGGATTCCTTCCGCTACGGTGTCGGCAAGAGACTTTTCCAGGAAAGCTCCGGCCGTTTGAATCATTTTGGAAAGCGGAATTTCCCGCACCATTGCGGCAGCCATACAGGAGGCAAACAAGTCTCCGGTTCCGGAATAACTGCCTCCGATATGAGGGAATGAATACAGTTGGGAGTGCTCGCGGTTAATATGAAGGTTTCCCACATATCCAGTGCCGTCTTCTTTTTGAAAATCGATACCGGTGATGACGATATCAGAAGGTCCAAGAAGACAGAGCTCCTTCCCCAGAATCTCAAGCTGTTCGGTCATACGGTCTATTGGAAGGCGAGAGATTTCCTGGTAATTCTGATCTGTCAGAAGACAGAACTCGGTTAAATTAGGAGTGATCGTTTCTGCCTGCACGACCAGTTTCTTCATCTCGCACAGAAGATTGTGCGTGTACATGTTGTAAGTGTGCCCGTTATCTCCCATTACGGGATCCACCAGAAGGCGAGTACCTGGCGTATGAAAGGTATCAATGAAACGGAAAATCTGATGAATCTGTCGTTCGCTGGCGACAAATCCAGTATAGATTCCATCGAAATGCTGATTCATTTTCAACCATTCTGTACGGTATCGTTCCATTTTATCGGTATAGTCATCACAATAATAGCTGGGATAACCGGTCTGCGCCGTCAAAATTGCGGTTGGGAGAGGACATGCCTGTACACCCATGGCGCTTAATACGGAAATGGCAGCAGTCAGGGAACAGCGTCCGAATCCTGACAGATCATTGATGACTGCAATTTTTTTCGTCATATAATATCATCCATCCTTTGTTTGGTATGGAGATATGGTAACACTAAACTGGATGGATGAAAAAGTCCAGATACAGATAAAATGAACAGGCCAGTTTAAAAACAAAAAATAAAATAGAAAAAATATGAAAAATTGTATTGACAGAATGGAGGTGTTCGTATATAATAAATTTTGCTGTTGAGGTAATTCACAGCTGTGTGGGCGTAGCTCAGCTGGATAGAGCGTTTGGCTACGGACCAAAAGGTCGGGAGTTCGAATCTTCTCGCCCACGCTATGGCGGAAAGCCAAAGGAGAACGCAGATCCTTGGAAACAAGGGTTTGCGTTTTTTTGTATTCATAAATATAGAAGAGTTGCCTCAAAACACAAAAAAATAGAATCCGCTCTAAAAATATCTTGACACGGATGAAAAAGAGATTATAATGATGAAATATAAAGAATTAATAAATTAATGTATTAAAGCACCAAAATCCGGTGAAGAGAACAAGACCATAGTTCGATCTGGTATTTCAGAGAGTCTGCAGACGGTGTGAGCAGATATATCAGGAAAGATGGTTATCATCTCCAAGGAGCTGACTGAAATTTTGTAAAGTAAGTCGTGTCGGAATCCTCCGTTATCAGGAAAGCGTATGAAGTACGTAAGTGCTGTGGCGCATGTCACAGAAAACAGGGTGGTACCGCGGATTAGATTCGTCCCTTTTGGCAAAGTCCAAAAGGGACTTTTTTGGTGTTTTGAATGAGAAAAAAGGAGGATGTTGCTATGAAACTGTTGCAAAAGGGAAGTAAGTTTTTATCAGATTACACGTCGTTGGTGGTAATTGCAATTGCGGTTGTGACTTTTTTTGTTCCGGCGATGATGGGATGGGTGAATTACCAGCTGTTTACTGATATGGTGGGAAATAAATTCACCAGTCAGTCTCTGATTATTGGAGTGATTATGTTTAGTATGGGATTGACGCTGACAACAAAAGATTTTAAAATTCTTGCGCAGAGACCGCTCGATATTTGTATTGGAGCAGCGGCGCAGTATCTGATTATGCCTTTTCTTGCATGGGGGATCAGCCAGCTTTTGCAGCTTCCGGATGCCATTGCCCTGGGATTGATTCTCGTAGGATGTTGTCCAGGTGGGGTATCTTCTAATATCATGTCATATCTATGCGGTGGAGACGTGGCATTTTCTGTGGGAATGACAACGGTGTCTACATTGCTTTCCCCGATTATGACACCACTTCTGGTGGCATTTTTAGCAAGTGGTACAAAGATTACAATCGAAGGGCTTCCGATGTTTGTTTCTATTATTGAGACGGTCATTCTTCCGATTGCAGTTGGATTTTTCCTGAATTATGTATGGGGGAAGAAGAAAGCATTCCAGGAATTGCAGAAGGTAATGCCGGGAATCGCAGTGCTGGGACTTGCCTGCGTGGTAGGGGGCGTAATTTCCTCTCAGGGAGCGAACTTCTTTACTTCCGGCGTCGTTATCTTTGCGGCAGTGCTGCTTCATAATGGGTTGGGATACCTGCTTGGTTATGGAGCAGGCAAAATGACAGGAATGAATACTGCGAAGAAACGGACCATTTCCATTGAAGTTGGAATGCAGAATGCAGGTCTGGCTACGAATCTGGCGACAACAACGGCACAGTTTGCAAGTGCGCCGCAGTCTGCAGTTATCTGTGCGGTATCCTGTGTATGGCATTCGATTTCCGGTACCTTAATTGCAGGATTTTTTGCGGGATTTGACCGAAAGCAGGAGAAGAAGGAGGAAGCGAAAGAAGCACTTTTGGAAAATTAAAGATTTAAAAAATAAAATTTCAGGAAAAGAACATGAAAAGTCTCTGACAGAAGTTGGGGGCTTTTATTTTTGGTCTTCTTTTGAATTCACAGATGAAGAATCAAGACCAGTATGATAAAATAGAACCAATCAACGGACAGAAGGAGTCCGACTTTTGGAGAGGAGAACGAAGATGGGAAAATATATTATGGCATTGGATGCGGGGACGACCAGCAACAGATGTATTTTATTTAATCAAAAGGGAGAAATCTGCAGTGTGGCACAGAAGGAATTCACTCAGTATTTCCCGAAACCGGGATGGGTGGAACACGATGCAGACGAAATCTGGTCTTGCCAGCTGGGAGTTGCAGTAGAAGCGATGAATAAGATTGGGGCCGGCGCGGCAGATATTGCAGCCATCGGAATTACAAATCAGCGAGAGACGGTTGTCGTGTGGGACAAGAATACGGGAGAGCCGATTTATCACGCAATCGTATGGCAGTGCAGAAGAACGGCCAAGTATTGCGATACGTTAAAGGCGCGTGGGTTGACAGAATTTTTCCGTCAGAGAACAGGCTTGATTATCGATGCGTATTTTTCTGGAACGAAGATCCGATGGATTCTGGATCATGTAGAAGGCGCGAGAGAACGGGCTGAAAAAGGAGAGCTGCTTTTTGGTACGGTGGAGACGTGGCTGATTTGGAAGCTGACGAAGGGGCGTGTGCATGTGACCGATTATTCGAATGCATCACGGACACTGTTATTTAATATCAATACCCTTACATGGGATCAGGAAATTTTGGATTTGTTGGAAATCCCGCGGGCAATGCTTCCGGAAGCGAAGCCGTCAAGTTGTATCTACGGGGTGACGGATGCTTCTTATTTCGGTGGAGAGATTCCGATTGGAGGAGCAGCAGGAGATCAGCAGTCAGCATTATTCGGACAGACATGTTTTCAGGCGGGAGAGGCCAAAAATACGTACGGCACAGGTTGCTTTCTGCTGATGAATACGGGAGAGAAGCCGGTGTTTTCGGAGCATGGACTAGTGACTACGATTGCATGGGGCATTGATGACAAAGTATACTATGCGCTGGAAGGATCCATTTTCGTAGCCGGGGCGGCAATCCAGTGGCTGCGGGATGAGATGCATTTGATTGATTCTGCGGCAGATTCAGAATATATGGCGAAAAAGGTTCCGGATACCAACGGCTGTTACGTAGTCCCTGCATTTACCGGACTTGGGGCACCTTACTGGGATCAGTATGCAAGAGGAACCATCGTGGGCATCACCCGCGGAGTCAATAAGTATCATATTATCCGGGCGACATTGGAATCTCTGGCATATCAGACCAACGATGTATTAAAGGCAATGGAGGCAGATTCCGGTATTAAGTTAAGTGCATTGAAGGTAGATGGTGGAGCAAGTGCGAATGATTTCCTGATGCAGACGCAGGCGGATGTGATTGGCGCTCCGGTGCATCGGCCGGAATGTATTGAGACAACAGCTATGGGAGCGGCATACCTGGCGGGGCTTTCTGTAGGCTATTGGAAGAATAAGGATGCAGTTAGGGAGAACTGGGCGGTAGATCAGATTTTTGAACCGCAGATTCAGGAAGAAGAGCGTCAACAAAAGACAGCCGGATGGAAAAAGGCAGTTCGGTACGCATTTGACTGGGCAAAGCAGGAGGAATAGGAAGATGGAAACGAGAAAGCTTACTTGTGAAATCTGCAAAAATAAGTGTCATATGACGGCAGAGGTTGCCGAAGGAGAAGTACTGGATGTATCCGGAAATGGTTGTATGCGCGGGTATGCATATGCGATGCAGAAGGTGGAAGAAGAATTAGAGAACTCGAACCCTTCTTGAGATATGTAAAAATGTACAAAAAAAGAAATACTTTCTAGACATTTATGTAAAAATATACTAATATAGACTTATCGACGTATTTAGAAGGAAGGGAGAACATAAATGGAAAGAAATGTGATTGTAGGGCAGTCCGGAGGGCCGACAGCAGCGATCAATTCTAGTCTGGCAGGAGTATACCGGACTGCGAAGGACCGAGGAGCCAAAAAGGTGTATGGAATGCTGCACGGAGTGCAGGGATTATTAGAGGAAAAGTATATTGATTTATCCGACCATATTAAGACGGAGCTGGATGCGGAACTGTTGAAGAGAACACCAGCCGCATTCCTAGGATCCTGCCGTTATAAGCTGCCGGAGATCCATGAAAACCGCGAGGTATATGATAAGATTTTTGCAATCTTAGATAAGTTGGATATTGAGGCATTTATCTATATCGGCGGAAATGATTCCATGGATACGATTAAAAAATTATCCGACTATGCAATTATTACCGGACATTCCACCCGGTTTGTGGGCTGTCCAAAGACTATTGATAATGACCTGGCGCTGACGGATCACACACCGGGATACGGAAGTGCTGCAAAGTACATTGGAACCTCTATGAAGGAGATTATCCGCGATGGATTCTGTCTGGAATATGAGAAGGGAATTGTAACGATTGTAGAGATTATGGGAAGAAATGCCGGCTGGCTGACAGGAGCAGCTGCGCTGTCCGAAGGGGAGGACTGCGAGGGACCAGATCTTATCTATCTGCCGGAGACTGTATTTGATCTGCAGAAATTCAGCGCAAAAGTGAAAGAACTGTTGAAGAAGAAAACGTCTATTGTTGTTGCAGTATCAGAAGGAATCCTGACAGCGGATGGAAATTATGTATGTGAGCTTGGCAACAGTGTAGATTTCGTAGATGCATTTGGTCATAAGCAGCTGTCTGGAACAGCATCTTATCTGGCAAGCTTTATTGCCGGAGAGACTGGTTGTAAGACTCGCGCCATTGAGTTAAGTACCTTGCAGCGTTCTGCTTCTCATGCAGCTTCCCGTGTAGATATTCTGGAGGCTTATCAAGTTGGCGGTGCAGCGGTAAAAGCAGCGGATGAAGGGGATTCCGGAAAGATGGTTGTACTTCAGAGACTGTCTGATGATCCATATCAGTGTGGAACAGAAGTAAAGGATGTACACAAGATTGCTAACGATGAGAAATTAGTACCGAGAGATTGGGTAAATGAAGAGGGTACTTATGTGACAAATGAATTTATTTCTTATGTAAGACCATTGATTCAGGGAGATGTATCTCCGGTTATGGTAGATGGAATTCCAAGACATCTGTATACTCCAAAGGAGTTAAGTCACAGATAGAGTAGAGTTGCAGATGAGGTAAAAGGTTGAAAAGATAGTGATAAGACCGGAGGCCGTTTGGGCAGAAAGCGCAGACGGCCTCCGGTTTTGTCGAAAAAGAAATAAAAAAAACTTGTATTTTTTGTGGGGAGCGAGTAATATATTAATTACTCTAATTGTTCTGAGAGTCTAGTAATTTCAAAATCACGGATCTTGGTCTAAGATCTGGGATCGTTCCAGTTTCACTTAAGTATTCATATGGAGACAGCAAATGCCGTAAAAAGAGGTGATGAAAAAGTGGCATCCAAAGAAGGTTATGACGTGCTGCGGCTGATCGAACATGGACAGATCTGTTATATCAGTTCGGAGTATATAGAAGGCAGGCCGTTGGTGTGGTGGTTGAAATATCATCCCAATATTTCAAAGCAGCAGCTGCTCGCATGGATGGGGAGCATGGCGAAGCAGCTTGCGAAAATTCATAAGTGTAAAAAGAAGTCTTGTTATCAGTATGTCAATCCCTATAGTATGGTTGTGACGGAAGAAGGAGAACTTTATTTTCTGGATTTAGAGGCAGGAGCAAATGAGGGGATTCGGAAAAGAATGCTCCGAAGGGATATTAGAGAGCATTTCCTGCCGTCAGGGGATTCTTACTATGGCAAGGGAAGAATTTCACTTGATATCTATGGATTGGGAAAAACATTCCAGTATTTGCTGGCATCGGTGCGAGTAGATCCGCCTCTTGGCAGGCGGGAGACAGCAAAGCTTAAAAAAATAATTTCTAAATGTCAAAGATACAATTCAAAACATTCTTATCAATCGGTACAGGAGATTTGTAAAGATCTTCCAATTTATCAAATTCCAAAAGAAAAACGAAAACAGAAAAAAGGAAAAAGGATTGCGGCGGCAGGGATTCTGATATTGCTCATCCTTTTTGGCAAACGGTATTTTTTATCAGCGCGTGAACCCCAGGAAAAGATTCGCAAACAAGAGATTACGAAGAAGGAGGAAACAGGCGGGAAAACGATTGAAACATCGGCGAAAGAAAAGGTGAAAGAAGAATCGAAAGAGGAAGCATATTTGGAGGTGGCGCTTTCTTATTTTCTAGATATGCAGGAGTATGAAAAATGTCTGTCTTATTTAGAAAAGGTGGAGACAAAAGATGAAATGGCGGAGGCGATGAAGGTGGTGGTACGCCGGTTTACGGGAAAGGAACAGAAGAATGGCGTAGAAGCTAAGCAAGAAGAGAAGAAAGCAGCAGAAGCGCTGAAAGAACTGGAGCAGATGGTTCTAGAACGAGAGGAACAAAGAGGAGTTGATCAAGGACAAGCAAGCCGGGAACAGAAGACATCCTGTTATCGATTTCTGATAAAAGGATATGAGAATATGACGCTGGAAGGTGCCACGGAACAGGTGATCCGGCTATGCGAGGAGTGTCTGGATTGGGAGGATTTGACGGAAGAGACGGAAAAAGAAATTTGTGAAAGTATGGCGCTTGCCTGTGAACGGGAGAAAAGAGCGGAAGAAGGAGCGGCCTGTTACGAAAGAATTTTGGAACTAGAGACTGGATCAGAAAAAAGAAAGGTGGTGTATCAGAAAATGGTGATGCTGTATGAGGTCTGCGGCAACCGGGAACAAGCTCTTTCTGTATGCTTGCGGGGAGCTGCAGAGCTGCCGGAGTGTCTGGAATTGAAGATTTCTCATATACGTCTATTGTGTCAGGATCAAAATGTAGACCGCAGCGTCTGTGCACAGACGATTCAGACGTATTTGAGTGAAGATCCGAAGATTCAGGAGCAGGAAGAATTTAAGAAATTGCAGGCAGAATACGAGATAGGAGTGGAAGGAGAACAAGTATGGGTTGGAAAATGAAGAAAATTATGAGTCTGGGGGTAATTCTGGCGCTGATATATTGTCAGCAGTCGGGAAACGCCCAGGTGTCAGAGGAACAGGATAGAAAGTGTTTTGAGGTAGAGTGTCCAAATCCTGATGGGAAATCCGGCTATTATGTAACCAAACCAGAAGTAAAGATTACGCAAGTAAGCGAAGCGGGAGTGACACGGTATTGCTTTGTAAATGGGGAAGGACAGGAGCTGCAAGGAGAACTAAAAGAATTGGAGGAGCAAGCGGCTGTCAAAGCAGATCAGATGGCAGAAGGTGAGAATTCTTTGTCTGTATGGATGGAAGAAAAGACACAGAAGCCAGAGGCAGGAGAAGGAGAAGAGCAAGAAGGCGAAGAAGAGGGAAAAGGTGAAGTAAGAGAAGAAAACAAAGAAAGCAAGGAGGACGAAGAAGAGAACCAAAAAGAGAAGAAATTTCTACAGGAATACAAATTTTTTGTTGATACAATACCGCCGAAACTTCAGTTTTCTGTTCCACAAGGAATAGACGTATGGTATCAGAATGAGACGCAGTTGTCGGTAGCGGCAGCAGATGAGGAACCGGGAAGCGGAGTGGCGTGGACCTCTTGTAGAGCAGATGGAGAAGAGCTTGGCAATAGCGGAAAAGCAGAAACGGTTTATCGGGTGAAGAAGCCATCGCAAGAAGGAAAGGCGGTACAGGTGATGGTTTATGCGTGGGACCGGGCGGGAAATCAGGCGCAGAAGAGTGTGGGGCTTTATATTGATGGACAGGCTCCCAAAGCAGGGATTACGGGAGTAATTCCTTATCAGATCACCAGTCAGCCAGTGGAAATTCATTATACAGTGGAAGAGGAGAATGAAGTTGGAAGCGCTGCGGCAAAGGCAGTACGGCAGGATCCAAAAGGAACGGTAACAGAACTGTCCCCGGAAGTATGGACAAATACGGGAAATGGGAAAATGGCAATGCAAAGGCTGACGGAAGACGGCATTTATCAGCTTGAGATGGAAGCTTTTGATCTGTCCGGACATTCTGACAGAGCAAAGGCGCAGGTGATCATTGATCGGGAAAATCCCATTATCTATGAAGTGGAACGTCTGAATCAGAGCTATTTAAAAAGCTTTCGCTGGGAACTGCCTCCGGGAAAATGGATTTGGGATTTTACCAGTTATACATATACCATGCTGCTGGACGGGAAATTGTATCCGATGGGGGAGACCGTAACCGGGGAAGGCTGGCATACACTGGAGGTTAAGGCGGTGGACGCGGCTGGGAATATCGGTGTTTCACGGGCAGATTTTGTGATTGACCATTCTGCTCCAGAGATTGTTTTTCGTGACGTGAGAGAGGGAGAGAGTTACGAAGAAGAACGAACCTTTCAGGTGACACTGGAGGATCAGGCTGATGTAATTGAGGAAATTCAGATCAACGGAAAAGAGCAGCCGATTCAAAATAACAGTAAAATCTATCAATATACCGTACAGGAGCAGCAGGCTTATGAGGTGACGGTAAAAGCGAAGGATCGTGCAGGAAATCAGGCGGTGACGCGGATACATTTTCGTATAAAGGCTAAGGAATCGGTGCTTGATCGGGTGATGAAACCAGTAAAAAAATCTCTGGGAATGAAAGTGGAAGAGACGGGAAATGTCCCGGATGAAAACGAGAAAGAAGAGAGTACAAGATGGATATGGATCATAGGGAGCCTCTTAGCCGGAGGCGGAGCGGTAGCCATAGGACTTTGGTATTGGAAACAGAAAAACTCCCATAAAAGGGAGGATGCCGGGTAACCGCTTCCTGCGGTCCCCGGCATGTATTATGAAAAAGTTATTTCTTCTTGTTGTTCATTTGATACTCTTAGTATACGAGATACCTATGAAGAAACCATGTAAAACAAATGAAGGTTTTTTGAAAGAAAAATGAACAAAATGTGAACAAAAGAAGTTATTTGCGGTATGCAAACAACGGAATTCCGTTCTTGGTTGGCAGTTCCACATATCCTTGTGTAAGAGGACGTACATAATCAATAAATTCGCTGCTGATATCAGAACCATCGTTTGTAATCCAGTTCAGGGGAATCGTTTTCTCCTGGTTGCAGATCAGATTCACATCGGCTGTTCCATAAGTTAATTCATAAGGAACACTCTTGTTGCGGATGAAATTAATCATCTTGCCGGTTTCGCCGGACAATGCTGTCAATACAGCGTAAATACCTGCGTTTTCGGATTCGTCCAGGTCGACTCTGGATAAGTGAGCGCAGGAACAACGCTGGCAGACATTGAGTTCGATGGAGCGAACTTTGATGCCAAGGCGTTCTTTTACAAGGTTTTCCAGGTATTTTCCAGATCCGGTCAGCATCTTGTGACCAAAGGTGTCGGTTCCGACTTCGCTGGAGTATTCACAGATGAAGGTTCCGTCCTTATCGCGGATTCCTTCGGAAATACATACGACAAGATTTGGTGTATCCTTTAGAGCGGTCTCTACTTTCTGAATAAATTCTTCCTGATCAAAAGCAACTTCCGGCAGATAAATAAGCACAGGGTTGTCACCTTCGTATTTCCGGGCAAGAATGCTGGCGGCGGCAAGCCATCCTGCATGGCGTCCCATAATCTCTACGATAGTGACCGACTGCTTATTGTCGTATACGGTAGCGTCGGCTGCGATTTCTCTTACCGTGGTGGCAACGTACTTGGCTGCGCTTCCGTATCCCGGAGTATGATCCGTCTCAACCAGATCGTTGTCAATCGTTTTCGGAACACCGATAAAACGGATTGGACTTTCGATCTGTGCGGCATAACGGGACAGCTTGCTGACAGTATCCATAGAATCATTTCCACCGATATAGAAGAAATAGCCGATTTCCTGCTCTTCAAATATGCGGAACAGCTGTGGGTAAACCGGATCACTTAAATCTTCCGGGAGTTTATAGCGACAGGAACCAAGGTAAGCGCCAGGTGTAGTGCGTATCAGTTCTAATTCATTGGTTGCGGCCAATGCGCCGATATCCATCATATGTCCATGCAGGAAACCTTCGATTCCGTTGATCATTCCGTAGACATGACCGATTTTGTCGGGATGTTTCAAACCTTCGGATACGACTCCGTAAAGACTTCCGTTAATGACAGCGGTAGGTCCGCCTGATTGTCCTACGATAATATTTTTACACATAAGAATTCCTCCTGAATATGATATCTGCTAATATGTTTAAATATAAACTATCCGAGAGAAGATTACAATTCATATTGCGGATTTTGCTTGGAAAATACCAGAAAACACGTAAAAGAGAAAAAACGCAAAAGAATCTCAAAAAATTGAGAAGGGAATCTCAGGAATAAGTTGGCAGATCAGTGGAAATGATTTATACTAAAAAGACATTCATGGAAAAAGACGATTATGGAAGAAAGGAAGGAAATCAGTGAAGTATATATCATTTGCCATTCCCTGTTATAATTCGCAAGATTATATGGAACATGCAATCGAAACGATCCTGACAGGAGGAGACGATGTAGAGATTATTATTGTAAATGATGGATCAAAGGATCATACATCAGAGATCGGGCATGCATACGCGGAAAAATATCCGGAGATTATCAAAGTAGTTGATAAAGAAAACGGAGGGCATGGGGATGCGGTGAATGCCGGTCTTGCTCACGCTACGGGAAAATATTTCAAAGTTGTGGACAGCGACGACTGGGTTGATGAGGAGGCGCTTCAAAAAATTCTGACACTTTTTCGGAGACTGGAAGAAGAGGATCAGGAAATTGATATGCTGATTTCTAACTATGTCTACGAGAAGGCAGGAGCGTCCCATAAGAAATGTGTAAATTACCGGAATGCACTTCCGCAGGATGAGATTTTTCGATGGGAGGACATCGGGCATTTCCGGCTGGATCAGTATATTTTGATGCATTCCGTGATCTATCGGACGGGACTTCTGCAGCTGATTCAGATGCGTTTGCCGAAGCACACGTTTTATGTGGATAATATTTATGTCTATTATCCGCTTCCGCACGTCCGCAGGATTTATTATTTGGATGTGGATTTTTACCGGTATTTTATCGGGCGTGATGACCAGTCGGTGAATGAGAAGAATATGATTGCCAGAGTAGATCAGCAGATCTTTGTAACGAAACTGATGATTGATATGTACCAGATGAAACAGATCAGCTGTAGGAAGCTGCGGCAGTATATGATTAACTATTTGGCGATTATGATGACCGTGTCATCGATCCTTTTGATCCGGTCAAAGAAGGAAGAAAATTTACAGAAGAAGAAAGAGCTGTGGATGTATCTTCGGAAGAAGGATTTTCGGACGTTTTTTAAGATCCGGCATGGAATCCTGGGGCAGACGATGAACATTCCAGGGCGTTCCGGGCGAAAGATTTCTTCCCTTGCATACAGTGTGGCGAGACGAATTATAGGGTTTAACTAGAAAACAGGATATCTCCAATAGACGTAGCATATTAGACGCTGGAGATATCCTGCTTTTTAACTATTTTTTAAATTCAAATTCAAAATTCACAAATTCATCGATGAAACGAAGGATATATTCTACAACTGCATCACTGACTTCTTTTCCCAGTTCTGCCGTAGCGTCCTTGGCGCTTCGGGTATAGTCAACGCCAGCGGTGTGACCAAACTCAATAATATCGCCGGTTGTTGAGACGTCTCTGGTTCGCAGATTGAGATAAACGCTGCCGCCGTCAAATTCCCCTCTGTGAAGATCCAAGAATTTAATGTTTCCGATACTTTGGTTTTCCGGAATGTGCGCCCGCTCTGTTTTGACGGTTTCCGGGGCAATATGCATCATTACGGAAGTTTCAATGATATCACCGTGTCCGATTAATCCCCATTCTGGGTTTAAATCACCGGCAAGTTCAAACCACTGAATATTGGCGGTTGGGATGTTTTTCAGACGAAGATATTGTCCTACATCATAAAGTGCATTATTGTTGCCGCCATGTCCGTTCAGAAAGAGAAAGTGCGTGAATCCGTAGGAGACAAGCTGGTCGCAGACTTCTTTGACGTATGTGGCAAGGGTAGTCTGAGAAACAGCCATGGTTCCCGGAAAATCGGCATGGTATAAGGCGTGACCAAATGGAACGACGGGAGCGACGAGACCTTTGTCTGTCTTTTCTCCTACTTTTCTGGCAAGATACTGTGCGATCATCCAGTCTGTGCCAACTGGAAGTGCAGGACCATGCTGCTCGGAACTTCCAACTGGAATAATCGCCAGTTTTTTTGTTTTCAATGCCTCCTGATTTTCTTCCCAGGTGTTTTCAAAAATAAAGTTTGTCGTAGAGTTACTCCTTTCGTGTATATTGTTTTCGTACAGCTTGGAAAACATAGCCTTTTAAATGATTATATCGTTGATTTAAAAAAGATGCTATTTTATCATTGATAAGATATCAAAAAAAAGCTATTCTAATCTTGCAAGAAAGATAAGGTTGAAAAAACAGAGGACAAAGAGGTGGGCAGATGAAAGTATGTCCGAATTGTAACATGGAATTACCGGATGAAGCACATTTTTGTCCGAGGTGCATGTTTCAATACGAAAAACAGGAAATACAGGAAATACAGATAAAGAACAGCCATAAAAAAGCGATTTTATTATGGGTGTTTGGAAGTATCTTAATGATTGGAATGTTGAGTATCATTTTCCTGGCAAAGATTAAAATACAAAATCTAGTGAACAAGAACTATTTAGAGGAATCTGATATTCAAAATATCATTAGCGAAAATTTTAGAACAGATGAGAATATTATCTACGATTCGGAAGTGGAAAATGATTTAAAAGATGCGCTTGGAAGTGGTTTTGCTGATATGAAGTTAACATTAGGCGAAGAAACGGAAGAGATATATCACGAAAATGGAATGACGATCCATACGTTTGGAATGCTGACCGTTGCAGTAAATCAAGAAGAAGTGATACAAGATCTTTTGATTGATTATACAGCGGGAGACAATAAAAAGGAATATGGGATCTACGGGATTAATGGGACATCTGATGTCAATAGCGTAAAAACGATATTAGGGACACCGGATCAGGAATACGGAAACGAACTCTGTTATCATTTCGACAGAGAGTTCAGTCCGGGATTGAATATTACGTTTTCTGATGACGGTATGGTGGAAACGCTGGAGTATTATTATGTGCAGTAATTATAGGGTATCTTCATTCTCTGTATAAAGCAATTCATTGATCTGATAAATGGAAAACTGATGATTTTTGCCCCAGATAAGCAGACTGTCACGCTTCTGTTTCGGGTATAAAGGGGCAAACCCTGCATATTTTAAAAGCGCCTGCGTCTCGTCGAGAGAAAGGTTCATTCCAAAGGAAATGGAAATCAGTTTGTCACGGGAAGGCATGCGTTTTCCTGAAAAAATCTGATATCCATAGATTTCGTTAAGCTCTGAGTTTTTAATTACGGTGGATTTTTTCAAAGCTTTCTCATCTAATAGTTGGTTCAAATAGTCGGAAATAGTAGAATCAATCAGATAATCCTGAGCCTTGTTGATGTATTCAGAGGCAGAGGAACATTGATTTAATGCATCCATTAGTTCGTTCGTTGGTTTTTTGATCATCGATATCACCTCGGAGAGAGTATATCATGGAGAAATCGGGTTTGCAATGGGAGAAAGTTATGTATCAGTGGTTAGTAGAAAATTTGAAAGCATATTATACTTTTGTAAAAGTATTAAAGAAAAAAGAGTGTGGAGAAGTGCTTTTATATAAACATAAGCAGTCGGGAAATTATGTGGTAGTTAAGAAATTAAAAGGGATTTATCCTGCGTATGAAAGGCTGCTTGGAGTGAAGCAAAGACATCTCCCCTTCATTTATGAAGTATGTTGTAATGAGAACGAAACGATGATTCTGGAAGAATTTATACCGGGAATTACGCTTGCAGAACAATTGGAGCGAACAACGTTCCCGGAAAGATATGTCCGGGAAATCATAAGTCAGGTGTGCGATGGGTTGTATGCGCTGCATTTGAATCAAATTGTTCACAGAGACATCAAACCGGAAAATGTCATAGTTATGAAAAACAGAGAAGTGAAGATTATTGATTTTGATGCTGCGAAAATTTATAAAATGTATTCGCAAAAAGATACGAGAACGGTGGGGACAATCGGTTATGCCGCGCCGGAACAGTACGGAGAGGCTCAGTCGGATGCAAGAACGGATATTTACGGACTAGGAATTATGATGAACGTCATGCTGACAGGAAAACACCCTGTGAATGAAATGGCAGCAGGAAAAATGGGAAACATTATAGAAAAATGCATTATGGTAAACCCGAATAAGCGTTATAAAAATGTAATGGAAGTGAAGGCAAAATTAAATAAATTGCATTACTAAGCAGTGTGCATAGTACAAAATAACTGCCTGTCATTATACTAATGACAGGCAGTTATTTCTGCTATTTGGGTGAATGAGAACGTGGGTAAGGTTTCTTTTCATCCGTGAGACCGGAAAGGTAGTCCATGCTTGTGTCAAGGGCAAGGGCTATCTTCCGGCACTGTTCAAAGGTATAGTAGCGTTTGCCATTCTCAATCTTGGAGTAATCGCTTTGGTCTATACCGGTTAAATGCTGCATCTTGATTTGCGTGTAGCCGCGTTCTTTGCGCAAATCTTTTAAGCGTGACAATAGGCATCGCACCTCCTTTTTATGGAGTTTTGAAATATAATTAAATTATGTCACGATGACCTATTGACTATTAGGGTGCAATTGACCTAAAATATAATGAGGATGAGAGAGATACGAGGAAGGAAAGAAAATGTTTTGTGGTAATTGTGGAGAAGCATTGGATGATCAGGCAAAGTTTTGCACTCGCTGTGGAATGCAGATAGGTGCGCCCAATGTAGGGTTAGGGTATCAAAATCAGAATATGCAAATGCAAAATGAAGGAATGCGGGTAATTAATGAATTGTACAGGAAGGAAAAGATCGGACTTTATATCTGGGTTGCGGTTATTTGCTATCAATTGCTGATAGGGTTTGTTTGGTACTCGGCATGGGGATTTGCTCTGTGGAATACTTTTGCATGTTATCAGGCATATAAATTTTGTCAGCAGATCATTCGGTATCCGGTAGGAATATACAAGCATTACGAAGAGGCATTGACAACGGATATTATTTTTATCGGGTTAAATCTTGTGTTAGGTGGAGTCCTTGGTGCAGTAATAGGAATCTATGATCTTTATATCGGACAGTATGCTATGGCTAATAGAGATGTATTGTTATATGTAGAAAATAGTGTTGTTCAGTAAGGGGGGAGAAAAGTTTATGTTTTGTAGAAATTGTGGAAAAGAATTGAATGAGACACAAAAGTTCTGTCCTTATTGCGGACAGAAAGCCGGAGAAGAAACCGCTTATTCATCGCCGAATGGCTATCCGCAAACAGCGGCTGTTGCAAATCAAAGGAAAAGTAAAACGGGGCTCATAGTAGGAATTGTAGCAGCCGTAATTGTACTTATTGTTGCGATTGGAATATTTATTGTCGGAAATTCGGAGAAAGAAACGTTGAGTTTTAATCTGAGTGTAGTAAATGATACAGGAGTTGATATTTATGCTCTTTATGCTTCGCAGCCAGAAGTAGACGATTGGGAAGAAGATATACTTGCAGATGAAGTGCTTTGCGATGGAGATACAATCGATGTAGAGTTTACCGTTACAGAAGATACCCTTGACTGGGATTTTGCTATCGAAGATATAGAGGGAAATATTATAGAATTTTATGGATTAAGTTTTGAAGATTGTTCGATAGATGGGGCTACTTTAATCCTGGAATATGATGGGGAAGAAGGATACGCAACATTATATTAAAAATGAAAAAAATAGTAGAAAGAAATAATAGAAAGAAATAATAGAAAGAAATAATAGAAAGAAATAGGAGGAAAGAAACATGGCAAGATTTTGTAGTAATTGCGGGAGAGCTTTACAAGAAGGAGAGGTGTGTAATTGCAGGCAGGTAAATATGGGAACTGGACAGGCAACTGGACAGGCGAATGGACAGCAGAATAATCCTAATATGGGTTATTATCAACCATACACACCAAAGAGGGCAGGGATTCCTAAATTGCTTGTTCCAATTGGTCAGACGGTTACAGGCGGTGTTTTGATATTATTTGGATTAATAACAGGGGGCTGGGATTGGTCCTATATCTCCTATGTTACAGGTGCAGGCTTTTTATTGACTGGAATATGTGGAATTATTGAAGAAAGAAAAAGTAGGAAATAGATATGAAGTACTGTGAAGAATGCGGAGCAAAATTACAAGATAATGAGAGCTTTTGTTCGGAATGTGGAGCAAAATGCAGTGAAAATCTTATTGTGGATGATAAGGGAGAAGTAGAAAGTAATAAGGGAGAAGTAGAAAGTAATAACGGTGGCAAAAAAAGGAAGAAGACATTGGCAGTCGTTATTGCTGTTGCATTAGTGGCAATAATAATAGGTGTGTTAGGGTATTTTGTTATTTATCCCAAAGTTATGGACTATCTTCAAGACAAAGAAGATCAAAAAGCAGCGCAGAAAGTTATCCATTTGATTGATTCATTGGATGAAAAGAAAATTACAGCAGATTCTGAAAAAGATTTAGATCATATCAAAACAGAATACGATGCTTTAAGTAAAGATCAGAAAAAGTTAGTTTCCAACTATGATGATTTGAAGGGAGCATATAAGCGGCTGGAAGAAGTACAGGATCAAAAAGCGGCAAACAGCATAGTGACAGCAATTGATGAAATTGATAAGGATAGTCTTACTGCTGGTGATACATCTGTACAAGCTGTCAGGGATAAATATAATGAGCTATCTGAAGCACAAAAGAAATTGGTAACGAATATCAATACGTTGGAAGAATATGAGCAGCTGGTACAGACGAAAAAAGCAGACGAGGAAGCGAAGAAAGCAAAAGAACAAGAAACACAGGCACAGAAAGCAAAAGTTCTTGAAACATTTGAAAACTTAAAGTTTTATGAGGGCGTATGGGGAGATTTTGGTGCGCATGTAAATCAATATCAAGGTATGGTAGAGAGTGTAATTAAAAATTCAATTTCTCTTTCTAATTATTTTGGAGACGTGAATAATGTATATATGGTATTAGAATTGCGAGTGATGAATGATGATGTTTTAGCAAATGGGCTAACAGCTTATAATCAAATATATACGATTTGTTTTGAAGGACCGAGTGTGACTGGAACAGGAGGGGCAAGACATTTAGAGTGCACAGTAAGCAGTCCAAACGGGACGAGTCTGGCATACAATGAAACCTCGTATTATTAATTGGAGTTAATGGGTGGTAAAAAGTTTAATAATTGCTTTTGAAAAAGGATAAAAAGAGATTTCTTGTGTGAGATCTCTTTTTTTTGCGACTTATTGGGGAACCACACTTGTATAAACAATAGTTCGTGCTATAATATATATAATAAACAGACGGATTATATAGAGAAAAATGTCAAATGGCATCATAGTATGTAGGGGAACTTGGCAGATGGAATCTCTATGGGATGCGTTTAGCGTCGAAATATAAGTAATTAGAAAGATTTAATTTTCAAAAAAACTTGAGGATATAAGGAGGAAGGAATGTGAAAAAGAAAAATGCGTGGCTCCGATGGATAGCATGGGGGCTTATACTCGTTATGGGTATAAGTGGTATTGGGACAATGGTTTTAACAGCAGCAGAGCCTTCTGCGGAAGAAAGAGAAATGTTGAAAGAAACCGATGGAGCTGCTGAGAGCGCAGAGATGTTTGCAGAAGGTGAAGGAACGACAGAGGACGGAATGATGCCGGAAGGAGAACCCCCTTTAGGGGAAGAACAACCGTCGGAAGAAGTTCCACCTTCGGTAGAACCAGCTGCCCCGGAAGGATCACAGACACCGGAGGGAGAAGGTCAGGAGGAAGAAGGTCAGGAGGAAGAAGGATTACCATCAGATAGCGAAGGCTTAACAGACACTGAAGTGCTGCCAGAGCAGCAGGATGCAAAGATGGATTCCCCGCAGAATGCAGCGAATGTAACACCGGAGACTTATGAAGAGAAACAGGATTACAATCTTGACTTCTATATTATTTATGAAGGAAAGAAGCTTAAGCTTCAAACAAATGGAATTTCCGGTGTTAAGACGTGGACGCAAGGAAGAAGGACATATCATGGAATTTCTTTGGATGATCTTATGTCAGTATATGGAGAGTTTGGATTTGCCAAAGGAAATGATGGTCAATATCCAAATGCGTCTAAGAAGTTTGTGTCTGCCAATAGAGGGAAAAACGGAATAGAATATGGAACTGTTTATGAGGATCCGGATTCTGGAAAAACATATGTTTCCTATAATGATGGGGCGGATAAGAAGAATGTCCCTGTAGATATTTATTATCTTCCGGAGGGAAAGGGAGCATACCTAACACTAGCGTCGGCCGTAAAAAGAGATAACTCCTTTTATTCTGTAGAGGTAAAGGGAGAAGGACAGGATCAGATTCATTATGCACTGTATCAAACAACATTTGAACAGTCAGTATCTAATTATAATCCGACCATTCCGGAACAGACGGATCAGATTGAATGGACCTGTGTCGGAAGCGATGATGTGGATGTAGATGGAACGTTAGAGGCAGAAAATAAAACGAAGTTTGTGTTGAATAAGATTGAGCAGTCTTATGTGATTCAAAGGGCGGACAAGACAGCGTTTGACATTCAGTTTTATATATATGTAGACAATGAGATTCGGCAGCTGCCAAGTGATTCCCTGAAAGAGGTGTATCAGTGGAATAATAATGGTGAGTGCTATGTTTCCGTAGATGATCTGGCAGAGATTTATAAAGAATATGGAATGAAAGCGACGGATACACAATATGGAAAATATTTCCCATATACGGTGCGCGGTGGAAAGACATTGGCACATGCTGGAATGAAGACTTGCAAAGGAAAGCAATATGTATCCTATACCTTGACGAATCAGAGTAGTACGGTACCAACAGACATTTATTATATGCCAAAGGGAGCGGAAAAATCTGAGAAGGTTCCGGAAGATGTGGTAGATGGAGATGGAACGGTTACCTCATCGGTTGCAGATCAGTTAAAATCCAATAAACACAGCTTTTATTCGATGACGGTATTGCAGCTGGATGGTTCTCAGACAGTTACCTATCATAAGAAAGGGGATAATGTTACCGTTTCGGTTGACCCTGGAGAGTCAAAGGCGGATGAATGGCTTTGCGCTAGTGAAGACGGGAAAAAGACGATACCGGCAGTGGAGAATGCGCAGGAACAAAAATTAGAATTTACAGTTCAACAGATCGAACAGCCATATACGATTGCATGCAATACCTTTGCTCCAGAGACATTAAATATTAAGCTCTATACATTTGTAGATTATGAGAGATATAACGTCGTTCAAAAAGATATTCCTGTGCTGAAAGATACAGAGACGGATAAAGGAACTACTTACTATTATATTTCTAATAAAGTATTACAGGAAGAATTGGAAAAATTCCATTATGATGGATCTATCTTAAACGGAAAGAGTGAGAGATTTTATTATTCCAAGAGAGATTATGATACGATTCACAATGCGGGGAAATATACGCAAAACAATCTGGACTGTATCTATATAGGAAAAACAGGACAGCCAATGGATGTGTATTATCTCCCGGATGGTCAGAATGCACCGATTCTGAATGTAAAGACACTGATGGAATATCACGATAATCGGTATAATGGTTTTTACAGTGTAACAGTGCAGGATGAGAAGGGACAGGTTTATAGCCCTACAGCATTAGAGAATCTCCCGGCGATTGACTTTGTGGCGAGAAAATCAACGCTGACAAGAACGGTAAGTACAGAGCCGCTTGCAGAAGGAGAAACGAAAGATGTGAACTGGGAATGCCGAAAGGAAGATGGATCACCTTCTGGTATTACTGGAGTAAAGGATGAAGCAAATAGAGAAATGAGTTTTACCATTTCAGGAGATGCTGCGGTAAGACCTTATGTGATTGTTCCGGATAATACGGCAAAACCAGCAGAAGAAAAAGAGGCCAATATTAGTTTCTATGTGTTTATCGATGGGGACTATCGGCTTGTGAAAAACATCAATGCGACTCAGTATTACATAACAGAAGAAAACAGTGGGCGAAGCAGTCGGTATTATCTAAGAGCAGGAGAGGATGATACGATCTCCCAGATCTATAAAGAGTTTGGCTTCAAACCGGAAAAACTGGAGCCGGGATCGGATAGAAAAGAAAAGATCTTATTTGGATATGCGACGGACAGCCGGGTATTTGTACAACATCCTTATAAAGATAAAGATGGAACATGGTATATTCCTGTTTTGAAAAATGGGAATGATGTGTCGGTGTATTACTTCTCAAATCCTAACCCGTTGAATCCAGACAGAATTGAAAACTATTTTGACCGTTTGACGGGTCTGTCAGCCCAGATTGGTGTTGCCGGGCGCAAGTTTGATGAGGAGGGAAGTTTCCACCTTGTAGAAGTAATTGATCCAATGGATTTGACAGAAGGTAAAGCAGTTTTAAGACAGTATGTGCCTCATGGAGATGACTATAAAGTAGAAGTACCTAAGAAGGCGACGAAGGAAGGGGAGTATCAGGGAAAAGATATTGTCTGGAGTTGTACGTCGAATGACAGAGATGCGCCGGATATTTATCCACAGTCATCGGGAGCAGATATATTAGTCTTTCATATGTCAAAGATCGGTTCTTCTTATCAGATTGTCGCAGATAAGCCGCAGGAGCCGGGCACAGTGAGGATTGTCTATGATACGACCCGGTATATGAAGAAGATGCCGAAAGAAGCGAAGATGACGCCACAGGTTCAGAATAAGACAAGATTTATTGAAGATATTCCTGTAGATGAAGTTTCAAACTATAAGATAAAATCACCATATCCGCTGACCTATGACCATGAGGATAATAATAGTAAAGAGCTGGAGCAGTATGAATTTGATCATTGGGATTATAAGAATGCATCTGGTCGTTGGAAGGAGTGCGATGCCGAGATTAATATTTCGGATATTTATAAGGATACGCAGCGGCCGATTGTGTTTTATGCATCCTGGAGTCGGGTAAGTGATATAAGCCGTAGGCAGGTACAGTTTTATATTTGTAAATCGGCAATGCCAGAAGATGGATCGATTCCGCTGCCGTCAGTGAATGAACAGGATTACACAAGTGCAGTTGCCGTAGCAAACTGCAATGTGAAGGCAAGCCGTGTAAAAGATGTGCCGGTATTGGGGAATAAGAACCCAAGTACGTGGAATCAGTATGCGGAAGGCCATAAGAGTGTAATGAAACTTTTGCAGGGAACAAAGGCGGACGAAGGCTATAAAGGAGATGAAGATTACGTATACAAATTGGATCGAATTCCTTCGGACGAAGAAGTGTTCCAGACGATACGTGAAAGTGGACGAAAGATCCGTATCGGACAAAAGGAGATTCCTTCTTCTCAGCTAGATACAGAATTTTTTACGATTTATTGGTATTCTTTCAAAGGTGTAGCGGCAGACGGCTGGCATATTGATGGACGAATTGTAGCTAAAAATGGCTATCTTACAGTAAAGAAAGACTTTGTTGGAGATCCGGAAGTTATAGAAGAGATCAAACAGAATTATTATATGAGTATCGATGAGGATGCAACCTTCTCGGATGGGACACCTCAGCCACCGGCATTTCATCAGCATATGAAGCTGGTACTTCCAACAGAGGAAGGTCAGCAGCCGGCAGCGGATAATGCACCAGAACAGATAGTAGGAACGTGGGATGACGAAACACATACAAGCTGTACTTGGATTGTGAAAGCAGATCCATTCTGGAAGTACACGTTAAAAGAGTATAATTATCAGCCATCTCAACCGAACATACAATTTTCGGGGTGGTATAACGTTCATAATTCCCATGAAGCGGGAGAAAATGTAAATACTTGGGAATTATATCCGGAAAGCGGAATTAAATTTACAGGACGCGGATTGGGACGTGGCGGGGAATCGCTTACCATTGAACTGGAAAATCGTTATCAAGAACCGGGGGTTCTTACCCTAAATAAATTTGATGCTATTACAGGACAAGGAATGGAAGAGATTACATTTGATGTCATGGTAGACGGGAATAAAAAAGATTCGGTTACCACAGATAAAAATGGTATTGCAGAACTCCCTGTTTTGCTGCAGGATGACTC
Source organism: Dorea sp. ICN-14282 (assembly GCF_037890115.1). Taxonomy (NCBI): domain Bacteria; kingdom Bacillati; phylum Bacillota; class Clostridia; order Lachnospirales; family Lachnospiraceae; genus Dorea; species Dorea sp. ICN-14282. The sequence continues at coordinate 296,089 of NZ_JBBKBH010000003.1, read as the reverse complement.
GGGCAATAATCGTGTAGCTACGGAGACTTATCTGTTGAAGGAAACGAATGTGCCGGTTGGCTATATTGATCCGGGAGACATTGAAATCAAGGTTGATATTAAAGACGGGGCGTTCCAAATCGTATCTGCAAAGTTGGTTGACAGAAAGGCGGAAGGTTCACAAGACGGAGTTGCGGCACCTGAAGATGGAAAAATTGATGGGAAAGAAGTATTGACACTTCGAGGAGCAACGAGTCTAAATATCCGAAATTTCTCAAAAAGCAGCAGTCTACATATTAAAAAGAAATGGGAAAATAGAAATGATGCACTGACTGAAAAACAGGTAAAGGTACGTTTGTACAGAGATGGGATATCCACAGGTCAGGACTTTATCCTGGATGAGGAGAATGGATGGCAGTGTACGATTGATAAAGTACCGTTGTTTGTGGATCAGAAGCCGGTACAGTATAAGATAGAAGAGATTGAAATCGGTAAAACCCATTATTCGCCGGAATTTGGTGATGGATTCCTATACTACGAAGTGGTTTATCCGGAAATCGTATACAAGGATAAAAGTGATCAGCTTGTGAAGCCGACGAATGAACAGGAATTCAAAACAATTGAGAAGATCGAGTTGGAGGTTCAGAATCTGCATTTTAATTTGGCAGAGCGGAGCATCTTAAAGACGGATGATCTTCCAAGAAAACGTTTGGAAGGTGCGAAGTTCATGTTGTATGAGGTGCCGTATAAAGATGGTACTTCAGAATATGTAGATGATAAAGCTTATACTGTAGAATACCAGAATGGCCAGACCAGTGATAAAGTGACCCTGAAAAAGGATGGGGTGGAGTGTACACCAATCCAAGATACGGAATTTAAGACGGATCAGAAGGGTATGCTTCATATACCGGATCATGTTGCAAATGGCAGATATTGGATGGTAGAGTCTTCTACCCCATACAAGGGGGATATTAGTAAAACACAATACAAGGATAACCTGGCTTTGTATATGGTGGATGTAGAAGATGAGATTCTCTTCTTATATGAGAGAGATCCGAAGACACAGGAATGGAAACCACTTACGGATAGACATATCATCAATCATCCGCAAAAGGGTGGAGTTACGGTTCGCATTAAAAAAGAAGTAACCGGTCCTTTTGGTGAAAGAAATAAGCCGTTCAAGATGAAAATAGCATATCAGGAAGATGGTATGCAGATGAACAAACAAATAAACGCTTCTCTTAAGGATGGCGATATGGTTACGATAGAACATGTAGCGCTTGGTTCTGTTCTGAAAGTGACAGAAACGGTAGACACTGTCAAATATGATGTGTCAATTTCAAGGAAAAATCAAAATGGAGATTCTTTGCAGAAAGTTGACGCAGAAGAAAATGACAATGAAGCTGTTATGGAGTATTCGATTAATGGAACGCCGGGAGATGTGATTGAACTCGAGATCACAAATAAAAATCAAGAGGATGCAACACCAAATACAGGTATTGATTTAGATCAGAAGCTGTATGTAGGAATGTTGATCATCATAAGTATTATGTCCGCCCTGTTTTTCTGGGGAAGGAAGAAGAGAGTTATTAGAGAATAACGAAAGAGGAGGGAGTGCGATAGATTCAAAACAAAAATCAAGAGAAGATCGGAACAGACAGCAGGAAAATAGGATTGCACTGTACTTAGAACGGTTAAGGTTCAAAAGAAGACTTTTTGGTGTAGATGAAGCAGATGTCTGGAAGAAAATACAAGAGTTAAATCAGATGTATGAGGAGGCGCTTGTGTGGGAGAGAAAAAGATACGATCTTCTCTTACAGGAACGAACCGGAAAGTGTGAGGAAGTTTCAGAAAAATGAAAAAGAAGCATCAAGGTTCAAAAGTAACAGCGGAAGAGGTCATTAAGTCTCGCAGAAATAAGATTCTTGACCGCAGAGGCTGGGGAGAATTGGGAGTAAGGCTGGCAGGATTAATACTTGTATTTTATATCCTGTTTTCTAAAGTGTTTATTGTCTGCCAGCTTAACGGAAATGCGATGTTTCCGTCCTTGAAAGATGGGGATCTCGTTTTTGGATTTCGGTTGGAGAACGAAATCCAAAAAGACGATCTGATCCTGTATGAGATGGACAGAGAAATCTGTGTGTCTAGGGTAGTAGCAAAAGAAACAGATTATGTGGATATGGATGAAGAGGGAAAACTGTATGTAAATGGTGCAGTACAATCAGGAGAGATTCTGTACCCTACAGAACCAAAAGAGCTTTTAAAATATCCATATCATGTACCAGAAGGGTATATCTTTGTTCTTGGAGACTACCGTACAAAAGCTTCTGACAGCAGGGACTTTGGTCCGCTGCCAGAGGAAGCAATAAAGGGCAAGGTGATTACCATTGTCCGACGCAGAGGGTTTTAACTTTGCAGAATCTATTAACATATGATAAAAGGAGAAGAAATATGAAAAAGAAATTATCACTTATACTGGCAGTTGTTCTGTCATTTTGTATGAGCATACCGGTTTTGGCAGCGTCAACGAATTATCCGACAGACGGAAGTGACGCAGGAAGAACATCGGAGTTTGTAATTGAGAAGAAGTATGTGAAAAATGATGGTACAACATCAGTAGACAGATTCCCAGATGAAATCTTGAAATTTACAACGACCTGTACAGCAGCGCCAATGGATCCAGCTACTGCACCAGCATTAAGCGTAGCAGATTTGCAGGTTACAAATGTTACAAATAATATTACGGTGACTGTGCCGGCTTATACGGTACCGGGAAAATATAATTATGAAATCAAAGAGCTGTCCCCGGCTGAATATGCACCAGGTTCAAAGGATACAGCTGGCGTGGTATATGACAAAGCGTCTGGATTTATCCAGGTTGTTGTAAAATATGATGGCGGTAGTCTGAAAAAGTACGTGACGGTTGCTGCAAACGGTGACTTTGTAGGGGCAGAAACAGATACGAGCAATGACGCAACTAAAAAAGCAGATTTTAAAAATAAGTACCTGTTAGACGGAGAGGTTGATCCTGATCTTCCAGGGCCACAAGAGCCAGATCCGAACCCGGTTCCAACTCCGCAACCAGAAGATCCGGATCCGGTAAAACCAGTTCCAGATTCAGAGAAGCCGGTAGAAAAAGCAAAATTTAAGATTATGAAGCAGGCAAGAGGACCATTAGCAGGAAAGGAACAATTTGAGGTGCACGTAACGTTGCAGTCAGAGAAGCCGGTTCGCAGTGATATTATCTGCAATGATGGAGAAGAGCATGTGATTTCTAAAGTGGGAAGTGCTAATTCCAGTTGGACAGGAACTGACGCAACTGGATATACAGCAGCGGTAACACTCCAGATTAAAGACGATGAAGTCGTTGAGTTTAAGGGGATTCCAGCAGGGGTCAAATATAAGGTGCAAGAGGATCCGAAGCATATTGGACAGCTGACGGAATCAAATATCAATGATACGACAACAGGATATACGGTAGCTTATTATGGCGGAGGAACAAAAGTAGAGAATCCAACTGTTGATAAGCCGGCTGATAAAGACTATGGAAGAACCCTTTTTGCATCTGGTACTGTTGGATCTGATACGAATAATAATATTGTTATCAGCAACAGCAAGGGTGCAAATATTGAAGACAGCGATATGGTAAAGCCAAACACAGGAATTAATCTTGAAACTCTTCCTTATGTAGTAATTCTTGGTCTTGTTATTATCGGAGCAGGAATGATGTTCGTAAAAAGTCGTAGAAGAAGAGAGGAATAATAGAGGTATATAAGGGGAATCCTCCGGTGATTTGCGGGGGATTCTCTGCAAAAAGAAAGGCAGACAACGAAAGGAAGCAAAATAGTGGGACATAAAATTTCCGGATATATACAACGTTTCCTGAACTTTATTATCAGTTTTGTGCTGATTCTTATTTTTATTATTGCGGCCGCTTATGCGTTATTTGTGTTGAATGATAACCGTAGAATTTATTCGGCTGCAGAAAATGTTCAGGAGGATATGCTGAAACTGAAACCGGATGAAGAAAAGCCGGATTTCTCAAAGCTGTGTTCCATTAATCCAGATGTCTGTGCATGGCTTACTATGGATGGGACCCATATTGATTATCCGGTTTTGCAGGGAGAAACCAATCTTACATATATCAATCGAGATATATATGGACAGTTTGCTCTTGCGGGAAGCATTTTTCTAGACTGTCAGAATGCAAAAGATTTTACAGATTCTTATAATCTTTTGTATGGCCATCACATGGATGGGGGAAATATGTTTGGAGATTTAGACTTATATAAAAAGTCGGAATTTTTTGAGAAACATGATACAGGCACCCTGCTTTTGCCGAATAAAGTATATGATCTGAAGGTGGCGGCTGTATTGATAACCGGAGTTTCAGATGAGAGGATATTCCAACTTCAAAACTGGCCTCCAAAATGGAAAGATGGTCAATTGGATTATATCCGAAGTCAAGCTCTTTTTGTTAGAGACGATGTGTTGAATGCATTGGAAAAATGCGAGCATCCACAGCTTATATCTTTAACTACCTGTACATCGGAATTCACGGATGCAAGGACTGTGGTTCTGGCACAGATGATACCGGTGGAGGATAAAGACAGGAAGGAGTAATATGTGAAAAAGCTAAATAAAACTCTGTTTTCTATTTTACTCATGTTGTTATTATTCAGTAAAGATACACTGCAGACTTTTGCGATGGAAACAAGCTTTCAACTTCCTGTTGAAACAGTCTTGGAAGGAGATAGGCCTTTGCGTCAGGAAACTTTTGTGATTCAGATGCAAGCATTGACGAACGATGCACCTATGCCGGAACAGACGGAGAACCAAAAAGTCACAATAGAGATTCAGGGTCAGGGAAAAAAGGCATTTCCTCCTATTACCTTTAAACAGCCAGGTGTTTACAAGTACGAAGTCAGACAACAGCCAGGAAATCAAGAATATTATACCTACGATACTTGTGTGTATAATGTGACAGTATATTGTACTGCAGATTCTGCGCAAGGCTTGGAAACGACGGTTGTAGCTTTGGAGCAGGGGAAAGAGGAAGTGAAAAAAGATGCAGTTCGTTTTGTTAATCGATATGAATTGCCGAAAGTTCCTACAGAACAGAATACTCTGGTAAAAACTGGAGATAAAGCGTTGCTGAGTACCTTGTTATGGATCTTACTAGCTAGTGGGTTTATGATTCTGTTTTTGGTCGTGAAAAAACAGAGGGATAAAAGGAAAATAGAAGAATAATTTTGGAAAAATCAAAGCAGATCTTTAAGATTTCACTTTTCTGATAGGGAGAAGTGAAATCTTTTTTTTGTCAATTGGGGACGGAGTAAAATGAAACTTTACTCCGTCCCCAATTGACATTTTAATGAAAGACGAATGGTTGAGATAAATAACCGCATGAATACTAAGAAAGTTTCGTATCATTTATAAATGTAGAGTGAAATGGAGAAGCGGTAAGTTAAAATGGAAAGTCAAAAAAGAGAGAATCTTTTAAACCTTGCATTAGACGCAACAGAAGAAGAAAGAGAGCGTTCGATCGAATTAGATGTGGGATTTGCAAAAGAAGAAAGGGAGTGGACGTTAATTATCAAATATTCAGGGGATCTGCAGGAGATACGAAAGATTGCGAGTCGGGTAACACCACTGATGGGGGGATATGCGGTGATCGTCATAAAAGAAGACAGAATCAATACCTTGACGGAGTTTCCGCAAATTGAATATATCGAAAAGCCGAAAAGACTTTTCTTTGAAGTGGCGGAGGGAAAACGGGTATCTTGTATTAATCCTGTTCAAAGACAGCCTCTTTCATTGACAGGAGCAAAGATTTTTGTGGCGATTTTAGATTCTGGCATTGATTATGAGCGGGAGGACTTCAGAAATCCAGATGGAACTACGCGGATTCGTGCGCTTTGGGATCAAAGTCTCCAAAATGGTGTGGATGGAATTGCGCCAAAAGGATTTGAAGTGGGTGTGGAATACAATCAGGAAGACATTAACAAAGCGCTTCAAGCGGGAACGAGTGAAGAGAGAAAGCAGATCGTGAAGTCGCAGGATTTCTCCGGGCATGGGACAGCGGTGGCAGGTGTGGCTGCTGGAAGCGGGAGCAAAGACTTTGGACAATATCGAGGCGTGGCTCCGGAAAGCGAACTTCTTGTGGTGAAACTAGGGACACCGGATCGGGAGGGGTTTCCAAGAACGACAGAGCTAATGATGGGGCTTGATTATGTTATGAGAAAGGCGTTGGAATATCGATGGCCGGTAGCGATTAATCTAAGTTTTGGAAATACATACGGTTCGCATGAACAGTATAAATAAGGGGAAATATGTTTGGCAGGATCATATATTTGATACGAAAACCTATTGACAAGGTAGGCAATTGGTAATATAATGCAAAAAATAAAACCTATTAACATGGTAGGTAATAAGGGGGTTGTTATGGGATTCTTTTTTGAAAAGCTTGTGAGAGAAAACTTTCGTTTTGGACGAATGCAGCGATGTTAGCAGCGATGAACAAAGATCACGAAAACTAATACACGAAAGAAATGAAAGGAAAGATATTATGTCAAAATATAGATTTGAAACGCTTCAGCTTCACGTTGGCCAGGAAACGCCGGATCCGGTCACAGATGCACGCGCAGTACCGATTTATGCGACAACTTCTTATGTTTTTCACGACTGCTCTCATGCGGCGGCACGTTTTGGACTTACGGATGCCGGAAATATTTATGGTCGCTTGACAAACTCTACGCAGGAGGTTTTGGAAAAGCGCACTGCGGCTCTGGAAGGCGGAACCGCAGCTTTGGCACTTGCTTCCGGCGCGGCTGCGATTGCATATACACTGCAGGCGCTCGGACAAAACGGCGGACATATTGTCGCGCAGAAAACAATTTACGGTGGCAGCTATAATCTGATGGCACACACGCTTCCGGGGTTTGGGATCACAGCCTCCTTTGTCAATATTCATAATCTTGATGAAGTGGAAGCGGCGATTCAGGACAATACGAGAGCGATTTATATAGAAACGCTGGGCAATCCAAACAGTGATATTCCGGATATCGACGCCTTAGCGGCCCTCGCTCACAGATACGGTCTTCCACTTGTTGTAGATAATACCTTTGGTACACCTTATTTCGTTCGTCCGATCGAGCATGGAGCCGATATTGTCGTGCATTCTGCTACAAAGTTCCTTGGAGGCCATGGTACTACGCTGGGAGGACTCATCGTAGACGGCGGTACGTTTGACTGGGCTGCTTCAGGAAAGTATCCGTCTATTGCGGCGCCGAATCCCAGCTATCACGGTGTCTCCTTTGTGGATGCGGCAGGTCCGGCAGCTTTCGTTACGTATATCCGCGCCATTTTGCTTCGCGATACGGGAGCGGCGATTTCTCCCTTTGCAGCGTTTTTATTGCTGCAGGGTATTGAGACACTGTCGCTTCGTCTGGAGCGCCATGCCGAAAATACGAAGAAGGCTGTCGAATTTTTAAATAGCCATCCGCTTGTGGAAAAGGTGAATCATCCGTCCCTTTTGGATCATCCGGATCATGCTCTTTATCAGAAATATTTCCCGAATGGCGGCGCTTCCATTTTTACATTCGATATAAAAGGAGGGCAGGAAGCGGCGTATCAATTCATTGATCACTTGCAGATCTTTTCTCTTCTTGCGAATGTGGCGGATGTGAAAAGCCTTGTGATCCATCCGGCAACTACAACACACAGCCAGCTTTCAGCAAAAGAACTGGAAGAGCAGGAGATTAAGCCCAATACTATCCGGCTTTCGATCGGAACAGAACATATGGAAGATATTATTGATGATTTACAGCGTGGTTTTGATGCAGTAAAATAAAGAAAGGAGCGTTTGGATATGGCAAACATTTATACTTCGGCAGAACAGCTAATTGGAAATACACCGCTTCTGGAACTGACCAGAATAGAAAAAGAATATCATCTGCAGGCAAAAATTCTGGCAAAGTTGGAATACTTCAATCCGGCCGGTTCGGTGAAGGACCGTGTGGCGAAGGCGATTCTAGACGATGCAGAGCGTGCAGGCAGGCTCAAAGACGATTCTGTCATTATTGAGCCGACTTCCGGGAATACTGGCATTGGCCTTGCGTCTGTTGCGGCAGCGAGAGGATACCGTACGATCCTTGTCATGCCGGAGACGATGTCCGTAGAGAGACGCCAGCTTATGAAGGCATACGGAGCGGAGTTGGTGCTTAGCGACGGGGCAAAAGGCATGAAGGGAGCGATCGCAAAGGCGCAGGAGCTGGCAAAGGAAATCCCGAACAGTTTTATTCCGGGGCAGTTCACGAATTCTTCGAATCCAAAAGCGCATAGAGAAGGCACCGGTCCTGAAATATATAGAGATACGGATGGCGTGATTGATATTTTCGTTGCGGGAGTAGGTACAGGAGGAACTGTGACCGGCGTAGGAGAATATCTGAAAGAGCAGAAGCCGGATATTCAGATCGTGGCAGTCGAGCCGGCAGCATCAGCGGTGCTTTCGTCCGGTATCGGCGGCTCGCATAAGATACAGGGGATTGGAGCCGGATTTGTTCCGGATGTCTTAAATACGTCCATTTATGATGAAATTATAACGGTGGAAAATGAAGATGCGTTTGCGGTCGGAAAACTTGTCGGCCACAGAGAAGGAGTGCTTGTAGGCATTTCTTCCGGCGCGGCCTTATGGGCGGCGCTAAAGCTTGCAAAGAGAGAGGAAAACAAAGGAAAAACCATTGTTGTATTGTTGCCGGATACGGGAGAACGATATTTGTCAACGCCTCTTTTTGCGGAATAAAAAACAAAGAAACGAGGAAACAAAGGAATGATGATCTCAACAAGAGGAAGGTATGCATTGCGCGTACTGCTTGAACTTGCAGAAAGCCAGAAAGAAGGTTACATTGCGATGAAGCAAGTGGCGATGCGGCAGGAGCTGTCTCTGAAATATATCGAACAAATCATGCCGGTGCTCTCTAAGAACCATTATGTGGAAGGTGTTCAAGGGAAAGGCGGCGGATACCGTCTGGTAAAAGCGCCGGAAGAGTATCGGGTTGGAGATATTCTGAGACTGACCGAGGGCAATCTTGCTCCGGTAGCCTGTCTGGAATGCGATGCCAAAATGTGCAGGCGCGCAAATACCTGCAAAACACTGCCGATGTGGAAGGAGTTTCATCAGATGGTTCTAGATTATTTTGACAATATTACACTGTTGGATCTGTTGAACCAGGAGGAATTTCGCCGCTTTTAAGTTGATTTATCTTAAGCGTTTTATAATAAAAACCGTTACAGGAAAGAAAGTGAGGCAGAAGCTTATACAAATGGAAAAGTTTGTGTAAGCTTTTTTATTATTTTGAAAGTGGTACAAGCCTTTCGGCATAGGATGTAGAGAAGATGACGGACATGCGGAGGCACATAACATGTACACAGCATTAAACGCTACAGACAGAGGCAGCCTGGAGACAGAAAAGGAAATACGCAAAGAGGGAATAAGCTATGAATATTCAGGATATCAGATTCGGGTGCATTTTAATGGGCAAAAGACATTTCAGCAGTGCATTCAGAATCTGGCAGAACGAAAAATTTCAGGCTGATTTCCTCATATTTTTATTGCAGGGGTTGAAAGACCGTGTGAAGGGCAGCATGATGAAAAGAGGGAGTGCATGTATCAGGCCGGGATTTATTGCAGAGTTTCGATGGAAGAGAAAAAGAAAGAGAGTGAATACAGCAACAGTATTCACTCACAGATTCAGATGGCAAGGGATTATATTGCAGAGTGGGACGATATGGAAGAGAAAAAAGTATATGCAGATGACGGGATTTCCGGAAGTGACTTTGAGAGGACCGAATTTCGGAGGATGCTGGCAGATATTGAGCTTGGCATGATCAATACGGTGATTTTTAAGGATGTATCACGACTTGGAAGAGAGCATATTGGCACCAACTATTATTTAGGAAAATATTTCCCGGAAAAACAGATTCGAGTCATTTCAATTTTGGATCATTACGATTCAGAAGTAGGAATTTACAATGAGATGTTGGAAATTAAGACCGTGCTGGATGATATGTATCTGAGAGATACATCCAGAAAGATAAGGATGGCTATTCAGACAAAAAGAAGTATGGGGGAATATACGTCAGATCAGCCGCCGTTTGGTTATGTGAAAAGCAAAAATATCCATAACCATCTGGAAGAGGATCCTTATGCAGCGGCGGTTGTCAGAAGAATTTACCGAATGTATCTGAATGGTTTGGGGTGTAAGAGGATTTGCAGGATCTTGAACGATGATGGAATTTTCTGTCCTGCAAGGTATAAAAAAGAGATTTTAAAAGTCGATTATGTATGGGATACGGGAAAAGGGCTGTGGACATCGTCGGCCGTGAGTGGAATTTTAAAGAATCCGGTCTATACAGGGGCGGTTGCGATTCGGAAACACGAAAGACCATCTTATAAGCTGAAATACAAAAAGGCAATCCCGCTGGAGAAAATGGAACTGATTGCAGATGCACATGAGGCAATCGTTTCTAAAGAAGATTTTGATACAGTTCAGAAAGTAAGAAAGGATCGCCGCGTGTCTTATTTTGATAAAAACAGGGAACCGCATAAATATGCGGGGCGGCTCTTTTGTGGAAAATGTAAAACAGCTATGCGCAAACGTTATCTAGCATCCAAAAACGACTTTGACGGGTATCTTTGCGGTTACCATCAAAAAGCAGGAAAGAATTATTGTGAATTAAATCATGTTACATTTGAAAAACTGGATAAACTGGTGGTGTTTGCAATCAATCAGCAGATGAAACAAAGGAGAAGCGATATGAAAAAATTGCAGGTACTGTTTGCACACAAACAGCTAGATCAGGATAGCAGGATTGCCAGATTGGAGGAAAAAATCGAAAGAAATCTAGAATATCAGAAATGTGCGCATGAGCGATTTATGGATGAAGTACTTTCTAAAGAAGAATATCTGGAATTAAAACGGACGTATAAAAAAGAAAATAAGAGGTATCAGAAAGAACTGTTGGAATTGTGGCAGGAGGAGCAAAGAAGGCAGGCGGATTTGGATGAGACGAGAATATGGTTGGAACAGTTTGGGAATGGGATAATAACGGTGAAACATCTGACCAGAGAGGTGCTGATGGAATTGGTTGATGAAATTTACGTCTATCCGGATCAGAAACTGGATATATACTTCAATTTTTCAGCAGAGGTCAAAGCATATGGTACTGAAACCGTAAGAACCGGTTGCTCCAATAGAGCGTGTGTCAGAGAAACGAATGGAGAAAGGTAAGGTGATCGGATGTATCAGATGGCGGCATATTGTCGTCTGTCAAAAGAGGATGGCGAAAATAAAGTCAGTGAGAGTATTGAAAATCAGATGAAACTGATCCGTGAGTATGTGTGTAAGTCAGAGGATTTGAAAATCGCAGATATTTATATTGATGATGGTTATTCGGGGCTTTATTTTACGAATAGACCGGAATTTCAGCGGATGATGGAGGATATTTACAAAGGGAAAATTCAGGGAGTCATTACGAAAGATATTTCCCGACTTGGGCGTGAACATATTGAAACCAGTAATTATATAGAGCGTGTTTTTCCATCGCTGGGTGTGCGTTATGTAGCAATTTTGGATGGTGTGGATTCTGTTCAACACAGTAATGAAGAACTGGCACAGTTCAAGACTTTGTTTAATGATATGTACAGTCGTGATATATCTAAGAAAATCAGAGGTGCATTGACTGCACAGAAAAAACGGGGGCAGTTCGTGTCTGGGTTTGCTCCATATGGATATGTGAAAGATCCGGAAGATAAGCATCATTTTCTTATAGATGAAGAAGCGGCTAAGGTGGTAAGGAGAATTTTTTATATGAGTCTGGAAGGATATTCCAGAGATGGTATTGCAAAGAAATTGAATCAGGAAGGGATTCTGACACCCTCTGAGTATAAGAGAAAGATACAGGGGTTGAAATATATCAATGCATTAGAAAAAACAAGTGCAAAGGGCTGGGCATATCCTACAATCAATGTGATTTTACGAAACAGGGTTTACACAGGTGCTATGGTACAACATAAATCAGAAAAGATATCCTATAAAGTGGAAAAGTATCATTATATTCCAGAGGAACAGCAATATATCGTGGAAGGAATGCACGAAGCAATTATCAGTAAGGATACGTTTGAACAGGTGCAGGAACTTATGAAGAAAAGAACACGTACACCTGGGTTCCTTAGTGAAGTAAGAAAGGTAAATCCATATGCAGGAATTATTGTCTGCGGAGATTGCGGATACAATTTTCAGCGAGTTACTTGTCGGGACGGTTATGAGTGTGGAACTTATCATAAAAAGGGAAACACAGTTTGTTATTCTCATTTTATAAAAAAAGAAGTATTGGATTTCATCGTAAAAAATGAAGTCCAAAGACAAGCGAAACTGGCGCTGAAAGGAAGTGATAAGGGTGAAATATTAAAAGCAGCAGATAGAAGGAAGGAGGTGCAGAGGCGATGTGTAGAAGCAGACCAGCAGATTGAACGGCTGCAAAAAGAACTTGCTGCTATTCAGAAGTATAAAAAGAAAACTTATGAAAATTATGTGGATGATGTTCTGGATAAAGAAGAATATCTCTCTTATAAGACAGACTATGAAAAGAAGGACAAAGAAGTCAGAACGAAGATTCAGCTGGCAGAGCAGGAGAAAGAGAGTTTTGGTGAGGCAGAGGAATTATATGAGAACTGGATCGAAAAGTTTATCAAGTATGGAACATTATCTGAAGTGACAAGAGAAATTGTGACAGAGTTGATAGAAAAGATTGTTGTGAATGGAGATAAGAGCGTTGATATCATATTTAAGTATCAGTCACCTTATCTTGTAGAGAAAAATGCAGTGTAAAGACTGCAAATTTTTTTACCATAACTTTCCCCTAGTTATAACGAACACACGATGGAACGTCCCTGTTGGAGCGGTTTATTGATGATATTTCCGGTGTGTGGAAAAATAGTATTTGTATTGGAACCGGAAACGAAGCGGCAAGTGCGGGGCATACGGCAGGCCAGCTTCGGGATGAGGAAGAGGCGGTGATTGAATTGGCAGTTCAAGATCGTCAGCCGTCTTTAAATATTCAAATTTGGAAAGAATATACAGATGTCATAGATATTTCACTCATTTCTCCTTCGGGCGCAGAGATAGGACCAATTCCAGAAACACTTGGAGTGCAGAGGTTTACTATGGGACAGACGGAAGTCCTGTTGTATTACGGAGAACCAAGTCCATTCAGCACAGCACAGGAAGTTTTTATTGAGCTGCTTCCGGTTAATGATTATATGAATCAAGGGGTATGGAAAATTGTGCTGACACCAAGGAAAATTGTGACGGGATTGTATGAATTGTGGCTTCCGAGTGAAGCAGTATTAAATAGAGGAACCGGATTTTTGTATCCTAAGAATACAACAACACTTACCATTCCTTCCACTTCATGGGGGGCGATATCAGTGGGCGCTTACAATGGCTATACGTTGTCTTATGCGGATTTTTCGGGACGTGGTCCGCTGAGACGAGGAAGTGGAGTGGTCTTGAAACCGGATTTGGTCGCGCCGGGTGTGGATATTACGACCGTGGCAGCTGGCGGGGGCTATGCGTCTTTTACGGGAACCTCCTTCGCGGCGCCTTTTGTCACGGGGGCGGCAGCGCTTCTGATGGAGTGGGGCATTGTAAATGGGAATGATCCGTATCTTTATGGGGAGAAGGTGAAGGCATATTTAAGAAGAGGGGCGAGACAACTGCCGGGGTTTGAAGAATATCCTAATAATCAGGTGGGGTATGGGGCGCTGTGCGTGGGGGATAGTCTGCCGATATCATAAAGTAAAGGCTGTTGAAAAACGGAAAAGGATTTTATATTATTGAAGTATAGAAGATAAAAAGATTCGACTTATCTTATATCATAGGAGGGAACACATGTATCAGGCAGAAAAAGAACGATATAAATCAATGGAGTATTACAGATGCGGAAACAGCGGATTAAAACTACCGGCAGTTTCTTTTGGGCTTTGGCATAATTTTGGAGATGACTCAGATTATGAGAATATGAAACAACTGTGCTTTACGGCATTTGATCATGGAATCACACATTTTGACCTGGCAAATAATTACGGACCAAAGTATGGGAGCGCAGAGATTCATTTTGGAAAAATTTTGAAAGAAGAGTTGAATAGTTACAGGGATGAATTGCTGATCAGTACAAAAGCAGGGTACGACATGTGGGACGGTCCTTACGGAAACTGGGGCAGCAGAAAATATCTGATTGCAAGTCTGGATCAGAGCCTTAAAAGGCTGGGGTTTGATTATGTAGATATTTTCTATCATCATCGTATGGATCCGGATACGCCGCTGGAGGAAACAATGGGAGCGCTGGCTCAGACTGTGAAAAGTGGTAAGGCTTTATATGTAGGCTTATCGAATTATAATGGCGAAAAGCTTGCAAAGGCATCTGCCATTTTGGAAGATTTAAAGTGTCCATTTGTCATCAATCAAAACCGATACTCCATTTTTGACAGAACGATAGATCAAAATGGTTTGAAGGAGACGGCTAAAAGATTAAAGAAAGGGATTATTGCATTTAGTCCGCTGGCGCAGGGATTGCTGACGAATCGTTATTTGAATGGAATCCCGTCAGACAGCCGTGTGAAAAAGGATGGTCGCTTTTTAAAAGAGAGCGCGCTGACAGAAGAGCGGATAACACAGATTCAGAAGTTAAATGCACTGGCAGAAGAACGTGGACAGACATTGGCAGAGATGGCTCTTGCATGGGTACTTCAGGATGAGGCAGTCACAAGCGTCTTAATTGGGGCATCGAAATCGGAGCAAATTTTAGATAATATTCGGGCGACTAAGAACACGGAATTTTGTAAAGAAGAATTGCAAAAAATAGAAGAGATTGTGATGGATGAAATAAAGTCCTAAAAAACTAGCACTCAGCACTTGACTTGGCTAACAACTTCTGTTATATTACAAATAGAACAAGAAAACAATTTTATTCTATGGTGAAGGAGGTTCATCGTTATGAATATTAATAAATTTACACAGAAGTCACTGCAGGCAGTGCAAGGGTGTGAGAAAACGGCCATTGAGTACGGGAATCAGGAGATTGTGCAGGAGCATCTTTTGTATGCGCTTCTGACTCAGGACGACAGTCTGATTTTGAAATTGATTGAAAAGATGGGACTGAACAAGAATCTGGTTGTGAACCGTGTGGAAGAGGCGATAGGGAAACGCCCCAAGGTACAGGGCGGTCAGCCTTATGTAGGGCAGGATCTTAATAATACACTGATCCATGCAGAAGATGAAGCCAAGCAGATGGGAGACGAATATGTGTCTGTAGAGCATCTGTTTTTGGCGATGATGAAGTATGCAAGCAGGGATATGAAGGCGCTTTTCCGGGAACTTGGTCTTACCAGAGACGGATTTCTACAGGCTCTTTCTACCGTGCGGGGAAATCAGCGAGTGACCAGCGATAATCCGGAGGATACGTATGATACGCTGAACAAATATGGCGCAGATCTGGTGGAGCGGGCAAGGGAGCAGAAGCTGGATCCCGTGGTCGGAAGAGATTCTGAGATTCGGAATTTGATTCGGATTCTGTCAAGAAAGACAAAGAATAATCCGGTGCTGATTGGAGAGCCGGGAGTAGGAAAGACGGCTGTTGTAGAAGGACTGGCTCAGCGAATTGTGAGAGGAGACGTGCCGGAAGGCCTGAAAGATAAAACGATTTTTTCTCTGGATATGGGAGCATTGGTAGCAGGTGCCAAGTACCGCGGTGAATTTGAGGAACGTCTCAAAGCGGTGTTGGAGGAAGTGAAGAACAGCGACGGAAGAATCCTTTTGTTTATCGATGAACTGCATACGATTGTTGGTGCAGGTAAGACGGACGGTGCTATGGATGCTGGAAATATGTTGAAACCGATGCTGGCCAGAGGAGAGCTGCATTGTATTGGAGCGACGACGTTGGATGAGTACCGTCAGTATATTGAAAAGGATGCAGCGTTAGAGCGGCGGTTCCAGCCAGTGATGGTGGAGGAACCAACGGTAGAGGATGCTATTTCCATTCTTCGTGGATTAAAAGAGCGTTATGAAGTGTTCCATGGTGTGAAGATTATGGATGGAGCGTTAGTGGCAGCGGCAACGCTTTCTGACCGATACATTTCTGATCGATTTTTGCCGGATAAGGCAATCGACCTTGTGGATGAGGCTTGCGCATTGATTAAGACAGAGCTTGATTCCATGCCGGCAGAGCTGGACGAACTGCAGAGAAAGATTATGCAGCTGGAGATTGAAGAGGCTGCGCTCAAAAAAGAAGATGACCGTTTAAGCAGGGAGCGTCTGGAACATCTGCAGCAGGAACTGGCAGAACTGCGGGAAGAATTTGCCGGTAAGAAGGCGCAGTGGGATAATGAAAAGGTCGGTGTAGAACGAGTTCAGAAGTTACGAGAAGAAATCGAACAGGTGAATAAAGAGATTGAAAAGGCACAGCACTCTTATGATCTGGAACGGGCAGCGGAGCTTCAGTATGGCCGCCTTCCACAGCTGCAGAAACAGTTGGAGGAAGAGGAAGAGAAGGTCAAAGATGAGGATCTTTCTCTGGTGCATGAAAGTGTGACCGATGAAGAGATTGGAAGGATCGTTTCACGCTGGACGGGGATCCCGGTTGCAAAGCTGAATGAAAGTGAGCGGAGTAAAACACTTCACCTTGGCGAGGAATTGCATAAGCGAGTGATTGGACAAGATGAAGGAGTGGAGCTGGTAACGGAAGCGATTATCAGATCAAAGGCAGGAATTAAGGATCCAACGAAGCCAATCGGTTCTTTCCTGTTCCTGGGACCAACGGGAGTCGGCAAAACAGAGCTTGCCAAAGCGTTGGCGGAAAGTCTGTTTGACGATGAGAACAATATGGTCCGAATTGATATGAGTGAGTATATGGAGAAATATTCTGTGTCCAGACTGATTGGAGCGCCTCCGGGATATGTTGGCTATGATGAAGGAGGACAGCTTACCGAGGCGGTTAGAAGAAAGCCATACTCAGTGGTACTGTTTGATGAGATCGAGAAGGCGCATCCAGATGTGTTCAATGTTCTTCTGCAAGTGCTGGATGACGGACGGATTACGGACTCTCAGGGAAGAACGGTGGACTTTAAGAACACCATTCTGATTATGACGTCCAATATTGGTTCTGCTTATCTTTTGGAAGGCATTGACGAGCAGGGCAATATCAGTGCAGAAAGCCAGGAGGCGGTGATGAACGATCTGAGGGCGCATTTCCGACCGGAATTTTTGAATCGTCTGGATGAGACAATTATGTTCCGTCCATTGACGAAAGACAATATTTATGACATTATTGATTTGTTGGTAGCAGATGTAAACAAACGTCTAAAAGAGAAGGAAATATCGATTGCACTTACAGAAGCGGCAAAGAATTATATTGTGGATGGAGGCTATGATCCGATGTATGGAGCAAGGCCGCTGAAGCGGTATCTGCAGAAGCATGTGGAGACGCTTGCTGCAAAATTGATGTTGCAGGGAAATGTAGGGGCGCAGGATATGATCGTTATAGACGTGGTAGATGGAAAATTAACGGCAGGGAGCCAGTCATTGTGTCAGTAATATTTCATATCGATGTAAATTCCGCGTACCTTAGCTGGACGGCGGTTGAACAATTAAAACATGGCGCGAAGCAGGATTTGCGTTTGATCCCCTCGATTATCGGAGGGGATCAGAAATCACGCCACGGCGTAGTGCTTGCGAAATCTGTGGAAGCGAAAAAATATGGCATTCATACCGGGGAGCCGGTGGTGAATGCCTTTCGTAAGTGCCCGACTCTTGTAATGGAGCCGCCCAATCATAAGATGTACCGGGAATACAGTCAGAGACTTATGTCCTTTCTTCGTACCTATACAGAACGGATTGAACAGGTTAGTGTAGATGAATGTTATCTGGATTTTACCGAAATTGCGGATCGGTGGCATTCACCGGTGGACGGCGCGCTGGAGATAAAAAACCAGGTGAAGGAGAAGTTTGGGTTCACTGTGAATGTAGGAATTTCCAGCAATAAGCTGTTGGCGAAGATGGCGTCAGATTTTGAGAAGCCGGACAAGGTGCATACACTGTATCCGGAAGAAATTCAAGTGAAAATGTGGCCACTCCCGGTTGGGGAACTCTATATGGCGGGGCACGCAAGCGTAGAGAAGCTAAAAAAACTGGAGATTAACACCATCGGGGATCTGGCGCAGATGGATCCGGCGATTTTGGAGCTACATCTGAAAAGTCACGGAAGAAAGCTGTGGGAGTCCGCCAATGGAATTGGAAGTGATGTGGTTCAGACGGACCCGGCGGAGGCGAAAGGAGTTGGGAATTCTACAACGCTTCCGAAGGATCTTACCACGCAGGCAGAAGCGGAACTGGTGCTTGATAAGCTTTGTGGAAGCGTATCAAAGCGGCTGAAACAGGCAGGCCAGAAGGCTGGAATGGTAAGTGTAGAGATTCGGTATTATAATTTTGAAAATGTGTCCCATCAGAAGCAGCTTTCACGGGCAGCTTCTCAGAAAGAGATTCTTTGTGAGGCGGCAGAGACATTGTTTAAAGAGTTGTGGGACGGACGTCCCGTAAGGCTTCTGGGAGTTCGGACATCTAAGCTGGTGGAGGAAGATGCGCCGGAACAGATTAGCTTGTTTGACCTGGATTTTCAGGAAGATATCAAAAAGATGGAAAAGAAAAAGAAGATTCAGGAAGCGCTTGAAAAAGTGCGGAAGAAATACGGGGATGACATTGTGAAAAAAGGCGTATAAAAGGGGAAGAACGCATATGAGACAAAGGAACTGGAAAGAATTTTGGGTGGACGTGCTGGTTGATATTGTGGCAGGATTTCTGATTGCGATTGGAGTTTATAATTTTGCATTGAATGCAAATTTCCCGGTGGCTGGATTTTCGGGAATTGCTATTATTATGTATCACTTAATGGGACTTCCTGTAGGTGCAGGGACGATCCTTCTCAATGTACCGGTGGCGATTTTCTGTTACAAATTTTTAGGAAAAGAATTCTTTTTGAAGTCAGTGAAAAGTATGGTGATTTCTTCGGTTCTGATGGATTATGTAGTACCGCTTCTCCCTGTGTATAACGGTAGCAGGCTGTTGGCGGCAATCTGTATGAGCGTACTGTGCGGTGTGGGATATGCCATGATCTTTATGCGAGGCTCGTCTACTGGAGGCCAGGATTTTATCAGTGTTGCGATCAAGAAAGTAAAGCCTCATATTACACTGGGGCTTATTACCTTTGTGCTGGATGTGGTAACCATTATTTTGGGAAGCGCGCTGGTGTTCAAGGATGTAGACGGACTGATTTACGGAATTATTGTGACCTATCTGATGACTTATGTGATGGACCGGATTATGTACGGAATTGATGAGGGAAAAATGACACTTATCGTGACGGAGCATGGTGATGAGATGGCAGAACGGATCGACGAGTATTCTGGGCGGGGATCTACGATTCTTCACGGAACAGGCAGTTATTCCAAGAAGCGTAAAGACGTGGTGATGTGTGCCTGCAATAATAAGCAGATGTATATGATTAAGAAGCTTGCACATCAGATTGATCCGCAGGCGTTTACGATTATTATGGAATCGAATGAAGTAGTAGGCGAAGGATTTAAGGAAAAGGTAGAGTAATAGAAAAAAGTGGGCAAGAGAAGAGGGGGGATTTCCCCCTTTTCGTGATTCTGCGCATGTGGTATAATGATTGCATTACATGCAATCCAAGCCGATAAACGGCTTGCTGTCACATCCGTGACAGATTGTTGCATATGATTTGAGAAAACAGAAGAAGCAAGAAATAGAAGCAGGAGGCAATCAATATGAAATTGACACAAATGCTGGAGCGTTTGGAATATGAAGTGGCGCAGGGGAGCGCGGATATAGAAGTGACGGAGTTGGTGAACGATTCCAGAAAAGCGGGCCCGGGATGCGTCTTTGTCTGTATCAGCGGAGCAGTTTCAGATGGACATTCCTATGTGGAAGATGTGACGGCAAAAGGAGCGGCAGCCGTGATCGTGGAACGCCCGGTAGAGGCGCCGGAAGGAGTGACGGTCATCCATGTAGATGATACCAGATATGCGCTGGCTCTGATGTCAGCCGCTTATTTTGGATATCCGGCAGAGAAACTGAAAGTGATTGGAATTACAGGAACCAAGGGAAAGACAACCACAACCTATATGGTGAAATCTATTTTGGAAGGAGTCGGCCATAAGGTGGGACTGATTGGTACCATTGAGGCATTGATTGGTGATAAATCTATTCCGGCAAATAATACGACACCGGAATCCTTTACCATCCATCAGTATTTTGCAGAGATGGTGAAAGAAGGCTGCGACAGCGTTGTGATGGAAGTGTCTTCTCAGGGACTGATGCTGCACCGTACGGCAGGAATTGAATTTGAGATTGGTATTTTTACGAATCTTGGAGAAGACCACATTGGTCCGAATGAGCACAAGGATTTCGAGGACTACAAAAGATGTAAAGGGATTCTGTTTACCCAGTGCCGTCTTGGCATCGCAAACGTAGATGATCAGTGGTATGAAGATGTATTCCAGAATGCGACCTGTAAGGTGGAGACCTTTGGGTTCTCTGAAAAAGCGGATCTTCGGGCAACGAATGTACAGCATGTGTCCAGGCCGGGCTACCTTGGTGTGAACTACCATGTCAGCGGCCTGATGGACTTTGATGTGGAGATTGACATTCCAGGAGAATTCAGCGTTTATAATTCGCTGACGGCAATTGCCGTGTGCCGGCATTTTGACGTCCCGGAAGAAAATATCAAGAAGGCGTTAAAGGTGGCGAAGGTAAAGGGCAGAATCGAGATGGTGAAGGTGTCCGATGATTTTGCATTTATGATTGATTATGCACACAATGCCATGAGTTTGGAAAGTCTTCTGTGCACACTGAGAGATTATCATCCAAAGCGGATTGTAACCATTTTTGGATGTGGAGGAAACCGCTCCAGAACAAGACGATTTGAGATGGGAGAGGTGGCTGGAAATCTGTCTGATTTTACCATCATTACGTCTGATAATCCAAGGTTTGAAGAGCCTCAGGATATTATCAATGATATTATTACGGGAATCAAAAAGACAGATGGAAAATATGTGGATATCTGCGACCGTAAGGAAGCAATTCGCTATGCTATTGAGCACGGAAAAGAAGGAGATATTATCGTACTGGCAGGCAAGGGACATGAGACTTATCAGGAGATCCGTGGCGTGAAGTACGATATGGACGACCGCGTTCTGATCAAAGAAGTATTAGAGGAGTTACATGTACGCTGATATTATCATCGATATTACACATGAAAAATTGGATAAAGTATTTCAATACCGCATCCCCTCTCATTTAGAGGGGATGCTTAAGGTTGGAACGGAAGTCGTGGTGCCCTTTGGAAGAGGAAATAAGGAGACCAAAGGGTATGTAACGGCGTTTTCGGATCAGACGGATTACGATGAAGCGAAGATTAAACCGGTACTTAGAGTGGCGGAAGGAAGCATGCAGATTGAAGCAAAGCTTGTGGCGTTGGCGGCGTGGATGAAGGAGCGTTACGGCGGAACCATGATTCAGGCGTTAAAGACAGTGCTTCCCATTAAGAGAGAAGAACGCAAGCTAAAGAAGCGGCGCGTACGTCTGCTGTTAAAAGAAGAAGAGGGCAAAGCGCTTCTTGAGGTCTATCTGCATAAGAATCAAAAGGCGAGAGCAAGGCTTCTGGCTGCTCTTTTGGATCAGCATGAACAGGACTATGAGACTTTGATCAAAAATCTGAATATCAGTCGGTCGGTGGTTCGGGCGCTGGAAGAGCAGAATGTGGTAGCGATGGTGTCGGAACAGATTTTCCGGAATCCGATCCGACAGGAAAAAAAGCAGGTAGTTCCGGTGGTATTTACGAAGGAGCAGACGGATGCGGTGGAGCGGTTCTGGCAGGAGTATCGGCAGGGAATTCAGACTACTTATTTGCTCTATGGCGTGACAGGAAGTGGAAAGACGGAAGTATATATGGAGATGATTGCAAGAGTGCTTGCGCAGGGAAAGCAGGCGATTGTGCTGATCCCGGAGATTGCACTGACCTATCAGACGGTGATGCGCTTCTACAGCCGATTTGGAGACCGGGTATCCATTTTGAATTCCAGGATGTCTCAGGGTGAGCGGTATGACCAGATGGAGCGAGTGAAAGCAGGGGAAGTGGATGTGATGATTGGACCAAGGTCAGCCTTGTTTACACCGTTTTCTAATTTGGGACTGATTGTGATTGATGAAGAGCATGAGACGACCTATAAAAGCGAGCAGGTACCGAGATTTCACGCTAGAGAGACCGCCTGGGAAAGGGCGCGAAATGAGGGGGCAAGCCTGGTGCTGGGCTCGGCCACCCCGTCATTGGAAGCGTTTTCGGCGTGTGAGCGGGGAGAATGCCAGCTTTTGAAGCTGACGCAGCGCACCGGGACGGCAAAACTTCCTTCTGTTTATGTAGCAGATATGCGAGAGGAATTAAAAAGAGGAAACCGCTCAATTTTAAGTGATCATCTTCGGGAATTGATGGAAGATAGGCTTAATAGGAAAGAGCAGGTGATTCTGTTTTTGAACCGGAGAGGGTATGCGGGGTTCATTTCCTGCCGCTCCTGCGGGTACGTCGTGAAGTGTCCGCATTGTGACGTGTCCTTATCTTCCCACCGGGGAGGCAGACTGGTCTGCCATTACTGCGGATATGAGGAGCCTATGATACAGAACTGTCCTTCCTGCGGATCCCATTTTATCGGGGGATTTCGGGCGGGAACGCAGCAGATCGAGGAACTAGTAAAGCGACAGTTTCCACAAGCCAGGGTGCTTCGTATGGATATGGATACGACCAAAAATAAGGACGGGCACGAGAAGATTCTGGAAACCTTTGAAAATGGCGGAGCAGATATTTTGATTGGAACCCAGATGATCGTGAAAGGACATGATTTCCCGAATGTAACACTGGTGGGGATTTTGGCGGCAGATCTATCTTTGTATTCGGATGATTATCGCTCGGCGGAACGTACTTTTCAGCTTTTGACTCAGGCAGCAGGACGGGCAGGAAGAGGCAAACGGGAAGGCGAGGTTGTGATTCAGACCTACAGCCCGGAACATTATAGTATTGAAAAAGCGGCGGCACAGGATTATGAAGGGTTCTATCAAGAAGAAATGAATTACCGGGAACTGATGGGATATCCTCCGGCGGAGCATCTTATGGCGGTGCTGATGATGGGAGCGGAAGAAGAGCACCTTGCGCTTGCTGCAAAATATCTGAAGGAGTATACGCTTCGGATTGACCGGGAACAGAAGCTGCAGGTGATTGGACCGGCAAGTCCGTATGTAGGAAAGGTAAACGATGTATATCGGAAGGTGTTGTATCTGAAATGCGAGACGATAGATCCACTGATTGACGCCAAAAATAAGATGGAAAAATATATTGAGATCAACCGGGGGTTTCAGTCCATTCGAATCCAATTTGATTTGGATCCGATGAATATTTTTTAAAGATAAAGTAACAGCAAATATTGTGAAGAGTGATGGATCAAATGTAAGAAGAGAAGGAGAAGAAAATGGCAATAAGAACAATTAGAGAATACGGCGATGAAGTGTTGGAAAAAGAGTGTAAGGAAGTAACGAAGGTGAGTCTTCGTACGAAGATTTTGATTAACGATATGCTGGACACCATGTACGAGGCAATGGGAGTCGGACTGGCGGCGCCACAGGTAGGAATCCTGAAACGAATTGTGGTGATCGATATAGGGGAAGGCCCGATTGTGCTGATCAATCCAGAGATTATTGAGAAGGCGGGGGAGCAGACCGGAGAGGAAGGCTGCTTAAGCGTACCGGGGAAATCCGGCTTGGTGACAAGACCGAACTATGTAAAGGTCAGAGCATACGATGAAGATATGGAAGAGGTTGAATACGAAGGGGAAGGACTCTTAGCCAGAGCATTTTGCCATGAGATCGACCATTTGTCTGGAAAGCTGTATGTAGATCTGGTAGAAGGAGAGCTTCACGAAGTAAATTACGGGGAGGAAGATTAGATGAAAGTCATATTTATGGGAACACCAGACTTCTCAGTGGGCACTTTGGAGGCGTTAATTGAGGCTGGGCATGAGGTAGTCCTGGCTGTAACGCAGCCGGATAAACCCAAGGGAAGAGGCGGCAAGATGCAGTATCCGCCAGTGAAAGAAACGGCACTGGAACATGGGATTCCGGTATTCCAGCCAAAGAAGATCAGAGATCCGCAGGCGATTGCGGAGCTTGAGAAGTATTCGGCAGATGTGATGGTGGTGATTGCTTTTGGTCAGATTTTGCCAAAGCAAATTCTGGAAATGACACCTTATGGCTGTATCAATGTTCATGCATCTTTGCTTCCGAAGTATCGGGGAGCTGCGCCGATTCAGTGGGCGGTGATCAATGGAGAAGAAGTGTCTGGCGTTACTACGATGCAGATGGATGAAGGGCTGGACACCGGTGATATGCTTTTGAAGACGGAACTTACGCTGGATAAAAAAGAGACTGGCGGAAGTCTCCATGACAAGCTGGCAAAAGCTGGCGCAGACCTGTGTGTGGAGACCTTACGGGCGCTGGAAAATCAAACGGCTGTGTGGGAAAAGCAAGGGGAGAGTCCGACACCGTACGCTTCTATGCTTGATAAAAAGCTAGGGGACATTGACTGGAATCAGGAGGCGAAAGCAATTGAACGGTTGATTCGAGGCTTGAATCCATGGCCAAGCGCTTACACCGATTGGGATGGTAAGGTGATGAAGATTTGGGACGCAGATGTGGTGGAAGAAGATTCGAACGAAGCGCCGGGAACGATCGTTAAGGTGGAGAAAGGCGGATTCTGTGTACAGACCGGAAAAGGATTTTTAAAGGTGCTTTCTCTGCAGATTCCAGGAAAAAAACGGATGGATGCAGGAGCCTTTTTAAGAGGGTATGAGATCAAAGAGGGAACCGTGCTGACACAGAAGAAGTAGGCATATCTGAGTAAATTATGAATAATTGTTAAATTTGTATGAAAAGCAGTTATTTCCGATGATTTTCATATATAATGCTTATTATATACGCAGGAGGTGTAAATCATTATGTATTATCCAATGTACTTTGATCCCACATATATACTGGTTTTGATCGGTGTGATCATCTGTCTGGTGGCATCCGCCAAAATGAATGCGACTTTCAGCAAGTATTCCAGAATTCGTAATCATTCCGGAATGACAGGCCGGGAGGCGGCGGAGGTTATTCTGCACCGGGTAGGAATCTACGATGTGCGGATTGAACATGTATCGGGAAGGCTGACGGATCACTATGATCCAACATCAAAGGTGCTGCGTCTGTCGGATGCAACTTATAATTCGACTTCTGTGGCAGCGCTTGGAGTGGCAGCGCATGAATGCGGACACGCTATGCAGCATGCAACAGCTTATGCGCCGCTTCGGTTTCGGGGAGCGCTGGTTCCGGTTGCCAACTTCGGAAGCGCCATTGCATGGCCTTTGATTCTGGTAGGACTGTTTCTGACAGGCAACACGTCCAGTTTGATTTTGAATCTTGGGATTTTAGCGTTTTCCCTGGCAGTATTGTTCCAGCTTGTAACGCTTCCGGTTGAGTTTAATGCATCCAACCGTGCAGTGAGAGTACTGGGAAGCAGCGGACTTCTTTATCCGGAAGAACTTCAGGATACGCGGAAGGTTCTGACGGCAGCGGCCTTGACGTATGTCGCAGGAGCAGCTTCTGCAATTTTGCAGCTGCTTAGAATTCTTCTTTTGACCAACGATAGAAGAGATTAAAAAGAGTGTCAGAAGATAAGAAAAGATAAGGGAAGAGAGAAAAGGATACACATGGAGGAGAGAAGATGGCAGCATCGGTAAGCGGGCGTGACCTTGTGCTGGAGGCGCTGCTCATGATTACGAGAGATGGCGAATACAGCCATATTGTTCTGAAAAATATTCTTGATACACATCAATATCTAGATAAAAAAGAGCGTGCGTTTATCACGAGAGTGGTAAATGGCACGCTTGAACGCATGATAGAACTTGACTATATTATCAATCAGTTTTCCAAGGTAAAAGTGCAGAAGATGAAGCCGGTGATTCGCTGTATTTTAAGAAGCGCCGTGTATCAGATGCGATATATGGACAGTGTGCCGGATTCCGCTATCTGCAATGAAGCGGTAAAGCTGGCGGTGAAGCGGGGATTTTCCGGATTGAAAGGATTTGTGAACGGGGTGCTTCGGACAATCAGCCGGAAGAAGCAGGAGATTGTTATGCCGGATAGAGAGGATAAGGAGAGTTACCTGTCGGTAATCTATTCGCTTCCGAAGTGGCTGGTGGGTCACTGGCTGAAGGAATATGGAGAAGAAGCTGTGGAGCAGATGGGAACTGCATTTCTTCAGGCGGCGCCGACAACGGTGCGGTTGAATCTAAACCGGATGGAGAAGGAAGACATTCTGAAGCTGTTGAAAGAAGAAGGGGTGACGGTTTCAGAGGTTCCGGGGATGCCAGAGGCATTATATCTGTCGGGGTATGATTATCTGGCAGGGCTTCCGAGTTTTAGAGAGGGACTTTATCAGGTGCAGGATCAAAGTTCCATGCAGGTAGCAAAGCTTGCAGATCCACAGCCGGGAGATTATGTGATTGACGTGTGTGCGGCGCCCGGAGGGAAGGCAATTCATATGGCCGAATTGCTAAAAGGGAGCGGACACGTAGAAGCGAGAGATTTGACGGAATATAAAACGCAGAAAATATGGGAAAATGTAGAGCGAAGTGGGCTTTCCAATATCAGCGTAGTCTGTCAAGATGCGCTTTTGAAGACGGAAGCATCGATAGAAAAAGCGGATATTTTGATTGCGGATCTTCCTTGTTCCGGTCTTGGCGTACTGGGCAGAAAGCCGGATTTAAAATATCGGGTTACCAAGGAAGATTTGACGGAGTTACAGAACCTGCAGCGTAGCATTCTGCAGGTGGTAAAAGACTATGTGAAGCCAGGGGGAAGGCTGCTGTACAGCACTTGTACCATAAACCGTGGAGAAAACGAAGAGAACGCCGGATGGTTTGCAGAAAACTTTAAAGAGTACCATCTGGTATCCCAGCGGCAGATGATGCCGGGGCGTGACGGCGGGGATGGCTTCTACATCGCCGTATTTCAGAAGGAGAATCATGAGTAAAAAAGATATATGTTCCTATAGTTATGAAGAATTACAGATGGAGATGAAATTGGCCGGCGAGAAGGCGTTTCGGGCAAAGCAGATTTATGAATGGCTGCATGTGAAGCTGGCAGATCGGTTTGAAGACATGACAAACCTGTCCAAAGGACTGCGGGAGAAGCTGGATGCAGAGTATGAGATCGCCCGAGTTAGGATGGTGGATCATCAGATCTCTAAGGTGGATCCGACGGAGAAGTTCTTGTTTGAACTGGCAGATGGCAATATGATTGAAAGTGTACTGATGAAGTATGAGTATGGGAAGTCGGTGTGCATTTCTTCACAAGTCGGCTGTCGGATGGGGTGTAGATTTTGTGCTTCGACGATCGGTGGATTGGAGAGGAATTTAAAGCCTTCCGAGATGCTGCGTCAGATTTATCATATTCAGAAAATGACCGGAGAACGGGTATCCAATGTAGTGATTATGGGGACGGGAGAACCTCTTGATAATTATGATAATTTTGTGAAGTTCATACATATGTTGAGTGATGAACACGGGCTTCATATCAGTCAGCGCAATATTACGGCCTCTACCTGT
Source organism: Dorea sp. ICN-14282 (assembly GCF_037890115.1). Classification (NCBI taxonomy): domain Bacteria; kingdom Bacillati; phylum Bacillota; class Clostridia; order Lachnospirales; family Lachnospiraceae; genus Dorea; species Dorea sp. ICN-14282. Next base: position 268,290 of record NZ_JBBKBH010000003.1, on the reverse strand, counting down.
GGCATTGTGCCGAATATGAAGAGGCTGGCAGAAGAGGGACTGCAGATTACGCTGGCGCTTTCCCTGCACGGATCCAGTCAGGAAAAGCGAAAAGCACTGATGCCGGTGGCAAATAAGTACGATCTTGGAGAAGTACTGGATGCCTGTGATCTGTATTTTGAAAAGACGAGAAGGCGAATCACTTTTGAATACAGTCTGGTGGAAGGGGTGAACGATCAGCCGGATGATGTGAAAGGGCTGACGGAAATTTTAAAACATCGGAACTGTCATTTGAATCTGATCCCGGTTAATCCGATCAAAGAACGGGATTACCGCAGACCGAACCGCAAAAATGCGGTGGAATTCAAAAATAAACTTGAAAAAAACGGAATTAATGTTACTATAAGAAGGGAAAGAGGCTCTGATATTGACGGAGCCTGCGGTCAGCTGCGCAGACGCCATGCTGCCGCAAATGAAGGAGAGCCAGATGAAAATATATGCAATGACTGATGTGGGAAGAAAACGTGAAGTCAATCAGGACTATGTATACGTGACAGATAAGCCGGTGGGACCATTTCCGAACCTGCTTGTGGTTGCCGATGGAATGGGTGGACACAAGGCGGGGGATTTTGCGTCTAAATATACAGTGGGTGTGCTGCGGGATGAACTTGCGCAGACGCCGCTTGATAAGCCGGAAGAGATTCTTCGCACCGTAGTCGGCATTGCGAACCATAAATTAATCGAAGCTGCATCTACCGATGTGAAGCTAGAGGGAATGGGAACGACGCTGGTAGCAGCAACTGTTGTTGGCAATACGCTGTATTTTGCCAATGTGGGAGACAGCAGACTCTACCTTATTAATGATAAGATCCGTCAGCTTTCCAAAGATCACTCTTTGGTAGAGGAGATGGTGCGCCTTGGCGGTATTAAAGCCGAGGAAGCTAAAAATCATCCGGATAAGAACATCATCACCCGAGCAATCGGTGTGAAAGAGGATGTGGAGGCAGATATTTACGAATACCGTCTGAAAAAGGGAGATATCATTTTGATGTGTACAGACGGACTCAGCAATATGGTGGAAGATGAAGATATGTTTGACATTGTTAAGGGAGCACGAGATATTGTTGAGGCAGTGCAGATGTTGATAGAAAAAGCAAACAGCAATGGCGGGAGAGATAACATAGGGGTTGTTATGGCAGAGCCACTTGCGGATGAGGTGAGTGTATGGTAAAAGATGGAATATTTCTTGGGAAACGATATGAAGTGCTCAGCAAGATTGGCGCGGGAGGAATGGCGGATGTCTATAAAGGCAAAGACCATATGCTCAATCGTTACGTGGCAATCAAAGTTTTAAAGAAAGAGTATCGCGAGGATGAAAATTTTGTAAGAAAATTCCGATCAGAGGCACAGGCTGCGGCCGGGCTTCTGCATCCTAATATTGTAAATGTCTACGATGTTGGTGAGGATCGGGGCCTCTACTATATGGTTATGGAGTTGGTAGAGGGGATTACGTTAAAAGAATATATTGATAAGAAGGGAAGGCTTTCCCATCGAGAAGTGATCAGTATTGCGATTCAGGTGTGCTCTGGAATCGGGGCAGCCCATGCGGCAGAAATTATCCATAGGGATATTAAACCGCAGAACATTATTATTTCCCGAGACGGGAAAGTAAAAGTGACGGATTTTGGAATTGCAAAAGCAGTGACATCCAATACGATCAGCTCCAATGCGATGGGATCCGTTCATTATACGTCACCGGAGCAGGCAAGAGGCGGATTCAGTGATCAGAAGAGTGATATCTATTCCATTGGTATTACGTTGTTCGAGATGGTTACAGGGCAAGTTCCGTTTGATGGAGATTCTACAGTGTCGGTAGCAATGAAGCATTTGCAGGAAGAGATTACTCCGCCGTCCGAGATTGTGCCGGATATTCCATATAGTCTGGAACAGATTATCTTAAAGTGTACCCAGAAGAATGCAGAGCGGCGTTATAAGAGCACAACAGAACTGATTCAGGATCTGAAGCGTTCCCTGGTGGATCCGGAGGGCGACTTTGTCGTGATTCCTCCTCTTGGAAATGCAGATACTGTCATTATCACAGACGAAGAGCTGGATGATATTCGTGGTTCCTACGGTGAGGAAGACGAGTATGATGAATATGGAGATGCCGACTACGACGAGGAAGATTACGACGAATATGACTCGGAGGAAGATTACGACGAGTATGATGAGTACGACGAAGGCCGGAAGAAGAAAAAGGGCGCAGATGACGTCAATCCGAAGATGCAGAAAATCATGAAGATTATGAAGATCGTGGTTGCAGTAATCATTGTGTTTATCCTGGTTTTCGCTGTCGGAAAAGCTGCCGGTGTGTTCAAGGGATTTGGCGGAATTACCAAAGAAGAGGAAACAGAAGGTAAAGTCAAGGTCCCGAACGTCGTCGGTATGACGGAAGAACAGGCGAAGAAGGCGTTAAATAAAAAGGGACTTGGATTCAAGGTGGCAGAGCGCAAAGACTCTAAGAAGTACGAAGAGGGAACCGTATCTGAGCAGAAGACCAAAGCCGGCAAGAAAGTAGCAAAGAATACGACGATTTTGGTTGTGGTAAGCTCAGGGCTGGTAGGAAATGAGATTGTCGTTCCAGATGTCAGCAATATGAGTGAGGACGAGGCGCAGAGTAAATTAGAGGAAGCCGGATTTAAAAAGATTTCATCTACATTTGAATACAGTGATTCTGTTGCGGAAGGAGACGTAATCGGAACGACACCGGCGGCAAACTCAAAAGCAACAGAAGAAACCGAGATTGTGATGAAAGTCAGCAAGGGCGCTCAGAAGAAGACAGTTCCGAATGTCGTAGGGCAGGCAGATGCGGATGCGCAGAATGCGATCAAGGCAGCCGGCCTTACAGTGGGTACGGTGACGTATGAGTTTGATGAGAGCGTTCCGAAGGGACAAGTGATTTCTCAGACTATCGCCGGAGGGGAAAAAGTGGCTTCCGGTACCAGCGTAAGTATTGTTGTCAGCAACGGTCCAAAGCCGGATGAACGCGTGGAGGTAGTAAGTTTTGTAGGTCATTACGAAAGTGAATTGACAAGCTGGGCTTCTGCAAATGGAATGTATGTGAATCGTTCTGGATCCGAGTATAGCGATAGCTACGCAAAGGGAGTCATTATTTCTCAGAGTCCGGCATCTGGAAAGCTGGATAAGGGAAGTACGGTTAGTTATGTAGTCAGTCTTGGATCGAAACCACAGGGACCGGGCGGTGACGGAGAAACCGGAGAAAGCGATTAGGCCTTAGGGATAATCAGATCACGCAAAGAAATGAAAGAAAAGGGTATGCAGGGAAAGATAGTAAAAGGAATTGCCGGATTCTACTACGTTCACGTAGTAGAATCCGGTGTTTATGAATGTAAGGCAAAAGGGGTATTCCGCAAGGAAAAAATGAAACCTCTAGTGGGTGATAACGTAGAGCTGGAGGTGTTGGACGAGGATCAGAAGAAGGGAAATATCACAGAGATTCTGACACGTAAGAATGAACTGATTCGTCCGGCTGTGGCGAATATTGATCAGGCGCTGGTGGTATTTGCGGCTGCAAAACCAGATCCTCATTTTAATCTGTTAGACAGATTTCTGGTGATGATGGAATGTAAAGAGATTCCGGTAGTTCTTTGCTTTAACAAAGAGGATGCGGCAGATGAGGAAAAAATCAAGGCGCTTCGTGAAATTTATGCGGGAACCGGATATCCGCTGATTTTTTCCAGCGCAAGAGAAGAGAAGAATATTGAACAGATCAAGGAATTATTAAAGGGAAAGACGACGGCTATTGCAGGACCTTCCGGTGTGGGTAAATCATCGATTATCAATTTGATTCAACCGGAAGCCAACATGGAGACCGGAAGCATCAGCCGTAAGATTGAACGAGGGAAACATACGACTCGCCATTCGGAATTATTTCCGGTGGGATCAGATGCTTATATTATGGATACGCCTGGATTTAGTTCCTTATATGTGAATGAGTTTGAAAAAGAGGAACTGAAATACTATTTTCCGGAATTTGCAAAGTATGAAGGCACTTGTAAGTTTCATGGCTGCGATCATGTGCATGAACCGGGCTGCACGGTAAAAGAGGCGGTGGAGACCGGAGAAATTCACAGGATTCGGTATGAAAATTATATAGAAATGTATGAAGAACTGAAAAATAAGAGGAGGTACTGATATGAAGTATATACTGTCTCCGTCAATTCTGGCGGCGGATTTTAAAAAACTGGGAGAAGAGATGTGTCAGACTGCGGAAAATGGAGCAGAGTACCTCCATTTTGATGTGATGGACGGGATGTTCGTACCAAGTATTTCTTTTGGAATGCCGGTGTTGGCATCCATTCATGGTGCGACGGAACAAGTGATGGATGTGCATCTGATGGTTCAGGAGCCGATTCGGTATATCGAAGCATTTAAAGAAGCGGGCGCGGATCTGGTGACGGTTCACCTGGAAGCATGTGAGGATGTTTCGGCAACGATTGAGAAGATCAAAGAATGTAACATGAAAGTGGGACTTTCGATCTGTCCGGATACACCGGCAGAAGCAGTGGAGCCTTACCTTGGCGAGTTGGATATGGTATTGGTGATGAGTGTTCATCCGGGATTTGGCGGTCAGAAGTTTATTCCGGAAAGCTTGGAGAAGATTCGTCAAATCCGACAGATGATTACAAAACGAGAGTTGGATGTGGATATTCAGGTTGATGGAGGAATCTATCAGACGAACGTGCGTGAAGTGCTGGAAGCGGGTGCGAATGTAATTGTAGCCGGATCGGCTGTATTTAAGGGGGATCCGGGAGACAATACCAGAAGGTTTATGGAGATATTAAAAAGCTATGAGTAAGAGGATTGTAATTGTAAGCGGAGGAGAGTTAGACGAAGCATTAACCTGTGAAATTCTTGGTGAGGATGAAAACAGCTTTATCATCGGAGTGGATAAAGGTGTGGAATTTCTGTATCATCATCAGATCATGCCAAGCTACATTGTCGGAGATTTTGACAGTGCAAGCAGCGAGATCCGGGACTATTATCGGGAAGAGACGGATGTACCGATTCGGGAATATAACCCGGTGAAGGATGCCTCTGATACAGAGATTGCGATTCGGCTTGCCATGACTCTTGGTTGCGAAAGCATTCTGATTCTAGGCGCTACCGGCGGACGGGTGGATCATTTGTGGGCGAATATTCAGTCGCTGTATATTCCGTTTAAGGCCGGGATTGACGCGCAGATTCTGGATTGTCAGAATCGAATCCGCTTAATTGGAGGCGGAGAGACCAGACTTTTGAAGACAGAAGCCTATGGCCCTTACTTTTCGGTATTTCCGCTGGGGCAAGAAGTGTTCGGCTTTAACATTGAAGGGGCGAAGTATCCGCTTCGCGAGCACACGTTGACACCTTATGACAGTTTGTGTGTCAGCAACCAGATCGAAGGAGAGGAAGCGGTGATTCGATTTCTGGATGGTGTGGTAATTCTGATGGAGACTCGTGATAAATAGATGAGATTAGGACTGATAAAAGATACGGCAGGATGATTCCTGCCGTATCTTTTATGTGTGATATTCAAAATTAGGATTATTAATAAAAAATGTAAATGCAGCCAAGGCAGCAGCGCCCTTTGCACCTCTGAAATTATCAAATTCTGTAATCTCGATATCGATATTTCTTTTCGTTGGAATGAAATTAAGCTGCTCTTGTATTTGTGAAATAATCTGGTTTTTAAATGACAGATAGCAAAAGAGCTTACTGTTTAGATAGATTTTATCACTGTCCTGAAGGATAAGAGTGTTGGCAATTGAAGTGCTCAAAAGCTTTAGGCCCTGATCAATCTTAGTGGTGAAATAAGAATCACCTAATTCATATGCCTTGATGATAGTTTCAATGGTTATGTCATTCTCAGAAGCAACAAGACTTCTTAAAATATTATTGGGAGAGCTGTTAAACAAAAGCTGCCCGGTTTTAATCAACCAAGATTCTGAAATATAGGTTTGAAGGCAGCCTTTCTTTCCGCATTCGCAGACAGGGCCATTAATATCAACAACGGTATGGCCGATTTCTCCGATATAAGAATTTTCCTTAATTCCCAATTGTGAAGAATTAAAAAAGGAACAGAATAATCCGTGTCCGATGTGATAGAACAAGAATTTATCGGGTGAATTGGAGGCGTTAAATAGATACTCGCCAAGCGACATACATTCTACATTGTTATTTACGGTAAATGCAAATGGAAAGTGGCTGGATATCTCTTCTAGATTAAAGGAGTTCCACAGTGGATTGTTTGATATAATTGTTTTTTTAAAATAATCAAAGTGTCCAGGGATGGCAATTCCGGCGCCATATATTTTTTCGACTTTTATTTTTTTTATACAAATATTAATCTGAGATACCAGCTCTTCGTTGATATTGTCTACATTATAGGAAGAAAGCGGTTTGGAGGCACATTGAATTACGGTTCCAACCAAATCCGTCAGAGCGATAAAGATTCCTCTCATATTGATTTCAATTCCAAGGAGATATCCGGAAGAGGCATTCAAAGTGAGAAGCTTGCGTTTGCGTCCAGAACCGGAATTGCCGCTGATTTCGTCTCCGGTTTCCATGATTTCCTCTTTTTTCATTAAATCTGCAGTGATAGAAGTTATGAGAGCCGGTGTAAGACCTGTGTTATTGGCGATTTCGATTCTTGAGGTCTGTCCTGCTCGGTAGATAAACTCAAGTACAGAAGCAACGTGATTTTTATAAATATCTGATTGTTTTTTATACATAAATAAATAAGTCCTTTCAGGTTTTCAGAAAAAACCGTGAGTATACTATTAGTGTAGCATGGAAAGACATATTTTTCCATGCGATTTTTTATTTCGTCATAATGTACGAAAACGAAATTATGAAAATGTTGATTATTTACAAAAAATAAATTAAATCTTTACAAAACAGTGGTTAAAAGGTATTATATATTTATAAAAAATAAATAAAAAACAAACGAATGAAAACAGGAGGACAACATGAAAAAGATCTTTGGTTTTTTGGAGCAGAAATTGGCTCCCATGGGGGAAAAGATTGGTAAACAAAGACATTTAAAAGCGTTAAGAGAAGGTATTATGATGGCAATGCCGTTAGTACTTTTAGGATCGTTCTTCGTTCTGATTAAGGACTTCCCGATCGCTGCATGGACAGAGTGGTTAAAATCACATTGGGGATTAGATGTTCTTTTGAATACAATGGCAAACAACTCTTTCGGATTGATGGCGCTGATTACAGCTTTCGGTATTGCCTATCGTCTGGCAGAGTCTTATGATACAGATGGACCGTCAGCAGGTGTACTTTCACTTGGAGCATTTCTGCTCACAACTCCATCTATTGTAGCAGAAGATGGTGCGGCAGGCATTCCATATGGAATGTTAGGTGGAAAAGGTATCTTTGCTGCAATTGTTGTAGCTATGATTTCAGCAGAGATTTACCGTTGGTTTATCCAGAAAAATATTACGATTAAAATGCCGGCAGGAGTACCGGAGGTGGTAAGTAAATCTTTCTCAGCATTGATTCCTGGTATTACCATTCTTGCATTTTTCGGAATGGTACTCAAAGTAATTGAAATTACAGGTCTTGGAAGCTTGAATGCGATTCTTGCAGTTGTAATTGGAAAACCTTTGGGATTGATCGCAGGTACATTGCCTGGAACTTTTGTGGCAGTATTCTTGAACTCACTGCTGTGGTTCTGTGGTGTAAATGGTGGGCAGGTAGTAGGAGCCGTTATGAACCCACTTTGGATTCAGTATGCAGATGCAAACCGTATTGCACAGATGGCGGGAGAAGCACTTCCGAATATCGTAACTGCTCCATTTATGGATCTTTTCGTATATATCGGTGGAGGCGGAGCCACAATCGGATTGGCATTATGCTTGATGTTCTTCAGTAAGAGTAAGGCTTACAAAACACTTGGAAAAGTATCTGGAATTCCGGCGTTGTTCAATATCAATACAGCAATCCTCTTTACGTTCCCGACGGTATTGAACCCAATTATGCTGATCCCATTTGTACTGACACCGGTTGTAAATGCAGTTATTACTTATTTAGCAATGATGACAAATCTGGTTCCTTATACAACAGGAGTAACACTTCCTTGGACGACACCGCCGATCATTGGTGGATTCCTTGCAACAGGAAGCTGGAGAGGAGCGGTTCTTCAGATTGTTCTGGTAGCTGTGTCCTTTATGATCTACTTCCCGTTCTTCAAGGCGGCAGATAAGAGAAACTTGGAAAAAGAGTCTGTGAAAAAAGAAGGAGCAGATAAGTAAAATGATTCTGAGAATTGGATATAAGTTAGAAGATATAGATTTTATAAAAGAAGAAGCAAAATACTATTTTGAAAAAGTATTTGATGTTCAAGTAGAAGAATGTGAATGGGAAGCGGCAGATCTTAAGCTTGCCATTGAGAAAAATGACGCTGATTTAGATCAGATTCATATTGAACTGAAACAGGGAAAAGGTATCATTACCTCAAACAGCAAAGTTGGAATTTTGATTGCATTGTATAGATTTTTCTATGAATTTGGAGTAAGATATGTAAGACCTGGAAAAGAGCATGAGGTTTGCCCGTCTCTTACGGAAGTGGATTTCTTTGAGAAAGAAATCCATATCGAAGAGACTGCAAGTTTCAAACACAGAGGCGTATGTATCGAGGGTGCAGACTCTTATGATAATTTGAAAAACTTTATTGACTGGCTTCCGAAGATTGGAATGAACAGCTTCTTTATTCAGTTTGAAAATCCATACTCTTTCTTTAAGAGATGGTATGAGCATGAATTTAACCCATATGCAGAGAAAGAACTATTCAACGCAGAGATTGCACAGGAGATGAGCGACCGCATTGATGAGGAGATGAAGCTTAGAGGAATCGTTCATCACAGAGTTGGTCATGGATGGACAGGAGAAGTTCTGGGATACTCCTCTAAATATGGATGGGAGTCGGGACTGACACTTCCGGAAGAGAAAAAGCCATTGGTAGCAGAGCTGAATGGAAAGCGTGAGCTTTTTGACACTGCACCGATTCTGACCAGTCTGGATTTTGCAAACCCAGAGGTTGGGAACAGAATGGTAGAATTGATTGTTGATTATGCAAAGGCAAGACGTGATGTGGATTATCTTCATGTATGGCTTTCTGATGCGAGAAACAATATCTGTGAATGTGAAGAATGTCAGAAGGATCTTCCGTCTGATCAGTATATCAGAATTTTAAATCAGTTGGATGAAGCCTTGACAAAAGAAGGGCTGAATACCAAGATCTGTTTCCTTCTTTACCATGAGCTGTTATTTGCTCCAAAGAAAGAAACACTGAAAAATCCAGAACGATTCACCATGATGTTCGCACCAATCACGAGAACGTTTGAAATGAGTTATGCAGACGTGGATTACGATGCAATTCCGGAAGCAAAACCATATGTAAGAAATAAAATTGTATTGCCGAACTCATTAGAAGAAAATCTTTCTTACTTGTTCCAGTGGAAAGAAAGATTCCAGGGAGACAGCTTTGTATATGATTATCCATTGGGACGTGCTCATTATGGGGACCTTGGATATATGAAGATCAGTCATGTAATCTATCGAGATGTAAAGTTCCTGAAAAATCTTGGCTTAAATGGATATATCAGCTGTCAGGAGCTTCGCGCAGGATTCCCTCATAATCTGCCGAACTATGTCATGGGACATATGTTATGGAACAATACTTTAAGCTATGAAGATTTGAAGGAAGAGTACTTCAGCGCTATGTACGGTGAAGCATGGAAAGAAGTTGTTGAATATCTGGAGGCGTTATCTCAGTATTCATCTTGTGATTACTTCAATGCAATTGGAGAAAGATTGAATCCGGTGCTGTCTGATCGATATGGCGTGTGCGTGAATTTAAGCCGCGAAAAGCTTTCTTTGATAGAGGAAAATACTGTGAAGACAAGTGGAAACCAGAAGCCGGAGTGGAAGAACCTTGGATATCATAGAGAGTATGTGGAAAAAATGGCAACAGCATTGCGGCTGATCAGCGAAGGAAAGAATGTAGAGGCACAGCGTGCTTGGAGAGTGGTTCTTGACTTTATCCGCAGAAATGAAATGGCATTTCAGCCAAATCTCGATGTGTATCGTGTGATTGAGGTTGCCAAAAATTACGCAGGATTTAAATTGTAACAGTAAATGTAATTTGAAACGGGGAGACATGGAAAAATGAACGATAAAGGCCGTAAAAAGATCATTGTGACATTTATGCTGCCGATGCTGCTCCTGTATGTGGTGTTCCAGTTGTATCCAATCATTTTGAATATTTTCTATTCTCTTTTGAATTGGAATGGGATTACGAAAACTGCAAATTTTATAGGCTTTTCAAATTACAGAGAGGTTTTGACGGATGGATTGTTCTGGAATGCAGTCCGAAACAGTCTGTTGTTTGCAGTGATAGGAACTGTTTTGCAGGTGGCAATCTCGTTTTTCCTTGCATATCTGGTAGAATATAATACCTTTAAACATCGCAAAATAATGCGTTTGATATTCATTATGCCAATTGTAGCTACTTCTGCTACGATTGGCATAATTATGAAGAGCATTTTTAGCTATGACGGATTTGTAAATACCATATTTAGCAGCTTGGCAGGGACAAAAATAGAGTGGCTTACAGAACCTAAATGGGCATTCCTTATGATTCTATTAGTGTCTGTATGGAAAGAAACGGGAACTTTATTTATATATTGGATGGCTGGGTTTCAGATGATACCGCAGACAGTAATTGAGGCATCAAAGGTGGATGGAGCATCGGAAGGTGCTTTTGTGCGTTATGTATTAATTCCGGCAATGAAGCCGATGATTTTTACTGTCGGGTCTATTGCGTTTTTGAATGCAATGAAAGTGTTTGATATTATACAGACTTTGACTGCAGGAGGGCCATATTTTTCGACGGATATGATTTCAACATATATTTATCGAACGGCCTTTTCTAGTTCCTTTGGAGCACCGAGATTAAGCTATGCGAGTGCGGCTGCTGTGATGTGTCTGGTGTTCCTGATTGCGGGCAGTTTGTTGATGAAGCTTTTGATGAAGCGGAAAGCGGGCAGAATGAGATGATAAAAAAGATTGTATTATTTTTGGGTGTTATGATATGGACAGCGCCATTTCTGATCATGCTTTTGATTGCGTTTAGCAGTAAGAATACCAATTCATTTGTGGAGTTGTTGTCGGATAATCCTTTGACCTTTCACAATTTTATAACTGCATGGCAGGAGGCTGAGTTTTCCAGATACTTTATAAATACAGTAATAATAACGGTAGTGTCTGTACTTATTGTATTGATGGTAACAGCGCTGTCCGGTTATATCATGGGATATTTTGATTTTAAGGGAAAGAAGTTAATATCAGCGGTTATGATGATTTCCATGGGGATTCCAACTATTTTCTTTACCATTCCTGTTTATCAGATTTTGAGAATGTTAAACTGTGACACTTCTTTGATTGGAATGATATTGGCGGAAGTAGGAGGAGGGCATGTGATCTTTATTTTACTGTTTTCCCGTTTCTTCTTCTCGATTCCGGGAGCTCTTAGGGAGTCGGCGCTCTTGGATGGGGCAAATGAGTTTGAGGTGTTCTTTAAAATTATGTTTCCATTAGCTACCCCGATGATTGGAACGGTGGTTATTACGCAGTCAATTTGGACATGGAACTCCTTTTTGTATCCGTTGATTCTATCTGTGAATAAGCCGGAGATTCGAACGTTGTCGGTAGGGCTTTATTCTTTTCAGGGAGAAAATGTAGTAGAATGGGGAAATATTGCGGCGGGAGCATGCATTACGATTCTTCCGATGCTTGTGTTGTTTGTGATGTTCCAGAGATCTTTTATCCAGGGCATCTCAGGAGCTGTAAAGGAGTAGAATGATGAAAAAAAGATTATTGGCATTGGTTTTTGCCGGATCATTTGCTCTTACCGGGTGTGTTGGAGTCAAAGTAGTACCATCGGGGACGGAAGGGGCATCTTCAGGCAAAAATCTGGAAAAAATACAGACTCCGGATACAGAAAAGGTTGTACTTAATATTGTGGACTGGAGTGACAGTACCAAAAAACAAAGAGAGAAGTTGAATGAAAAATTTATGGAGGATCATCCAAACGTAACGGTGAATTACACGACGCTTACGCAGGCGCAGTTTAATGAGACGATGTTGTCGGGAATTCGATCGGGAGAGGCGCCGGATTTATTTCCGCTTCCATCAACGACAACCTTTTCGACTGCTGTAAATGAAGGGTGGTTTCTCCCAATGGATCTATATTTAGAACAGGATTTTTTTGATCAGTTTCAGCCGGAAATGTTGGGAGAAAATGTGACGGTAAAAGATGGTCATGTGTATCTGCTTCCGGAAGCAGTTGAGATATCCAGCTGTCTTGTGTTCTATAATAAAAAGCTTTTGAGGGGAGTTGGCGTATCAGAGATACCAGAGCAGATGGAGTGGGATGAGTTCCAGGATATCTGCAGGAAGGTAACCAAAAGCGGCGCTGGTAAGTATTACGGAATGGTTGCCAGTGGAGCGCAGAAGAACAGAATGGATATTGAACTTCGGGCGTTTGCTGAAACAGCGGGAGCCAGACTTGGACCAGCGGGACAATTGTTCCTGGAAAATGAAGAAGTGCCATTTGCAAGCCAGCCGGTGCTAGAAGCGTTCAATCTATATTCTTCACTTTATAAGGAAGGGTGTTTCCATCCGGATACGGCATCTTTAACGGCGCCGGAGGCAAGAAAATTATTCGGAGAAGAGAAAGCTGCATTTATTGTTCAGGGTTCCTGGTGTATTCCAATTTGGGAAAAAGAAAATCCGGATTTGGAATTTGGAGTGATGAAGGTCCCGGTTCCCGCAGGGGAGGAGAAAGGGCAAGTGGTTCGTCCGTTTACCAGAGGATGGATGGGGATTTCTTCAAGTAGTAAGCATCCGGATGTGGCTGCGGAATATTTGAGATATCTTTACTCCTATGAATACCAGCATGAGTTAATGGCGAGAGGTGGGTTTATTTCAATTCGAAAGGATCTAGGAGAGAATGATATTTTAAATGATACTATGAAAGATTATTATCGTTATGTCAATGAACAGAGCATTTTGATTGAAAATCCAATAGAAAAAAATGGAAATATTGAATTGGTTTATAGTATCATTCAACCGGTTCAGCCTGATTTTGGCGATATTGCATCTTCTATTTTTCTTGGAAAAGACATTTATAAGGAACAGTTGAAAACATACTCAGAACAGACCCAGAAAAATTTAGAGCGTTCAGTTGAAACGGTTCAGAAAAAGGCTAATATCAACTTGCGTGAATTTGAGTATGTGGGAAATTAGAATAACATATAAAAGATAATAATGGTAGAGTAGAAAGAGAAACGTATTTCTGTATGTTTCTCTTTTTGTTTAGGAAGAAAACTTTGTTGCATACTAAAAATTATAAATGTGTAAGAAGAAATTTACTCGCATTTAATATATTATGCATGGACACTTAATGAAAAGAAGATATATGCGTAAAAAGACCTCTTAGAAAAGTGAAGAGGTCTTTTACTATCAATGAATTGGAACTGTCAAATTGACATTTTTGATTGGGGGGAATCATTCCAAAATTTCATTATTCAGTTGTCACCCAGGTAAGGGAGTCAACAAAAGCGAGCCTAAATATTTGCTTGATAAGATTGAAAAAGCATAGTCCATGTGCTATACTTTATACTTGCATTAAACTTTGAAATGTCTACGTAGTAAGTATATAAAAAACGACGTAGGAGAACTATAAAGAAAGGCAAAAACCCGTATAAATCAAGGGTTTTCGGACAGGTAAAGATAAAAATGAAACTAGGTATCGTTGGACTTCCCAATGTTGGAAAAAGTACATTGTTTAATTCTCTGACAAAGGCAGGTGCAGAATCTGCAAACTACCCATTTTGTACCATCGACCCGAATGTGGGTGTGGTAACAGTACCGGATGAGAGATTAAACGTACTTGGAGAGATGTATCATACTAAGAAAATTATTCCGGCAGCTATTGAATTTGTTGATATTGCAGGATTGGTAAAAGGAGCTTCTAAGGGAGAGGGACTTGGAAACCAGTTCCTTGCCAATATCAGAGAAGTGGATGCCATTGTCCATGTAGTAAGATGCTTTGAGGACAGCAATATTGTTCATGTAGATGGAAATATTAATCCTCTGCGTGACATTGAGACGATCAATTTGGAGTTGATCTTCTCTGATCTGGAGATTCTGGAGAGAAGAATTGCAAAAACGACCAAAGTGGCAAGAAACGATAAGACGGCGGCGAAGGAGTTAAAGCTTTTAGAAAAGATCAAAGCTCATCTGGAAGACAACCGTTTGGCAAAGACCTTTGACGGTGCCGAAGATGAGGAAGAGGAAGAGTGGCTGGCAGGTTATAATCTTCTTACTTATAAGCCGGTGATCTATGCGGCAAATGTAGCGGAAGATGATCTGGCAGACGACGGTGCGGAAAATGAAGGAGTGCAGGCAGTTCGTGAGTATGCGGCCAAGGAAGAAAGTGAAGTATTCGTCGTATGCGCGCAGATTGAGCAGGAGATTGCAGAGCTTGATGATGATGAGAAAAAAATGTTCCTGGAGGATCTAGGGCTTCAGGAATCCGGCCTGGAAAAACTGATCAGAGCAAGCTATCGTCTGCTGGGATTGATCAGTTACTTGACGGCAGGTGAGCCGGAGGTACGTGCATGGACGATTACGGAAGGTACGAAGGCTCCACAGGCGGCAGGAAAGATCCATTCTGATTTTGAACGTGGATTTATCCGTGCAGAAGTGGTATCCTACGATGATTTGATTGCGTGCGGAAGCCATAATGCAGCGAAAGAGAGGGGGCTGATTCGCCTGGAAGGAAAAGAGTATGTAGTAAAAGACGGGGATATTATGTTGTTCCGATTTAATGTATAGAATGGAGACTTGAGTATGCACAGAACAATTGATTTTCCCAATATTGGAATACACTTAGAATCAGTAGGAGATCATATTACAGTATTTGGATTTGATATCGCGTATTATGGAATGTTGATCGGATTAGGAATTCTGGCAGGAATTTTTATTGCGGCAGCAGAAGCGAAGCGGACAAAGCAGAAGGCGGAAGATTATTATGATTTAACCATTTATGCGGTTATCTTTTCGATTATTGGAGCGAGGCTATATTATGTGATCTTTTCCTGGAATATGTATAAAGATGACCTTCTTAGTATTTTTAATATCCGACAGGGAGGACTTGCAATTTACGGTGGCGTAATTGCAGCGATTATTACAGTATGTATTTTTGCAAAAAAACGAAAGATGTCGGCGCCTCTTATTATGGATACTGCCGGACTTGGACTGGTTGCCGGGCAGATGATCGGAAGGTGGGGAAATTTCTTTAACAGAGAAGCATTTGGAGAATATACAGATGGCCTTTTGGCAATGAGGCTTCCTTTAGATGCAGTGCGTTCATCAGATGTGACGGAACTGATGCGCAAGCATATGGAGACGGTGGATGGAGTATCTTATATTCAGGTACATCCGACATTTCTATACGAATCCTTGTGGTGCCTGATGGTATTGGTTGTGATGCTCGTATATCGGAAATATAAGAAATTTGATGGAGAAGTTTTTCTGTTGTATTTGTTTGGATACGGGGCAGGACGTTTCTGGATTGAAGGGCTTCGCACAGATCAGCTTTTGATTCCGGGATGGGGATTTCCGGTGTCTCAGGCGCTGGCTGGCGTGCTGGTTATCGGATCCTTGTTATTGATATTTTATAATCGAAGAAAAAAGAAAAGTTAGGTTTAAAAGGATGTGTTTCGGCACATCCTTTTTATATAAAAGTTTTTCTGAATTTGATGTATTTATTAAATATTACTTAATTTCTAGCTGCTCATAGTTTTTTGGTAAAATTCATGATACAATTTTCTTATAGAATTCCTCTGTAGAAATGGAGGAAAATGAGCAGACAAAAGAGGTTACAGGACTTAACGATCAAAGATAATTTTATGTTTGGCGCAGTTATGAGTATTGAGGAGAACTGTATTGCTTTTCTGGAGATGGTTCTCGGCTTCCCGATTGAGAAGGTTGTGGTTAGTAAAGAGAGAAGTATGATTTATCATCCGGAGTATAAAGGTGTATGGCTCGATATTTATGCCAAGGATGAAAAGCATACACATTATAATGTGGAGATGCAGACAAGACGTCAGGCAGATCTTGGAAAAAGAAGCAGATATTATCACAGTCAGATTGACATGGAGTGTCAAGAGGACACATGTGCAAAGCTTCGCGATGGAAATAAGACAATTTTTCTAAGTACCAGAGGAAAGAATAAAGAACAGATGCCACGGAGTCTAGTTAAGTTTTTGAAGTTTGTGGAGGCTGATCTTGTGGAAAGTGAACAGGATTTTGGAGATGAGTTGGTAAAGCAGTTTCAGGATTCGATTCGTGAGATTAAGGCAAGTCGCGAAATGGGGGAACGATATATGTTGTTTGAAGAATTGCTGAAAGAAGAAAGGCAGGAGGGACTTGCGCAGGGACGTCAGGAAAATGCAAGGGAGTACATCTTAGAATTTCTTGCAGATAAAGGTGAAGTATCCGGAGAATTAAAGGAAGCGCTTTGTAAGCTGAACAGTGAGGAAGAATTAAAGCGTTTATTCAAACTGGCAATAAAGGCGGAATCTACAGAGGCTTTTCAAAAGATCGTAGAAGAGACAGTGAACAAGCTTAGAAGTAAAGAGAATTGAAAAGAGTTAAAATTATTTATATCATTTCGACAATATTCAAAAGTGTCAATTTTATTCATAGGTCAGGCGCAGGGTACAATGCCTGACTGTAATTATATTTTATTAAAAATATCAGACCATATCGGTAATTTATCCAGTTTTATTTATTGGTGTAATTTAACAGAGGAATTCTATTGCGTATTTAAAATTAGTCTTGGCAAGGCGTTTGCCGGAAAGAAGTAACTGTGCCTTGTGTAGGTTTACCAAAAAAGTAACTGTATTTTTGGTGTTTTCGGAGATGGAACATCCCAAAATATGAAAGAACTTTCAAAAAAGGGGAAGACTATTAAAAATAGAAACGAAAAGAAGATACTGTATGCCGGAAAGATCAAGGAGGAATGGGGAATGAACGAGAGAATAGAAGGACTACAGGGGAAATTGATTGTGTCATGTCAGGCGCTTTCAAACGAACCTCTTCACTCTTCTTTTATTATGGGAAGAATGGCGCTCGCTGCGAACGAAGGAGGAGCTGTCGAAATTCGTGCAAATACCAGGGAAGACATTAAGGAAATTCAGGCACAGGTAGATTTGCCGATCATTGGAATTGTGAAACGCGATTATGAAGACAGTAAAGTCTATATCACACCGACCATGAAAGAAATCGAGGAATTGATGGAAGTAAGACCGGAAATCCTTGCGCTAGATGCAACTGGAGCGCTGCGTCCGGGAAATGTGACGTTGGATGATTTCTTCCATCGGATCAAAGAGAAGTATCCGGATCAGCTTCTGATGGCAGATTGCTCAACCGTAGAAGAAGCGCTTCATGCAGATGAACTTGGATTTGATTTTATCGGAACTACGATGGTGGGTTATACAGAGCAGAGTAAGGGCGATAGGATGTATGGTACTTGGAAGTCTGACAGGAATCAGCGTAAATGTTCTGATTATCGTGATGGGGGTAATTGCAATTATTTACTCTTATACAGGCGGATTAAAATCCGTACTTTGGACAGACTTTATTCAGGGATCGGTACTTTTGGTTGGAGTTACGTTTGCATTGGTATTTCTCCTGGTACACATTGATGGCGGACTTGGAGCAATCTTTACAGCATTTACCGAAGAACATAAATTCTTTGCTGTGGATCAGCCGATCTTCGATATCAATATTTTAAAAGACAGTGTATTTATTATGATCGTAGGAGCAGGTTTCAATACGATGGGATCTTACGTATCCAGTCGGGATATTGTACAGAGATTTACAACGACAACAGATAGAAAGAAATTAAATAAAATGATGCTTACAAATGGCGCACTGTCTATCTTCATTGCAACGGTGTTCTATTTGATCGGCACAGGACTTTATGTATTCTATCAGCAGAATACACTTCCACCGGCAGCAGCGCAGGATCAGATCTTCGCATCTTACATTGCATTTGGGCTTCCGGTAGGTATTACAGGTCTTCTTTTGGCAGCGATCTATGCGGCGTCTCAGTCTACATTGTCAACAGGGTTAAACTCTGTGGCGGCAAGCTGGACTTTGGATATTCAGGCTCGTCTGTCGAAGAAGGAATTAAGCTTTGAGAAGCAGACGAAGATCGGTCAGTATGTATCTTTGGTCGTAGGAATTTTCTCTATCGTTGTTGCGATAGTATTGGCAAACGGTGGTGTGAAATCAGCATACGAGTGGTTCAATGGATTTATGGGATTAGTACTTGGAATTCTGATCGGAACATTTATCCTTGGAGCATTTACGAAGGTGGCAAATACATTCGGAGCAACACTTGCATTTATTGCAGCATCTGCAGTGATGATTGGTATTAAATATTTTACACCAGCAGGAGCAGTGTCTATCTGGTCTTACTCTTTGATCTCTATTTTGGTTTCACTTGTAGTTGGAATTCCGGCAAGCTTGATCTGGAGAAAGGTAAAAGGAGATACTTCCGTGCCGGCTCCATTTACAACCGTATATAAGAATTAAGGAGGCCGATTATGATTTTCGGAAATATTCAAAACCTTGAAGAATATCCATTTCTGGAAGAACAGATCAAAGAATGTTTTGCCTATGCAAACGAGCATGATCTTGCATCCTATGAAAAAGGAAGTCACGAGATTGACGGTGACCGTTTGTTTGTAAATGTAGTGGAATATACGACAACAACTGCCAGCGAGCGTTTCTGGGAAGCGCACAGACAATATTTGGATCTTCATTTGATGCTTCATGGAACCGAGCAGATTGATCTGAACTTTATAGAGAATATGGATTTGAAAGAGTTCGTAGAAAAAGACGATTTTCTTCCGATGGATGGAGAAAAGAATAGTTCGGTAACACTTCGGGATGGAGATTTCTTGATTTGTTATCCAAGTGATGGACATCGTACCGCTGTAGCGGTGGATGAGCCGGAGACAATCAAAAAAGCAATCTTTAAGATTCGTATGAAATAGCAGGCGGTGAGGCAAGACGGAAGGAGTTCCGCCTTGCCTCTTTGGGTTATGAGAAGTGTCGCTTTTTCGCGTTGCGGGAAGGCGATTGCGGAAAATATTTCAATATATTATAATGGGGAATAGACAAGATGATTCCTCGACATGCTTAGAGGAGGCAAATGAAGAATGGAGAAAAAATATATTAGCATCGATATTGGAGGAACGGCGATCAAGTATGGCATTCTCACAGAAGAGGGTACCATTCTTGAGCGGTATGAGATGGCGACGGAAGCTTATAAGGGCGGACCTTCGATTTTGGAAAAGGCGGTTGGGATCGTAGAAGATTTCCTTCGGGCAAAAGAAGATCTTAGTGAGGAGCTTCTTGGAATCTGCATTTCTACTGCGGGAATGGTAGACACAGAAAAAGGCGAGATCTTCTATTCGGCGCCGCTGATTCCAAACTATATTGGAACTCAGTTTAAAGCTGTTATGGAAACGCGTTTCCACGTTCCGTGTGAAGTGGAAAATGATGTGAATTGCGCAGGGCTTGCAGAGCATATGTCCGGCGCGTCAAAGGGAAGTAAGAGTGCATTGATGTTGACTATCGGAACAGGAATCGGCGGAAGCATGGTGATTGGCGGCGAGGTGTATCACGGATGTTCCGGGAGCGCCTGTGAAGTGGGCTATATGCATATGGAAGGAAGCGATTTCCAGACCCTTGGGGCAGCGAGTATTCTGACACGGAAGGTGGCGGAGTGATAGCGCAGGAAGAGTATCTGAGAGATCGGATAGAAGCTGCACTTGGGAAATATTTGGTTCCGAGTATTGCAAAGCACACAAAGCTTGCGTTTGCAAAGCATAGGAATGATGCGGGAGTGTTGGGGGCATATTACCATTTCCGGAATATGCAGAAGAAATAGCGGCGACAGAAGAATGCAGGAAAGGTGAGGCGCGTGGAGTATTATGTAAAGTCGGTTGTATCGATTGTTAAATCGAATTATAATAATTTTAAATGATAGAAAAATATTGATGATTTTTTTATTTATAACCATGAGAAAACGGACTTTTCTGCAAAAGCGGTGACGGCGAAATTGTTTGTATCAGAGGCTTCACTTTCCAGATTTGCTGGGCAAGACTTATAGAGTAGTGGATGAAGGGGAGAGTGCAAGGATTTGGAAATACTTAAATCGGGCAGGGTGTGTGTTTGTGTGTGGGGCAAGGAAGCTTTTGTCTTGTTGCCGGTGAGATGGAGTTTCGGTTTATGCGTATCGGTGTGGACAGTGATTCGCTTCAGGATAGTGACCGGCTGAGGATGCAGGCCGTATTTCAGGACAAGCGGTGTCTGGTATTTAGAATCAGTATCAGTGGTGAGACGGAAGGTGTGCGGTATTTCTTGAGGGAAGCACACAAACGAGGTGCAAAGACGAGTTGCCGTGG
Source organism: Dorea sp. ICN-14282 (assembly GCF_037890115.1). Classification (NCBI taxonomy): domain Bacteria; kingdom Bacillati; phylum Bacillota; class Clostridia; order Lachnospirales; family Lachnospiraceae; genus Dorea; species Dorea sp. ICN-14282. Next base: position 247,687 of record NZ_JBBKBH010000003.1, on the reverse strand, counting down.
AATATTTGAGTAGGCATCAGATGAACAAAAAATGAGTATGAATATGCAGTATAAAAATACGCGGTATGAAAATAAGTGTGGGAGGTAAAAACAATGATTATTAGAAATGTGAAGGTGTATACGCAAGAACAGAAATTTGCAGACGGAGAGATTGTAATCCGAGACGGCGTATTTGGGGACAGCCAGGTGGTATCGGGAGTGGCAGCAGTTCCGCAGGATGGAGAAGAAATCATGGACGGAGAAGGCTGTTATGCCATTCCGGGCTTGATTGATCTTCATTTTCACGGATGCATGGGATATGATTTTTGTGATGGAACCAAAGAAGCGATCGAAGAAATTGCCAAATATGAAGCCTCTATCGGTGTGACGGCAATTGCGCCGGCAACCATGACACTTCCGGTGGAGGAACTGGAACGCATATTGGAGACGGCGGCTGAATACAAAGAAGAGGCAGAAAAACGTGCAAAAGAGGGAAGTTCTAAAGAAGCAGATCTTATAGGAGTAAATATGGAAGGGCCATTTATCAGTGTGGAGAAGAAAGGGGCACAGGATGAAAGAAATATCATTACCTGTAATGAAGAAGTGTGCCAGAGATTTCTTGACGCCTCCAAAGGTCTAGTCAAATACGTGGGTATTGCTCCGGAGCGAAATGAAGATGCGGTATCATTTATCCGTGCGATGAGGGATAAGGTGAATATTTCGCTGGCACATACGAATGCAGGATATGATGCGGCAATGGAGGCATTTAACGCCGGAGCCAATCATGCGGTGCACTTATATAATGCCATGCCGGCATTTACACATCGTGCACCGGGAGTGGTAGGTGCGGTGTGCGACAGTGAGCATGTAGATGTAGAACTGATCTGCGATGGTGTTCACATCCATCCGTCTATGGTTCGTGCAACTTTCAAAATGATGGGTGCAGACCGTATGATTCTAATCAGTGACAGTATGCGTGCGACAGGAATGCCGGACGGACAGTATACACTGGGTGGCCTCGATGTAAATGTAGTCGGAAATCGTGCAACATTGGTATCTAACGGGGCACTTGCAGGATCTGCCACCAATCTGATGGATTGCGTGCGTGTGGCGGTAAAAGAAATGGGGATTCCACTGGAAACGGCAGTGGCGTGTGCAACGGTAAATCCGGCCAAGAGCCTGGGCGAGTATGATCAGTATGGCTCAATTGCTAAGGGCAAAAAGGGGAATGTGGTGTTGCTTGACCAGGAGTTGGAGGTAAAGGCTGTGGTGAAGGATGGAACCTTGTTGGGGACGTGTTCAAATGAAAAAAACTCCGTCCCGAATTAAAATTCCCCTGTCCCGGAAATGATGATTTAAGAGAAAAAATACAGTTATTCAATAAAAAAGGTGGATAACTGTATTTTTCATAGGGATACATATGGGGATAGTAGGTGGATATATGCGTGGATGGATGTGGATATTTACGAAAAAGATTAGAAGAAAATAGAAAGGGATGTGAGTATGAAAATGAAAAGGCAAGAAGGTGCATGTTTAATTTGTGGAAAACCACTTGTATATTATGAAACGGGAAGAGAAATGGAGTGTTCCATTTGTCATAAGTCGGTGGAAAGTTATGCCAGTTGTGAAGATGGGCACTATGTTTGTGATGAGTGTCATGCTAAAAAGGGGATAGAGGTGATTATGGAAGGCTGTTTGAAGAGCCAGTCGAAAAATCCGATACAGATTATGCAGGAATTGATGGAGGATCCCTATATCTATATGCATGGTCCGGAACACCATATTATGGTTGGAGCGGTTCTTATTGCTGCGTATGACAATTGTGGAGGAAAAATTGACAGAGAGCAGGCTTTGCGGGAAATGAAGAAGAGAGGAAGCACTTATCCAGGGGGCTCTTGTGGATTGTGGGGAGCTTGTGGTGCGGCGGTTAGTACAGGCATGTTTATAAGTATTATTACGAAAGCAACACCGCTTACTGGGAATTCCTGGGGAATGGCAAATGAGATGACTTCCCGTTCTCTTGCGGAAATTGCAAGACTCAGTGGACCAAGATGCTGCAAGCGGAATTCTTTTACTGCTGTAAAAACAGCGGTGGAATATGTTGGGGAAAAGTTGGGGATAATAATGGAACTGCCTGGGGAAATTAAGTGCGAGTTCAGTTTGGAAAATAAACAGTGCAAGAAAAAAGCCTGTCCCTATTACAGAAATGTGTAAAAGGGACAGGGGGAATTTCATTGGGGACGGAGTTTTTTTCATTTGAACACGTCCCCGATTTGTTAGCCCATCAGAAAATCAAGGATATCCCAGCCCTCGGAAGTGGCGCATTTATATAATTCGGTGTATCCGCATCGAGAGCAGGAAATGGTCGTGAATTTTTTGTTTTGTACATCGAAGACTCTTGCAAAGTTTCCGCCGGTTGCCTGAAATTGATCGCTTTCATAATGAGTGTTTCCGCATTTTGGACATACATATTGTTGTTTTTCCATAGTAAATTCTCCTTTTTTAGATGAAATGATAGGGTTAAAAAGTGGTGTATACATTGGAACCAAATGGCATCAATGCCAAACGGGCCAGCTTGAAATGCTGCAGGCCAAATGGGATTCCAATGATAGTAATACACAGCAAGGTTCCGATTAGTGCAGATTCAACGGCCAGCCAAAAACCAGAGACTAAAAGCCAGATCACATTCAGTAGGAAAGATCCGGCGCCACCGCTGTAAGCAATGTCTTTGCCAAATGGGAAAAAGCTTAAAGCGGCAAATTTAAAGCACTGCTTTCCGACCGGAATGCCAATGATGGTAATGCACCAAAGACAGCCTGTAAGCACCCAGCTTAATCCGCTGATACATCCTCCGCATACAAACCATAATAGGTTGCCGAGGCATCCCATAGAATCAACTCCTTTCCAAAAATGAATTGCAAAAGTAAGGTGTATGCCGGACACGAAGTTGTGTCAGGCTTTTTTTGTGACCAAGATGAAAGGGAAAGAAAAAAGACTTTTACCATGACATCTCTGTCACGATAAAAGTCTTGCACATCTCATTTAATACGGATACTTTTTGGTATCGGGTGACGATTTTAAATCCACCGTTCGGTGTTCGGCTACTCCCTTTTATCTGCTTATCGAAAGCATACTACGGAGAGTTGAATTTGTCAATAAATTTTTGCGAAGAACAAAAATGTTTTTGAGTCTTCTTTTTATAGGAAAAAGTGAAAAATATGATGCGTAGAAAATAATAGATTTTATAAATAAAAGAGAACGATTATAAAAAATAGTGATTGGACAGGGGACTATATGTCTGATAAGTTATAGACATTGGTGTGAAGGAGTGCATATGATTAAGGTTAAGAATTTAGATAAGAGTTTTGGAGAATTGCACGTTTTGAAAAATGTGTCTTTAGAGGTTCAAAAAGGGGAGATTTTCGGCTTGATCGGAAAGAGTGGAGAAGGGAAATCAACATTACTTCGTTGTATTAACCTTTTAGAAAAACGGGATGGTGGGACCATTACTTTAAATGGACAGGCTGCTGATTTCAAAAGATCACGAGAGGTTCGGGAGTACCGAAAAGGAATTGGAATGATTTTTCAGCATTTTTCACTGCTGGAAAGGCAGAATGTTTATAAAAATATTGCAGCTCCGATGGAGTGTTGGGGGTATTCCAAGCAAGAAATAGATGAAAAAGTACGAGAATTGGTTAAAATTGTTGGAATTGAAGATAAGTTATATGAAAAACCAAGAAATTTAAGTGGCGGACAGCGTCAAAGGGTTGCCATTGCACGTGCATTATCCATGGATCCTCAGGTTTTGTTGAGTGATGAAGCTACATCGGCTCTGGATCCACAGACAACGCAGTCGATTTTGCAGCTGTTAAGAGATATTAATGAGAGACTTGGAATTACTATTCTATTGGTTACCCATGAAATGGAAGTGATCCGTTCGATTTGTCATCGTGTAGCGATTATGGAGCACGGGGAAGTGGCGGATTGTGGCAAAGTATCAGAAATTTTCTTAAATCAGCCGGGGTCATTAAAACGGCTGTTGGGAGAGACGGCAGAGGTACTGCCTGAAGAGGGGGTAAATATCCGCATGGTATTTAAGGAGACGGAAGAAAACCGCTCATTGATTCCGGATATTACGTGTGCAACTTCTGTGCGTTTTTCTGTTATTTATTCACGGTTGGAAAAATTTAGAGATGAGGTCATTTGTACCACTATGCTGAATGTACAAGAGGAAGATCTTGCAAAAGTAACGGCATATTTGGATACTTTGAATATCAGGTGGGAGGTGGCGTTACATGAATGATCCGGCACTTGTGATAAAGTCGGTTATGATGCCGGCTTTAGTAGAAAGTTTGTATATGACTTTTTGGGGAACAGTCTTTTCATGTATCCTTGGTTTTGGGCTGGCGGTGATCCTTGTTGTTACGGCGGAAGATGGACTCTCGCCGCATAAATGGGTGTATCGCTTGTTGAATGTTTTGGTGAATACCCTTCGGTCTTTCCCATTCATTATTCTGGCAGTAACGATTATTCCGATTACCAGAGCGGTTATGGGGACGTCAATTGGAACGAATGCGGCATTATTTCCGTTGGTGATTGTAGCATGTCCATTTGTTGCCCGTGTTTTTGAAGGGAATTTGAAAGCTGTTACTCCGGGGATGATTGAGGCGGCGAAGGCATTTGGTGCTTCGAATATGCAGATTATATTTAAAATCATGTTAAAAGAGGCAATTCCGGCTATGTGTATCAGCGTGACATTAGTAGTTATTTCGATTTTGGGAAGTTCCTCTATGGCCGGAGCGCTTGGTGCCGGAGGACTGGGAAACGTGGCGCTTATTTATGGTTATCAGAGTTTTAATGATCTTATTATGTACGGAACAGTGTTTATATTGGTCGTTTTGGTACAGACAATTCAGTCAATTGGAAATTTGCTTTACAACAAATTAAAGTAGTTGTGAGGTAAAAATATATTTAAAAGAGGAGAAGAATAATGAAGAAGAAACTGATTGCACTATTATGTGTGACAGCTGTCGTAATGGGGATGACCGCATGCGGTTCCGACAGCAAGGAGAACAAGGAAGAGGCAAAGGGAGAAGAGAAGAAAACGATCCGGTTGGCAGCAGGGGATCCGATGAAGGAAGAACTGATTAATGCAATTAAAGGGGACTTTGAGAAAAAAGGATATAAACTGGAAGTATCTGTCATCGAAGACCCAATTGCTTCAAACAATGCAATTGAAGAGGGAAGTTTAGAGGCAAACTTTATTCAGCATAATGCGTATATGACAAGCTACAATGAAGAGCATAAAGGGGATTTAGTAGCAGTCGGGGATGCGATTTATTATCCGTGTATGGGTGTTTATTCTAACAAGGTAAAAGATATGAAGGACCTTACAGAAGGAATGGAAATTGGAATCCCAAGAGATCCAACGAACAGATCCCGTGCGCTGCGTTTTTTGGAAGCAGAAGGTTTATTGAAATTGAAAGAAGGAGTTGAGGAGTATTCTCAGCTTGAAATAGAGGAAAATAAGCTGAATTTAAAATTAACGGAAGTAGATTCTGAATCGATCCCTACTATTTTAGATGATTTGGATGCAGGGATATGTTATCCAATTGCGATGAAAGAAGCAGGGTTTGATCCAGAGTCAGCACTGGCATTTGATCCTCCGGAGATTGGAAAAGAATATGGTATCTTGATCGCTGTAAGTGAAAAAAATAAGGATGCACAGTGGGCAAAAGATCTTCAGGAAGCAATGAGTGAAGAAAAGGCCAATGAAATCATTATGGAATATTTTGGAGAGTCAGCAGTGCACGTATCTGAATACTAAAAAGAGAAAAAGTAGGGAAGGGGGCGACTGATCCCCCTTCTTTGCTGGTTTCTATTGAAGGCAGGGGAACTTACGGCGCAGCTTTGGAAAATTCTTGCTGCTATTGGGGAAAATTTTGAAGCAGCCTTGACAAAGTGAATGGAATACGTTAGCATAACAATCAAATGGAGAAATGCAAAGAAAAGAAGAAGTAGCAATCAGAATCCTCATACAGAAAGTTGCCGGTTGATGAGAGGCGCATGAAAGAACTGAATGTGAATACATCTTGGAGCAGCACACCGAACATTTTGAACAGAAGCAGTTGTTGGGAATCAGTAGGATGTGACGTGTGGCGAGCGTTATGATGCCGGACTGTGACAGGCAGTTGCTGAGACCATGAATGTGAATTCATGGTGAATTAAGGTGGTACCGCGGAAGTTAACCCCGTCCTTATATCGCGAGATATAGGGGCGTTTTTTATTTTATATAAGGAGCATCTGAAAAATATCTGGCGAGTTATGTTAACAGAACAGGAAGTAAAAGGAGAAGGAGATAAAAGAATTATGGGAATTTATGAAGAATTACAGGCAAGAGGCTTGATTGCACAGGTGACGGATGAGGAAAGAATCCGTGAGCTGGTAAATACGGGAAAGGCAACATTTTATATTGGATTTGACCCGACAGCAGACAGTCTTCATGTAGGACATTTTATGGCGCTTTGCTTGATGAAGCGTTTGCAGGATGCGGGAAATAAACCAATTGCGTTAATTGGAGGAGGAACTGGATACATCGGAGATCCATCTGGAAGAACGGATATGCGTTCAATGATGACGCCGGATACGATTTGTCATAACTGCGAGTGCTTTAAGAAGCAGATGAGCAAATTTATTGATTTTTCGGATGATAAAGCTTTGATGGTAAATAATGCTGATTGGCTGTTAGACCTTAACTATGTGGAATTGCTTCGTGAAGTGGGAGCACATTTCTCTGTTAATCGTATGCTGACAGCGGAATGTTATAAACAGAGAATGGAAAAAGGTTTAAGTTTCCTGGAATTTAACTATATGATCATGCAGGCGTATGATTTCTATGCGTTATATCAAAAATACGGATGTAATCTGCAGTTTGGCGGAGATGATCAGTGGAGCAATATGCTGGCGGGAACAGAACTGATTCGCCGTAAGCTTGGTGAAGACGCAAGTGCAATGACCATTACACTTCTTCTGAATTCCGAAGGAAAGAAGATGGGCAAGACACAGAGCGGTGCGGTATGGCTGGATCCAAATAAAACGTCTCCATTTGAATTTTATCAGTACTGGAGAAATGTAGCAGATGCAGACGTGTTGAAATGTATTCGTATGCTGACGTTCCTGCCATTAGAAGAAATTGATAAGATGGATGCATGGGAAGGTGCGCAGCTGAATACAGCGAAAGAGATCCTTGCATTTGAATTGACCAAATTAGTCCATGGAGAAGAGGAAGCGGCAAAAGCCCAGGAAGCAGCGAGAGCATTGTTTAGCCAGGGAGCGGCAGCAGATATGCCAACGACAGAGCTTACAGAGGAAGATCTCCAGGATGGAAAAATAGACATTTTGACCATGTTGGTGAAGTCGGGCTTGGTTCCGTCAAAATCAGAAGCACGTCGTGCGGTACAGCAGGGAGGTGTTGCAGTAGATGGTGAAAAAGTAGCGGATATTTATGCTGAGTTCGCCGGAGAAGATATGAATGGTGAAGGATTGATTTTGAAAAAAGGGAAAAAGAATTTCAGAAGAATTATTATTAAATAGTGCAGGGAGGTGTCGATGTGAGATTTGAAGAAATCGCAATCGAGGAGTTAGAGTTTAATCCATTTGAGAAAATTTCAAAAGAATGGATGCTGGTTACTGCAGGAGATAAAGAAAAGAGCAATACCATGACGGCCAGTTGGGGCGGTGTGGGGATTATGTGGAGAAAAAATGTAGTTACAGCTTATATTCGCCCACAGCGCTATACCAAAGAGTTTATGGACAGCAATGACTTGTTTACTATTTCATTTCTTCCGGAAGAATATCGGAAAGCGATGAGTTTGTGCGGATCGTTTTCAGGAAGAGAAGTGGGGGATAAGTGGAAATTATCCGATCTTCATCCACATTATGTGGATGGAACTACCGGAGTCGAAGAAGCGGATATGATTTTTGTATGTAAAAAACTTTATGCACAAGAAATGAAATCCGAATGTTTCATTGATGTGGATTGTGATACCACATGCTATCCAGACAAGGATTATCATACAATGTATATTGCTGAAATTGTGAAAGTGTTGAAAAAGAACTAATCAATTGGGGACGGAGTTTTTTGAAAAAAACTCCGTCCCCAATTGATTTTCTCCCTGTCCCTAATTAATGCATTTGCAAATATTGAACACTATAAGGGGGCATTTCTAAGGTCCCTTCCATAGTTATTTCTGTTTGGGTAATCAAATCTTTTGCGGCTCCAGAGAGTTCGCCGTGATACGCAGTGTAAGGAACATCAGAGGCATTGATTGCTACAAAGATTTGTTCATTCTCTGTGCGCCGTTCAAAAATAAGCTGGTGATTTTGGATTACCACATTTCGGTAAGAACCGTCGCAAAGGGCGGCGCTGGATTTGCGGATCTGAATCAGTGTTTGAAGGAAATTGGTCAGCTCATTTGGCTTTGGCGCATCGAAGAATGGGCGAAGTGCGTAATCGTTGTCCGGCGCTTTCTCGCCTGGCTCGCCCCATTCGCTGCCATAGTAAAGGCAGGGAATTCCCGGCATGCCAAAGAGCAGACCGTAGGCAAGCGGAACGTGCGCTTTATTGGTCAAAATGCTGGCAAGGCGGGTGACATCATGGTTGTCTGCGAATGTCATCAGATGCTTTCCACGGTAAATGCACCACGGATCTGCGCCGAACTGGCGGTGCAGAGAGTGGGCGATTTCAAAGAGGTTCATAGAGTTGAAGCTGGAATATAAGCCTTTGTAACATTCGTAATTGGTGCAGGAGTGGAGCATTTTTTCATTGACGATTCGATTGTAATCGCCGAAGAGAACCTCTCCGATCAATGCGAAGTCTGGCTTTAACTGGCTGGTAAATGTTCGTAAACGCCGCATGAATTCGGGATCCAGACTATAAGCCACATCGAGGCGCAGCCCGTCAATATCGAAGGTTTCGATCCAGTACCGGACACATTCCAGCAGATAATCTACAACTGCAGGATTTTGGAGATTCAACTTTACCAGTTCAAAATGCCCTTCCCATCCTTCGTACCAAAAACCGTCATTATAACAGCTGTTTCCGTCGAAGCTTAAATGAAACCAGTCTTTATAAGGGGAGTCCCATTTCTTCTCCTGTACATCCCGAAATGCCCAAAAGCCGCGTCCCACATGGTTGAAAACACCGTCCAGCACGATGCGGATATCGTGTGCGTGAAGATCCTGGCAGACATCCCGGAAGTCCTCGTTGGTGCCAAGACGACAGTCAATGGTTTTGAAATCACGAGTATCGTATCCGTGATTGTCGGAATCGAAGACTGGATTTAGCAGGATGGAGTCAATGCCCAGCCCCTGAAGATATTCCGACCAGTCTAAGAGTTTCCGGATTCTGGGAACACAGACCCCATCGTTGTGTACGGGAGCTTTGCAGAATCCGATTGGATAAATTTGATAAAATGTACTTTGATATGCCCACATGGTAAAATCCTTTCTTTCAAAAAAACTATATATTATCATATCATTTTTGTAAGGATTCTACAAATATATAATCTGACTTTTTGTATATATTTTCAGAAATTTCGCTTTATTATTCTAAAGGGATAGTGTATAATTGATTTAATAAAAAAGACCTGAAATGAAAGGGAGGTTTACTTTATGAAAAAAGCAGCAGGGATTTTATTAGCTGGCTGTATGGTTGTGGGGCTTGCAGCATGTGGCGGAGGAAAAGAAGAGACAACGACATGTACATTGGAGCAAAATGGAGTTGTAATTGAGATGAACTTAGTCGCGAAAGGCGATAAAGTTACAAAACTGACGCAGACATCAACGATCAATGTTGAGGGTTATGCGGAGGAACAGCTTGATATGCTGGATGCAACAGTTGAAAGTGCGAAAGAAGCATACGGAGAAATTGAAGGAATTGAATATTCTGTGGAGACTTCGGATAGTGAATATGTGGAAAAGGTAGTCATTCCGACAGATAAGGATACACTGCAGGCAGTAGTGAAAGCAGGACTACTTCCGGTGGATAACGAGGATGTGACAGAATTGTCTCTGGAAGCAACGGTCAGCAGCCTGGAAGAATCTGGATGGACGGTAAAAGAATAGAAGAAGATGAATTTACTCCCCGAAGGGAAGATGCCGGGACTGGCAGGAAGTAATCCTAACAGTTCCGGCTCTTTTTTTGATAACAGAAGAACCAGGTGCAAAGAAGCACCCCTTTTACAATACTGGAAAGAGTAATGCTCCACCAAATACCATTTAGCCCAAGCGGTGTCTGAATAAGTGCCGCGGCAAGTGGAATACGGGCGGCGGTAAATATAATTCCGATAATAGAAGGAGGCATGGTGCGTCCGTACCCGGCAAAGGCTCCGGCGGTGGTAATCTCTGCGCACATGAAGAGCTGAGAGACACCGAGGATCTTCAGGTAATCAATTCCCATGGGGAGAATCTTGGCTTCTGAGATGAAGATTCGGAAAATCGGAGCCGGCAGCAGGATCAAAAGTAAAGTGCAGAAGGTTCCCCACAGAAAGACGATTCCCATGGCACAGGAATACCCCCGGTGGATCCGCTTCTGATTGTTGGCGCCGTAGTTTTGAGCTGTAAAGGAATTAACAGCGGCAGCAAATCCATCTGCGGTCATCCAGGAGATGGATTCGATTTGAGATCCCACTTTTTGAACTGCGATGGCTGCATCTCCATATCCGGATACGAATCTTGCAAGAATCATAGAGATTCCGGTAAAAATCATATTTTGGATAGAGGTAGGAAGACCAATTTTCATCATCGCTTTGAGAAGAGAAAAATCTGGACGACAAAAAAGGTTTACATAAGGAAAAACCACAGTGTCCTTTTTGGCAAAATAGTAAAACATAGCGGTAACAATGGCCTGCGCCAATACGGTGGCAATGGCAGCCCCCATAACCCCCATGACCGGAAATGGTCCGATTCCAAAAATCAATACCGGATCTAAAACAATATTGATCACAAGACCGGTGGAGGTGGCAAGGAGGGAAGCTTTACTGTTCCCGGCGGCCGTCAGAATACCGGTCAGGGTTTGGTTCAGAAAAGAGAATACGACACCGCCGCAGGTGATCATCAGATAGATTTCGGCATCTGCTATGACAGAAGGTGTATGGAGATTGAAAAAACCAATCAGCGGACGTGCGAATAATATACAGATGAGTCCGTAGAGCAGTCCACAGAACAGAGTTAACTGTAGGGCGTTGGCTGCATAGCGTCCGGCAGTGTCATATTCCTCGGCGCCCAACGTATGTCCGACCTTTACCTGTCCGCCCATTCGGCTTAAAGCGGCAAGTCCATTGGAAAGCCACATGAACATTCCGGCGGCGCCGACTGCGGCGAGCGCATTGCTGCCGATTTTTCCAATCCAGATCATATCAGTTAGGTTGTATGCCATCTGGATCAGAGAGGTGGTCATAATCGGAATGGCCAGTCGTGTCAGTGCCGGAAGCACAGGACCATGCAGAAGATCTACGTTTTTTGTTTTCATTTATATAATCCCCCAAAAAGCAAATTTACAGATATTTATTATAGCATTATATAATTAAAATAGGAAGAGACTCGAAGAAGAACGCGCCCAGAAGGCTATACGGGTGGAGAGAATCAGGGATTGGAGAAATTATTAGAGAAAATCAGAGAAAATAGTTGACAAAATATCGGAAAACGGTTGACACAAAAAGGCCGGTATAATATAATAATGCAGTATGACAATAGGAGAAACGGTAGGAAGCCAAAGCCCCGGAGTCTTACTGATTTCAATATATCTACTATGAAATGTTAATGATTCACAGGAGGGAAACCAATGAAAACTTATATGGCTAATCCAGATAAGATTGAAAGAAAATGGTATGTAGTGGATGCAGAAGGATGTACACTTGGACGTCTTGCATCAGAAGTGGCTAAAGTTTTAAGAGGAAAGAATAAACCGGAGTTTACACCACATGTTGATACAGGTGATTATGTAATCGTTGTAAATGCAGAGAAGATCAAAGTAACTGGTAAGAAGATGAACCAGAAGATCTACTACAATCACTCTGACTATGTAGGAGGAATGAGAGAGACTACATTAGCTGAGATGATGGACAAGAAGCCAGAGAAAGTTATTGAACTTGCTGTAAAGGGAATGCTTCCAAAGGGACCTTTAGGAAGAGCTATGATCAAGAAGCTTCACGTATACGCTGGACCAGAGCATGCACAGCAGGCTCAGAAGCCAGTAGAACTGAAATTTTAAGGTAAGGTTGAAAGGAGGATATTACAGTGGCTAAAGCAAAATTCTACGGAACAGGAAGAAGAAAAAAATCTATCGCAAGAGTATACTTAGTACCAGGTACAGGTAACATCACAATAAATAAGAGAAGCATTGATGAGTACTTCGGACTTGAGACATTAAAGGTTGTTGTACGTCAGCCATTGGTTGCTACAGAGACAGAAGGAAAATTCGATGTAATCGTTAACGTTAAGGGTGGCGGATACACAGGACAGGCTGGAGCAATCCGTCATGGTATCTCTAGAGCTCTTCTTGAGGCTGATGCTGATTACAGACCAGTTCTTAAGAAAGCAGGATTCTTAACACGTGACCCACGTATGAAAGAGCGTAAGAAATACGGTCTCAAAGCAGCTCGTAGAGCTCCACAGTTCTCTAAACGTTAATTTCAGTTCAGCAAGAGATAATCTTCGGAACTCGGATTTACGTTCAAATCCTTGTTTTACAAGGGTTTGTGGAGTTGTCAGATGTGGTGAAAAGCGGTGGAATTTACTCAGTTCGCAACGCATTTGCAACACGTTTGCAACAAAAATATCTAAAAAATATAGGACACTTTTCGGTGATAGACACTGGAGAGTGTCCTTTTTGTTATGCAGATTTTGTATCGGCAGTTACGCTGTCCTCATTTTCTAAGGTTTTGTTGATTGCGTCTACAAGAACCTGCATATCTAAGTGAGTATAAACTTTTTCTGTCAAAGTCATAGCACCGGAGTGCCCCACAATTTTCTTGATTGTTGTATCCTGAACACCAGCTTCCGATAACATGGAAATACACGTATGCCGGGTACAATGTGGTGTACGGTCAATTCCAATCTGTTCCACAAGAGGAGTCCAATAGCTGTCATAGTAATTGCGATAAAGAAATCTTTTGCCATCCTCTGTATGAAGAAGATATTCGCAATCAGGACAAGAATTATACCAGTCTTTATAGTAAGGCAGGAGCTTATCAGCAATCGGAACTTTTCGGATTCCGTTTTCTGTTTTGCTGTCAATTACATCAAAATACTGTTCTTCCAAATGCACATTTTCTTTCTTCAAATCAAGAAATTCGGAGATACGTGTGCCATTATAGAGCAGCATGAGGATGATCTGATAGTATTTGTCCTCTTTCATTGTCCAGACTTTTGCAACTTCTTCTTTCGTGAATTTTGTACGTGTATGCTTGTTTGGATTGCGGTCTTTGTACTGGGCGATTTCAACAAAAGTAGAATAATCTTTGTTGCAGATGTCATTCTTCAATGCAAATTCATATAACTGGTTGAACAGGATTTTGATTTTCTTCAATGTGGGAAAATTCTTTCCGCAGGTGTCAATAACCTGTTGTAAGTCTGCCAGTTTTAAATCTTTAAAAACTCGGTTGTAAAGAATGCCACATGTTTTGTAAGATGCCTTATATCCTTTGATATTGCTTTCGGATACCGTAGGAAATTTTTTCTTAGACCATTCCTCATACACTTCATCAAAAGTCATTTTGGCTGCCTTGGTATCATAAGGATTCCGATTATAATCAGCCAACATTTGCAATCCCTCTGTTTTTGTGGCGGCATATCCAATAATAATATATTCATTTACTTTCTTTTCTTTGACTGGATCAATGCGATAGCCTGTGGTTTTACGAACCATCCAAGGTTTTCTTCTTTTTCCAGATAGTTTTACTACACTTCCGTAGCCGTTCGGTAATTTCATATTCTAAAAATCCTCCTTAAAAATTAGGACTCTTTTTTACCGTACCGTTCGTTCATGATTTTTTGAAATCTTCGTATTCGTTCTTCGTTTGAGATCTCTTCTGTTTCTTTTTCAGTCAGTTTTGCATTTGCGTAATATGCAAGTGTTTTATCCTGCCACTTCTGATAAGATTCAAGACTTGTCTGATAGTCCTTGACTTCGTTTCTTTTATCCTCAAATTCTTCCAAGAATAGACAGAGATCCTGATTTAACTCCGTAGAAACATCTTTGCCATTAAAAGTAATAGCACATTCCCATCCATCATAATGTGGCGGGCGTTTGACTTCGATATTGAAGCCAAGTTCCTTTATCTTATCTAACTGAAATAAGAAATTCATAATATCAGAAAGATTTTCTAAAGGTTTTCTCTCGGCATCATACCCTATAAGATATGTGGATTCGCAGTCTAAAACTTTTGCGATTTCATTGAGCATAGCGATGGAAACTTCGATTTCTCCGCTTTCATATTTTTGGATTGTACGAAGCGATTTTCCCAACAAATTTGCAAGCTCTGTTTGGTTGATACCTTTTTCTTTTCGAGCAGTACGGATTCTAAGTCCGATTTGATTGTTATGTAACTTCTCATTACTCATCATTATTCACCTCACGCTTATCATATCATAGAAAAATGCGAATTACAAGTACATATTTATATAAAATAGTATTGACATGTGCAGAATAAGTGCATATAATAAAAATACGCATTAAAAGTGCATATTAAAAAAGAAAGGAGAAATAAAATGAAGATAAACGTATTTAGAATGCAGATTTTGATGGGAGAAAGAGGATTAACAATTAAGAAATTGGCAGAGTTAAGTGGAGTGTCAAGGCAGACGATTTCCTGCATTATATCAGGAAAGAGCTGTACACCGCAGGTGGCATATAAAATTGCTACAGCTTTAGATCAAGAACTTAGTCAGATTGTAAAGGAGGATGTGGAAAATGGATAAAAGATTATATGTAGAATTGCCGCCATTTACGGGAAGAAATGTGCCAATTACGGAAATCGCAAAAGCAATCGGAAAAGATGCTCATTACGTTCGTATCGGAATACAGCAGGGAATTTTGAAATTTGGAGTGGCAATGAAGATGGGCGATTCCAATGAATTCAGTTATTACTGTTCTGATCGTAAAGTATGGGAGGAAACTGGATATTTCAATGGAGAGGCAAAAAAGCAGGGAAAAGAAAAAGCCCTTGCGTAACACAAGGACAACTTCTCAGAGCTTTTGATAACTCTATCTCGCAAATTCAGTATATCAAAGGCTCTGAGAGAATACAACGAAAATTTTAAAGGAGTCGAATTGAATATTTTTCAAGTAGTAAAAGAAAACGTAACTGCAAGGCAGGCAGCCGAGCAGTATGGGTTGAAAGTCAATAAAAACGGGATGGTCTGTTGCCCCTTTCATGATGATAGGCATCCCAGTATGAAAGTAGACAAAGGCTTTTGCTGTTTTGCTTGTGGTGCGAAAGGGGATGTGATCACATTTGTGGCGGATTTCTTTCACCTTGCACCATTGGAAGCAGCAAAGAAACTGGCAGAAGATTTTCAGATACCTATTTTTACAGATAACGCAAAGAAAAGGAATGCCAGTAAGAAAAAAGAAAAACCGAAAAGAACATTGTACCAGACCGAAAAGAAATTTGAAGAATGGGAACGGGAAAGTATCCGCATTTTATCGGATTATCTTCATTTGCTGGAAGAATGGAAAATAAGATATGCACCAAAAACACCAGAGGAAGAATGGAAAGCAGAATTTATAGAAGCCTGTCAGCAGATAGAAAAGATAAATTACTATCTGGATTTACTAGTGTTTGGAGAGTTACAGGACAGAATTGAATTTTTATTGGATAGTGGGAAGGATGTGAAAAGAATTGAAGAACGAATGGAAGAATATAGACGAAACAACAAGGAACAGACTGGAAGAAGCATTGGATCAGAGGGAAATGAACTCCGAGCCGTACTCTCAGGAATGGTTTGAGGATGGGCAGATTGATGAGGTGGCATTTTGTGAAAATTTCCTGCAAAGAATGCCATTGAAATGTATCAACGGTATCTTTTTCAGCTATGATGGTATGTTGCCGGACAGCGAAGTGGAAAAAGAAATTTACAGAATGGTAAAACCGGTTCTTACGAAAGGGATTTCCAAGAAAGTAAAACAGCTTTTGGAGGTTCTAAAACTGGAAGCCTATTCAGAAGAACTTCCGGTGCAGATGGATCGCATCCATGTGAATAACGGGACTTATTTTCTGAATGGAGATTTCACAGAGAAGAAAGAGTTTTGCCTGAACAGATTGCCTGTAAATTATGAAATGAAAGAAGCAAAGCCGGAACGGTGGCTGAAATTTCTTTCAGAACTGTTGGAGGAAGATGATATTCCTACCTTGCAGGAATATATGGGATATTGTTTAATCCCATCCAACAAGGCACAGAAGTTATTGATTATCTTAGGAAAAGGTGGGGAGGGAAAATCCCGTATTGGTCTGGTCATGAGAAAAATTCTCGGAACGAATATGAATGTAAGCAATATTCAAAAGGTAGAGCATAACCGTTTCGCAAGGGCAGATTTGGAATATCGACTTTTGATGGTGGATGATGATATGAAACTGGAAGCATTGAAAGACACCAACTACATTAAAACCATAGTCACTTTGGAGGATAAGATGGATTTGGAAAGGAAGTCAAAGCAGAGCGTACAGGGGAATTTATATGTCAGGTTTCTTTGCTTTGGAAACGGAAGTCTGAGTGCTTTACATGACCGTTCCTATGGATTTTATCGCAGACAGATTATCCTTACGGTCAAAGATGTGCCGCCGGACAGAGTAGATGATCCCTATCTGATTGAGAAACTGCAAAGAGAAGCAGACGATATTTTCCTTTGGTGTCTGGAGGGATTGAAACGATTACTGAAAAATAAATACCGTTTTACCATCAGCGAACGTGCAAAGAAAAATCTACACGAAGCTATGGAATCCGGGAATAACATTATCGCTTTTATGCAGTCATCCGGGTATATCCGGCTGGAAGAAAATACAACAGCGACTTCCAAGAATCTTTACCAAGCATACTGCCGCTGGTGTGAGGACAATACGGAAAAGCCTATGAGTGCAAAAAGTTTTTCAGGGTACTTAAAAGAAAATGAAAAGAAATATCACATTCATTATTCTACGAATATTCCCTCAGACAATGGGAAAAATGCCAGAGGATTTCAGGGAATCCATACGCAGATACGCATAGACAACTATCGTTGATGCAGATGAGATACAGATAAAAAGAATTTTCCAAAGAAGCGTATATGCGTATATCTTTAGGAAAATCAAGGGATTACAGGTTTCTGAAAAGTGTGGAAAATACGTTTATACGCTTATACGTGTAATTTTTGAATTTATTATATTTTTTAGCAGAAGGGAGTGGTGCAGAAGTTAAAGCAACCCAGATATGGGCAAATCAAAAGGGCGGATACGCCTATAAATGAAATCGTAAGTCTGAGCAATAATCAGATTATGTAATACAAAAACAGCCCTCGGCGATTGAGAGCGAAATACACCCATTGCACAAAACTAAAGTTTTATGCTCTGTGTATTTCGCCCTGCCGGGAGCAAACCGCCGACAGGCGGATAGGTTCGTACACAGGTGCCTATGCACCTACTCACAATAAAGTCGGCGAGAGCTGGGGAAGGAGGATGCTTATAGGCAGACATTCATTTATCAGACAAAGCAAGCTGTCCAATGTGGCAGGAAGGATTGATTATATCTCCAATCCGAAACGACAGGAATATCTCTATGCGACCTATCAGACAGAAGGGGCAACACCGGAGTTTTGGAAAAATCTCGCAAGAGAAAATCAGTTGGATTTTAAGGCGAGTGGTTCAGCAGGGAAATGTATTGAAGGGCGTGAATTTATTATTGCACTTCCCGAAAGTTTTGTTCAGTACAGGGCAGATGATGTGGTAAGGCTTTTTACGGAGAGTTTTCATAAAAGATATGGTGTGGAGTGCAGTGCTGCCCTTCATCACAACAAGGCAAAGACGAATTATCATATTCATCTGGTATTCAGTGAACGAAAAATGTTAGAACAACCCGAAGTAAAGATTGCTACCCGAAATATGTTTTATGATGAGCAGGGGAAGCATAGACGCACAAAGAAAGAGGTTTTAGACGAGCAGGGCAATCTTCGGGCGGGATGCAGTATTATCCCCAAAGGGGAAGTTTATGAAAGCCATATCTTCACGAAAAAGGATGAATGGTTTAAGAATAAAGCCTTTACCAAAGAAGTCAAGGAACTGTTTACCGATACGATCAACCGATATGTAAAAGAGGAATCAGAAAAACTATCCGTATTCCAACAGGGCGGCGTATATCTGGCAACCAAGAAAATAGGAAAGAACAATCCGAAAGCAGAGGAGATAAAGGCAGACAATGCGGCAAGGCAGGAATGGAATCGGACAGTTGATGTGGCATTAGTCGAGGGCGTTCCCGAAGAAGATATTTTGAAGATCAAGCAGGAAAAAATCGCAGACAAAACGCTGCAATCTATCAGGACACACGGTTGGCTGCCGGATATGTTCCGTCAGATTATCCGAGGTGCGAAGGACTTTTTGCAGGAAGTAATTTTCAAATTTAAACTACCGCCTAAACCTGTACCAAAGATTGATTTGCAGGAATGGAAAGATATGCAGAAGCTCATGTATGAATTGCAGAGACAGTCCATGGAGATAAAACGCACACAGCAGGATATTTCTTCTTTGAAAAAGCAACTGTCACAGTTACGAGGACTATTTAAAGGCAAAGAGCGAAAATCTTTGGAGGGGAAAATTGAACTGTTAGAGGATTTGGAGAAACGTCTGCACAAGAGTTTGGAACAGATAGTAAAGCGGGAAGGCTATCCCAATGTGCAAGCCTTTCAGAAGGTTTATAATAAGGCAGAAGAATTGATTATAGAATACAACGAAGAACTAAGGGCATGGAAAAATCAGACGGAACAGAAGAAAGAGAAAACGTTAGAACAGCCGAAAAAAGCGAGTGTACTGGAAAAGCTGCACCGCTATCAGCAGGAAGGCAGACAGCAGCCGAAACGGTCAGTCAAGAAAAAATCTATGGATAGAGAACGATAAGAAAGGTGGAAACGATTATGAAGAAAACAATATTTGAAGAAATAGGCGGCACTTATATCAGACATGGGGATTATCTTATCCCCTGTCTTACCTTGCCGGAGGAAAAACAGAGGTTTGTAGGCGTATGGGGACAAAGACATTTACGCTATCTGAAAGAATATCGCAGGAGTGTATATTTGAATTTACTTACAAGTGGAAAACTGAATGATTATTTGGCTGATATAGAAGAACAGGCACAGGAACGCTTTGAAAGGGTTGTAGAGCAGATGAAACAGGCACATGGGATCACGGAACAGTTAAAGGCAGAAAATCAGATGGAATGGGTAGCGAGAATGAACAATATACAATCGTGTGCAAGGGAGATTGTGGATAAAGAAATGATTTATCAATAAGGAAAGTGATATGGTGGAAAGCAAGTCTGAAAATGGCTTGCTTTTTGGCTTTACAATGTAGGTAGTTGATGTATATAATTACGATAAAGAGATAAATTTGAATTTGTAGGAGAGAATACGATATGAATTTAACATACAAGAGAGCAACGCTTGAAGATATAGATATATTGACAGAAACAAGAATAGAGGTATTAAGAGCAGCTAATAAACTTTCTGCTGATACTGATATGAGTGAAGTTGAAAGACAATCTTATAATTATTATCAAAAAGCTCTTTGTGACAGATCTCATATTGCATATTTGGTTTTTTGATGAAAATCGTTTTGTAGGGGCTGGTGGTGTTAGTTTTTTTCAAGTAATGCCGACTTACCACAATCCAAGTGGAAACAAGGCTTATATCATGAATATGTATACTAATCCTGAATATAGAAGACTGGGAATTGCTTATAAAACATTAGATATGCTGATTAGAGATACTAAAAGCAAGGGCATTACAGCTATTTCATTAGAAGCAACTGATATGGGGCGACCATTGTATGAAAAGTATGGATTTGTAAAAATGAATGATGAAATGGAATTACCAGAGAGATAAATTACAGGTTTGGAGAATTGAAAAAACGGAATTTACCTATTAAGACATATAAACTCTTGACAATAAAGCTCCTATATAGTATGTTTTTAATAAACTACTATATAGGAGCTTTTGTATGGAAATGAATGGAGGATTTCTTGTCACCAAAATAAAACAGCTTGGAGACCGGATTTTCGAGAAGATTCTCAGCGAAAAGAATATTGATGCGTTTAATGGAGCCCAGGGACGTATTCTTTATGTGCTGTGGCAGGAGGATGGTATCTCAATCAGGTCACTCTCGACTAAATGCGGATTAGCGATAACATCTCTTACTACGATGCTGGAAAGAATGGAAAATCAAGGGCTGATAAGCCGTGTTCAGTCTAAAACGGACAAAAGGAAAACACTCCTGTTTCTGACTGAGAAAGCACATGCCTTAAAGGGCGAGTACGATTCTGTATCTGATGAGATGGGCAGTATTTACTACAAAGGTTTTTCAGAGGAAGAAATTACCCGGTTTGAGGAATGCCTCGACCGCATCAGAAAGAATCTTGAGGAGTGGCAGAAGTCATGAGTATTTGTATCAAAGATCAGATTCAGAACATGAATATCGTCATTGGCTGCACAGTGGGGTGTGCATATTGCTATGCTCGCAACAACGTGAAACGCTGGCATATGATTGATGACTTCGCTGACCCTGAATTCTTTCCGGGTAAGCTCAAGATGATGGAAAAGAAACGTCCGCAGAACTTTCTTCTTACTGGGATGAGCGATCTCTCCGGATGGAAGCCGGAATGGAGAGATGAGGTATTTGCAAAGATCCGTGAAAATCCACAGCATCAGTTCCTGTTCCTTACCAAGCGACCTGATTTGCTGGATTTTGATACCGATCTGGAAAACGCATGGTTTGGCATTACGGTGACGAGAAAAGCAGAACTGTGGCGTATCGACGCCCTTCGGAAAAACGTTAGAGCAAAACATTACCATGTTACCTTTGAGCCGTTATTCGACGATCCCGGCACAGTTGACCTTTCCGGAATCAATTGGATCGTTGTGGGCACCATGACCGGAGCTCAGAGCAGGAAGATTCATACGGAGCCGGAATGGGCATGGTCTCTGACGAACCAGGCACATAAGCTCGGCATTCCGGTGTTTATGAAGGAAGACCTTGTCCCTATCATAGGGGATGAAAATATGATTCAGGAAATGCCGGAAGAATTTAATAAAGTGTTAGAGGTACAGAAATCATGGAAGAAGTAATAAATGGAATCCTCATTCGTGAGGTGGAAACAAAGAACATCATGACTAAGTCTAGTCTGCCGGTAGGCGGTTACTCGGTCAATCCCTATGTGGGCTGTACACATGCCTGCAAGTATTGCTATGCTTCTTTTATGAAGCGCTTTACCGGGCACAAGGAGGAATGGGGCACTTTCCTTGATGTGAAGCATTGGCCGGAAATTAAAAATCCGAAGAAATATGCCGGACAGCGGGTGGTCATCGGTTCTGTGACAGATGGCTACAATCCACAGGAGGAGCAATTCGGGAATACCAGAAAACTTCTGGAGCAGCTGATCGGCAGTGACGCAGATATTCTGATCTGCACAAAGTCAGATCTTGTGGTACGGGATATTGATCTGATGAAGAAGCTTGGACGTGTAACCGTTTCATGGTCGATCAACACACTAGATGAAAATTTCAAGAACGATATGGATTCTGCTTCGAGCATTGAGCACCGTATCGCTGCTATGAAGCAGGTATATGAGGCAGGTATCCGTACAGTCTGTTTCGTATCCCCGGTATTCCCCGGTATCACGGATTTTGAAGCAATCTTTGAGCGGGTAAAGGATCAGTGCGATCTGTTCTGGCTCGAAAATCTCAATCTTCGAGGCGGTTTCAAAAAGACAATTATGGATTATATCGCCGGAAAATATCCTGATCTTGTACCACTTTACGACGAGATCTATAACAAGCATAACCGCAGCTACTTTGAAGCACTTGAAGTAAAAGCTGAGAAAATGGCTAAGAAGTATGATTGTGCCTTTGTGGATAATGAAATGCCTTATGGCAGAGTCCCGCAGGGACATCCGGTGATCGTAGATTATTTCTATCATGAGGAAATCCGTGGGACAGAGAATACCGGAAAAAGAAATCGCTAAATTCAAATTTGAAAAATTGAGAAAACGTAATATTGAACAAAAAAGAAATGCACAGTTCTTAGCTTATCGTGAACTGTGCATTTTTGTAAATAAATACTTTTAATTAGCCGATTACGGCATCCTCTGCTGTAAAATGTTCCAGAGAATTTTCTTTTACCTGAATGCAGATATAAGTAATTCCAGAAATATCGGATGCAAAAAACTGACGCTTTGCAGCAGGTGCGATTTTTAGCCAGTCTCCAGTTGAAAGGCTAATTTCTTCTCCATCAATTATGGCTTTGCCGTTACCTGAAAGAATTCCATAGATTTCTTCATTTTCTTTATGAGAATGAACAAATGGGACATTTGCTCCTGCAGGTAGTTCGTTTAAACTGATTTCTGCACCTGTTAAAGACAACTTTTCATGTAGCTCAATTCGGTTTTCCTTTCCAATAGTTGTTTTTGTGTAATTTGCCATAATAATACCTCCATAGTTAATTTGTAGTTTCTGGTTGCTTGGTATTAGTATAGTGTGAGACACATACAAAAACAAGTACGCACCTTTTTGTAACTGTACACTCAAAAATGAATGTGTTACAATAGACTCGGAGGTGAGAATTATGCGAGCAAAAGAAGAATTACCGGAATGCCCAGTTGCAACAGCAGTATCTCTTATCGGAGGAAAATGGAAACTGCTGATTTTGCGTAACTTGAAAGAGCGTCCATGGAGATTCAATGAGCTACAACGAAGTATAGATGGTATTTCACAAAAGGTTTTGACAGATAGTTTAAGACAAATGATGAGTGATGGGCTGGCATATCGCCACGATTACCATGAGCAGCCACCGAGAGTTGAATACGGCTTAACGGAACTCGGAACAAAAATGCTTCCAATTGTTAATTCACTTGCTGACTTTGGTAACTACTATAAATCAATTATTGAACAGAATTAAGGACGTTAGTATTTGAAAAGCTCGAACAATTCCAGTTGATATTCCACTTATTTTAGGAAATTTAATAACTATTATATTTGATTATCAAATTCTTCGCAAACCCTTGAAAACACTAAGTTTGTAGCAAGTGTACTTTCCCTTACTCTTTCCCTTGTGTTACATTCTCCCATTAGCTTTCATGAACCTTAATATGGGAAAAATTAAGGGAAAGAAAATTTCATAACACAGTATAACAATAACAACATGGTGAACTGATTGAAATGTTTTCGATATTTAACTCTATAACTGATTATTAAAAAAATGGAGATAAGATACGATGAGAACAATATTTGCAGAATACAATCCACACAGAAACAGCATTGATGTTTATACCAATGCCGGTTATATGCTCCGCATTGACTGTTGGGAAGCTGAGAAGAACTTAAAAACCACTCCTGAATCAGACTGCGCATTAAATACACTTGCTATTGATGAGCCACTTGAATATGCACGATTATATCTTGATGGTAATATGCAAATGTGGGTAGATGCAGAAGATTCTTTGGAATTGTAAACCACAAGTAGCCTGTATGCTTTATTTTACATACAGGCTACTTAATCAAAATCACCATAATTGATCAAGCAAGTTTTTTTAATATACCTCGGAGTCATTTTCGTTCGATCTTTCATCGCTAATAAAATTTCTCTGAAGTGATAGCAGATAACAGATTGGCAGGTTTTTCTAAAAAATAATCTGCTTTTATGTGCTTATTATGACTGCCCCATACTGCTAAAGCAAAATCAATTCCCGCATTTTCCGCACATTTACTGTCATATTTACTATCTCCGATATAAAGTACTTTCCTATGGTCTGTTTTTGATAATTCCACATATTTCAAAATCGGTGCGGCATTGGGTTTATGTTCCTGTGTATCGTCTGCACATATGATTGTTTTGAAATAATGACTGATACCAAACGGACAAAAATCATGTGTAAATTCTTCCCTTGTCTTTGATGTGACAATCCCCATTTCATAATCCAGACTTAGAAGATTTTTCAATAATTCAACGATTCCGTCAAATACTTTAATGTTATTTGTATAGTTACGCATATTTTTATCCCATAATTCTATCGCATAGGAAGTGTCTTTTATCGCAAGTTTTTTCAAAGCGTCTGTTCCTGTAATCCCTAACGCAAATCTTAGTTCAGAACATGGTATCTCTCTCCCGGACAATCCCTTTATAGTTTCCTGTAAAGAATGTAATACAGCATATTCCGTATCAATCAGAGTGCCGTCAATGTCAAAAACGATATGCTTATACTTCATGCTGCCACCTTTCCCTGTCTGTATCAAAATAACGTATCACCCTGCATGGATTTCCTACTGCAACACAATTAGACGGGATAGGGCGGGTAACTACACTTCCAGCCCCTATCACGCTGTTTTTTCCTATAGTGACTCCGGGCAGAAGAATACAGCCGCCGCCAATCCAGACATTACTTTCTATTTCTATCGGACGTGCATAGGTTCTAAAAAATGTTGTCTGACGTTCCCTCCAATCCGGCACAAACCTTTCCTGTGGTAAGACAGGGTGTGAAGATGTATAAATCTGCACATTTGACGCAATCAATACCCTGTCGCCAATTCGGATAGTTTTGTTATCCACAAAGGTACAATTCATATTGACGATCACATCATTTCCCAAAAAAATATTTTTTCCATAGTCGCAATGAAAAGGCGTGTCGATTGCCACATTTTCCCCTATTCCGCCCAACAGCTCCCGAAGAATGGAAGTGCGTTTTTCTGTATCTCCATAATCAGAAAAATAATATTTCCGTGTTAATTCCCTTGTGCGGGCAATCTGCTTTAACGTATCGCTGTCCGCTGTTTCCAAAAAATCACTGGATTCGTAATACACAATATCCCCCCTTAACGAAAACTGTTTTCCATAACGCCCGGAAGCAGGGCATAGATAGAACAGCCAATCTGATCCTCAAACCGTTCTTTAATCTCTAAAATCTTTTTCCATCTGTCTATTGTCGCTGGGTGAACGCCGTATCGCATTGTCACGTCTACAAATCTCTTTTCCAAAAGACAGAACCCCGAAGGCATAGCCAATGCGTCACATAACTGTACAAGACGGTCATAATCATCATATACCGCATTTGCAACAAATTCTTTCATAAACAGGTAATCCTCATCACTGACATCAAACTCTCCGATAGATGTGGCAATATCCTGTATCATAAATGCGTGGGATATACATATTTGTGCGGCTTTTCCCCACCCACGCTCCATACAGTAACGATAGCCGTCTATCAGATGCCTTTCCGAACTCACTCCGGCATAACGTCCAATATCGTGTAACAGCCCGAAAATATACGCCTGTTCAGAAGATAAATCTTTACAGTGTGACGCAATGTTTTTACAGGCTTCGGCTACATACCGGGAATGTTCTGCCCATGCTCCCGGATTGGATTCTGCCGCTTCCCTTAATGCCAGTTCTGCGGTCTGAATGTTCAACTCCATTTTTAACTCCTTTCAAAAGGGCGGGGCTGGAAGATAAACTGTCCAGCCCCTTTATGATGAAATATTTACAGATAAATCAGCAATCCCCGGCATAGTACGAAACAATGTTCATATAGTCCGTTGGATTCGGAACTTCTAAAACAAGCCGCAAACAGTTTTTGTTTTGGGAGTATTGCCGCCACAAACTGCCCTGTATCTTTTCTTCCCCATTGATGTTTTGTTTTTTACCATCCGGGCAGAGCATATTTACTTTGCCGGAACAGCTATTGACCGTATCTAAAAAATTTTTCATGTTCAGAATGTTCAGTTTTACCACTTTGCACTCACCTCCTGTAAATGACGGATTTACTTTACAGGTATCATTATAATGCAAAAGGAATAGAAAAAATATTTCTTTTCTGCCCTTATCTATCACTATTCTGCCATTTTCTCCGATATTCTGTGGGTGAACAATGTGTGTATTCTCGAAAAACCTTTCCAAAATAACTGCTACTCCCCAAACCGCACTCATGGCTGATAACGGTAACTGCTTCCTGCCCCTTTGCTAGCATCTGACAGGCAGCTTGCAGACGGTAAGCCTTTATATACTCTACGGGTGTCATGTGCAGACAGTCATGGAACACTCTATAACACTCCCTTTCGCTTAGGTATGCTGCTGCCGCAAGTTCCGGGATAGAGATTTTCTCTCTGTAATGTTCGTGAATATATATCATCATCAGCTTTATTTTATCGTTGCTTTTATTATGTTCCCCCTTTTTTTCACGCATAGGACGGGATAGTTCAAAAAGCATGAGCCATATTTCTGTTAGGGTTTCCCGCAGTTTTATTTCATATCCAAATTCATCACTGGATAAACGAAATGAAGCGGCAAGCAGTTTCAAAATCCTTTCTTCTTCTGCATTGCCTGGAAAAAGCGGAATTACCTCAATCTGTGGGGCTGTTATGATAGGCGCAATATATTTTTGTTCAATCCTGCTTCCCTGTTCCCCGGCAAGTAGGGAAACATCGAAAATATGAAGTAGCTGTATATTCTTTTCTTTCTGCGATATTGCTTTTGTCATATGGAGTACATTGGAATTTACTATGCCGCCGCTTCCAGCCGGAAACAACAGTTTTCCTCCCGGCGTATCATATTCAATGCTACCACTTTCCATATAAAAAAGTTCCACTGTCTTGTGCCAGTGCCACGGTACATAATGTCCGATATACTTGTCAAGTTCTGCCCTTGAAGCGATATAGGGAAAATCTTTTTCAAAACCGGGAAGCAGTTCTTCCTTGCTTCCAGTATAAAATTCAATGCTATGGATATTTTTCATGTCTGTTCACCTGCACATCTGCGATTTTGTATCTGCTTTATGGATTAAATATACTAGAATAGCTCGGTAATTGTCAATCAATCAAAACAGATTCATTTGGAAGATTATAAAAAATAGTGTTAAAAATCAAAGAACAGTTTGTAGAGGAGAAGAGGGATAATGAAAGATAAAAGTATTTTAATTAGTGAGAGGATTTATTGTTGATTTTCTAAGCAAAACCGCTTATAATTTGAGACGGAATATATTGCTATTATCCACAGTTACAGAGCAAGTGTTATCAATGCCGATAACAAAATGATAACATTAGTCCGTATAGGCAGGATAATATGGATAAATCAAATAATCAAAAGAACTGCAAACACGACAACAAATAATCTCTAAACAAAATTGATTAGTAATTGTCGAGTTTGAATAATATTGCGAGAAAAAAAGAGGAAGATGCACATTTGTTATTTTGAGTCATCTCCCTCTTTGATAGTTTAGAGGTGTGGTGAGGCGTAATGAGAAGCCCTGTGTTTGTAACGTGTTTGCAACACCACATTCCAAGAATCCAGTAAAATCAAGCGTTCTCAGTTACGCAAACGTTAATTATACGTTTTCGGAACGTACAATTTCAAAAAGATTTTTCGACTCCTCAGGACTTTGGTTCTGGGGAGTTTTTGTATTAAAAAAACCATGTATTAGCCACATGGTTTTCTATATATAGAAGAATATCTCTGACAGAATGAAGGAGACTGTTTAAAAGAGATTAAGTTCGTGACAATCTGGGAATGCAAAAAGGTGCCACCATTATTTTTTAGCTCGGCATTGAAGTCGGATGAATTCATATAATTGTTCTGCAGCATCCCCGTGAATCTGTTTCGCTTGGCGTTCTATCATCTTTTTTTGAGCTTCTACGTCATTCATAAGACGAATCCCTTTACTGACCTGACCTTTTAAAGTGAGTGCGGACCAGCTCATACCGGCGCGCATAAAGAAGCGACGATTAACCGTTTCGCAGCCTGGAATGGGAGCGGTATGAACCATTGGAACGCCGATGACAGCAGCTTCTGTGGAGGTTAATCCACCGGGTTTGGTAAATACGACATCACAGGCGCTCAAATAAAGAGGCATCTGATTTGTGAAGCCTAATACAATTACGCGAGATTCGTCTTTGAATTTCTTCTTTAATTTTCGTTCTGCTTTTCGATTATTTCCGCAAACGGCAAGGATTTGTTCTGTATCTGTGCGGGAAACTAATCTTTGAATCAGTTCTATAAAATCTCCGGCGCCCATGCTGCCGCCGGCTGCCAGAAAATATTTTTGATTTAATTCTAAGCCTAATTTTTTGCGGGCTTCTTCTTTGCTGATTTTTAATCGACAGTTTTTTGCTACAGGAATTCCAAATGTTTGAATTTTCTCGTTTGGAATTCCTTTTTTTATGCAGGATTTTCGTAAAGCCTCATGGGGAAGAATATAATGGTCGCAGTCTGTTTCCTCCCAAAAGGGAATGCAAGTATAATCTGTCATTACAGCAATCGTTACAGGAAGATCCATTCCCTTTCGTTTCATGTAAGTAACTGTTTCAGCAGGATAGAGATGCGGCATAATCAGAACGTCTGTGGGATGTTCTTTCAGATAGCTGTTGAGATATTTGGCCATACATCCGTTGATATAATAGACAGGTGATTTCCGGGTGAGACGACTGATCACCATTCCTAATTTGTATATAAGTCCAAATAAAAGAGGAGTTTTCTTCACAATCTGCACATAGCCGTCTCCAACTAATTTTGACACGCCATTACCTGCAAGACAGAGGTAATCTAATACATAGGCTTCCTCACCGTGAGTGAGAAGTTCTTCCGCAATTGCTTTTGCCGCAGAATTGTGGCCGCCGCCAGTATTGCAAGATAATAATAATACTTTCATCGAATCCTCCATTCTTTCCTCTTTCCATAGCTTTTTTCTAATGTTGTTCACATGCAACTGCATTTAAATAATGCTTGTGGATGACGATTCCGGCAATTAGTATACATCCATACATGATCATCGTGTGTTTCACAGCAAATACAGCACTGATTCCGAATGTAAAGAAAGCATAGATGCTTTTTCGAGTGTTGGATTTTGCCGGTATTGCCAGAAGAAAGAGTAAATACCAGACAATGAGTAAAACCAGTGGCTGCCAAATAGGAAGCAGCCCCAGTAAAACGCCAAAAGAAACTGCAATTCCTTTTCCGCCATTTCCCCTATTAAAAATAGAGTGTGCATGCCCAAACACAGGCGCTGCGATGACAAATGCAAATAGCCAGGAGTCTGTTCCAATATGGGATATACATAATAGGACGGGAAGAGCTCCTTTTAAAAGATCTAGTAATAGAACGAAAAGTCCGCAGATCGGACCTCCGCATGTGAATGCATTAAATGCTCCAGGATTTCCGTCGTCAGAGTCTTTGGTTACATCGATGTTCTTGAAGAGGAGCGGAATGATCCTGCCAAAGAGAATACTTCCAGAAATAAAACCGGCAACAATATAAAATAAATAGCTATATTCCATAAAATAACCTACTTTCTTGGAATAAAGTTTGATTTGATGATTCTTAAATAAACAATGACAGTTTAACATATTGAAAAAACGCCTGCAACTAAATTGCATATAGAGAATTGCTTTTATTAAAACGTACAGTTTCAAACAAGCTTTTACAACTCCTCAGAAGCCAAGTTCAGAGGAGCTGTTCATGCATTTTATTTAATTGGAAGTTGTAATTGTGTGATATATTCAGATTCATTAGAAGTGGTGTGGATATCAATCCAAAGAATTTCTAATAAATTACCATGAATGGTAAAATTGTGAGTGTGTGCATATTGTGTGAGCTGTTGCCCCCAGTATGCACTTTTTTCATAGCTTCCACGGTATGTAACACAGAGGTAATCACCGCCATCAATGATGTCTGAGCCCTCATCATCTATCAGAAAAACGGATTGGTAGGAGAGTGTTCCCTTATTTAGCAGCGCTGGCAGGGAAACGATGGTTCCGATTTGGTTACTTCCGATGATGTATAATCGATTTTGATTTAAGTTAATGAGCTGTTTAATCAGCAAGTCCATTTCCTCTTCTGTTTCGTATCCTTCGGGGAGGCGATGACAATGGCGAGGGGGAATGTTTCGTAAGTGGATTTTGTCTAAAGGAAGGGATAATGCGGAATGAATGTTGTTTAACCTGTGTTCTACGTTCTTTTGCAGTTTTTGCAGATGCTGCATTTGTTTGGAAATGGCTTCTTTTTCCTCTTCCAACATAGATAGTGAGGATGAGACCGTATGATGATTTAAGTATTTTCGGATTTGCTCCATTGTAAATCCAATGGAACGTAAATCACGGATGACATTTAGTTTCCAGATGTCGTGAATGCTATAATGTCGATATCCAGATTCTGAACGCTTTGGTTTAATAATTCCGATTTCTTCATAATAGCGTATGGAATCTACACCGATTCCGTACAATTTAGAAATTTCACCGATCTTAAAAAAGTTTTTCATAGGCTGTATTTACCTCCTTGACTCTAGTATTATACCAGAGTTTATAATTGCGTCATAGATGGAATCTAAAATTGGATTACAAATTGTAGAAAGAATTGTAGAAAGAGGATTAAAAAATGCGTTCAGTTTTGAAAGAAATTAAACTATCATCGGTATTACTTTTGCTGTTGGGAAGTGCAATATTAGCTTTTGGGCTTTACAACATTCATTCGATGTCCAATGTTACAGAGGGGGGAATCTTAGGGTTAACGCTTCTTTTGGAATATTGGCTTGGCATTTCACCATCGGTTTCGGGTTTTGTACTGACGGTATTATGCTATTTTTGGGGATGGAAATTGCTGGGGAGACTTTTTCTTGTATATTCTTTTATTTCGTCTATTGGCTTTTCTGTTTTTTATAGAATTTTTGAACAGTTTGAACCATTATTTCCTGACATTGGAGAAAGACCACTGTTTGCGGCAGTGGTAGGAGCCCTCTTTGTGGGTGTCAGTATAGGTCTGTGCGTTCGAGTGGGAGGAGCGCCAACGGGCGATGATGCGCTGGCAATGAGTTTGGAGCGGGTATTTCCGGTGGATATTCAATGGATTTACCTGATTAGTGATTTGACGGTGTTAGCTGCGTCGCTTACCTATATTCCGGGAAGTAAGATTGTATACTCTCTGTTAACGGTTATATTATCAGGTCAGGTGATTGGTCTGATGCAAAAGGTTCGCTTTCCTTTTTGTGAGAGCTCCTTTTGCGCTGAAAAATAGATAGAAGAAAAAGGAATAGAAGAAAAATGGTGTGTGAGTTATAATAGGATTAATGAAAGAGGGATCAGGAGATTACAAAGAATGAAAAAGATATTGTTGATTGCCACTGGCGGCACGATTGCATCAAAGTATACAGAGTATGGATTGAAGCCGCAGATTTCTGCGGAAGAACTTCTAAAGTATGTACCGGATGCAGCCGGGTTTTGTGAGATTGATGCGGTAGAACCGTTTTCGTTAGACAGTACCAATGTGTGTGCCGCACACTGGGTAGAGCTGGCGAAGTTGATTGAACAGAAATACGAGTATTATGACGGATTCGTGGTCTGTCATGGGACAGATACGATGGCGTATACTGCGGCGGCTCTTTCCTATCTGATTCAGAATAATCGGAAGCCGATTGTGGTGACAGGAGCGCAGAAACCGATCGATCTTGCGATTACGGACGCCAGGATGAATCTCATGGACAGCCTGCGATTTGCAGCGCATCCGCGGGCGCATGGTACGGTGATCGTATTTGGTGGGAGAGTCATTGCCGGAACCCGGGCGAAAAAGGAATTTTCTAAGAGGTATAATGCCTTTTCCAGCATTAATTATCCGGATATTGCGGTGATCCATGACGATCGGATCGTATTTTATATTGATGATAAGGATCAGGCGACAACACCACTTCGATTCTATCATGCTATGAATAATAAAATATTTCTGATGAAATTGATTCCAAGTATTGATGCTGGAGTTTTGGAAGGGTTGATGCAGTATTACGATGGGCTGATTATAGAATCCTTCGGAGTTGGCGGACTTCCGGACTATGGAGACCATGAATTTATGGCGATGCTGGAAAAGTGGACGAAGGCCGGAAAACTGGTTGTAATGTCTACGCAGGTCACCAATGATGGAAGCGATATGTGCGTTTATGAGGTGGGGAAAGAGATTAAGACCCATTTTCCGATTCTGGAATCTTATGACATGACACTGGAAGCGACCGTGACCAAGATGATGTGGGTTTTTGCACAGACTTTGGATTTTGAAGAATGTAAAAAGCTTTTTTATACAACGATAAATCGGGATATTCTTTTCTAAGAGACAAAAGGAGGGAAGGCTATGCCTGCAATCTATGCACACGACCGCTTCGGCAGGGAGGTGGCGTCCAAATTAAGCGGGGAGATAAAAGAGATTATCAAACGGTATTATACGCAGTTTCAGATTGGGCTGCAGGGTCCGGATATTTTATTCTTTTATCGTCCCTTCTATATCAATGCAGTGGCAAAATACGGAATACATCTTCATCATATTTCGGCGTATCCGTTTTTTGAGCATGCGGTTAAGGTGGTGAAGAAGCGGGGGAGAAATAGCAGAGAGTACGCGTATCTTTTAGGGTTTATCTGTCATTATGCGCTGGATAGTGAATGTCACCCCTATGTGAGTGAGATGATGAAGAAAACGAAGGTTGCACATATGGAGATTGAAGCAGAATATGAGAAAATGCTGCTTCGCATGGATGGTGAGGATCCGTTCTCCTATCCGGTGGCAGACCTGGTGCCGGCAGATGAAGTTACGGCAAGAGCGATTGCGCCGTTTTATGAAAAGGTGAATGAAAAGATCGTTCAAAAATCGCTGTTGTGGCTTCGGTTTGTGAAGCGTCTTTTTACTGCGAAGCATAAATGGAAGCACGATCTTATCAATCTGGTTTTGAAATTGGCTGGTCAGTATCATACGTACAATGGGCTGCTTCATCAACGTATAGATAATGAGAAATGTGTGGAAAGTAGTCTTGGGTTATTGAGAAGAATGCATTATGCAGTGGAGGTTGCAGAAGTGTTGATGCAGGACTTTGATGCTTGTGTTCAGGGGAAGCATACCTTAGGGCTGCGTTTTGATCGAAACTTTGAGTAAATAAAAATCAGAATTTCTTAATAATATTGCACCTCGAATATTAAGGAACCTTCGTTATACTAACAAAAAATTTAGTAAGACGGGGGTGCCATATGAGTTACTTAATGAATGAATATGCAATTTATAGTTTCGGTTGTGTGCTGCTTCCATGTTTGATCTGTCAGCTGGTAATGGTGATACGGGCGGGAAGACTTGGGAATCAATGCGGATTTTCGCATTTTCTGTGGACTTATGTATTTATGGTTTATATTTGGATGGTATTCCAGGTGACAGGACTTGGGACACTAGATGAGATTCTGATGCATTCCGATAGAGGGATTTTTAGAGGAAACATCAATTTGATTCCATTTTCCGATTTGAATGTTAGTTTCTTTCTGAACATTATTATGTGTATGCCTTTTGGGTTTTTGCTGCCGCTGATTTGGAAGGGATATCGAAAAATAGGGCATACGGTAGCCGCTGGATTTGCCTTTTCGGTGATGATTGAACTGACGCAGCTGGTAAACATGCGGGCAACGGATATAGATGATCTGATTGCGAACACACTGGGAGCATTTCTGGGCTATTTAATTTGGAGAGCATTTGCGAAGATATGTGGCGAGTATTTGAAGTCGGAATCCTATGGGAAATGGGAGGCTGTCTGGTATGTGAGTATGTCCGTTTTGGGAACATTCTTTCTCTATCATCCATCTTTTTTGTGGGAATAAGTGCAAATAAATATAAATAATTGTAAATAATGGCAGGTGCAACTGCTGGTTGACAAGATTCCAACTGCTGATTTCTTGCACAGAAATGGAAGGTGCGTTAAACTGAATTCATTGTATAGAATAGATATGGGAAAGGCAGGAAAAGAAACGTGAAGGAAGGAAATCAGGGGAATCATCTGACACTCCGGTTGGGAGAGAAGATTTTAATTGAGAGAAAAAAGAGCGGACTATCCCAGGGGCAGCTTGCCGATATGCTGGGGGGTACCAGGCAGTCGGTCAGCAAGTGGGAGTCCGGCGCAGCTGTACCGGAGCTGGCCAAGCTGGTTGCTATTGCGGAAGTGGTTGGTGTCAGTCTGGACTATTTGGTTAGGGAGTAGGAGCCGCTCTCAGAAGATACAGCCAGATTAGAGGAAAAACTGGATCGTCTGACACGATATGTGAGTGGCTACGAATATACCAGTAAGACAAAAGTATTTGGAATTCCACTGGTATCTATTCGACTGAGCAAAAATAGAACGATCGGGAGGGATTCAACGGCCAAAGGAATTATTGCGATTGGAAATTCTAGGAAAACACCATCCGCGCCTTTGGGGTGTACTTAGAGAATGGATTTCTTTTGTAGGAACACATATGCATTAAGAGGTAAATTAGGCTGGGAGTATTAAAGAAAGAAACCAGAATGGAGATAGAAGAGAGAGATAAGAGAAGGAGTATAAGAGAAAAATGGGAGAGCAGTTGACCAAAAGTGATGTAGAGAAAATTAAGGAAGAAATTGAATACCGGAAACTGGTGGTTCGTAAGAAAGAGCTGGAGGCTGTGAAAGAAGCCAGGGCACAAGGAGATCTGAGTGAAAATTTTGAATATAAAGCAGCGAAACAGGATAAGAACCGTAATGAGAGCCGGATTCGTTATCTGGAGAGAATGTTGAAAAATGCGAAAATCGTATCGGATGAATCAAAGGCGGATGAGGTTGGAATCAACAATACAGTGGATCTTTATTTTGAAGAGGATGACGAGACGGAGACCTATCGTCTGGTTACCAGTGTTCGGGGAAATTCGCTGGCGGGACTGATCAGTATCGAGTCACCGCTTGGAAAGGCCATCAAGGGACACAAGGTTGGTGACCGGGTTCTGGTGAAGACCCAAGGAGGCGGATATTATGTGGAGATTCGAAAGATTGATAAGACGACAGATGACAGCCAGGATACGCTTCGGAAATATTGATAAAGGAATAAGAAATAGGGAAACAGATATGAAAAGCAAGAACAAAAAACATAGTTTGCTATACATATTGGCTGGTGGAATTATCCCAGGAGCATTCCTTGGATCTGTTCTTATTGGTATGCCGGTTTCTGCAAATTCTTCCTGGGTGTGGATTTCACAGACACGGCCCTATGACGTGCTGCCCTGGGTGGCGTTGGTGACAAACCTCTTGTCCTTTGCAGCGCCTTATGTACTTTATTCGTTTGACTCGGTTTTCGTCTGGAGTGGAAGAGATTGGAGAGGCGTTCATTTATACACCGTGGGCGCCATTTATCTACTAATGACCATTGTAGTGGAAATGCCAGTGGTTTATGGGTGCCTAAAGAAATCTGCGAAAGATAGAAAATATCTGATTGGAGCTATTGTAGGCAGTAATGTGGTAACCACACTTATCACAGCAGCTGCCGAGAGGATACTCTGCTGGGGAAAATGGTAAAATCAATTGGGGACGGAGTTTTTTGAAAAAAACTCCGTCCCCAATTGATTTTTTCCTTTATTTTTAATCCTTTTCCAATACCTGATTCGTTATAACAAATGAGGGGACGCCCTTAGAGAGCAGCTGGTGTGGAAAATATGTGGATAGAATGTGGAAAATGTTGTTCTCACAGGAGGTTAGATTTTGACGCGCGAGAAAAAATTAATCAGAAAAATAGAATATGGGGACAGGGAGGCTCTTGGAGAACTGATAGAAATGTATTACCCGGATATTTTGCGATACTGTCGTTTTCATACATTCGGGCGAGTCTGTGCAGAGGATGCAGCACAGGAGACGTTCCTAAAGGTAGTGCGTTATATGGATGTCCGTAGTTTCCGAGGGGAGTTTCGACCGTTTCTTTATAAAATTGCTCAAAATACGTGTATTGATTTGGCAAGGAAACGCTGCTGCAATGATGATGGATTGGAAGATCTGGAGTGGGAGATTCCTTATCTGGAAACAGGATTTGGGAAGGCGGAAGAAGATGCATGGCTGCATCAGCTGATCAGTCGTTTGGAGCCGGAGATACAGGAATTGGTTTTATTGCGATTTGGGCAGGACCTGACACTGGGGGAAATTGCGGAAGTAATGGGGATACCCATGCGAACGGTGCAGTCAAAGCTTCGCACCACATTGAAAAGATTAAAGACAGATCTAACGGATACGAATGTAAAAAAGGAGGCGGGAACGTATGAGACAGACGGAACAAAGACTTTGGGAATATTTTCAGAATCAGAAAATCTGGAAAGGAGATTCTGACAGCGAGGAAATAGAACAAATGGCACTGACGAAAACCATTCAATTAGCGGAGCTGGAACAAAGGGAACGAAAGAAAAGGAAACCTATCGGATTTCGAACGTTTCTTCTGGAGCAGATTCGTCTGACAGGAATGCGAATTTGGAGTGTTCAGATTGGAATCGTACTGGTGATATTTATGCTGTTGGATTTGCTGACAGGAATGGAGTTTGAGTATTTTACGGCAAAGAGCTTTGTGTTTCTGGCAGGAGGAATCGGAGTTTTGCTGTTTTCATCGGTAGTGCCTGTTCTTTATCGGGCAAGACGGTATCAGATGCTGGAGGTAGAAGCATCTGCCAGGTATTCCATATGGGAATTGCTGTTGACGAGAATCCTGATCTATGGAACGGGAAGCTTGTGCATGTTATTTTGCGTTGTATGGCAAATCAGAAAAGTGTCGCCGCTTCCGCTAATGCAGACGATTTGGTGTTTGTGCCTGCCGTTTCTGGCAGCGTGTAACGGTGGGATTTATCTGCTTCGTAAGGTTAAGTTTTTTCATTTTCAGCGGTGGGCGTATGGAATGTGTGTAGGAATGGTGTCAATTCTTGCGAAATTTGCGCAGTCTTATTCCGAATATTATCAGGTGGAATCTTTGGTTTTCCCTGCCTTGATGGCACTTTTTGCAGTGGGGATTGTCTATCAGTGTATCGATCTTTTGCGCAAGGAGGGGCGCACCGTATGTGAATAGATGTGCAGTGTAGGAAGCGTATTCTGTATATGGATAGAAAAGGAGATAAATATGGAACTGGAAATCAGAAATATTTCAAAATATTATAAGGACAAAAAAGCGGTGGATCAGGTGTCCCTTACCCTGACGCCGGGCGTGTGGGGGCTGTTAGGCGCAAATGGTGCGGGGAAGACGTCTTTGATGCGGATGATTGCCGGAATTGTACAGCCTACATCCGGAGAAATTTTTTACGATGGGCTGCCAATTACCATGTTAAAGGGAAAATACAGAGAAATCTTTGGTTATCTTCCGCAGGAATTTGGATTCTACCCGGAGTTTACGGTGAAATCTTATCTGGAATATGTGGCCTCATTAAAAGGCCTTTCAAGGGTGGAGAGTAAGAAAAAGATTGCCGAACTTTTAGAGAGACTGACTCTAAGCGAGGTGAAAAATAAAAAGATTGTGAAGCTTTCTGGTGGAATGAAACGAAGAGTGGGTATTGCCCAGGCGCTTTTAAATGATCCCAAAGTATTGATTCTGGATGAACCAACCAGTGGGCTGGATCCGGGAGAGAGGATTCGCTTTCGCAATCTGTTGTCAGAATTTGCAAATGATCGGATTGTGTTGATTTCGACTCATATTGTATCAGACGTGGAGTATATGGCAACGCAGAATGCGATTATGAAGGAGGGACACATTATTGAGACGGGATCCACAGAAGAGCTGATTTGTCTGGTGGAAGGAAAAGTATGGAGTGGGGTGATCCCGGCGCAGGAGATCGCTTCTTACGAGAAAGGTATGCGGATCGTTAATCTGCGAAACGAAGACTATGGAATGGTGTCCGTGCGTTATCTGGCAGATGGTCCGCAGATCCCGGATTCGAAATCTGTGCCGCCGAAGCTGGAGGATCTGTATCTGTGGTTATTCCCACAGGAGGATTGTATGGAAAGAAATGGGGAAGGAGGAGAAGTGGAATGCGGTTTTTAGGATTGGAAATGAAACGGATACTGACTACAAAACGCACCTGGATTTTACTGGCGGCAGCGCTGGTGTTTTCCGGGATGCTGGCATATATTCCGGTTACCTTTGAGGAGGTTAGCTATACCGATGAACAGGGGCAGGAGATTTCTCTAAAGGGAAGAGAAGCCGTAACTTATCTTCGGGGACAGCGGTCTAAGCTAGAAGGAGAGGTAACGCCAGAGAAGGTAAAGCAGGCTCTTTTTGCCTATCAGGAATGTCTGACGAAATATGGCGTGGAAGATACCTACGAATTGCCGGAGGAAGCAGATACGACGATGCTGATCCCTTACTGGGAGCTCATTCATGGCGTCAGGGAAGCATTTGCGGATGAAAATGGAATGGCGCCGGCGCTGACAGAGATTCCGATTGAGGAGACGAATCGTTACTATGAAAAGGTTCAGGAAAGGACGAAAGCTCTTCTTGCGATGGAGCAGCCAGGACACAGATCTGCCCAGAAGATAGGAGAAAATCTGTATCAGGATGTGGAGAAACCATTTCAATATTATTCGGGAATCAGCAGTAATGCGATGGATTATCAGGTGCTGCTGATCTATTTGATTACCATCTTGTGCGTCGTGATAGCGTCGCCGATATTTAGTTCTGATTATCAGACGGGAGCAGATGACATCCTTCGATGCACGAAGCACGGAAGGGGAAAGATGGCGGCCTGCAAGATTGGATCTGCAGTTTTGATCTGCGGCAGTACCTTCCTGATCTGTTCTATGGTGTGGATTGCAGTTACCAATACGTTGTTTGGATGGGAGAGTACGAAAACATCGCTGCAGGTCATCTTCTCTATTTCCAGTTTGCCGAACTTAGACATAGGACAGACGCAGTGGCTGAATCTGGCAGCTGGATTTCTGATGTTTTTGGCAATGATCAGTTTTGCTCTGTATTTGTCTACGAAGATGAAAAGCATGGTTTCATCTTTGGCAGCTGCGTTGGTGTTCTGTTTCTTGCCGGTGTTTGCAACGTCTGTATTTCCAGGTCAGTTGGGGCTGTGGCTGCAGTGCCTGCTACCGGGCGGTGGAATTGGGATGGGCAATAGTTTTCTGTATATGCTGATTGATTTTAAGTTCCTGCATTTGGGAAGCCAGTCGGTATGGATCCCTTATGTACTTGTGGCGGTAACCCTGGTTCAGATTCCGGTGTTCTTGGGAGCAGCAGTGCATTCCCATTGTAAGATGAGAAAGTAATTAGCAGATGAAATAAAGAAAAAGATCGGAGATAATGGCGTTTTTTTTGATATGGTGTTGACTCTTCTACAAGTGTAGAGTATAATAATTCTACAATAGTAGAAGAAGGAGGGAGAAGGACATGAAAGTGATCAAGCGATTGCCGGAAAGCGAACTTGAGATCATGCAGATCATCTGGAAGGAGACAGCGCCGGTCTCCAGACTTTTGATAGAAGAAAGGCTTCAACAAGAACATCCTCTGGCGCCGACCACCATATTGACACTTCTGACACGCCTGTGTGAGAAATCCTTTCTTGAGATGAAAAAAGAAGGACGCACCAACTATTATTATCCAGTCATAACAGAGAAGGAATATCTGGCGTCTGAGAGTCGATCTTTTTTAGACAGACTATTCCAGGGATCTGTAGCAAATTTTGCGGTGGCACTCAATGACGGTGGTGTGAAGAAGGAGGAATTAGAAGAACTGAGACAGCTTCTTGAGAAAGGAGAGATCTAAATGACAGATACAGGAATCATATTTATGATGCGGATCTTTTGGGCTGTATTTATGGCATTGATGCTGATAGGCGGCTATCGGGGATCCTGTAATGTGGAGAATGGAAAGGCAACACCGATGCGGGTGCGGACAGATGATTCACTGGTGTGGCTGGATCCGCTTGTGTTTCCCATTGTGATAGGAATTATGGCTCTGATCATGTGTCTGTTTTTAGATGGAGAAATGCTGGCAGAGCAGTTCTTTTCCTACATTTTTGATACGTTTTTCTTCCTGAATGCGTATTTCCTTTTCCTGCTGCTCTTCCTGCCGGTGCTCAGGAAATATTATGCGGCAAAAATGTGTGCAACGCTTTGGCTGGTTCCGATTTTTCTTTATTATCAGCCATATATCTTTTATCAACTGTCACAGGGCAAACAGATCATGGTCTGTTACATCCCCAAAGAAATCATCTTTTTGTTGTTGGGAATCTGGCTGCTGGGATTTGCAGTTTTTATGCTGTGGCAGATCCTGTCGCATGTTCAGTTTTCAAGACTTCTGAAAAAAGATGCGGGAGAGGTAGAAGATCCGGAATTAAGAGAGAGCTTTGAACGGGAAAAAAAGAAATTGAATTTTTCCGAGAGTTTTACGGTTGGACTGAAGTATTCTAATCGAATCAAAACCCCTCTTACGGTGGGAATGATTCAAAAAAATATGGTGATTTACCTCCCGAGGAGAGCCTATACAACAGAAGAAGCTGCGTTTATCTTCCGGCATGAATTATGTCATATCAGAAGGCGTGATACACATACAAAGTTTTTCTTAAGATTCTGTAATGCATTTGGATGGATGCATCCTTTTGCGTGGATTGCGGTGAAGAGAGCAGAAGACGATCTGGAGTTATCCTGTGATGAACTTGTGTTAAAAGACGAAAATGCAGCTGGGAGAAGAGTGTATGCTAATTTGCTACTTACGGATACGGGAGTATCAAGTGGATTTACTACGTGCCTTTCTAGGAGGGCGAAGACGCTAAGGTATCGGATGCGGGAAACGATGCAGGAGAAAAAGAAAAGACGGGGGCTGTGGATTCTGTTTTTGGTGATGTTTCTTAGCTGCTTTTTTCCGGGGCGTATGATATTTGCGACAGATCGCACCACAGTTGGGGAAGTCTTGGGAGAACATATCCACGATATCAAGGAGGTTACTTATACTTACAGTAGTGATCATAAGAATCAACAGAAGCTGCAACGGGCAGAAAACAGGGAAGAACTTTTGGAATATCTGTCAGATCTGGAGATAGAGAAACTGATAGGCGATTATGAGGTGCCCTGTCAAGAAGAGGGTCTGCGTATATTTCTAGAAACAAAAGATCAGAATTGTACCTTTGTGATAGAAGGAGAATATATAGTATGCTATGTATATGATATAGAGTCCAAAGAAAACAGCAGGATACAGTATCATGTGGTTGACAAGAACTGGTTTTCGCATTATGATAAGAGAGCATGTGGGAACACATGAATATAAAACAGAATAAAGATTGATGACAAGGGAGCTTGCACGGAAGCGGGCTGAGAGTGGGCTGACACCGCCCAGACCTATAACCTGATTTGGATAATGCCAACGTAGGGATGCGTTTATAAGGGATTTTTGAATCTCCTTTGTCTTCAATCGAAGACGAAGGAGGTTTTTTTATGTTCAATTTTTTAGTGAATGCAGAAGGAGGGCTTACGACGGCGGGATATGCTGTCAGCATCATAGCAGGTGTGCTTTTGTTCGTGTTGGCGCTTGTGTTTGCCGGTAAGACTTCAGAAAAAAAGAAAATGTCTACAAAACAGTTGGTGTTCTGCGCAATGGCAATGGCGCTTGCATTTGTAACATCTTATGTGAAGGTGTTTTCCTTGCCGTGGGGTGGAAGCGTAACTCTTTGTAGTATGTTGTTTATCGTATTGGTTGCAAACTGGTACGGAGTGAAGACAGGTGTCTTAGTAGGTCTTGCCTATGGAATTTTGCAGTTTATTCAGGAGCCTTTTGTACTCTCCTTTTTCCAGGTTTGCTGTGACTATGTTCTTGCATTTGCGGCGCTTGGTCTGGCTGGATTATTTGCAAAGAAGTCCCACGGTTTAATTAAGGGATATATTGTGGCGGTTCTGGCAAGAGGCGCTTTTCATGCGCTTGGCGGCTACTTGTACTGGATGGATTATATGCCGGATAATTTTCCAACCGCATTGAAGAGCATTTACCCGATCGCTTATAACTACAGTTTCTTACTTGCTGAAGCATTAATCACATTGATTATTATCTCTATTCCGGCAGTTTCAAAGGCATTGGATCAAGTGAGAAAGACTGCATTATCCTAGAGGAAATTAAGAAGAACAAAGTGGATTGCGTAAACAGATCAAAAGAGAGAAAGAAGGAATCAAAGATGTTAGGAGCTTATGTTGAAAATGTAAGAAAGAATACACCGCTGGTACATAACATTACAAACTATGTAACAGTAAATGATGTTGCAAACGTTCTGCTGGCGTGCGGTGGAAGTCCGATCATGTCAGATGAACCGGAGGATGTGGAAGATATTACCTCCATCTGTGGTGGCTTAAATATCAATATCGGAACCTTAAATCAGAATAGTATTAAGGCAATGTTCTTAGCCGGAAAGAAAGCGCAGGAACTTGGACATGTACTACTTCTTGATCCGGTGGGAGCGGGAGCGAGCGCCCTTCGTACGAATACAGCAATTAACCTGATGAAAGAACTTTCTTTCGATGTCATTCGCGGAAATATTTCCGAGATTAAAACGCTGGCTCTTGGAAGTGGTACGACCAAAGGCGTGGATGCGGATGTGGCGGATGCAGTGACCGAGGAGAATCTCGATGAAGCAGTTGCCTTTGTAAAAACATTTGC
The DNA here is from genome assembly GCF_037890115.1 of Dorea sp. ICN-14282. Taxonomy (NCBI): domain Bacteria; kingdom Bacillati; phylum Bacillota; class Clostridia; order Lachnospirales; family Lachnospiraceae; genus Dorea; species Dorea sp. ICN-14282. The sequence goes on along the minus strand of NZ_JBBKBH010000003.1, from coordinate 205,036 downwards.
AAAAGAAGCAGGATGTATCGTGGCAGTGACTGGAGCCATTGATTTGATCAGTGATGGAGAGGCGTGTTATGTGGTAAGAAACGGACGTCCTGAGATGGGAAAAATTACAGGGACAGGATGTCAGTTGTCTGCACTTATGACAGCATTTCTTGTGGCAAATAAAGAGGACAAGCTTCCGGCAGCGGCAGCAGCAGTCTGTGCGATGGGACTTGCAGGAGAGATTGGCTTTCGTCATATGAAGCCGGAGGATGGAAATTCCACGTACAGAAACCGAATCATTGACGCAATTTATCACATGGATCAGGAGACTTTGGATCAAGGAGCAAACTATGAAGTGCGATAAGAGATGCGAAGAAAAAGATTTGCTTCTCTATGCAGTGACAGACAGAAGCTGGCTGAATGGAAGAACGCTTTATAGTCAGGTGGAAGAAGCCATCAAAGGCGGAGCAACATTTATTCAGCTGCGGGAAAAGGAATTAAATGAAGACGCCTTTTTAGAAGAAGCAAAAGAAATCAAAGAATTGTGCGCTCGTTATCATGTGCCTTTTGTGATCAATGACAATGTGGAAATTGCGCTGGCGATGGATGCAGACGGTGTTCATGTGGGACAAAGTGATATGGAAGCTCTGGACGTGCGGGCGAAGCTTGGACCGGATAAAATTATCGGAGTGTCAGCGCAAACGGTAGAGCAGGCGCTGCTTGCGCAGAAGCATGGAGCAGACTATCTGGGCGTAGGCGCAGTGTTCACAACCGGTTCCAAGGCAGATGCCGATGATGTGAGCCACGAAACGTTAAAGGCAATCTGTGACGCCGTTGATATTCCAGTGATAGCTATTGGCGGAATCGGGATTCACAACGTCATGGAGCTTGCAGGAAGCGGAATCTGTGGGGTGGCAGTCATCAGTGCAATCTTTGCTCAGCCGGATATACAGGAAGCAACAAAAGTATTGAAAGAAGAGACACAAAAGATGGTGACTGCATGATAAAAGGAGCAATTTTTGATGTAGATGGAACCATCTTAGATTCTATGAGTATTTGGGATGAGGCGGGAATTCGCTATTTGAAGTCCAATGGCATTGAGGCACCATCAGATCTTGGAGATACCTTATTTGCCATGACCATTACAGAAGCGGCTGATTATCTAAAAGAAAAGTTTGCTCTGAAGGAGACGACGGATGTTATTGAACAGGGCATTCTGGATACCGTGAAAGATTATTATTATGAAGAAGCACCGCTGAAAAGTAAAGTAGTGGAAATTTTAGATATACTGAAAAGAGAAAACATTCCTATGGTGGTGGCTTCATCCAGTGAAAAAGCGCATATTGAAGCAGCGTTTCAAAGGCTTGGGATCCTTAAGTATTTTCAGGCGATTTATACTTGTCAGGAAGTAGGTGAAGGAAAGAGTAGCCCTCTGATCTTTGAGAAGGCATGTGAAGAGCTGGGAACAAATCCAGAGGAAACTTACGTGTTTGAGGATGCGCTTCATGCAATCAAGACGGCGAAGAAAGCCGGATTTCGAACGGTTGGAATCTATGATCGATATAGCGAGAAAGACCAAAAAGAGATTCAGGGAACAGCAGATATTTATATCGAGAGCTGGGAGCAAAGTTCAAAGCTGTGGCAGGGGTTGAAAATAACGCTGAAAAGGAATCGGTAAACAGGTAAATAGGTAAGGATATGAGGAATAAGGCGGCAGATCGGGGGCACCACTTTCTGTCGCCTGTCTTAAAAGACAGTATAAAATTAATGCATATTTTTTAGAGAAGTTCAAAGGGAAAGAGGAGAAAAGAACATGAGAACAGCATTAACAATCGCTGGAAGTGATTCCAGCGGAGGCGCCGGAATTCAGGCAGATATTAAAACAATGATCACAAATGGTGTGTATGCCATGAGCGCAATTACAGCGCTGACTGCCCAGAATACGACTGGCGTAACAGGGATTATGGAGGTGACTCCAGATTTTTTAGGCGAACAGATGGACAATGTTTTTACAGATATTCGGCCGGATGCGGTGAAGATTGGAATGGTATCATCCGCGGCTTTGATTGAGAAAATTGCAGAGAAGTTAAAAGAGTATCAGGCGGAAAATATTGTGGTAGATCCGGTGATGGTAGCGACCAGCGGAGCAAAGTTAATTCAGGAGGATGCAATTGAAGCATTGAAAATACATCTGCTCCCAATAGCGACGGTGTTAACACCGAATATTCCGGAGGCGGAAATTCTGTCCGGAATGAAAATAGAGAATGAAGAAGCTATGATAGAGGCGGCGAAAAAAATCAGTGAGAATTATCATTGCGCAGTTCTTTGTAAAGGCGGACATCAGCTCAACGATGCCAATGATCTGCTGTATAGTGAAGGTGAATTTCGCTGGTTTTACGGAAAACGTATTGATAATCCAAATACCCACGGTACAGGATGTACCTTATCAAGCGCAATTGCTTCGAATCTTGCGAAAGGTTACGCGTTGGAGACTTCTGTGGAGCGGGCAAAAGATTACATTTCCGGAGCCCTTGGCGCGATGCTTAATCTTGGCGCCGGAAGCGGTCCTATGAATCATGGTTTTGATCTGAAGAGTGATTTTATTGAGAAATGTGGTAATAGTCAGCAAACATGTGAGAATGTGTTGCAAAGAGATAAGGAGGTATAGAGAGAATGACAGAGAAGAGAACCTCCTTATGGGAAAATGGATTGATCTGGTTTGGCGCAGGCGTATCCATTGCGGAAATTTTAACTGGAACCTATCTTGCGCCTCTTGGTTTTGGGAAAGGGCTTGCGGCAATTGTTCTTGGCCATCTAATTGGCTGTTTGATGTTGTTTTTTGCAGGAGTGATCGGTGGAAAAGTAAGAAAAAGCGCAATGGAAACCGTTAAGATGAGCTTTGGGCAGAAAGGAAGTCTGCTTTTTGCGTTCTTAAATGTGCTTCAGCTTGTAGGGTGGACAGCGATTATGATCTATGACGGAGCGCTTGCGGCGGATGGAGTGTTATCCGCGGGACGCTGGGTGTGGTGTCTGGTCATTGGTGTGCTGATCGTTTTGTGGATTGTGATTGGAATTACCAATCTTGGCAAAGTGAATGTCATTGCTATGTCGGCGTTGTTTGTGCTGACTCTGATTTTGAGTAAGGTGATTTTCCTTGACAGCGGTGCGGTTGGAATGGCAGCGGACGAAAGTATGACGTTTGGTGCGGCTGTGGAACTGTCTGTAGCCATGCCGCTTTCCTGGCTTCCGCTGATTAGTGATTATACCAGAGAAGCGAAAGCGCCGGTGAAGGCAACTGCCATCAGCGCAGTGGTCTATGGCGTAGTAAGCTGCTGGATGTATGTCATCGGAATGGGGGCGGCAATCTATACCGGCGAGTATGATATTGCTCAGATTATGCTGAAGTCAGGACTTGGCATAGCAGGGCTTTTGATTATCATTTTCTCCACAGTTACAACAACATTCCTTGACGCGTATTCTGCGGGAATTTCCAGCGAATCCATTGTAAGAAAATGGAATGGCAAACATGTGGCGATTGTTGTGACGGTCATTGGAACGGTGGCGGCAATGGTTTATCCGATGGATAATATTACGGATTTCTTATATTTGATCGGCTCTGTATTTGCACCGATGATTGCCATTCAGATTGCGGATTTCTTCCTTTTGAAACGGGATGCCAGCAGTCAGAATGTACAGCTGACAAATCTGATTGTATGGCTGATTGGGTTTATTGTGTATCGAATGTTGATGCATGTGGATATGCCGGTGGGAAATACCTTGCCGGATATGGCGATTACCATGCTTGTGTGCGTGGTTGCTTCGAAAGTAGGAAAAGAAAGATAGGGGAAATATAAGAACTGATAAACCGGTAAAGGGGCTGTGAAATAACAGCCCCTTTTTTCGGCGAAAGAAATATACGGTTCAGGCAACCGCCTTGTGCAATACACCGAGAAAAATAGGTGTAGAGGTATGACAATCAATGATCATGTAGAGGAATGGACGGTCCAAGCGGATCGTCTTTATTTCTTCCGGTGGAATCATGGACATTTTTGCAGTCATTTCTGCCGCAGAGGCAGCGCCCGCTTTTGTTCCTGTTTCTGTGACGTTGATATGGGTTTTGTGGAGAATTCTTCCGATACAGATATTTCCGTCTTCGTAGGCGCCAAGGTCAGAAAAATCTGCGCGTTTATAGTCAAAGGCATCGGTCATTCCCATATTTTGAAACATTTCGGCCATATTTGTGTCAGAGCCGGATTCAAATTTAGGAATAGATGCTTCTACCGTTGTAAGTTCTGAAGTTGTAAGGAGATTCCGAAGCTGTTCTCCGGTTAAGGAAGCAATATAATCTTCCATGGAAATGCCCTCGTTCGGCAAAAGAGCAGCAAACGCATAGTCTCCGTTTGCATAATATTTCAGAAAACCGGAAGCCTGCCCGTCTTTTAAGTATTCGTATTCAGAAGAATGGAGATATTCGACCTCCTCGGTTGTTCCGTCTTCTCTCGTAAAGGTTCCCTGATCCACCTTATCTTCAGTATAAGGCGCCTCCCAGTCTGCTTCAAAAGCAAGTGCATTGACAAGATACATGACAGCCTCGTCAGGAATTTTATCAAGAAGCGTTGGAATCATTTCTTTGGTATGCACAGAAGTCCAGTCGTTAATAGCGTTAACGGTGGAGTTATCAAAAGGAGCTTTATAGATACCCGCTTGGAAATAATCTGCGTTTGTCTGCAGAAAATCAGGTTTTACAGTCAGTTTTTTATCCTCTTTTAACCAAATGCTGTTTGCAAGGTGAAGTGCTGCGTGTTCATCATCGGTTAATTGCTTTGCATAAGCATGGAGATAAGGATTGAGTTTGCTGACCGGAAGACCAAGAACCTCTTCCATCTGGGTAAGCGTATCTCCCACGGCGCCGTTTGCAGTCATGGTAAGCGCAAGCTCTAGAGAAAGAGGAGAAATCAATAGATTTTCCTTATTCGTAATACTTTCCTGCAATAATCGTACTGCAAAATCCGTGGAAGAAAGAAGTGTTTCCTCTGTTAGCGCAGTGTCCGTTTGAATTTCGGCAGCTTTTACATCTTTCATTAAATCGACTGCCTTCGATGAACTGCTGCATCCGGAAAGAAATAAACTGCCGGTCAGGAGCAAGGTCAGAGCGGCTGCTGTTAATTTTTGTTTCATAAAGAACCTCCTTGTTGGTTAATCTGCTGAGTAGTTTCAACTACTTATTGTGGGATCATTATACTATACTTGCGTCAGGAAAGAAAGCAATCGGAAAGAAATGGAAAATTGTTTTACAAGTAGATGGTGGAATGATAGAATAGAAAAGAAACTTATATGATAGAAAGATAAGGAGTGTAATCTCGATGGAAGAGAAGCAGCATAAAAGACGTGTGCGTTATTCAGGAACGCATCCGCGAACATATAAAGAAAAATATAAAGAGCATCAGCCGGAAAAATACGCAGATACGATTTCCAAAGTGATTTCAAAAGGGAGTACGCCGGCGGGGATGCACATTTCCATTATGGTGAAGGAAATTTTAGATTTTCTTGATATTAAGCCGGGGCAGCAAGGTCTTGACGCTACGCTTGGATATGGCGGACATACGAAAGAAATGCTAAAAAGCCTAAATGGAGAAGGGCACATTTATGGGTTGGATGTGGATCCGATTGAATCTGCAAAGACAAAAGAACGTCTGGAAAAACAAGGGTTTGGAGAAGACGTATTAACCGTAAAGCTGATGAATTTTAAAGATATCGATAAGGTGGCAGAAGAGGCTGGAAAGTTCGATTTTATTTTAGCAGATTTGGGAGTGTCTTCTATGCAGATTGACAATCCGGACCGAGGATTTTCTTATAAGGTGGAAGGTCCTTTAGATCTTCGTTTGAATCCGCAGAAAGGAATCAGTGCGGCAGAACGCATCCGTAATATTTCTGCGGAAGAGCTGACGGGAATGCTGATTGAAAATGCGGATGAACCTTATGCGGAGGAAATTGCCGACGCAGTTGTGACTAGACAGAAACGTGGAGAGAAAATCGTTACAACAAAAGATCTTCAGCGCGTGATCGAGGAGGCATTATCGTTTCTTCCGAAAGGGGAGCAAAAAGAAGCGGTGAAAAAATCCTGCCAGAGAACCTTTCAGGCGCTTCGCATTGATGTAAATCAAGAGTATGAGGTGCTGTATGAGTTTTTAGAAAAGCTTCCGAGAGTGCTTGCATCGGGAGGACGTGTGGCAATTTTGACGTTCCACTCAGGAGAAGACCGTCTGGTGAAAAAATCATTTAAGCGTTTCTTAAAAGAGGGGGAATATGCAGAAGTTTCCAAAGACGTGATCCGTCCGTCACAGGAAGAGTGCGTGAAAAATCCGCGCGCCCGTTCTACGAAAATGAGATGGGCGATTAAAGCATAAAACAAAGGAAGATAGGGGAGAAAGAATGGATTATATATTATTACTTTTAGGATTTTTATTACTGATTAAGGGAGCGGATGCGTTTGTAGACGGAAGCTCCAGTGTTGCAAAAATTTTGAAGATACCGACCATTATTATCGGACTTACAGTGGTTGCTTTTGGAACAAGTATGCCGGAGTTTTCTGTCAGTCTGACAGCAGCAATGAAGGGAAGCAACGATCTGGCGGTAAGTAATGTGCTTGGGTCAAATATTTTTAATCTGCTGGTTGTCCTTGGAGCCTGTTCTTTGATTCAGCCGGTACAGGCAAAGAGCTCATTGTTGAAAAAAGAGTTTCCATTTTCCATATTTATTGCAGTAATTCTGCTTCTGCTGAATTCTGACTTCTCCATCTCTAAAGTATTGGAAGGGGAAGGGACTTTTACGCTTGGAAGATTAGGCGGAATTTTATTTCTGATTTTATTTGCAGTCTTTTTGTATGCGACAGTGAAAACAGCACTTCGCGCTAGAGATGAGATGGTAGATGAAGAGGAATATAAGGTTATGAGTCCGATAAAGAGCGCGCTTTATATTATTATCGGACTTGCCGGAATCATCTGGGGCGGAGATCTTGTAGTAGATAGCGCATGTAATATTGCAGAGACATTCGGATTAAGCCAGACATTTATCGGACTTACGATTGTGGCGGTCGGAACGTCCTTGCCAGAGCTTGTAACGTCTATGGTTGCTGCCGGAAAAGGAGAAAATGATCTGGCAGTCGGTAATGTAGTCGGATCAAATATTTTCAATATTCTTCTGATTCTCGGAGCGTCTGCGACGATCAAGCCAATTGCACTCGATATCACAGCAGTCTATGACACGCTGATCTTAATTGCAGCAAGCCTGATCGTTTATCTCTGTGCGCTTAGTAAACGGGAGATTAAAAAAGGAGAAGGAGCAATCTTTCTTTTATGTTATCTCGTATTTTTTGTGTATGTATTGACTCGGTGATTAATTTGGGACGGAGTAAATTTCATTTTACTCCGTCCCAAATTGCGTTTTGCCCTGTCCCAAATTTTCCCATATTTACAAGGAGCCTAAGAAGCACTATAATATATTCACATTTATATTTTAGTTCTTAGAATTTTATCGAGGAATATTCTGATTCCAAATTCTAGGGCAGATTCAAATGTCTATCCACAAATTCTGTGGACGTATCCAAGAAAGAGAAAAGTTAATATAACAAGAGAGAAAGTGAGGAAATTGCATGGGAAAAAGTAATGCGGCGGTGAAAAACTGGATTTCTGTAAAGGAGCGTTTTGCGGACTTTTACAATGGCACAGTATTTGATGGAAGGCAGGTGGTGAGAGCGGAAGAATTGCAGAAGATTTCCGATTAATCTAGTGGACGTCGGAAGACTGGGGAGGTTGGATGGATTTCAAACAGATCTACAAGTGGTATTCGGAATGATAAAATATAAGGGAAGTAAATATAAAAAAGAAATACAAAGTTATGTAAATGAACATAGAGAATATTTTGGGTGTCTCAGCTGGGATGATTTTCTTGCCATTCGTGAGATGATGAACCTAAATAAAAAGATGGAGAAAATATTAGAAAAGGAGAATAAGGAGGTTGTAGATATGTGTGGATCCTTAGATGCGTTATGTGAAGATTATAAGGAGGAAGGAAAAGTTGAAGGTTTTCAGCTCGCGGTAAAAATCTGTAAGGAATTAGTGCAATGTGCAAATATTACAGATGAAGAACTGGCAAAGAAGTACCACTGTACGGAAGAAGAGGTCACGAATGCCAGAAAAATGCTTGCAGAGTAACGGGAGAATTATGACTACTATGAAAGAGAAAAATGCATACGAGAAAATCTATGATGTGATTCGTGAAATCCCAGAAGGAAAGGTGGCATCTTACGGTCAGGTGGCAGAGCTTGCCGGAAATCGCAGGTGGGTGCGAGTAGTGGGCTATGCGCTTCATGCACTTCCGTCCGGAAGTGATGTGCCTTGGCATCGGGTAGTAACGAAGGAAGGAAAATTATTTTCCTGCAAGGACGGAAGTGGCTGCAATATTCAAGCGGCATTGTTGAAAAAAGAAGGGGTAAAACTTGCGGCTGGAAAGGTGGATATGGAGCAGTTCCAGTGGCGCAAGAGATTGCTGTAAGAAATAAATTAACCCTGTATCATAATCGTCACTGTAAAGGTATCATTGGTATAAGAGATGTCCATATCGCCGCCATATTTTTCAACAATAGTCTGTACGCTTCGAAGCCCGATTCCGTGGGCTTCTTTTTCTGTCTTGTCCGTAAGAAACCGTCCGTTTTTTACGAGGACTTCGTTGGCTTTCGCATTTGTAATCTCATAACTGAAAAAGCCTTTTGTATATCTGGCTTTCAGTGACAGCGCCCTTTTAGATGTTTCCGGGACTTTGCGGAGAGCTTCAATGGCGTTGTCAATGGTGTTTCCAAGGATGGAACAAAGGTCAATGTCATCGATTTTCGGAGACGTTTCTAAATCGATCTGAAAATCATATTGGATATTGGAGTCCAAGGCAAGTTGTTCTTTGCTGTTTAAAACGGCGTTTACAATTTTATTAGGACAATAAACTTTAAGATTGGAAGCAAATTCTTGATTTAATTCTTGAAAATATTCTTTTGCCTGTTCAATCTCATTGTCTCTTAAAAATGTGCCGATGATATTCAGATGATTTTTCATATCATGCCGAAGTCTTCGCACCGTCTGTTGGTTCTGTTCCAGTTCTTGGTAGTAAGACTGCTGGTATTGGAACGTTTCAAGCGCCATATCAGAGCGCACCGTCTTTGCCATATAAGTGCATAAGTAGCAGCCAAGGGTTGTGAAAACACAGGCGACACAAGCCGGATACGCGGTGTAAGAATGTGCAGTTTCCGTATTTTTGATGACAGTTATAATTCCGGTAAAGGAAGTAAGAGCCACCAGATCAAGCACGATCCACATGCGGGGAAGTAAAAGTTTTACCGTATAAGAGAGCCAGTGCTTCACCAACCGGTACAGAAGATACCAGATAGGGAGGCGAAGGGCTAACGTTGTCGTATGTAAAACTGTCTGCACGATGGAAGAAGGCGTACGATCAAAGGCATAAACCCAAATGAGATGACCGATATCCTGCGTAATATAGTTAATAGAAACAACCACAGGGAAGATCGAAATCGCTGCAGATAATTTCAAGTACCATTCATTTTTGAATAAGAGAAAAATAATCAATATAAAACAAAAGAAGAAGCCGACAGTGCCTGTCAGTTCTTCCGGATAAACTACAATATTTGCGGAGCTAAACAACAGTAATACGGAAAAAGCGGTGGAGACCGGATGCTTCCACCTCGGTGTTAGGAAATTTCGCACGACAGAGAAAATCAGATAACCGAAAAGGATACTGATCATCCAGAGTATAATTGTTTCTGCCAAGTATGGCACAGTCCAAGTCATCATAATGAAAACCTCACATTTCTTTCGTGTAAATAAATTTCACTATATCGGAAATTAAGAAACCTCACGTTATTGGAGCATGAATTTTGCAAATGCAATAGATAGCGCAGATTTGCAGGATCGACTGACGGGAAGGGATTCACCGTCTACGATTGCTTGATTTCCTTGAATCTCACTTAAGTATTTTAAATGAATGAGAGAACGATTGTGAATGCGCACAAATGCGTCGGAAAGCTTCGTTTCCAAATCATTTAATTTGTCATAAAAATCATAAGTTCCGTTATCTGTCACCACCCGTACGATACGTTTGTCGCTGGTAAAGTAGCGGATAGAACTTAAAGGAATACGGATAGCGCCGGAACTTTATCTTTCATCCCATGCCCTCTTTCCGTCAGGATATATGGAATATTTAATGGAGGTGCTGAGTATCAATCGGCACCTTTCTGTAGTTTCAGGCGAGAAAACAAAGGCAGATGATTGGGTGGGAGAAGCAGAAGTGTGGAGGATTGTAAAAGAACAGATACAGGAAATATGCGGAGGTGTTGAAGAAAAAGCGTGTCAGGTGTTGGAAGTAAGAAGGGACGGGGAAGTCGTTGGATTGGTGGTGAGGATAGGTGTGTACAATTAATAGATTTTTGTATATACTGAATATAATATCTTGTTTAGAGGGGACAGTCAAAAGGAGAGCAAAATGCAGATATGCACTAAACAGCCGTTGAAGACGTGCTGCTCAATTGAAAAATAGTTATGGGGGAGTTTGTTATGATGGAGAAAACAGTAACCTTATATACCAGACAAAATGATAAGACACTGCGCCAGCTTGAACGTGACGGCAGAATCATTAATCATCGTGCCTATGTGCAGATGCATTTCGGAGATATTGCGCCTCTTTTTATGGAGAGCTACGACTGGTTTACCAAAGAGGCGTCTAAGATATTGGAAAAACCAGAGGATGTACATGCGCCGATCTGGTGTTCCATAAGCCCGGATAATTGTTTGAAGCCAATCGAAGGAACGGTGGTCTATGTACTGGAAGTTCCGGAAAATAAAGTGATTTATTTTGACGATGTGAAATGGGATTATGTGCTGAATCGGATTTATCTTCCGGATGACGAAGCGGATGCAAAGGCCTATAAGCAGCATTTGAAAGAGCTCGGTGTTTCCAACGGATTTGAGTTTTTTGAAGGAAGATATAAAGGGATGTACCCGGAGGAAGTGACGCGAATCAAAGAAAGCTGGAAGCGGGCGTTTCGGATTGATCATTGGACCATTTTTAATGTGTGCGGAAATATTTGGGAAATAAAAAAAGAGTGGGTGAAAAGAATCATAAAACCGGGCGAAGAAGTCTCTTTGGAATCTTGAAGTCGTCTGTTTTTGGAACCTGTTTTCGCTTGCCGGGAAGTGTAAGACCGGATACCATGTTGGTAAAGTGGGTAAATGGTGAAAGCGAAAATATTGCCGTAAGCAGGATACAGAACCCAAGCAGGAGAATAGAACCTGTAATGGTATCGATTTCGGACAGGATATTAGACGAACCCTTCAGAAAGGAGTAAGTCAATCCATGGAACAGATAGACTGCCATAGTACGGCTTCCGGCAAAGGAACAGCGAAGCCTTTTTTCGGAAATAAGCAGCGCTATTGCAAAGGTCATGGCAAAACCAATGGCATAGCAGAACAGGCGACAGAGGATTCCATCCAAGGCTGTCTGTCCCAGATAATCATAATTATAGCGTCCGTAGAAAATTTTAGGAGACAGCGCTTTGTGTCCGGGTTCCAAAATCAGGAACAGTACGAAAGAAACGATGAATATACCGGACCACCATTGGTTTTTTCGGGTACGAAACCTCGTAAGTAAGGAACGGTCAAAACGGGTTCCTGCAAGGAAGAACGGAAAGAAAACCAACGTTCTTGGAATACTTAACAGGTTGTCCGGCATGTCGGAACAGCCAACGAGAAGTCCTGCTATGACAGATAAGATCATATATCCCGGAATTCGCCGTATTACTGGAGTTAAGAGGCGCCAAAAAAAGAGCGCCTGAATATACCACAGAGAAAATTTGGGGTACAGAAGATATAATTCTGTAGGTTTTTCAATGATAAAGGTATATAAAGCATAGTATAAAAGTTCGTATACCAGATAGGGGATCAGTAGTTTTTGGATCAATGTTTTGAGCGGAAGATCCCGTTTGGAAAAGTATCCGGATATAAAAATGAACGCCGGCATATGAAAAGATACGATCAGCCACTTGACAGTATATAAAAAATCGTTGTTTCTATAGCTGAGTTCAATAAAATGTCCCATCACCACAAGAGCGATAAGCAATACCTTATAATTATCAAATAAATAATCTCTGGATTGTTGTTTGTCAGATGACATCATATGATTTCCTCCACTGCTGAATTTTTAGCAGAATCTATTTTACCCCGTGCCCATTTATTGGACAAGGAGTAAAATAGATGAAAAATTCATATTTTTGTCATAAATTTGTAACAAATATACCGAAGATGTTATAGATTTTAAGATGGAATCGGAAGAATCGTTTGTGAAAGGGTCTGCATTTCGGATTCTGTCTGGTCAGATAAAAGAAGAGATTCTGTATTCAAAGTAATGGTCATACTAGTTTCAGCTCCATAGGTTGGTGTGGCTGCATATTTCTCCATTGCCTGTACCAGTCCTGCGGATGCTTCTTCAATAGAATAGTAGGTTCCTTGCTCAAATTCATGGAAGGCATCTACAAAGCTGTTGTTAGGAGTTAAGGTAACCTCAACGGTGTAACCGCTGGTAACCTTCTTTGGAATTCCGACGGTGTACTGAGACTGCTTCAGAATATTTTTTAATGCGTTCTGATAACGCTGTGCGTAGTCCGAACTTAAGTCAGAAGGCGGTGTGAATGTGTCAGATTCATACCAGGCGAGCGCTTCTTCTTCGGTACGGTGTGTGTGCAGTGCAAAGTTTGTAACATCGCCTTTAAAAGAAGCATTCAGATAAGAAGTCATGAAGTCCTGGATATCTAATATTTCACAGACGGATTCATAAGGCTTCATATATCCGACCAGTGCTTTTTTCAGGAAAGCATTTAGCTCTTTTTCGGCAAAAGTGTATCCTTTGTCTGTTTTTTTGAGATGAAAGGTAGAAGAAGTCTTTCCCTGGAATACGGGATCCCCTTTTAAAGGAGAGTCCTTGGCTTCTAACAAAGCTTTCATTTCCTGTGTCAAATCAGCAGAACTCATGGAATCAAGATGCTTCTGGCAGGCATCCTTCATGGTTTCGCCGATGCTGATAGGCTGAAAAGAAACCGTGACAACCTGAGTCTTGTCTTCCTGTTTCTTAGGTTTGGAAATCTCAAATTCCATACGGTTAAACGCCTGCTGTAAGAAGCTGACGTAAGTCTTTTTCAGTTCGTCTGGGAACTGAAGTACATAAGATTCGTTGGGCTCTTTGATGCCTTCGTTTAGAAGTGTCTCGAAGGGTTTGGGGTCCTCCCTTTTCAGAGCGTTGATTTTGGTGACAATGGCATCGTCAGCGCCTTCTTTTTCGCAGCCGGTCAAAAGCAGAAGTGCAATGATGCACGGGATCAAAAGCAATCGTTTTTTCTTCATAAGAAATACCCCCTTCATATTCGGATTTAATTAGAATTATTATAGCATTCCCTCCTAAAATAGAAAAGAAAAATCGAGCGCAAATTTCTCGGAATATAGACTGGTAAAACCGATACATTTTATATATAATAGAAGGGCAGTTTGAAATACTTGCTGATGACGAATGAAAAGGAGAGGTATTCATGGAAATGTTAAACATTGAGAAAGAATTACAGGGCAATTCTTATCCTGGGCGAGGCATTATCATAGGAAGAAGTGCAGACGGAACAAAGGCAGTGACCGCTTACTTTATTATGGGAAGAAGTGAGAACAGCCGTAACCGCGTATTTGTAGAAGACGGCGAGGGAATCCGCACGCAGGCTTATGACCCATCCAAGCTGACAGATCCAAGCCTTATTATTTATGCACCGGTTAGGGTACTGGGCAATAAGACAATTGTGACCAACGGAGATCAGACAGATACCATCTATGAGGGAATGGATAAACAGATGACGTTTGAACAGTCCTTAAGATGCAGAGAGTTTGAGCCGGATGCACCGAATTATACACCTAGAATTTCCGGAATTATGCATATTGAAAATGGAAACTATAACTATGCGATGTCCATTTTAAAGAGCAATAATGGAAGTCCAGAAGGGTGCAACCGCTATACATTTGCGTATGAAAATCCGGCGGCAGGGGAAGGCCATTTTATTCATACTTACCAGTGTGACGGCAATCCGCTTCCAAGCTTTGAGGGAGAACCCAAGCTGATTGAGATCCCGGATGATATGGGTGCATTTACAGATATGCTCTGGAATAGTCTGAATGCAGAGAACAAGGTATCCTTGTTTGTTCGCTATATCGATATTGCAACAGGAACCTATGAAACCAAAATCGTGAATAAGAATCAGTAATCAGTAAGGAGACAGATGATGAAAGAGTTAGAATTAAAGTATGGCTGCAATCCAAATCAGAAACCATCCAGAATTTATATGAAAAATGGAGAAGAACTTCCGATTCAGGTCTTAAATGGAAGACCGGGATACATTAACTTTCTGGATGCTTTTAATGGCTGGCAGTTGGTAAAGGAATTGAAACAAGCGACCGGACTTCCGGCGGCGACTTCATTTAAGCATGTGTCACCGGCAGGAGCAGCAGTAGGACTTCCGCTTAGCGATACGCTGGCGAAGATTTACTGGGTGGATGATCTGGGAGAATTGTCTCCGCTTGCATGTGCATATGCAAGAGCAAGAGGAGCAGACCGCATGTCTTCCTTTGGAGATTTTATTTCTTTATCTGATGTGTGTGATGCGGATACGGCGCGACTGATTAAGAGAGAAGTGTCTGATGGTGTGATTGCTCCGGGATATGAGCCGGAAGCTTTGGAGATTCTGAAAGCAAAGAAGAATGGCAATTATAACGTTATTCAGATTGATCCTGATTATGTACCGGAAGCTTTGGAGCATAAAGATGTATTCGGAATTACGTTCGAGCAGGGACGCAACGAACTGAAAATTGATGAAGAGTTCTTTCAAAATATCGTAACGAAGAATCAGGATTTGACAGAACAGGCAAAGATTGATCTGGCTATTTCCATGATTACATTAAAATATACCCAGTCTAACTCCGTATGTTACGTTAAAGACGGACAGGCAATCGGAATTGGGGCAGGACAGCAGTCTAGAATCCACTGTACCCGGTTGGCAGGAACGAAGGCTGATAACTGGTGGCTGAGACAGTCTCCTCAGGTGATGAATCTTCCATTTGTGGACTCCATCCGAAGAGCAGATAGAGATAATGCGATCGATTTGTATATCGGAGACGACTATATGGACGTACTTGCAGATGGTGAGTGGCAGAAGATTTTCAAAGAGAAGCCAGAAGTATTCACCAGAGAGGCAAAGAGAGAGTGGCTTGATAAGCTGACGGATGTGGCTCTTGGCTCGGATGCATTTTTCCCATTTGGAGATAATATTGAGCGGGCACATAAGAGCGGTGTGAAATACATTGCACAGCCAGGTGGCTCTGTAAGAGATGACAATGTAATCGAGACGTGCGACAAGTATGGAATGGTGATGTCCTTTACGGGAATCCGTTTGTTCCACCACTAAAAGCACAGAACGGGATCGCTGCCCGTTGTATCGGAACATAGAAATGGACCAGAAGAAAATCGTAGTCTGAAGGTTGAGGAAGCTAGGGTTGCGATTTTTTTGGAATTAGTCAGGGAAACTGGAAAATCAGGGAAGAAGGTATAGTATGAGTAGGAATGTAACCGGAAAAACAAAATTATTCGGGGTGATCGGAACACCGATTGAGCATAGCTGTTCTCCGAAAATGCACAATGCGGCATTTGATGCACTGGGTTTGGACTATGAATATCTGGCTTTTGAGGTGGGACAGGATACGCTTGCGCAGGCGGTGGAAGGCTTGAAGGTGCTGGGCGTGAAAGGATTTAGTGTTACGATGCCAAATAAGCAGGTTGTTGCTCCGTATTTGGATGAATTAAGTAAAGAAGCAAGACTTTGTGGTTCCGTGAATTGTGTTCATAATGAGAATGGAAAGCTCATTGGTTATAATACGGACGGTCATGGTTTTGTGGAAACGCTTCGCAGAAATGGGGTGAAGATCGAAGGAGCGAAGATGACGCTGATCGGAACAGGCGGCGTCAGTGCAGCTGCCTGTACGCAGGCTGCCTTAGATGGAATGAGAGAAATCTCACTGTTCGGAATTAAGGATGCCACCTTTGAAGCAGGATTAAAGCTGGCCGAGAGATTAAATCGTGAGACGAACTGCAAGGTTCAGGTATATGAATTGGCGGAGGAAAATATTTTAAGAGAACAGACGGCGCAAAGTGATATCCTTGGAAATGCAACGCCAGTCGGCATGGGAAAAATGGAAGGGAAGAGTCCGGTGAATGATCTTGCGGTGTTCCGGCCGGGACTGTCGGTAATCGATGTGATTTATCATCCGGCTAAGACAAAGTTTCTGGAGATGGCAGAAAGCTGTGGATGTAAGATTATGAACGGGAAGCAGATGCTGTTGTATCAGGGGGCGAAAAGTTTTTCCATTTGGACAGGAAAAGAAATGCCGCTTGATGTGGTGGCGCCAATCGTGGCAAAACATCAGTAGTGAGAGCGGAAGTGTTTGCAATGGATCAGTATGATGTAATTATTATCGGCGCAGGTCCGTCTGGGATTTTCTGTGCGTATGAGCTGAAAAAACAAAGACCTGATCTGAGAGTTTTGATGCTTGAAAAAGGACGATCTATCGAAAAGAGACAGTGTCCGAAACGAAAGACAAAGGTATGTGTGGGCTGTCAGCCATGTTCCATTACAACCGGATTTGCAGGAGCGGGAGCATTTTCTGATGGGAAATTATCGCTATCTCCGGATGTAGGAGGGACGCTTCCGGAAATTCTGGGCTATGAGAGGGCAGAGGAATTGATCCGTGAGGCTGATGATATCTATCTGAAATTTGGTGCAGATGAGAAAGTCTATGGAATCGAAGATTACGAGGCGATTGAGAATATTCGGGCCAAGGCGATTCGTGCGAATCTAAAGCTGATCGAGTGTCCGATTCGTCATCTGGGGACGGAAGAAGGTTATAAGATCTATACACGTCTTCAGAATCATCTGCTGGAACAAGGTGTTGAGATCCAGTTTATGACCATGGTGAAGAATATCCTGGTGGAAGACGGCGTGGCAAAAGGTGTTGTGACGGATAAGGGTGAGACATACTACGCATCGGAGATTGTAGCAGGAATCGGACGGGAAGGATCGGAGTGGTTTTCTCATATCTGTAAAGAGCACAATATTGAGACTCGAAACGGTACCGTGGATGTGGGCGTGCGTGTGGAAGTGCGCGATGAGATTATGAAGGAACTTAATGAGAAGCTTTATGAAGCAAAATTAGTGTATTATACGCCGACATTTGACGATAAGGTGCGCGTATTTTGTACGAATCCATCCGGGGAAGTGGCAACCGAATATTATGACGAGCGGCTGGCTGTGGTGAACGGACATGCGTATAAGTCACAGGATATGAAGACGAATAATACGAACTTTGCGCTCTTGGTTTCCAAAAACTTTACGGAGCCTTTCAAGTCTCCGATCGAGTATGGCAAGCATATTGCGCAGCTGGGAAATATGCTCTGTGACGGTAAGATTCTGCTGCAGAGATACGGAGATTTCCGAAGAGGAAGGCGTACCACACAGGAGCGTCTGATGCGAAATAATATTACGCCGACCTTAAAGGATGCGGTACCGGGAGATCTGTCGCTGGTATTTCCGCATCGAATTATGGTGGCGATCGATGAGATGATTCAGGCGCTTGATAAAGTGACGCCGGGAATTGCATCAGATGAGACGCTGCTGTACGGTGTGGAAGTGAAGTTCTATTCCAATAAGGTGGTTGTAAATCAGGAGTTTGAGACGAATATCAAAGGCCTTCGCGCAATGGGCGACGGAGCGTCTATCACCAGAGGCCTTCAGCAGGCATCTGCCAATGGAATTTGTGTGGCAAGATGTATTCTTGAGAAGTAGATCCAGACGGAATACAGAGGAAATATAGAAAATATAGAAGAAATATAGCAGAATTACAGCCGGGGATTTGGTGATTTTTTGAGAAGACCAAGTCCCCGGCTGTAATTTTAGGTTGTAATTTCAGACAAAACCTCGTATAATAGAACACATGTTGAAATCCGATTGTGCAAAAAAATCGGACAAAAAGGCAAATACAAGGAGATTATAATTATGGGTAAATATTTTGGCACGGATGGATTCCGCGGAGAAGCAAATGAAGTATTGACGGTTGAGCATGCGTTTAAGGTTGGAAGATTTCTTGGATGGTATTATGGACAGGATCATAAGGCGAAGGTTGTGATCGGAAAGGATACCAGAAGAAGCAGTTATATGTTTGAGTATGCTCTGGTAGCAGGATTGACGGCATCTGGAGCTAATGCGTACCTTTTGCATGTGACGACGACTCCAAGTGTATCTTACGTGACAAGAACAGAGAATTTTGACTGTGGTATTATGATTTCCGCAAGCCATAATCCGTTTTATGATAATGGAATCAAGATCATCAATGGAAAAGGGCATAAACTGGAAGCCGAAGTGGAAGAAAAGATTGAGGCGTATATTGACGGTGAAATCGGGGAACTTCCGCTTGCTAAGAAAGAGGAGATCGGTCGAACCGTAGACTATGCAGCGGGAAGAAATCGTTACATTGGTTATCTGATTTCTCTGGCAACAAGGTCCTTTGAAGATATGAGAGTAGGTTTGGACTGCTCTAACGGAAGCGCATTCGCCATTGCAAAAAGCGTTTATGATGCATTAGGAGCAAAAACCTATGTGATCAACTGTGAACCGGATGGAACGAATATTAATACGAACTGTGGTTCCACACATATTGAAGTGCTTCAGCAGTATGTGAAGGAGCATCAGCTGGATGTCGGATTTGCATATGACGGTGATGCCGATCGGTGTATTGCAGTGGATGAGAATGGCAATGTGATTGACGGAGATTTGATTCTGTATGTCTGTGGAAAATATCTGAAGGAGAATGGACGGCTTAACGGCGACACGATTGTAACGACGATTATGTCCAATCTGGGACTTTACAAAGCATGCGACAAAGCAGGTCTTAAGTATGAAAAGACGGCAGTTGGAGATAAGTATGTATATGAAAATATGGTACAAAATGATTATTCTCTTGGCGGAGAGCAGTCCGGCCATATTATTTTCAGCAAACATGCGACGACAGGAGACGGAATCCTGACATCTCTGATGGTGATGGAAGTTATTTTGGAGAAGAAGATGAGTCTTGGAAAGCTGGCAGAGGCGGTTAAGATTTATCCACAGCTTCTAAAGAACGTACGCGTGGCTGATAAAAAAGAAGCGAGGGAGAATCCAGCAGTTGTAAAAGCGGTGGAAGCTGTTGCCGAAGCTCTTGGCGACGATGGACGTATTCTGGTAAGAGAAAGTGGAACGGAGCCGGTGATTCGTGTGATGGTTGAGGCGGCAACGGATGAACTTTGTGAGAAATATGTAAATCAGGTGGTTGATGTTATCAAAGCCGAAGGTCTGATGATTGAATAATGAACGTATTCCGGGCACAGTGTTTTCACTGTGCCTGTTGTATTATAAGCCTCTTTATTTTGCATGAGTTTTTTAAAATTGACACATACTATAGAATCATGTGGAAAAGGAAGGAGAACTTATGTATAAGTATTTGCCGATTACAGATATTTACGCAAGAGAAATTCTTGATTCTCGCGGGAATCCTACGATAGAAGCTGAGGTGTTGGCAGGAGATGAGTTTCTCGGACGCGCAGGAGTTCCGTCCGGGGCTTCTACCGGGAAATTTGAAGCGGTGGAACTTCGGGACGGCGGAAAGCGATATGGTGGTCTGGGGGTACGTCGCGCAGTGGATCATGTCAATGCCAGGATTGCACATGCATTGGTGGGAATGAATGTGTTCGATCAGAAGGCGATCGATGAAACGCTACAGAAGTTGGATGGAACCAATAATAAATCAAATCTTGGTGCAAATGCAACGCTGGGAGTTTCCATGGCTGCGGCAAAAGCTGCGGCAGCTGCGCTTCGGACGCCACTTTATTCTTACTTGGGCGGCATTCATGTGGGAAAGATGCCGGTTCCGATGATGAATATCTTAAATGGCGGTGCTTGTGTTATTATAATGACACAAGGCAGAACCCCTTATAATACAAGGGCTCTAGCGATTTAGTCCTAAATAAATTTCGTAACCAATCAACGAATTTATGAAGGAAAGGCCTCTCTTTTATAAATAACACAGTACAGAAGTAATAGAATTTCAGAACTCTGCTGAGATGTATTTACTATACCACGAAAGCGGTGATAATTGAATAAAAATATATTTTGGACTGAATTAGCTCGCATGAGATTTATATCTCAGCTGTCTGATTCAGTCTTTTTATTTAACAAGAAAGAAGGGAAAGATTATGGCAAAAGTAATTTCTATTGTAAACCAAAAAGGGGGAACGGGAAAATCAGCATGTACAGCTAATTTAGCAGTAGGATTAGCACAAAAGAATATGAAAGTGTTAATCGTTGATGCCGATCCACAGTCTGATGTATCCGCAGGATTTGGATATCGTGATTGTGATGAAAGTAATGAAACACTTACAGCTCTTATGGATACAGTAATGAAAGATGAAGATATTCCTTCAGACTGTTATATCAGGCATCAGGCAGAAGGAATAGACATTATCTGTTCTAACATTGGACTGGCAGGTACGGAAGTACAGTTGGTAAATGCAATGAGCAGGGAATATGTATTGAAACAGATTTTATATGGTATCAAGGATCAATATGATGCAATTATCATTGATTGTATGCCATCATTGGGAATGATCACAATCAATGCACTGGCTGCATCAGATGAAGTACTAATTCCGGTTGAAGCGTCTTACCTGCCAATCAAAGGATTGCAGCAGTTATTAAAAACAATCGGTAAGGTCCGTAAGCAAATCAATCCGAAGCTGCAAGTCGGTGGAATTCTGTTTACGATGGTCGATGCTCATACGAATGATGCCAGGAATAATATGGAACTTCTCAGAAATGTATATGGAAGTCAAATTCATATCTTCGATAATTATATTCCATTTTCTGTAAGAATGAAGGAAGCAGTCAGAGAAGGACAGAGTATTTTCTCTTATGATCCGAAAGGCAAAGCTACAGAAGCTTATCGGAGAGTGACGGAGGAGGTGCTGAAAGATGCCATCTAAAAAAAGAGCAACTCCCGTTTCCTTACAGCCGCTTGATGCATTGTTTGGAACAAACGAAGAGACAACCAATGGAATTAGTGAGATAGCAATAGGAAGTCTTCATCCATTTACGAATCACCCGTTTCAAGTAAGAGATGATAAGAAAATGGAAGAATTAGCGGAAAGTATTACACAATATGGCGTGTTGGTTCCTGGTATTGTGCGGTTGAGAGAATCCGGTGGTTATGAGCTGGTAGCTGGTCATCGGCGAAAACGAGCATGTGAACTTGCTGGACTAGAGAAAATGCCGGTTATCATCAAAGATCTAACAGATGATGAAGCGACGGTGATTATGGTAGATTCCAACATTCAACGAGAAGAGCTGCTGATCAGCGAAAAGGCATTTGCTTATAAAATGAAATATGAGGCGTTAAAGCGTCAGGGAAAACGATCTGATTTAACTTCTTGCCAAGTTGGCAAGAAGTTGGCGGCAGAAGAAGTCAGTCAGAATACAGGAGATAGTTCCAGACAGATTCTTCGATATATTCATCTGACAGAGTTAGTAGCAGAGCTATTAGAATTGGCAGACGAGAAGAAGCTTCCCTTTAACACAGCTGTTGAACTTTCTTATTTGAGAACTGAAGAGCAGCAGATATTATTTCAGTATATGAGTAATCACAATATGGTACCTTCCATGAAGCAGGCAAAGGAATTGAAGCAGATTTCAAAAGAGCGGATGTTGACGTATTCAGAAATTGACCAGATTTGCATGAATGAAAGTACTGAAAAAGTTCAGGTGCAGATTCCGGCGAAGAAATTGAAACAATATTTTCCAGATACATATACAAAGACTCAGATGGAAGAAATTATATTTATGCTTCTGGCATCGTGGGCAGAAAGAGAGGGTAAAGAATGAGCAATGAAGATATGGCAAGTAGAATACAAGTCTATCTGAAAAAGATAGAAAAGATACGTGTTAAACGGATAAAAAGAGAGAAGTTTAAACATTTGTTGAAAACATTAGGATTATCAGCAGGAAGGAAGTGAAAGTATGGCTTTAAAAATTGTACGAAGATATGATGCGAACGGAAGGGAGCTTACGGAGAAAGATCTGGAAACCTTTCGATTGGATTCTCCTGTGGTTAGAGAAATATTGGCAAACCTTAATCGGGAGGTGGCGGAAGGAATCAGACAGAGGGAGAAAAAAGATGACGATTGAAGATGTAATTAAAAAATCGATTCTGCCACTGGCATTTATGGTATTCTGGTTTTGGATGACAAAAACAATTATGAAGGTCAGTGGACAGACGGATTGGTTCTGGTGGGTATTTATTGCTGGACTTCCATTTGGAATACATAAAATGCGGTTGATTCTGATTCCGAGAGGAATGGATACCACAGCAACACTTGGGATGGCTGCATTAAGTGTCATCATTGGAGCATTGATTGGAAGTATCATGATTCCAGTGTATGTGATTAGAGCGATATACGTGTTTATACGGTATGTCATTGGAAAATAGAATATTAGATTGATAAGAGGCAGGCTTGCGAAAACAAAAATCGTAAGTCTGCCTCTTTTTTTGTGCTTAAAACCAGGCAATTCAGGGGAAGTCCCTTTTGCAAATATATATTCTTGGAGGATTTTTAATATGAGAGAGCGAATTGAAAGTAAGCATGTAACTAAGGAAATCAAAAGTCAGATGCCAGTAATTCCGGTGGAAATTGTTAAAGAAAGAGGCTGTACGTTCTGCCCGTATTATCTGGGCAATTATGAGAAACAGCCACGTTGTATGATGAAAACCTGTGCCTGGGATGATGAAAATGAACGTTTCCATCCAGTTCTTCGTGAACTGATCCCATTTTACAAAGAGAAGATGGAAAAAGCAGAAGAAAAGTTCCTTGCAATGAAAAAGATTTATACAACACTGTTAGGAATGTTTGCCGATGAAATGAAGCAAGAAGAGTTGGAAAAAGATGAATGTTACGGATGTGCCTATGGAAAATGTGGACCATGTATCGGCATCTGTTACAAATCAATGAAAGCATAGGAGGGTTAAGCCAATGAATACAACAGTTATTTCCGGGCGATTGGTAAGAAATCCCGGATACAACGAAGTGGAGAATGAAAAAGGACTTCATAAGATTGCCAAGTTTGTTCTGGCAGTCAGAAGAAATTATTCCGATGAAGTCAGTTTCATTCCGGTAAAGGCTTTTGCAAAGAAAGCAGAATTTGCCAGAGATTATCTGATGCAGGGCACGAAGGTCATGGTGGAAGGCGAGATTGTCACAGGTAATTATGAAGATAAGGATACCGGGAAAAAAATTTATACCACCGAAGTGTATGCAAACCGGATTGAATTCGCAGGTGCAAAAATGGTTGACAGACCACCGTTTCCAGAAGATGCGGAAGGGTTCTTAGAGATCCCAGAGGGCATGGAAGAAGAAATGCCGTTTAGATAGAGGAGGATAAAAGATGGTTTCAGTAGATCAGGCGTATATGGTAGGGCATATGAAAAATGCCGATGGAAGTATCAATAACAAAAATGTAGTGCTGTCAGCAGCATGTGAAGCAGCGGAACTGTTCCAGTGCATGATGTCAGTAAATCAGAAACTGGAGGACTGGCAGAGATTTAACCACACCTTGGAGCAGCATCTTAGAAGTGTGGAATGTGAGAAAATCCATGATATCTGTCAGGCAGTATATGGAATGAAACATCCGTCCGATGAACTGGAAGGATTGTATCTGGCAAGAGAGGATGAACAGATATGCCTTCTGTACTATCAGGTATTTGTAGGGATGTTGGAAATCAATATCAATTCAGCTGAAGTGCTGTACAAACAGAAGGAGGAAACAATCAATGAGTAAGATGGAGTATATGCCGGTAGATTGTCTGCAGGTGCCGAAGGTGCTGTTCCAGATGGAAAAATACAAAAATCTGTCAAATACAGCAAAGATTTTATACAGCTTATTTCTGGATCGTTTGAAATTTGCGGTGCAGAATGATTGGGTAGATGGTAAGGGGGATTTGTATGTAATCTATCCAAAAAGTGAAATGAAGAAAGACCTGAATACAACTAGATATGGGGTAGATCAGGCAGTACAGGAACTGGTGGATGTTGGAAATCTAGTGCGTATCATTCCGAACAATGGAAAGGCAAACCACTTTTATATCAACGATATTTATGAAAATGAGATGGAGGAAGAATCAATGATGACATTAGACAGCATTATGGCAAATATGCCGATGGAAGAAAGAGAAATCATTATGGACAAAATGGTGAAAGCATCCAGAGATATTCTGGAAACAATTGCAGATATGGGATATCTGGATGAATATGAGACACCACTGACTTCAATGGAAGAAAGAAATTATCGAGATGAGCTGGGACAGCTTGATGTTGATCAGATTTCCTGTGATGGCTATGAATTTGGCATGGATCTGGCGTTTGGAATTCTTGAAGAGAATGAGGAAAATGCTGATAGAGTACTGGATATTCAGCAATATGTGAACAGGCAGAATAAAAAGTGTTCAAAAAAGAAATTTATGAAAGTTCTGGAGACTCTGGTACACGCAATAGGAAATGATGAAGGATTTATTGCCGATATGTATGCGTGTGATAAAGAGGCTAGGAAAATCTATTTGGAAGAAGCGATGAATGCATTCAATTATGTGCTTGATGAATTATGTCATGGTACAGGCAGTGCTGCAAATTGTGATTTTGATGTAGAAGAGTAGGAAAATATTATGGCAGATTTTGAATATTTCAGAGCAGAAGAATCTGACCAGTTTTCTTTCTTTCGGATACCAAAAGCTCTGTTCACAGAAAAAGAGTTTGCAAGCCTGTCCACAGACGCAAAGCTTCTTTACGGAATTCTGCTTGATCGAATCAGTCTATCCAAGAAAAATGGCTGGATTGACAGTGATGGTTATGTCTATATCATTTACACGATTGCAGAATTGCAGGAGCTGTTGCGAATGTCGCATACAACAGTAACAAAGCTTCTTTATGAGCTTGACAGTGTGCATGGAATTGGATTGATCGAACGGTATCGGCAGGGGAATAATCGTCCTTCTGTCATATATGTGAAAAATTTTGTGAAACGGATCAGAGGAAAGCCAGTAAGATACGTTGCTTCTGGAACGCCAGAAACTGGAAATCCAGACTGCAAAGAATTGGAAATCCGGATTGCAAGAAACTGGAAGTCCGGAACGCAAAAAAATAGAAGTCCGGACTGCAAGAATCTGGATGGAAGTAATACTAAGATAAATAAGACTGAAAAGAATCATACTGATAAGAGTAATGGCAATACTCCCGCGTTGGAAGAAAAATTCAGTCTGTATGGGAGATTTAAAAATGTTGTTCTGTCGGAAGCTGAACTGCGGGAGTTGATGATGCTTTTTCCATGGGATTACCAGAAACGAATTGATCATCTTTCTGTTTATATGAAATCCAGTGGAAAAGAATATCAGAACCATTTTGCAACAATCTGTCTTTGGGCAGAACGGGATGGAGCCAGGGCAGGAATGGATAAATATGAATTTCAGGAAGGAGAAAGCCTGTGATGGAAAATAAAGTAACAGCAGATTATCTGGACAAAGAGGGATGTCTTCATTGTGGCATCTGTGGAAAAAGAAAACAGATGAAAGTCAGTCTGATGGGATTTGAGCATGTAGTGTCCTGTTTGTGCGAATGCGAGGTGAAAGCCAGACAGGAACTGGATGAAAAGATGCAGTGGGAAGAAGCACAGCGGCTGCTTTATCAGAGAAAATCCGTCGGACTTCGGGAAAGAAGATTCTGGGAATGGAAATTTGAAAATGACAATGGAAGCAACCAGAAGACACTAATTGCCAGGCAGTATGTAGAAAACTGGACAGATATGAAGAGAAAAAATGTAGGATTGCTTTTGATGGGACCAGTTGGAACTGGGAAAAGTTTCTTTGCAGGCTGTATTGCAAATGCACTTTTGGAACAGGGAGAACGTGTCATGATGACGAATTTTTCCAGGATTTTAAATGAAATGACCAGCTATCAGGCAGATAAGAACCAGATTATACAAAATCTTGTGGATTATCCGCTGCTGATTATTGATGATTTAGGAATAGAACGAAATTCTGAGTTTGCTTTGGAGCAGGTCTATAATGTGATAGACAGCCGCTATTGTAAAATGCTTCCGCTGATCGTAACAACGAATCTGGGACTGAATGAAATGAAATCCACAGATTTGGATACTGCCCATCAGCGTATTTACAGTAGAATACTTGAAATGTGTGTTCCCATCTATTGTGGTGGAGAAGATAAGAGAAAAGAAGAAGGAACAGAAAAACTCGTACAGGTGCAGAACCTGATTACCGGTTAATTTGTCTTTTTTTATTAAAGGGGGTGATTGCCATGATTACAGATCTGGACAGCAGTTGAATCGCTGAAAGGAGGGAAAAGTCATGCAGGAAGAGGTAACTCAGAAAACGGTCACGTTCTGTATTCGGGCTACTAAGATTACGGCAGACCTGTTGAAAAAGGTTCTTGTTGCGTATCTGCGTCATCAGAAGCAGAAATCAGTAGAGAAGAAAGCACAGAAAAATCAGCCGAAACAGGGAAAGGTCACGGTAAAAGAGCTGGCAAAACAGAATGCCGGGATGGTCAATATCGAGATCACGGACAAAAATATCAAGTCCTTTGAACGGTATGCCAGAAAATATGGGATCAATTATGCTCTGAAAAAAGACAAGAGCAAAGAACCTCCGGTTTATCTGGTATTCTTCAAGGGGCGTGATCAGGATGCACTCAATGCTGCTTTCCGTGAGTTTTCCCAGAAACAGATTCAAAAAGCGAATAAACCTTCCATTCATAAGCGTCTTGCAGCTTACCGGGCAATGATGCAAAAGAAGACGAAGGACAAAGTAAAGAACCGGCATCAGGAGCAGAGTCGATGAAAAAGAAAAGCGGCAAAACTCTGATGCAGAAGTGGAAGAATAAAATCGGGGGTAAGCTGTCCGCCCTGGATAAAAAGAAACTGGTTCTTACAAATATCCCTTATGCTCTGGCTGCTTTCTATGCAGACCGGGCATTTTTTCTTTACCGGAACAGTCCGGGAGAAGATATGGGGAACAAACTATTATATGCAATGGAACACGCAGACCGGATTTTTGCAGGTTTTGTGTTAAGCAATAACTGGAAAGATCTGCTAGCAGGTATTGTTGTTGCAGTCGTTCTGAAAGTGTTGGTCTGGCAGAAACAGGCAGACGCAAAGAAATTACGGAAAGGCATCGAGTATGGTTCAGCTAGATGGGGAACCGCAGAGGATATCAAGCCTTATATGTCGGAAGATCCCTGGATGAATATTCCATTGACAGCAACAGAAGCATTGACTATGGAAAGTAGACCTAAACAGCCAAAGTATGCAAGAAATAAAAATATAGTGGTCATTGGCGGCAGTGGTTCCGGAAAAACTCGATTTTTCGTTAAGCCGTCAGTCATGCAGATGAACTGTTCCATGGTCATTACAGATCCGAAAGGCACTCTGATTGAGGAGTGCGGGAAGATGTTAGCAAAGGGACCACCTAAGAAAGATAAGAATGGAAATATTATGAAAGATAGATCTGGAAAAGTAGTTCATGAGCCATATGTGATTAAGGTTCTGAATACTATCAATTTTTCCAAATCGCTTCATTACAATCCATTTGCTTATATACGGTCTGAAAAAGATATCCTGAAGCTGGTGACAACAATCATTGTTAATACCAAAGGCGAAGGGGAAAAAGCTTCCGAAGATTTTTGGGTGAAAGCAGAGAAATTGCTGTATACAGCACTGATTGCTTTTATCTGGTATGAAGGGGATGAAGAGGAAAAGAATCTGAATACCCTTCTGGATCTTTTGAATGAAAGCGAAACCCGTGAAGAGGATGAAACTTACCAGAATCCTGTGGATATGATGTTCCAGGAACTGGAAGAAAGAGATCCGCAGCACTTTGCGGTCAGACAGTATAAA
The DNA here is from genome assembly GCF_037890115.1 of Dorea sp. ICN-14282. Taxonomy (NCBI): domain Bacteria; kingdom Bacillati; phylum Bacillota; class Clostridia; order Lachnospirales; family Lachnospiraceae; genus Dorea; species Dorea sp. ICN-14282. The sequence continues at coordinate 176,886 of NZ_JBBKBH010000003.1, read as the reverse complement.
AAATATAAAATGGCGGCTGGCAAAACGGCGAAGTCGATTTTGATTTCCTGTGGTGCGAGACTTGCCCCATTTGATATCGCAGAACTTCGTGAGATCATGTCTTACGATGAAATGGAACTGGATAAGATCGGAGACAGGAAAACAGCCTTGTTCTTGATTATGTCCGACACAGATACAACCTTTAACTTTGTGATTGCCATGTTACAGTCACAGCTTTTCAATCTGCTTTGCGATAAGGCAGATGATGAATATGGTGGAAGACTGCCAGTTCATGTGCGTGTCATCGCTGATGAGTTTGCCAACATCGGGCAGATTCCACAGTTTGACAAGCTGATCGCAACCATCCGAAGCAGGGAAATCTCTGCTTCTATTATTTTACAGTCACAGAGTCAGCTAAAGGCAATGTATAAGGATAGTGCAGATACCATTCTGGGTAACTGTGATACGACACTATTTCTTGGAGGAAAAGAGAAAACTACCTTAAAGGAAATGAGTGAGCTTCTGGGTAAGGAAACCATTGATCTGTATAACACTTCGGAAACGAGGAGTAATCAGAAGTCCTTTGGATTGAATTACCAGAAAACAGGCAAACAGCTGATGACAGAAGATGAGATTGCAGTCATGGATGGAGGAAAATGTATCCTTCAGATTCGTGGTGCCAGACCATTTTTCTCAGACAAATATGATATCACGAAACACAAAAATTATCGTTTTCTTGCAGATGAAAATGAGAAAAACCGATACAAAGTAGAAAAAGAGTTAAATCCGCAGTACACACCGAAACCCGAAGAAGAAGTGGAGGTAATTCAGGTGGAGCTGTCGGAATAACCATGGGAATGAACGAAAAATAATGAGGAAAGGAATAACTGACATTAGGTGCGCCGGCTTTTTAGTCGGTGTTTTTTCATTCCCGTAAACACCTGAAAGAAGTCAGTTTTGGTGAATGTATATGGCATTTTTTAGCAGTGCAATTACAACTTTAAAAACTCTTGTAGTCGCAATCGGCGCAGGTCTTGGCGTGTGGGGTGTCGTAAACCTTCTGGAAGGATATGGAAATGACAATCGTGCGACACGTTCGTAAGTGAAAAGCTTACGCACAAAGTCGAAGGGCAATTGTAGCCCGAAACTTTGGAGAACTGATATTCCGATTGGTGAAATGAGGGGGTAACGTCCCGAAGCGCCACCCTAATACTCCGAATGGCGGGGAGCATGCAACGGCTCTCTCCAAAAGTTTATAGAGCTCGGTGAAGTCGGCAGAGAGCAACCGTAAGACTGGTTTTCAGACCAGACACGAAAGCTGTCCAGAGGTGGATGGTGTTGCCTATATGCCGGGGGTCGGATATCCATGGTGAGAATGTATGAAAATACTGACGAAATTCTGAATGTACGAGTCTAAACGTTGATGCGGTCGAAAGGCAGTACACCCTTCATGGTGGTATCTGTGGGCGAGTAAAATTGGTTGTTATGAAAGTCCATGCATCGTTACAGGCGGTGCGGTTATGCATGACCAGATACAGGTTTAGAGGAAGAACCTAAAGATATCCAATGATAGGAATATCGGAACGTGGAAAGCTGGGAACACGGAGGCGGTTGCAAGCCAGTGATGTGGTGGATGGGAATACCTTCGCGAGAGGGCAATAACCATTCTTTATTCCAGTGAGAGTAGTGGCACAGTACCTGTGAAGCCGTGAATAAGTAAGCGGTGGAGGGATAGCCACAAGTCGAATTCAGCAAAGAAAATGAAAACACAACAAACACAGCTTCGAGTATGACAAAGAAAATCCAAACCGAAGGGAGAGGATGCCTGTGTTGACTTCGGGGCAGCAAGAAAGGAAAAGTAAACAGAGAAAAATCCGCAACTCAGAGTATTACGACATGGAAGGTACTTTTGACAGGCTGTATGCAGAAAGTAAGAAAGATAAAACCTTCAACCATCTGATGGAAATCATCGAGAGTGAAGAAAATATCAAGCTTGCATACAGAACGATAAAGAAGAATACAGGAAGTGATACTTCGGGAGTGGATAAAAGGACGATAGCCGACCTTGCAAAGTTAAGCGAGGAAGAATACGTCCGTCTCATACGGAAACAATTCAGTAATTATCATCCACGACCCGTAAGGCGAGTGGAGATACCAAAGCCCAATGGAAAGTCCAGACCTCTGGGAATTCCAACTATCGTAGATCGGATCGTACAGCAATGTATTTTGCAGGTCATGGAGCCGATATGTGAAGCAAAATTCAGTGAGAACTCCAACGGGTTCCGCCCGAACCGTTCCGCTGAGACTGCTATTGCGCAATGCATGAGGCTGATACAGGTACAGCATCTGTACCATGTGGTTGACCTCGATATTAAAGGCTTCTTTGATAATATCAGCCATACAAAGCTGATTCGTCAGATATGGGCATTGGGAATCCGGGACAAAAAGCTGTTATGCATTATAAAAGAGATGCTGAAAGCACCTGTTGTTCTGCCAGATGGGAAGAAAACATATCCCGCACGGGGTACCCCGCAAGGCGGTATTTTGTCGCCATTGCTTGCAAACATCGTATTGAATGAACTGGATTGGTGGATTGCCTCACAATGGGAGGAGATGCCAACAAAAACAAAATTCAAAACGAGGAGCAATGCGCAGGGAACAGAGATTAAGAGCCACGCTTACAGGGCTCTGCGCCGGAGCAGATTAAAAGAGATGCATGCAGTTCGGTACGCAGATGATTTTAAAATTTTCTGCGCAACACATGAGGATGCTGTCAGAGCATACAAGGCAACAGAGTTATGGCTAAAGGACAGGCTGGGGCTGGAAATCAGCCCTGACAAATCCAAAGTAGTAAATCTCAAAAGACAGAATTCTGATTTTCTCGGGTTCAAGCTGAAAGTTCGTAAAAAGGGTAAGAAATATGTGGTTCGGTCTCATATGAGCGATAAAGCATACAAAAAGGCTCATGAAAAAGTCTCGGAAGAAGTAAAGAAACTGGCTCATTCGTCAGATGATAATGCTCAGTTCATGCAGCTTCAGAAATATAACTCTGTAGTTGCCGGACTTCATGAATACTATTGTATTTCTACAGAAGTATCCCATGACTTCAGCAGACTTGCCTTCAGTATCAACAAACAGCTCAGAAACAGACTGAAAGGAGACTTATCCAAAAAGGGACAGCTCAGAAATGGGTTCATTAAAGAAAAGTATGGAGCAAGCAGACAGATGAGGTTCCTTCATGGACGTCCGGTGGTTCCACTGGGATATGTCCAGTCAAAGAATGCCCAGCATAAAAGGAAATCCATCAATAAATATACGGTAAAAGGTCGGGAACAGATTCATAAGAATCTTGCAATCGACACAGCGACAATGTTATGGCTGATGAGAAATCCTGTAAAGGGCAGAACCATTGAATATGCGGATAACCGTATTTCTTTGTATGCGGCACAGTATGGTAAATGTGCAGTGACAGGAATTCCGATGGATTCCCACGATATTCACTGCCACCATAAAGTGCCGGTTAGCAATGGCGGTTCGGATGAATACGCAAATCTTATTCTTGTCAGCAAAGCGGTTCATATCCTTATCCATGCTTCTTCAGAACTTACGATTGAGAAGTACCTGAAATCCTTAAATCTTGACAATAAACAAATAGAAAAGCTTAACAAACTTCGTATTATGGCAGAAATGCCACCTATTATTCTTTGAATTTAATGCTGTAACGAAGTGTGTAAGTTGTGTTTAAAAGCCCTGGACGGCTGAATTCGATGGAGCGCCGTGTGCGGTGAAAGTCGCATGCACGGTGTGGAGCGGGGGAAAATCCGGAGATAACTTCAAAGGATTACCTATCGCTATCCGGTGCTAAGAGCCAGGGCATCAAACACTTAATGTCTTCTATGTGAAAAGATTTTAAAGAGAAAATGCACATCCTACGCAGATAACATGACAATTTCATGCAAAGCGAAAGGAGACACCATGAAAATCGAATACACAAAAGTGGGAGACTATTATTTACCGAATCTTTACTACCCGGAGGAAACCAGACCGATTGGCTTATGGGGAATGCTTCGGAAGGAATATCTGAAAGAACATAAATCTGGAACTTATACATATCTTCTTCTGACCGCCAGGCTGGACAGTTATTTGGCAGATCTGAATGAACAGGCACAGGAACGCTTTGAATTGATCGAAACTCAGATGCGAAGTGCGGAGGGAGTTTCCGAGGAACTGAAGAGACAGAATCCTATGGAATGGCTATGCCACTGTAACAATATCCGCAACCGGGCTGCTGAGATCATCAAGCAGGAACTGATTTATGTATAAGGGGGATTCTAGATATGAGAAGAGAACTGATTGAAAGTTATTATGAAGAATACCAGCGGGAGCTGGAAAGATTTCTTGAATCTGACCCGGAGATGTTCACTCTGGAAGCAGAAATTCATCATTACATAGAAATACTGGAACCGGTCCTCAGAGATGGCGGACAGGAGATGTGGCAGACACTGGACAGGATTATTTCAGCGAAAAATGCAATGGAGGGAATTGTGGCAAAAGAAATGTATATCCGGGGATTTCTGGATTATGAAAGACTGGTGTGTGAAAAAGACAGTAAGATCTGAATAATCAGAACATAGACTATATATAACGAGGCTTTTATTGTATAGACAGTAAGAGCCTCATTTAATATAGTTTTCATAATAAAAAACAGGTGGTAGTACGTATTTGCTTTGTGTTATATAAGAATTGGTCTGGCTGAACAATGGTGAAAATTTACTATGATTTTACTTAAATCTGATTGAAGGATGAAAAAGTGATGATATCATATAGTGGGTTGATAGGGTTACAGAAAATGTATTCACAGAGGCAGAGAAGAAATAATGAAAGTAAAAAATGCAGATGAATTTTATAAAATATTAGAAAGAAAGGCTATATATCCGGTATTTCAGCCGATTGTAAATTTACAGACTGGAGATGTGGCAGGATATGAAGCTCTTAGTCGTATCGACAGGCATGATACGACTCTTATGATTTCAGATTTGTTTGTGATTGCTGAACAGGTAGGCTGTGTTTGGAAATTGGAAAAATTGTGCAGAAATAAAGCATTGAAGGCAGCGGCGAATAAACCAGAACATGCAAAATTATTTCTTAATGTAGATGGTAATATCATTCAGGATAAATCGTTCATACAGGGATTTACAAACCGTAAGGCTGCGAAAGCCGGAGTACCGTCCTGTGACATTGTATTTGAAATAACGGAACGGTCGGATATAGAAAACTATCAGATTCTGCAACAGATTATGAAGCATTATGCAGATCAGGGATATGAAATAGCTTTGGATGATGTTGGAGCTGGATATTCTGGTCTGAACCGTGTAGTAAATACATCGCCAAACTACTTAAAAGTTGATATAGAACTGGTCAGAGATATTCAAAAACATAAGAAAAAGGAAATTATGATGGAATTTCTGTTGCATTACTGTAATGAGACAGGAGCAATTCTGATTGCAGAAGGGATAGAAACAGAAGCAGAGTTGGAGTGTCTGTGTAGATTAGGTGTTCATTACGGACAAGGATATTTTCTTGGAAGACCGGACAGAACGTTCAAAAATGTAAGGAATGAGGCGATGTTGGTATTACGTAGACTGAATAATAAATCGTAATGAAAACTATATGTCAGCAGGTGAAAAATGAATAAGTCAATTATAACATTATAAAGATTTCCATTGATTTTTACACCTATTTTACACAAGCACTCACATAGATTTGATTTCTGTCTTCTATAATTGTATAGGAAAATGTAGATCTTATATAATAACAGGAGAGGAAAGAGAAATGAACGAGAATGTGAAAGTGGTTTTTGGTCTGATCGGTGGCCTTGCCTTGTTCCTTTATGGAATGAACAGCATGAGTGATGCACTTCAGAAAGCCGCAGGAGAACGAATGAAAAAAATCCTTGGATTTCTTACAAGAAATCCAATTATGGGAGCACTTGCCGGAGCACTTGTAACAGCTGTATTGCAGAGCAGTTCAGCGACGACAGTTATGGTTATCGGTTTTGTCAGTGCGGGACTTATGAGTCTTCCGCAGGCAATTTCTGTTATCTTTGGTGCCAACATAGGAACCACTATGACGGCACAGCTGATGGCATTTAAAATCAGCAATTATATTTATCCAATTATCTTTGTTGGATTTATTCTGAACTTTGTTAGCAAAAAAGAAAAGGTTAAAAATATCGGTATGGTAATTTTTTCATTCGGACTTTTATTTGAAGGAATTGAAATCATGGGTGAAGTCATGAAACCTTTGGCGGGAAGTCCGGTCTTTGTTGATCTGATGGGAAAAGTTTCATCCATTCCGGTTCTTGGTGTTGTACTGGGAGCGGTCATGACATTGGTTGTGCAGAGTAGTTCAGCTACGATTGCAGTTCTGCAGAATTTTGCATCACAGGCAGGACCGGACGGAGTAAGCAGTGTAATAGGGCTTACCGGTGCGATTCCGATTCTTCTTGGAGATAATATAGGTACAACGATCACAGCACTTCTTGCATCAATTGGACAATCTAAAAATGCAAAACGTACAGCAATTGCGCATAGTATTTTTAATATCAGTGGAAGCTGCGTTTTTATTTTCCTGGTTCCGTGGTTTGCAAAATTTGTCCAGTTTATTTCACCAAAGGGAAATGAGATTGATGTGATTTCAAGACAGATTGCAAATGCACATACAACGTTTAATATCGTCTGTACACTGGTCTGGCTGCCACTGATTCCGCTGATGGTAAAAATTGTTACAACAATCATCCGTGGAAATGACAAAACAGAGAAAGCAGCTTTTGAACCCAAATATCTGGATATGAAAGTGATTGAACAGCCGGCGGCTGCTATGGTTCTGGTATCTAAGGAACTGAACCGACTTGGAGAACTGGCAGAATCTCTGTTAAGTGATTTAAAAACGGCGATTGTAGCAGATGGAGACTCAAAAACTCATGGTTCGTTTATAGAAAATCTGGAGATTGTACATCAGTTACAGGACAGTGTGACAGAATATATTACCAGATTATTCGCAAGCGGAAACCTTACAGAACAACAGTCTGAGCAGACGGCAGGGTTACTGTATGTAAACAATAGTATTCAGAGGATTGCAGACAGATGTGAAGATATTGACCAGATATGTGAAAAAGTAAATAACAATGGAAAAAGACTGACCAGTGAAGCCTCCTCAGAAATGGAAGACTGCATTGATATTATCCAGCAGCTTTTAAAGAAAGCAATGGAGGCAATCCGTAAGGGTGATGCTGTAGTGGCTGAAACAGTTTTTAAAAATAAGAAAAAAATGCATAAAGCAGAGAAAAAATACAGTAAGGCACATTTAAACCGTGTAAAAAATGAGGTTTGTGATGCGTCTATGACAAGATATTTTTCTGGGATCATGTATAATTTTGACCGTATGGCAGATAATTGTGTCAGCATTGCAGAAGAAGCCTGTGATAATGTGGCTTTTATAAACCTTGATGAAGAGACGGGAAAATCAATGATGGAAAGAGGTGCAGTATAAAATGGTAAAGAAAAAAAACATCCGAAAATCTGCACTTCTGCTGATAATGATAATGCTGGCAACGGGAATAACAGCATGTGGAACCGAGGAAGAGCCATTGCCGGATCTGTCTGCTATGGGAGCTGTCACAGCTGTATCACGAGAAGAAGGGTCAGGAACCAGAGCAGAATTTGAGAATCTTTTGAAACTGCCTGAGAGTGATACAGGAATAGTTGTTGATTCTACAGAGAAAGTTCTGAAAAAGGTGGAAGAAGATAAAAACGCAGTTGGTTATGTCGCATATAGTTCCGCAACAGATACGAATGGAAAAATACTTCAAATCAACGGAGTTCTTCCTTCTGAGAAAACAATAGACAATAACAGTTATCCTCTTTGCAGGGATTATTATCTGGCTTATAATGGAGAACTGACAGATGTGGAACAGGATTTCCTGACTTATGTAAAGAGTAAAGGACAGGATATTGTGAAACAATATTGTATTCAGGCTGACAGTACAACAACATTCCTTTCTGACAAGTCAGAAGGAAAGATTCTGATTGAAGGATCCACTTCAATGGAACCAATGGTAAAAGCACTGGCAGATGACTATCAGAAACAAAATCCAAATGCTGAAATAGAAGTAAAAGCAACAGATTCTTCAAGAGGGATTACGGCGGTGATAAGTGGAGAGTGTGATTTCGCAATGTCATCCAGAGAATTAAAGGATTATGAAGCAGAGCTTCTGGAAACAAAAGTCATTGGAAAAGATGCTATAGCTATTGTGATAAATGAAGAAAATCCACTGGAAAATCTTACAATAAAACAACTTACAGGTCTGTACAATGGAACATATAAAAACTGGGATGATCTTTCCTGAGAAAAACGAATATAATATCTTACAAGCACTGACTATAACGGTCGGTGCTTCTTTTTTGGATTTTTTCAAAATTATCTGACATTCTTCAAATTCCCACGTGTGATTAGTGGAAAAATAATTTTTTCTGCAAAAGTACCGTCCAAATGCCCTCTGAAACTTGCTATTAGTGAGGGAATATTTCATTTATGCGAAAAAAACTTGCAAAAGGGGGTTGGTAAATACCGCTTCCCAGGCTTTATAGGTAGAGGAACAATTATTTTAAAAATTTTACCCCAAAGATGTCCGCTTTTGCCTGTCTCAGTACAGAGTATGTGAAGGGACTAACAAAAGTAAAAGAAAAAATGATAAAAATGCAAAAAAATATCACGAATCTTTTGCATCTTGCGAAGTCATTTGACTCTAGTAATCAGAGGACGTTTTGGAATGTTCCTTCGATGAACCTTGACAACCGATAAGTGCACCCTGGAAGCCTAACAGGAGTTATGCCATGACCTTTCTTTTTCTGAGAGCGAGCGAAATTATAATGACACTCCCGATGATGGGCGGCTGACCGAAGCCTTATGGTCAGTGACCTGCTGATGCAGGCAGAGGCAGTCTGAGACGGCTGCAGGTGACAGGGAAACGCACGCCAGACCGCCGGACGAATGAAACTGATGACAATGTTTACAGGGCAAAATGCCCGGAAAGGAGCAGTTTATGACAGAACTGAAAATGAAAGAAATGCAGTTGATTAACTGGTTTGGATGCCCGAATCTGATTTATACAAGGGAGAGAATCCATCTGGTTGCCATGCTTACAACAGATGAAGAAATGAAAAAGAATCTTTACAGGGTATGCAGATTCCTTGCAAGAGAAGAAATCGCATATCGGTATCCGATCATGTATGAAATGATCCGGAAAATATTTTCACCGGATGATACCAATCCACCGGAAGCATGTGCAATGTTTATGCCGGACGATGAAACAGATGATGAAGAATATGCAATGGCAGCGTAGCTGCGGAAAGGACAGTAACGATTATGAATAAAGTGGTTTTAATGGGAAGACTGACAAAGAATCCGGAGATCAAATATGCCGGAAAAGATAATGATATGGCAGTAGCAAGATATACACTGGCGGTAAACAGAAGATATAAACGTGACGGTGAACAGGAAGCGGATTTTATTTCCTGTGTCACATTCGGAAAGAGTGCAGAGTTTGCACAGAAATATCTTCACAAGGGAATGAGGATTGTGATTGGCGGTCGTATCAGCACTGGCAATTATAAGGACAAGGACGGGAAAACAATTTATACTACAGATGTGATCGTGGAAGAACATGAATTTGCCCAGAACAAGGATAATGGTGTTGGAGCTGATTCATCGGAAACACCGAAAACAGATAAGGACGGATTTATGGAAGCACCGGAAGGTGAGGTTCCATTCGACTAAACCGAAGTAAATGGTTGGAGAGGTTGCCCTTTGTCGGGGCATCCTCTTTTCCATTTTACAGAAGACATCAAAAATTACAGGTATTCAACCTAACGAAATCGTGATATAATCAAAATATGTTCAGATGAAAAATATGGAGGTTGCTTATGGGCGTAAGTTATAACAGATTATGGAAAATGCTCATAGATAAAAATATGAAGCGGATAGAGATGCAGTACCTCACCGGGATCAGTGGAAATATTCTTGCCAGGATGGGAAAAAACCAGTATGTATCAATGGAGACGATTGAGAAGATCTGCAAGAAGCTGGACTGCACCGTTGATGAGATGCTGGAATTTACAGATGATGAGTAACAAGAGCAGACATGTCAAATTATTAAAACTGGAAGAATGCTTCAGAAGTCGAAAAAAGAAATTGAAAAAAGATAACACGCCGGATACGGCATAAATCTCTTAGCAACGCTAAGAGCGCACTTCTATACAGGCAATTCCATCTGCCTGTATCGTGCGACCTGCGGTGCTGTTCCCGATTTCAAGAAATCTCAAACCGGGAAATACAGCGAAATCAGAGATTTCGTACAAGGGGAAGATCCCCTTGCGGCACAGATGCCTATCCCTGATAAAGTTTGTGACTGAATATTTCAGATATAGACATATAAGGGGAAAGAAAGTGTGAAATCAAAATTTGTGGAGAGATTTTATGATTAGAAAAGCAATACTAAAAGATGTTAATTCGATTGAAGATACTTACAATGAGCATTTCCAGTATGAACTGAATCATACAGCCTTTACTGTATTTAAGAAAGGGGTTTATCCAACGAAAGATGATGCAGAACGGGCTATTTATGCTGGTGCTTTGTTTGTATATGAAGAAAACGGAACAATTGTTGGAAGTATCATTATTGATAAAGTTCAACCAATAGAATATGCAACTATTCCTTGGAAAGAAAAATTATCTGAAGATGAGGTAATGGTAATTCACCTTTTAATGGTACGTCCGAGTATGTCTGGTAAAGGAATTGCATCATCACTAATAAAATTCGCTACAGAATTAGCACAAAAAAATAGTTGCAGGGCACTACGTTTGGATACAGGAAGTCAAAATATTCCTGCGCTATCTTTGTATCAAAAAAATGGATTTGAAATAATTGCTAGTGCTTCTAAAAAAGTTGGAGATGTAATTGCACACAAAAACCATCTTTTTCTCGAAAAGATATTGTAGTTCGTAAATTCCAGTTTGAAAAATTGAGAAAATCGGAGTTTGAGGAGCATCACCGTTATGATTAGAGAATTACGGAAAGTGGATATAAATAAAGTTGCAGAAATATGGTTAGATACAAATATAAAGACACATTATTTTATCTCTGCTCAATATTGGAAAAGTAATTTTGAGTTAGTAAAAGAACTTCTATTACAGGCAACTGTCTATGTTTACGAGGATAAACAGGAAATACAGGGTTTTATAGGGTTAAGTAACGAATACATTGAAGGTATTTTTGTTTCTGCCGAAATGCAATCTCAAGGTATAGGTAAAATTTTGCTAAACTATGTAAAGGGAAAAAGAAACAAATTAATCTTAAATGTATATCAAAAAAATACACGGGCAATATCCTTTTATCAAAGAGAAGGATTTGAGATTCAGTATAGCGGTTTGGATGAAGCTACTGGAGAAAAAGACTATGTAATGGCATGGCAGCAGAAATAGAAATTCAAGTTTTAGTGTTTGGAAAATTATGACTTAGTGTGCAAGTTGGGAGAAAATATGGTAACGGAAAAAGAGAAAAAAGCATGTCGATTTATTGCCGAATGGCTATAAGATTGTGAGACAGTCTCTGGTAGATGATCTGGAGGGCGAAAAAAAGGTATGTTGGGAGACAGAAATTTTGCAGGATGATGATAGTGGATTTACTTATGAAATCAGCAGGTGTCTGTATTTCGATACCTGTAAGGAACATGGCTATGCATAGTTCTGCAAAGTATTTTGCAACCATGACTGGTATGCTTATGGAGTATTAAAGCATCATTCGAGATTTATCAGAAAATCGACGATTGCCGAAGATGGAACTGTATGTCATGATACAATCGAGAAAGTAACAGAGAAACATTTTTTATAAAACCGAAAAATTGATTATGGGAGGAAATTGAAAATGGCGAAAGAAGAGAGATTTGAAAAAATATATTCTCAGGGAGCATTAACTACTACTGAGATATGGGTGGATAAGGAAACTGGTGTGAATTATTTATATCATGCATGTGGGTATTCAGGTGGACTGACTCCATTGTTGGACAGAGATGGGAAACCAGTTATTTCTCAGGCTATAAATAGATGACCTTAGAAACAGCAACTGTTATGGTAAGTAACAGCATCGTCACAATATGTATATGGTCGATTGGTGTGTGCGGTAATATACTATATTCAGAAAAACAATTCAGGAGATTTTTATGAGAAGATCAGGTTGGACAAAATGGTTGATCGTGATTCCGGCAATGCTAGGCATTGTGTTGGTGACCTATGTGCGGTATACAACGGATATCTGGGGATTTGGTGCATTTATCTGCCAGCTGATTGCAATTTTGGAATTGGCTTATGGTCTGCGAATTGCGATGCTGGCACAGAATAGAAAGAAGTCCTATCGGTTAACACCGGAAGAACGACATGAGTATGCACGGTATTTATATGAGAAGCAATATCACCGTTACCCTGCTGTAGCGAATCAGATGCTTTTGGTTATGGCACGGATGAGTGTACTCCTTAACAATTATGAACGGGCTGCACAGGAGCTGGCAGATATTCGTATAGATAAATTCAATCCAGCACAGTTGAAGTTGTATTATTACCTGAAAGTGGTTACAGCAATGGCAGCAGGAGATGCGACAGGGATTCAAGAGAGCCAGATGTGTTACGCAGGGATTCCGGATACTAAATGCACATATCCGTCAAAAGCAGAGCTTGCTATGTGGATAGAGCAGAGAGCGGCAGCGCAGATGGCAGAGGCACTGAAGAAGGCAGTGCCGGATAAAAAAGAGCATCCGATACGGATCAGTATCATTACTTTGGTTCTTGCGTATAGTACCTTCTTCTATGGATTGTGGTATGGTATAAAACGTGATATGGGATATGAAGTGAGATATCGTTTCGCAGAAATATCGATTACTGTTATTACAATCAGTCTGGCGGTTCTTTTGATCTGGGGGATCGTGAGTTTATACAGACACAATTGCCAGGCATTATCCATACAATTCGGTAAAAACAAAGTGGCATTGATAATTGTCTATGGAGCTGCTGCGATATTTGCACTTTTGATTATTGGAATGAGTGGTCTGAGTGTAGTGTTCGGAATGGATGGAACAGAAACGGTGACTGGTTGTGACAGCAAATATACGTATATAACTGTGCAGGAAGATTATGGTGGTGAACGGAGATACAGAACCAATAATCCATTTGTTATGCAGAGTATGGATGGTCTGTGGTGGTCTTCGGATACAATAGATGAAGAAGATAATCAAGAAGAGGATACTACAGAATTACCGGATTTGGATACAGAGAATTCAACAGATTCAGAGGATATTCAGAGTGGAAATACCATAGAAGATTACGAGACAGAAGGGCAGCATGATGGTCTGACAATTCAAAATGCAATGCTGGCAGTTTATAATTACCTTCAGGAGCAGAATACACTTCAAAATATGGCGTTCAGTTACACGGCGAATGCAAAGGGAGAAGTCTATGCTGTCGTCAGCGAAACGCAGGAAACAAAGAACGGTAATACGGTAAATGTGAGATACTGTCTGTACGATAATGGTTCCAAGACAGATGCAGATGGTAATTCCTGCGAAGAACTGGTGTTAGAAAAAGTATATCCGGATGGCAATTACGAGACCGAATTGGTAGATTTTTATCTGGTAAATGCAGATACGATGCAGGTGACAGACGAACAGAAGAATACGTGGTAAAATAAATTCTGGGGAAGTAGGTGCATTGTATGACAATGAGAGAAAAAATAAAACTATTATCGTAAATGTTTCAAGCGGACTGGGTTCTTTTGGAAGTATGCAAAAGGACTCCAAGACATAAGAGGTGAACTGCGCTGATCCAGGTGCCACGGCAACAGATTTGAATGTCGACGGAGGAAAGCAAACAGTACAGGCGCAATCGTAAAACTTGCAATGATTGATAAAACCGGACTAACAGTAACTTTTATTAGTCGATTTGGAAATATGCCTTGGTAATCAACAATTCCGGTTTTACTGACTAAGAAAATGAGGAGGATTCATAATGAGTGAGAAAACAGAGATTACTTTTATGCAAACAAGACTAATCCGGCTTGCTTCAGAAGAGTGGCATTTACCTGTTGAACAGATTATCCACTTGTTTAAAGAAGCCGATGTTCTTGGATATATAGAAAAATGCTATGGGATTTTTCATTGTGAAGGCGATGAAGCTGTGCTTGAAGATATTACTGAATTTTTGCAAAGAAAGGGGATAGAGATTAGTGCTTGAGTTAAAAGATGGATTTGTTCTCTATCATGGAAGTTATTGTGAAGTAAAAGAGCCAGATCTTGCCAAATGTGCAAAGAGAAAAGATTTTGGACAGGGATTTTATTTAACCACATCAAAGGAACAGGCAGAAAGTTTTCTGAGAACCTCAATAGCCAAAGCCATCGCAACCGGAACAATTGAAGAGGGGCAGAAGTTTGGATATATTTCAACTTTTGAATTCAAACTTTCAGAAAATCTTGAAACGCATATTTTTGAAAATGCAGATGTGGACTGGTTACATTGTATCGCCGCTCACCGAAAGAAAAAAATGTTTATTGAGGTTGAACGTGAAATGGCAAAATATGATATCATTGCAGGAAAGATTGCGGATGATGCAACAAACGCTACTCTTACCGCTTATCTTGCGGGTGCTTTTGGGACTGCAGGTGATAAAGTAGCAGACGATTTCTGTATCAGACAGTTGCTGCCGAATAAATTGAAAGATCAATACTGCTTTAAAACTGAGGCAGCTATTGAGTGTCTGAAATTTGTGAAAGGTGAGAAGATATGGCTGAAGTAACAATTCCAAAGGAAAAAATGAATTATACAATCGACCTTCTGATCACTATGGTGACAGATGAAATCGCAGAAGAGACAGGCAAGGACAGAAACGAGGTATTGACAGATTTTTTGTGTTCAAAGACAGGAAAAGCACTGTATGATGAGAAGACAAAGCTGTGGTGCACTGGTCCGGCATATATAGCTGAACTGTATATGGAAGAATTAAAGAAATCCTGATATGGGATGTGAGTTTAAATTTATACGACAATGGTGACAAAGACTTTCATTCCAAGGAGCAACAATTAAATATTTCAAAAACGCTGAGGTCAGCATTTCCTAATCACAGGACAACGACCTCAGTTTTTTATACCCAGGAATCGGCATTCATGAATAAGCCGGTTCTTTTTGTTTACAGAAAAAAGAAGGAGTACAAGAAAATGAGCAGAGCAAAAAATCCAAAGTATGAATCCATGTCATTGGAGGAACTGAAGGCCAACATGGAAAAGAGCAGACAGGAACTGGAGGCAGCAATTCACCACAAAAACATTCTGGAGCAGCGGAAGAAGCTGGTAGAACGCAGGGAACGTTCCCACCGGCTGATTGTCAAAGGGGCAGAGTTTGAGAAAGTATTTCCGCTGTCCAGAGATCTGGAACAGGAAGACGTCCAGGACATGATGAATCAACTGCAGAACAGCAGTTACAACAAGAGTATTGTGCGGCAGGCTCATATAGCCGCCTTACACAAAGATCAACAGCAGATTGCAGAAGCAGTAAAAAAGACAGAGAAGGGAGATGACAGTTAATGGCACTGTATCATTTTTCAGTAAGGAATGTATCCAGAGGGAAAGGGCAGATGGTGGTCGCTTCCGCAGCCTATATTTCCGGGCAGAGGATTTTTGACAGTTATTACAACAAGATACACGATTATACGAGCAAGTCAGGTGTGATATTTACAGAAATCCTGACACCGGAGTATGTGCCAGAGCGTCTGACTGACAGGGAAACACTCTGGAACGAGGTGGAGCATGTGGAACGGAACAACAAGGCACAGCTTGCCTATTCGTTTGACATTGCACTGCAGAATGAATTGACACTTGAGGAAAATATCAGACTGGCAAAAGAGTTCTGCCAGGAGCAGTTTGTGGCACGTGGCATGATCGTGGATCTGGCAGTCCATGAGGGAAAAGCGGAAAATGAAGAAGAACCGGATAATCCCCATTTCCATGTGCTTGTCCCAATCCGTCCTTTTACAGAGGAAGGAATCTGGGGCAATAAGCAGAGAAGGGAATATATTCTTGATGAGGATGGAAACCGGGTGAAGGATGCCAAAGGAAAAGATATGTTCAATGCTGTTTCTACTACCGGATGGAATGATCCGGAGCTTTTAAAAGAATGGCGGCGGGCATGGACAGAGAAAGTAAATGGGAAATTCAGGGAGTGCCACATGGCATCCAGAATCGACCACCGTTCCTACAAAGAACAGGGGATTGACCTGATCCCGACCATCCATGAGGGATATGAAGTCCGGGCAATGGAGAAAAAGGGAATCAAAACGGTGATCGGAGAATTGAACCGGGCAATCCGGCAGTTTAACCAGATGTTTATTTCTCTGAAAGAATCCATTCAGTGGATGAAGACAGCTTATGAGGAAATGAAAGCAGAGCTGGATCGCAGGCAGAACCCGACACTGCTGGAAAGCCTGCAGGATTATTATGATAAAAAGACACAGGGCAGACCACCACTTCCCAATTTTTATGCGGAGATGAAACAGAGAGGTAAGAATCTCTCCAATTTACAGGAGTTTGCAAAATCCATCAGTTATCTTCAGACACATCAGATAGAAACGATGGATGACTTGCAGGAACGGATTGAGGAACTGAACGGTGTTGTTTCTGTCAGTAAAAAAGAAATTTCTGAAAAGCGGAAACAGTTAAAGGAACTTGAGAATCTGGAAAAGATGGCAGAGGTAATAAAAACAAATCAGCCATTGATTGATGAGTATAACCATTTCTATTTTCAGAAAAGACGGGAGAGATATTATCAGCAGCATAAAAAAGAAATCAATTATTACCGCAAATGTGAACGGGAACTGAAACAACATCTGGATAAAAATGGAAAAGTGCCAACTGCCAGATGGAAACGGGAGAAAGAAGAACTTCAGGCGGGGATCGAAGAGCTGAAAGCAGATAATCAGCCGTACCAGGAGGAACTAACTTTTGTGAAAAAGGTACAGAGCTGTGCGGATATTGCCAGACGTGACCGGGAAATGGCAGAAGCAGATACTTCCGGGCGTTCAGAAGAAAAAAGGGAGAAGCAGGTGAAGTTCCCGACATTTTACACAGTTCAGGCGAAAGAGATTCTTGAAGAAAACGGGAAAGCAGAGCAACAGCCGTTGAACCAGTCGGAGCAGAATCCAGAAAAGAAGACCTCTCTTCTGAGAAAACTGGATGAAAAAAAGAAAGAGTGTGCAGAGCGTGATGCAAAACAACAGGCAGTGAAGAAAAAGCGAAACTATGACATGAGTTTATAACAGTCTGTCAGCAGGACAGACGGGAAAGGATGAGCAAAATGCAGTATACAGAAGAACAAATTATAAGAGCAAATCAGACAGATCTTGTTTCTTTTCTGAGCGCACAGGGAGAACAACTAGGGAAAAGCGGAAAGGAATACCGTTGGAAAAAGCATGACAGTGTAACGGTATCCGGAAACCGGTGGTACAGGCACAGTCAGGGGAGGGGTGGCTATCCGGTGGATTTTGTGATGGAATTTTACAATGCCACATTTCCGGAAGCTGTCAAGATGCTAACCGGGGAGGAAGGCGAAGGCAGGAACAGTACCTGCCCCGCCCCGTCCCCTGACTTCCGATTACCAGAGAAAGAGGAAAATAATGATAGAATCATCAGATATCTGACAGAAAACAGAGGGATTGAAAAGAATATGGTGGAGGAATGGATCGGCAGTGGGGATATTTATGAAGAAAAGAAGCACCATAATGTGGTGTTTGTTGGCAGAGATGCAGACGGTATTCCAAGATATGCCCATTGCAGGGGAACTGGTGAAACAAAATACCGGGGAGATGTGGCTGAATCTGATAAATCTTACGGATTCTGTCACAGAGGGACGGATAATCAGTTGTTTGTGTTTGAAGCAGCCATTGATCTGCTTTCTTTTATCCAATTATTTCCCAAAGACTGGAAAAAGCGGAGCTACCTGAGTCTGGGTGGCATTTCCAGTGCGGCACTGATGGCTTTTCTTTCTGAACGCCCTCAGATTACTTCGGTTTTCCTGTGCCTGGATAATGACCATGCAGGGAATGAAGCCAGTGAGAAATTGGCAATAGAAATCCCGGACGGATACAGTGTCATCCGTCTGAAACCGTCCCGAAAGGACTGGAATGAAATCCTCTGTGATAAAAATGCAGACAGGAAGAAATCAATCATTGAAACAGTTACAATGAAAGTACCGGAGAAGGAAGAACTGGTGCCGATGTTGTGTTATGAAGACATTGAACAGACCAGTGTAGAATGGCTGTGGTTTCCCTATCTGCCATTTGGAAAACTGACGATTATTCAGGGCAATCCAGGAGAGGGAAAAACTTATTTTGCCATGATGCTGACCGCAGCCTGCACGAACCGTAAGACTTTCCCGAACATGGAAGAGATTGAACCTTTTAATGTGATCTATCAGACTGCAGAAGACGGTATGGGAGATACGATTAAGCCGAGGCTGGTGGAAGCAGGAGCAGACCTGAGTCGGGTGATGGTCATTGATGATACAGAGGAAGCATTGACGTTATCCGATGACCGTATTGAAAAAGCAATCCGTCAGAATCAGGTCAGACTTTTAATCATTGATCCGGTACAGGCTTTTATCGGTGCCGATGTGGATATGAACCGGGCAAATGAAGTCCGTCCGGTATTCCGGAAACTGGGAATGATCGCTGAAAAGACCGGTTGTGCGATTGTGCTGATCGGACATCTGAATAAATCTTCAGGGACACAGAGTACTTACCGGGGACTTGGTTCTATTGATATCATGGCGGCGGTGAGAAGCCTGCTTTTTATCGGGAAAGTAAAGAAAGACCCGACAACAAGAGTACTGATCCATGAGAAAAGTTCTCTTGCACCTCCAGGTGAGACGATGGCATTTAAACTTGGAGATGAAGAAGGATTCCGCTGGGTGGGAGCTTATGAGATTTCCGCAGATGATCTTCTGGACGGAAAGGAAGGAAAGCCGACAGAAACAAAACTGCAACGGGGAACGAAACTGATCTATGAACTGCTTGCAGACGGAAATGCAGTCACAATCCGGGAACTGGATGAAAAGGCAAAAGCACAGGGAATCTCCCAGAGAACCATGCGAGAAGCCAGAAGCCGGATGAAAGAAGAACTGGATTATCGGATGAATGAAAAGCAGGAAAATACCATTCGATTAAAAAAACAAGGGAGAATGGGTGACGGCAGAATTTTGGAGTGAACGGCAGGCTTTATAGATACCCTATCTGCCGTCTGCCGTCTGCCGGTGCAAGGCAATCAAACGGAAATAGCAGGTATCCATACAGAATAAGGATTGCTGTGAATCTGGAACAAAAATGAATTGTAATATGGCGAATATAATGGTATGATTATCCGGTAACAGCAATGTTACGGGGAAGCACCTGTGACAGGGTGTGGCTGCCTCCTGATATTTACAGACCGGAGCCTTTCGGGGTTCTGAGATGAAAGAAAGGAGGTGCGTGATATGACAGCTTATGAGATTATCTCAATATTCTTAGGCGTACTCAGTTTACTGATCGCTTTTGGTAGCCTGTTAATTGCGATTATTGCCTTTCTTGATCGGAAGAACAAGAGGAAATAAAAATGCCTATCCTGTCTGCCAACAGGATAGGCGGTGGTCGTAAGACCATTTAGTCAACTCAGGCGGCATCCACTTTGGAGTGGGTGCTTTTCCTATAACAAATGTACCACACATTCCTCTTGTTTTCAATGGGAAAATTAAAATATGCAGTTCATCTGACAGGGATTTATCCCTGTCTTTATTATATCCCCAATTTCTGAAATGTTAATACAAAAATTTTAATATATGTAACCAACAGTCTGGGCAGTTAATCTGTAAAAATGGATTAGCTGCTCTTTTTTTGCAAAAAATGGAGGTTTTACAATGGCAGTGAAGAAGAAAATTATCAACATCAGAGTATATTTTGACGGTGATCAGGACGCAAAAGAAGTGTTTGCAGAGGTGATCGCACAGAAAATACGTGACACGAAAACAAAAGATAAACTTGCAATAATGAAAGATAAGCAGTATAATGATTATGAGTTCAGTAATCTGAAATCTGCGTAGGATGTGCAAAGTAACGGAGGTATCAGATGAACAACAGATATATGAGTAACAATATAGAAAGAAATGCAACCTGGAGAGTTGGTGTATACTGCCGACTTTCCAAAGATGACGAATTGACCGGAGAGAGTGCCAGCATCTCCAACCAGAGAGACATACTGGTGAATTACTGTCAGTCACAGGGCTGGCAGGTGGTGGATGTGTTTCAGGACGATGGTTATACAGGATTGAACACAGACCGACCTGATTTGCAGAGACTTCTCAAAGCCTGTGAAAAAGGACTGGTGAATCTTGTAATTACCAAAGACCAGAGCCGACTGGGACGAAACCATGTACAGACAGGATTTCTGATGGAGGAGTTTTTCCCAAAGCATGGAGTAAGGTATATCGCATTATATGATAATGTGGATACCTTTGCCGGAGACAATGAGATTGCCCCATTTAAGAACGTGCTGAACGAGATGTATTCCAGAGATATTTCCAAGAAAGTCCATGCGTCCTATCACCTGCAGGCAACCAAGGGAAAGTTTACAGGTGTTGTTCCACCACTGGGATATCAGAAAGACCCGGAGGAAAAGGGACATCTCCTGATTGACGACGAGACAGCACCGATTGTCCGGAAAATTTTCCAGTGGGCGGTGGACGGTCATGGGATTAACTTTATATCCAGAGAACTGGAACGCCAGCAGATTCCCTGCCCGTCATGGTGGCACCGGAAACGGGGACTCCGCACCTATTACACAAAATGGGAAAAGAAAGACCCGGAAAATGGGAAATATGTATGGGATGAATCCTATCTGAAATCCCTGCTGATGAATCCCGTTTACTGTGGTGACATGGCTTCCCAGAAAAGGTACTACCGTTTCAAGATTGGCAATCAGGGAGATAAAGCTCCGGAGGACTGGATCACAGTCAGGGATACCCACGAAGCAATCATTCCGCAGGATGTATTTGATCTGGTACAGGCAAAGATGAAAGGCAGGAAACGCCAGACAGAACAGGGAGAATACAGCATGTTTGCCGGATTACTCCGCTGTGCAGAGTGTGGCGGTGCGTTGACGTTGAAGAAGACGCACACCAAAGACCAGCATGAAGTTTATACCTGTTCCACTTATATCCATAAGGGGAAAGCACATTGTACCCAGCACCGGGTGGACGCTGATGACCTGTATGATGCAGTCCTTACCAGAATCCAGGAATGTGCAAAAGCAGTTACCGGAGACGGAACAGAACTGGAAAACCGGGTAAAGGAGTTATGCGAGGAAGATACACAGGGACACAGGGAAAGTCTGGAGAAGCTGGTATCAAAGCAGAAAGACCGCCTGGAAACGTTAGACCGGCTGATTGCAAAACTGTATGATGACCTTATCAATGACAAGATTACAGAATCTGTTTTTGATAAGATGCTGGAGAAGACACAGAAGGAGCAGACAGATATCAAAAAGGAACTTTTCCAGAATGAGAGTGTGCTGAATACGGAAGAAAAACTGGATGCACAGTCCCAGCAGTGGATTGACGATATTAGCGAGTATGCGGACATCAAAGAACTGGATGCCAATCTTCTGAACCGGCTGATCAGTAAAATCGTTATCTCAGAACCGCAGGAGAAAGACGGAACAGAAAATTACTGCCGTACTCCTGAAACGGTCACAATGGAAATTCATTTCAACTTAAAACCAATACCGGAGCTTGGAACCATCGAAAGAGGTTCCGGCTCCCATAAATAAGAAAAATCTATCAAAATTTAATCTATTTTAATCTTTTCAAGGCTCATTTCGAGCAAATATTTTCTCATAAAAGACATAAAACAGCTGATGGCTGGTGCCGGAATCATGCTGCTGGGAACTACCCTGATTCCACAGCTGGCAACATTGTTCTCTTAAGGGGAGTGGTAGATGAACACCATCATTGAGAGAATTACGGAAGCGATAAAGGATATCCTGATCGGGCTTATTAAGTCAAGTTTGGATAACATGTTCACGTCTGTCAATGAGCAGGTGGGAACCATAGCCGGGCAGGTGGGACAGACACCGCAGGGATGGAATGCAGGGATTTTTAATCTGATTCAGAATATATCCCAAACAGTGATTGTCCCCATTGCGGGACTGATCATCACCTTTGTCCTGTGCTATGAATTGATCACGATGGTAACACAAAAAAACAATTTCCATGAATTTGAGACTTATAACATTTTCCTCTGGATCTTCAAAGCGTATGTAGCCATTTATCTGGTGACAAATACGTTCAATATCACGATGGCGGTCTTTGATGTTGGCCAGCATGTGGTCAACAATGCCGCCGGGGTGATATCAGGAAACACTGCGGTGGATGCAACAGAAGCAATTTCACGGATTGTGGATGCCCTGGAGGATATGGAGTTAGGGGATTTGTTCCTGCTATCCATGGAAACGATGTTGATCAGTGTTACCATGCACATTCTGTCAATTATCATTACGGTGATTTTGTATGGCAGGATGATTGAGATTTACCTTTATACTTCCATAGCACCAATTCCATTTGCCACCATGACCAATAAGGAATGGGGCAATATCGGAAACAACTATTTAAAAGGCTTGTTCGCACTGGCATTTCAGGGATTCTTCATGATGGTCTGCGTGGGGATTTATGCAGTTTTAGTAAATGCAATGACCATATCAAGTGACCTTCATGCAGCAATGTTTTCAGTAGCGGCTTATACCGTGATTCTTGCATTTTCATTATTCAAGACAGGAAGCCTTAGCAAATCGATATTCAATGCCCACTAACGGGCAGGAAAGGAGCGCATACCATGGCGTATGTACCAGTACCAAAAGACCTTACCAAGGTCAAAACAAAAGTAGCGTTAAATCTGACAAAACGGCAGTTGATTTTCTTTTCACTTGCCGCAGTTGTGGGAATTCCGTTTTATCTGTTCATGAGAAAACCAATCGGTTCCAGTATCGCAGCCATCCTGATGGTAACGATCATGCTTCCGTTTTTCTTCATGGCAATGTATGAAAAAGACGGGCTTCCATTTGAAAAAGTGGTGGCAAATATCATTCGACAGAAGTTTATCTGTCCGGCGGTAAGACCATATAAGACAGAAAATTTTTATCAGGAGATTTCCACCCTTGTAAAAAAGGAGGGTGTGCCGGATGGCAAAAAAGACAAAGCAGGAGGCTCAGCAGGAGCGTCTGTCCCTAGCGGAAAAAAGAAACCGTCAGGAAAGAAGAAACAAAAAAAGCAGAAAAGAAAGAGAACAGGAAAAGCGTAGGAAGAAGCAGGAACGGGACCGCAGGAAACAGAAAAACATTCCTACAACTGCACAGCAGAGCATCCCGTATATTCGGATGCTGCAGGATGGTATCTGCCAGGTGACAAAGACCTTTTTCTCTAAGACTATTCAGTTTTATGACATCAATTATCAGCTGGCTTTAAACGAGGATAAGACCACGATATTTGAGAATTATTGTGATTTCTTAAATTACTTTGATTCTTCCATCAGTGTGCAGCTGTCCTTTATCAATCAGCAGGTGGATGTGGCAGAATTTGAGAAAAGTATTGATATTCCGGATCAGAACGATGACTTCAATGCCATTCGTGAAGAATACCGTACCATGTTGAAGAATCAGCTTTCCAAGGGAAATAATGGTCTGGTGAAGACAAAGTATATCACTTTTGGAATTGAAGCAGAGAGTCTGAAGGTAGCAAGACCGAGGCTTGAAAGAATTGAAACAGATATCTTAAATAACTTTAAGGTTTTGGGTGCACAGGCACATTCACTGAATGGTCTGGAAAGGCTGGAGATTATGTATCATGTGTTCAACCAGGATCGGATTGAACCATTTAAGTTCCAGTATAAGATGCTTCCGGAAACAGGATTAAAGACCAAAGATTTTATTGCACCGACTTCCTTTAACTTTTCCAAGAATCAGACATTTATGATGGGAAGAACGATGGGAAGTGTGAGTTATCTGCAGATTCTTGCACCGGAGCTGACAGACCGAATGCTTGCAGACTTCCTGGATATAGATGACAGCATCAATGTCAACATTCATATCCAGTCCATTGATCAGAGTTCAGCAATCAAAATGATCAAGAGCAAGATTTCAGATTTGGATAAGATGAAGATCGAAGAGCAGAAACGAGCGGTACGTTCCGGTTATGATATGGACGTGCTTCCGTCGGACCTTGTGACTTATGGAGAAGAGGCGAAGAATCTGCTGGAAGATCTGCAGTCCAGAAATGAGCGAATGTTCCTTGTGACAGTTCTGGTAATGAATACTGCAAAGAAGCGTCAGAAGCTGGATAACAATATTTTCCAGGTGCAGGGGATCGCACAGAAATATAACTGTTCTTTAAAACAGCTGGATTATCAGCAGGAAGCAGCACTCATGTCCTGTATTCCACTTGGAGTCAATCGGATTGAAATCCAGAGAGGGCTTACCACATCTTCAACAGCGATCTTCGTGCCATTTACGACACAGGAGTTGTTTCAGGAAGGGGAAGCTCTTTATTATGGATTGAATGCATTATCCAACAACATGATCATGGTTGATCGGAAACGTCTGAAGAACCCGAATGGACTGATTCTTGGTACACCAGGTTCCGGTAAGTCCTTCTCAGCAAAGAGAGAGATTACAAACTGCTTTTTGATTACGGAGGACGATATCATTGTCTGTGATCCAGAAGCCGAATATTCGGCACTGGTGCAGGCACTGCATGGGCAGGTGGTACGGGTTTCTCCGGTATCTGACCAGTATATCAATCCAATGGATTTGAACCTGAATTATTCCGAAGAAGACAACCCGCTGTCACTGAAAGCAGATTTCATTTTGTCTTTGTGTGAGCTGATTGTTGGAGGAAAGAATGGATTGGAGCCGGTAGAAAAGACCATCATTGACCGTTGTGTGCGGTTGGTATATCAGGAATATCTTGCCGATCCAGTGCCGGAGAAGATGCCAATCCTGGAGGACTTATACAACCTTCTGAGAAAGCAGGAAGAGCCAGAAGCACAGCGACTGGCCACTTCTCTGGAGATTTATGTTACAGGTTCTCTGAATGTATTTAATCATCGCACAAATGTAGATATCAACAACCGTATCGTATGTTTTGATATTAAAGAGCTTGGAAAACAGTTGAAGAAAATCGGGATGCTGATTGTGCAGGATCAGGTATGGAACCGAGTGACCATCAACCGTTCTGCTCATAAATCTACCCGTTACTATGTGGATGAATTCCATCTTTTATTAAAAGAAGAGCAGACAGCAGCCTACAGCGTGGAAATTTGGAAGCGATTCCGTAAATGGGGAGGTATTCCAACTGGTGAATTGGTTTGCTACTTGTTAGTCGCTTAAAGTGTAAACTGTCGCCGTTCTGACTGAAACCGGCAAGTAAGTCAGAATTATCAATGCGGAAAAAACGGGAAAGGGGTAGCGACCTAATCCGAGTGGAAGGCTATTCATAATAGAATAACCACACGCAACGCATAGAGCTTGAACCTGCATAAGCAGAATATAACAGCTCCAAGAGGCCGCATTGCCAGCCGGTACGATATAATCGTGGTAAAAAGATATGCTATGCTGAGCGTGAAATGACACGCTGATGAAAATGGGCGAAAGCCCCAGAGAGGTGGATAAAAAGCCGCCTGATAATAACAATCAGATAACACAGAATATCAAAGATTTATTGGCTTCCAGGGAAATCGAAAATATTTTTGAAAATTCCGATTTCATCTATATGCTGAACCAGGCATCCGGTGACCGGCAGATTCTTGCCAAACAGCTGAATATTTCACCAACCCAGCTGTCCTATGTAACAAACAGTAATGAGGGGGAAGGACTTCTGTTCTATGGAAATGTCATTATCCCATTTGTAGACAGATTCCCGAAGAATTCCCTCTATAAAATCATGACAACCCGCTTGGAGGAAACTTCTGAAGCAGGTTAAATCAAAGGAGAAAACAATGTTACGAGCAATTTCATATGTATTAACTTTTAGTGGCGGTGCTGTTTTCGGCATCGCTTTTCTCTGCTTATTACAGGCAGGGAAAGGGTATCCGAAGAAGGAGGAGTAATCAGTGGCAGAGCAGAGAATGAAAGTCAGGGACAAGAAAGTCCAAAAGATGACCAAGGATGGTCTGGTGGAAGAAAACCTGACAGATAAATCTTCTGTTCGTGTCAGTAACCGTGCCAGTGATGTGCAGATGGGAATAAAACAGGGGGAAAAAGAAGAAAACCTTGTGGATAAGTCTCCCCGCCAGTCTGAACGGAGTGGGAAAAATATTCGTCCCTCTGTGCAAAAATCCAGAGATGCACCGGAACTGATACGGACAGAGAAGCAAAGTGAGGATTTTGGACAGAGTAGTAAACAGCAAAATAGAAAAAGAATCCGTGCTGAAGTCGGAAAAGAATCCAGACTTGCAGAAAAATCCGAAGCCGGACAGTCAGGGAGACTGAAAGAAAAACGTGCTGATCTATCAGAAAACCGAGGAGACAGCCGGAAAAATCAGACCGGTGGCAGCAAAAAGCCAAAACAAAAACAGCGTTTGAAGTTTGCTTATGAGGAAACTGGTGCTTCTGTGAAAAATGATAAAGATATGGAGAAATTGAACCAGATGGATGCGGATGGAGTCAATTTTCGACATCAGAAACAAAAGGAAAAAGCCAAAAAGTTTTCTTATGAGGAAGCAAAAAAGAAGAAGGAAGCAAAGCAGCATTCCAAGAAGGCACAGGTCTACCAGGTAAATGATGGAGAAGCTCCTGGAAAGAAGAAATCCCGCTTGAAGTTTGGCGAAGGGGAATCTGTGAAAACAGAAAAAACTTCTGTTGTTAAGAAAGCAGGAAGTGCGACTTCCGCAGCATTGCATCGTGAGATCAGTAAAAATGAAGACGACAATGCGGCAGTAGAAGGTGCCCATAAGTTGGAAGAAGGCGGCGAAGGTATTTACCGGCTGGAACAGAGAAGTGCCAGACGCAGGAAACAGAGGGCTTCCAGAAAGAGAAGCAGACTGGAGAGACAGAAAGAGAAACAGACACAGGCTGCAGCCCGTCAGGAGCAAAAGAAACTAAAAAAACAGATTCAGAAGCAACAGATCAAACGGGATTATGCCAAAGCAAAACGAAGTGAACAGGCAGTAGGAACAGCTGCAAAAGGTACGATTGATTATATCAAGAAGATTGGCGGCAAAGTTACAAACTTCTTTAAAGAAAACCGGAAGGTGTATATCAGTGTAGCAGTTCTGATCGGATTGATGTTTCTGATCATAACGAATGTCACGTCATGCTCTGCGGTGTTTTTACAAAATGTGATCACTTACACGGGAACCAGTTATCTGTCATCGGATCAGGCAATCCGGGAAGCAGAATTGTATTATACACAGCTGGAAGCTAATCTGCAGGAGCGGATCAACAACATGGAATCTGAAGAACCGGGACATGAGGAATACCGATATAACATCGGACCTATTGAGCATGATCCGTTTATCCTGATCAGTTATCTGTCAGCAAAGTATGAAGAATTTACCTTTGAACAGGTAAAGCCAGAACTGGATGCTCTTTTTGCTTTGCAGTATCGGTTAGAAACAGAAGCAGTCAATGAGACTGTGACAGAGACAGCAACTGTAAGAGTTGGAGAATCTTTGGGACAGGTTGTGACCAGTGGGTATTGTAACTGCCCAATTTGTTGTGGTATTTGGAGCGGAGGACCGACTGCCAGTGGAGCATATCCAACTGCCAATCATACCTTAGCGGTAGATGCTTCCAATCCGTTTGTACCAATGGGAACAAAGGTAGTTATGAATGGTGTCGAATATACTGTAGAAGATACCGGAGCTTTTGCAAGATACGGTGTACAGTTTGATGTCTATTATGACAGTCATGCGGCAGCATCTGCACATGGACATCAAACATGGGAATGTTATCTGGCAGATAATAATGGAAGCAATGAAGTGGAAGTGACCAGGACAAGAGATGTAGATGTGCTGAATGTCACCTTAAATAGTGGAAACCTGATGTCAATCTGTCAGGACAGGCTGGGATTTTTCCAGAAAGAACTGTTCAGTGCCTACAACGATACAAAAGGCAACTTGCAGATGTTTGCAACACCGGTTGATTTTAACTGGTATTCCAGTGTGACCAGCTATTATGGATACAGGATTCATCCAATATCAGGAGCAAATCAGCTTCATAATGGTATGGATATCGGAGCACCGGAAGGGACAAAAGTAATGGCAGGGCTGACCGGAACAGTTACAACTTCTGCTTATAACGACAGCTATGGCAATTATGTTGTGATCAAGGACAGTAAAGGCTATGAACTGCGGTATGCACATTTAAGCAGCCGGAGTGTATCTGCAGGAGCATCCGTCACGAAAGGTGATGAGATAGGTCTTGTAGGAAATACTGGTAATTCCACAGGAAGCCATCTTCATATTGAACTTCTGAAAAATGGAGAGCGGTTAAACCCGATCTTTTATCTGGAAACTGGAGAAGGAGCAGGCTTTGGCAGCAATGAATATACCAGTGAAGCAGCACAGCGTTTGTTAAATGAAGCAGCGAGATATCTTGGAACACCATATGTATGGGGTGGATATTCCCCAAGTGGATTCGATTGTTCTGGATTTGTAAGCTACTGTCTAACAAACTCTGGTGTAAGGAATACAGGAAGATTAACAGCACAGGGACTGTACAACATTTGTACACCAGTATCCCAGTCGGAGGCGCAGCCGGGAGATTTGATTTTCTTTACTGGAACTTACGACGCCGGGGAGCCGGTAACGCATATCGGAATCTATGTAGGCAATGGTCAGATGATCCATTGTGGACATCCGGTGCAGTATACGTCCATCAATTCCCCATACTGGCAGAGCCATTTCTATGGATTTGGACGATGGTAAGAAAAAAGGGCGGCTGCATCAGCCGTCCGGAAAGGAGAACCGATGAAAAGTCTTGAAAAAGCAACGGCAGATTATGAGAAAGCCAAAGAGAAAATGGAAGCATCCAAAGCCAGATATGAAGCAGATTTAAAGCGGTTCAAGGCTGCGGAGATTGCAAAAACAGAAGCGGAAAATCTGGAAATTGTAAGAATTATCCGTGCAATGGATATGAGTATTCCGGAATTGGAAGCTTTCAAAAAGAGAATGAAAAATGAACTGCCCGGCAGGGTAGAAATACAGAAGGAGGAAACAAAAGCCGATGATGAATCTGGAAAAAATGAAACAGAAGAAGAGAACAATCACTAAAAGCAGGGTAAAAAAGAGCTTGCTTGCAGCAACGACATTTCTTTGCCTGACAACACCTTTGCTCCAGACACAGACTGCTTATGCAGCTGAGAATACCACGCCTGCAATCACGATTGAGAAACCGGATGGCTGGAAACAGGGAGAAACAACCATTGCTGTTACGGTAGATGCCAGTCATATGCCGGAAGGTTTTTCAATAGCAAAGATTGAAGCAAAAGCAGGAAAAGATGGAAGCTGGCAGGATGTAACCGGAAGTGGAAGTATCACGATCACTGGAAATCAGACAGTGTATGTGCGTGTTACAGATGGTGAGGGGAAGGTCTATGAGCAGAATCGCTCTATTAAGTGTTATGACACGGAAAAGCCTACACTCTCTGCTTCCCTGACAGATGGTGTGCTGACGATTCAGGGGAATGATACAGTATCGGGGATTACTGCAGTAACAGTCAATGGCACCACTTATACAGACTTGAAGGATGGAATGCTGAGAGTGCAATTGACACAGAAAGATTTTACTACAAAACAGATTGAGATTACGGTAACAGACGGTGCCGGAAATACGTCTGAAAAGTATGTGTTACAGAATCCTTATTATGAATGGGCAAAGAAGCAGGCAGAGAAACAGAAAACTTCCAGCGACAGTAATGGTGCAATGGCAACCACGACCAGTGCAGATGCAACTGGGACTGAGAAAACAACGACTTCACCGCTTCCGCAGGATGCACAGGCTTCTGAGCCGACAGATGCAAAAGGAACCGTGGATGATCGGACAGTGACAGGTATTGAGGAACAGCTTAATAAAGAAGGCGAGACAGCAGATTCTGTTACTAAAACAGCTACGGAAGGCACAAAAGAGTTTTATACCATTTCAACTAAGAGTGGTAAGATTTTCTATCTGATTATTGACAATTCAAAATCTCAGGATAATGTGTATTTTCTTACAGAAGTCAGTGAAAAAGATCTGATGAACTTCACACTTTCTGATTCGGTGACACTTCCGGAAGTGGATACGGTTTATGCAGAACCAGAGAAAAAAGCAGAGGAAGAAAAACCGGAAACGACAGAGTCAGCCGAGAAAGATAAGGTAGAGGATGATATTCAGATGCCTGAAGATAAAAGTCCATTTGGAACGTATCTTTTGATTGCACTGGTTGCAGTCGGAGCTGCGGCAGGAGGATATTACTTCAAAGTCTATAAACCAAAACATGAATATGATGACGAGGATGAGATGGAAGAGGATGAAGATGAATCCGAAGATTCAGAGTCAGAAAAACGGGAAGTAGATGATGCAGATGAGCAGGAAGAAAGTACAGAACCGGAAATCCTGAGAGATGAAGATTTTGACGATAATGTGCTGGAAGATGAAGAAGAGGAGCAGGAGTAAATGAAATTAGTGATTGCAGAAAAGCCATCGGTTGCGATGGCACTGGCTTCCGTGATTGGAGCCAGAACAAGAAAAGATGGTTACGTGGAGGGAAACGGTTATATCGTTTCCTGGTGTGTGGGACATCTGGTGGGATTATGTGATGCATCGGAATACGATGAAAAATATAAAAAATGGAGATATGAAGATCTGCCGATTGTGCCGGAATGTTGGAAACACAAGATTTTAGAAGGTACGAAAAAGCAATTTGGAATCTTAAAGAAACTGATGAGAGATTCCAAAGTAGATGAAGTGATCTGTGCTACTGATGCAGGACGTGAAGGAGAGTTAATCTTTCGTTTGGTGTATGAGCAGGCAGGATGCAAAAAGCCGATGAAGCGGCTATGGATCTCTTCCATGGAGGAGCAGGCAATTAAAGATGGATTTGCGTCATTAAAAGACGGTTCGTGTTATGACAGTCTCTATCAGTCAGCACTTTGCAGGGCAAAGGCAGACTGGCTGGTGGGAATCAATGCGAGCCGTCTTTTTTCCGTTCTGTATAACCAGAATCTGAAAGTTGGAAGAGTGCAGACACCGACACTTGCTATGATCGTGGATCGAAATCAGAAGATCAAGGAATTTACCAAAGAAAAATATTATATGGCTCATATCAAGTTTGATGATATGGATGCGGTCACAGAGCATTTTCAGAAAAAAGAAGATGCAGATAAAGTGGCTGCAGAGTGTCAGGAGCGTATGTGCGAAGTGGAGAAGGATGATGTGAAAGAGAAAACGGTCCGCCCTCCAAAACTCTATGATCTGACCACCCTGCAGAGGGAAGCTAACAGAATGTTTGGCTATACCGCACAGCAGACATTGGATGCTGTGCAGGGGATGTATGAGCAGAAGCTTGTCACTTATCCGAGAACAGACAGCCAGTATCTGACAGATGAGATGGGAGAAAGCACAGAAACTCTGATTCAGATGTTATTTGGGAAAATGCCTTATGCTGAAGGTCTGGAATATCAACCGGACGTGAGTAAGTTATTAAATTCAAAGAAAGTATCCGATCACCATGCGATTATCCCAACCATGGAAGTAGCCAAAGCGGATATTGGTGAACTGAAAGAACGAAGCCGCAAGATTTTGTATTTGATCAGTGCCAGGGTTCTGACAGCAACTGCAGAGCCTTATATTTATGAGAGTCATAAATGTCAGATTACCTGCAATTATCATACGTTTTATCTCAATGCAAAGAAAACAAAACAGGAAGGGTTCAAGACAATTGAGAAAAAACTGAAACAGTTCTTTGGAATCATTGCAGAAAAAGAAGAGCCGGAGTTGGATATCTGGGCAGGCAAGCATTATGGTCCCTGTGATTCTTTTGTATCGGAGCATTTTACACAGCCACCGAAACAGTACACAGAAGATACCCTGCTTTCTGCGATGGAACGTGCAGGGAATGAAGAGCTGACCGAAGATACAGAAAAGAAAGGACTTGGTACTCCGGCAACAAGGGCAGCAATCATTGAAAAACTGATTCAGTCTGGCTTTGTGAAAAGGGAAAAGAAAAATCTGGTGCCGACAGATGATGGAAATGTGCTGATTACGGTTCTACCAGATGAGATTAAATCTCCGAAGATGACCGCAGAGTGGGAAATGGCATTGAATCATATTGCCCAGAATACAGAGACAGCAGATGAATTCCTAAATGGGATTACAGAGCTGATGCAGGAACTGGTTGCCAGATATCAGGGGATTTCAGAAGAGAAGAAAAATCAGTTTCAGGGAAAGGCAAAAGGAGAAGTCATTGGCAAATGTCCCCGCTGTGGAGCAGATGTCAGGGAAGGGAAAGTAAACTTTTACTGTTCTGACCGGAACTGTGCTTTTACCTTATGGAAGAATGATAAATTTCTTGCAAGCCAAGGGAAAAAGATGGATAAGGCGACAGCAAAGAAGTTCCTGTCTAAAGGAAAAATCCATTATAAGGATCTGGTATCAAGAAAAACAGGGAGACAGTATGAAGCAACTGTGGAGATGGTCGATCCCGGTGAGGGAAATGTACAGTTCAATCTGATTTTTCCACAACGATAAGTAGTGTATTGCAGGCAGTCTAAGGACTGTCTGTTTTAATACAAATATATGAAAGAGAGGACCTTAGCATGAAGAAAAAAGGTAATTTTAGAAAAGTAGTATCTGGCTTGCTGGCAGGCATGACAATGCTTAGTACAGTGTTATCTCCGATGACAGCATATGCAGCGGAGATCCAGCCAGAGGAAAAACCTCCACTTTATGAGGAAGTGAAAGACCTTCTGGATGAAGATGAGGTAGTGACTGCCAAAGATTATGAAATGGAAGCTGGCAGTGTATTTGATGTGAAATCGGATTATACCGGGCTGGAAATCAAGGATTATAACAAGGTAAAAGTCACATTTGAGGAAGCAAAGAATGACAAGGATGAGGATTTTACGACAGATTATGCGGACACTTACAAAGCGGTCTATTATGTGGAACCGGTAAATCAGGAGCATCCGAAGTACCAGATCAGCCGAAAACTGATTGTGCGTGAGAAAGCAACTGAAGCTCAGACAGAGGTGGCAGGGAGTGAAGCAGTGACCGAATCCGAAACAGCTGTAAGTGAGCAGCAGACAGAGGAAGCGGAGGATTCCGAAGCAGACTCGGAGGTTACCGATATTGACGCTGATGAATTTGATGATTTGGTAGAGCAGGCACAGAATCAGGATACCTATGATGAAGAATCAGGGTTAGAGCTTCATGATGTTTTGGAACAGGCAGGAGACGAAGGTGTGGATCTTGAGGCTATGGAAGAGGGAGAGATTGCAACATTTGAAGCAGTTTCGGCTTATTCAGCAAGAAGTACACAGCAGGTAACAATTGAAAAAGGACCACTGTATAGATATGCAGATTATAATCTTGGAACCTATCTGACAGAGCCGTACTATATCAGCTACGGAAGCGTCAGAGCAACTGCGTATTGTGTACAGCCAGCAAAGCCAGGACCTGGATCTGGAAATTATACAATTACAAAGATTGGAGACAATCAGGCGTTAGCAAAAGTGTGTTATTACGGTACAGATGCCGCAGGAAGTGAAAGCTTTTTTGCGAATAAACACACGGATTTTTCAGAAGGAAAAAGATTCATCATTATTCACATGGCTGCATCATATGCCAACGGAAGTAGTGATGCATTTTACGGAACAAATGCTACAGGAGAGGCTTTGGCAAAAGAACTCTATAATTATTGTGTGAATAAGCCGGAAATACCAGATGTAGCGATGTCATTTTCAAAGCCGGATGTAAAAGCTTATGTAGATGGAAATGTTCAGAGAACGGAGAACATTCAGTTCAACGCATCTTCCCAGCAGAAAATCACAATGGACTTACCAAAAGGAGTAAAGCTCCATAATGTATCTACTGGAAATGTAAGTGCGGCAGGTGCAAGCGTAACAATTGGAGGAGGAACCACGTTTTATCTTTCTGCGCCTCTGACACAGACAAAAGATGTAAATGCTACTTTTTCTGCAAAAATGAAGGGAAGTATTACAAAAGATTACTCAGCATATAAACTGACTACGAATGCAAGTGTTCAGGATTTGGCATTTGTATTTGGAGAAGGTGTTGCTGATGAAAAATATGTAAGCTTAAAGGTGTCCTGGATTGAACAGGCTAAGATCGAAATCGTAAAGAAAGACGATACAGCGGATGTCAATCTTGCAGGTGCAGTATTCGGTGTATACAGCGATGAGGCTTGTACAAAGCTGATCACTCAGATGCCGGCAACGGATAAGAATGGAAAATCTTCTGTTACGATCATCAAGACACAGGATACCGTTTATCTGAAAGAAATCACAGCACCACAGGGATATGTAGTAAATGCAACGGCAACAAATGTAAAACTGGTAGCAAGTAAGACCTCAGCTGTAACCGTGGAAAATAAGGAACAGCTGGCAGAGCTTACCATTTACAAAGAAGGACAGGTTCTGACCGGAGCAGATGTCAGTGAAAATGGAACGGTATTTCAGTATGAAAACCGCAGACAGAAAAATGCAGTGTATAACGTGTATGCCGGGGCAGATATCGTAACAGCTTATGGCACAAAAGTGTACAGCAAAGGTGACCTTGTAAAAGAAAACCTGACAACAGGTGAGAATGGTTCTGTCACACTGAAAAACCTGCATCTTGGAACCTACGTGGTAAAAGAAACAAAAGCACCGGACTCCTTCTATAACGGCAGCGAAGAAAAGTCAGTGACTCTAACTTATGCTGGTCAGAACAAAGAAGTTGTATTTGCAGATGTGACTTTTAACAACGAGAGACAGAAAGCAGATGTTTCCGTAGTAAAAAAGGATAAAGACACCAAGAAACCACTGAAAGGCGGCATTTTTGCTATGTATGTATCCGATGATATCAGAAATGCAGACGGAACCGTTGTTGTGAAAAAAGGAACACTGATTGAGAAAGCAACTACTGGAGCAGATGGAACTGCAAAATTTACAGCAGATCTTCCGATTGGATATTCCTATTCTGTAAAAGAAGATCAGGCGCCGGAAGGCTATGTAAGAAATACAGAAGATGTGTATACGTTCAAGTTTTCTTACACCAATGATAAAGAAGCAACCGTATCATTTGCCCATACCTTCAGCAATGACCGTGTGACAGCAAAGATCAATTTATTCAAAGTTGATAAAGAAACAGGAAAAGCAGTACCACAGGGAGATGCCACACTGAAAGGTGCAGTTTATGGTCTGTATGCCCGTGAAGATATCGTGCATCCGGATGGAGCAACTGGAACTATTTATAAAGCAGGAGAACAGGTAGCTTCTCTTACAACAGATGACAAAGGACAGTCTTCTGTAAATGGCTTATATCTTGGCAAATATTATATCAAAGAGATCACACCGCCGACCGGATACCTGGCAGATACAGAAGAGCATGATCTTGTGTGCAGTTATGAAGGAGATATGACAGCAGAAGTGAAAAGAGAGTGCACTTCCAGTGAGCAGGTCATCAAGCAGCCATTCCAGATCATCAAAGCAGCCAACAATGGAAAGACCGATGCAGATCTGTTATCCGGAGCTGGATTTACAGTTTATCTGAAATCTTCCCTTACAAAGAAAGCAGATGGAAGCTATGATTTTGATTCTGCCAAACCAGTAGTGAGTGGCGAAAATGGAGCTACTGAGATTTTCACAGATGAAAAAGGGTATGCCTGCAGTATTCCATTACCATTTGGAAGCTATATCGTGCGTGAGACAACAACACCGCACAACTACAAGCCGGTCGATGATTTTGAAGTGAATATCACAGAGCATCATCCAAATGAGCCACAGATCTGGCGAGTGCTTCTGGATGAAGAGTTTAAGGCAAAACTGAAAATCGTGAAAAAAGACGATGAAACAAAGAAATCCGTATTGATTGCAGGAACAGAATTTAAGGTATATGACCTGGACAACAAAAAGTATGTGGAACAGGTAACAACTTACCCAGTGACAACCACTCACAAGTCCTATTTTACGGACAGCCAGGGATATCTGATCATGCCGAAGAATCTGAAGATCGGACATTACCGGATTGAGGAAGTCAACGCACCGGAAGGGTACACAATTAACAAGAAGTATGTAGAGATTGCGGTGGATGCAAACACAGCATATCAGATGGATTCTGAGAGCGGAGATGCCATTATTACGGTAGATTACGAGAACCATCCGGTAAAAGGAAAGCTGACGATTTATAAAAAAGGTGAGATGCTGACCGGATTAAAAAAGGATTTTGTTTATGAAGAAAGATACCTGAAAGGTGCATCATTTAATGTCTATGCAGCCGAAAATATCTTTACGCCGGATTATCAGAAAGATGAAAACGGAAACAGACAGCTGATCTATGCAAAAGATGCACTGGTAACAACGGTAACGACCGGAGAAGACGGAAAAGCAGTTGCAGAGAATCTGCCGCTTGGTTCTTACTATGTGGTAGAAAAGACTGCACCGGAAGGATTCGTTCTGAACCATGACAGATCTGATGTCACATTTGTCTATGCCAATCAGGATACACCTGTGATTGAACAGGAAGTGACTGTTGGTGATGACCGACAGAAAGTTGCAATCCAGATAGAAAAACAGGATGCAGAAAATGGTGCAACCGTAGCAGGAGCTGTCTTTGGTATCTATAACAAAGAAGATATCAAGGCAGATGGAAAAGTAATCGTGAAAGCAGACACACTCTTACAGGAAATGACTTCTGATAACGGTGGTCTTGCAGCATGTACGCTGGATCTGCCACTTGGACAGTATTATGTAAAAGAGTTAAAAGCACCGGCGGGATTTGTATCCTCTGATGAAGTTCTGAATCTGGATGCTTCTTACCAGGGACAGGATGTGAAGACAGTAAAACTGAAAACAGTGAAAAAGAACCAGCCGACAACAGTAGAAATCACGAAATCTGATGTAACAACAGGTGTGGAGCTGGATGGGGCAAAACTCACCGTTCTTGATAAAGAAGGAAATGTTGTGGATCAGTGGACTTCTGTAAAAGATCAGCCACATGTGATCAAACGACTGACAGTTGGTGAGGAATACACCCTTCGTGAGGAAATGGCACCTTATGGTTATCTGAAAGCAACGGATGTGAAGTTCACGCTGGAAGATACCGCAGAGATTCAGAAAGTAGAGATGAAAGATGAAGTACCGACAGGACTTCTGATCATCAACAAAAATGGAGAGTTTTTGGATAAAGTGACACTTCTGGACAATGTAAAAGGTACTGTGGAGCATCTCTTTGAATATGTAACTGGAAGTCTTACAGATGTAACTTTCGATGTATTTGCTGCGGAAGATATCAAAGCGGCAGATGGTGTCAGTGAAGATTATTTCAAAGCAGATGAAAAAGTAGGAACCATTACTACGGATTCTAATGGTATTGCACAGATGGAAGATCTACCGGCTGGCAAGTACTATGTGAAGGAAGTAAAAACTGCCCATGGTTATGTGCTGGACGGAGAGCCGAGATATGTTGATCTTTCCTACCGTGATCAGGACACACCAGTCATTACTTATGATGAGAAATGGCAGAATGCCCGTCAGAAAGTAAAGGTTACGGTTGTGAAGAAAGAAAAAGATACAGACCGTGTCCTTGCAGGTGGTGTCTTCGGTCTTTATACCAGTGAAGATATCAAAAATGCAAAGGGCGAGGTACTCCTTGAGAAAGAAAGTCTGATCGAGCAGCGAGTAACGGATGAAAAAGGACAGATTACTTTTACGGCAGATCTTCCGGTAGATGGAAAATACTATGTGAAAGAAATCTTTGCGCCGGACGGATTTGTTACAACAGAAGAAGTACAGGAATTTACCTTTGAATATGCCGGAGAAGACCAGGCAGAAGTAAGCTACGACTTTACTTTTGAAAATCAGCCAACCACAGTGGAGCTGTCCAAAACAGACCTGACAACAGGTAAAGAACTTCCAGGTGCACACCTGAAAGTGATGGATTCAGATGGCAATACAGTAGATGAATGGACTTCTACGGAAGAATCCCATGTGATCAAAGAACTGGTTGTTGGTAAGAAATACACCATGACAGAGACAAAACCGGCAGATGGATATGTCACTGCAGAAAGTATTACTTTCACAGTAGAGAATACAGCAGAGGTTCAGAAGTATGAGATGAAAGATGATGTGACAAAAGTAGAGATCAGTAAGACTGATATCACAGGAGAAACTGAGATTCCAGGTGCGAAACTGACGATTCTCGATAAGGATGATCAGGTAGTAGAGAGCTGGACTTCCACAGAGGAAGCACACTATATCGAAAAACTTCCAATCGGTAAATATACCTTACGTGAAGAGCAGGCACCGAAAGGATATCTTCTGACATCTGATGTGACATTTGAGGTGAAGGATATCGGAGAAATTCAGAAAGTGGCTATGAAAGATGATACTGCCAAGGGAAAAGTGATTCTCAATAAGGCAGATAAATCGTCAGGAGAACCGCTGAAAGGGGTAGAATTTGAAATCCGTGACAGCAAAGGAAAGGTTCTGGAAACCTTAAAGACAGACGCTGCCGGTCATGCAGAAAGTAAGCTGTATGAGATTGCCACATTTAAGAACGGCAAATATGATACAGCAATCAAGTATTATCTGGTGGAAACAAAAACACTGGATGGATACACACTGGATCAGACCAAGCATGAAGTGACATTTGCTTATGCGAATGACAGTACACCAGTCGTGGAAGTTACTTTCAATCTGACAAATGAGAAACCGGAAGTTCCAGAAACACCGAATACACCGGATACACCACAGTCCCATGAAGAGACAAAGGTATCAAATGCACCAAAAACAGGTGACAGCACGAATATTTGGCTGCCGATTCTGCTTCTGGTAATCTCCACAGGAGGTATGGCAGGACTTTATATCTGCAGAAAAAGGAAAAGCAAATAAGGAAACCAACGGTTATGATTGGGAGCTTCTATGTGAGGCTCCCTTTTTCATACAAAAAAATCACAGAAAGGAACAGAAAACTATGATGAAAGCAATGGAAAAAAGACAGGAAGCACGAAAAAACCAGGAGAAAACTTTAAAGAGAATGATGGCTTATCAGAAGAAAGCCGAGCAGATGGTCAGCAGAAAAAGAATGAACCATCACATGATCAGAAAGGGGTAAAAGCGTATGATGAACAGAAAAGAATTTTATGAATATGTCAAAGACAATGTAAAGGAGTATCTGCCAGAGTCTTACAAGGACGCAGAAATTAAACTTCAAGAAGTAGAAAAAAACAATGGGCTGAAGCTTACTGGCATTACAATTCCAAATGGAGATCAGAGAATCGTACCGACAGTCTATCTGGATTCTCTCTATCAGGAATATATCAATGGGAAAGATGTAGATTCTTGTGTTGGTGATGTAGCTGATATGCGTATTGAAGCACAGGGTAAAGCAGAATTTTTTGATATGGGAGTTCCGGACGTTTTTGATTATGAAAAAATGAAGGAAAAACTGCAGGTGAGAATCTGTGACAAGGAATGGAATACCGATCGTCTTGCTGATAAAGTAGTCACAGAACACGGAGATTTTGCAGCTTATTATGCAGTAAATCTGGAGGAAAATGGAGAAGGGATCAGCAGTATTCCGGTAACTGTTTCTCTGATGAACGAGTGGGGAGTATCTGCCGAACAGATTCAAGCGGATGCAATGACGGCAGACCGAAAACGTGGTGTCACACTTATGGATATGAATGAGATTATCAAATCTATGATTTTTGGTGAAGAACCAGAAAACCTGCTGAATGAAAAAATGGATATGGAAGCCATGGAAAAACCAATGTTCTGTCTGACAAACAAAGCTAAGATGAATGGTGCATCACTGTTACTGCAGGAAGACATCCGAAAACAGATTGGGGAATGTCTGGGTAGTGATTATTTTGTCATCCCATCTTCCATTCATGAAGTGCTGATTCTCCCTGATAACGGAATTTTTCAGGTCCCGGAATTAAATGCGATGGTAAAAGAAGTCAATGAGACACAGGTGGAAAGACAGGAGCAGCTTTCCGATAAGGTTCAGTTCTGTGATAAAAAGACCGCAGTATTGGAAAATGCTGAGCGCAGGGAGGCTCGTTTGGAGAAAGAAAAAGCAGCTGAAAAAGCGGAAGTAAAAGGTGGAATCCATGGAAAACTGGAGAAAGCCAAGGCAGAGATCAAGGCAAAAGAGGCAGACAAAACGCCAAAGAACAAGTCAAAAGATCTTGCCGCAGCATTATAAAGAGAAACAACGATGATTTTAAGGGGACTGTGCTAAGCAGTCCCTGATTTTATGAAAAGGAGTAGCACATGGCAAATAAATTATATGCAATGGAACAGCTGACGGAAGAGGTGGCAAAAGATGTAGCTGCCAGTCCGCAGGAATGGATGCGGTTCCTTAACACGGCATCCAGACTGTACAAATACTCTTTTCCAGAACAGCTTTTAATTTATGCACAGCGACCGGAAGCAACTGCCGTAGCATCCATGGAAATCTGGAATCAGAAGATGTACCGATGGATCAAAAAGGGATCTAAGGGGATTGCCTTGATTGACAATACTTCCGGACCGAAAACAAAACTTCGGTATGTATTTGATGTGCAGGACACTTATAAAGTGCGGAATCTTGGAAAGGATCCTCAGTTATGGAATCTTCCAGTAGAAGGAGAACATCTGGTGGCAGATTATCTGCAGGAGCAGTTATCACTGGAAGATACAGAAGGAGGACTTGCTGAAAGTCTGCATCAGGCAGCGAAGGAGAGTATGCAGGAATGGCTTCCAGATGCATTGGAAGAACTGAGACTGGACGTAACAGGGACATTTTTGGAAGAACTGGACGAACAGAATCAGGAAGTAGAATTTCGGGAACTGATGACAAATAGTGTCTGGTGTGTATTATTAAACCGGTGTGGACTGGATGTACAGGAATATCTGGATGCAGAGGATTTTCGGCATATAACGGACTTCAATCAGCTGAAAGTATTAGGACATCTGGGAAGTGCAGTCAACGAGATCAGCAGACCAGTCCTGATGCAGATTGGACGATATGTTCTGAATGATCTGGAAAATGATCTGAAAACGGTTGCAAAAGAAAAAGAAGTAGCTTATAATGAATTTAACACGTTAATTCGTGAAAGTAATACGGATAACGCAGAAGATAGAGAAGAAAAAAAGGAGGAAACAGACTATGAGAGAAATCAGTTACAGCCAGAACGGAGAGTATCAGATTCCAGATATCAGCCTGGAAGAGACGAGAGGAACCATCGGGAAGTACGGAATGATGAGGAAAGAGTATCTGAGAAACCACAAGGTAGCCAGGTTCAACATTCTGACACTGCAGAACCGTCTGGACAGTCACCTGATGGAGATCGACAGTCAGGCAAGGCAGAGAGTAGACAACCTGATGAACGAACTTCTGGAGAAAGATCCGGCACCGGACAAAATGGCAGACGGGATGGCATGGACCAGACACATGAACCAGATCAAGGCACAGGCAGAGGAGCTGGTGATTCAGGAGATTATTTACAGTTAAGCCTGTTCCCAACAGAAGAGGAACAGTTAGGAGAAATAAGGAAAGCGGCAGCTGCATTGGAACAGCCAGCCGCTTTTCTTATTTCCGATGAAGTGGTAAATGATATTCTCCGCACGGGAAGCGGACAGAAAAATACACTGTTTCATATTACAGCAAGACTGATTGAAGGTCTGGATAATGAAGAAATGCGGAGTTTTCTGAAAGATGAATATGGAACTGGTGGCAAAGGATTTACCATAGATGGTCAGAAAATCAGTATCTGGTATGACAATGATGGTATCCGTATCCGGCGAGGGGACTCTGCCAGAAGAAACTTTGACCGCATGGTTACGTGGGAAGAAGCAGCGAACAGAATTCGGGATATGTATGAGGATGGAAATTACGTGGATAATTTGATTTCCAATAATGCCATTGAACAGGAGCAGGAAGAAATGACCAATCTTCTTGCACTTCATTTTCGGGATACTTGCAGAAACTGGGAAAAGAAACAATCATATTCAGACTGGCAGGATGTAGTGAGTGGAGCATGGACAGATCAAGAGGAAGCAGATGCGATTGTCTATCGTTTTGAATGGCTGCAGAAATATATGGATGAGAATCCGGGAGATTATCACCGCTGGGAGATTCAGCATAATCCGGAATATCTCCAACGCTTTCAGGATCTTCAGAGGGAGCGTTCCTGGGTAGACCAGAAATTTACGGTCGAACGTCCGGCACTTTCCTTTATTACACAAGATGAAATAGATGCTGTCCTTAGAAGAGGCGGCATTACAGCCGGAGGGCGCAACCGGATCTATGAGTATTTCATGGAGCATCATGATATGAAAGATGCAGCAGAGTTCCTGAAAAATGAGTATGGAACAGGTGGTGCATCACCTGGGATACCGGGAGCGTATGAATCTGATGCCTCACATGATGCAAAAGGATTAAAACTTGCGAAAGGAAAGATTGGCAGTCCAGAAGTAGAAATTCTATTAAAATGGAATAAGGTTGCAGAACGTGTCCGTCAGCTGATCCGCACCGATGATTTCTTATCACCGGAAGAATTGGAAAAGTATGAAGAGCGGCAGGAAGCACAGAGACTGGCAGATTTGGAAGAAGCACAGCAGATGTTAGGAGAACAGCTGGAGCAGGATACTTTGACAGCGGAAGATATAACTGATTTGAGATTAGTTGATTCAGAATATATGTCCGGTACCAGAACAAGAATCCATGATTTTGATTGCAAAGTTAAGGGAGAAGTGAATCGACTTCAATACACATTAGAATATCATGATGATGGAGAAGGTTTCACGATTCATACGGAAAAAGATGATATTTGGAATCGAATGTCAACACAAGAATTGGAACGTCTGGATGTAAAACTCGGACAAGAAGTACTTTATTATCATTATCACAACAAAACTGTAAATGCGGATACCTTAGATGAATTACGGGAAATCAGGGAAGAAATTATGGAGGAAGAGTC
Organism: Dorea sp. ICN-14282; assembly: GCF_037890115.1. NCBI lineage: Bacteria > Bacillati > Bacillota > Clostridia > Lachnospirales > Lachnospiraceae > Dorea > Dorea sp. ICN-14282. The sequence goes on along the minus strand of NZ_JBBKBH010000003.1, from coordinate 133,575 downwards.
CTCGTATTTTACTGCTATTTCTCAACGTGTGTGGACAGATTATGATAAAAAAGAAAAAGAATTATCGGGAGAAGCTGAGGTATCGGAAGAAAAAGAATCTTTGGAAGAGATTAACGGAATAGCAGAACCGATTCAAGCAACGAACTTCCGTATCACAGATGATGAACTTGGACAGGGAACACCGAAGGAGAAATTCCGAGCCAATATCATGGCTATCCAGTTGTTAAAGAAATGTGAGGATGAGAACCGCAATGCGACATCAGAGGAACAGAAAATCTTATCCAGGTACGTCGGCTGGGGAGGTCTTGCAGATGCATTTGATGAGACAAAAGCTGCATGGGAGACAGAATATCTGGAATTAAAGACGGTTCTTACACCAGAGGAATATGCTGCAGCCAGAGCTTCCACGTTAAATGCTCATTATACACAGCCGATTGTGATTGAAAGTATGTATCAGGTGTTGGAGAATCTGGGATTTACAAAAGGAAATATCCTGGAGCCGTCTATGGGAGTCGGGAACTTCTTTGGAATGCTTCCAGAGAATCTAAATCAGTCCAAACTCTATGGTGTGGAACTGGACAGTATCAGCGGTAGAATTGCAAAGCTACTCTATCCAGATGCCAATATTCAGATCAAAGGTTTTGAGAAGACAGATTATCCTAATGATTTTTTTGATGTGGCGATTGGAAATGTGCCATTTGGTGCATACAAGGTCAATGACCGTCAGTATGATCGCTACAATTTCATGATCCATGATTACTTTCTCGCCAAGACGATAGATCAGTTACGTCCAGGTGGTGTGGCGGCACTGATCACAACAAAGGGAACTATGGATAAGGCGTCACCGGAAGTCCGGAAATATCTGGCAGAGCGGGCAGATCTTTTGGGAGCAATCCGACTGCCGAACACAGCTTTTAAGGCAAATGCGGGAACAGAAGTCAGTGCTGATATCTTGTTTTTCCAAAAGAGGGAAAGCCTTACGAAAGAAATGCCGGAATGGATAAATCTGGATAGTGATGTCAATGGAATTACGGTCAATCAGTATTTTGTTCAGCATCCGGAAATGATTCTGGGTGAGATGAAAGAAGTGTCCGGTCCGTATGGTATGGAAACAACATGTGCTCCAATGGAAGGAGCTGATTTGGAATTACAGTTACAAGAAGCTGTGAAACAAATTAAGGGAAGCATGGTACCGGCAGTAGATGTGGAAACAGAACTGGATGAGATGCCAGAGAGTATTCCGGCTGATCCGAATGTTAGAAATTACAGCTATACGGTGGTAGATGATCAGGTATATTATCGTGTCAACTCTTTGATGAATCAGGTGAAAATGCCTGCAGCCACTGCAGAACGTGTAAAAGGCATGGTTGCAATCCGTGATACCGTTCGTGAGCTGATCGCCATGCAGATGGAAGAATTTGTCACAGACGAAGAAATCCAAAAACAGCAGGAAAAACTGAATCAGGTGTATGATACCTACACAGCAAAGTATGGAGTTATTGGAAGTAATGCTAATAAACGGGCATTTTCTGATGACTCTTCTTATTGTCTGCTGTGTTCCCTGGAAGACTTGAATGAAGATGGAACATTGAAGCGGAAAGCGGACATGTTCACCAAACGAACCATCAAAAAGGCGGTTGCTGTGACAAGTGTGGAGACAGCCACAGAAGCACTTGCTCTGTCTTTAAATGAAAGGGCTAAAGTAGATCTCCCATATATGGCACAGCTGACCGGAAAGACCGAAGAGAAAATTACAGAAGAGCTGGTTGGAGTTATCTTCAAAAATCCACTGACAGACCAGTGGGAAAGCGGAGATGAATATCTCTCCGGAAATGTTAGGGATAAATTAAATACTGCGAGAACTTTTGCAGAGAATCATCCGGAATTCACATCGAATGTGCGTGCACTAGAGGCAGTTCAGCCGAGAGATCTGGAAGCATCGGAGATTGAAGTGCGTATTGGAGCTACCTGGATTGAACCTTCGGATTATCAGGATTTTATGCAAGAAACATTGCATACACCATGGTATCTGCTTCAGAAAGAAATACAGGTGAAATTCTCTGAGGTAAATGGTGAGTGGAGGATTACAGGAAAGAATGCCGACAGTCCCCAAAATGCGTTTGCCTATGCAACGTATGGAACTGAGAGAGCAAATGCCTATAAGATTCTGGAAGATACCCTGAACCTGAAAGATGTACGCATCTATGATAAGAGTGTCAATGAGAATGGTGATGAAATCCGTGTCCTCAATAAGAAAGAAACCATGCTGGCATCACAGAAGCAGGATGCCATGAAAGCAGCATTTAAAGACTGGATTTTTAAAGATCAGCAGAGGCGTGAACGACTGGTAAAGGTGTACAATGAACGATTTAACAGCATCCGTCCCCGTGAATACGATGGCAGTCATTTAACTTTCCCAGGAATGAATCCGGAAATTGAACTTCGCCCACATCAGAAAAACGCTGTCGCACACCAGCTTTATGGAGAGAATGTGCTTCTTGCTCATGTAGTAGGAGCTGGCAAGACCTACGAAATGGTAGCGGCGGCAATGGAGAGTAAACGAGTGGGATTATCACAGAAAAATCTTTTTGTTGTGCCAAACCATCTGACAGAACAGTGGGGAGCTGAGTTCCTGCAGTTATATCCGGGTGCCAATATTCTTGTGGCAACGAAGAAAGATTTTGAACCGGCAAACCGAAAGAAGTTTTGTGCCAGAATCGCTATGGGGAATTATGATGCCATTATCATTGGGCATTCCCAGTTTGAGCGTATTCCAATCTCTGATGAGAGACAGGAATCTATGCTTAGAAAGCAGATTGATGATCTGGAAATGGCAATCCAGAGTGCAAGGTATGAACAGGACGGCGGGCGTTATACCGTCAAACAGATTGAAAAGACCAGAAAAACCCTGCAGACAAGACTGGAAAAACTGAATCAGAAAGAGAGAAAAGATCAGGTAGTTACGTTTGAAGAACTGGGAGTGGATCATTTGTATGTAGATGAAGCACACAGCTATAAAAATGCGTTTCTCTATACAAAAATGAGAAACGTAGCCGGGATTGCACAGAACGAAGCACAGAAGTCGGCAGATATGTTCAATAAATGCCAGTATCTGGATGAGATTACCGGAGGAAAAGGCATTACCTTTGCTACAGGCACACCAATCAGTAACAGCATGACGGAATTATATGTTATGCAACGGTATCTGCAGAACAGTAAATTACAAAATATGGGACTTGGACTGTTTGATTCCTGGGCTTCCACCTTTGGAGAAGTTGTCACGAGCATCGAACTTGCACCGGAAGGAACTGGATATCGAGCAAAATCAAGATTCGCCAGATTCTATAATATCCCAGAACTGATGAATATGTTCAAGGAGATTGCAGATATCAAGACTTTCGATCAGTTAAAACTACCTGTGCCGGAAGCAGAATATGAAACAGTGGTGCTGAAACCAACGGAACAGCAGAAAGAAATCGTAGAAAGCCTTGGAGAACGTGCGGAAGTGGTAAGAAACGGTGGTGTAGATGCCAGTGTAGACAATATGCTGAAAATTACCAATGATGGAAGAAAGTTAGCATTGGATCAGCGTTTGGTGAATGAATTATTGCCAGATAATCCGGAAAGCAAAATAGCAGTCTGTGCAGAGAAAAGCTATGAAATCTGGAAAGATACAGCAGCACAGAAATCAGCACAGTTGATTTTCTGTGATTTGAGCACACCGAAAGGCGATGGCAGTTTCAATGTTTATGATGATTTGAAGCAGAAACTGATAGAGAAAGGTGTACCGGAAAAAGAGATTGCGTTTATTCATGATGCAAATACAGAAGCAAAAAAGACGGAGCTGTTTGGAAAAGTGAAATCCGGGCAGGTTCGTTTTTTGATTGGTTCGACAGCAAAAATGGGTGCTGGAACCAATGTGCAGGACCGTCTGATTGCCCTGCATCATCTGGATATTGGTTGGAAACCATCTGACTTGGAACAGAGGGAAGGACGTATCATCCGTCAGGGAAACCATAATAAAAAGGTTCATATCTTTCGATATGTAACAGAATCCACATTCGACAGCTACATGTGGCAGTTGATCGAGAACAAGCAGAAATTCATTTCCCAGATTATGACCAGCAAAGCACCTGTCAGAAGTTGTGAAGATGTAGACGAAGCGGCACTTTCCTATGCGGAGGTCAAGGCACTTGCAACCGGAAATCCGGCAGTAAAAGAGAAGATGGCATTGGATGTGGATGTGGCAAAGTTGAAACTTTTAAAAGCCAACCACATGAATAACCAGTACCGCCTGGAAGATGATATTGCAAGGAATTTTCCACAACAGATTGCAAAACTGACGGAAATCATAGACAGCTACAAGGCAGACATCGCCCATTATTCTGAGCATAAAATCACAGATCCAGAGCAGTTTACTATGGAAATCGGAGGAAAGGTATTTACAGAGAAGAAAGAAGCAGGAGCCGCTCTTCTAGCAGTATGTAAAGATATTAAAGCAGTAGATGCTGTGATGGATATCGGAAACTATCAGGGATTCAATATGAGGATACAGTTTGATAGCTGGAGTAAAGAATTTATTCTGTCTGTCAAGCATGAAGCTGTATCGAAAGTTCATCTTGGAGCAGATGCACTTGGAAATATTACCCGTATCAATAATCTCTTGGACAGTTATCCGGAGAAGATGGCAGAAGCAGAGCAAAGACTGGAAACAGTGTATGAACAGCTTGCAAATGCAAAAGAAGAGGTTGGAAAGCCATTTCCAAAAGAAGAGGAGTTGAACCAGAAACTGGAGCGACTGTCAGAGTTAAATGCATTGCTCAATATGGATGAACGGGAAGATGCAGAAGCAGAGGTATCTGAATCAGATGAGAAAGAAGAAAGACCAGCACGAGGTTCTATCCATGAAAAACTGCAGATTTATAAAGAAAAGAGTCAACGGGAAAGTGAAACTGGCAAGGAAACCAGAAAACGGGACTTCGGTTTGGAATAATTAAACAGGAAAGATGGCATAATTTGGTAGAAGAAGGTTCTGCCGGTTATGCCATTTTTTAGAACACAGGAGGAATTTGAATGGCTAGAAATATGATAACAAGAAAAGAAACGCAGAAAATGCAGGAATATACGCAGGAACAGATAGACCGTGCAGAACACATGGAAATAGAGATTCCAGCGGATGTAAAAGAACAGATTTTTGAATATGCGAATCTGATCGGCGAGGAAGAGAAAATTAGGGCTTTGGTAAGAAATCTGTCAGATGCAGTGAGCCGGGCAGATCAAGAAGGTGTAGAGGATTTGTTGGATGACGTAAGAATGGATATTCAGGAACTGCCGGATCCAACCATAGGCAAGTTGGAATTGCGTGACTATGGATATATGGAAGAAGATATGGTGCCACTTAGAAAAGAAGCAGCCTTGGATTATCACAGAATGGGTTCTAAGATTTATTGCCTTGGAAGTGATGGCAGTAAAGGTGAATATGCGAGTAAAGAAATGATACAGGCACACGACGGTTTGTTTGGAATGGAATTGCAAATGTGGGAACGGATAAAGGATAACAACCTAGATTATGCAGAAGAAAATTTAGGAGCATTTCAAGAGCCTATGAGTGTCATTGAGCAGGAAGAAGCACTGAAATTATACGATGCAGGAGCAGATATCTATCTGATCACTAATTTTTCATCACCTATGTATGTCACAGAACGCATGGAAATTGAACGAGGACCGGAGCATTATCAGATGTCTATGACAGAACTGGAGCGTTTCCGTAACCTGGAATGGGAAATGCAGAAATATCCACAGATTCAATCTTTGAAAGAAGCAAACCTGTTGTTAGGAACAAGAAGGACATTTGGAATTTATCAGATCCGGGTTGATTCACCGGGAGAAAACTATGCATTTATGAATATGAGTTTTATTGAAAGTCATGGTATGCAGATAAAAAAAGAAGATTATAAGCTGGTCTATGTTGGTGAATTATCAGGAAATATGTCACTGGATGATATTTTTGAAAAGTTCAACATTGACAGACCGGAAGACTTCCGTGGGCATTCCCTGTCTGTCAGTGATATCATAGTTCTGAATGACGGGGAAAAGGTAACTGCTCATTTTGTAGACAGTATCAGTTTTGAACAGCTGGATTCTTTCCTGAATCTGGAAGAACAGGTTCTTAGTGAACTGGCATATGAGGTAGGAGAACGTTACTTTGCTATTCAGAGAACAGAAGAAGGATATGATTATTCCTTTTACGATGAAGATTTCCGCTTGATGGATGGTGGCGTTTATGAGAATGATGAAATTTCTATTGAAGAAGCGGCGGAGGAACTTTTGGAAGACGGAGGCTGGACTGGAGAACGCATCCGTGGGGATTATGATCAGTTGATGGAAAAAGTAGAAGAAATGGATGAGATTGTAATGGCAGAGATTCAGAAAAGCCAGGGCGAATATAAGCCACTGGCAAAGGTGGAGGAACTGGAAGAGGCCAATTATAACATGATTGATAATGTACTCAATAATATGCCGCCTAAGAAAGAAGCTTATCTGGAATATTATGCTGCAGAATGTGATGAAATTCATGATATGGGAGCTTATGAGAAAAGCACAGATGTGAAAGAAATCGCAGCAATCTATGAGAAGTACAGAGAAGATCCGGAAAACGCTTATAAAGGCAGTGGAATGGGGATTATTTATCGTGATCCGGAGGATAGCTTGTTTGATGAAACAGAACTGTTGATTGTAATGGGAACAACGATACACGGCAACTTCTTGGATAATGTGCGGTTTTTAAAAGATCAGCCGGTGGTGCGTGAAGGTTTAGAGAAGATTCATAAAGCATTGCCTGATTATAAATATATCCCGATTCAGGATGTGCGTGAGGCAATGTATCCGAAAAAAATGACAACAGAAGAACTGGCAGCAGCATTGGATGAGATTGCGGAAGACTTCGATCCGTATGACTATCGGGACCATGTAGAGCCAGGGCAGGATACCATACAGGAAGTCATGCTGGATCTGCAAAGTGGAAATGTTGGTTCTTATATTTCCTTTCTGAAGGATGTGATTGAAGAAGACTGTGAGCAGTCCGTGTGGGCAGGTGTTTTGCTGGAACGGCTGAAATCCTACGAACCAGATATATCCAAAGAAACAGAGCCAATGGTGTATGTGAATTACTGTGAAAAGCGAGAGCTGATGGAACCACGCTGTCAGAAGCTCTCAGATCTGGATTCCTGTACTGCACAGAAGGATAAGGAATGGTACGCAGACCGTAATCCGAGGACGGATGAGCCGATGGTAACAGCCCAGATGTTTTTTACTATATATTATGCGGAAAAAGGCGATAAAATGCTGCAACATTTCAAAGGGAAAATAGATATTGGAACAGGAAATGGCGGTATTTTAAGTCAGCTGAAACTCCAAAATGAACTGAAACTTACGGATGAAAGCTGGATTGGTTATCTGAAAAACAAGGGAAATGAAGAGTTTCAGAAGTGTATGGAAGATCTGACCGATATGCAGAACCATGTGCTGCCATATTTGCAGAGCTTTTGCAGTCTGGAAGAAAAAAATGTGCAGGAAAAGCAGGAACGGCAGGTTGCAGAAAAGCAGGACAGCAGAGTAGAAGCGTCAAGAGCAGCGAATGTGACAAAAGGGGATAATGACAAAGCTGTGAAAAAGGTAGTTTCGAGTATGCAAACAGAAAAGAATAAAGCAACTACGAAGGCAAAGAAGCCATCTATTCATGAACGACTGGAAATCAATAAGAGAAAAATCCAAGAAAAGCAGGGAAAAGATGAGCTGGAGAGAGGAGCTGATCGGGATGTAAGAACGGTATAAATTTATAGAAAGGCACTTGGCTCCGTTTTGGACATAGCAAAAGTGCTGACAGTGACGAACGAAGATGTGCTGCCTGCTTATTTGCAGAGAGTATCTGATTTTGAAGACTGCCTACTTGCAACTTGTACGAAGGCGAATCAGTGTGATGCGATTGTGACAAGGAATAAAAAGGATTTTCTTTCCTTTTGGATTACACTGCTTTCTCCGGAAGAACTGCTGAATATTTATTCGTAAAAATATGTTTTTACAATCGGCAGCAGAAGGAAAGTTGAATGATAACTCCGATCCAGCATACTGCAAAATATAAAAATTTTATAACAAAGTGGAAAACCCTGCGTAGGATCAGAAATGTTCTCACAGGGTTTCATGTATCTAATAAAATATAGAAATTTAGCGGATTTCTGCTAGAATAAGAAAAACTGTTAAAAAAATATCGTACATAGATCAAAAAGACTATATATGGGCGACCTTTTAAAGCCGATTTATATAAAATAGAAGAAAAAAAGGTGGTCGATACCGTGGATATAAAAACAGCGGTCATATATCGTTTAAACGATCTGATTAATCAGAAAGATATCACAGTGAATGAGGCGGCGGTATGTTCTGGCGTTCCTCCTTCAACATTAAAGAATATTTTGTATGGTCAGAGTAAGAATGCTGGCGTAGTTACAATAAAAAAGCTATGCGATGGATTGGATGTCACAATACAGGAATTTTTTGCTGATCCCATCTTTGCAGATTTGGAACCCGAACTATAGGAAGAGTAAATGCTCATAGGATTCAGATTCTGCAGGATGGATTTTTTATGAAAAATGGTTAGGGGAAACTAACTTAGGAGGACATAGATGTATAAAATAGCAATTTGCGATGATGATAAAAATTACAGGGAGAAAATAGAGAAGGTTATAGAAACGGAAGGGATTCTTCCTAAGAGCGAGATACGGTTTTATGAATACGAGTCAGGAAAGGAACTACTGAAAAATGCTGATATTTTGCATGATTTGGTCTTTATGGATATGCGTATGCCCGGATTGGATGGGAATAAATCGGTACTGAAGCTGAGGGAATACAATAGGGCAGCGATATTGGTGTTCTGCTCCGGATACTTTGAACCGACTTCAGACAGCATCAATATTGGGCAGCCGTTCCGGTATATTATGAAAGACTTGCATGACAGAAGTCTAAAAAGGGAAATCCCTGCAATTTTATCAAAAGTAAAATCGCACTGTGGAGATTCTTCCGTGACGGTTACATCAGCGGGAAGAGTAATTCGTATCTATACGGAAGACATTTTATATATCTGTCTGGCGAAAAGGGGTTGCTCTATATACGTTGCTAGGCAGGGGGAGATAGATGAGATGCATTGTAAGGAATCTTTAGGCGATTTATATGAACGTCTGGCCGGAAGGGGATTTGAGTATGCACATAACAGTTATATTGTAAATCTGGCGAAAGTGGAAGGATTGGAAAAGAATGTGGCGCTGCTACAGATGGGAATCCAATTGAATGTTTCAAGGTCGAGAAAAGGTCAGTTTGCTGACGCTCTGATCATGTTTCTTGGGGAAAGGAACGGCATGGTATGATAGTAAGAGATTTTTTGATCTGCCTTCTTCAAATGTATCTGTTGGAAGATCTGGAAAAGAACATGCTTCCATACAGAAGAGAAAACTTTTGGGGAAAATTTCTCATATATTTTGTCGTAGCGCTGATAATGCTCGGAATCAACCACTTGGAATCCTCAATATTTAATATGGTAATGATTCCGGTAACGTATATGATTGTGTCAATGGTTGTGTTCCGGGGAAATATATGGAAGAAGCTGGTTATAGTATGCTGCTATTATGTGCTGGCAATTATTCCTGAATTTCTCTTTGCAACGCTTACGAATGCGTATGGCGTGACTGGTGCATCTGAGGGTTTTGGGACGGAAATAGAAAAGACATTAGCGCTACTACTGATGAGTACCATGACATTTCTGTTTATTAAATGCATTAATCAGGTAACGAGAAAAAGGGATTATCTGACGATTGAGAATAAAACTTTTACTGTGCTACTCATGCTGCCAACCGCTACGATCATTATATTAGGATGTGTGTTTTATTCAAATATTTCTTTTGAAGGAATGAACAGGGTTATGGTTCCGGTAGGAGCTTCACTGCTGCTATTGACGAATATCTTCATTTTCTCAGTGTTTGACCGGTTTGTAGAGAAATCAGAAGAAGTGAAGAAGATGGCCCGGCTTTACCAGAAAAGCAGGGCGGAGATTGCTAATTTACAGTATATGAATAAGGTCAATGAGGATAACAGGGCATTCTTACACGATATAAATAAATTTATTTGTACAGTAGCCGGTTTGATGGAAGAAGGAGAAAATCAAGAGGTCAAGGAGATTATGGAACATTTAGGTGTCCGGATTCAGAGCCTTCAAAAAGGTGTGTATTGCGAACACCCGATCTTGAACAGCATCCTGTGCGAAAGGAAATTCCTTGCGGAATCTAAGAATATTTCCTATAAGATTACCCTGGGTAATGATCTCAGGCTGGACTTTTTGGAAGAACTGGATATGATCTCAATCGTAGGTAATCTTTTGGATAACGCACTGGAAGCGGCAGAAAAGACAAAAGATGGCCGATATGTGGAATGCAGGATGTATATGGGAAATGAGGAACATTTCCTTGTTATGGAATTTTGCAACGGGTATGTTGTTCCACTGTTAAAGGACAAGGACCGGTACATAAGCACCAAAAGAGATGCAGACAGTCACGGGATCGGACTGCATACGGTTGGAAAACTGGTTAAAAAGTATGCTGGAATTATGAGAGTGGAGGTCGGAGAACAGGAGTTCTCTGTTAAGCTGATCTTTACAATAAAATAAAGATGTGCAAAAATCGCCCAAAAAGTTACCGTTTTTGCCACGGTAATTGAAAAGAGGGCGATTTTTGTGTAAACTTTCGAAAAAAAAGGGAGGCATGTAACTATGAAAAAAACAATCAGAAAAAGCTTGGGTATCAAAGTACTTGGAGTTGTAAACTGTCTTGCACTCTGCCTGACGGCATATACGGCAAATCTGGCGTGCAACTGGCTGTACTATCAGGAAGAAGAGCCGGAAGAAGTTAAGAAAATGAGGAAATTCTAGTGTGGAAAAAAACTACCGGCTGGCTTTTTGAAGTGCAAAAAAGGAACGGGATTCTTGAAGAAAAAGACCGCAGGTTGTATGAATATGCTTACGGTGTACTGCTGGGCAGGGTCGCGATATACCTTATCACTGTCATACTTGGCATCGCAACGGGGAATTGGCTGGAGATGCTAGTCTTTTTATTGCCCTTTACTGTTCTAAGGCAGTATGCCGGAGGAATTCATTTAGAAAAAGCAGGGAGCTGCATGATTGTTTCCAGTATTCTTGTCCTTCTATGCAGTCAGTATCTGGCATCTGACCTAATTGTGACGTGGCAAATGCGGATTATATGGCTTGTCGCAGTTGGATTCATATTTGCTATGGCACCGGTGGATGCCAGCAGCAAGAAACTGGATGTGAAAGAGAAGAAAGTTTATGGGATGCGCGCGAGGGTAATTTTAGTGATTGAATGTGCGATAGCAGGTGTTTTTTCTGTGATCGGATATTCCCTGATCGTAAAGGGGCTTATGGTAGCGCATATTGTTTTGGCGTCCGGTTTGATATTGGGATGGATCAAAATTTTTTTTGACAAAGAGTTAGAGGTAACTAATTACAGGTAGAAATAAGAAATGATTGAGAAAAACATATTACAAAATGATGGTAAACAGAGAGAAAAAGAACATTATGCAAGAGGAATATAAAAGTGAATATAAAAATGATAAAAAATACGGAAAACATTAGTAAAGAGAAAATAACCTTGTTTTGTCTGCCATTTGCGGGAGGCGGTGCTTCTGCTTATAACCAGTGGGCGAAAAAGATGCAGGGGAAAGTAACGGTATGTCCAGTTCAGCTTCCGGGAAGGGAAGAACAGATCATGGAGAAACCGTATATAGATATGTCGGTTATGTTAGATGACCTGGAAGAGGCTGTAAGAAAGGTTGTGTACGGACCGTATGCCTTATGGGGACACAGTATGGGTGGGAAGATCGCCTATGAGCTGGAAAAACGGTTGGAGGCAGCGGGATATACTGCAAAATGTCTGTTTATTTCCGGCAGCCGGGTTCCTAGCATTCCGGAGCCAAATCCAATCTATCATCTTCCGGATGAAGAGTTTAAGAGGGAACTGGGGAGATTTGAAGGGACGCCAAAGGAGATACTGGAGAACCAGGAATTGCTGGATTTCTTTCTGCCTATGCTGCGGGCAGATTTTACCATGGATGAAACGTATTATGACAAGGCGGGAATAGTGCTGCATACGCCTATCGCTGCATTTGGCGGAGAAAAGGACGGCGAAGCGGATGAGAGTGCGATCTTGGAATGGGGAAAGTATACGGACAATGATTTTAACTACCGGATATTTCCGGGAGGACATTTTTATCTGCGGGATTGTGAAGATGAAGTAATAAGTGAGGTCATGAGACTGCTTTAGAGAATGAAAAATGGAGATTAAACGATACGGAGAAAAGGAATTTCTGTCAGCAGACAAACTTTATATCCGTGAAAATAAGATACATATATGGTGTATCCGCTGGCCTGAAATGACAGATTTCTGGAAGAACCATGAATATATCCTGAGTGGGCAGGAATTGGAGCAAGCCGGAAGATTCCGTTTTCCTGAAGACAGGATGCGTTATATAGCCGGGAAGGTTGTCGTGCGGATCCTCTTAAAAAGATACTTAGATATGGAAACGATTGATTTTTCTGTCAATGAACTGGGTAAGCCTTATCATAAAAAGATTGCAGGAAAGCGGACAGTGGATTTTAACATTTCGCACTCGGGTGAATTCATACTGGCGGTATTCGCTGTCGGAATGGATATCGGAGTGGATGTGCAGGAGATGGCAGAGTGCCCGGACTATAGGGAGATAGCGGAAAATTTTTATACTGCAGAAGAAGCGGAAGATGTAAAAAATGAAGGACCGGATCTGTTTTTCCAGTACTGGGCGGCGAAAGAGGCATATGTAAAGGCGCTTGGGATTGGATTAGGAAGAGGAATGGATTTCTTCTCTGTCAGAAACGGAAAAATTGTAGAAAAAGATAAGAAAGATCAGGACTGGTTTCTGTATCCGGTCAGGATCAAAGGATATGCTGCGTATGTGGCGGCGCATAAGAAAGGAGACAGATAAAATGGGTTATAAGAAAGATATGAGCAAATATGAGAATCTGGAAGGCTGGGAGAGATGTGGCTTTGGAGAACAGCTTGATAGGTGGGCGGAAAAATATGGAGAAAGAACTGCGGTCACGGACAGTGAAGACGAGATCAGTTATATGGAATTAAAGCAAAAAGCAGATTGTCTTGCGGCAGCTTTTCTGCGTAAAGGGATTTTAAAGGGAGATAAAGTGCTTGTGCAGCTTCCGAACAGGATTTCTTTTGTGATTGTGTTTTTTGCGCTTTCCAAGATTGGGGCGGTGCCAATCATGATGCTGCCGGCCCACAGGGAGGCGGAACTGGAAGGAATTATTGAACTGGCAAAGCCGGCCGCTTATATTGTGGTGGAGAAATATCTGGGATTTTCATATGTGCCGATGGCAAATGCGATGAAAGAGAAATATTCATGTATCCGGCATATATTTGTAGATAGCGAATCCGGGGATATCAGTGGAATGATTGCGGAAACGTGTGGAGAAAATGGAGCATTTCCGGCTGTGGATGGGTATGAAACGGCGGTGCTTTTGCTGTCAGGCGGGACGACAGGGGTTCCGAAACTGATTCCGCGCACCCATACGGATTATATGTATAATGCCCGCATGTCCGCGAAGAGATGCCGCCTGGATAGCAGTGACGTTTATCTGGCGTCTCTTCCGGTAGCTCATAATTTCCCGTTATGCTGCCCGGGGCTTTTAGGCACGCTGGACGTGGGAGGAAAAGTTGTGCTTGCGTCTGCGACCAGCCCGGATGATATCCTTGACGCAATTACAGAGGAAGGCGTTACGATTACCGCATTGGTTCCTGCTATGGTTACTGTGTGCATGGAAATGTTGGAATGGGATGAAGATTATGACATATCCAGCCTGCGAATTTTGCAGGTGGGCGGCGCAATGCTGGAAGATTCCCTTGCAGATAAGATCATTAAAGAATGGCCTTGCAAACTGATGCAGGTATTTGGTACGGCGGAGGGGCTGCTGTCCTTTACCAGTCCGGAAGATGAAGATTCCCTGATTGCAAGATGCCAGGGAACTCCGGTGTCTCCTGCGGATGAAGTGAAGATTGTGGATGAAGAGGATAAGACCGTACCGGAAGGAGTTTTTGGGGAATTATTATCCAGAGGCCCGTATACGATTGATGGTTATTATATGGCGGAGGAAGCGAATAAAAAGAGCTTTACGCCGGACGGATTTTATCGGACGGGCGATAAGGCTATGTGGACGAAAGACGGAAGACTGCGTTTGGGTGGGAGGATCAAAGAGCAGATTAACCGCGCCGGAGAAAAGATCATGCCTTCAGAGATTGAAGCTTACCTTTGCAGGCATCTGGAGATCAAAGAGGCAGCCGTTGTCGGCGTTCCGGATGAAACCCTTGGAAATCGGATATGCGCATTCCTTGTAACCGATGATGAAGCCGGGATCGATTTACAGGAAATCCACAGGTTTCTGCGGGAAATAGGCGTTGCGGCGTATAAAATGCCAGATCAGATAGAACGGGTTGAAACATGGCCGCTGACCAGCGTAGGGAAAATAGATAAGAAAGCATTAGAACGGATGGCGCAGGAAAAGTAGAAGGAGACAGTAGCATGGAATATATAGAGATAAAGGAACAGATCAAACAAAAACTGCCGGTAGCTAGAGATTTTGGAGATTCCGAAAATCTGTTGGAGCTTGGGCTTTCATCCCTGACGATCATGCGTCTGGTAAACCAGTGGAGAAAACAGGGGGTTAAGGTTTCTTTCGGTTCATTGATGGAAAATCCCACCTTTGAAGGCTGGTGGGCGTTAATCCAGCGCAGCATGAAGAAAAAAGCGGGCAAAAAACGGGCGCAAGAATCTAAAATAACGCCGGAAAAGGATATGAAACAGCCGTTTCCTTTAACAGACGTACAGTATGCATATTGGGTTGGCAGGGATGAAGAACAGTATCTTGGAGGGATAGACTGTCACGCATATTTGGAGTTTGATGGGGAAAACATAGAACCGGAGCGTCTGGAAAAAGCATGGAATGTACTGCAGTATCATCATCCTATGCTGCGCGCCTGCTTTTTGGATGATGGAACACAGAAAATCCTGGATAAGCCGTATTGTGAAAAAATAAAGGTTCATGATTTTTCCCGGATGTCATCTGAGGAAGCAGAGGCAATGGCAGTATCTGTCAGAGAACGTTTATCCCATCGGAAGTTAAAGATTGAGGAAGGCGAAGTAGCAGGAATAGAGCTTACGCTTTTTCCTGAAAATAAGGCACGCCTTCATGTGGACATGGCGCTTCTGGTTGCTGATGTACAGAGTCTGCAGATATTATTGAGGGATTTGGCATCTGCTTACCGAGGGGAAAACCTGCCGAAAGAATCAAAAGGGTGGAATTTTGCTTCCTATCTGGAACGGCAGAAACAGGAAGAAGGGGAGGAACGGAAAAACGCAGAAAAATACTGGAAGAATCGTTTAGAGCATTTGCCAAAAGGCCCTGACCTTCCATTGGCAAAACGTCCGCAAGAAGTGGAAAAAACGGTGTTCAACCGCAGGATTGTGAGAATCGAAAAGGAAGAATGGGATCATTTGCAAATGCGGGCAAAAAAATACCAGACAACTCCGGCAATGGTTCTTCTTACTGCATATGCGGTGGTTCTGGAACGATGGAGCAGGAATCATTGTTTCCTTATTAACATTCCGTTTTTTAACCGGAAAACAGAGCAGCAGGGGTTAGAGGAAGTAATAGCAGATTTTACTACTCTGTTATTGCTGGAGATTAACTGCGAAGAAAATCCGACTTTTGCGGAATTGTTGGACAGGATTCAGAAGCAGCTTCATGAGGATATGAAGTATACGGCATATTCCGGCGTGCAAGTACAGAGAGACATTGCGCAGATGTGTGGGGACGCATCGGCAGTGGCTCCGGTTGTTTTTGCCTGCAATCTGGGAACGCCGTTGGTAAATGATACGTTCCGGAAAGAACTGGGGCAGTTTTCCTATATGATTTCCCAGACGCCGCAGGTGTGGAATGATTTTCAGAGTTATGAAGATGAAAATGGCGTACAGCTTACATGGGACAGCGTGGATGAGTTATTCCCGGAGAATATGATCCCGGATATGTTGGAGAGTTTTGAGATTCTTCTGCATGAATTGGGAAAGAAGGACTGGAATCAGAGATTTGATGTGTTTCCGGAAAAAAGAAAAAGAGAAGTTGAAGATACAGCGCATACAGGAGTGCCGGAGCGTTCGGAATGCCTGCATTGGGCTGTTATGAACCATGCGGAAGTTTGCCCGGAAGATATTGCGCTTATTGATGCGGGAAGCGGAAGGTCGGTATCCTATGGGGAATTAAAAACACGGGCAACAGCAGTGGCGGCAGGAATTTCAGAAAAGGATATTAAGGGCGTCCCGATTGCACTTACCCTGCCGCGAGGGATAGAACAGATCGAGGCGGCATTAGGAATTTTGCTTTCCGGAAATTCATACCTTCCGGTCAGCTTGAGCCAGCCTAAAGACCGGAGAGCGTTAATTCATGAGAAAACGGAAGTCCGCTATGTGGTCACGAATCGGGAATTATCCGAAAAACTGGATTGGCCGGAAGATACGGAAATCCTTGTGATGGAAGGTATGGAAGAGGGACAGGAAAATGTGAAACTGCCGGAGGTGTCGCCGAAGGACAGTGCCTATATCATCATGACGTCAGGCTCTACAGGTGTTCCAAAGGGCGTAGAGATTGCACATGAAAGCGCATGGAATACGGTTCAGGATATTAATGAAAAATACCATGTGACAAGTGCGGATCGGGCGTTGGCTGTTTCGGCTATGGATTTTGACTTGTCGGTATATGATGTTTTTGGAATTTTAGGCGCAGGAGGAACATTGGTATTGCTTCCGGAGCAGGAAAGAAGGAATGCAGATTACTGGCTGGAACAGGTGTTGAAATACCAGATTACCGTTTGGAATTCAGTGCCGGTGCTTCTGGAAATGCTTTTGATACGGGCGGAATCCATGAAACAGAAACTGCCGATTAGGGCGGTTATGCTTTCCGGAGACTGGATTGGGATGGACCTCCCGGAGAGGGTTGTGGCATGGACAGAGGATTGCCAGTTTGTCGCTATGGGAGGAGCCACCGAAGCAAGCATCTGGTCTAATTATCAGAATGTTACCCTGCCAATGCCGGAAAACTGGAAATCTATTCCTTATGGAAGGCCACTTAGGTATCAGGCATATCGTGTTGTGGATGAGTATGGAAGGGATTGCCCTTACTGGGCAGAAGGCGAACTCTGGATCGGCGGTTTTGGCGTGGCAAAAGGATATAGGGGAGATTCTGCGCTTACGGAGCAGAAATTTGTCAAAGATCAGTATGGAAGATGGTATCGGACCGGCGATCTCGGAAGAATCTGGAACGATGGGACAATTGAATTTTTGGGAAGAAAAGACCATCAGGTAAAGATTCGCGGACACAGGATTGAATTGGGAGAAATTGAACATACGATTCAGGAGTTTCCGGGTGTGGCTCATGCAGTTGTTGATACAGTCAGTGACGGTCATGACAATAAAACACTGGCTGCTTATATCGGAGCGCCGCTGCAGGAAGATTCTAAAGTTACAACATATTTGTACGGCACAGATATCTTTGGCGCAGGCTGGAAAGAACTGAAGGATGATGTCAGCAATTGGCAGATGCAGCAGGAACGGAAGACGGAATACAAAAATTTCCTTGCCTATGCAGACCAGAGATGTGTACAGCTTATGTTGGAGACACTCATAGAGTTAGGCGTTTTTGTATCAGAGAAGGAAGTTCTTTCGCAGAAGGAAATTTTTGAAAAAGGGAATATTACGGAAATACAGAAAAATACTGTGGCAAGATGGTTGGAAATTTTAAAGAAGGAAGGAATCTTGAAAGAAGAGGACGGCAGACTATCGCGTACCGGGAAGGAAGTGGCTGTACCGGAAAAAGCTGGAGATGCGGAAACGTATTTTAAGAAACTGAAGCCGTATCTGAAGCATATGGTTACCGGGAATGAAGTTCCGCTGGACGTATTCTACCAGAAAGAGCCGGCTTTGGCTCCGAATATGCTGCTTCGGAGAATTCCGGGCTGCGAGGAAACAGTGGAAAGACTGGTGCAGGGATTAAGGCTTCTGGCAGAAGAACGCAGAAAAGAGCCACTCCAGATTATAGAAATTGGTACAAGGGACACTGCAATTACAAGACAGTTTTTGAATGCACTGGAAGATGTAAGCGTGGCTTATACATATGCGGATTCTTCAAAATATTTTCTGCAGGAAGCAGAGAAAGAACTTGCGGGATATGAGAGAGTCGAGTTTGAGATGCTGAATCTGGAAGAAGGCATGGATAAGCAGCAGATGTCCTTGCATAGTTATGACGTTGTGATATCGGTAAATGCTTTACATAGAAATATTGATGCTGCGGATGCGGT
Organism: Dorea sp. ICN-14282; assembly: GCF_037890115.1. Lineage (NCBI taxonomy): Bacteria > Bacillati > Bacillota > Clostridia > Lachnospirales > Lachnospiraceae > Dorea > Dorea sp. ICN-14282. Next base: position 115,069 of record NZ_JBBKBH010000003.1, on the reverse strand, counting down.
AAAGAAAGTAGCGGAATTACTGAAGCCAAACGGAATATTGCTAATGACTGACCTTGTGGTAAGGACATACCTTCAGGAACTTACAGCGGCTTTTTTGGAAAATGGTTTTGCGGATATTCGGGACAAGAGAAGAGAAGCAGGGCTGGTTACCCCGGATTGCCTGCTGTGGAGAGAATGTTTATCAGAGGCAGGAATGGGCGAAGACTGTGCTGTGACAGAGAGATATGGAAGATGTATATGCTGCAGCAGACAGCAGGCGTCTGTCCTGTCCTATCATAATGGAGCACTAAGGGAATACCTGTCAGAAAAACTGCCGGAGTATATGGTTCCACAGAACTATCATTTCATGGAGCAGCTCCCAACATTGTCCAATGGGAAGATTAACAGGAAGCAATTGCGGGAAGATTTTAAAGAAGAAACTGCGGTTATCCGATTTTCAAAGGCAACGACAGAAACAGAAGAAAAGCTTTTAGATATCTGGAAACAATTATTTGGATATGAAAATATCGGAATTGAAGATAATTATTTTAGCCTTGGGGGAGACTCGCTGATTGCCACAAGGTTGACCTCGGAAGTACAGAAAACCTTTGGCTGCAAAATAACGATCAGTACGATTTTTGAAAATCTGACCGTAAAATCTCTGGCAAAAGCTATTGAACAGTCCGAACAGAAAGAAGAAGATACACTGCAGATCAAACCGAATCTGGAGGAAGCATATCATCCGTTCCCATTAACCGATGTGCAGTATGCTTACTGGCTTGGCAGAAGCGGATTGTATGAATTGGGAAATGTTGCAACGCACTGTTATTTTGAACTGGATGCAGACGGCCTTGATACTGAGTGCGCAGAGACGGCATGGAATCTGTTGATACAGAGGCATGGGATGATGCGTGTTATTATCCAGCCGGATGGTATGCAGCGCATACTGGAGAATACTCCCCAGTATCATATTGACGTGACGGATATCCGACAATTGGAAGTGACAGAAAAAGAAAAGGCATTGGATGAAAAACGGGCAGAGATGTCTCATCAGGTAATTCAGACAGATGAATGGCCTCTGTTTGATGTGCGAATCACTAAAATAGAGGACCAGAAGCATAGAATCCATATCAGTTTTGACAATATTATCTTTGATGGCTGGAGTATGTTCCATCTCTTAGATGAGTGGGCAGAAGTATATCGAAATGGAAAAGCGGAAATGCCGATTACTTTGTCTTTCCGGGATTACGTGCTGGGACTGAAGCAGATAAAGTCTACCTCTGCTTATGAGAAAGATAAAAAATATTGGGAAGACCGGGTGGAGACTTTTGCGGACGCACCGGATCTGCCGCTTGCAAAGAACGAAAGCCAGATTACAGAGCAGCGTTTCTGTCGCCGGAGCGCAAAACTGTCACAGAAAGAATGGCAGTCTGTAAAAGACGCGGCGGGAAGACTGGAGGTAACGCCTTCTGTTCTTTTGATGAGCGCTTATGCTGAGACTCTCCGCCGATGGAGCAGCAATAAGGATTTTACGCTTAATCTGACGCAGTTTGACCGGAAACAATTGCATCCGGAAGTGAACGATCTGGTTGGAGACTTTACAACACTGACGCTGTTGGAGATAAAAAATACAGGAAATAGTTTTGCGGAAAGGACAAAGGCAATTCAGAAGCAGCTGACAGAAGATCTGGAGCATACAGCTTATGGCGCAGTTGAACTGGAGCGCGAATTAAAGAAAAAGACTGGAAATATGCGGGGCGCTATTATGCCGGTAGTGTTTACCAGTGGCCTTGGCGTGGAGCAGTGGAATGAAGGAAAGTGGCTTGGAAAACTGAACTATAACATTTCACAGACGCCGCAGGTGTGGCTGGATCATCAGGTGGTTGAAATGGATGGCTGTTTATGCCTGTTTTGGGATTCCGTGGACGAATTATTTTATCTGGGAATGCTGGATGAGATGTTCCGGGCATATACCGGCCTGCTTCATACGCTGGCAGTTCATCCGGAGATCATGCAGGAAAAAACGGCAAGTCTGGTAACAGCGGAAATTTCAGAAAAACGGCGTCAGGCGAATGAAACGGCGGCTGAATTTGAAGAGAAAACGTTGGATGGATTATTCTTGGAGGCGGCAGACAAATTCCCGGATAAGGAGGCGCTGGTAACGTGCAGCAGGCGGATGACATATCGGGAAATAAAAGAAGAAGCGTTTTACATTTCCGGGCAGTTACAGAGCATGGGAATAAAAAAAGAAGAAACGGTAGCTGTATTTATGGAAAAAGGTTGGGAGCAGGTAGTTGCTGTTTATGGAATCCTGTTTGCCGGAGCCGCATATCTTCCGATAGATATCCATAATCCAAAGGAACGGGTAGAAAAGATTCTCCGTGACAGCGGGACAAGAATTATACTTGTACAGAAACAGGCGGATGAGCAGGATACCGAATGGCTGCACGAGTGGGATTGTATTTCTGTGTCTGGATTAAAAACCGATTCTGAATACAAAGCACAGGAGAATAAGGCGGGAGACCTTGCGTATGTGATCTATACGTCGGGAACAACCGGGATGCCGAAAGGAGTAATGATTACCCACCATAATGCAGTTAATACGATACTGGATATCAATGTACGCTATCAGATTACAGAACAGGATACGGCGTTTGGAATCTCCAATCTTCATTTTGACCTGTCTGTTTATGATGTTTTTGGCATTTTAGGCGCAGGTGGGAAACTGGTTCTTTCGGATCCGGAATATGGAAAAGATCCGGCGCATTGGATTCAATGGTTGAATCAGGAGAATATTACCGTATGGAACAGCGTGCCAGCTTTTGTAGAAATGCTGGCAGAATATGAGGAATATCAAAGGCAGGTAACTTCACAATCGCTGCGGTTAGTAATGATGAGCGGTGACTGGGTTCCTGTTTCACTTCCGGGGAGAATCCGTAATCTGTTCCAGAATGTTGAGATTGTTGCACTTGGAGGAGCGACAGAAGGTAGTATCTGGTCAAATCATTTCGAGATTCCAGAGGTTGTGCCGGAGGATTGGAAGAGTATTCCGTATGGGAAACCGCTTGCAAACCAGAAGTATTATGTTCTGGATCAGAATATGGAAGATTGCCCTGACTGGGTACCGGGAACACTTTATATTGCCGGAGATGGCATTGCACAGGGATATTTAAACGATAAAGAAAAAACAGAGGAAAAATTTGTTGTCTTAGATAGAACTGGAGAACGGTTGTATTGTACAGGGGATATGGGAAAGTATTGGTCAGATGGAAATATAGAATTTTTAGGTAGAATGGATAATCAGGTTAAGATTGATGGATATAGGGTGGAATTAGGAGAGATAGAGGCGGCCTTGAGAAATATTCCCACAATAAGGGCAGCTGTTGTTGTAGAAAAAAAAGTTGGCAATAAGAATGTATTGGCTGCTGTTTTTATAGCTGACAGTGACAATGTTAATGAAAATAGTGGCTATGACAATATTAAAAGCAATTTATCTAAAGTTCTACCGCAGTATATGATTCCTTCTATTTTTCAGGAAATAGAAAGATTTCCATTAGGAAGCAATGGCAAGATTGATCGAAAAAAGATTCTTATTAATTTAGCGGAGTGTGAATTAAAAAAGGAAACATCAGTTTGTCGTGCAGAAAATGAATTGCAGGAGAAGCTATTACATATTTGGACGGATATTTTAGAACAAGAAGTTAATTTAGATAGTGATTTCTTTGATATGGGAGGAAATTCTTTACAAGCTGTACGATTGACAAATCTTATATCAGAAAAGTTTGATTTGGAAGTTGGAATTGGTGAGTTGTTTGAAAATTCTACTGTAAGAAGAATGTCTGAATTGATTGGAGAAAAAGGAATAAAATGAAAAAATTAAAAGTAATTGTTTGTGGTAGTACATTTGGTCAACTTTATTTAAAGGCTTTAAGATCTTCGCCAGAGAAATTTCAGTTGATAGGGATATTAGGAACGGGAAGTGACAGGACTCTTCGTTGCGCTGAAGAATATAATATCAAAGTATATAAAAGTATAGACGAGGTGCCTGATGATATTGATTTGGCTTGCGTGGCAGTTAGAACCGCTGCATTTGGAGGGAATGGTACGGAAATAGCTTTACAATTATTAGAAAAAGGAATTAATGTCATACAGGAACATCCTTCACACCCGAAAGATATGGAAATGTGTTATAGGGTCGCTAGAAAAAAAAGACTAGTTTATCATATAGGCAATTTATATCCGCATTTAGGTGATGTGCAAAGATTTATAAAATGTGCAAAATATCTCAATAATGAGGACAGGCTTTTGTATGTGGATACGGTCTTTTCTTCTCAAGTGTCATATCCATTGATTAAAATTTTGCAATTAGCGATGCCTAGTATTCAAGGCTGGGAACCGCAAAAGCATGTGGAAGGTGGTAAAGTCTTCCAAGTTATGAATGGAAGATTGGGAGGTATACCGATTTGTATGCAGATGAACAATGAAGTAGTTCCGAGGGATGCTAATAATTACATGCATCTATTACACAAAATAACTTTTTTCTATACTGGAGGACATCTTACATTAGAGGACACATTTGGTCCTGTGATTTGGCATCCGCGAATGTTCATACCAATTCAAACAGCACTTGCTGGTACGCTAAATATTAGGTTTCCTGATAATGTATATCAAAATACAGGATATATTTTGTCAAACAGAAATCAGAATAAGACTTTTGAGCATATTCTGACTGCAGTATGGCCGGAGGCCATACTGCAGGATTTGTATCATGTGTATGCTCAAATTGAGAAAGGTATTGTTGATATGCAAACAAATCAACGGGAAATATTATGCTCAAAGCAATGGAATCAGATAACAAAAGATTTTGGCTATTCTCAAATAATACCAGAACAATATATGACTAACATATCAGTTGAAGAACTAAAACATAGCTGTGAGGGGAAGGAAAATAATGAATGATGTTTTTGATACAGACATTTTAAAACTATTAGGTACTTTGTATGAAAATGATATTTTCATTTGGCAGGAACAGGGAAAGTTAAAGTATAAATCTAAGGAAGGGAAAATTTCGAAAGATATACTAATGCAATTGAAGGATATGAAGTTGGCTATTATAAGTTTTCTTCAAGATTGTGAGAATAATAAATTTCCGATGTCCCCCTTGCAATCAGCTTACTTGGTAGGAGAAGCAAATAATTGTGAATTAGGAAATACTAATGCACATTATTATATTGAATACGAAATTTCTGATATAGATGTAGAAAAAATGCAAACAGTAATTAATGAGTTAATATTCAAACATGATGTATTACGCATGATTGTTCTAAAAGAAGGGGAAAATTATATATTAAATAATTTACCTTTATATACTCTCTCAACTTATCAATATATAGATTGTACATCAAGAAAGCGTGTAAGAAATATATGGAAAAATCATGTTTATAAAATTGAAAATTGGCCTATGTTCCATTTTGAAGTTGGGAAATCGGATGTTAGGAATGATGTACTACATATTAGTTTTGATTGTTTGATTTTAGATGCTTGGAGCGCCAAAAAACTGATTGATGAGTTGTTTCAACTATATAATGGACAAAAAGTAGATATTCCACAGTTTTCTTTTAAGGAATATATGGAAAAGGCTGCTATTTATGAGAGTAAAACAGAAAAGAAAGCAGAGGATTATTGGAAACAAGAACTTGAAAAAGTTTCAATTCCTTCGATTAAAACAGAAATTCCGATTCACGAAGTGACTAGCCCCCAATTTGGAAGAGTAGAATATATATTTACTTTTGAGGAAACGAAGTGTCTTTATGAAAGGGCTAAGTATTACAAATTGACTCCTGCAGCAACTATATGTACTTTATTTTTGAAAACCCTTTGTGAAGAGTATGGAAATCAGAGTATGACATTGGATATAACTCTTTTTAATCGGCTTCCTTTAAATGCGGAAGTGGATAAAATTCTTGGCGAATTTACAAATGTGGGTTTGGTAACTTTTCAAAAATCAGATAATATCTGTTTTTTAGATGAAGTTATAAAAATACAGCGTCAATTTTGGAAACTGGTTCAGTATAGGGAGTATGATGGAACAAAACTATTAAAAAATCTGGCAAAAGGTAAAGTGGGGAAAGCAGTATTGCCCATTGTATATACTTGTATGTTGGATGGATGCAGTTGCTCGGAACAACCATTATTTAAAGAGGTTTATGCTTTAAGCAAAACTCCTCAGGTTATGTTGGATCATCATGTAAGAGATGATTTGGGGAGCTTAAAATTATCGTTCGATTATGTAACGGATTTGTTTCGGGAAGAAGATGTGGAGAAAATTTTGTTGGCTTATGTAAAGCGTGTTAAAAGTGCAATGACACAGATAGAGTGGGATTGTATTGTGATTTAAGAAAAAGGAGTAGAATTGTGTTTAATAAAATTTCAATATCAACCGAGAACTGGAATAAGATATGTGAACAGGCAAAAAAACACTCTCTCAAAGGGAGTGAACTGTTGAAAGCGGTTTTCATGAAAATAAAATATATATGGGGAACTGATGAATATAAAAGTTTTTTCACCATGGAGTGGCAACAGATTTTTGACTATATATCCAATAAGGATAGTTTAGCAGTAAGTAGTTCGATTTCAATTGAAGTAATGGATGAAGAAAAAGCAGAACCGTATATATTAATAGAAACTAATGGAAAAGCAAATTTGAGTGGTGATATAGGTCATTGTATTTCAAAGATAATTACTCAAATGGCACAGATGGATTTAGAGGATATAAATATTTCTTTTCTAACGGAGGAACAAAAAAATAGGCGTTGCAAGTTAAATGATACATGCAAAGAATATCATTACAAGGGGTTACATGAAGAGTTCTTTGAGACGGCAGAATGTTATCCGGAAAAAACTGCAATTATTTGGTATGATGAAATGCGTGAAAATATTACATATGCACAGTTGGCGGATAAAGTTCTTAGAATGGCTAACATGTTAACCATTCATGGAATTAGCGAAAACGAATATATAGCAGTCTCTATACCGAAAGGACCATGGCAGATCATATCAGTATTAGCGGTGTTGTCGGTGGGGTGTACTTATGTACCTATAGATATAGAATGGCCGGAAGAAAGAAAAAAGAAAATATGCAAAAAGGCAAACATAAAAAATTTTATTACTATCACTACTTATTCTCCTGAAGTAATAGAAGGAATTGACATTATATATGCAGACGAATCGGAGCATTTTGAAAAAATAAAGGATTTTATGCGATATGAGGATGAAAGAAGTGCGTATGTAATCTTTACTTCGGGTACAACTGGTGAACCAAAAGGAGTAGAGATTTCACATAAATCGGCTGATAACACAATTAAAGATATTAATTACAGATTTGGAATTAGCAGTAAAGATAAATGTTTTGCTATATCGGAACTAAGTTTTGATCTATCGGTATATGATATTTTTGGTATGTTAGCGGAAGGTGGAACAATTGTATTGCCGAGACCAAAGGAACGGAAAATGGCCGATAGATGGTTTGATATCGTTATAAATGAACAGATTACAATATGGAACTCAGTTCCGGCAATCTACGATATGTTCTTAATGGTAGCAGAGAATAGCACTAAAACTGTACCTTTGAAAAAGGTTTTGTTATCAGGTGATTGGGTTCAACCTACATTGTATGATAGGAATAAAAAAATAACAAGTAATTGTGAGTTTATTTCTTTAGGAGGCGCAACCGAAGCAGCTATTTGGTCTGTGTATTATGTTGTCAATGAAGTGAGAAGTGATTGGAATTCTGTGCCATATGGTTATCCTTTGGCTAATCAAAAGGTAATAATAATGAATACTCAAAATCAAGAGTGTCCTGATGATGTACCAGGCGAATTATGGATTGGAGGCATGGGAGTTGCAAAAGGATACATAAATGAACCGGATTTAACAGAAGAGAAGTTTGTTTTTTATAACGGAAAACGTTGGTATCGCACTGGTGATTTAGTTTCATTTACAAAGGATGGACATTTAGAATTCTTGGGAAGAATTGATCACCAGATAAAGTTAAATGGTTATAGAATTGAGTTAAAAGAAATAGAGAAGAACATAAATCAGAGTAAATATGTTGATAAGAACATTGCTTTGATAATTAAGAAGAATGGGTATCCCAGATTGGTTGGTGCTATAAAACCATATATACCAGCTATAAAAATGCAGAGTTGTAGTATAGAGGATAATGGGACATTTGATGACGAAACTTCAAGAATAAGGGAAACTACGGTAAATTTATTTCTTCAAGAAGTTTTGAAACAAGTTGAAAATGATAGTATTACAATTTGTAGAAAAATGCAGATATTATATGAACTATGGAAAAAAAGGCTGATACAAAAGCAGGAAGTATCTGTTCAAAAGCAGGTCGTAGATACATGTTTATGGAAAGTGTTAAAGAATATGTTGCCGTTGTATTTAGATATTTTATCTGGCAAAGCGGAACCAAATGAATTGTTGAAATACCCTGAGTTTAATCCGGAATATTTAACATTTAAAAGTCCTGCGGTTAATTTATTTTTAAATAAGATTGTAGATACAATTAAGGCTACCGGCAAAAATAACAGGATTGGAATAATACAGGCGAGAACGGGAAAAGTGGCTACTGTTTTGTCTAGGCAAACTGAAGGACAGGAGTATATTTTATTTGATAGTTCAGCAGGTATGCTTGATATTGCACAAGGTCAGAACGCTCAAATAAATAATTGTTTGTATTCGATGGTACGCCAAGGAGGGATTGAACGAAAATATGTTGGTTATTGTGATTTTGTTGTTGCTGTCAATACGATGCACCAGTTTGAAAATAAAAATGAGGGGCTTAAGCTGGCAAATATGTTGTTAAAACCTAATGGAAAACTTATGATGATCGAATGTGCAGATGAAGATGCAATGGCGTTGATTACATCTTATGTCTTGGAAGCGGAGAAAGTAGAAACAAATAAGTTTTATTTACAACTAAAAGACTGGGGCAAATTATTGGGCGATGCAGGATTTGAAATGGTTAAGGCTGAAATGTCAGAAGTTGATAACATTGAATATATAGAAGCTTTTTCTAGAAATGACTTTCTTCATGACTGTGAAAAAGGTATTTTTAAAATTCTTGAGGAGAATTTGCCTAAATATATGATACCAGAAGAATTTTATTATTTTGTCAACTTGCCGCTTAGTACAAATGGGAAAATCGACAGAAATAAAATACTAAGAAGTATTGAAATGCAGGAAGATTATTTCCAGAATGATGTGGCGTTGACTGATTCAGAAAGCAGGCTTGCAAAGATATGGAAAGATATTTTAGGTGCTAAAAATATATCTAAATCGATCAGTTTTTTTGAGGCTGGTGGTGATAGTTTGCTTTCAACTAAATTAATGATGGAATTACGAAAAGAATATAATGTGGAAGTGGCTCTAACAGATATTTTTGAGAACCCGTATTTGGAACAAATGGCGTCAATGTTAGATAAGAAAATAGATGCTGAAAATGCGTATGTTGAGGGAGAAATATGATTGGAATTATCGGAGGTTTTGGTGATATTGGGTGTGAGGTCGTAAAAAGTTTATGGATGATGGGGTATCGTAACCTATTAGTTGGTGGGCGGCATAATAACGATATGTTTCATACACAGACAGAAATAAAATATCAGTATATAGACTTAAACAAACAAGTGGGTATAGAAAACTTTGTGAAAAAATGCAAGATTATTATAAATTGTTCGGGATTAAGCTGCAATATGACTCGCGTACTGATATTGAAAATTAAAGAACATGGATGTAGTTATATTGAACCACAATTTAATAGGTTGTTAAAGGATATTATACCTGATAGAAATATTGCTTTTATTCAAGGTGTTGGCTCAATGCCCGGATTATCGGGTGCATTACCGATTTATTTGTCGGAGCGTTTTGAAGAAGTTAACAAAATAAAAATATACTATGTAGGGCAAGGAAAATTTACTCATAGAGCAGCTGAAGATTATTTAAACGGAATCGAGGATAGCAATAATTATTCGATGGTATGTTATGAAAACGGGGAATTAATTCCTAATATTGATAAAACATGTGAATTCCTGCCAATATTTTATAAAACATATATGCTGTTGCCTTATTATGATCAGGAAGCAAAAGAAATATGTATTTTTTTAAAGCCTAAACGCGCTGAATTTTATACTGCTATGGAGGATAATTTGACATATCGGTTATTAAAAAATGCTAGAGAAAAGTATAGAAATAATTCTATACAAATCATAGAAGATTTATGTAATGCGTCTGTGATTGATAGCGAAAAAAAATCGTTTTGTGGTTTTGCCATATGTGTTGATGGTAAAAGGGATGGAAAGCGGGAATGGCGTACTTTGATTTTAAAAGCTGATACGGCGGCGATATTGACGGGTACTACAATCGCAGTGATGGCCGATTTGCTTATAAAACGAAAAGTCACATTTTCTCATAATGTTTTATCAATGTGGGAATGCCAAATTCAGAATAGAAATTTAGTAGAGGCGATAATAAATAATTCGCGAATATCAGCCAATATATATGATTGTTCGCTAGAAGATTTATCTAATATTGAGGAGGGAGAGATATGACATCAAAGATAAAAACTATCGTATGTGGATCTACTTTTGGACAGTTTTATATCGATGCACTAATGAAATATAGTGAATTCTTTGAAATTGCTGGACTTTATGCGAGGGGGAGCGAGCGATCTATTGAACTGGCTAAGAGATATGGTATTCCCTTATTTACATCCATTAAAGGAATTCCAAATGAAATTACGCTAGCGTGTGTAGTGATAAGATCAGAAGGTGTGGGAGGAGACGGTTGTAAATTGGCGATACAACTCATGGAGCGTGGGATTCACGTTATACAAGAACAACCGGTATATCCGGAAAATGTCGTAGAGTGTTATAAAGTGGCAAGGAAATATAGGGTTATTTATAATATTGGAAATTTATATATAAAATTACCAGAAGTTCAACATTTTATTAATGTCTCAAAGAAGTTGAATAATTTAAACTCTGTTCAGTATATGAGTTTATGCTTTTGTACTCAAGTGGCTTTTCCAGCAATTGCGATTTTGGCAGAGGCTATTTCAGGATTTCATGAATGGAATGGATTATCTGTTATAAAAAATAATGGACCATTTGATATTATTACAGGAATGGCTGGAAAAGTTCCAATGACCATTCAATTTAATAACCAAATTAATCCAAAGATGCCCGATGATCTTATGTATGTACTCCATAGATTTTCTGTTTTTTTTCAAAGTGGAATATTAACTTTAGAAGATACTTTTGGACCGGTATCATGGAGACCAAGAATATTTGTTGAAAAATATGGGGTGGCAGAAAGGGATGAGGAAAAACTAAATGAACCTGCTTTTGCTTTGGTAAACGAATATAGAGAAAAGCAGCTAAAAGAGATATTTAGAAATGAATGGACTGGGGCTATTGGCTTACAGTTGTTGGAGATGAAAAATCAAATTGAGAACAGCAGATTAGACACTAATAGAGCTCAAAAAGATTTAATGGTATCTAAGTTGTGGACCGAATTATATCGAGCAACAGGTTATGCGAATTTGATTGATGATATAGACTATATTTATATTCCAACTAAAAAAATAAGAACAACTTACTAGTAAAATTTCAATGGCAAAATGCCATAGAATGGAGAGTTATATGAGCGATTATAAAAATGTATTGAAGAAATGTGCAGATATGGGAATTGATTTATGGACTGAAAATGGGAAATTAAAGTATAAAGCAAGTACAAATACTTTATCACAAGATATACTTCGAGAATTAAAAAAATATAAGGAACAGATTATAGAGTATCTGGAAAAAGAGAATCAGGATTTGATTATTGTCCATGATGATGTAAAAAGATATGAGGCTTTTCCATTAACTGAAGTTCAGTCGGCATATCTTTTAGGAAGAGAAGATTATTACGACTACGGAAATACTGCGTGTCACGTTTATCAGGAATTTGTATATGAACGTTTGGACGTTGCTAAAGTGGAGATGGCATGGAACAAATTAATCCAGAAACATGATGCACTAAGGACAGTTATCTATAAAGCTGGTTATCAGAAAGTGTTAGAAACGACGCCATATTTTGAAGTGCATGAATACAAAAATATGGAGGATGGTTCAAAGGAACTTGAGAGAATTAGAGATGATTTTGGGAGAAAAGTGTTTCCATTAGAAAAATGGCCTATGTTTGAAATTGCAGTATCACAATTTGAGGATAAGTCACGATTACATTTTTCAATGGATTTTTTGGTTGCGGATTGGGCAAGTATATGGATGCTTTTGGAAGAATTTGAGGACATATATTTCCATAATATCATGGAATCATCTACTGATATTACATTTAGAGATTATGTATTATTTGAAGAACGTAAAAAGCAATGTCAAAAGTATGAGGAGGACAGAGCATTTTGGCAAAAAAAATTGCCACATTTTTGTTTGGCACCATCATTACCTAATTTGAATACAAGAAAATCTAAGACTGTAGAATTCGAACGTTATTCTCGGCGGATGGGAATTGAAGAATGGAAAAAGTTTAAAAAGAATTGTGCAAGTCATAATATCACACCAACCGCAGCAGTTCTAACCGTCTATGGAACAGTTTTGAAAAAATGGAGTTTTAACAAAGACGTTTGCCTTAATTTGACAGTTTTAAATCGAGAGACTTCAGATAAAAATATTAATAAAGTTGTTGGTGATTTTACAAAAATCCTATTATTAGAAATACGGAATCTGCATGATACTTTTTCAGATATGGCGCAGGATATTAATGCTACATTATTTGAAAGTTTAGACCATTGTGGATATTCTGGTGTAGATGTAATCCGTGATATATCTAAAACAAAAGGTAGAGAATATGCAAGTATGCCATATGTTTTTACAAGCGCTATTGGTTTGATAAAAAATTCTTTACAGGGTAAATATGAGGGTATTGGAATTTCTCAAACACCACAGGTATTTATTGACTGCCAGGCAATGGATGGAGATTTTGGTCTGCAAATAAATTGGGATGTAAGAAAAGGAGTTTTTGAAAATCAACTTATTAGAGATATGTTTCAGATTTTTGAAATGATTTTGAATCAGCTGGCTGCCGATCAAGATATGTGGGAGAATAAATTATCAATTGCTCTGCCAGAAGCGCAAAGGAAACAGCGGGAACAAGTTAATTGTAAAAAAGATATATTTGATGATAAGTTGCTGTATACAGATTTTTTGAAAATTGCAAATATATATCCGAATTATCCGGCAATATATGATGATTTGGGAACTATCACATATGGTGAATTGTTAAAATTATCTGCTAGTATTGCGGCTAGATTACAGGAAGAGGGAGTAAAAGAAAATGATAAAGTTGTAGTTATGATACCTAAAAATAGGTATCAGATAGGTGCTGTGTTGGCTGTATTATATTTAGGTGGAGCGTATGTTCCTATTGATATTACGTCCCCAGTTAAAAGAACAGAAAATATTATTTCACAGTGTAATAGTAGTGTTGTTTTAAAAGTAACAGAAGTAGAATATGATGGCTTGGCAAAAAAAATTAATGTTAATGAAATAGACTATAACAAAGAAAAAAAGGTTGACATAAAAACTTATGATACGAAAAAGCCGGCATATGTCATTTTTACTTCTGGAACAACAGGGGTGCCTAAAGGTGTAATTGTGTCTCATCACGCTGCATTGAATACGATTTGTGATATAAATAAGACTTATGGTGTTACAAAAACTGATTGTGTATTAGCTTTATCTAAGTTAAATTTTGACCTATCTGTATATGATATATTTGGCATGCTATCAGTTGGAGGATCAATTGTTTATGTGAATGATTCAAACTATATGAACCCTAAATATTGGCATGAAAAAATTGTTGAACATGGTGTAACAATATGGAATTCTGTACCGGCACTAAAGCAACTCTATTTAGCATATTTAAAAGAAGACGATCAGACCTATAAAGAAAATATAAGATTGTGCCTTTTATCGGGAGACTGGATACCACTTGGGATGCCAGAAGAAATTAAAAAGCACAACAAATATGAGAAAATCATATGTTTAGGAGGTGCAACAGAAGCTGCGATATGGTCTATTTCACACGAATATGACGGGATAAAAGATGGATGGAAAAGTATTCCATATGGGAAACCGCTTGCCAACCAGCAACTTTTCGTAGTAGATGATAATGGGGAGGATTGTCCAGTGGGGTGTCCGGGAGAATTATATATTGCAGGAGAAGGTTTGGCTGATGGATATTTGGGAGATGAAGAATTGACAGAGAAAAAATTCTTCTATAGTAAGGTTCATCATTGCCGCGTTTATGCAACGGGGGATCTTGGAAGATATATGGATACTGGTGAAATTGAGTTTTTAGGAAGAATGGACACTCAAGTAAAAGTTCGAGGATATCGAATAGAATTAGGGGAAATAGAGAATGCTTTGGTAATGCAACCTGAAATAAGTAATGCAGTAGTACGAATTAATACTGAAAAAAAAGACTTGCCAATTGAAGCAGTAGTGGAGATTGCTAAAATAAACTCTCAAGAGAAGGATGCTATTTTGGCGCAGAGTAGAAAGTTAATAAAAAGTCTTGAATGTGTCAATGTTGAATTTGAACAGATATTAGACAGGACTAATTATAAATATGATTTTGCTAAAAGAGATGAGATAGCATTAATTTCGGTATTACATGGCTTGATTAAAGTAGGTTGTCTTTATAATGGATGTACATTAGAAGAGATTATAAATAGCGAAAAAGTTGCCCCCAAATATCGTTGGTTATTGTCACGTTGGGTAAAAGTATTAGAAGAAAAAGGCTATATTTTAAAAACAGAAGATGAAAAATATTCTATAGTGAAATGTTATTCAGATGAAGAATATTCTTATCTTATGAATGATGTATTTGAGAACTGGGTTGAAGAATATGGTGATATCAACTTGATGAGTTACATTAAAGACAATGCTGTACAATTGCAGGGAATATTGGAAGGAAATATAGATCCAGTTGGTGTTTTATATCCAGAGGGTTCAACAAAATATACGGAAGCACTATATGTGACTAGTTCTGTTGCTAAGATTATTAATAATTACTATTGTCATTTTATTTTGGAATATATTAAAAATAATTCCGATAGAAAAATTAGAATATTAGAGATTGGAGCTGGAACGGCGGCCACAGCAAAACCGATCATACAAGCATTAGGAGATACAGATTATGAGTATTATTTTACGGATATTACAAAATATTTTTTCCCAGCAGCGAAGAATTTTTTTAAAGATAACCATCGAGTTGTTTTGCGGCAATTTAATGTTGATGAAGATTATAAAAAACAAGGATTTCAACCCAATTATTTTGATATAGTTATTGGTGCGTATGTACTTGAAAATGTAAAAGATATTAAAAAAAGTATAAATATTATTAAGGAGTTAGTCGCACCACAAGGATATCTATTGTTTTCTGAACCAGTTAGAAATGAGCCTTGGATATTGGCTTCACAAGCACTGATGATGACGGAGCCGGAAGATGATATTAGGAAAGACACTTTTTTCATCCCACCATCTGGCTGGATTGATGTATTGGATACTTGTGATATAACGTCTTCTACGAATACATTTCCAGAGGAAGAGTCGTCTTTGTATAATTTAGGGGCAGTATTGTTTATTAAACAATTCAAGACCAATACATGCTTAGTGAACAGAGAGAAGATAAAGGATAACATTTTAAGATATATACCTGAATATATGATGCCATCCTCTATGATTTATTTAAATGACTTTCCATTATCACTAAATGGAAAAATCGATTCAAAAAAATTATTTACATATGTACCAGAAATAGTAAATGATAAAATTGGAATTTCCGATAAAAGTGGTATTCAAAGTGAATTGGAAAAAAATATTCAAGAAGTGTGGAAAGAAATTTTGGAAATTGATCAGCTTGGAGCAGAGGACAATTTTTATGATCACGGCGCAGACTCGTTGATTATGGCTCAAGCGGTAACGAAAATTAGGGAAAAATTAAGAATAGAGATTCCATTTGAATCTTTATTGAGGGAGATGATTAATACACCTACAGTTCATGGTTGTGCTGAATATATAAGTAAGCATAGAGTGCATAATATTAAAGATAAAGAGGAAGAATTGCCGTTATTTTTCGTTAAAGAGTTTAATGAGACATCTAATGTAGATAGAGTAAGGATTTTAGTACATGGGGCATTAGGAACTGTTGAAAATTATTCAGATTTAGGAAATGCATTATCCAAACAAAATATAGGACGGGTTGTTGCATTTGGGATTGCCGATTATACGAAATATATGCAAATTGACACAAAGAATCTTCTGTCTACTTTAGCAAGTCAATATGTAAAATATATTTACGAAAAAGGATGGAAGAATATTCAGTTAATTGGATATAGTTTTAGTGGAAGTATTATAATTGAAATGGCAAGAATGCTAATGGAACAAAATGTAAATGTCGATAATGTGGTAATCATTGAAGGTGGGAGCATACCCATTAATATTAAATCTTCTATTATTATAGAATTGTTATTTTTGGATAGTATGGGGATCTCAGAGACTGTCTTGGGGATTAGCCAAGTAGGAATATTAAAAGCGGTATTTGAGGCTGTAAAGGAGCAAGGACTCCCAAGTGTTGATGATAATACATTGCTGTCTATATTGCAAAATGATATAGATAAAGAGAAAATGGTAGAACTAATAAAAAGGGGAGAAAGTGAACGTTGGGAAATGTATCAAAAATTTTCCGATAGTAAAAACTCTTTGAAAGCTCTTTTTGGTATATATAGAAAATCGTTTGAAGCATTACAAACACTTCCGGATATATATTTTGGGGATGTAACATACTGTAGTGTAAAGGAGAGGGAGGGAGCCTATGAAAGTTTTGATGAGATTACCATCAAATGGGAAGATATTTTATTAGGAAATATAAAACAGGAAATGATAAACGGAAATCATTATAATTGTATTACAGAAAAAAATGCTGAAAAAGTAGCAACACTTTTAATGCATGAATTAGGAGTATCACAGATAGAGCAAGTTAATGATCTGGTTACGGATTATAAAGAGGAAGCCATAACAGAGAAATTTTTGATAGAAAATGATTTATTCATCCAATTTGCATTATATAAGAGGAAAGAAAGTATTCTGTATGCAATGATTTGTTTTATGAAAAGCAAAGATATCTTTGCTGACGATAATACTGAGTATACTTTTGATGAAATGAAAGAAAAGTTAAATATTGCTCCTAAAAATGAAAAAATATTGTTGCGTTGGTTAAGAAACTTGAAAGCATATGGAATTATTCAAGCTACAAATAATCGGTATAGGTTATGTTTACATATAACAGAGGAACAATTTGAAGAAACATGGAGTAAAATGTTAGCACTTTGGAATGGAAAATTGTGTAGTGAGTTAGGAAACGAATATTTACTTAACAATATTAAAAAACTTTCAGAGCTATTTTCGGGACATGTGAACCCAACACATTTACTGTTTCCAGAAGGGAAATTTGACTATGCAAATGCATTATATAAAGAAACGTTTGTGTTCAAATTTTTAAATAATTTAGTTCTAAAGTCGTTGAAAATGGTTGAACAATCGAATGGAAAGTTAGAAATTTTAGAATTAGGAGCAGGAACAGGTTCTACGACGGATGCCGTACTTGAGCTAATTAAAGAAAATAATAAGGTAACATATTTTTATACCGATATTTCACAATTCTTTTTAAAAGAGGCTCAGCGAAGATATGCAGATATAGACAATATATTATATTCACAATTAAACATAGATGACTTAAATTTTGATTCCAAGGTGGATATAATAATTGCTAACGGAGTGCTGAATAACGCAAAACACATAGATAGTACGTTTGAAAAAATGATAAATTTGGTAAGACCTGGAGGAAAAATATTTATCATTGAGCAAGTGGCAGAGTCTTTAGAAATACTGGTTTCTCAGGTATTTATGATGGAGGATATTGATAATAGTACAGAGAGTGAGACATTTAGAAGTGTTGAAGAATGGAAACGTATATTTAACAATGATAGGATAGAAAAAGTAGAAGTATATCCTGATATGCATTTTATAGAACAAAGGCTGTTTATAATATCCTGCAATTAAGAAACAATTGATATGGCTGCTCTCAAACCTTTACTGAGAGCAGTCGTTAATATATCTTTTTAATTGTGCTAGCTCATGAGAATTTTTTAGGAGTGACTAGTGTGAAAGAAAGTAGAGGACAGATATAAATGAGTGCACTTAAATAAGCTGTCTAAAAAGAGAAAGAATTTACAACTCCTCCTCCCGTGCTTTGTAGTATAGCTTCTTGAAACTATTATTGCACAGAGTAAGGGGGGAATCTTTCATTACTATTTGTGCCGTTGACTGAAAGGCAGCGGAATGGAGATTAAGATGGAATTTGAATCAGAAAAAATAATTAGTAAATTTAATAAAGGAACAATAGTGTTAGTTCATGGCGCTTATCATGGTCCATGGTGCTGGGAGGATAATTTTAAGCCGTTCTTTGTAAAACGAGGATATAGTGTTATAGTGGTCAATTTTAGTAATCCAAATCCAAAAGTGAAAATAAATGACTATATGGAACATCTCAATGAAGTGGTGGGAGAAATTAGTGGAAAAGTTTATTTTATTTCACATTCGTTAGGAACTGCAATAGTGGAAAAATATATTACTAAGTTTTCGCCTAAATTAGATGCCGTTGAGACCGTTTCAAGTTTTGTGTAAACGTTAAAAACTGATATAAGATTTGTGAATAGTTACAAATGGGCAGAGCCGATTTTCCGGATTCTGCCCATATCTGCATTATACAGTAGTTTTTAGGCATGTCAATAAAACCTGCCTAAAATTGACTGCTTTACAGGTTCCGTCCTGCCAGACGTTCTTCAAAATAAATTTCAAGCTGGGAATGGATCTGTCCCCAGTCCTGCCTGTGACCGGTCCATTTTTTCGTGATATCCATGGTTGCCAGATACAGCATTTTTAAAAGGCTGTCATCTGACGGAAAGACCGTTTTGCTTTTGGTCACTTTCCGCAGCTGGCGGTTGAATCCTTCAATGGCATTTGTGGTGTAAATCAGGCGTCTTACTGCCTCTGGATATTTGAAATAAGTGGACAGGGTTGCCCAGTTATCATGCCAGGATTTATAAATCTTTGGATACTTGGAATCCCATTTATCTTTGAACAATTCTAACTCATTTAAAGCTGTTTCTTCCGTTGGAGCTGCATATACAAGCTTCAGATCAGCCATCAGTTTTTTGATGTCTTTGTATGAAACAAACTTCGTTGAATTACGGATCTGATGGATGATGCATTGCTGAATCTCTGTTTTTGGATAAACAGCCTCGATTGCCTGTGGAAATCCATTTAAACCATCAACGCATGCGATCAGGATATCCTCAACGCCCCGGTTTTTTAATCCATTCATGATAGAAAGCCAGAACTTTGCACTTTCGTTCTCTCCAACATACATTCCAAGGACATCTTTTTTCCCATTCATGTCGATACCAAGGGCAATGTAAACCGCACGTTTTACAATACGTCCTTCACTGCGGACATGATAGTGGATTGCATCCATAAATACTACAGCATACACTTCTTCCAAAGGGCGTTCCTGCCATTCTTTTACAATCGGCAGGATCTTGTCGGTGATCCGGCTGATCGTGCTGTCAGAAATATCAATATCGTATAATTCACGCATATGGGATTCAATGTCTCCGGTTGTCATCCCTTTAGCATACATAGAAAGTATCTTTTCTTCCATGTCCTGAGTTACTGTGTTTTGATATTTTTTGATCAGCTGAGGCTCATAGTCACCGTTACGATCCCTTGGGATAGCCACATCCATATCTCCATAGCTGGTATGCATGGTTTTACTGGAATGTCCATTTCTGCTATTGTCTGTTTCTTTGTTTCGGTAGTCATACTTGGAATATCCTAATTCCTCATCCAGTTCCTCGTCCAAAGCACCTTCCAAAAGGACAGACATCATGTCACGCATGATACTGTTCACATCGGTGCCATCTTTGATGCTGATATCATTATTCTTCAGATAATCTCGCATCATTTCTCTCATTGCCGCTTTTTGTGGGCTGTCTTTTCTTCTTGCCATAAAAATAACCTCCAAACTGAGTAATTTTATCTTACATCAGTTTGGAGGTTTACACAAACTTTAGGATACTCCCATGCCGTTGTCTTTTTGGCTCCTAGTCCAGTAATAAAAAGACTTCAAAAAGCCTTCCTTGTTAATTTTGAACTGCTTCCCGTCAAGTAGACAATTAAAAAAATAAAATTTATTTCTGCCACTAGATGAAAAACTGGTGGCAGTTTTTATGCTGCCAATATATATTGTTCATGTTTTTCCATTGGGGTTAAAACTCCAAGATTCCTTTGTAATCGTCTATTGTTGTAATATTCCATGTAGCTTTCAATCATGCCCACAAGTGCTGTACGACTCGTAAATCTTTTCCCATAATAACGTTCTCTTTTTATAATCCCCCAGAATCCTTCCATCGGACCATTATCAATACATTTTGCAACCCTGGACATGCTTTGCGTCATTCCGGCAGCTTCCAGTTTATTGTGGAAGCTTCGATTTGTATATTGAAATCCTCTGTCACTATGACACAGCGGGCGTGCATCTGGATTACTGGCAATGGCATTGTCGAAAGTATCAAAGACCAATGCGTTATTATTGTTATCTCGAATTACATAGGACACAATCCGTCTATCATACAAATCTAGTATTGCACTAAGATACACCTTATGTTTTTCCAAACCGATGTAATATTTAAATTCCGTCACATCTGTAAGCCATTTCTGATTAGGTGCATCTGCAAAAAACTCTCGGTTTAATACATTTTCCGCTATGTATTGTGGATTTGCGGATTGACGTGTGCATCCATTGTTAGCATATTTAATTGTGGATTTAATATTTTTCTTTCTGCAAATACGAAGAACCCGTTTGTCATTTACCTTTATTCCATAATAGCGTTCCAGATCATCTCGTATTCTTCGATAGCCTTTGTCAGGAGAATCCGTGTGTATCTTTTCGATTGCATCTGAAATACGCAAGTTTTTAATTTCATTAGCTGGAATCTCTCTATGAAGCCATTTATAATAAGCAGATCTGCTTACATTTCCAAGTTTGCAAAGTGCACTGATTGGGTAACCGTATGTTTCGTTTTCCTCTTTAATTGCCTGATAAATCTGCCCTTGCCTCAACAGGCTTAACCCCGCCTCCTCTCTATTTCGTCGAGTTTTTTTAGGAATGATGTCTCCATTTCAGCTTTTTTCCGCTTGGCTTTTTCCATCTTCAATTCTGCTTGAAGTTTTTCAATTTCTGAAAGAGAATTCTCTGATTTCCTTTTGCCACGATTGTCTTGTAGTGCATTAATTCCACCGTTTTCATATTTAACCGTATAGTTTCGTGCCTGCTGATAAGAAACTTTAAATTTTTCAGATGTTTCAGTGTAATTATGATCATGGCTAATGCAATATGCCGCAATTTCTACCCGTTCATTAAATGCCGTTTTTCTTCCTTTGGTCATGATGCCTGTATCTCCCATTCTGGAAGCTTTTAGCTCCTCATGACCATTATACTTCTTAATCCAGCTTCTGAGTTGACTGGTCGAAAGAATTTTGAACTTTTGACAAATTTCTATATGAGAACCTTCGCCGGCTAAATATGCTGCGACTGCTTGCTCTTTTTCTGTTTTGGAATAATGTTTGTTATGATTGGTTTTAAACGCATCTATTCCCATCGCTTCATAGTTTTTTACCCATTGTTTGAATGATTGAAAGGCTATACCTAAACGTTGTGCAATCGTCTTCATACTGCCTTTTCCATCTAAATATTCTTGAACTGCACTTATCTTTTCTTCAGCACTGTATCTTGCTTTTCTTCCCAATAAAAATACCCCCTTTCAGGTAACAAGTTTTATATTATTTTACTTGTCTACCTAAAAGGGAGCATATCATTTTCATAATATAATGAGGAGTAAACGTTGTTTCTACTTTTCTAATCGCCTAGATGAAAGTGTGGAAAGCGTTTATCTGGATAAGTTTACTGATGAGTCAAGGCAAATTGAACTTTTAATGATTCGCAAGAAAGTACCTGTAGGTTATGAGTGGAATTATAAGACATTAGTTATGGGGTCATTAAATGATAATTGTATGCCCATATCAGTGCTTCTGGATACTGCTAAAATTTTCAAGGCAAAATTGATTATTTATCAGGAGCATTGCCATGATATGATGTTAGATCCTGCGTGGGAAATCGTGGCGGAGGATATTCTGGGGTTTATTTTAGTATAGTTTTCTTTCGGGCAAATATTAAAATGATTAATCGACTTATTCGGATGTAAAAAGAAATAATTCTTTATAAATGATTTTTATAAAGTAAGAAATTTTGAGATATCACAATTTAATAAAGTGCTTTACTGAAAATAAGGAAAAATTGGGTGAAGTAAAAAGATTATTTTCATTTTCAAAATTGATTTTTCGGTAGAATTTAGTCATGATAGTTAAAAAGCATGAACAAGAAAAAATTAGTTGCATTTTTTATATTCTTGAACCTCACCGAAAATCATTGATTCTGTAGTGTAAGAGTAATTTCTACTGCTGTTTTTGAGAATAACCAGAAATATCAAGTGAAATTTGAGGGCAAAACTAAAATCAACTTACCTCCGCAGCAATGAAAATTGATTTTTTACTTTAGCTAAGTAAAAAAAATTAAAATTAAAATGTCAATCCCCCTTGACAAAGGAGATTTTCCTGCTATAATTAAAACAGTGTTTTGAATACGATGTTTTGAAAACACCGTTTTAATAAGAAAGGTGGATGAGCGATGGCAAGTAGGATTGAAGGATTTGACGAGAAAATTCTTTCCTGCGCGAAAGAAGAATTTTTAGAAAAAGGCTATACAGATGCTTCGATACGGACGATTGCTCAAAATGCCGGTGTCAGCACCAGTACAATATATACGCGGTATTCAGATAAAGAGGGATTGTTCCGCTTTCTTGTGGAACCGGTAGCTAAAGGTCTGAAAGAGTTATTGCGGCAATCATTAAGTGATTTTTCTTCTTTGACGGGGCACGAGCAGAACGAAAAATTTATGGAATACTCAGATCGTGGTTTTGAAGCTGTGATTGCATATATCTATGAATATTTTTCTGAATTTAAGCTGCTGATTACCGGAGCACCGGGAAATTACTATCAGGAATTTTTAGAAGGATTAGTAGAACTGGATACGAACTGCACAAAGAAATTCTTGATTCAAGTTGGAAGTAAAACTCTGGCGGAAGGGCGAGTTACAGATGGATTCCTGCACGTTGTTTCCAGTGCTTTTTATTCTGGTATATTTGAAGTGGTGATTCATGATATGCCGATGGAAGAAGCAAAGAATTATATCAATGAGTTACGCGCTTTTTATGGGAATGGCTGGAAAGAATATTACCGGAAATAGAAAGAAGGTGCGAAGGAAATGCAGAAAACAGAAGAATTTTGTGTGGACGAAAGCGGATGGATACACTGCCCTTTTTGTAAATGCAGAACGCGGACAAAGATACGGGCAGACACTTCATTGAAAAACTTTCCAATATTTTGTCCCAAATGCAAACAGGAATGTTTGATAGATGTTGACAACATGAAAATACGATTATCAGTAGTGCCAGACGCTAAGACGCAGAGCCGATAATTTGTTTGTGTAAAATTACATGACAGATTATCGGCTTATTCTTTTGAATAAGAGTTAGTGAAATCTAACCAAAGGAGGGATTTATATGAATCAGTCACAGGGCGGAAATCCGTTTGGCAGGCTTGTAGAGTTTGCCAGACCGCATAAGACTGGCTACATCGTTTCTGTTGTTCTTGCTGTGTTGGGAGTTGCCTTTGGTATCGTCCCCTATTTTGCAACAGCTAGAATGACGATTGAGTTACTCTCCGGGAATCAAGATTTATCATTTTACATGGTATGGTGTCTGATTTCCGGCGGCTGCTTTGTCCTAAAAGCAATATTGATGGGAATTTCCACGAGGGCGTCCCATGAAGCAACCTTTGAAGTGCTGTCCGAGGCAAGGCGGAAAATTGCTTCAAAACTTACCAGAGTGCCTATGGGCTATATTCTCAATACTCCGTCCGGGCAGCTAAAAAATGGCATGGTGGAACGAATTGAACAGTTAGAGGTTCCCCTTGCTCATGTAATCCCGGAAATGACTTCAAATCTTCTTGTACCAATCGCAATCATCGTTTATCTGTTCATCTTGGACTGGAGAATGGCGTTAGTATCGCTGATTACTATTCCTGTTGGAATGATGTGCTACATGGGAATGATGAAGGAATATCCCAAGAAGTATGGGGAAGTTGTAAAAGCTGGAAATCACATGAGCGCAACAACGGTAGAATACATCGGCGGTATTGAAATCATTAAGGCATTTAATCAGGCAGATAATTCCTATCAGAAATTTACAGATGCCGTCCATGCAAACGCAGATCTGATCTTAGACTGGATGAAAGATACACAAAAATATTCGGCGATTATGATGAGCGTATGGCCTGCTGCACTGATTAGTGTACTTCCGGTGGGGTGTCTGTTTTATATGAATGGCACTCTGTCAGCAGCAACCTTTATTACAGTAACAGTTTTGTCATTAGGAATTGCAGGACCTCTTGTTGCGGCTATGTTTTTTACCGATGATATTGCAAAAATAAGTACGGTAATGGGAGAGATTGACAGTATATTGAATCAGCCAGAACTTGTTCGA
Organism: Dorea sp. ICN-14282; assembly: GCF_037890115.1. Classification (NCBI taxonomy): domain Bacteria; kingdom Bacillati; phylum Bacillota; class Clostridia; order Lachnospirales; family Lachnospiraceae; genus Dorea; species Dorea sp. ICN-14282. The sequence continues at coordinate 90,240 of NZ_JBBKBH010000003.1, read as the reverse complement.
CCAAAGGAAGCGTGTAATTTACAAAATCTTGATATATCTCTGGAAAATGTGCATTTTGCATATGATGAAAAAGAGGTTTTAAAAGGAATTGATTTGATAATTCCACAAGGGAAAACTACAGCCTTTGTAGGACCGTCCGGCAGCGGAAAATCAACGATTGCAAAATTGATTGCGTCCTTTTGGGATGTAACAGGAGGACTGATTACGATTGGAGATAAAAGTATCAAAGAAATTTCCACTGACCAACTGAACGATTTGATTTCTTATGTATCGCAGGACAACTATCTGTTTAACGATACAGTGCGTAATAATATCCGTATGGGAAAACCGGGGGCAAGTGATGACGAAGTAGAACAGATTGCAAAAAAATCCGGCTGTCACGAGTTTATTGTGAATCTTGAGCATGGATACGAAACTATAGTCGGGGGTGCTGGCGGTCATTTATCCGGCGGAGAGCGTCAGAGAATTGCGATTGCTAGAGCCATGTTGAAAAATGCTCCTATAGTGATTCTTGATGAAGCAACATCATATACTGATCCGGAAAATGAAGCAGTTATACAGGAGGCAATCAGCCGACTGACAAAGGGTAAAACCTTGATTGTTATTGCTCATCGTTTATCAACGATAATAGATTCTGACCAAATTGTTGTTGTTAAAAACGGAACGATTCAGGCAAAGGGAACGCACGAGGAATTGTTAAAAGAGTGCAGTCTTTACCATACGATGTGGACAGCGCACATGGATGCAAAGGAGGTGAAAACTATATGATACGTTCATTTCGGAAATTCTTTGAATTTGCGGGCCACCAGAGCCGGAATTGGTATTTGGGACTCTTTTATGAAATCATACGCTGTATTTTAGAAGCTCTGCAATTTGCTGCTCTTCTGGTAGTTTTGGATGGATTAGTTCGTGACAATATTACTACACAGACCGCTCTGCTTGCCTTTGGTATTATGCTAGTCAGTGTGATCGGCACCATTATTTTTTGGTATTTGGCGCATGGCAAAGAAGGCGAAGGCAGCTACCGAATGTGTGAGGACAAGAGGATTCAAATTGGCAACCGCATGAAATATATGCCGATGGGCTATTTCAACAGCCATAGTCTGGGCAATCTCACATCCGTTTCAACAGCGACCATGAGTGACCTTGAAAGTATGTCCTTTGCTATCATCGTGCGGACTTTGGTGGGAGTAATCCACGCCAGTATTTTTTCTATTGCCATGTGCTACTTTAGCTGGAAGATTAGTTTGATCTTTTTGGTTGGCGTGATTTTGTTCATGGTAATCAACACAATGCTCCTGCGCTGCTCCAAGAGATTATCTCCCATACGATTAGAGGCGCAGACGGAGTTCATGGACGCCGTACTGGAATACATACAGGGAATGGGTGTTGTGCGGGCGTTCCACATGGCAAAGCAGTCAAATACCACGCTGGAAAAATCCATTGACGAAACGCAGAAGAAAAACCAGCTTATTGAAAGGCAGCGGATTCCCTATATAGCCGCTGAGCAGGTTGTCCTTCGGATTGCCAGTGCCGCCGCTGCTTTCTGCTCTATCGCACTTTTTGTAAACGGTACGCTGAAATTAACATATTGTCTGATAATCTTAGTATCGGCGTTCATGGTATATAGCCAGTTGGAAAGCGCGGGAGAAATGTTCTTTATGCTTTCAATGATCGATGCTTCTATTGATCGTGTGGAGGAAATCAACCAAAGTCCTCAGATTGACATTGACGGCAAAGAGCAGACCCCAGACCGGCTGGATATTGAAATGCAGGATGTGAGTTTTTCTTACGGGGATAAAAAAGTGATCGACCATGTATCGCTCACAATTCCACAAGGAACCACAACGGCGATTGTCGGCCCGTCGGGTTCTGGAAAAACAACACTGGTAAATCTAATCGCGCGCTTTTGGGATGTTGACAGCGGAAGTGTCCGTATCGGTGGCATTGATGTTAAAGATTACAAGCTGGACAGCCTGATGAAAAATATCAGCATGGTATTTCAGAATGTGTATCTGTTCCCGGACACGATTGAGAACAATATTAAATTTGGTTCCCCTAACGCTACCCATGAAGATGTGGTGAAGGCAGCAAAGGCGGCAAGGTGCCATGACTTCATTTCAGCATTGCCGGAGGGCTACCAGACGGTAATCGGAGAAAGCGGTGCGACCATTTCCGGCGGCGAAAAGCAGAGGATTTCTATTGCAAGAGCGATTATGAAAGATGCGCCCATCATTATTCTTGACGAGGCCACAGCAAATGTCGATCCCGAAAATGAAGCAGAGCTTCAGAAAGCGATTGAAGCGCTGACACAGGGGAAAACAATTATTATGATTGCCCATCGGTTGAAAACCGTAAAAAATGCGGATCAAATCATCGTTATCGACCGTGGTAAAATCTCTCAGCAAGGTACGCATGATGAACTTATCAAGCAAGCAGGTATTTATGCGGATTTTGTTGGCATGAGAGAAAAAGCTATCGGTTGGAAAATCAAGGCAGACAGCCTTGCATAAAAGAAAGGAGTTCCTACAATGGACAAGAAAAAATTGAACGCAAAAGACTTTATCAACATTGGTATCTTTACTGTCATCTACTTTGTGATGTTCTTTATCACGGGTATGCTGGGGTACATCCCTATCTTTGCAGTTATCATTCCATTGGTGTTGGGAATACTGGGCGGCATCCCGTTCATGCTGTTTCTGACAAAGACAGGGAAATTCGGCGCGGCTACTATTATGGGTACGTTGGTCAGTGTCCTCTGCTTTCTGATGGGACAAAGCTGGATTTCAATTCCGTTTGGAATCGTATTAGGTTTCCTGGCTGATTTGATCTTTAAGGCTGGCGAATATAAAAGCTGGAAACATACTGTGCTGGGATATTGCGTGTTTACCGAATGGGTAATCGGCTCCATGCTGCCTATGTGGATTATGAGAGATACCTTTTTTGAGGCTTATAGAAGCAAGGGAGGTACGGATGAATACATCAATGCCGTTATGGGTCTTACCGCTAACTGGATGCTACCGGTAGTTATTGTTTTAGGCATCGTCGGCGGAGTGATCGGCGCTTATTTAGGCAAGGCAATTTTGAAGAAGCATTTTGTAAAGGCGGGCATTGTTTAATGAAACCAGAATTATTACTGTCAGTTGATTCGGAGCGGCGTTTCTGGCTTGACCCAAGAACAAAGCTATATATGCTGGTAATATTCAGTATTGTAATGATTGACGGAAAAACGGACGGTATTAGTTTCTGGTTAAAGCCGGTTCTGGCATTAGTGCCCTTTTTCCTCCTCCTTTCGGGCAGGAGGAAAAAGGTTGCCATCATCTATTTGATTGTTTTTATTGTTTCATGGACGGTAAACGTGTTTCTTGTTCCGTATATGGGACTGATAGGGACAATTATAATATCGCTGCTAGCTCAATTTGGAACAAGATGGTTTCCCAGCGCCATGATGGGCTACTATCTTCTTTCGACCACAAAGGTTAGTGAATTTGTCCTTGCCATGCAGCGTATGCACATACCAGAAGCATTTATTATTCCGTTTTCTGTTATGTTTCGGTTCTTTCCTACAATTTTCGAAGAAGCGGAATCTATTGGAAACGCTATGCGTATGAGAGGAATTACGGAAAAAAATTTTTTTAAGAATCCACAAGCAGTATTAGAATATCGAATTGTCCCTCTTATGATGTCCGTAGTAACAATAGGGAATGACCTGTCAGCGGCAGCGTTAACAAGGGGATTAGGAAACGGTAAAAAACGAACAAGTATTTGTAAAATCGGTTTCCATTGGAAAGACTTTGTGATTATGTTTATTGTTACGGTTGCCCTGTTGGTGTTTCTGCTTTTTTCGGGAGGGCTGAAATGATAGAGTTTAAAGATGTATCTTTTCAATATGAACAAGGTAGTTCAAAAGGAAAAATCAAAAATATAAATTTGACAATCCATGACGGAGAGATTGTTTTGATTTGCGGAGAGTCAGGTTGTGGAAAGACAACTCTTACACGTTTAATAAATGGGCTTATCCCGCATTATTATGAGGGGACACTTACCGGACAGATGATTGTAGAAGGAATAGATGTAAAGAATGTATCCTTATATGAACTGTCGGGTGTAGTTGGCTCTGTCTTTCAGAATCCGAGGACACAGTTTTTTACGGTAGATACTACAAGTGAGATTGCGTTTGGATGTGAAAATTTGGGAATTGACACAGAAGAAATCAATTCACGAATCGAAAAAACGGTAGATGCGTTAAAAATTGAAGATTTGTTGAATCGGAGCTTATTTGCACTATCTGGCGGGGAAAAACAGAAAATTGCCTGCGCATCTGTATCGGCAATGGAACCATCAATTTTTGTATTGGACGAGCCATCTTCAAATCTGGATATTCGGTCAATTAGAGAATTAAAAAATGTGCTACGGAAATGGAAATCACAGGGGAAAACGATTGTGATTGCTGAGCATCGCTTGTATTATCTGATGGATATTGCAGATAGGGTTTTACTTATGGAAGATGGGCATATAAAAGAAAACCATGCCGTTTCGGATTTTAGAAAAAAATCTACAGATGAATTACATACTTTGGGACTTAGAACTTTACAATCAGAGGATTTTAGCAAAACGCAAAGTATAGTCAGTGCAACAAAACAACTGTATATTCGGGACTTTGAAGCCTCTTATAAAGATTCTTCCGGGAGGAAGAAGAAAAAGCATAAGGTATTGGATATATCGGATTTGATGATACCGCAAGGTTCGGTGGTAGGAGTAATCGGCAACAATGGAGCCGGAAAAACTACCTTTGCTAATAATCTGTGCGGACTACTTCAGGCAGGGAAAGGCTGCATGAGCATGGATGGAAAAACATATATGGCAAATCAGAGACTTAAAGTCTGCTATATGGTTATGCAGGATGTAAACCATCAGCTCTTTACAGAAAGTGTGATGGATGAAATTTTGCTTAGCCTGGACAATACAGATGAAGAAAAGGCAATGCTTGAAGCAGAACAGATTATGGAAAATCTGCATATTTCAGAGTTTAAGGAAGCACATCCGATGTCATTGTCTGGAGGACAGAAACAGCGGGTAGCCATTGCCAGTGCGATTGCGTCCGATAAACAGATTATTGTCTTTGATGAACCTACAAGCGGATTGGATTATCGTCACATGAAGAAAGTAGCAAAAAATTTACGGGAATTGAGTGCATTAGGAAAAACATTATTTATAGTTACTCATGATCCGGAACTGATTGCGGAATGCTGTAACTACTTTGTATTTATTGAAAATGGAAAAGTGCTATGGAGTGACGGTTGGAACAGAATAAGCAGGGAACGACTACAAAGGTTCTTTGATTTTGAGGGCAATTGATGATGAATATTCATGCGTCTGGAGAAGATTACTTAGAAGCTATACTTGTTTTGCAAAAGAAAAAAGGTAGGGTTCGTTCTGTTGACCTTGCTCTGCATATGGGTTTTAGCAAGCCAAGCATCAGCCATGCGGTAGGTCTATTAAAGAAAGAAGGATTGCTTACAGTTGATGCAGATGGTTACTTGCATTTGACCAATATGGGAAAAGATGTTGCTGAAAAAATCTATGAACGCCACCTGTTTTTCACGGAACAGCTTGTAGCTGTCGGGGTTGATCAGAAAACTGCAGAGCAGGATGCCTGTCGGATAGAACATGCGATTAGTGAAGAGTCTTTTCAAAAATTGAAAGCTTCAGTTAAAAAATAGAGTAATGGTGCAGTAGCATCAAATAGATTATTCTGGTTTTGTAATATATATTTAAACAATAAAGTACTAACAAACATCATCTATATATTGTGCTTGTAATATTGACGTAAACAAAATCTAGTGCTATGATAAATGTGTAAATAGTTTCATTCGGGAATACCCTGAATAAGAAATTTCATTCCGGAACGGTCCGGAATTAGTAAGCAGATTGTGCAAAGCACACCGGAGAAGTCCGTTTGGGCTTCTGGAATATTGGTTCAGGCATCAGCCTAAAAACAGAAATGACATCAAAAAGCAAAGAATTGTTTTTTGGTGTCTTTTTTTACTTTATAGGAAACTGCTCATACGGAGCACTCTTGAATGAAAGATGCCCGCCGGTAGGCGGGCATACTAAAAGGACGGTTGTGGTTTAAAAGATATAAAAACCCTCTTCGCCAAAATCGTCATCATTGATATCATCAAATTCGTGAAAGAAGTAATCCATATCCAGAAGTTCATCGTCGCTCATAGAGCGAACTTCAGCAGAAGTCATGCCTTCCGGTGGATTTTTCATATATTTTTCTCTAAGTTCCTTTGCAAGCTGGGCTTCTGTAATGTATTCGTTTGAAATTGCCCGATGCAGTTTCAGATCAGATTTACGATGTCTGGCATAGAGTCCGTAATAACGAATCATTTTAAAATGTTTTTCCGGGATATGCTGAGTGAGCATAGAGATAAAGTCAAGTACAGGAACAGTTTCGGTAATCAGCTTTTCATCTTCATGACGGTTGTAATGAAAAGTAACAAAGTCGCCATCGTAAGAATCAATACGAGAAGTTGCGATGACAGGGTGGCCAAGATAGCGACCGATATATTTAATGACTTTGGATGGTTCACATTTATTCGGAAGTGCACGGACATAGAAACCATTTTTATGATTGGCGTAGATAGAGGATTTCACTTTTTTAAAGGAGTCTCCAAGTCTGGAGAGAAGTTCACTTAAAAGAGTGGTCTGAAAAGAATCACGAAGGAGCCGGTAGTTAAAATGGTCGACCTTGCGCCAGGGTATAGAGGTTCCAGCACCGCCTTCAGAGAGAAGACAGTGAATGTGGGGATTCCATTTAAGATCACGTCCAAAAGTGTGAAGGACACAGATAAAACCAGGGGTAAAACGCTGAGATTTATTGATCTTGAAAAACATACGGGAGATTACACTGTTGACGGCTGAAAAAAGGCAGTTTAAAAGGGAACGGTCTTTTAAGAAAAAAGGGCGGAGTTCTTCGGCAATGGTGAAAATACAATGTCTATGAGGAGTTTTTATGATCTTAAAGGACATAGAAGTAGTGCGGTCAATGGAGTATTTATTGCCGCAGGTCGGGCAAAAACGACTTTTGCAGCGAAAGGGGACAAATTTAAGATTACCGCAGTGTCCACAACCGTACATAGCACCACCAAAAGAGGGATTCCCGCAATTGATCATTTTATCAACATTTTCGATAACGGAGTCACGAGGATGCTGGAGATAGATCATTTCTTCATAATGCTCTTTGAAAATTTTTTGTAGTATATTCATAGAACCATTATGAAGTATTTTAAATAAAAAAGAAACCCCTTATCCCCTCATGAATGAGGGGCAGGAGAGCTGAAGTGTCGAAGACACTTTTTTATGATGAATTGTAGAAATTACCAATGGAGGACACATGGGAAAGGGAAGAATGCTGAATGAAAATGAGAAAGAAATAAAATTCCGGATTTGTAATTCGGGAGGACGGATACTTTACTTCATGGATATGGAACTGACGGATGAAGAACAGGTGAGAATGATATGCCAGTTGAATCAATGGTATTCAGATACGGATCAGGACGTGGAAGGATTTGTGGAGGAATTTTACTGGTTTGTAATAGGAATCATGGACGATATGATTCTCCTGAATCCAAGATATCTTCTTTTAGAAGAGGTCATGGAGCAGTTCTTGCTGTTGATGCCGGAAACAAGACGTAGATGCTATGGAACAGGCTGGGTTCGGAAAAATATCTGTCCTGTTGGGACCCCCCTTTCAGAGAGGAGTGCGGAGATTGATTATAAGTCTGTACATAAGAAAACAGATTTCCTCTGAGTTCATCCAGTGAATGAAACTATCTGATATCAAGCCCTGCCATCCACTGATCTTTCATGGTGCGGAACCAGCGCTCAATTTTTGCCTTCTGTGTCGGGGAGTATGGCTGATCATAATGGATGACAGAACCGATCCGGGCTGCAAGCAGTTCCATCTGCTTGTTTTTATAGCTTCTGCCATTATCAAAGTTAAAAAGTTGTGGGCGGCCGTATTTTGCAACGGCAGACTTAATGACCGACATAAGATTTACAAAGTTATCGTGAAAAAAGACATCAATGCCGACAATGAAGCGGCTGGCATCATCAATTAGCGTAATGATATATACCTGGTGTTTCTTACCATCGACAGTTTTTAAATAAGGTCCCACACTGGAATCTCCGCACCAGACTTCATTGACGTGAGGTCTTTCATAACGGCGCATATCAGGGTTTGTGGATGTTTTAAACTGGACTGCCAGCTGGTTGATATACTGGTTGGTTAATGGTAGATGCCGATACTTCCCCATTTTTAATGCTGCCATTGTCCTGAAGCTGGGAAGATTTAGAAGACAATAATTGAGTCGTCAGTGCAATCTTATTTATCTCTTGTGACGGAAACAGGTTTCCGTTTTGCCGGAAGTAAGTCTGAATTGATTTCAGGAGCATCGAGCAGTGCAGTAAAATTCTGCTGAATGATATCCAGTGTCTTTTGTTTTTTCTGTAATTCTTGCTTTTCCCGGACAGTAGTAGCCTGTTCAGATTCAAGATTTTCAATCAGCTTTTGAACTTTATTAGAGCTTGGGATTTTGGTAACGCCGAGATCCTGAAGCTCTTTTTTTAGTGAATCGTGGAGCTGGTATTCTGCCTGATGTTTGGTGCGGTATGCTTTTGGATTTTTAGCAGATTTACAATCTTCAATTACTTTACGACAAAGCCGGTAAGAATCGCAGTGTTTCTGAATGACTTTCTGCATGCTCAGCTCATTGTTGATTTGCGTTATTCTCTGCTCAGCCGCTTTAACAGAAGCATCGACATCAGAAAGATGCTGTTGGAAATCTTCATAATTCAGCAGATTATTTTCGGAAAGATAGTTGAAGGTGCGGGCTGCTTCTTTCAGATTATTGAGTTTTGCCCAACGTTCAAATCCTTCTCGATTGCCGGTCGTAACATAAGTGGAAATATTGATATACAGGCGAGCTTCCCTGGACAGATGCTTTGGAGCTTTCGCTTTGCTACGATTTTTAGCCAGACGGATGCGAACATTTTCTTCGGAATAATAGCTTCCGAGAGATTTCATATAAGTGAAGTTCTTCTGCTCCGGTGCACGGAAGGACAGGTGCTTTCCCTGCCGGACTTCATATCCGGCTAACTGCATCTTTTGCAGAAATTCCTCATAGTTGATGGAAGTCCAGATTGATTTATCAACTGCGACACGTAGCTTGGCTTTCCAACTGGTGCCACGATGATATTCCATGTTCTCTTTATAGCTTTTACCTTTTTCTCCGGTTGGCATGCTGGTGGCAAGTCCATTTTCATGGCAGATACGATTACTGATTCTGCAGAGTTTATGGTAGCTCCGCTTATTGGAAACATACTTGTGATGATCAACAAAGCTTGCAGCGTTGAAGATGATATGATTGTGAATATGATTTTTGTCAACGTGTGTGCTGATCACGTACTCATATTTTCCTTTCAGCACTTCGTCAGCAAATTGTTGACCTAAGCGATGGGCATTTTCGGCATCAACTTCTCCAGGTTTAAATGATTGGATCAGATGAAATGCCAGGTTATCGCCTTTATCCATTCCATTCTTTTTTGCCATTTCTCTTGTCATAGAAAATTCAAGATCTGCAGTTTCCGGGGAACAGCCAAAACTGGAAACTAACAGTTTTTCATCTGTCTTATCTGGATTTGTAATATAGTCCAGAGCTTTCTTGTCAGTTACCTTAATGGGGAAGATTTTAAGATACGCCATAATTCTTTCACCATCTCTTTCAATTCTTGCATTTCTTCTGGATATAGATCTCCGGTGGTATTTACCTTTTTTGCAATCTGGTTGATATTTACACCAATCTTGTGCATTTCCTCATACTGTTTCTTCAGTGGGGTGGTATCGGTGTTGACGATGTAACCATCGATTGCCATCTTACGCAGATAAGCTCCCATGTTTTTGGTTTTTGATTCTATCATCTTCCTGCGTATAAGCTTCCTTTCTTCTTCGGTGACATAAAAATGGATTTCTTTGTTTCTCTTTCTTTCAGCCATTGGTGGGTTCTCCTTTCTGAGAGGACAGTAGTATCGTTGCTTTCAACGTTTTTCAATTTAGGGCAGGGTACCCTAAATTGGGATTTCCCGGAAGTGTATCCTCACTTCCTGTCCTTGCTGTTTTACCCCTCTATTAGTTAAAGTCAGGAGAACCGGAAAAATGCAAAAGAATTTGGCAGGTAGTATGGGATACGAAAATGTGGTATGATTATGGGCAGGATATCAGAAAAATCAGGAGTTGAATAGATTGTGAAGAAAGAAGAAATTTTTGAATATGTGCAGAAACAGTATGGCACAATGCCGGAATATTTATGGAGTAAACTATCGGACAGTGCAGTACTTCGACATAAAAATGGGAAATGGTATGCAGTGATCATGACGGTTGAAAAATCGAAACTGGGATTAGAGGGAAATGATCTGGTTGACATTATGGATGTAAAGTGCGATCCAGAAATGACCAGCATGATTATTCAGACTTATGGATTTTTACCAGGATACCATATGAATAAACAGCACTGGATCACGATTTTACTGGATGGTTCAGTCAGTGAAGCGAAGATATTGGACTTTTTGGATATGAGCTATGACCTGATTGACGGAGCAGACGGAAAGGAAGAAAAATGAGAACAGCGATAGTATACGCATCTGTGCATCATGGAAATACAGAAAAATTAGTAAAGAGGATCGCAGAAGAATGTCAGGTGGATTTGATTGATGCTGTGAAACAGCCAGATGCAGACCTGAGCAGTTATGATATGATTGGGTTTGCATCAGGAATCTATTTTTCAAAGTTTCATCAGTCGATATTGGAATTTGCAGAGAAGAATCTACCGGACGACAAAAAGATATTTCTGATCTGTACTTATGGTGGGAGTGCGAATTATAAATCCATAGAGCAGATTTTGGATAAAAAACATGCCAGTGTGGTTGGAAAATTTGGCTGTAAAGGGTATGACACATTCGGACCATTTAAACTGGTTGGAGGTATTGCTAAAGGCCATCCGAATGAAGAAGATATGAAAAACGCAGCGGACTTCGTAAAAGGAATACACTGATTTTTGAGCAAAAGGAAAACCGGGGATTTTACTCCTCGGTTTTCTGGATGTTGTGCTTCAGTCTTCAACTTGAAAAATATCTTCTACAGGCACTTTCAGGTAATGTGCCAGCCGGATTGCAATCTCAAGAGAGGGATTACGTTCTCCACGTTCGATGCGGCCTATCGTCTGGCTGCAGGAACCTATGGCTTCAGCCAAATCTGCTTGAATGAGATTCCGTTCTTCACGAATATCTTTTAGTGTATTATTGATTGCCATTCAATCACTTCCTTTGCTTATTGTTATCAGCAGGATCATGAACCTGCTGTTGAAATTTAATGGAATCCCGGAATTTCTGCACCTTTGCATTTCCCGATTACTTTTCCAAAAATCTTAAAAGAGTCAGATTCCAAAACCTGGATAGGACGATATTTTTGATTTAAAGAGATCAGATAAACACCATCTGGCTCATCGTGTAATTCCTTGATGTAAGTATTGCCGTTGAGATAGAAGATTCCAATTTCACCATTAGCAAGAGAATCTTTTTTCTGAATCCATGCAACATCGCCTGTATGATAAAGTGGCTCCATACTGTCACCGGAAATCCGTACACCAAAGTCAGTCTGCTCAGGAGCAAGGTGTCCTACGTCATAGGTTTCTTTTACAGAATCCTCCAGGTAATTTCCAGTACCAGCAGAAACTGGTTCCCAGGTAATTTCTACAGGATGATGGAATGGGATAATCTTTGCAGACAGTGGAGAAAACTTTTTAGAAGCTTTCAAAATATCAGCAAATTCAATCAATTTATTTCTGCCTTCTTCATTCAATCCACTCATAATGTTATATGGGTTTTCTCCAAAGAAGGATTCATATATATCTTCGATATCAAGTAACTGGCAAAGTGTCAGGAAAACATGTAAAGCTGGTTCTCGTGCATTGGTCTCCCATTTGGAGATTGCTTTTGTAGTGACCTGAATACCTTCTTGAGAAAGCAGGTCTACCAGATCTGATTGAGAGTATCCTTTCTTTTTTCTATTTTCTGCTAATATTTCCCCGAAATTACGCATTTGTTCGCCTCATTTCTATTTGAATTTTCTATATGCATTATACCGTATGTTAGAAATAAAATCAAGAATAATCTCCGAAATGGAGAAAATACAACCAAGATGTCACTTGACTATCTCCGGAATGTCGATATATACTAAACATACAGAAATTGATAAGACATTATGTTGAAGGAAACAGCTGGGAGGTGAAAAGTTTGAATGAGCGTGTGATCCTGCATAGTGATATGAACTGTTTTTACGCCAGTGTAGAAATGCTACATCATCCGGAATTTGCCGGAATGCCTCTGGCAGTAGGTGGCGATCCGGAAGCCCGGCATGGAATTGTACTGACAGCAAATTATATTGCCAAGAAAAAAGGAGTAAAAACCGGAATGGCATTATGGCAGGCGAAACAGGTTTGCCCGGAAATTATTTTTGTACCGCCACGGATGGATTTATATTTGCGATTTTCACAAATGGCAAGAGAAATCTATTCAGAGTATACAGACAAAATTGAGCCATATGGAATTGATGAAGCCTGGCTGGATGTATCAGGCAGTGGAAATCTGAAAGGAAGAGGAATGACAATTGCGAGAGAAATCAGCCATCGGATTAAATACGAACTTGGAGTAACAGTGAGTATTGGAATTTCCTGGAATAAGATTTATGCGAAACTTGGCTCGGATTATAAAAAGCCGGATGCAATCACAGAGCTTAATCGAGAAAATTATAAAGACAGGATATGGCAGCTTCCAGCGTCAGATTTGCTTTATGTCGGAAGACAGACGAATAAGAAATTGCAAAAACTTGGAATCCGGACAATCGGGCAACTTGCGGAATCAGACGAAAAGTTGTTAGAGAGTCATTTTGGAAAAATAGGAAATGTATTATGGGCTTTCGCAAATGGCTGGGATGAAGATCCGGTTTGCAAGGAAGGATATGAAGCACCAGTAAAGTCGATAGGTAATAGCACTACAACACCGAGAGATCTGGAAAATGATCTGGATGTCTGGATCATTCAAATAGCATTGGCAGAAAGTGTAGCTGCACGATTGCGGAAACATGGATTTAAATGCAAAACAGTAGAAATTACAGTTCGAGATAATGGATTGTATAGTTTTTCCAGACAGATACATTTACGACAGCCAACGAATATTACAAACGAGATTGTAACTGCAGCATTTCAGCTATTTAAAGATAATTACAAATGGGAACATCCCATTAGAAGCCTGGGAATCCGAGCTGCGGATCTTGTGTTAGATGATATTCCCGTGCAGTTGGATTTATTTGGAAATCAGGAGAAAAAGGAAAAGTTAGAGAAGCTGGATCGTACTGTAGATGAGATCAGACGACGGTTTGGTTATTTCAGTATACAGCGAGCGGCAATGTATCAGGATAAAGTCTTATCCCACTTAGACGCTGGTACGCACACGATCCATCCACACAGTTATTTTCATGGGTAATTGGAGGGATAGATTTGAAAAAAGCATTAACCAGAAAACAGGAAGAAAGTTATCAGTGTATTTTACGATATACCAATGAACATGGATATCCACCGACAATACGGGAATTTGGAAAATTGATCGGGGTGAAATCAACATCATCAGCATTTTCCAGAATCAAGCAGTTGGAGCTAAATGGATATATCCGAAGGATTCCGGCATCGCCAAGAGCAATCGAGATTTTATAGTGAGGTGTCGGCATGAATAAAGTATATGTAGATGTAGTGGCAGAGTTTCGGAAAGACGGAAAACTGGTTCCTATATTTTTCACCTGGGAAGATGGAAGAAAATATAACATTGACAGAATTTTGAAAATCGAGCGATGTGCCAGCAGAAAGGCAGGCGGTGTAGGAATGATGTACACCTGTATGATACAGGGGCAGGAAAGCCATTTGTTTTATGAAGTGGATAAATGGTTTATGGAGAGAAAAACAGCATAAGGAGAGATTGATATAGACGATATTATTTGGATTATTAACCGGCAGGGATAGTCACTTTCCCTTTATATTCCTGCAGGTTTTACATAAGAAGATGGATTCCGGTCAGCAAAGGCAGCTCCCACAATGCCTTTTGGATATCCGCTTCTGCAAATTGTAGTAAGTAATTGCTTCCCATCAAAATCATGGGGAAAGCGAACTGGTCTGAAAGACCGCCAGTTAGTGTGATGATGATAAGGAGATTTTGAAACTGATGACAGACAGAGATTATGCAATTAAATCAATGAAAGAGATTACCTTCCAGATGGCAAGCCATGCGCAGGATTATCTGGAAGTAACGATGGAGAGACATTATACGGATATCAAAGAACTGATGACAAGCTATCAGAAATTGATTTTGGAAAATCAGATTGTGTTAGAAGAGCTGGATATGGAGTGCCAGGAGAAGATCAATGAAGATATGGCATATGCGTTGAGTTATCTGAGCATTTATAACAATCAGCTGAATGTGCCAAAGATGCACCGGGAAATGAATAATCTGATGATCATTTACGGCTTGTCAGACATGATCTATCGTGGAATGACACTGGTGAAGTTCTATGCACCGAATGGTGTGATGCTCAGTGAGATTCTTCATTCCTGTTTTTGCAGTCATTATAATAAGACAGATGTGGAAGTACAGCAGGAGTTAGGAGTAGGCAGGACCTCTTTTTATAAAATGAAGAAGCAGGCACTTGGATATTTAGGGTTCTATTTTTATGAGATCGTGGTACCGCAGGCAAAGGATAAAAGATTTAAACCGTCACTGGGCGTAGAGGAAGAGTAGGTGAATAATATGAGATACGAAAATTCGATGAAAGGTGTAGCTGATCAGATAATCAAAGAACAGCAGCGAGCCAGTAAAATTAAAAACAATCCAGAAGAATTCCATTGGCATGACGAATATGCAACGTTGAATTTCTTTCGGTTTATCTGCAAAAATATCGGTAACTTGAGAAATGGAGAAATAGAAAAAATGGTCACACGCTTGAAAAGCATAGATCAGAAAGCAGTGGAAAACCATGTGAATGGTGCGGTTTGGGCATTTGATTATGATAAGATGTTCTGTGTACTGATGGAAAATGAAATTTGCCGAAAGGTGTGTGAAAAGAATAAATATAGTAGTTGGACGAAGCTGATTGGAAATTATTGTTTTCAAGTGGTGTAGGATAAAATAGTGGCTTGTGAAAAGCTGATTTTGATGTTAAGATGAAATTGGGATAGGAGACATTTAGGAACCTATCCTGACATAGCAAAGAATGGAGGCGAGAATGGACGTGGCGAAAGAAGAAATCGTGAAAACAGAAGAGTTGGAAACACGTTACGAAAGATACAAGGGTATCTTAAAAGACCTTACCATCATGAGCGATGTGTTTATGCGGAATGTATTCAAGAAACGGGAATGTACAGAATATGTTCTGCAGGTAATTATGAATAAAAAGGATCTGAAAGTGATTGATCAAGTTTTGCAGAAAGACTATAAGAATTTGCAGGGGCGTTCAGCTATTCTGGACTGTGTTGCCAGAGATTCTGAAGGCAAGCAGATGGATGTAGAAATTCAACAGGACAACGAAGGGGCATCTCCAAAAAGAGCAAGGTATCATAGTGGTCTGATGGATATGAACACATTAAATCCAGGGCAGGATTTTGATGACCTTCCGGAAAGCTACGTGATTTTTATCACCAGAGACGATGCACTTGGATACGGACTTCCGATTTATCATATAGACAGGAAAATCGAAGAAGTCAGTGAGAATTTTAAGGATGAAGCTCATATTATCTATGTAAATTCTAAGAAACAAGAAGATACAGAATTAGGCAGACTGATGCATGATCTTCACTGTAAGAATGCAGAAGATATGCACAGTAAGATACTTGCTGACAGAGTATACGAATTGAAGGAAACACAGAAAGGGGTGGAATTCATGTGCCGTGAGATGGAACAGATTTATAGTGAAGGTATTGAAAGTGGTGAGCTGAAAAAAGCAAAAGCCTCAGCATTATCCATGGCTGCGGATGGAATGAAAGTTGATAAAATAGCCCACTATCTTAATGTGAGTGTTCAAATGGTGCAGAAATGGATTGATGAGAGCATGAGTGTTGCACATTAACAAATGATAAATTTTAATAGAGCTACCAGGGGATACTAATTCTTCTGGTGGCTTTTTTGTGTGTTGCATGTAAAAAAAGCGAAAACTAGTTCTATAGAACTATAACTTGATTTGCGGATTCTGTATCTTTCAATTATCCATCAGTATACTAATTTTAGACCGAATTATCGTTCTGAAGGAGGTGCTACGATGGATTTAAAAGCGGTTGGTCAGCGAATCAAAGCAGCAAGAGAAGCAAAAAATCTTACACAGGAAGAACTGGCGGCGCTGGTAAATTTAAGTACAACACATGTCAGTGTGATAGAAAGAGGACTGAAAGTAACAAAGTTGGATACCTTTGTAGCAATTGCCAATGCACTTGATGTATCGGCTGATGCGCTACTGATAGATGTTGTGACACATTCTGTGACAGGTGTTACTAATGAATTATCTGATATGATAGAAAAATTGCCAAAGGACGAGCAGAAAAGAATTTTAAATGCGGTCAGAGCTTTGGTAGACTAATGAAATAGGCATTGAAATCGAAGAGCATTAAGCTCTTCTTTTTTTTATTCTTTTTTATGGATTCGTTTGTGAAAATATCTTTTTTCATAGTGAGAATCATGATATAGTAGTTCTAAAGAACTATAAATAATTCTTTGAAACCGGAGGGCGGGTAAATGAGAGAAAAAACTATTTATGAGAAAATTGCTGAAAAGTACAATACGACACCAGAAGAGGTGCGTCGGGAAATGCAGATAGCGATTGATGCTGGATTTGATGATCCAGATCCGGCTGTACAGGCAGAATGGAAGAAGGTAAATCTTAAAGGAGACAGACCTACACCGGAAGAAGTAATCAATTACGCAGTAAAACAATTAAAAGGAAATTAATGAAAATATGAAGAAAAAGACAATTGCAGTGATCTCAGGAGCAGTCATCTTGATAATTGCTGCAGGAAGTATTTATGGGAAACCTGAATCAAGTCATAAGGAAGGTGAACCGGATGTGGTAGGAACATTTTCCGTAAATCGGGATGAAAATCTAACCGTAATCGCTAACCGGGAAAATATTGAGGATAGAGAAGCGTTTGCAAGAGAACTTTTGCAGATGTACAAGGATGATTCTTTTTATTCGACAAAATTCTCCACAGACAGGGGATATGCGACGAGCCTTGATATGAACATCTATTTATGGAAAGAGGATATTGAAGATGGGGAATCGGTAATGACAGCCGAATATAGACCTGTAGAATACGGAAAGGACTATGATGTAGTCAATAATCCTGATAAATTTCAACTATATATAGATGGAAAAGAAGTAGAAGAATAACACGGTGAACTTTTTATACTGAAATATGTACGATTCCAATAATGATATGAACTTATGGGAACATATTGCGGATACTTTGTGAACTTTATCCTGATACAATGATTATGCTGATGAAAGAAGGCATAGATAACTGAATACAATAAAGAGACGAAAGCCTCAGTAGTTAAGAAAAAACTACTGGGGCTTTTTTTTGTGCCTGAATTTCTCAGTCAATAACTGCGGGCGTATCCCGGCAGGATAAAGGCGGAGCAGGCATGATCCTAAACAGAGGTCCGCCTTCTGGATTTGAAACGAGCAATAAGATTTCAAATTCAGGAGGAACGGATATGTATATTGAACATCCATATTTTTATGAAGGAAAGTATTACGCAAATATTGATGGAGAAATGATCGAGATTACAAAAGAAGTTGCGTATGCGATGAATAATTTTTACAGAAGCAGCAAGGCAAAAAAAGTTGAGATTAAGAATGAACTGGGTGAGGTTGTGGATAAGATGCTGAGAGAAGTACCTTACAGCGGTCAGTCCATTGATGGAGAAGGCTTCATGATTGAGGATTTTCCAGATCTGAACTGTGATGTGGAGCACTATGTACTGACAAAAATGGAACAGCAGGATATTCACAAAGTGATCAATCAGCTGAACTCAGAGGAACGCATGATTATTTATGGCATTTTCTTTGAAAACAAGACACAGACACAGATGGCGGAGATTATGGGGATTTCCAGACAGATGCTGTCATACAAGCTGAAATCCACTCTTAATAAGATGCGTGAAATGTATATGAATAAATTTTTTTAAAAATTTTTCAAAATCTTTTGCATCTGCCAAAGTCATTTGACTTTAGTAATTAGAGGAAGTTAAAGGACTTCCTAAAATGAACCATGATAACTGAATATCCAATAATAACTGACGTGACATTTCATGCAGAGAGCACGAGGAAGATGCCGCTATAGGATTATAAGCCAAAACCAAGATTTTTAGTTCAGTCTGTAATGCTGCGAAAAAGCACTGACCGAAGCCAGCTGGCAGGCTGGTGATGCGATGATATGTATGAGATGCGATACACTTGCAGATCCTGAGAAGTCTGTAACTGGTAAACCTATGAACTGCTGGAGCCTGGAAACGAGAGTTTTCGGGTTGTGGTCCGGAGTATGCATTCGGGCAGGTTATTATTCCCTTCCTGCATATGCGGGAGTAACGATTCGGGGTATCGAGGATAAATAGAATCGAGCGAGCACTGTTTAATAATCAAATTGGCTATAGAGGTTATGCGGCAGAGCTTTCCTTATGGGAAAGAAACTCTGCCGTATTCCTGTGGAGCCAATATAGCGCTATGGATGTTTTACAAATAAAAATAATAGATTGGAGAGAGGACAAATGACAATCCGCAGAGGAGATATTTTATGGGCAGATCTCGGTATGTTTCCTACAACATCTGTTCAGGGTGGAGTAAGACCAGTGATCGTAGTGAGTAATAATAAAGCCAATACATACAGTTCAGTCATAACGGTAGTTCCGCTGACATCAAGAATTTATAAGAAACGGTATTTGCCAACACATGTATTTATCAGCAAATATGATATGACAGGAATCCGAAAAGGAAGCCTGGCACTGGCTGAACAGGTTATGAGCATTTCTACGAAATGTATTATTGAGAAATGCGGAAGAGTGAACAAGTGGAGCCTGGATCAGGTACTGAAAGCAGTACGGATTCAGATGGGAATGGAAGAGAAGACTACATAGCTGTTACGAATATTTAATTTCGATAATGGTAACTATAGGAAAAGGAGGCGATGTCCATGACAGCAGTTGAAAGATTAGAAGCGTTGAAAACGGTTGATATCAAAGAGATTGACCGAGATAGTTTGCCAAAGTACAAGGATTTGATTTCAGAGCTGGATAGCAGGAAAAGCAATAAGATGGAAGTGCTGCTTAATCACTCTGATAACCCGTATGTATATGAAGATATGGGCTATGTCGTAAAAAGTGTTTTTAATACAGCTGCTTCCCTTTCCTATATAGACTGTACAAAACAGCTTGTAGCAAAGAAAGCTGGATTGGCATAAGGGAATAACTGGAACAACAAAATTTCATATTCACACAGAAGACGAAGTGTGCTATAATGCTAACAGGACTAAATTTGAATAGAGCACTTCTATTTAAGGGTTCTGTTTTGGCAGAATCTTTGGATAGGAGTGTTTTTTATGCAAAAAAATATCTGGATAGCAGCCAAGTACCTTCGTCTCAGTATTGAGGACGGAGATAAGGCTGAAAGTGAATCTATTGTAAATCAGTCAATTTTGATTGATAACTATATGAAATCGACGTCTGATATTACTATTGTTGAGACATTTAAAGATGATGGTTTTTCAGGTACAGATTTTAATCGACCTGGTTTTCAGGCAATGCTCAAAGCAATTAAAAATAAGGAAATCAACTGTATCATTGTAAAAGATTTATCCCGATTTGGTAGGGAGCATATAGATGTTGATCGGTATATTCAAAAAGTATTTCCACAACTGGGAGTACGATTTATAGCAATCAATGATAATTATGATTCTGAAACAGCAAACATTACCGATACACATCTTGTATTACCGGTAAAATCTTTTGTCAATGACACATATTGCAGACAGAATTCCCAAAAGGTACGAAGTCATTTAAGCGCAAAACGGAATATTGGAGAATATGTTGGAAATTATGTGTCATATGGGTATAGAAAATGTAATACTGATAAAAGTCAGATAGAAATTGATCCGGGTGCTGCAAAGCATGTAAGAGATATTTTTAACTGGAAGATGGAGGGCATGAGCAATCAACTGATTGCAGATAAACTGAATGAACTGGGAGTACTTGCACCGGCTGATTACAAACGTGCGACCGGAGTAAACTTCAAATCGTCATTTCAGACACATCTGACATCCAGGTGGTCAGCAGTAGCAATTATCCGTATTTTAAAGAATCCAATCTACTACGGAGTGCTTCAACAGGGAAAATCCCAAAGAATTAACTATAAAGTTAAGGTACAGAGGGCATTGCCAAAGGAAGAATGGGTAATTTTTGAAAATCATCATGAAGGTATCGTTACAAAAGAAGAATATGAAACAGTTCAGATGTTACTTGCAAAGGATACCAGGATAGCACCCGGAGAAAACAGACTTTACTTGTTTGGTGGGTTATTATCCTGTGGAGACTGTGGAAGTAACCTGATCCGCCGAACTAACAGTTATAAAGGAGAAAAGACAGTTTTTTATATCTGTTCTTCTTACAATAAAAAGAAGGATCAATGCTCCAGGCATAGCATCAGAGAAGATGTGCTGATTCAGCTGGTGATGGATTCTTTGAAGATGTACAGTAAGATGACGGATGCCATACGAAGTGCAGTAGAATATTTGAAAGAGAACTCTTTGGATACACAGACATTGATACAGCATGATGACCTGATACTTGAGTTGCGAAACAAAGTCAATAAATATTATAAGTTGTTACATTCATTATCGGGAAATCTTGCGTCAGGAGTTATTTCCAAGGATGATTACGCTTTGCTTAGAGAACGGTATCAGACAGAAATTAAAAGTCTGGAAAGCAATATTGAAAAGCAGGAAGAGTATATGGAAGATCTCCTTGAAAATAAACTGCTGTGCGAAGAATGGGTGAACACATTTCTTGAGAAACCGTCGCTGGGAGATCTTGACAGGGATATGCTTCTTCAGTATGTGGAAAAAATAAATGTATTTGAAGGGAAAAAAATAGAAATTGTTTACCGATTCCAAGACGAGCTGGTAACAGCTGCAAGACTGGCAGAACAGATTGGAAAAACAAAACAGGAGGTGGCTGTATAATGGCAAGAACAAGAAATCGCCAGATGAAACAGGCTGAAGCAATCGTACAGGCATCACCGCAGAAAATCTGGAAAGCCGGTATTTATACCAGAATATCAGTAGATATCAACGGTGAGAAGAGAGAATCGCTGGAGACACAGAAACTAATCGCTCTTTCTTACGCAGAATCTCATCCGGATATTGAAGTTGTAAAGTTTTATAAGGATGACGGTATATCAGGTACAAAATTTGATCGAGATGATTTTGTGAGAATGCTTGGTGACATCAAATCAAAAGAAATAAATACGGTCATAGTAAAGGATTTATCACGATTTGGTCGAGATTTGGAAGAAGTATCAAAATACCTGGAAAAAATATTTCCATTTATGCAGGTGCGCTTTATATCAGTCAATGATAATTATGACAGTATCAGTCCAGAATGCGACAATCAGATGCTGGGAATCATGATATCAAATCTTGCAAATGATATGTATGCAAAAGATGCATCAGTAAAGATGACAAGTGCTATGAAAATTAAGATGGAGTCAGGTGAATATTGTGGTGGAGATGCTCCTTATGGGTATAAGAGAGCTAGAGATGAAAAAGGAAGATCTACTACTGTTCCCGATCTTTTAACTGCACCGTATGTAGTAGAAATATTTGAAAAACTTGCTGCAGGGCAGTCATATTTGAAAATTTCGAGAGAGTTTAATACGATGTTGCTGGCTTCGCCAAGGGTATACGCAAGAACTGGGAAGTTATTCTTGGATAGAATTGACGAAACAGATATGCATTGGCAATCATCTGTAATTAAACAGATTGCGGAAAATAGGCACTATTTGGGAAATACGTATTCACATAAAACAAGAACCTCACTTCTTACAAAAGAAAAAAATGTAATGTTGGATAAAGAAGAATGGATTGAACATGTGAATACCCATAAGGCTATAGTGAGTGCTGAATTATTTGAAAAAGTACAAAATGTAATCAAATTAAAGCAGGAGAAAGCATTGCCCAAAAAAGATCTGTCGAATATGCAGACTCATGGAAAACAAGATAATAAGTATGTTGGATTGATATACTGTGGTGACTGTGGTGCTAATATGGTTCGGAGATATTATTACAGCGAAAAGAATGGTGTTTTGTATTACAATTATTATTTCATTTGTGGTAATTATGCAAAAATTTCCAAGGAAAAATATAACTGCAATCGCTGGAAAGAAGAAGTAATTGATGAACTGGTGTATCGGGCACTCATCATGCAGCTAAAAACAGTATGTGAATTGAAAACGCAACTGAAACGCTTTAATGATGAATATTTTGAGACATTCAAAAAATATTTGAACAGGGAACAGAGTAAGATTGTTCAGGTCAATAAAAGGAACGAAGCAAGACGATTTGAATTATATGAGCAATATGTTTCGGGAGAGATTGATACGGATGCATATAATCGTATGACAGAAAGAATAACTGTGATCGAAAAAGATCTGGTTACAAGACAGAAAGAAATTGAGAAGAGTAGAAAAATTACAGAGAAATTGTGTAAAAAGAACTTCTCGTGGCTTGCTGAATTCAGTAAAGGAAAGAATTTGGAATTCCTTACAAAAGATGTTGTCCGCTCTTATATAAAGAAAATCTCTTTATATGAAGATAAACGTATAGAAATCGAATTTAAATTTCAAGATGAAATACAGGCGTTATCAGAAATTTTAGAGGAGGGGGTGATCAGATGTCAGATGGTAAGTGCATAGTAAAGTATTTAAGATTATCTCTGGAAGATGAGGATATGCTGGATGAATCCAATAGTATTACCAATCAGAGAATTGTGATTGGGCAATACATAGCCAGTAAACAGGAGTTCAAAAATGCGGAAGTGTTAGAATTCAAAGATGATGGCTATAGTGGAACAAATTTCGAACGCCCAGGATTCCAAAGTATGATGGAATTAGTAAGGGACGGACAAGTCAGCACAATTATAGTGAAAGATCTCTCACGATTCGGCAGGAATCATATAGAGGTTGACACATATCTGGAGCAGATTTTTCCATTTCTGAATGTGAGATTTATAGCAATCAATGATAATGTTGATAGTATGAAATATGAATCTGGTATGCCGGGAATAGATGTTGGTTTCAGAAATATTATTAACGAACATCATAGCATTGATACTTCCGTTAAAGTAAAAAAGACTTTGTTACAGCGTCAGAAAGCAGGAAAGTATATGGGTGCCAGAGCACCATATGGATACTTGAAGCCTGATGAAGATGTGACGAGTCTCGTGATTAATCCGGAAACGGCACCTGTTGTGAGGATGATATTTCAGAAATATCTTGAGGGAATGAATATCACTCAGCTGGCACGTTATCTGAATGAGCAGAAAATTATGAGTCCGGGTCAATATAAAAGAGAAGTTCTGAAAACTGGTGTAAAGAAAACAACAGAAAAATATATCTGGTATCCGGTAACTGTAAGACTGATACTGATGACAGAAACGTATACGGGAACTACGATTGGCGGTAAATGGAAAGTTGCTTCAGTAGGAAGTAATAAGCATTTGAAAACAAAAGAAGAAGACTGGATCGTGGTTGAAGGTACCCATGAAGCGATTGTTTCTAAAGAAACATTTGATGCTGCACAGAAAAAGTTGGAATTAAATTCCAGAAAAAAGAGCAAAACTCACAATAATAATTATCCGCTGAAAGGATTGGTAAAATGTGGGGGATGCGGTCAGAATCTACAGCATGTAACCAGATGCAATCCGCACTTTAAGTGCCCAAGGAAATTTAATACGGCAAATAAAGATTGTGTAACAGACAATTTATATGATGACGAGTTCAATGAGATGATTTTCAGGGCGATAAAGCTGTTTGCAAAGGTCAGTGATGATGCTGAACCGGTACTCGAATTACAGAAAGCAGAATTAAAATCAAAAGTGAATGAAGCTGCAAAGAATATTCGAAACTCCAAAGACAGTATTAGCAGATACAAGCACCAGAAAACGGAACTATATATGCGATATGCAATGGAAGAAATCTCAGAAGAAGAGTTCACCAGAAAAAATGACAGGCTGGATAAACAAATTGAGAAAGAGACCTTAGCGATAGCACAAATAGAGATAGAACAGAGTGAAGCGGCTGAACGGTTATTTGAACTTCCGCCTGATGGCAGACAGTGCCTGACAGACCTGATCGAAGGAAATGAGCAATTAACCAGAGAGATAGCAGTAACTTTTATTCGTGGTATCAAGGTATATAATGATAAGCGAATAGAAATTGAATGGAATTTTGCTGATGAACTGGTAAAGTATGTAGAGCAGGCACAGAAAATCTGCAGTTAAAATGCTGTTGGACAAATTACAAAAATTTTGTGTCATTAGCTTGACACAAGGGGGCCGCCATGCCGACAACACATTGGATATTCAGGAATTTATGATTATGCCGATCGGAGCCTGCTGCTATCAGGAAGGTCTTCGGATGTGTGTAGAGATTTACCATATTTTAAGGGGACTTTTAAAAGAGCAGGGATACGGCACGGCCGTAGGAGATGAAGGCGGTTTTGCACCGGATTTAAGTGGTGCAAAGGAAGCGCTTCGTTTTCTGGTAAAAGCTGTGGAGACGGCAGGGTACCAGCCGGGAAAAGAGGTAGGCCTGGCGCTTGATGTGGCGGCAAGTGAGTTGTATGATCTGCAGTCTGGTAAATATGTATTTGAAGGAGAAGGAAAGCGGTCAGGAAATTTGGTAGCCCGTACTGCAGCGGAGATGGCCGATTATTACGAAGAGCTGGCGAACGAATTTCCGCTTTTATCCATCGAAGATCCACTGGATGAAGAAGACTGGGAAGGATGGAAGATGCTGACGGCACGACTGGGAAGCCGGTTGCAGTTGGTGGGGGACGATCTGTTTGTGACCAATACAAGGCGCCTGAAAAAAGGAATTGAGTGGAAGGCGGCCAATGCAATTTTAATTAAAGTCAATCAGATTGGTACTTTGACAGAGGCAATTGAAGCCATAGAAATGGCGAAAAGAGCAGGGTATCAGACCATCATTTCTCACCGGTCAGGAGAGACAGCGGATTCGATGATTGCGGATCTTGCCGTGGCATTTCGTACTGGACAGATCAAAACCGGAGCGCCGTGTCGGGCGGAACGAGTGGAAAAGTATAATCAGCTGCTGCGGATTGAAGAACGGCTTTAAATAGAGCTTAAAAAGCTTTCAAGAGAGCAGGGGAGAAGTTGGAGAGAACGGGAAATTACTACTTGCGAATCCATCCGGCTTGTGGTACACTAAGTATGGTTTATCCGCAGGAGGTGTAGAAAGTGGAAATTTTAAAAACGGTATTAATGATTATATTTGCAATAGACTGTATCGCATTGACGGCAATCGTATTGCTGCAGGAAGGAAAATCAGCAGGATTAGGAACCATTAGTGGTATGGCTGACACATATTGGGGACAGAATAAAGGACGTTCTATGGAAGGCGCTTTGGTGAAGTCCACAAAGTTCCTGGCAATACTGTTTATTGTACTGGCAGCAGTGTTGAATTTAAAAGTATTTGCATAAGATGAGTATATTTTATGAGAATGGCGGGACACTCCTGTATGGGAGTGTCTCTTTCTATTATCTTTAGGAGGTGCAGAAGATGGACAAGACATTTGAGAAGAGAAAAAAAGTGATTTATGATCTGATCTGTGATGATTTGTATACACCCATGAAATTTAAGGAACTTGCAATGCTTCTGCAGGTTCCAAAAGAGAGAAGAGATGAGCTTCGCCAGATCTTGGAGGCATTAGAGTCGGAAGGGAAAATCTATCTTTCCAAGCGTGGGAAGTACTGTCGGGGAGAAGCAAAGCGGCTGACAGGGATTTTCCGTGCAAGCTTAAAAGGTTTTGGGTTCGTCGTGATAGAAGGCGAAGAACAGGACATCTATATTGCAGAGGAAGACACCAATACAGCAATGGATCAGGATGAAGTGGAAGTTGTAATTACAAGAGAGCCGGATGGACGCAGCAGAGAAGGTAAGATTGTGCGGATTGTGAATCGGGCGCTCACGAAAGTAGTGGGACTTTACCAGGTTCGGAAAGGAAAATCTTACGGGTTCGTGATTCCGGATAATCAGCGGTTAAGCAGTGATATCTTTGTGCCTGTCGAGTATTCCAAAGGGGCGGTAGATGGTCATAAAGTGGTGGTAGAATTAACATCCTACGGGGATGATAGAAGAAGCCCGGAGGGGAAAGTAGTGGAGATTATTGGTCATATCAATGATCCCGGAACCGATATTCTCTCCATTGTAAAAGGGTATGATCTGCCGCTGGAGTTTCCGGAGAAGGTTTTAAATCAGGCAGAGCGCGTCGCAAAACCGGTATCAGAAGCTGATAGACAAGGAAGACAGGATCTTAGAGATTGGCAGATGGTTACCATTGATGGGGAGGATGCCAAGGATTTGGACGATGCAGTTTCTATTGCAAGAGAAGGAGACTGTTATATACTGGGCGTTCATATTGCCGATGTCACCAATTATGTACAGGAAAACAGCGCGTTGGATCGGGAAGCATTCAAGCGAGGAACCAGTGTGTATCTGGTGGATCGGGTTATTCCTATGCTTCCGCATACGCTGTCCAATGGAATTTGTTCTCTGAATCAGGGAGAGGATCGTCTGGCGCTTAGTTGTATTATGAAGATTGATGAGAAAGGGCGGGTGGTGGACCATGAGATTGCCGAGACGGTGATCCGGGTAGATCAGAGAATGTCTTATACCAGTGTGAAGAAGATTCTGGAAGATCATGATCCAAAGGAGACGAAGAAGTATCAGGAACTGGTGCCGATGTTCGAGGAAATGAGCCGACTGTCGAAGATTTTACGGGAGCACCGAAGAATAAGGGGATCCATCGATTTTGATTTTCCGGAGACGAAGATGATTCTGGATGAGAAGGGACGTCCGCTGGAGCTTCAACCCTATGAACGCAATGTGGCAACACGGATGATTGAAGATTTTATGCTGCTTGCAAATGAGACGGTGGCGGAGGATTATTACTGGCAGGAACTGCCGTTTGTCTACCGTACCCATGAGGCTCCGGACGAAGAAAAAATCCGTACGCTGGCGACATTTATCAATAACTTTGGCTATTCTATGCATGTGGGAGCGAATGAGGTGCGTCCGAAAGAGATCCAGAAACTCCTTGCAAAAGTAGAAGGAAGCCCACAGGAAGCGATGATCAGTAGACTGGCGCTTCGGTCTATGAAGCAGGCAAAGTATACGCCGGAGAACAGCGGACACTTTGGGCTTGCAGCGGCGTATTATACGCATTTTACTTCCCCAATCAGAAGATATCCGGATCTTCAGATTCATCGAATTATTAAAGATAATATTCGGGGAAGGATGCAGGAAGAAAAGATTGTGCACTATGATAAGATTCTGCCGGAGGTGACGAAGCACGCAAGCGAGATGGAGAGGCGCGCAGAAGAGGCAGAAAGAGAGACGGTGAAGCTGAAAAAAGTAGAATATATGCAGCAGCATTTAGGCGAGATCTTCGAGGGGGTTATCTCTAGCATTACCAAGTGGGGGATGTATGTAGAGCTGCCCAATACGGTAGAGGGACTGGTGCATGTGGCAAATATGCGGGATGATCATTATGAGTATGATGAAAATCGATATGAACTGATAGGAGCACATACGAATAAAGTATATAAGCTGGGGCAAAGAATTTGGATACAGGTAACTGGCGCAGATCGGCTGCTTCGCACGATTGATTTTGAGATTGCAGAGGAAGGGGAAGAGGAAGATGGCAAAGAGTAATGGGAAAATGATAGCAAATAATAAGAAAGCGTACCATGATTATTTTATTCTTGATACCTATGAGACGGGCATTGCCCTTAGCGGGACAGAGGTAAAATCTCTTCGTATGGGGAAATGCAGTATCAAGGAGTCCTTTATCCGTGTAGAGAATGGAGAAGTGTACATTTATGGAATGCATATCAGCCCATACGAAAAAGGAAATATTTTCAACAAAGACCCTCTGCGGGTCAGAAAACTTCTTCTGCATAAGCAGGAGATCAATAAACTGATCGGCAAGACGAAGGAAAAGGGAATGGCAATCGTCCCTTTGAAGGTGTATTTTAAAGGAAGCTTGGTGAAGGTAGAGATTGGTCTCGCAAAAGGAAAGAAGTTATATGATAAGCGCCAGGATATTGCGAAGAAGGATCAGAAACGAGAGGCGCAGAGGGACTTTAAAGTAAGAAACTTAAGTGTATAAGCGATGGAAGAAGTAAGAATACGGTTGGAATGTTGAAAGGGCTGTGGAAAGGAGATACATATGGTACCTGTAAAAAAAGAGGAATTAAGGAAGTTGGTTACACAGACTACTGTGGAGATTTATGAGGAATTGACGCCTCAGTTGATTCAGCTGATTGATCAGACGAAGCATGATGAATCCCTGACAGAGGCTCAGAAGCAGGATGAGATTTCCCTTCATATGATGGGGTATGTGAAATCCTGTACTAATGAGATTATCATAGAGGTTTTGGCAGAAATACTGGGGCTTGAAGATTAGAAAGCTCGGTCAAAAGACATAGAAGAAGGACTTCTCATATAGAGAGGTCCTTTTGTGATTTTATGTCTGTATAAGGAAGGGGGAGAATTCTCCCCCGATAGTAGAATGGGAGTCAAATCCCGTTATGGTGAAGATTACTCAATGGTAATCAGCTTTGGCTGTTCTTCCTGTTTTTCAACTTCTTTCGGGAAACAAAGCTTTAAAACTCCGTCTGAGAAAGAGGCCTTGATATCTTCCTGGGTTAAATCATCGCCTACATAGAAGCTTCTGTTGCAAGTGCCGGTATAGCGTTCTTTGTGTACGCAGTTTCCTTTGCTGTCCTTTTCTTCTTTGGTCTCATTCTTGTGAGCAGTGATCGTTAGGTAACCATCCTTTAAGTCTGCTTTGATATCAGCTTTGTTATATCCTGGAAGTTCCATCTCTACCAGGTAGTTTCTATCCTTTTCGTGGATATCCGTCTTCATAATCTGGGAAGATGAACGGTCGTAAGAACGTGTGAAGAACGGGTCGTTGAACATGTCATCAAATAAATTATTAAATCCTCTGTTTGCAAGTAACATAAGTCATTCCTCCTTAAAAAATGTATCTATGTGAATTGTTTTATTTGTTATATATATTATATAACACTTATTGTTAGCAAAGTCAACACGTGAGTGCTAAAAAATAAAAATTTTTTTATGCCGCGGGTCAGGCGGCATTTCCGTGATGGCTTTGATGACAGAGCTGTTCATATTCTTTGAGCTTCTGTCTGGCTTCCGGCGTCAGGTATTTTGGCACCTGAATTTGCACGGTGACGTACTGATCTCCGAGGATAGAAGGATTCTTCATAGAGACGATACCTTTTCCTTTTAGGCGGATCTGGCAGCCGGACTGAATACCCGCATGAATTTTACAGATCACGTCGCCATGGATGGTCTGTACCCTTGCTTCTCCGCCGAAGACTGCGGTAGTGTAGGGGATCTGGAGCGTTGTGTAGAGGTCCGTTCCCTTTCGCTCATAGCCAGATTTGGAGCCCGCGGTTATATGAAGAAGCAGATCGCCATTTTCATCTCCGCCGGTTCCAAGGGAGCCTTTTCCACGAAGCCGGATGGTATTTCCGGTGTCGATTCCGGCAGGGATATGAACCTTCAGTGATTGAGCTTGACTATTATCATCGGTAAGTGTAATGATTTTGTCACCGCCAAATGCAGCTTCTTCAAAGGTTATGTGAAGGTTGGCCTGAATATCAGCCCCCTTTCTGGCGAAGGCTCGACCGTTCTGTTGCCTCTTCTGGTAGAAGAAATTGCCAAAGATGTCTCCGAAGATATCATCCATATTTCCATTTTCAAAATGATATTCGTAGAAACCGTTGTTCCCGGAGCTGTTCGCTTGTTCGGTGGATGAGTTTCCATCGAAGGCAGCGTGACCGAATTGATCGTAGAGCTTCCTTTTTTCGGGATCGCTTAAGATGGAATAGGCCTCGGTTATCTCTTTAAATTTTTGTTCAGCCCTTGTGTTCCCAGCATTGGTATCCGGGTGGTACTGCTTGGCCAACCGTCGATACGCTTTTTTGATAGTTGCATCATCAGCAGTCTTTGAAATTCCAAGTGTATTATAATAATCTTCTTTTTGTGACATAGAGCTCACCTCCTAGCAGTAAATCTTTGTTTTTAAATTGTAATAACTGTTCTATAAGAAATATAACACTTGGAAAAATAGGAGTCAAGAGAAGAAGAAAAAATAGACGGATAACTTGACAAAGGTGGCAGGCATTCCTATAATAGGAGTTACCCTTGAAAAAGAGATTCAGGGCTTGTACTGGTTTCGACGGGGGTCTGGAAGTTGGAGAAGCCATCCGTAGCGGGACACTACGTTAAAAGTTTCAATTAAATATAAACGCAGACAATAGAGAATTAGCGTACGCAGCCTAATTAGGCCGCAGTCGGCCCCGGATTATCCGCTGTTCGGGTTACCGGCTTCAAACAGGCGGAGCACTTCGTTCTCAAAGCTTTGAGAGGATGGAAGAATTTATGAAGCTACTGAAATCCGTAACCTGTCGTTAGGTGACGGATGGAGGGAATGTTAATATAGCGACTGTGATGGGAGATGCTCTGGTGGATGGGCTTTCGGACGCGGGTTCAACTCCCGCCAGGTCCATTTCTGAATGGAAGAAGTTAAAGAACGCTGTAAACAGAAGGTTTACAGCGTTCTTTTTGTCTGCGAATCTGAAAGGACAGGATCTTTACAGATATTTATTCGATTTTAATGTTCGGTGTTTCCAGCAGACGAATGACATCGGGAAATGAAAATCTTGCAGCTTTCATCTGATTGTTGTGGATATCTATGACATACCCCTTTGCGTCACGAAAGTCTGCTTTTTGGAGATTGCACTTGAAGAACTGTGTGCCTTCCAGGCGGTAGTTCTTGAAATCGCTGTCTAATAGTTGCTTTTTTATAAAAAGCAAATTCTCTTGACATATAGTGAGTATGTGATAAACTACAGGTATTAAATGAAAGGGCACGATTGTGTAGGGTGAGAAGATGATTATTAGATAATTTATTTTAAGTGAAACGCAAAATATGATAAGAATGCTGCATTAGTGGCTTTGTTTGTGTACGCTTAAATAAGTTGTCTTTCGTCAAATTACTTATCCAAATGGACAGGTGCTCTATACCCTTTTATTTTTGATATGTTGATGTAAGGCTTTTTTGCGTATGCAAAAAGCCTTTTTCAATGTAAAGGGGGATGATATGATGTCGATGATTCGTGTTGAGAATCTTACGTTTTCGTATCCGTCAAGCTATGACGAGATTTTTAAGGATGTAAGTTTTACCATTGATTCTGATTGGAAACTTGGTTTTGTTGGGCGTAATGGAAGAGGGAAAACTACTTTTATGAAGCTGCTTCTTGGGAAATATGAATATAGAGGCAATATTATAAGCTCTGTTGAATTTGATTATTTTCCGTTTGAGGTTGCAGATAAAACACAATTGACGGAAGATGTTTTGTGGGGAATCTGTCCATTGGTCCAAGAGTGGGAATTTATAAAGGAATTATCTTATTTAAAAGTAGATAGTGAAGTTTTATTCTGGTTTCGCACGATCGTTACTTATTAGATGAATGTGTAGACCATATATTATCTATAAATCGATCCAATATTGATGTTCAAAGTGGAAATTTTTCTGATTGGATGAGGAATTTTGAAGAGCGACAACAATCTGAGCGAAATGAAAATGAATTGTTGAAGAAAGAGATTATTCGTATGAAGGAATCTTCAAAACAATCAGAAAATTGGTCCTATAAGGTAGAAGCTGCTAAGCGTGGGGCTGCGGACAAAGGTTACGTTGGTCATAAGGCTGCCAAAATGATGAAAAGATCTAAGAATATTGAAGCCAGAAAAGAGAAAGCTATTGAAGCGAAATCAAAATTATTAAAAAATATTGAAACAGCAGAATCCTTAAAAATGCAATCGCTTGCATACCGCAAAAGTTTGTTGGTTTCTTATTCTGACGTATCTGTTTCTTATGACGGGAAGCGAGTTTGTGAAAATGTTTCATTTGAAGTAAAGCGCGGAGAGCGTGTTTTGTTAAACGGTAAAAATGGCAGTGGGAAAAGCAGCCTGTTGAAAGTGTTGCTGGATAGCGATATGGAATATACCGGCGAGATAGACATAGGTTCAAATCTGGTGATTTCATACGTTCCGCAAGATACTTCGTTCTTAGAAGGCAATTTAAAGGAGTTTGCAATTAAACATCATTTAGATGAAAGTCTATTTAAAACGGTTTTAAGAAAATTGGATTTTGAACGGATTCAATTTGAAAAAGATATGAAGGACTTTTCTGCTGGTCAAAAGAAAAAAGTTTTACTTGCAAAAAGTCTTTGCGAACCTGCGCACTTATATGTTTGGGACGAACCGTTGAACTACATTGATGTTTATTCAAGAATGCAAATAGAACAACTAATTTTAGAATTTTCTCCAACTATGTTGATTGTTGAACATGACACTGTGTTTGAAGAGAAGATTGGGACAAAGAGGATCAATATTTCCCAAAGAGAGTGAAAAATCAGCACCTGTTCCGAAAGGAATGAGGTGCTGATTTTTTGAAGTGTGAAGTTCTTTTCGATTCTTCCTCTATTTGCTGTTTTGCTCTTTGTTTTCCATTGGCAGGGACAGACTCAGAAGCAGTGAGATTACGAACACCCCGGCGACTGCGTTTCCGTTAAAAATATCTCCGATAAAGGATGGAAATGCAGCAAAGAAGTTCCCGGATGTCTGAGTCAGTCCAACGCCGACACAAAAGGCGAGAGAGACAATGATCATGGTGCGGTCATTGAACTCGCAGTCCTTAAGCATTTTCACACCCTCGTACATGATGGATCCAAACATCATAACGGTACATCCGCCTAATACGGACTGTGGCAAGGAGTTGAAGAATGCTCCAAGAGGTGGGAACAGTGAAGTGAGAATCATAATCAGTGCACCCATCAGAATGGTGAATCGGTTGATGACGCCTGTCATGGTAACCAGTCCTACATTCTGGCTGAAAGAAGTCAGAGGAAGGCAGCCAAAACATCCGGAAATAGCGCTGGAAAATCCGTCTACCGCGAGCGCACCCTGCAGCTCTTCCATTTGAATGTCCCGGCCAAGGCCGCCTTTGCAGACAGCAGTGGTGGCTCCGGTTGTCTCAGCCGCAGATACCAGATATACGATTGCGATGGTAAAGAAGGCGCCCAGATCAAAGATTGGCTTGTGGTCTGTGAAAAAGACCAGCTGTGGAAGGCTGAAAAAGCCTACCTCTTGAATGGTCTTTGAGATACCGGAGAAGTCGATCATAGGAGCAATTCCGGCAACGGTAAAGACGGCAGACAACAGGTAGCCAACCACAAGGCCAACTAAAATATTCAGATTTTTGTAAATTCCCCGGAGTTTGTAACGTGACACCAGGCAGACGATTAAGGTAATGCCGCCTACCAAAAGATGGTACCAGGAACCGAATGTCTCAGAGCCGGTTCCGCCGCCCCAGGAGTCCATTCCTACGGGAAGAAGAGAAAGTCCGATGGCGATTACGACGCAGGCAGAGACAACCGGAGTCAGAAATCGTTTCCAGTATCGGGCGCTTAATCCTACCAATCCTTCGAAAATACCGCCTAAGATGACGGCTCCGACCATTCCTTCATATCCAAGGTCGGGATTTGTGCAGATCATCAGAAGACTGCCTAAAAAGGTAAAGCTGACGCCCATGACGACGGGGAGTCGGGAGCCAATCTTCCAGACGGGATATAATTGCAGACAGGTACCGATTCCGGCGGCAAACATGGCGCATTGCAGGAGGCGTGTGATTTCAGCGGAGTCTAGAGTTTGAGAAGTACCTCGGATCAGAGCTGCGCTGCAGACGATCAGAACTGGAGCCAGGTTTGATACGAACATGGCAAGGACGTGCTGAAGTCCGAATGGAATTGCCTTTCCAAGAGGAACGCGCCCGTTTAAACGATAGACGTTTTCTATGCTTGTCTGTGGAGTGTTTGATTCTTTGTTTGACATAGTATTTTGATAGATCCTTTCTGTTTTCTGAATGTATTTTGAGTCTGAATTTCCTTATAATTATTTTATAGTATGAGAATGGGATTCGTCAAATGGATTATGTGCTTTAAAAAGGAGCTGACAAATTTTGTTGACAAGGAAAGTTGTCATATGCTATTCTGAAAATGACAAGGAAAGTTGTCAGAATGTGGAATAAAATTGTCATATTATTGGGATGGAAAGGGAGATGAAGATGGGTTTGGAAAACAGGCTGAAGGAATACCGTGCGAGGCTGAGCATGAATCAGTCAGAGCTTGGAAAGCGAGCCCATGTATCGAGGCAGACAATCAGTCTGATTGAACGTGGGGATTATTCGCCGTCTGTGACACTGGCAATTAAGCTGGCGAAGATTTTTGAGGTGACAGTAGAAGAACTTTTTATCTATAAGGAGGAAGACTATGAAGAAAGAGATGACAAAGAGTAAGACAGATTCTTGCCTTAAGTTTATTTTATGGATGGTTATCGGAGGAGCATTTGGCATGGTGGCAGGTATTGTCTTTGTCATGACCGGCAGGAATGTAGACGTGTTAGTGAAAGGCGCAGAGGTTTGGATGAGCAGATCGGCGGTGGTAATTCTGACGATTTGTAATGTGATTTCAGCGGTTATCTATTCTTACTATTGCCGCAAATTGGAAAAAGGAAGGCTTGACTGATAAGCTATGGAAAAGATTCACAGAACGGACATATTTGTCTGCTATGCTAAAAAGAAATAAGATAAAATGATATCGTGTATCCATTGAGAAAAGGCTATGGATTACCGTAAGGAGGATAGAACGCATGGAGCAGATAAAGATATTAGTGGTTGATGATGAAAGCAGAATGCGCAAGCTGGTAAGAGATTTCCTGGAGCGGGAAGGATATCAGGTGCTGGAAGCAGGCGATGGGATGGAAGCTATGGAGATTTTCTATGAGGATAAAGACATTGCACTGATCATCCTGGACGTGATGATGCCGCGGATGGATGGATGGCAGACCTGCAGAGAGATTCGGGAGACATCTGAAGTTCCGGTGATTATGCTGACAGCCAGATCAGAAGAGCGGGATGAACTGCAAGGATTCAGTCTTGGCGTAGATGAATATATTTCCAAACCATTCAGTCCTAAGATTCTTGTGGCAAGAGTTGGCGCGCTCCTTAGGAGAACGCACGGGACAAATGTAGAAGATGTGATTTCGGTAGGCGGCATCCAGATCGACAAAGCGGCGCATCAGGTAAAGGTGGATGGAAAAGAGATCGAATTGAGTTATAAAGAGTTTGAACTGCTGGCGTACTTTGCGGAAAATCAGGGGATTGCGCTGTCCAGGGAAAAGATTCTGAATAATGTATGGAACTATGATTATTTTGGAGATGCCAGAACCATTGATACCCATGTGAAAAAGCTAAGAAGCAAATTGGGAGATCAGGGAAATTATATTAAAACAATCTGGGGAATGGGATATAAGTTTGAGGTAGAAGAGGCATGAAGCACTCAATTAAGAAGCAGATGATGGGCGTGTTTATTGGATTAATGACCAGTTTGATTCTGGTACTCCTGATCATCAATGTCTGTTTTTTGGAGCCTTACTATATTCGGGATAAAAGGCTGCAGTTTATTAATATGTATCAGCATCTTGAAAGTATGGTGGACGACGGAGGCTTTCAGGATGAGAATACGGCGGTCAAACTAGTGCGTCTTGCGGAAAAGAATAATATTTCTTTTGTGGTAGAAGATGTGAATGGAAAAAGGTATTCTAATGTTTATGATTTTGATATGTTGATGAACCAGTTGACCGGATATCTTCTGAATCAGGCACAGAAGGATGCGGAAGTATTAGAGAGAACAGAGCGGTATCAGATTAATCAATCCTGGGATCCGTGGAATAAGACGGATTACATTGACATGTGGGGAACGCTGGATGATGGAAGCAGATTTCTGATGCGAAGTCCGCTGGAGAGTATTAAAGAAAGTGCAGAGATTTCCAATCGTTTCTTGATTGGGCTTGGAAGTATGCTGATGCTGGTTGGCGCTGCCCTGGTATGGTATCTTTCCAGACGTATGACAACACCGATTCAGGAACTTACAGCCTTGTCTGAAAAGATGGCGGATCTTGATTTTGATGTCAGTTATACCAGTGGAGGAAGTAATGAAATAGGCAGGCTGGGAGAGAACTTTAACCGGATGTCAAATCGTCTGGAGAGTACCATTTCAGAATTGAAAAGAGCCAATAATCGGTTAAAGAAGGACATTGAGCAGAAGGAAAAGTTAGAAGAGATGCGCAATGATTTTCTTGGAAATGTTTCCCATGAGCTGAAGACCCCGATTGCACTGATTCAAGGGTATGCGGAAGGCTTAAAGGAGGGAGTCAGTGACGATCCGGAGAGCCGTGCGTTCTACTGCGACGTGATTATGGATGAGGCGTCAAAGATGAATCAGATGGTGAAGAATCTGCTGACACTGAATCAGTTGGAGTTCGGTGATGAGGATATTGTATTTGAACGGTTCAATCTAACAGAGCTGATCAGAGGGGTACTGCAGAGTATGGAGATTCTGGCACAGCAGTCAGAGGCAGAAGTGATTTTCCGTCAGGAAGAGCCGATTTGTGTATGGGCGGATGAATTTAAGACGGAACAAGTTGTACGTAATTATATCAGCAATGCCTTTCATCATGTATCCGGGGATAAGATTGTAGAAGTCAAAATGCAGGTGGAAGATGATAAAGTTAAGGTGTCTGTATTTAATACCGGTACGCCAATTCCGGAAGAGGATCTGAAGCATCTTTGGGATAAATTCTATAAGGTGGATAAGGCGCATACAAGGGAATACGGCGGCAATGGAATCGGTCTTTCTATCGTTAAGGCAATTATGGAGTCGTTCCACCAGCGCTATGGAGTGAAGAATTATGGAAATGGCGTTGAATTCTGGTTTGAACTTGATGTAAAATAGGCGTATGAATGAGATGACTAGGGCAAGCAAGGAAAGGCGGGGCAAAAATGGTAGCGATCATTGATTATGATGCGGGAAATATCAAAAGTGTTGAAAAGGCCATGAAGCTTCTAAAGCAGGAGGTTGTGGTGACGCGAGATCCAGAGACGATTCTTAGTGCGGATAAAGTGATTCTTCCGGGAGTTGGTTCTTTTGGTGATGCAATGGGAAAGATCCGACAGTATGATCTGGAAAAAGTAATCCATGAAGTTGTGGAACGGCGGATTCCTTTTTTAGGAATTTGTCTGGGATTGCAGCTTTTGTTTGAAAGAAGTGAGGAAAGTCCGGGGGTGCAGGGGCTGGGAATTCTAAAGGGAGAGATCTTGAGGATTCCGGAGACGGAAGGCTTGAAGGTTCCGCATATGGGATGGAACTCCCTGGAATTATCAGGAGATGGAAGGCTGTTTCGGGGAATCCCGGAAGATGCATATGTGTATTTTGTACACTCTTATTATCTGAAAGCAGAGGAGCCGGAGATTGTGACGGCCAGGACGGATTATGGAACGGAGATTCATGCGTCGGTGGAAAAAGGTCAGATATTTGCCTGTCAGTTCCATCCGGAAAAGAGCAGTGATGTGGGTCTTCGGATTCTAAAGAATTTTGTGGAATTATAAAAACATGGATGCCGAAGAAGAGGAGAATGATATGCATACAAAGAGGATCATTCCATGCCTGGACGTCTGTAATGGGCGCGTGGTAAAGGGCGTGAATTTTGTGGATCTTAAAGATGCCGGAGATCCGGTGGAAATCGGAATGGCGTATGATAAGGCTGGTGCAGACGAATTGGTATTTCTTGATATTACAGCATCATCCGATGGAAGGAATACGGTAGTAGACATGGTTCGCAAAGTGGCAGAGCAGATCTTTATTCCGTTTACCGTAGGCGGAGGAATTCGTACCGTTGATGATTTTAAAGCGCTTCTAAGAGAAGGAGCAGATAAAATTTCGATCAATTCTTCTGCGATTAATACACCGCGATTAATTTCGGATGCGGCCGATAAGTTTGGAAGTCAATGCGTGGTGGTTGCCATTGATGCGAGAAAGCGGGAAGATGGAAGCGGATGGAATATTTATAAAAACGGCGGACGAATTGATGTGGGCATTGATGCAGTAGAATGGGCAAGAGAAGTGGAAAGGCTTGGAGCCGGTGAGATTTTGCTGACCAGCATGGACGGAGACGGGACGAAAGCAGGATATGATCTGGAGCTGACCAGAGCTATTGCAGAAGCGGTATCTATTCCGGTCATTGCATCAGGAGGCGCCGGAAAATTGGAACATTTTTACGATGCGCTTACAGAAGGAAAGGCAGATGCGGCGCTTGCGGCATCGTTATTCCATTATAAAGAATTAGAGATACGGGAAGTGAAAGAGTATCTTCGTGAAAGAGGAGTTTCAGTAAGGTTATAGATGTGAGGAGGGCAAAGGGTTTGGCAGCGATTAACAATGACTGGTTAGAAGCGTTAAAGGATGAATTTCACAAGCCTTATTATAAGAAATTATTTGATACAGTAAATGAGGAGTACCGGACGAGATTAATCTTTCCGCCGGCGGATGATATTTTTAATGCTTTTCATCTGACACCTCTTCATAAAGTTAAAGTAGTGATTTTGGGTCAGGATCCCTATCATAATAACGGACAGGCACATGGCCTTTGCTTTTCGGTGAAGAAGGGGGTTGCAGTGCCGCCGTCACTGGTGAATATTTATCAGGAACTTCAGGATGATCTGGGGTGCGATATTCCAGATCATGGATGCTTAACCAAATGGGCAGAGCAAGGTGTACTGATGCTTAATACCGTATTGACCGTGCGGGCACATCAGGCAAATTCTCACAGAGGAATTGGCTGGGAGGAGTTTACGGATGCTGCAATTATGGCGCTGAATAAAGAGGATCGGCCGATGGTGTTTATTCTATGGGGGGCTCCGGCGCAGCGGAAAGAGAAAATGTTAAATAATCCGAATCATCTGATCTTAAAAGCGCCACACCCAAGTCCGTTATCCGCTTATCGTGGCTTTTTCGGAAGTAAGCCATTTAGTCAGACGAATACATTTCTTGAAAATCATGGAGTGGAACCAATAGACTGGCAGATAGAGCCATAGCTGAAGTGTCAGAGGAAGGGGAGGCAGATGGGCAAGCGATATGATCTGGTTATTATTGGAGCAGGACCAGGAGGGTACATAGCGGCGAAGAAGGCGGCAAAAGCAGGAATGTCCGTTGTTATTATTGATAAAGGAGAAGTTGGCGGAACCTGCATGAATCGTGGCTGTATTCCGACAAAAGCTCTCATCCATGCATCGACGCTGTATCGGGAGATGACAGAGTGTGAAAAATTCGGACTTTATGCAGAACGGGTAGGATTTGATCTGCAGAAGATTTTTGAGTATAAAGATCTGTCCGCTTCAAAAATGAGGGAGGAACTGAAAAAAGAATTCTCAGAGCTTGGCATTCGTTTTGTGAAGGGTACTGCGACGATCCAAAGTGACCGGAGGGTCAGGGTTATTTTCGATGCTAAGGAAACGGAGTATCTGGAAGGGGAAAATATTCTAATTGCCACTGGGGCAAAAGCGAAGAAGGTAGATATTCCGGGGATGGATTTGCCGGGAGTGATGACCAGCGAAGAACTTTTGACTTCGGATGCAAGCCAGTATGAAAGCCTTCTGATTCTAGGCGGCGGAGTGATTGGAATTGAGTTGGCAACGGTATTCAATGCATTGGGAACAAAGGTCACGATCGTGGAGATCGCAGACAGGATGCTTCCGAATATGGATTTGGAATTCTCAGAGGCTTTAGAAGAGATTTTACGGAATCGTGGAATACGGATCTGCAAAGAGAGTATTTTGGAGAAGATCGAAAAGAAAGCTGAAAATGGGAAAGATGGATTGAGCTGTCATTTTGTCTATCAGGGAGAAACACAGGAAGAGAAGGTAGATGCCGTTCTGGTGTCGGTAGGGCGAAGTGCTGATACGGAGCATTTGTTTGATCCAGATGTACAGATTCGCTTGTCAGGAGGAAAGGTTGTTGTTGATGATTTCTATATGACTAGTATGCCGGGAGTGTATGCTATCGGAGATGTGATTGGTGGAATTCAGCTTGCGCATGTGGCTTCTGCACAGGCGACTTATGTAGTGGAGCGGATGAATCAAATGAGACCTTCCGTCATTATTGAGATGGTTCCAAGCTGCCTGTTTACGTCAATTTCCATTGTTCCAAGCTGTCTGTATACAGATCCGGAGATCGCATCAGTAGGGATTACAGAAGAGGAGGCACGGAAGAAGGTGATTATGCTTCGCTGTGGGAAGTATGTGATGGACGTAAATGGACAGTCTATTATCTCCAGAGAAGAAAGAGGATTTATTACGTTACTGTTCGCATCTGACAGAGATGTGCTTCTTGGCGCACAGATGATGTGTCCGAGGGCGACGGATATGATCGGAGAGATGGCGACAGCCATTGCGAATGGCTTGACGTCCACACAGCTTATGTATGCCATGCGTGCGCATCCAACCTTTAATGAGGCGATTTCCTGCGCAGTGGAAAACAGCAGAGAAGATAGACCAAGGTGGTAGATCTGGTATTATGTGATGAAAAAAAGTTGATGAAAGTCTGTTCAGGAATAGCCTGGATGGGCTTTTTTTGTTATAAAAGAAAAGATAAGAAATATCTATTGACAAATCCGTCTTGATATGATTATATTTAGGTATGAACATATGAATAGTTGTTCATATGTTAAAACGAGAAAGATAGAAAATATATGAATTACAGGAGGGATAGATATGACAAGTAAGGAAGGACATCATCACGATACCTGTGGTTGCGGTCACGATCACGATCACCACGACACCTGTGGCTGCGGTCACGATCACGATCACCATCATCACGACACCTGTGGCTGCGGTCACGATCACGATCACCATCATCACGACACCTGTGGCTGCGGTCACAACCATACACACGATGGCCATAGTCATATGCAGGAAGATCATGGGCAGACGGAGCGGGAAGAATCGGTTGTGATGCCGGAAAATGTAAAGAAGCAGGTCTATATTTTGGAAAATCTAGGATGTGCCAATTGTGCAGCGAAGATGGAGAGACAGATTCGGAATCTTTCGGGGGTGAAGGCAGCAACCATTACTTATGCGACAAAACAGCTGGTTGTTGCAGCGGATGATCCAGAGCGCCTATATCCGCAAATTAAGAAAATCTGTACTTCCATTGAGGATGGAGTTGAGGTGGTTCCACGAGAAGAAGTAGAAGAGAGAAAGAAAGAGAAAAAGACAGAGTCTATTTATCAGAAGAACCGAAAAAGCTTTCAGGCAATCGGCGCCGGAGCGGTCTTGTTTGTAGCTGGTCAGGTGTTGGAGCATATGATGCCAAAATCAGCTTTGATCGTGGTAA
The DNA here is from genome assembly GCF_037890115.1 of Dorea sp. ICN-14282. Classification (NCBI taxonomy): domain Bacteria; kingdom Bacillati; phylum Bacillota; class Clostridia; order Lachnospirales; family Lachnospiraceae; genus Dorea; species Dorea sp. ICN-14282. The sequence goes on along the minus strand of NZ_JBBKBH010000003.1, from coordinate 48,414 downwards.
TATTTGTGGCTGCCTATGTGATTTTAGGAGCGCACATTGTGTGGACGGCGCTTAAGAACCTGACAAAAGGTCATGTGTTTGATGAAAATTTTCTTATGAGCGTAGCTACACTGGCAGCATTTGCAATTGGGGATTTTTCAGAGGCGGTCGGCGTGATGTTGTTCTACCGGGTGGGAGAACTTTTTGAAGATATTGCGGTCAGCAGAAGCCGTTCTCAGATTATGGAAGCGGTGGATTTAAGACCGGAGGTTGTCCAGGTGGTGACGGCCGAAGGAGTACGGTCGATTCCGGCGAAGGATGCTAAAGTAGGAGATATCCTGATGATCCGGCCGGGTGATCGCATTCCGCTGGATGGAACGATTGTAGATGGGCGAGGCCAGATTGATACGTCTCCGGTAACAGGTGAACCGGTGCCGGTCAGTGTCTATCCGGGAGTGGAAGTTTACTCTGGATGTGTGAATGATCAGGGTGTATTGAAGCTGGAGGTAAAGAAGCCGCTAGAAGAATCTATGGTATCTAGAATTATGGATTCGGTAGAAAATGCAGCGGCAAGTAAACCGAAGATTGACCGGTTTATTACCAAATTTGCAAGAATCTATACACCGATTGTAGTGCTGGCGGCAGTGTTGACGGCGGTAGTGCCGTCATTGATGACAGGAGAGTGGAGGTACTGGATCTATACGGCGATTACATTCCTTGTTATCAGTTGTCCATGTGCGTTGGTATTGAGCGTTCCGCTTGCGTTTTTCTCTGGAATTGGAGCGGGTTCTAAAAAAGGAATTCTCTTCAAGGGCGGGCTTGCTATGGAAGCGCTGAAAGATATCAAAGCAGTAGTAATGGATAAAACAGGGACGCTTACCAGAGGAAATTTCGTGGTACAGAAAACGGTAAGTACAGGAAGACTGACGGAAAAGCAGATTTTGACGATGGCGGCGGACTGTGAACTTGCTTCCACCCATCCAATCGGGCGAAGTGTTGTTCAGGCGGCAGAGGAAAAGCACTGTAAGCTGATTCGTCCAAAAGAGGTGCAGGAGATTTCCGGAAAAGGAATCTTCGCGGTATTTTCAGAGGGGACGGTACTGTGCGGAAGCCAAGGACTTATGGAACATTACGGCGTGGATGTATCCGGTTACCAGAAGGAGGGCTATGGGACAGAAGTGCTTGTAGCGGTAGATGGAAGACTGGAAGGATATCTGGTTGTGGCAGATGTGATTAAACCGGAAGCCAAAGAGGCTGTTGGAAGGCTGAAGCGTCAGCATATGATAACTGCTATGCTGACGGGAGACGCAAAAAGAAACGCAAAAGCAGTAGCTTGTGAGGTGGGAATTGATGAAGTGTATGCACAGCTTTTACCAGAGGAAAAACTGACCCATCTTAAGAAGATTCGGACGGATCATGGAGCTGTAATGTTCGTGGGAGATGGAATCAACGATGCGCCGGTATTGGCGGGAGCTGATGTGGGTGCGGCGATGGGAAGTGGAGCAGATGCAGCGATTGAAGCGGCAGATGTAGTGTTTATGACATCTTCGGTAGATGCGATTCCGGAAGCCGTGGAGATTGCAAGGCGTACCGGAAGGATTGCTATGCAGAATGTGATCTTTGCGCTGGCAGTAAAATTTTTGATTATGGTACTTGGGTTTGCGGGATGTGCAAATATGTGGATGGCGGTGTTCGCCGATACTGGAGTAGCCATGCTTTGTGTACTGAATTCTGTCAGAATTCTGTATTCCAAAAGAAAAGCGTAAGAAATCATTACAGAATTATTAACTTTCGTGTCAATTTATGCCAAGTGGTTGAAATGAAGAAGACCATTTGGCATAATTATTAAGTATATAATGAAAGGAAGAAATATATGAAGAAGACGGAAGTCGAATGTTGTACGGTGACATGCATTCACGACAATACAGTCCGCAGAGTTCGAGAAATGATGCCTGCGGAAGAGAAGATGAAAGAACTGGCTGATTTTTATAAGGTGTTTGGAGATGCAACCAGAATCAAGATTCTGTGTGTATTGCTGGAATCAGAAGTGTGTGTGTGCGACCTTGCCGAGATATTGGGAATGACACAGTCTGCGATCTCCCATCAACTTCGGGTGCTGAAGCAGATGAAGCTTGTGAAGAACAGGCGGGAAGGAAAGACGGTGTATTATTCGTTGGCAGATGATCATATTTTGACTATTATCAGCCAGGGAATGGAACATATCGCGGAATAGTGTTCATATAGTTATTTGAAGGGATTGCTATGACGAAGGAACTGAAGATAAGAAGTATCATATATGGAATAGGCGTGCTGATCTATGTGTGTGCGGTGATGGTGACCAGAAAGCATACAGTGGCGGATGAGGTTCAGTTTGTCTGGTTTCTGGCAGCGTATCTGGTGATTGGATTCGGTGCATTTCAGAAGCTGGCGGAACAGATTCTCCAGAAGAAATTTTTGACAGAGTACACATTGATGATCTTGGCGACCGTAGGTGCGTTCGGTATCGCAAGATACAGAGAAGGCGTACTTGTAATGCTGTTATTTGAACTGGGGATGATTTTTGAATCCTTTGCTACGGACAGCGCCAAGCGCTCCATTACAAAGATGCTGAACATTCGTCCGGAGTATGCAACGAGAAAAGTGCATGGCAAAGAATATCAGGTAGCTCCTTCGGCGCTTAAGCTTGGGAATACCATTGTGATTAAACCGGGAGAGAGGATTCCTGTGGATGCAGTTGTGACAGAAGGAACAACCAGCATTGATATGAAGGCGCTTACAGGAGAGTCTGTTCCGAAGTCTGTACAGCCGGGAGAGAAGATTTACAGTGGCTGCATTAATTTGAATGCTGTAATTGAGGCGAAAGTATTGGCTGTTTATCAGGATTCGACTGTGTCCAGAATTATGGAGATGGTGGAAAGAGCACAGGATGAGAAGGCAGAAAGCGAGAATTTTATTACACGCTTTTCCAAAATTTATACGCCGATCATGTTGATCTTGGCGCTTTTGGTAATGATCTATCCTCCGCTTACCTTCTCTTACGGAAATTGGGATACCTGGATTTACCGGGGATTGATTTTCCTTGTAGTGGCATGCCCAAGCGGAATGATGATTTCTGTTCCGATTGCATTTCTGGGAGGCATTGCATCGGCTGCGTGCCATGGAATTGTAGTAAAAGGCGGCAATTACCTGGAAGATCTGACGAAAGCAGATACGTTTATATTTGATAAGACGGGTACGCTGACAGAGGGCGTGTTCCATGTGAAAGAAATCAAAGCGGTGGGGATGTCGAATGAAGAGCTTCTTCGGATTGCAGCCCATGTGGAAAGTTATTCCAATCATCCGATTGCACAGTCGCTTCAGGAAGCTTATGAAGGCGAAATCAGCCAGGTGAAAGTGGGACGGATGCGGGAGATTCCAGGGTATGGAATCAGCGCAACGTTTGAAGGACAGAAGGTATATATGGGAAGCAAGAGGCTGATGGAGAAGAGGCGGATTGTCTGTGATACCGTGTCAAAGCCTGGGACCGTTGTCTATGTGGCGTTAGGGGATAAATACGCCGGATATATTGTGATTGCAGATACCATTAAAGAGAAGGCGCGTACGACGCTTCGGTATCTGAAAGAAAAACGGGAAGCTGTACTGGTAATGATGACCGGAGATACAGAGAATGCAAGTATTCCCGTTGCCAAGGAATTGAAGATGGATTATGCTTACACGGACTTGATGCCGACAGATAAGATGGAGCAGTTAGAAGAGTTTATGGAGCTTCAGGATGGAATGGAACGGGTCGTTTGTGTGGGGGATGGAATCAATGATGCGCCGGTGCTTGCACGAGCAGATGTGGGTATTGCTATGGGAGCAATGGGATCTGCGGCAGCTGTAGAGGCAGCGGACATTATTTTGATGGACGATGAGCTTCCGAGAATTAAGGATGCGATTAAGATTGCAAAAGAGACACTCAGAGTGGTGACACAGAACATTACCTTTGCGCTTGTGATTAGGGCGGTGATTCTGGTGTTGGCTGCAATAGGCTATTTCAGTATGTGGGAGGCCATTATTGCAGAAGTAGGCGTGATGTTTGCAGGAATTTTAAATGCTGTCTGGGTGGTGCGGTACAGAGTATAGGAGAGTGAACGAAGTGAAGAGATGTTTGGGTAAGATGCTTTTAGCAGCGTCACTTGCAGTTCTGATAACAGGATGTGGGAAAAATGCATCCGAGGACGGAGTAAAATTACTGGAAGAAGGGAAATATAAAGAGGCAGTGAAAGAATTTGAACAGGCCGTTGAGGACGACGTAAACGTTGGAGACGCCTATCGCGGAATTGGAATTGCCAAATGGGAGCAGGAAGACTATGAAGGCGCGTGCGAGGCGTTTAAGAATGCTTTGGAAAATGGTGCGAAGAAGACGGGAACTTTATACAATTTTATTGGAACCTGTGAGCTTCGCCTGGGTAATCCAGAATCTGCTCTGAATTATTACAATCTGGGACTTGCCAGTGAAGATATCAGTAAGGAACTGAAGCGGGAAATGGAATATAATGAAATTGCGGCTTATGAAGCTATGGAAGACTGGGAGAGTGCAAAAGTCAAGCTGGAAGCCTATACAGAGGCGTATCCGGATGACGAGAAGGCGGCAAAAGAGCTGGAATTTCTAAATACCAGATAGAATCTGAAAGGACAGAAATGATAGAATTAAAGGAAAAGAAGGAACGGGTCATCCTGGTGGGAGTCAGCACGTCTGATCAGGATGATACCTTAAAGTCACTGGAAGAGCTGGCGGAATTGGCGGCTACAGCAGGAGCCGAGACGGCTGGCAGGGTTGTGCAGAACCGAGAACAGATGCATCCGGGGACTTACGTGGGAAAAGGAAAGATAGAGGAGATTAAGGACCTGTTGTGGGAGATGGACGCGACAGGTATTATTTGTGATGATGAATTATCACCGGTACAGATGAAGAATCTGCAGGAATTGCTGGACACAAAGGTGATGGATCGAACGCTGGTGATTCTAGATATCTTTGCGGCGAGAGCGTCTACAAGTGAAGGAAAGATCCAGGTGGAGCTGGCTCAATTAAAGTATCGCCAGTCCCGGTTGACGGGATTTGGAACGGCGATGTCAAGACTTGGCGGCGGTATCGGAACCAGAGGACCGGGAGAAAAGAAGCTGGAGATGGATCGGCGTCTGATCCGAAATCGAATTGCCCAGTTAAACAGGGAGTTAAAAGATGTCCGAAGACATCGTGAGGTGACCAGAGAGCAGAGGAATAGGAGTCATATGCCGGTGGCGGCGATCGTTGGGTATACCAATGCAGGAAAGTCTACGCTTTTGAATACACTGACGGGAGCAGATATTTTGGCGGAGGATAAACTGTTTGCAACCTTGGATCCGACGACACGAGAGCTAAAGCTTCCCAGTGGACAGAGTATTCTTTTGACAGATACGGTTGGATTTATCCGCAAGCTTCCGCATCATCTGATAGAGGCGTTTAAAAGTACGCTGGAAGAAGCAAAGTACGCGGATCTGATTCTGCATGTAGTGGACACGGCAAATCCACAGATGGATGAGCAGATGTATACGGTCTATGAGACATTGACGAATTTAGAGGTGAAGGATAAGCCGATCATTACGGTATTCAATAAGCAGGATTTGGCAGAAGAAGGGCTGATTATCAGGGATTTTCATGCGGATTATACGGTGAAGATTTCTGCAAAAAAGGGAGATGGCCTTTCTGAACTTTTGCAAACTATAGAGGCTGTTCTTCGAGAGCAGAAAGTATTTATTGAAGGGGTGTATCCTTATCAGGATGCCGGGAAACTTCAATTGATTCGCAAATACGGAGAACTTAAGGAAGAGGAATACCGGGAAGATGGAATCTTTGTACAGGCGTATGTGCCGGCGGAATTCTATGAAAAAGTCCGCCCGGCTGGGAGAGCATAGCAGTTTAGAGAGACTGGTTTAAGGTGTCTCGTACAGACTTGCCGAATGCTTTTCGGTAGGCTCTGGAAAAAGTAGAGTAATCTCGAAATCCACAGTCAAAACAGACCTGGGATGCCGGAACCCCAGATGATATCAATTCTTTTGCAAACAGGAGCCGCTTTTGGGAAATATATTGTCCCAGTGTATAGCCGGTCTCCTGTTTGAATCGTCTCATCATATAATATTTACTGATATAGAATTTCCCGGCGAGGGTATCAATCCCAAGATCACCGGTCAAATGATCGTTGATGTAACGCAGAATGTCTACGATTTTTGCATTGCAGTTATCCGTGTCGATAAATTCCAGTCGGTTTTTTCTTGCAGCACGGTTTAAGTGAACCATGAATTCCAGAAATAAGACCTGCCGGTAAAGATCGGCAGCATATCCGTCATCGGCAAAAGACTGTTCCAGCCGGGTGATGGAGCGAAAGAGGGAACTTTTTTCCAAAGAAGGAATCCGAAGTACATTCGATTCCTCCTGCAAAGCTTTTTGAAAGCAACAGCTTAAATCATAGGAATCTGTCTTGTAAGCGTTCATGAAATTAGGAGAGATATAGACGATAATTCGCTCATACACTTTCGAGTTATCGACAGTGAGGCGGTGGATATCGCCGTGGCGCACCAGGACAATATCATAGGGTCTAAGCTCATAAGATTTTCCTTCAATGGTATAGGTTACGCTGCCCTTGATGAAAATCGTAATTTTATCAAAATCATGGTAGTGATAATCGACTTCTTGTGTTTCTTGATCCGTCAGGTGAAAGAGCCGAAATTCGCTGTTTAAATATCCCTTTTTGCTATACTGATCCATAGAATCCCTCCTGTTTGATTTTATCATACAAGAATAGGGCATTTTTTGCAATGTTATGAGCATGATTTGTCTTGTAAAGGGAAATAATGCCTGCTATGATGTAAGTAATCAGGAAAATAATGAGCGGAGGTAGGTTATGAAGGTTGTATTGGAACGTTATCACGGACTTGGCAACGATTATGTTGTGTTTGATCCGAATAGAAATGAATTGGAACTGACACCGGAAAATGTGAAGATGATCTGTGACCGGAATGCAGGGCTTGGCTCAGACGGTGTGTTAGAAGGTCCGGTTCTGAAAGAAGATGGAATGCATGTGAAAGTTTGGAATCCGGACGGCAGTGAATCAGAGACCAGTGGAAATGGTGTGCGTATTTTTGCAAAATATCTGAAAGACGCCAATTATGTGCAGAAGAAAAACTTTAAATTATATACCGGAAATGGACCGGTGGAAGTTACATTTTTAAATGAAGATGGAAGTAGACTGCGAGTATCTATGGGGAAGATTTCTTTCTGGAGCGACGATATTCCGGTGACGGGCGAGAGAAGAGAAGTGATCAACGAGGACATGGTATTTGGCAGAACTCTCTATCCGGTTACCTGTGTATCCATTGGAAATCCGCACTGTGTAATTCCGATGCGGGAGATTTCTAAGCCGCTGGTATGTAAGATCGGGGATTACTCAGAGATTGCAAGATATTTTCCAAATCGTATCAATACGCAGATTATGAAGGTGATTGATAAGGAGCATGTTGCTATTGAGATTTACGAGAGAGGTGCAGGATACACGCTGGCATCCGGAACAGGAGCCTGTGCAGCAGCCGGTGTGGCATATAAGCTGGGACTTACGAATAATAAGGTGATGGTTCATATGCCGGGCGGAGATCTTCAGGTGGAGATTGCAGACGACTGGAGCGTTTATATGACGGGCGATGTCTTTTATGTAGCGAAGATTTCTTTGAGCAACGAGTTTGTGGAGAAACTAAGAGCGAATTAGAAAACAGAAATAGGATTGGACTGTATTGGTCTAATCAGGTATACTAAGGCATAGGGAGGAAGACCTATGCCTTTACAATTTGTATTTGGGCCATCGGGCTCAGGAAAATCACATTATCTATATCAACATATTATTGAAGAATCAGGAAAACATCCGGAGCAGTCTTATATCGTGCTGGTGCCGGAGCAGTTCACAATGCAGACGCAGAAAGATCTGGTCAGCATGCATCCCAATCATGGAATTATGAATATTGATGTCTTAAGCTTTGGACGTCTTGCCTATCGTGTCTTCGAAGAGACTGGAGGAGGCGAGCTTCCGGTATTGGACGATGAAGGAAAGAATCTGATCCTTCGGAAAATTGCCGGGGATTATGAATCCCAATTGAAAGTCCTGCGTGGAAATATGAAAAAGCTTGGTTATATCAGTGAAGTGAAGTCGGTGATTTCAGAATTTACGCAGTATGATATCGGTGAGGAAGAACTGGAACGGGTGATGGAAAGAGCAGGAGAAGGTTCCAGGCTTTACTATAAGCTTCGTGATATTGGAATCTTATATCGAGGATTTCAGGATTATTTAGAAAAAAAATATATTACAAAAGAGGAACTTTTGGATCATTTAAGCCGGGTGGCAGGAAAATCAGAGTTGCTTCAGAACAGTACGATTGTGTTGGATGGATTTACCGGATTTACACCGGTGCAAAGCAGGTTGATGCTGGAACTAATGAAGTGCTGCCGGAAAGTGATGGTGACTGCGGTCATAGATGAGAGGGAAGATCCATTTACGTACAGTCATCCTTATCAGTTGTTTGGACTTAGCAAGCATATGGTGACGGGATTACTTTGCTTAGCGAAAGAAGCTGCCGTAGAGGTGGAGGATCCGGTGCGTCTGTTTGGACATCCGGTTTATCGGTTCAGGGAAAATGAAGAACTTGCATTTTTAGAGAAAAATCTGTTCCGTTATGGAAAGAAAACATTCGGGAAAGTACCGGAATCTGTAGAGGTTCATGTGGCGAGAAGCCCGCGGGAAGAGGCTTACGCCTGCGTAAGTGAAATTAGGAAGATGGTGCGTACAAGAGGATATCGTTATCGGGAAATAGGGGTCATCGTCAGCAATATGGATGTGTATGGTGACTATTTGAAACAGGCATTTGAAACCTATCAGATACCCTTTTTCATGGATCATAAGCGGAGTATTCTGCTGAATTCTTTCGTGGAATATATCCGAAGTCTTCTTGGAATAGCGGAAGAAAATTTCTCTTATGAAAGTGTGTTCCGTTTTCTTAGAACGGACATGGCTGGAATGGATCAACATGTGGTGGATCGTGTGGAAAACTATGTGCTGGGATTAGGGATCCGGGGATATAAGAGGTGGCAGGAGAAGTGGATCCGTAAGATGCCGGGGATGACAGAAGAGGATCTGGAAGAACTGAATCATTACCGGGTTATTCTGGTAGAGAAGGTGGATGATCTGTTGTTCGTGCTCAGACAGAGAAAGAAGACCGTGCGGGATATTACCCAGGCTGTCTATGAATTCATGGTGAAAGAAGAACTGCAAAAAAAGTTGAAGAAGCAGGAAGAAATGTTTCAGGAGAACGGGGAACTGGCGCTTGCCAAAGAGTACGCACAAGTGTACCGGATTATGATAGAGCTGTTTGACAAATTCGTGGAACTTTTGGGGGAGGAAGAAGTAAGTCTTTCGGAATATTGTACTTTGTTAGATGCGGGGCTTGAAGAAGCACGGGTGGGAGTGATCCCGCCAAGTATGGATCAGGTTGTGGCAGGTGATGTGGAGCGTACACGATTAAAAGACATCAAAGCGTTGTTCTTAATCGGTGCGAATGATACGCAGCTTCCTGGAACATTGCTGCGCACAGGACTATTGTCGGAGCAGGATCGGGAAAAATTTGCAAAAGAGAAGCTGGAGCTGGCTCCGGGAGGAAAAGAAAAGACTTATATTCAGAAATTTTATTTGTATATGAATCTGACAAAGCCGTCTGAGGCGGTACGAATTTTTTATAGTAAGGTATCTTCGGATGGAAAGAGTGTGCGGCCGTCTTATCTGATTCAGGAGCTGAAAAAACTATATCCAAAGCTGACAGTAATTGATGAAGAGGAAAAGGGAGTCGAGGAAAGAGAACTGACGGAGAGCCTTGGAATTGATGAGTTGATCAAAGGGCTGAAGCAGACTGCGATAGCTGGGGGAATGAAAAGGCAGGATGGAGCTTGTGAAAATCAGCAGAAGGAAGAAAAGATTTGGAAGGAGCTCTATGGATGGTACAGGCAGTTCCCGGAATGGAAAGAGAAGTTAGAACAGATTCTAGACGCTGTATTTTTCGTCAAAAAGATGGACGCATTGGATCGAGAAGTGGCGAAGCGGCTGTATGGCGAGAGGTTCGAGAATAGTATTTCCCGTATGGAACGCTTTTCTGCCTGTGCCTATGCCCATTATCTGGCATATGGACTTCGTCTTGCCGAGCGGAAAGTGTATGAATTTCAACCAATGGATATGGGGAATGTCTGCCACCGGGCGCTGGAACATTTTTCCGGAAAGCTTGCCGGGGAAGGACTTGATTGGACACAGGTTTCAGAAGAACTGCGCTGTCGGTACATCGACGAAAGCGTAGAGGAAGCCATCGCAGATTATGAGAATTCGGTTCTTTATAGCTCTGCACGCAACGAATATCTGATTGTGAGAATGAAGCGGATGCTGGAACGTACCGTGTGGGCGCTGTCTAAGCAGCTTGCGGCAGGGGATTTCCGTCCGGCAGCTTATGAGCTTCGGTTTGCAGAAGGCAAGATTGACCGGGTGGATGACTGCGAGGATGGAGATAAGATTTATGTGAAGGTAATGGATTACAAGACGGGAAGCAAGGCGTTTGATATGGTGGCGTTGTATCATGGACTGCAGATGCAGTTGATGGTGTATTTGAATGCCGCCGTAAAGTGGGAGAAGGAACAACATCCGGAGAAAGAGATTGTTCCCGCAGGTGTGTTTTACTACCGTATTCAGGATCCTTTTGTGGAGGCACCGAAGGAAAAGGAAGAGGTAGAAACGCTGCTTTTGAAAGAATTGAAGCCAGACGGCATGATTAACCTTCAGGACGAGGTGCTTTTGCATTTGGATCGCAATCAGAAAGGAGAGTCTCTTGCGGTACCGGTGAAATATAACCTCAATGGCTCTCTGGGAAGAGGATCGAAGGCGGTGGCGCAGGAAGCATTTCAGACGATGATGGATTATGCAGTGCAAAAGGCGGAGGAGATTCGCGGGAAGATTGCGTCCGGAGATGTGAGGCCGTCTCCTTACCGAAGAGGGAAGGAGACGGCGTGTGATTATTGCAGATATCGGCATATTTGTGGGTTTGACAGTCGCCTGGCGGGGTATCAGTATCTCGAAATTGAATCCATGAACCAGGAAGAAGTTCTTGCAAATATGCAAAAAGAAGTGAAAGAAACCGGGAAAGGAGAGGCATAGATCATGGGAGTGACCTGGACAGAAGAACAACAGAAAGTGATTGATCTAAGGAACCGTAATATTCTGGTATCGGCGGCAGCAGGTTCGGGAAAGACGGCAGTTTTAGTGGAACGGATTATCACGATGCTGACGAAGGATCCTACTCCGGTGGATGTGGATCGCCTGCTGATTGTGACCTTTACAGAAGCGGCGGCAGCGGAGATGAAAGAACGAATCCGTGTGGCGATCGAAAAGGCGCTGGAGGCTTACCCGGAGAATGAACATCTGAAACAGCAGGCGACACTGATTCACAATGCACGTATTACAACGATACATAGTTTCTGCTTGTCGGTAATCCGGGATCATTTCCCTGCTATCGATCTGGATCCGGGATTTCGGGTTGGTGAGGAAGGAGAGTTAAAGCTTCTGCGCCACGATGTGCTGGAAACTGTGCTGGAAGAAAAGTACCAGGAAGGAGAGCAGCGGTTTCTTGATTTCGCATCGGCCTACGGAGCAGGGAAGAGCGATAAGAAGTTAGAAGAGCTGATCTTGAAAATCTATGAGATCTCCAGAAGTTATCCGGATGCAGACAACTGGCTAGAAGAATGTGTGGAAGCTTACAGAATCAGGGATGAGAAGGAGCTGGAAGAAAATCGATATGTAAAAATTGCCATGGAAAATGTGAAAAAGTACTTGGCAGATTTAAAAGAGCTGATGGAACAGGGAATCGCCATTTGTCTGGAGGCTGATGGACCGGCGGCTTACGAAGGAACGCTAAGGAAAGATCTTGCACTTTTGGAAGAACTGGAAGAAGAAACCAGTTTTGGAGAGCTTTGCCAGAAGGTGTCTAAGGCAAAACTGGTGCGTTTGGCTATCAACAAGGATGAGACTGTGTCTGAGGAGAAGATTTCTCAGGTGAAGTCCATTCGGGACGAACTGCGAAAAATGATCAAGGATTTGGGGAATCAGTATTTTTCTCAAAGCCCGGAAGAGATTCTGGCAGATCTTTCGCGGTGCCAGCCTGCCATAGAAGAATTGAAGGAATTGGTGATTCACTTCCAAACAGCCTTTGAAGAAAAAAAACGCGCCCGCAATCTGATTGATTTCTCAGATATGGAACAGTATGCCCTTCAAATTCTGGCTAGTAAGACAGAAGACGGCTGGAAACCGTCAGAGATTGCAGTGGAATATCAGGAGCAGTTCCAGGAGATTATGATCGATGAGTACCAGGACAGCAACCTGATTCAGGAGACGATTCTGACCAGTATCTCCAGAGTGTATCAGGGGCAGTATAATATATTTATGGTCGGAGATGTCAAGCAGAGCATTTATCGGTTCCGCCTGTCAAGACCGGAACTGTTCATGGAAAAGTTTCGTACCTACAGTACCGATGACAGCCGGATGCAGAGGATTGATCTTCATAAGAATTTCAGAAGCCGAAGTCAGGTGCTTGAAAGCGTCAACTATCTTTTTCGGCAGTTGATGACGCAGAGTCTTGGCGGGATTACTTATGATGATCAGGCAGCGCTTTATGTAGGAGCCGGCTATCCGGAAGGGGAAGATCAGGAGACGGAAGTGCTGATGATAGACAGCAGGATGGAAGAGTATGAGGCGGGCAAAATCTCGGAGCGAGAACTGGAAGCCAGAGTGATTGCAAGACGAATCAAAGAGCTTCTTTCCAGCTTCCAGGTAGTAGATAAGGAAACAGGCGGTTTCCGACCGGTGAGGTACCGGGATATCGTCATCCTGACGCGAAGCGTGCAGGGGATAGCAGATGTATTTGCTGAGGTGTTAAATCGGGAAGGAATTCCAGCCTACGCAGGAACGAAAGAAGGCTATTTTGATGCATGGGAAGTCGGGGTTGTCCTGGATTATCTGCGGATTTTAGATAATCGGTGCCAGGATATTCCGCTGGCGGCAGCGCTTGTATCCCCGTTTGGTAAAGTGACAGAAACAGAACTTGCCGCAATTAGAAGTGCCAGCCCTAAGAAGCCGTTTTTTGAGGCGGTAATAGAATATCTTTCTCCAAAGGCGGAGGATGAAGAACAGCCGAATCCGGTGATTGTGGAGAAGCTTCGTCACTTTTTCGAGACGCTGAATCATTACCAGAGGATGGTTCCGTATACACCGATGCACGAGCTGCTTTGGAAAATTTTGACAGAGACAGGATACGGAGATTATGTTTATGCGCTGCCGGGAGGAGAGCAGAGAAGAGCGAACTTAGAAATGCTGATGGAGAAGGCGAGAAGCTACGAGTCCACGAGTTATAAAGGATTGTTTCATTTTGTTCGGTATATTGAGCAGCTGCAGAAATATAATGTGGATTATGGCGAGGCGAATATGGAAGATGAGCAGTCGGATACGGTTCGGATTATGACGATTCATAAAAGTAAGGGTTTGGAGTTTCCGGTGGTGTTTGTAGCCGGACTTGGCAAGCGGTTCAATATGACGGACGCAAGGAGCAGTGTGGTAATCCATGCAGGACTTGGAATCGGGTTGGATGCCGTGAATCTGAAAGAGCGGACAAAGAGACCGAGCCTAATTAAGAAAATGATTCAGAAAGAAGAAGTGTTGGATAGTCTGGGAGAGGAGCTTAGGGTGCTCTATGTAGCGCTGACGCGTGCGAAAGAAAAGCTGATCCTGACGGGAACAATGACGGATCCTGTGAAGCAGGAAGAAGCGGTTTGTATGCTCAGAAGCCGGCAGCAGATAGAGCTTGGATTTGGCAGACTCAGCAAGGCATCTACTTTCTGGGACTGGATTCTTCCGGCTCTTGCAAGAATCGATGAACACATCCCAATTTGCAGAAAATATTGGACAATTCTTGATGTTGTGGAAGGCGAGATAAAAGAACGTTCGGTGAAGAAAGTGACGCGAGCAGCTTTCGAGACATGGGAGAGGATGGAAGAGTATAAGCAGTGTGGACAAAAGACGGGGGATGGCTTATCCGGGGTCACAGAACAGTTTGGATATCGGTATCCCTATGCGTCTGAAAGTGGCCGCAAGCTTAAGTTTACCGTGTCAGAGTTAAAGAAGCAGATTTACTTTATGGAGAAAGAAGAGGCTCTGGGAGAAGACATAGAAGCACTTTACGGGGAACCAGAGGTGGCGCCTTTGATTCCGAAGTTTTTGAAAAAAGAAGAGAAATTGACCGGAGCATTAAGGGGTACAGCGTACCACCGCCTGATGGAGCTTTTGAATTTTGCGGATGATTATGATGGATCGAAGCTTGCGAAAGTAGCCGCCAGATTCATCGTGGAAGGACGGATGACACAGGAAATGAAAGAGTGTATTCAGACAAAGGATATTCTTACATTTTTATCCTGCGATTTAGGACTTCGGATGAAAGAAGCGGCAAGGAGCGGAAAGCTTTGGAAGGAACAACCCTTTGTACTGGGTGTAGATGCGTCGGACGTTTATCCAGACGAACAGGAAGGGGAATTGCTTCTGGTACAGGGAATCATCGACGTCTACTTTGAGGAAGCGGATGGACTGGTGGTTTTGGATTATAAGACGGATCGGGTGTACAGGGCAGAAGAGCTGGTGGAGAGATACCATGGACAGCTGGATTATTATGGAAAAGCACTGGAGCAGATTACCGGAAAACGAGTGAAAGAGAAATGGATTTATTCTTTTACCCTTCAGCAGGAGATTAAACTGCCGTAAAGGAGAAAAACTATAAAATAAGATTTTTAAAAAGAGTGTGATAGGAAAGGATGGCATCAAATGTATGTCAGATTCTTTCTTACTACACTCTTTTTATAATATATGTTGACAAACTATATTATACGACATATAATATATACAACAAAACAATATTGCAAAACTAAAAGTCCAAAGAAAAGGAGTGAGAATATGGTATTTAACACCGGAGCTGCACTTTTGGATGCGATTGTCCTGGCGGTTGTGTCACGGGAAGCGGAAGGGACTTACGGATATAAAATTACGCAGGACGTAAGGGGAGCCATAGACGTGTCAGAGTCTACACTGTATCCGGTTCTTAGAAGACTGCAGAAGGATGGATGCCTGGTAGTATATGACAGGCAGTTTGATGGAAGGAACCGTCGTTATTACAAGGTGACAGAAAGAGGAAGAGATCAGTTAGAGATTTATCGGACAGAATGGAAAGAATATTCGTTAAAGATCAGTAATCTATTTGAGGGAGGTGTTATTGCATGAATCGGATTGAATTTATGACAGAACTGGCGGCACTTTTGCAGGATGTACCAGTGGAAGAGCGTAAGGAAGCTATGCAGTATTATAATGACTATTTTGACGATGCAGGCGAGGAAGAAAAGGATGTTGTGAAGGAGCTTGGAAGTCCGGAGAAGGTGGCAGAGAATATAAAAAAAGATCTTGGCATTCAGACAGAGATAGCAAGTGGTGGGACACAGAACACTGGAGCGAATCATACCGGAGCACAGGATGCCGGAGCGCAGAATAATGGGACACAGAACGTCGGAACGCAGGAACAGAGCAATCATATCTGGAAGATCGTACTGATTGTACTGGTGGTAATATTTGGGCTTCCCCTCCTTTTGGGGATCGGCGGCGGAGTATTGGGATTACTTGCCGGAATCATTGCAACCGTATTTTCCGTGATTTTAACAGCGGTTCTTGTTGTGGTTTCAGGTGTGTTGGCAGTTGTTTCAGGAATTGCACTTTTGATCGCAGAACCGGCGGTGGGACTTGCGTTGATTGGCGGAGGACTGATCGCAGGGGTGTGCGGAGTCATCGCAAGTGTACTTTTGGTAAAGCTTTGCATGATTGCATTTCCGGCAGCAGGCAGATGGATTACGAAAATGTGGAATAAGGTGAAGAATAGAAAGAAGGTGGCATAATATGAAGAAACGCTGGAGAAATTTCTGGATTGTATGTGGCGTGACGGCAGGAATCGGTGTTGCGTGCTGTGTTGTAGCTTTGGCAATGGGGGTATCGGCAGCGTCGCTTCGCTATCGGTTCCCCAATGGAATCGGGATTTGGAATGACGATGGACATGGAATCAGACTATTCCAGGATGATTGGCTGGATGATTTAGACGAAATCGGCGACGGGGATGACGAAGACCACCATTGGCAGGGAGGCCGGGACGTACTGGCAGCAGACGGAGAAGAAATATATGAAGGAGTACAGGAGCTGGAGATTGATATCTATGGAGCAGAGGTTCATATTCAGCCATCCAAAGAAAATCACGTAAGAGTTGAGACGCATGATGTTCCGCAAGAACTGGGACTTTTCTGCAGCCGGGAGGGAAGCGAACTGATGATAAGTTCTCAAAAGAAATCGGCGAAATTAAAGAACCTGGGACATTTGGGAGAGATCACGTTCTATGTGCCATACGATCGTCTATTAAATGAGATTTCTGTGTCCATAGGAGTGGGAGCCTTATATATAGAAGATATTCATTCTAACAGTCTGTCGGTAGACATTGGAGCTGGGGAGGCAGATGTGAATGGTTTTGAAGTAAATGAGGTGGAAATGGACTGTGGTACGGGTACGCTGGCAGCGTCAGGAACGGCACGCCAGGAAGTTAGTCTAAGTTGTGGAACAGGTGAGATCAACTATACTGCATCGGATCAAAAAGAATCCTATGATTATGAGATCGAGTGTGGAGCTGGAACCGTGCTGCTTGGAGAAGAACATTATTCCGGAGTTGGATTGGAACAGGAGATTCTGAATCATACGGGAAGAGAATTTGGAATTGAGTGCGGAATGGGAACGGTAACTGTGCAGTTTGAAGCCCAAGAATAGAAAATAAAGAAAAAATGAATAATACCCCTTTCCTGAGTCAATACTTTAGAAAACAGGAAAGGGGTATTTGTTATGGCAGGAAAAAAGAAACAGCCAGTGGATCTGGCGAATTTACCGAAGGAAGAGAAATTGAAATATGAGATTGCAGAAGAATTGGGACTTCTGGATCGGGTGATGGAACAGGGATGGAAATCCTTGTCGTCAAAAGAGACCGGAAGAATTGGCGGTCTGATGACAAAGAAACGAAAAGCACAAAAAGAAGTTCAAAAGTAACAAAATTATTAAGAATATTAATAAGTGTGAACAATTACCAAGAAAGCTTGAAAAGACATGCCCCATTTGCTATAATCGAAAAACTGGCAATAGGAATTAGCAGGTGAAGTGATGGACAGTAAGATGAATGTATTTGATATAGAAATAAATAAATGTCCGGCAAAAGAGGCAATGAAGGCGGCGATCGGGTATTTGGGATCCATGCCGGTTAGTGTGATCGAGATGGTGACGGCAGAAGGGCTGATGCGAATCAACGAAGCGCAGGAGCTAAAAGAGGGGATCAGTCAGTTTGATCTGGTGCTGGCCGGGGATAAGATGATTCTGGAAGCAGCAGAGGTGACGGACCGGAAGTATCTGCAAGAGACGGAAGGGCAGGTCTTTCTGAAGATGTTTTTGCGTTATCTTCATAAGAATCATAAGAGGGTTTATCTTTTGGTTGGTTCGGAAGAAGAAGGACAGCAGTTCTATGATTATCTTCAGAAGAATTACAGCGGGATTCAGGTTGCAGGTCTTGCGAAGGTTTCAGCAGAAGACCGGGCGGATGATATGTTGGTGAACGCGATTAACGGAGGAGAGGCAGATTGTGTGTTTGCATCCCTTCCGGCGCCCTTGGAGCAGGAGTTCATTATTCGGAATCGAAGCCGGCTGGATGCTGAAGTATGGCTTGGAATGGGGCCGGGGATTCTTTCAGTGAGGCGCAGAGGCTTTGGAGAGGGAAGAATTGCTCGGTTTGTAACAAAGTATATTTTGAAAAAAGAAGTAGAAAAAAGCAAGAGATAAGAAAAAAATAAGAAATATATTTCGTCACTATGTATAGCACGAAAAAACGGGAAAAGACGAAATAACCTGAGGAAATTAACAAAAATACGTAATTTCCTCTTTATTTTTTTGTTTATATATATTAATATAGGGATTGGTAGTATGCGATTTGTCTGCATCGATGATAAATTTGTTGTGGAAAATGCATATTGAAACGAGTGGAGGAGATGGAATATGATATCTAATCAAATACTTCAAAATACAATTGAAGGATTGAAAGGAATTACGCGGATTGATTTCTGTGTTATGGACACGGACGGGAGATCTCTGGCAAGTACATTTGCGGAACAGGAGAACTACGAAGACGAGATTGTCTCCTTTGTGGAGTCCCCGGCAGACAGTCAGGTTGTTCAGGGATATCAGTTCTTTAAGATTTTTGATGAGCATCAGCTGGAATATATTCTTTTGGCAAATGGCGGAAGCGATGATGTCTACATGGTAGGCAAGATCGCGGCATTTCAGATTCAGAATCTGCTGGTCGCATATAAAGAACGGTTTGACAAAGACAACTTTATTAAAAATCTTTTGCTTGATAACCTGCTTCTGGTGGACATTTATAACCGCGCCAAAAAATTACATATTGACACAGAAGTAAGACGTGTTATCTTTATTATTGAAACGAAGCACGAGAAGGACAGCAATGCCCTTGACAATGTGCGTACGCTTCTTGGAAACCGTGCAAGAGATTTTGTGACAGCGGTAGATGAGAAAAACATTATTGTAGTAAAAGAACTGGAACCGACAGACGGGCATGTGGAGCTTGAGAAGATCGCTCAGAATATGTACACACTTTTGAAGGATGACGGAGAAGAGGATGTACTGATTGCTTATGGAACCATTGTAGGTGATATCAAAGAAGTGTCCAAATCCTACAAGGAGGCAAAGCTTGCATTGGATGTCGGCAAGATATTCTTTGGGGAGAGGAATGTGATTGCGTACAGTGCTTTGGGAATTGGACGATTGATTTATCAGCTGCCGATTCCGCTTTGCAAGATGTTTATACGTGAGATTTTTGAAGGAAAGTCGCCGGATGACTTTGATGAAGAGACGCTGACGACGATCAATAAATTCTTTGAAAACAATCTGAACGTATCAGAGACGTCAAGACAGTTATACATTCACCGGAATACGCTGGTATACCGGCTGGATAAGCTTCAGAAGAGCACGGGGCTTGATCTGCGCGTGTTTGAGGATGCCATTACTTTTAAGATTGCACTGATGGTAGTGAAGTATATGAAGTATATGGAGACGCTGGAGTATTAAGGATCAGGAGGAGAATATGATTGAATTAAAAGAAGTAACGAAAGAGTACTCAAAAGGGGTTGCAGCTCTGAATGGAATCAATTTAAAGATTGAACAGGGAGAGTTTGTATTTATCGTAGGAGACAGTGGGTCAGGAAAGTCAACTCTGATTCGTCTGATGATGAAAGAGCTGGAACCTACGTCTGGAAGTATTGTAGTAAATGGACAGAATCTGGCGAGACTGAAGCATAGAAAGATTCCGATGTACCGAAGAGGAATCGGAGTTGTGTTCCAGGATTTCCGTCTTCTGAAAGACAGAAACATTTATGAAAATATTGCGTTTGCACAGCGAGTAACGGAGACGCCAACTCGTATTATTAAGCAGAAAGTACCGGCAGCACTGTCACTGGTAGGACTTGCGCAGAAGTACAAATCCTTCCCGAAAGAGCTCTCGGGAGGTGAGCAGCAGAGAGTTGCCATTGCGCGTGCGATCGTTAATGAACCGGCTATTCTGTTGGCAGATGAACCTACCGGTAACCTGGATCCGACCAATTCATGGGAGATTATGAAACTGTTGGAAGAGGCGAATGAAAGAGGAACAACGGTACTGGTTGTTACGCATAATCAGGAAATTGTAAACGAGATGAAGAAGCGTGTAATTACGATGAAAAAGGGAGTCATTGTAAGCGACGAGAAAAAAGGTGGGTATAATAATGAGAATTAGTACAGTCGGATATTCGATGAAACAAGGGGTGAAGAACATCGGAAGAAACAAGATGTTTTCCATTGCGTCTGTTGCGACGATGGCAGCTTGTATCTTCCTGTTTGGATTGTTCTACGCTATTGTAATGAACTTTAACTATATTGTGGAAAAAGCAGAAGAAGGGGTTGCGATTACCGTATTCTTCGATGATGATGCAACTGAGAGCGAAAAGGAGGACATCGGCGAAAAGCTTGAGAAGGCGGAAGGTGTTCTGGAAGTAAAATATGTCAGTGCAGATGAAGCCTGGGATAAATTCAAAGATGATTACTTTGGAGAGTCAGGAGAACTGGCAGAAGGATTTAAGAACGATAATCCACTTGCCAATTCTGATAACTATGAGGTTTACATGGCGGATGTGTCCAAACAGAAAGACGTTGTTTCTTACGCGGAGACGTTAGATGGCGTGCGTAAGGTAAATAAGTCTGATGTTGTGGCAAAGACGCTGACCAGTGTGAATAAGCTGGTAGGATATATCTCCATTGCGATTATTGCAATCCTTTTAGCAGTTTCTATCTTCCTGATCAGTAATACGGTTACCATGGGTATCACGGTCAGACGAGAAGAGATTGCAATTATGAAGTATATTGGAGCGAAGGACGGATTCGTCAGGGCGCCGTTTGTTATTGAAGGTCTCTTGATCGGTGTGATAGGAGCGCTGATCCCGCTGGTACTTCTGTATTTTATGTATGACAAAGCGGTGGCTTATGTAATGACTCGGTTCAGTCTGCTGAACAATATTATAGATTTCCTTCCGGTGGCACACGTTTACCGTACGTTACTTCCAGTTGGAATTGCATTGGGAGTTGGAATTGGTTTTGTAGGAAGTTTCTTTACGATCCGCAAGCATCTGAAAGTATAGCAGACAAGGTAGAATGATTTGATAAGAGGTATCAATGCCAAGGGGGATACATATGAAAGGTAAGAAGAAAATTGTCAGTCTCCTTCTCGCGACGACGCTTTGCTTTGGAATGGCGGCTCAGGTGGAAGCGGCAGGAATTGACGAGGCAAAAAAGAAGGCAGAAGAACTTGAAAATCAGAAGAAAGCAGCGGAGGCAGAAAAAGAATCTCTAACAACGCAGCTGGCGGATATCATTTCCGATATGGAGGAGACCAAGACCAAGATTGAGGATATGGAAGAAGAGATTACTGCCAAGGAAGAAGAACTGATTGAAGCAAAGATTGATGAAAGCAATCAGTATGACAGCATGAAGAAGAGAATCCAGTACATGTATGAAAATGGGAATACACAGTTTATTGAGATCCTCTGTGCATCCCAGTCAATTGGTGATTTCTTAAATAATGCCGAATATATTACAACCATTTCGGAATATGACAGAGATATGCTGACAGAGTTCCAGGAAGTGGTAGAAACTGTGGAGAAGCAGGAGAAAGAGCTGCAGGAAGAATACGATGATCTGGAAGTGATGCAGAATGATCTGATTGCAAAGCAGACCGAGGTAGAGAGTACGATCAGCGGCAAAGATGCAGAAATCAGTGAACTGGACACCAAGCTTGGTGACGCTAAGGCGACACTTGCTGAGCTGGAAGAAGCAGCAGCAACGGCAGCGAGAAAGCAGAACGAGGCAAATAATGGATATTCTCCAAATGCAGGCGGTTCTTTGATATCGGGAAATGGACGTTTTGCACATCCGTGTCCGGGCTATACTTATATTTCCAGTGAATTTGGATGGAGACCGAGACCGATTCCGGGAGCAAGTTCCAACCATAAGGGAATGGATTTTGCGGCAGGAACAGGAACTCCAATCTATGCAGCGGATTCTGGACGTGTGCTTCAGGCAAGTTATAGCGGTAATGCTGGAAATCTTGTGATTATTGATCACGGCGGCGGACTGCAAACCTATTATATGCATACCAATCAGATGTTTGTGCGGGCAGGTCAGACAGTCAGCAAAGGAGATAATATTGCAACGGTAGGAAATACGGGAAATTCATCCGGACCTCATCTGCATTTTCAGGTAATGCAGAACGGAACACCGGTAAATCCGAGAAATTTCTTGTAGGAAGACGGAAAACAGAACAGGACTTTATAGAATGAAAAAGAAAAGTTTTTTGCAGGGGGCGCTTTGTGGCGCCCTCGCTATGTTATTAGCGGCAGGATTAGTATTTTGCGGTGGAAAATTGAATAATGGCAGAAGAAAGAATCCGGCAGAAGCGGTGGAGCAAAAGCTGGGTGAACTGGAATCCTTGATTGATGAAAGTTATATCCATAAGGTGGATGAAGAGGAGCTGACAGAAGGCATTTACAAGGGTTATATTGCAGGACTTCAAGATCCTTATTCTGCTTACTACGATAAAGAGGAGACGAAAGAAATGTATGAGACGTCTTCCGGAGAATTTGAGGGAATTGGAGTGCTTATGAGCCAGGATCGGGAGACGGGAGCGATTACAATGGTTCAGGTATATGAAGATTCGCCGGCAATGAAGGCGGGATTTCGGGATAATGATATCCTTTACAAGGTAGAAGGCGAGGAAGTGACTGGGAAAGATCTCTCCGAGGTTGTTTCTAAAATTAAGGGAGAAAAAGGAACCAAGGTGGAATTAACGGTGCTTCGGGGTGAGACAGCAGAGGAGATTACGGCAGTGGTTACCCGTGACAAGGTAGAAGCGCAGACCGTTGATTACCGGATGATGGCTGATCAGATCGGCTATATTGCGATATCTGAATTCGACACAGTGACTTACGAGCAGTATAAGAAGGCGTTGGAAGATCTGGAAGCCCAGGGAATGAAAGGTCTGGTTGTAGACCTTCGGAATAATCCGGGAGGCAATTTGATGACCGTGTGTGATATGCTGGATCTGATGCTTCCAAAGGGACCGATTGTGTTTACCGAAGATAAAGGTGGGCATAAGGAACAGATTGATTCGGATGAGGAGCATAAGTTTGAAAAACCGATGGCTGTGCTGACGAATGGCAATAGCGCAAGCGCATCTGAGATTTATGCAGGAGCCATTCAGGATTATGGAATTGGCGAGATTGTGGGAACGACGACCTATGGAAAGGGCGTAGTTCAGCAGGTTTTCGATTTGAAAGACGGCACGTCCTTAAAGCTTACAGTTGCGGAATATTTTACAGCGAAGGAGAGAAGTATTGACGGAAAAGGAATCGTTCCAGATGTAGAAGTGGAATATGAAGCGAATTTGGAAGATCCAACGGCAGACAATCAGCTGAACCGGGCTGTTGAGGTTGTAAAAGAAAAAATAACGAAATAAAATCACAACAAAGAGGAATCAAAAGGGGAATGCAAAACAGGCATTCCCTTTTATCATGCCTTGTGATAAAATAAATTACAAACTGTGATGTTTAAGGAAAGGATAGAGAATATGAGAATATTAATCCGTAATGGACAGGTAGTAGATCCGTCCTCCAAAACGGAAGGACGCTTTGACGTGCTGGTGGAAGAGGACAGAATCGTGCGCGTGGCAGAACAGATTGACGAGACTGCAGACCGTGTGCTGGACGCGGAAGGTTGCTATGTGATGCCAGGATTTATTGATCTCCATGTACATTTGAGAGATCCGGGACTGGAATATAAAGAGACCCTTCAGACGGGTGGAATGGCTGCGGTAAAAGGCGGTGTTACAACGGTGTGCGCCATGCCAAATACAAAGCCGGTTATGGATGACGGGCAGAAGGTGGCAGAGGTTCACAAGAGGGCGGAGGAAGAGTCTCCTGCTCATGTGATACAAATCGGCGCGGTTACGAAAGATCAGGCAGGTCAGGAACTGGCCGATATTGCAGGGATGGCAGAAGCGGGATGCCATGCCATTAGCGAGGACGGAAAGTCGGTGATGAATGCCTCTCTTTATCGCAAGGCGATGAAGATCGCGAAAGAGAAAGGAATCTCGGTGTTTGCCCACTGTGAGGATATTACCATGGTAGAGGGCGGTGTGATGAATGCCGATGAGAACGCTGTGCGTCTGGGACTAAAAGGAATTACGAATTCAGTAGAAGATGTGATCGTAGCAAGAGATATTCTGCTGGCAAAAGAGACGGGAGTGCGGCTCCATCTCTGTCATTGCTCTACAGCGGACAGTGTAGAGATGATTCGTCTTGCCAAAGAAGAAGGCCTTCCGGTAACAGGAGAGGTGTGTCCGCACCATTTCATTCTGACGGCAGACGATATCTTGGAAGATGACGGTAATTACAAGATGAATCCACCGCTTCGAGGGAAGAAAGATGTGGAAGTGTTGAGGCGTGGGCTGGCAGATGGAACGATGGATGTCATTTCCACAGACCATGCACCTCATTCAGAAGAAGAGAAGAACCGATCTATGGCGAAGGCGGCATTTGGAATTGTGGGTCTTGAGACATCCGCGGCGCTGACCTATACGGAGCTTGTGAAGACGGGAATTTTGTCTGTGATGCAGATGGCAGAGAAGATGAGTTACAATCCGGCGCAGATTCTGGGACTTTCGGACAAAGGAGCTGTAGCAGAAGGGAAGAAGGCAGATTTGGTGATTTTTGACCCGAATCCAACCTACGCCATTGATAAGAATACGTTTGTATCCAAAGGAAAAAATACACCGTTTCACGGAAGAACCGTAACAGGAGAAGTACGGTTCACGCTGGTAGATGGAAAAGTTGTATACGAGAAATAAGGAGGAACGAAAAGTGATTAACAAATTAGTAGCCAATATTAAAAAGACAGGAGCGCCAATCGTGGTTGGACTGGATCCAATGTTAAACTATATTCCAAAGCATGTACAGGACAAAGCTTTTGCGGAATACGGAGAGACTTTAGAAGGCGCGGCAGAAGCAATCTGGCAATTCAATAAAGAGATCGTAGATAAGACATATGATCTGATTCCGGCTGTGAAACCACAGATCGCTATGTATGAGCAGTTTGGAATTCCGGGACTTGCCGCTTTTAAGAAGACGGTTGATTATTGTAAAGAAAAAGGGTTGGTAGTTATTGGAGATATTAAGAGAGGAGACATTGGCTCTACTTCTGCGGCGTATGCAGTAGGTCATGTGGGACGTGTACAGGTTGGATCTAAGACATATGTACCGTTTGATGAAGATTTTGTGACGGTTAACCCGTATCTGGGCTCTGACGGTGTGAAACCATTCGTAGATGTATGTAAGGAAGAAAAGAAAGGCCTCTTTATTTTGGTGAAAACATCCAATCCTTCCAGTGGTGAATTCCAGGACAGACTGATCGATGGAAGACCGCTCTATGAGTTGGTAGGAGAGAAAGTTGCAGAATGGGGAAGCGAGCATATGGGCGATGAGTACAGTTATGTAGGAGCTGTTGTGGGAGCAACCTATCCTGAGATGGGAAAAGTACTACGTAAAGTAATGCCGAAATCCTATATTCTGGTTCCGGGATATGGAGCCCAGGGCGGGAAAGGCAAAGATCTGGTTCACTTCTTCAATGAAGACGGATTGGGTGCAATCATTAATTCTTCCCGTGGAATTATCGCGGCTTATAAGCAGGAAGCATACGCAAAATATGGAGAAGAAAACTTTGGGGATGCCTCCAGAGCAGCAGTAGAGGATATGATTGCTGATATTCGGGAAAGTCTGGAACAGAAATAGAAAAGGGAAGAAGGAACAAGGATGGAAGAAAAGAAGAAAGAACAGGCTGTGGTGATATCTCAAGAACAGCTTGCAGATGGAATATACAGTATGTGGATTCGGACGGAAGCGTCCAGGGCGGCAAAGCCGGGACAGTTCCTGTCTTTGTATACGAACGATGGAACAAAGCTTCTTCCGCGTCCGATCAGCATCTGTGAGATCGATGCAGAAAATGGCAGCCTTTGCGTGGTATACCGCGTGACAGGAGAGCACACAGGAACAGAAAGTTTTTCACAGATGAAAGCGGGAGATACCATTCCGGTTATCGGACCTCTTGGAAATGGTTTTCCGTTGGAAAGAGCAGCAGGGAAAAAAGTGTTTTTGATGGGCGGTGGAATTGGTGTGCCGCCAATTTTGGAGTTGGCAAAACAGCTGGAGTGTGAAGAAAAGCAGATTCTGGCGGGTTACCGCGATCAGCAGACCTTTTTGAAGGAAGAATTTGAGCAGAACGGGACGCTTTATATTTCTACCGAAGATGGAAGTGTGGGAACAAAAGGAAATGTTATGGATGCGATTCGGGAAAATGGTCTTGAGGCTGACATCATTTACGCATGTGGTCCGACCCCGATGCTTCGGGCAATCAAGCAGTATGCAGAAGAACAGAACATAGAATGTTATATTTCTTTGGAAGAGAGAATGGCATGCGGAATCGGAGCTTGCCTTGCCTGCGTCTGCAAGTCGAAGGAGAAGGATCATCACAGCAATGTGAATAACAAGCGGATCTGCAAAGATGGTCCGGTATTCCTGTCTACGGAGGTGGAGATCTGATGAATATGAAGGTAAATATCGCGGGAGTGGAATGGAAAAATCCGGTAACAGTAGCATCTGGAACCTTTGGCTCCGGCGCTGAATTTGCGGATTATGTAGATTTAAACCGGTTGGGAGCTGTGACGACAAAAGGTGTTGCCAATATTCCGTGGCCGGGCAATCCTACTCCTCGAGTGGCGGAAGTCTATGGAGGAATGATGAATGCAGTGGGGCTGCAGAATCCGGGTATGGATCTGTTCTGTCAGCGGGACATTCCGTTTTTGAAAGAATACGATACTCGCATTATCGTGAACGTATGTGGAAAATCAACAGAAGATTACTGTGAAGTGGTGGAACGTCTGGCAGATGAGGATGTGGATATGCTGGAAATCAATATTTCCTGTCCGAACGTTAAGGAAGGCGGAATCGCATTTGGACAGAATCCGAAAGCGGCGGAAGAGATTACAAAGGCTGTGAAGAAGTATGCGAAGCAGCCGGTGATTATGAAGTTGAGTCCCAATGTGACAGATATTTCAGAGATGGCAAAGGCTGTAGAAGCCGGTGGCGCAGATGCGGTCTCTCTGATCAACACACTGACTGGAATGAAGATTGATGTGAACCGGAGACAGTTCGTATTGGCGAATAAGACCGGAGGTGTATCTGGTCCAGCCATTCATCCGATTGCGGTGCGTATGGTTTATCAGGTAGCGCATGCGGTGAAGGTTCCGATTATCGGAATGGGTGGAGTTGCCAGTGCAGAAGATGCGATTGAGATGATTCTGGCAGGAGCCAGTGCGGTGTCTGTAGGAACAGCTAACTTCCACAATCCGGCTGTGACGATGGAGATTGTGGATGGAATTGAAGCGTATATGAAAAAATACGGATTTGAGACGGTTGCCGATATGGTCGGACTGGTCGATTAATTGTGATCAAATTATCTGCGATACAATATGGAAGTATAATGAAATATAATGAAATATAAAGGGAAGAGCACTTATTGAAATAGGTGCTCTTCCCTTTATAAGTATAACTTATGAATGGATATGCAAAAATGTAATGGGGTAAGAGATTTTCATTTGCAGATCAATATGCTATGATAAATCTAACGAGATAATACAACTGAATATTTCAAAATTCTTCAAGATACATTTGCAGGACGGGAAACCTGTTTAGCCTTTGGCCGATGTATCTTTTTTGTTGCAAGAGAGACAATGTTAAGGAGGATTACGAAAATGGAAAGAACATCAGTAGAGAACTTAAAGGAAATGATCCGTGCAGGTCGAGGTAAGATCCCGGCTGACAAAGTGATCAAGGGAGGACAGCTTGTAAATGTTATGTCCAGTGAGATTTATCCGGCGGATATTGCGATTTACAAGGATATGATCGCAGCAGTTGGCGATGTGGAAGCTTATGTTGGACCAGAGACAGAGATCATTGACGCGAAAGGGATGTATTTAACCCCAGGTATGATCGACGGACATATCCACAGCGAATGCAGTAAGCTCAGTATTACAAGTTATGCAAAAGCGGTTGTTCCAAGAGGAACCACAAGTATGATCTCAGGACTTGACGAATATATTTCCGTATCCGGTTTGGAAGGATTAAAAGAGGTACAGGAAGAAGTAAAGAAGAGCCCGCTGAAAGTGTTCTGGGGAGCGCCTTATAAGACACCATATACCATTCCGCAGTCAACAGTTGCATTTAACTTTACGAAGGAAGTTCATGCAGAAGTTCAGCAGTGGCCGGAATGCTACGGTGTTTGGGAGACGGTAAGAGAGTTCCTGCAGGAAGAGGATGAAGATACGTTGGGAGCAATTGCAGAGGCTTATAAGAATCGTCTTCCGGTATTTGGATGTGCGCCAATGGCAAGAGGAAATGATTTGAACGGCTACTTGTGCGGCGGAGTGCGTCTGGACCATGAGAGTTATGATCACGAGGAAGTGGTAGAGAAGATGAGAAAAGGAATGCATATGCTGATCCGTGAATCTTCTGTGACACATTTCCTTGAGGAAAATATCAAAGCAGTGACAGAGGTAAATCCTGCATTCGCACGTCGCGTCAGCTTCTGTACCGATGATGTGACAGCGACAGATGTGTTGGAAAAAGGACATCTTGATAATGTGGTGCGTCTGGCAATCAAAGCTGGTGTTGAGCCAATGACAGCAATCCAGATGGCAACCATCAATAGTGCAGAAGCATATCGCATTGATGATAAAGTTGGATCCATCTGTCCGGGAAGAATTGCAGACATCCTTTTTGTAGATGATCTTGAGAACTTTGAAGTAAAAGAAGTTATGACAAACGGTAAGATGGTGGCAAAAGACCACAAGCTTACTTATGATCTTCAGGCTCCGGAGAGAAGTTCCGTACTGAAAGGGGAACTGAAGTGTAAGAAAACAACAAAAGAAGATTTTGAATATAAGACCTCTATCCAGAATGGCGAAGCAAAAGTTCTGGCTATGGATGTAAAAGGACCATTCGTTCGTAAGAGAAGAGATGTTGTTCTGAAGGTAGAAAATGGAATCGTTCTTCCTGATACCGAGCAGGATGTGGCAATGGTATCTGTATTAGAAAGATTCGGAAGAAACGGAAATAAATCTCTTGCGTTCTGTTCCGGATGGAAATTGAAAAAAGGTGCAATGGCATCTTCCGCAGCTCCGGATGATAACAACTTGGTTGTAATGGGAGTAAATGCAGAAGATATGTCTATCGCGGTAAATTATTTGATCGAACAGGGCGGTGGACAGGTTGTCGTTGCAGACGGAGAAATTCTTGAATTTCTTCCACTTCCAGTAGGAGGAATCGTAAGTGACCGTGAGCCGGAAGAAATCGCAGCGCACGAAAAGCTCATCGATCAGGCGGCAAGATCTCTTGGTTCCGATCTTCCGGATCCAATGATGTACATGTTCTTCCTGCCGATCACAGCAATTCCGGATTATGCGATTACAGATGCAGGTCCGGTAGACTATGTGGCGCTTACAACCTTTGATCCAGTTCTTGAAGTGGTAGAGAAATAGAGGGACAGAAAGTATGAAAAAAGAAGAATTAAAAAAATTAATTGATACGGCAGCCGGAAGAATTCCGGCTGACCTGGTCATCAAAAATTGTAAAGTAGTCAATGTATTTTCCGGTAAAATTGTAGAAGGCGATATTGCAGTAAGTGGAGGACAGATTGCAGGAATCGGTAACTATGAAGGAAAAGAAGTCGTGGATGCAAAAGGACGCTATGCGGCGCCTGGATTTATTGACAGCCATATCCATATTGAATCTTCTTATGTAAGTCCGGAAGAAATCGGACGTCTCTTAGTACCGCATGGCGGAACAACAATTATTGCCGATCCGCATGAGATCGTAAATGTATGTGGAATTACAGGACTTGATTATATGATGGAAGCTGCCAAGGGAACAGCTCTTGATATTCAGTACGTGCTTCCGTCTTGTGTGCCGGCAACACCATTTGAACATGCCGGAGCAGTGATCGGTGCGCCGGAAATGGAAGAACCAATTAAGAGAGACGGAATCTTAGGTCTTGGTGAATTTATGAATTTCCCAGGCGTAATCGGAGCAGATGACAGCGTGTTGGATAAGCTGATGGTTGCCAAAGAAGAAGGAAAGATCATTGACGGACATGGTCCTGGAATTGTAGGAAATGATCTGAATGCTTACGCGGCAGCAAGAATTTTAGCAGACCATGAATGTTCTACTGTAGAAGAGATGGAAGATCGTCTTGAGAGAGGAATGTATATTCTTCTTAGACAGGGTTCTGCATGTCATAATTTAAGACCGCTTTTGAAGGGCGTAACATCGGAAAACAGCAGAAGATGTCTTCTGTGTTCTGATGACCGCCAGCCAAAGACAATTCTTCACGAAGGTCACCTTGACAATCACTTGAGAATCTGTGTAGAAGAAGGTCTGGACGCAGTGACGGCTATCCGCATGGCAACCTTAAATGCGGCAGAATGCTTTGGATTAAAGGATCGCGGAGCAATTGCACCAGGATACCGTGCAGACATCGTATTGCTTGATGATTTGAAAGATTTCCATGTAGATAAAGTATGGATCAATGGTGAATTTGTGGCAGAAGATGGAAAATATCTTCCGGAAATTCAGGTGCATGATATTTCATCTGTAAAGGGAAGTGTGATTGTAAAAGATTTCTCCAAAGAGAAATTTAAAATGAATCTGAAGTCTAATAAAGTGAATGTGATTCAGATTCTTCCTGGTGGAGTCGTAACTGGAAAGGCGACTGCGGAAATTACACTGGATGAAAATGGTGAATTTGTACGTAACCCAGAAGAAGATATTGTAAAAGTAGCCGTGGTGGAAAGACATCAGGGAACGGGAAATGTTGCCTGCGGATTCCTGAAAGGATACGGCATCAAGTCCGGTGCGGTAGCGTTGTCGATTGCGCATGACTCCCACAATATCATTGTGGTTGGTGTCAATGATGAGGAGATGGAATTTGCAGTACAGAGCCTGATCGCGCAGGAAGGCGGTATTGTTCTTGTAAAAGAAGGACAAGTGATCGAGAGCATGCCGATGCCGATCGGTGGACTTATGAGTGACAGAAGCGGAGAGTGGGTAGATCAGAAATTGACCGATATCCACGAAAAAGCATATGAAGAGCTTGGAATCTGTGGAGATGTAGAACCGGTGATGACACTTTGCTTTATGTCGCTGGCAGTGATTCCGGAAGTAAAGCTTACGGATATGGGCTTATTTGATGTAACAACATTTTCATTTATTCCGGTAGAGGCGAACGAATAACGAACGAGAGTAAATCAGGGAAATCAGTAGAATAAGAAGAGTAAGAGTGAGGAAGGCGAGATGGAAAAACAAAAGACAATCGTCCCATGGTTCAGACGTGGGGACATCGGTGGAATGAGCTATTCCATTACAAATAATATTGTAAACTATTTAATTGTTATCGCAACTTTATCAGGAGTTCTTGGATGGCCGGACAAGATTGTGTACGGTTATGTCATCCCCGGAATGTCCATTGGCTTGTTGTGTAGTGGTGTTTATTATGCATATATGGGACGCAGACTTTCTAAGAAAGAAGGAAGAGCGGATGTAACAGCGCTCCCGTCCGGCGTGTCTACTCCGGCGATGTTCGTAATTTTGTACGGAGTGATTATGCCGCTTCATTACGCGTTAGAGGATCCAATGCTTGCATGGTCAGCAGCGGTGGCAGCCTGTTTTATCGGTGGCGCCGTAGAATTTATCGGTGGTTTTATCGGACCGTGGATGAAAGAGAAGCTTCCAAGAGCAGCGCTTCTTGGTACAGTTGCAGGAATTGGCTTTATCTGGATGGCAACACAGGGTGTGTTTGATGTGTTTGGAGATCCGTTGGTAGGTCTTCCGATTTTGTTCGTTGCAATGGTAGGTATTTTCGGAGGATATTTATTCCCGAAGAAGATTCCACCGCTTGTTGTTGCGATCGTTGGCGGTATCATATATGCGTTCTGTCTGGGACGTACAACTGTAGATTTCAGCGGAATCGGGTTCTATATTCCGAATCCGGTCAACAGTATCCAGCACTTAATTGATGGATTTGCGATTGTGGCTCCTTATTTGACGATTGTAATTCCTGTTGAGATTTATAACTTTATTGAAACGATGGATAATGTAGAAGCAGCGAACGCGGCAGGTGATAATTATAATGTCCGTGAGACTCAGTTTGCGGATGGAATCTGTACTATGATTTCTGCACTTTGCGGAGGTGTCGTGCCAAATACCGTATGGCTTGGACATGCCGGACTTAAAAAATCCAATGCCGGAATCGGCTATTCTCTTGTATCTGGAATCGTGCTTGGTGCAGCCGGATTGTTCGGACTGTTTACTTTCTTAAGTAATATGGTTCCGCCGGCAGTCTGTGCGGTAACATTCTTGTGGTGTGCGATCGTTATGGTGGCGCAGGCGTTTAAAGACTGTGAAGTGAAGCATTACGCAGCAGTTGGAATTGCGATGATTCCGCCGGTTGCAGACTATCTTTATACACAGATTACAGGTGCCGTAGGACTGGCTGGATATTATACAGAGGTTACATCTTCTGGATTATCTGAATACAATGCAGAGATCACACAGATGATCAAGGATGCAGGCGTGATGTGGAATGGTGTTCCGGGAGTGAAGAGCGGAGCAATCATTATCGGTATTTTGCTTGGAACAATGACAGTATTTATTATCGATAAGAAGCTTGATAAGGTGGCAATTACTGCGGTAGCAGGATATGTACTGGCTTGCTTTGGCTTTATTCATAGTGCACAGCTTGGATTTAATCCGACCTCTCCGTTTGCTGTGGGATATCTTGTAATCGCAGTATTAGCGCTGATCTTCCATATGGGACGAAGCAGTTGGTTTAAAGGACCGGATCATTTTGATTATGTATAGGAAAAAGAAAATCAAGAAATAAAACGCTGGAAGAAAGCGGGGAAAAGCGGTCGCGGGTGCAGAAAATAGAACATGCACCTGCGGCTGCTTTTTGTCTTATGAAGGAGCTTGCGAGGGAGCGACAGCTGCGCTGAAATGTTTGGAGTGCCGGAAGTATGAAAAAAGCATTGGAACAAACCTAAGATTTGTGATAAGATTGAGAGGATTAAAAAGAGCTTTTTAAAGTTAAAAAGATCCAATAAAAAGATAAAATATGGAGGTTTTAAGATATGGAAAGTTATAAACAGGAATTTATTGAATTTATGGTAGAAAGCGATGTGCTTAAGTTTGGGGAATTTACACTGAAGAGTGGAAGAAAATCCCCGTTCTTTATGAATGCAGGGGCATATGTTACAGGGTCTCAGTTAAAGAGATTGGGAGAATATTATGCGAAAGCAATTCACAGCACCTACGGGGATGATTTTGATGTTTTATTCGGACCTGCATACAAGGGGATTCCGCTTGGAGTTGTAACGGCGATTGCTTATAGTGAATTGTATGGAAAAGAGATCCGCTATTGTTCTGATCGTAAAGAAGAAAAGGATCACGGTGCAGATAAGGGAAGCTTCTTGGGAAGCAAGCTTAAGGACGGAGACCGCGTAATTATGATTGAAGATGTGACGACATCCGGAAAATCCATGGAGGAGACCGTTCCGAAGGTAAGAAATGCGGCAGATGTAGAGATTGTTGGTCTGATGGTGTCTTTGAACCGCATGGAAGTAGGAAAAGGTGGAGAAAAATGCGCGCTTGATGAAGTGAAGGAACTGTATGGATTTGAGACGGCTGCAATCGTGACGATGGAAGAAGTTGTAGAATGCCTCTATAACAAAGAATGCAATGGAAAAGTTGTGATTGATGATACATTAAAAGCAGCAATTGACGCATATTATGAACAGTATGGTGCGAAATAGAATCTGGAGGATGTAACATGAATGAAAAAGCATATAAAGTCATGACATTTGCAGGGGCAGTCAATATTGCGGTTGGGATTGTAATATCCGTAATCGGAGTGGCGGCAGGAGTGCTTACCATTATTAGTGGTGCGCGCTTGCTGAAGGAAAAGAAGGGGCTGACTTTTTAGGAAGCTTAAAATTGGGAAAGGGTGCTGAATGATTGAACGCAAAGAAAAGAAAAAGAATCCGTATCCTTGGTAAGATATTGTTTGTGCTGTATGTGATTTTTATCATATATTTTCTGATTTTTTCAGACTGGTACGGACGCACCGGCGAAATGCAGGAATACCATTATAATCTTGAACTTTTTAAGGAAATCAGAAGATTTTGGGAGTATCGGGATCAGGTAGGAATGTTCGCGATGTTCACAAATCTGTTTGGGAATGTGGTGATTTTCGTGCCGTTTGGTTTTTTTATGCCGATGGCAAGCAGATATAGAAGCTTCTTTTCTACCGTATTTTACAGTTTTGGATTGAGCCTTTGTGTAGAAACTTTTCAGCTTCTTACGAAAGTGGGAAGCTTTGATGTGGATGACCTGCTTCTCAATACAATTGGAGGACTGGTCGGATATTTGATTTTCAGCATGTGTGCGGCTGTAAGGAGACGACATGATCATAAAAAGAAAACCAAAAACAGAAGAAGATAGAGCAAAAGCACTGATCAAAGAGCGTGAAAAGAGAAGAAAGAAAATGATTCGTACCAAGTACGGACAAGCACCGCTGAAGCATGCGAAAAAGGGAGTGTATTCCTGTATCTATGCAGTGGTTGTTTTTCTGCTTTTGCTTCTGATGATGATCCATTCTTATATCAGCAAAGGAGAAGTGGGGCTTCTGATGGGATTTGCAGGACTTGGTACCCTGGCGTTATCCGTGATGGGGCTGTCACTTGGTATCAGAGGAAGAAAAGAGCGGGATAAAAATTATATTACATGCAAAGTAGGAATTGCAGTACATTCTGTGTTCTTAGCTGGGCTGGCAGCATTATTTATCAGGGGGCTGTTTTAAATGATTGAAGAAAGATATGAACTTGCGGTGGAAAGAATCCGCGTGATGCAAAGTGAGAATACGGTGCCGGAGAAATACAGGGATTATTTTCATCAGATGGCAGCGTTTGTACAGATGATTGATGAACTGAGAACGCAGCTTCTAAAAGGGAGCTACCAGCAGGCAGATCAGAAGGAGCTGGCAGCGTGGAATGAGAGACTTTACCGGGATATTTTGGGCGAAGCTTATGAAACCAGTTATGCAAATCCGGCTTATGCTGTTCGTATGCTGGGCGAAGGCTATGGGCAGATATTGAGCTTTCTTTATACAGAACTTCGGGGAGCGATTGTTTATACATTTGAAGGAAAGACGGAATATCTGGATATTCTGTTTGAATTATTAATCGAGGTTTATAATCAGTTTGAAGGAGAAAAGGTGCCGGAAGAAAGTGCGGTCAGAGACACGGTGTACTGGTATGCCAGCGATTACTGTGATGTGTTTACGGCAGATCGGATTCGGGAGCAGTTGGATCCTTTGGAATCCTTCGCAGTTGATCTGATTTTGCAAAGTGATCTTACGGATGTCCGGTATCTCTATCAGTTCGGAGAATATATCAGTGAAAATGAGTTGGGCACATCCAGGCATCTGGCTTCACTTTCTGAGGAAACCATTCAGAAGATGGCGGATGTTTACACGGAAGGATACCGGATTGGGTTTGTCAACACCGGAAAAGACCTGTCTAAAAAATCGGTGGTCAATATTCGTTATGTCCTTGGATTTGAACGGGTGATCCGCCGGGCAATCGAAAATTTCCGAAAGATGGGGCTTGAGCCGGTGATTTATCGTTCCGGGGTCAGTGTGCTTACCAAGCGTCAGCATTTAAAAGTAGGATATTATGGAGGAGTTGCCAACAAGCAGTATGAGTACGATCATAAGGATGATCAGGCATTGTTCTTAGACCGCAGATTTGCGGAACGCAAATTACAGGTGATGCAGACGGCTTATGAACATTTGAAAGATCAGGCGGCGCAGTTGGCGGGACCGGCCTGCATGGAGGTCTTCGGGGAAGAACCATTTGCGCCGGAATCAAAGGGTGAGGCTTTGAAGCTTACCAAGAAGCAGAATGAAATCATGCTTTCGTTTGACAGTCGGCAAAGCCAGATGGTCAATACCTATATTCCGGGAGATGAGAGAAGCTTTACGATTATTGCTTATCCGGTGCCGGAGATCGGAGAGCAGTATGAAGAAATTTTTGATGAGATCATCAAAATTAATACGTTAGATGCAAGTACCTACGAACGGGTGCAGCAGACGCTGATTGATGCGCTGGATCAGGGAACACATGTAAAGATTCTTGGTGCAAGCGATAACCGGACGGATCTGGCGGTGCAGCTTTATCCATTGAAGGATCCTTTAAAAGAAACCATTTTTGAAAACTGTGTGGCGGATGTCAATATTCCGGTGGGAGAAGTGTTTACTTCACCGGTTTTGGAAGGTACGAATGGAGTGCTGCATGTCAGTAAAGTGTATTTGAATGAATTGCAGTACAAAGACCTGGAACTTACATTTTCCAATGGAATGATTGCGGATTATACCTGTAAAAATTTTGAGCGGGAGATGGAGAACAAGGAATATATTCGGGAGAATGTTCTGTACCGCCACCCTACGCTGCCGCTAGGTGAGTTCGCGATAGGAACGAATACGACGGCGTATGTAGCGGCGAAGAAGTACGGAATCGAAGAAAAGATGCCGATTCTGATTGCGGAAAAGATGGGACCGCATTTTGCCGTGGGAGATACCTGTTACAGCTGGAGTGAGGATATCAAGGTTTATAATCCGAACGGAAAAGAAATTGTAGCAAGAGATAATTCTGTTTCACTTAAGAGAAAGGAAGATGTGTCGAAAGCATACTTTCATTGTCATACAGATATTACGATCCCGTATGAGGAATTGGGAAAGATTGCAGTGATCACAAAGGATGGAACCGAGATTTTACTTCTTGAGAATGGAAAATTTGTGCTTCCTGGAACAGAAATTTTAAATGAGCCATTGAAAAATACTTATAAATAAGGTAGTATTTATATGAATAGCTTATGAATGCAGGCGAATACTGAGAGAAGGAAAATTCTCAGAAGGTGCATTTAAGAAGATACAGTGAGAAAGGATGAAAAGTATGCCAAGAGTAGGAATCGTTATGGGAAGTGACTCAGACCTTAAGGTGATGAGTAAAGCAGCGGTTATGCTGGAAGAGTTGGGAATCGATTATGAGATGACAATTATTTCCGCTCACCGGGAACCGGATGAACTGATTGCGTGGACACGTACTGCTGAAGAACGGGGAATGAAAGTGATGATCGCGGGAGCTGGAATGGCGGCAGCCCTTCCGGGAATGTGCGCGGCATTATTTGCTCTTCCGGTGATTGGAGTTCCGCTGTCCGGCAAGAATTTAGATGGAATGGATGCGGTCTTTTCTATTATGCAGATGCCGCCGGGAGTTCCGGTTGCAACAGTTGCTATTGATGGAGCGAAGAATGCGGCACTTCTGGCAGCAAAGATTTTGGCTGCGTCTGACGGAGAGCTTTTGGATAAGTTGAAAGCTTATACAGCAAAAATGAAAGAAGAAGTGCAGGCCAAAGCTGCAAAACTGGATGAGATTGGTTATGAGGCATATTTGAATCGTTAATAAGGTTTGAAGAAATATCAAAGGATCACAACACAAAGGAGATAGGGTATGGATTACAAGAAAGCAGGCGTAGACATTGAAGCGGGTTACAAATCTGTGGAACTGATGAAAGAGCATGTGAAAAAGACGATGCGTCCAGAGGTGCTTGGTGGACTGGGCGGATTTTCAGGAGCATTTTCCCTTGCGAAAATCAAGGAGATGGAGGAGCCGGTTCTTCTGTCTGGAACGGATGGATGCGGAACCAAGGTAAAGCTGGCGATGATCATGGATAAGCATGATACAATCGGAATTGATGCTGTTGCTATGTGTGTCAACGATATTGCATGTGCAGGGGGAGAACCATTGTTTTTCCTTGATTACATTGCCTGTGGAAAGAACTATCCGGAGAAGATTGCTGCAATCGTAAGCGGTGTGGCAGAAGGATGTCTCCAGTCAGAAGCGGCGCTGATTGGTGGAGAGACAGCGGAACATCCAGGATTGATGCCGGAGGAAGATTATGATCTGGCAGGATTTGCAGTTGGAGTATGTGATAGAAAAGATATGATTACAGGAGAGAACTTAAAAGAGAATGACGTACTGATCGGAATGGCATCTTCCGGTGTACACAGCAATGGATTCTCTCTGGTAAGAAAAGTGTTTGAGATGACAAAAGAGTCTTTGGATACCTATTATGAAGAGCTGGGAACCACATTGGGAGAAGCCCTTCTTGCACCAACAAGAATTTATGTAAAAGCATTGAAGAATATCAAGAATAAAGGTGTAACGGTGAAAGCTTGCAGCCATATCACGGGCGGTGGCTTTTATGAGAATATTCCAAGAATGTTGGTAGAAGGAACTCATGCTGTGGTAGAAAAAGACAGCTATCCGGTACCGCCGATTTTCAAACTTCTTGCAGAAAAAGGCGATATTGAAGAACAGATGATGTACAATACATACAATATGGGACTGGGCATGATTGTTGCGGTTGATCCGAAGGATGTAGATAGAACAATGGAAGCGATCAGAGAAGCCGGAGATACCCCGTATGTAGTAGGTCGTATTGAAGCAGGAGAAAAGGGAGTCACATTATGTTAGACGTTGTGGTGCTGGTATCTGGCGGAGGTACGAATCTGCAGGCGATTATCGATGCGGTGGAGTCTGAAAGCATTACGAATACCAGAATTGTCGGAGTGATTAGCAATAATAAGAATGCATACGCACTGACAAGGGCAAAGCAGCATGGAATCCATTCGGAATGCATTTCGCCAAAAGATTATGCGTCCAGAGAAGAGTTTAATGAGCGGTTTTTGGAAAAGGTGGATGAGATGAACCCGGATTTGGTTGTATTGGCAGGTTTTCTTGTAGTAATCCCGCCGCAGATGATTGAACGTTACAGGAACCGTATGATCAATATTCATCCATCTTTGATTCCGGCGTTCTGCGGGAAAGGATTTTACGGACTGAAAGTGCATGAGGCGGCGCTTGAGCGAGGTGTGAAGGTGGTCGGAGCAACGGTTCATTTTGTGGATGAAGGAACGGATACCGGTCCGATTATTTTGCAAAGAGCGGTGGAAGTCTGTCCTGGGGATACGCCTGAGATGCTTCAGCGGCGGGTAATGGAACAGGCGGAGTGGAAGATTCTTCCGGAAGCGATTGATCTGATTGCAAATGACCGGGTGAAGGTTTCTGATGGCCGGGTAGTTATTACGGAATAGAAGGAGAGCATAAAAGATGAAAGTATTGATTGTCGGAAGCGGCGGAAGAGAGCATGCCATTGCCTATTGTGTGGCCAAAAGTGATAAGGTAGAAAAAATCTATTGTACACCAGGGAATGCAGGAATTGCAGAACTTGCAGAATGTGCCCTGATCGGAGCAATGGAATTCGATAAAATCGTTGCGTTTGCAAAGGAAAAAGAGGTGGATCTTGTTATTGTAGGAATGGATGATCCGCTTGTGGGTGGTTTGGTAGATGAGCTGGAAGCAGAGGGAATCCGTACATTTGGGCCAAGAAAGAATGCGGCAATTTTGGAAGGCTCTAAAGCATTTTCTAAAGATCTGATGAAGAAATATCACATTCCGACAGCAGCATATGAGAATTTTACAGATCCAGATCAGGCAATTGCCTATCTTGAGACGGCAAAATTCCCGATTGTACTGAAAGCGGACGGATTGGCGCTTGGTAAAGGGGTATTGATCTGTCAGAACTTAGAAGAAGCGAAAGCTGGCGTCAAAGAGATTATGATGGACAAGAAATTTGGATCTGCGGGAAATGAGATGGTCATCGAAGAATTTATGACAGGACGTGAAGTGTCGGTACTTTCTTTTGTAGACGGCAATACTATCAAAACCATGACCTCTGCACAGGATCATAAGCGTGCAGGAGATGGAGACACTGGATTGAATACAGGCGGAATGGGAACCTTTTCTCCTAGCCCATTCTATACGAAAGAAGTGGAAGACTTCTGTAACCAATATATTTACCAGGCGACAGTTGATGCGATGAAGGCAGAAGGAAGACCATTTAAAGGTGTGATTTTCTTCGGGCTGATGCTGACGGAAGAAGGGCCGAAGGTATTGGAATATAATGCAAGATTTGGAGATCCGGAAGCACAGGTAGTACTGCCTCGTATGAAGAATGATATTATAGAGGTGATAGAAGCCTGCATCGATGGAACGCTGGATCAGATCGACCTGCAGTTTGAAGATAATGCGGCGGTTTGCGTGGTTCTTGCCAGTGATGGGTATCCTGTGAAGTATGAAAAGGGACTTGAGATTAACGGTTTGGAAGAATTTGATCAGCATGAAGGATATTACTGTTTCCATGCCGGAACCTGCAAAAAGGACGGAAAGTTCTTAACGAACGGCGGTCGAGTGCTTGGAGTTACTGCGAAGGGAAAAGATTTAAAAGAAGCTCGTGCAAATGCATATGCTGCAACAGAGTGGGTAAAATTTGAGAATAAATATATGCGCCATGACATTGGAAAAGCCATTGATGAAGTATAGGAAAGAAGAATGGTAGGAAGTATATAGAAAAGAATGAAACAGATGGATCTGATAATAGGAAGAAAGCTTCGTTATTAGATCCATCTGTTTCATTTTGAGGGGTGTTTAGTAATTTCCCAGTTCTCCGAGGTAACGGTCGATTTTTTTCAGCCGTTTTTCCAGCCCTTTGGATTTGCGGCTGATCGTATCCAACAGAGATTCGCTTACAAATTGTGCAGCAACCATAGAGTTGAAGAAGGTGTTACTGTCGACGGGAACCGTCAGAAGGATGGTTGCGTATTCTGCCAGAAGGGAGTCGGACTTGTCGGTGATCACAATGATGGTAGCGCCGACTTCTTTTGCCATTTCAGCAGTAATTCTATCGGCTGAGGAGTATCGCGGGAAGCTGAAGATAATCAGGCAGTCCTCGTGGGTAATACTGCAAATGTGATCGATAGGGCTGATGCAGGCACTGCAGGTCGTCTCCACGTTGGGAACCATATGCTTCAGATATAGAAGGAAATAGTCCCCCAGACAGCTGTTCCCACGGGTGGAACAGATGTATCTGCGCTTGCTGGCAAGGATAAGATCCGCAGCGCGTTCAAAAAGATCCGCAGAGTTTTTGTCAAGCGCTGCCGTCAGATTCTTTTCCGCATTCTGAAAATGGCGATGAATATAGTCTGAACTGGAGTCGAGTCGCGCGCGTTTTGCCACGCGCTGAGCCGGTACGGTGACAGAACTTGAGATGCTCAATACTTTATCCTGATAATCCTTCCGAAGAGCCTTTTGAAAATCCATAAATCCGCTAAATCCAAGAGAGCGGCTGAAACGGATGACGGAAGATTCACTGACTCCGAGCTTCATTGCGATTTCGGTGGAGGTCATAAAACAGGCGTCGGAAGAATTTTCCAGGATATAATTGGCGATCATTTTCTGTGTCTTGGTCAGGTTGGCGGTCAAGATGATTTCTTTTAAATCACTCATATTGATACCTCCGGTTATCGCTGTTTTGCTTCAAGAAGTAATTCGTTCTTTTGCTTATACTTAGATTTAATCACGAAACAGGAAAATATGCAAGACAAATTGTAAATGCAATTGACAAAAGAATGACACAATTAAAAGTTTCGTGAAAAAAATAACTTTTATTGATTAATACTGGTATGTGTGTTAGTATAATTTTAATAACAAATGAATAATATTTTTCAAACAAATTCAAAAGATGAAGAAAATTATTCGAAATGAGATCGGAAACTATGAGATGGCAGAACAAATGAAGCAGATTACAGGAGGTATGAAAAGTGAGAGTAGGATGTGTAAAGGAAATTAAGAACAATGAATTCCGCGTAGGTATGACACCAGATAATGTAAAGAGTTATGTGAATGCCGGTCATGAAGTGTATATTGAGAAAGGTGCAGGCGTAGGCTCTGGATTTATGGATCCGGAATATGAAGAGGCAGGCGCTAAGATGATTGATACGGCAAAGGAAGTATGGGATACCGTTGAGATGATGATCAAAGTAAAAGAGCCTCTTCCGGAAGAATATCCATTGTTCCATGAAGGGCTGATCCTCTATACTTACCTTCATCTTGCAGCAGACAAACCGCAGACAGATGCCCTTCTTGATGGAAAAGTGAAGGGTGTTGCTTATGAGACATTGTATGATCCGAAGCAGGGCGGACTTCCGCTTCTTGCTCCTATGAGTCAGATCGCAGGACGTCTTTCTATTCAGGAGGGTGCAAAGTATCTGGAGAAGACGTTTGGCGGAGAAGGCGTTCTCCTTGCAGGTGTACCTGGAACTCCAAAGGCGAACATTGTAATCCTTGGCGGCGGTAATGTAGGAACGAACGCTTGTAAGATTGCTGTTGGTATGGGAGCCAATGTAACAATTATGGATATCAGTCTTCCGAGACTGGCTTATTTGGATGATTTGTTCGGAGCACGTGTTCAGACACTTGTTTCTACAGATGCTAATATTGAAAAAGCAGTGAAGGATGCAGATCTTGTTATTGGTTCTGTATTGATTCCTGGAAAAGCAGCTCCGAAGCTGTTCAAGAAGAAATATCTCAAAGAAATGAGACCGGGAGCTGTATTTGTAGACGTTGCTGTTGACCAGGGCGGATGTGGAGAGACTACAAAGGTTACGTATCATGATGATCCGATCTTTGAAGTGGATGGTGTTGTACACTACTGTGTAGGAAATATGCCAGGAGCTGTTCCGAGAACATCTACAATTGCTTTGACAAATGCTACATTAAATTATGGTCTTCAGATTGCGAATAAGGGTCTGGAGCAGGCATGTAAAGACAATGAAGTTATTTATTCTGCGATTAACACATATGATGGAAAACTTACATGCAAGAATGTTGCAGACAGTTTCGATTGCTACGAATATGTAGATATTAAAACACTTTGCTAATAAATTTTATAAAAAGAGAAATCTCTAAACTTAATTTCTTCAAAGTTGCGAAAGAAGTCCACAATCTTCGGGTTGTGGGCTTCTTGGTTTTGTGCTAATATATGTATAACAAAAGGCACAAAAGATCAAAAGAGGTGACAAAATGCTGATAGAGATTGATTTTAACAGTGATGAAGCGATTTATGTCCAGCTGCAGAACCAGATTATTATGGGAATTGCGATGGATATGATTCGTGAGGGAGATGCGCTTCCGTCAGTGCGCCAAATGGCAGATGATGTGGGAATTAACATGCATACCGTAAATAAAGCATATACCGTATTAAAACAAGATGGATTTATTCAGTTGGATCGAAGGAGAGGCGCGGTGATTGCGATTGATGCAGACAAGGCTCAG
Organism: Dorea sp. ICN-14282; assembly: GCF_037890115.1. Lineage (NCBI taxonomy): Bacteria > Bacillati > Bacillota > Clostridia > Lachnospirales > Lachnospiraceae > Dorea > Dorea sp. ICN-14282. The sequence goes on along the minus strand of NZ_JBBKBH010000003.1, from coordinate 5,187 downwards.
GCATTGCTTAGAATGAAGCAGCGTCTTAAGATTCTTCTGGCGAAAGGATGCTGTAAGAATATTTCCAGAGAGGAAGTGCATGCTTTAGTAGACGAGATATTTGACGAGTATAGAAAGGGAAAGACAGAATGAATTATACGGAACAGGCGAACAAGGTAATACAGACTGCGAAGAAGATTGCAAAAGAGAGAAATCATCCTTATGTGGGAACAGAACATCTTCTGCTGGGACTTCAGAAAGAGATTTCTGGTGTGGCAGGGCAGATTCTTTCTTCTAACGGAGTTGAGGAAGAGAAAATCTGGAAAGTAGTGGAAGAACTGGTATCTCCGGTGGGAGAGGAAGCGCCCCTTGGGTATCCGCAGATTAGTCCGAGACTGTCCTATATTCTGGAGGAAAGTAAAGCGGAGGCGCTTCGGATGCGTTCGGATCGGATTGGAACAGAACATTTGTTGTTGGCACTTTTGAAGGATTCAGATTCAGTGGCGGCGAGAATTCTGCTGACCCTGAATGTAAATCTTCAGAAATTATATCAGGATATTTTGGACGTGGAAGGAATTGATCCGAAGATATATCAAGAAGAGATGGCATCCGATGGCAGAATCCGAAGAGATGGCGTGCTGGAACAGTACGGAACAGATTTGACATCGCAGGCAGAACAGGGGAGACTGGATCCGGTAATCGGAAGAGACGAAGAGATCGGGCGCCTGATGCAGGTGTTGAGTCGAAGGACGAAGAATAATCCCTGTTTGGTTGGAGAGCCGGGAGTAGGTAAAACAGCGGTGATCGAAGGGTTTGCTGCCAGAATTGCAGCTGGTGCAGTGCCGGAGAGTATGAAAGATAAACGGATTGTGACAATGGATTTGGCTGGAATGATTGCGGGTTCCAAGTATCGAGGAGAATTTGAAGAGCGGATGAAGCGTCTGATTCAAGAGGTGAAATCTGCAGGAAATGTGATCCTGTTTCTGGATGAGGTGCATACGATTATTGGAGCCGGTGGTGCGGAAGGAGCAATGGATGCATCTAATATTCTGAAGCCGTCCCTTGCAAGAGGCGAGTTTCAGCTGATCGGAGCTACAACGATTTCGGAGTATCGGAAGCATATTGAGAAAGATGCGGCGCTTGAGCGAAGATTTCAGCCGATTACTGTAGAAGAACCGGATGCGGCGCAGTGCCTTGATATTTTGGAAGGGTTGTGTTCTAAATATGAAAACCACCATCGGGTAACAATCGATCCGGCGGCATTGGAAGCGGCGGTGCGGTTGTCCGGGCGTTATATCAATGATCGCTTTTTGCCGGATAAGGCTATTGATGTGTTAGATGAGGCGTGTTCCAAAGTAAGTCTTGCTGGATTTAAAGTTCCGGAGTCGATGCTGCAGCTGGAAAAGACGGTCAGCAGACTGACCGTAGATATGGAAGAAGCGATTCGGAATGGAGATATGCCGGAGGCATCTTTGCTTCGTCAGGAAAGGGAGATGGCAGAAAAGAAACTGGGGCAGATCAAGAAACGTTTTCAGAAGAAACAAGAGCAGCGGGGATTGTCTGTGCAGGAAGAAGATATTGCGGGTGTAGTGTCCCAGTGGACGAAGATTCCGGTTCAGAGACTGGCAGAATCAGAGAGTGCAAGACTTGGAAAGTTAGAACAGACTTTGCATAAGCGGGTTGTAGGTCAAGATGAGGCCGTTGCGGCCGTTGCGAAAGCGGTGAAAAGAGGAAGAGTCGGATTAAAAGATCCGAAGAGACCGATAGGATCATTTTTATTCCTTGGTCCAACGGGCGTTGGAAAGACAGAGCTTTCCAAGGCATTAGCAGAAGCCTTGTTTGGTGATGAAAATTCTATGATTCGTGTAGATATGTCGGAGTATATGGAAAAGCACAGCGTGGCGAAGATGATTGGTTCGCCGCCGGGATATGTAGGCCATGATGATGGTGGACAGTTAAGTGAGCAAGTTAGACGGCACCCTTATTCGGTGATTTTGTTTGACGAGATTGAAAAAGCGCATCCGGATGTGTTTAATATTCTTTTGCAGGTATTGGATGATGGACATATTACAGATTCACAGGGGCGGAAGGTGGATTTTAGAAATACAGTAATTATTATGACATCCAATGCGGGAGCGCAGGCTATCATCGATCCGAAGAAGCTTGGATTTAATTCGAAAGAGGATGAATCTGGAGATTACAAGCGAATGAAGAGTAATGTGATGAATGAGATTAAGTTGATTTTCCGTCCGGAGTTTTTGAATCGAATCGATGAAATTCTTGTCTTCCATCCATTGAACGGACAGCAGATGAAAAAGATCGTAGGGCTTATGTGCAAAGATCTGGAAAAGCGGGCAAAAGAACAGCTGGAAATGGATTTGGAGATTCGAGATTCTGTGAAAAAGCATATTGTGGAAACGGGAATGGATAAGAAATATGGTGCAAGACCGCTTCGCCGGGCTGTACAGAACCAGTTGGAGGATCGGCTGGCAGAAGCGCTTTTGTCTGGTGAAATCAAGCGCGGCAGTCAGATTGTTGCAAGAATGTCTAAAAAAGAAATTAAATTTGAAGCAAAGGCTACAAATTAAAAGTGCTTTGCGGTATAATAGGAACAACAAAAGAAGAACCTTAGGAGGATTATAAGAATGGCAGCAGTGAAAGAGCTTTTGAGAGCTGAAGCAGATGGAACCCTTAGTTTTGGAGATTATACGTTGGGAAGCAAGACTAAGCTGGATGGATTTGCGTTTCAGGGAGATCAGTATAAGGTGAAGACATTTTCTGAGATCACAAAGCTTGAAAAGAACGGAATGTTTGTGTATGAATCTGTACCGGGAACAGCGGTTGAGAAGTTTAAAGCGAATGCAGAATTGGTATCCTTTGTAGTGTCAGGAGACCAGGATGCACAGTTCACACTGGAATTGGAAGCGGATAGTGAATATATTGTCTATATGGATGGTGTGAATGTAGGAGACATGAAGACGAATTTAAGTGGAAAGCTGAGTGTCAGTGCAGAACTTGAATCCGGTAAAAGCGTTGAAGTTAAGATTGTAAAAAAATAGAAAAGCAATAGAAAAACGTTTTATGATTGACTGAAGGAAGGGACTGTGGCAGCAGCCCCTTTTCTCTTTATCAAATTTTGCAGATATCAGGGAGGAATTATGGCAAAAGCAAAGAAGAGTATTTTTTTCTGTCAGAATTGTGGACATGAGGAAAGTAAATGGCTTGGGCAGTGCCCGATGTGTAAAGAATGGAATACTTTTGTGGAAGAAAAAATGACGCTGTCCAAAACGGTGGAGGCGGCAAAAAGCAGGGGGGAACTGGAGGTTGTAACGCTATCCAGCGTTTCTACAACAGAGGATGAAAGGATTAAGACTGGAATTGGAGAACTGGATCGGGTTCTTGGAGGAGGAATTGTTCCGGGATCTTTAGTTCTGGTAGGTGGAGATCCCGGGATTGGAAAGTCTACACTTCTTTTACAGGTTTGTCAGAGATTGGCGGAAAACAAGAAGAAGGTGTTGTACATATCGGGGGAAGAATCTTTAAAACAGATTAAACTTCGTGCAAATCGGATGGGAGACTTTTCGGAGAATCTTTATTTGCTGTGTGAGACCAATCTTGATCTGATTCGGACGGTGATTGAACGAGAAAAGCCGGAGACTGTGATTATTGATTCTATTCAAACTATGTATAATGAAGCGGTGAGCTCGGCGCCGGGAAGTGTTTCTCAGGTTCGAGAGTCAACCAATATTCTGATGCAGCTTGCCAAAGGGATGAATATTTCAATTTTTATCGTTGGTCATGTGACAAAAGAGGGGACGGTTGCGGGACCGAGGGTTCTGGAACATATGGTGGATACGGTTTTATATTTTGAAGGAGATAGACATGCTTCCTACCGGATTCTTCGAGGGGTTAAGAATCGATTTGGATCCACGAATGAAATTGGTGTTTTTGAAATGCAGAGAAGTGGGCTGGCAGAGGTGGAAAATCCATCAGAATTTATGTTGAATGGAAAACCGGAACACGCATCTGGTTCTGTGGTCGCTTGCGCAATGGAAGGAACCAGACCGATGTTGATGGAGATTCAGGCGCTGGTATGTAAGACAAATTTTGGAATGCCAAGAAGAACGGCGGCTGGATTCGATTATAATAGAGTGAATCTTTTGATGGCGGTTTTGGAAAAGCGTATAGGACTTCCCCTTTCCGGATATGATGCATATGTCAATATTGCAGGCGGTATTAAAATGAATGAACCGGCAGCGGATCTTGGAATTGTAATGGCAATTGCATCCAGTTATAAGAATCAGCCAATTGCAGAGGACACCATTGTGTTTGGGGAAGTCGGGTTGAGCGGAGAAGTGCGCGCAGTGACGATGCCGGAACAGAGAATTGCAGAAGCTAAAAAGCTGGGGTTTAAAACGTGCTTATTGCCGGAAGTGTGTTTGAAAAGCGTTGGAAAGGTGGAAGGAATAGAGTTGATTGGTATAAAAAGCGTTGTTCAGGCAATGAAGTTAATCTAATAAATACAGATAATAAATAAAAAAACTAAAAAAAGCAAGGGTAAATAAAAATGAAATTAAAATATAAAGACAAAATAAAAAAATAAAACAAATTGCTTGACAAATAAAGCTCTTGGTGGTAGTATAAAGATAACAAATAACAGTAATGAAACGTAAGACAAACGCGAGTTGTAAACGATCAGATGTTATTTGCTTAGTAATCATCTTATAGATGTAAATCAGTGTTCAAGAAAAAGAATGTACATTCAGAATGGACGACTGAAATCTATGAAAGGAAGGTACGGACCACCAAGAATTTAAAATTTAAGTTGGAGACGTAAGAAAGAGGTAAAAAATGACAGAGCCAGTAAAATAAGGGCGGGTATCAATGGAAAAGTTGGTATCCGCTCTTATTATTAAAATAACTATATTGAAATAGTTATGAAATAGCACATGAGGAAGATACAACTAAAAAAATGGTAAAACAATACAAGAAATAGCGGTTTGGAAGAGTTGAATTGTATCAATTGTCTAAAATGAAGAAAAAATAAAAATAACATTGACAATTCAAAACATCCGTGGTAATCTAATATAGCTGTCGCGAGAGAGCGCTTCTGAGAAACGCAAGAGCGACAAAAAAAGTTAAAAAAGTTGTTGACAAGCTCGATGAAATGTGATAATCTAATATGGCTGTCGCAAGAGAGCAAACAAT
>NZ_JBBKBH010000002.1:0-667587 GCF_037890115.1 Dorea sp. ICN-14282 | reverse complement strand
GTCGCTGTCTCTCGCGAGTCAGCTTAGATATAATATCATGTACATTTCATATTGTCAATACCTTTTTTAAAGTTTTTTTAACTTTGTTTTTGATATTTCTTTTTCAATACTGTACACGTACTTGCGAATGATTTTTCATCACTCTTTGTCAGAAAAAATGTCTGGAACAACTTCTTCCAGACGTCATTACTGACTAACGGAGAAAGAGGGATTTGAACCCTCGCGCCGGTTACCCGACCTACACCCTTAGCAGGGGCGCCTCTTCAGCCTCTTGAGTATTTCTCCAGCAAGGGATATTGTACTAGAGTTTCCTTCCCTTGTCAATTCTTTTTTTAAGAAAGTTATAAGAAATATTTAAACGGTACATTCATGTATCACTTTTTCTATTCTTTTCTTCACTATTTCTGCGATTTCTGTTGTCTTCATATTCTGATATTCTTCATATAAAATCGGCTCCAGAAAATGAACCTGTACGGTTACCTGACTAATCGTATTGGTATCAAACGGTTTAAAAGAATCAATTAAAGCTACAGGAACTATCGGACATTTTGCACGTGTTGCTGCTTTAAAGCTTCCACCTTTAAATTCCTGTACTTCATTTCCATTTCTGGAACGGGTTCCTTCAGGGAAAATCAGATAATTCCGTCCATTTTTCACTTCATTTGCAACGGATAAAATCACCTGCATCCCCTGCCTAATATCATCTCTATCCAACATGTAAGCTTTCATACACGCGAAAACCTGCTTTAGGAACTGTATATTTGCAACTTCTTTTTTTGCCACAACAGAAAAAGGAGTTGGACAAGCATCTACAATTGCCAGCACATCATACATTCCCTGATGATTTGGAAAAAACATAAATCCATTTTCTTTTGGAATATTTTCAATTCCATGAACATCAATCTTTACATTTCCACCTTTATTTGCCCGACGAGTAATAAATTGAAGCATCTTATAATGTTCAGCTTCGGAATATTTATCCACATGGCTGGCATGATAACATAATTTTATCCACATAAAAGGAACGAGTATGATATTGCGAAATACCATCATTAATATTCGTTTCATATTTTCTTATACTCCTTTATTGCTGATTCATAAAGATAATTTCCCTCACAGTCTGCTACAACAATAACAGGAAAATCCTTAACTTCTAATTTTCGGATTGCCTCCGTTCCAAGATCCTCATAGGCAACTACTTCTGAAGAAAGAATGCATTTTGAAAGCAATGCTCCTGCTCCGCCCACTGCTGCCATATAAACACTTTTGTTCCTCACGATCGCATTTAATACCTCTTCACTTCTTTTTCCCTTCCCTATCATTGCAGATAATCCTAGATCTAGAAGCTTGGGAGTGTACTTGTCCATACGACTTGCCGTAGTTGGTCCTGCGGATCCAATCGGACGGCCATCTCTTGCCGGTGAAGGTCCCATATAATAAATGACCTGATTTTTTATATCTATAGGAATAGATTCATTTTTTTCCAATGTCTCCTCCATTCTCTTATGTGCAGCATCTCTTGCTGTATAAATGGTTCCTGTTATATATACATAATCCCCAGCTCGTAAACTTGATGCATCTTCTTTTGTAATTGGTGCTGATATATATCTCTCCATTCTTATACCTCCCTCACCACATGACGATTGACATGACAGCAAATATTAATTGCCACCGGAAGACCAGCGATATGTGTGGGATATGTATTTACATTTACCGCCAAAGCCGTTTCCGTCCCTCCAAGGCCACCTGGTCCAATTCCAAGAAGATTGATTTTTCTTAACATTTCTTCTTCTAAATCATGTACCCATGCAATTGGGGAATGCACTCCTATTTCACGAGTCAGCGCTTCCTTTGCCATAAGTGCACATTTTTCAAAAGTTCCTCCAATTCCGACACCTACCACCATCGGTGGACACGCATTTGGTCCTGCATCTTTGACCGCTGTTAAAATGGCATCTTTGACTCCCTCTATTCCTTCTGCTGGTTTCAACATAAAAACACGACTCATATTTTCACTGCCGAATCCTTTGGGAGCTACCGTTATTCTCACTCCGTCGCCTGGTACTATACGATAATGAATCACGGCAGGGGTATTGTCCTTTGTATTTTCACGAATGATTGGATCTCCTACCACTGATTTTCTTAAGAAACCTTCCTGATATCCCTGGCGTACCCCTTCATGAATGGAATCTTCCAAATCCCCGCCTTCAAAATGAACATCTTGACCAATGTCTAAAAATACCACAGCCATTCCTGTATCCTGACAAATTGGAATCATGTCTTCTTCAGCGATTCTAAGATTCTCTTTTAATTGATTTAAAATCTGCTTTCCAAGAGGCGACTCCTCTGAACTTATAGCTTGATCCATTGCGCATTTCATATCTTTTGAAAGATAATGATTGGCTTCTATACACATTTCTTTGATATTTTTTGTAATCTTATCCACATTTATTGTTCGCATACCTCATCCTCCTCTGGATAAGTATACCATCCGGGACGGAGTTTTTCTAGAAAAACCCCGTCCCGGATAAAAATAACCCTGTCCCAAAGGAAGTTATCCACAATTTCACCTTTAAAAATGATATGTTTTAAGCTAAAATATTAATATATGACAGGGTTATGACCACTTTGGGACACCCTGATTTTAATTTGGGACGGAGTTTTTTTCATTTGTACACGTCCCCAAGGAGGTTTTTATGAACACAAACATCAATATTGAAAACTTACGAAAAGACGCCGTGGATATTTTTCATCAGGGATTTGCCTGTTCAGAATCTGTAATTTACGCTATCCGCAAACATTTTGAATTGGATATTCCCGACGATGCCATTGCTATGAGCTCTGGTTTTCCATGGGGCCTTGGCGGAGGCGGATGTATCTGCGGAGCTCTTGCCGGCGGAACCATGTGTATTGGCTTTTTATATGGAAGAAGAGTACCGGGCGATCCGAAAATAAATCGATGCTTTGAATTAACGAAAGAACTACATGATTATTTTAGAGAAGCTTGTGGAGGTACCTGCTGCCGCGTCTTGACCAGAGGCATGGAACGCAATTCTCCTGAACGGAAAGCTCAGTGTACTCAATTCGTAAGTGATACCGTTACAAAAGTTGCAGAAATCATTATTCGAGAAACAAAAAAAGATCTGAAAGAAGTATAAAAATACAGGACGGATCTATTATTTATGAAAGAAAAGAATCATTTAAAACAGGTCAAAAAGATGAGTGGTAAAAGAAAAAAAGCTATTATGTTTCTTATCTTAGCCTTATTCCTGCTTCTCTTTCTTGCATTGATCATATTTTTTTATCAAGAACAGAAGCAAAAAGAAATTTCCAATTCACTGGTAGAGGAAATCCAAAAGGAAACTTCTGAAATTGAACATTCCGAACTTTCTGAAGCAGAGAAAACAGAAAAAAAGGTTCTGAAGCTTCTAAATGAAATGACACTGGAAGAAAAAATCGGCCAGCTTTTTTTCATTACTCCAGAAAAATTAACCGGAATTGGCGTTGCAATCCAAGCAGGCGACACAACGAAACAAATGCTTGAGCAATATCCAGTTGGAGGATTGATTTATTTTTCTCAAAATATTGAAACTCCAGATCAGATTACTTCGATGATCGAAAACAGCCAATCATACAGCCGGATTCCACTATTTATTGGGATCGATGAAGAAGGCGGAACACTGGTAGCAAGAATTGCAAATAATCCTAATTTTAACGTAGAAAAATTTCCTAATATGAAAGAAATAGGTGCAACCGGTGATCCTAATCAGGCCTTTTATATCGGCTCAACGATTGGTTCCTATTTACATAGCTATGGATTTAATATAGATTTTGCCCCTGATGCAGATCTATTAACCAATCCGAATAATTCTGTAATCGGAGAGCGTTCTTTCGGAAGTGATCCTACACTTGTTGGCACAATGACCGCTCAGGCAGTAAAAGGATTTCAGCATGAAAATGTAAGCGCTGTAATCAAGCATTTTCCCGGACATGGAGATACAAAAGAAGACAGTCATACAGGAGCTGCTATTGTAACTAAGACTCTTGACGAACTTAGAATGACCGAATTTATTCCTTTTCAATCTGGAATCGAAGCTGGTGTAGACGGCGTCATGGTAGGGCATCTGCAGGTTCCACAGGTCACTAGAACTGATACTCCTGCCACTCTTTCACCTATCATTATTACGGACATCCTAAGAAATGAACTTGGTTTTCAAGGACTTGTAATTACAGATTCCCTATCCATGGGAGCAATTACTCAATATTATTCTTCTGATGAAGCGGCTGTTCTAGCACTTCAGGCAGGCACCGATATTCTTCTGATTCCGGAAGATTTTCCATTAGCTTATCAGGGAGTATTAAATGCTGTTTCCTCTGGAACACTTTCAGAAGAACGAATCGATGAATCTGTAAAACGAATTTTAACCGTAAAATATAATCGGGGAATTATTGAATAGGTAAGATAGAAGTCCCTTCATATAGGGACAGGGAAAAAATCATTTGGGACACCTTGATTTTCATTTGGGACGGAGTTTTTTTCATTTGTACACGTCCCCAACAAAAGACCGGGAACACTTTCTACCTTTGTTCCCGGTCTTTTTCTGTCTTTTTATCCCTTTTTAGTTTTCCTCTGTCGTCTCCACTGGCTCTGTCACTTCTTCCGCCTCATCTTCATCGCCTTTTCGAACCTTCGCAATGCTGGCAACGCAATCTCCTTCTGCAAGGTTAATCAGCTTCACACCTGAGGTTACTCTTCCAAGCACAGAGATTCCTTCACATTTCATACGAATGATGATTCCTTCTTTATTAATGATCATTACTTCATCATCTTCATTAACGGCTTTCACGCCCACTACATTTCCGGTTTTCTCCATAATCTTGTAGCATTTCACGCCTTTTCCGCCACGATTCTGACTTGTAAATTCATCTTTTGAAGTTCTTTTTCCCATTCCCTTCTCAGACACGATCAGAAGATCCTTGCCCTGAGAATCTAGCTGCATTCCAATCACTTCATCCCGATCAGTCAGATTCATTCCTCGTACTCCCATGGATGTTCTTCCCGTTGCACGAACGTCTTTCTCATCAAAGCGAATACACTGTCCATACTTGGTTACCAGGAAAATATCCTGATTGTTGTCTGTATATTTCACTTCGATCAGCTCATCTTCTTCTCTTAGTGTAATAGCGGCAAGACCTGTCTTACGGACATTCGCATACTCTTTAATCGGAGTTTTTTTCACAAGACCTTTCTTGGTTGCCATGAAGAGGTATTCTCCATCCCTATACTCTTCAATCGGAATCACAGCACTGATCTTCTCTCCAGGCATCAGCTGCAGGAGATTGATAATTGCTGTTCCTCTCGATGTCCGACTTGCCTCCGGAATCTCATATCCCTTCAGTCTGTAGACACGACCGGTATTCGTAAAGAACATAATATAGTGATGCGTATGCGTCATAAATAGTTCTTCTACATAGTCTTCCTCTAAAGTCTGCATTCCTTTGATTCCTTTTCCGCCTCGATTTTGTGCTTTAAAGGTATCGTGGGACATCCTCTTAATATATCCAAGTTTGGTCATTGTGATCACTACATCTTCTCTTGGAATCAGATCTTCCATAGAAATGTCAAATTCATCAAATCCAATTGATGTTCTTCTCTCATCTCCATATTTATCACGAATCACAAGAATTTCTTCTTTGATCACGCCAAGAAGAAGCTTACGATCAGCAAGAATTGCTTTTAATTTGCCGATCAAAGTCATCAGCTCTTCGTATTCTTTCTCCAGTTTTTCTCGTTCCAGACCGGTCAGCGCTCTCAGACGCATGTCAACAATTGCCTGCGCCTGTACTTCCGTTAATCCAAACCGCTCCATCAATTCTGATTTTGCAATCTGAACCGTCTGAGAACCTCTGATAATCTTAATTACTTCATCGATATTATCAAGTGCAATCAGCAATCCCTGTAAAATATGTGCACGCTCTTCCGCCTTATTTAATTCATACTGCGTACGGCGAGTCACCACTTCTTCCTGATGCTTCAGATAATGATTCAGCATCTCCAGAAGATTCATGACTTTTGGCTCATTGTGGACCAATGCCAGCATAATCACACCAAAGGTATCCTGAAGCTGTGTATGTTTGTACAGCTGATTTAAGAGTACATTTGCATTTACATCCCTACGAAGTTCAATGACAATTCTCATTCCTTCACGGCTGGACTGATCGCTAAGATCTGTAATTCCATCGATCTTTTTATCCCTTACCATCTCGGCAATCTTCTCAATGAGACGGGCTTTATTTACCATATACGGAAGTTCCGTTACGATAATACGGCTCTTTCCATTCGGCATGGATTCAATATCTGTAATCGCACGCACACGAATCTTTCCTCGTCCTGTACGATAAGCTTCTTCAATTCCTCTGGTTCCGAGAATCATACCACCTGTCGGGAAATCCGGCCCCTTTACGATATTTAAAATATCTTCAATTGTGGTTTCTCCCGTCTCTTCCACCTGATCATCAATGATCTTTACGACTGCATTGATAATTTCTCTTAAGTTATGAGGCGGAATATTGGTTGCCATACCAACGGCGATTCCAGAAGTTCCATTCACAAGAAGGTTCGGAAATCTTGCCGGAAGTACGGTAGGTTCTTTTTCTGTCTCATCAAAGTTTGGTGCGAAATCTACGGTATTTTTATTGATATCCGCAGTCAGTTCCATAGAAATCTTACTCAGTCTTGCCTCTGTGTATCGCATAGCTGCAGCGCCGTCGCCATCCACAGATCCAAAGTTTCCATGTCCATCAACAAGTGGATATCTTGTAGACCATTCCTGCGCCATATTAACCAATGCACCGTAGATAGAACTATCACCATGCGGGTGATATTTACCCATAGTATCACCGACAATACGGGCACATTTTCTATGCGGCTTATCCGGTCCATTGTTAAGCTCAATCATAGAATAGAGAATTCTTCTTTGAACCGGCTTTAAACCGTCTCTTACATCTGGAAGCGCTCTGGATGCAATAACGCTCATGGCATAGTCGATATAGGAGGTCTCCATTGTTTTCTTCAGATCCACTTCGTGGACTTTATCAAAAATATTTTCTTCCATTTTGTCTCCCTCCTACACGTCTAAGTTCTTCACGTATTTTGCATTTTCTTCTATAAATTCACGTCTTGGCTCTACCTTATCTCCCATCAGTGTCGTAAACGTAAGATCCAATTCTGACGTACTTTCTTCATCCATCGTTACTCGAAGAAGTACCCGGTGTTCCGGATCCATAGTCGTCTCCCATAACTGCTCTGCATCCATCTCTCCAAGACCTTTATAACGCTGAATCTTATTGTTGGTATCACGTCCTACTTCCTGAAGAATACCATCCAGTTCCTCATCACTGTATGCATACCATACCTTCTTGTTCTTCTCCAGTTTATAAAGCGGCGGCTGCGCCAGATACACGTATCCTTCTTTGATCAGTTCCGGCATGAACCGATACAAAAATGTCAGAAGAAGCGTACTGATATGTGCGCCGTCCACGTCGGCATCGGTCATAATAATAATCTTATGATACCGAAGCTTTGAAATATCAAAATCATCATGGATACCTGTTCCAAATGCCGTAATCATAGCTTTGATTTCTGCATTTCCATAAATCTTATCCAGTCTTGCTTTTTCTACATTCAGAATCTTACCACGAAGAGGCAAGATTGCCTGCGTAGAACGGTCACGCGCCGTCTTCGCTGACCCGCCCGCAGAATCTCCCTCTACGATGTAGATTTCACAGTTTTCCGGATTCTTGTCAGAACAATCCGCAAGCTTTCCTGGAAGAGACATTCCGTCAAGGGCTGATTTTCTTCTCGTCAAATCTCTTGCCTTTCTTGCTGCCTCTCTTGCACGCTGAGCCATTACAGATTTCTCAATGACCATTTTAGCAACGGCCGGATTCTGCTCCAGGTAAATTTCCAGCTGCTTGCTGACCACACTGTCCACCGCACCTCTGGCCTCACTGTTTCCAAGCTTCTGCTTTGTCTGTCCCTCAAACTGAGGATCCTCGATCTTAACGCTGATAATCGCCGTCAGACCTTCCCTTATATCTTCTCCTGAAAGATTTGGTTCATTGTCTTTTAAGAGTTTATTCTTTCTTGCATAATCATTAAATGTCTTCGTCAGCGCATTTCTAAATCCAACCACATGGGTTCCGCCTTCCGGCGTCGTAATGTTATTGACAAATCCATACGTATTGTCACTGTAGGAATCGTTGTGCTGCATTGCCACTTCTACTGCCACATTGTTGACATTTCCCTCGCAGTAAATAATATCCTCATAGAGAGGCGTTTTGCTTCGGTTCAGGTATTCTACAAACTCCTTGATTCCGCCTTCGTAGTGGAAGGTCTTCTCAACCGGTCCTTCTTCCGGACGCTCATCTGTCAGCACAATTTTAAGACCACGGGTCAAGAATGCCATCTCCCGGAAACGCTGCTTTAATACATCGTATTCAAAAATTGTTTCTTCAAAAATCGTATCATCCGGCAGGAACGTAACCTTGGTTCCAGTCTGATCCGGATCACATTCTCCAATCACAGACAGCTTCTGAACCACTTTGCCGCGTTCATATCTCTGTTTATAAATCTTTCCGCCATTAAAGATTTCAACCTCCAGCCAGTTAGACAGCGCATTTACTACGGACGCACCTACTCCGTGAAGACCTCCGGATACCTTGTATCCTCCGCCTCCAAATTTTCCGCCGGCATGAAGCACAGTAAATACAACTTCTACCGCAGGGATACCTGCCTTATGATTGATACCGATCGGTATTCCTCGTCCATTATCAATAACTGTAACGGAATTGTCTTTATTGATACTTACATAGATTGTATCACAGAATCCCGCCAGTGCCTCATCCACGGCATTGTCTACAATCTCATACACAAGATGATGCAGACCTCTGGATGATGTGCTCCCGATGTACATACCGGGACGTTTTCTAACGGCTTCCAGACCTTCCAGTATCTGAATCTCATCCGCGCCATATTCGTGCTGTACCTTTTCTGTACTCATGCTAATCCTCCTAGTTTTCCTTCGCTACTTGTCCATTTTGGACATGAAACACTTTGTTTATAGAAAAACGATGATTTACAAAATCCTCCACCCCTGTACAGGTAATCAGAGTCTGTATATCATGTATACTATCCAGTAAATAGTTTTGCCTATGTTTATCCAGTTCAGACAATACATCATCAAGCAACAACACAGGCGTATCATGAATGGACTGTCTCACCAGCTCAATCTCTGACAGTTTCAAAGACAATGCCGCTGTCCTCTGCTGTCCCTGCGAACCAAATCTCCGAATATCCAGATCCCCCTCCATAAAGCAGATGTCGTCTCTATGGGGGCCTACCGAAGTACTCTTAAGCTTTAAATCTCTGTCTTTGTACTTTCTAAGTGCCTGCTCAAAAGTCAATTCTTTGTTGCTTGGTTCATAGAGAATCTGAATTTCTTCTCTTCCCCCTGTCAATTTTTTATGGATAGAAGAAATGATTTCATTCATCTCCTCGATAAACGCCTTTCTTCTCTCAATAATCTTATTGCCATACTGTATTAACTGCATCTCCCAAATTTCCAGTGTTCCGGCATGTTTTTCATATCCGGAAAAACCGATCTCTTTCAGAAGATGATTTCGTTGATTGACCACCCGGTTGTAATTGGCAAGATTACTCAAGTAAACGCGGTCAAGCTGAGACAATTCCAGATCAATAAATCTTCTTCTTTCCGCCGGACCGTTCTTGATAATATTCAGATCTTCCGGTGAAAAGAACACCAGATTCACAATTCCAAATAATTCACTTGCTTTCCTGATCGGCATCCGGTTAATTGCAATCCCTTTCGGACTGTTCTTTTTCAGATGCATATCAATCTGGTAATCGATCCCATTCTTCTCTACAATCGTCTCAATGTGAGATTCTTCTTTGCCGAATTCGATCAAATCACGATCCTTACTCCCACGGTGCGACTTTGTAGTCCCGGACAGATACACTGCTTCCAGAATATTGGTCTTACCCTGAGCATTGTCTCCGTAAAAAATATTTGCAGAGTCATCAAATGTCAAATCCAGAAGATCATAATTTCTAAAATTTTTCAGTTTCAAAGATTTAATCTTCAATGGTTATCTCTTCCCCGTCAAATATAACGACATCTCCGCCGTATAGTTTTCTTCCGCGGCGGGTATCAACCTCACCATTTACTTCTACCAATCCATCCTGGATCACTTCTTTCGCTTCCACTCCGGACTCTACAAGACCCGCAGCCTTAATCGCCTGTCCAAGCTTGATGTATTCTTCTCTCAACTTGATATTCATGTCTCTTTCCTCTCTTCTGTTTCTATACTGCTGCATTAAAATTTACAGGCAGAATCAGATAAATATAACTTTCTTCATCATCCTTGATGAAACACGGCGCTTTTGCATTCATCAAATACAAGGTCACCTCTTCGTCCTCAATTACTCGAAGTGCATCAATCAAAAACTTTGGATTAAATCCGATCAAAAGATCTTTGCCTTCTTTGGTGATATAAATCTCTTCATTCATGGAACCAATCTGTGATTTGATCTTTAACTCCATGAGTTCATCGCCGATATTGATAATGATCGGCTTCTTGTCTCCTTCTTTGACAAGAAGTGTCGCACGGTCAATACAGCTTAATAATTCTTTTTTATTGATTCTTACTTTTGTCTCATAATCGTTCGATAACATCTGATCAATCTTGAAATATTCTCCCTCGATCAGCCTGGATACAACAATGGTATTATCAAACTCAAACACAATATGATTGCTGGTATAAGAGATATGAACCATACTCTCTGCTTCACCGGACAAAATCTTGCTGATTTCAATCAGTGTTTTTCCTGGAACCACAAGTTTGTTATCCGTCACCTGATCCTTCAGCTCAATTCGTCGAATGGAAATACGGTGTCCGTCAAGAGATACCACTCTTAAGATATTATTTTTAATCTCAAAAAGTTCACCTGTCATTAATTTATTGCTTTCGGTATCTGCAATTGAGAAAATCGTCTGACGAATCACTTCTTTCAAAGTAAACTGGGAAATTTCTATGGACTCGTCCTTCTCAATAATCGGCAGGTAAGAAAATTCTTCTCCAGGTTTACCTGCAATATCAAATTTCGCTTTTTCGCAGGTAATAACAGTCTGAAGATTGGAATCTGTTTCAATTGTCACTTCATTGTCTGGCAGCTTTCTTACGATCTCTGAGAAAATTTTTGCATCAATAGCAATCATACCTCGATCAAGAATTTCTCCTTCAATCTCTGTCTGGATACCAAGCTCCATATCATTTGCTGTTAATTTTATAATATCATTAGTTGCATCAATCAAGATACATTCCAGAATCGGCATTGTCGTTTTGGAAGGCACTGCCTTTGATACAATGCTGACGCCTTTTACGAGATTGGATTTGTTACAAATTATTTTCATGTGTAAAACTCCTTTCACGGTGCGGTTTATAAATTTATATATAAATAATTTCCGTCTTCTTCTTAATAGGGGCTGTGGAAAAGGGGATAAGTGCTTCAAACGCCCTATTTTCAAGGTTTCTAAGCTTTGAAAACTTCGTGGATTTCGGAAGAATTAGGTGTGGATTTGTTGGTGATAACTTCTTGCTTTCCACAGAAAAAAATTTCCTGGTGGAATTATCCCAATTTTATCCCATACTTATCCACAGCCTTTCCACAGATTGTCCACAATCTTATCCCAATGCTATTTTCCTTAAGCCGGATTGATTTTCTTCTTTATAATATTGATAGTGTTAGACAGTACTTCATCTTCTTCTATCTCAGAAGCGATCTTTTCGACTCCGTATTTGATCGTAGAATGATCCTTTCCGCCTAAAATCACACCGATGGCTTTCAGAGAAGTCTCGGTCATGGAGCGGATCAGATACATTGCGATCTGTCTTGGAACTGCAATTTCTGCATTTCGCTTATTGCTTTTAATGTCTTTTACAGAGATTCCAAAATGTTCAGATACAATGTCGAGGATCAATTCAGGAGTAACTTCTCTGTTATTTTCAGAAGAAATAATATCTTTTAATGCCTCTGCGGCAAGTGCGATATCAATAGGGGCATTTTTATCCAATTTATATAAGAAGATTAATTTATTTAAAGAACCTTCTAATTCACGGATATTCGTCTTTACATTTGTTGCAATATATTCCAGTACGTCATTTGGAATCTTATATTTTTCCAGATGATCAAGTTCGATTTTTTTCTGCAGAATCGCCATACGCGTTTCGTAGTTTGGAGCAGAAATATCAGCAATCAGACCCCATTCAAAACGTGTACGGAGTCTGGATTCCAGTGTCTCAATGTCCTTCGGAGGCTTATCACTGGAGATGATGATCTGTTTTCCGGAAGTATGTAGGTGGTTGAAGGTATGGAAGAACTCTTCCTGCGTACTTTCTTTTCCGATAATGAACTGAATATCATCGATTAACAGTACATCATTATTACGATACTTGTCGCGGAACTTTTCAATGGAAGATTCATTGCCCGGGGTTTTACCCATACGGAGGGCTTCAATCATCTCATTGGTGAAGGTTTCGCTGGTAACATAAAGAACCTTTTTCTTTGGATTTTGTTCTAATATAAAATGAGCAATTGAATGCATCAGATGCGTTTTACCAAGTCCGACGCCTCCGTAGAGGAACAGTGGATTGTAAACTTCACCCGGAGATTCTGCAACTGCAAGAGATGCAGCATGAGCAAAGTTATTGTTCCCGCCGACTACGAACGTATCAAATGTATATTTTGGATTGAGCCCGGCTTTTTCAGCAGCAGATTTTGTTTTTTTCTTCTGATTTGCTTCAATTGCCATGTTCTGAAGCTCATCGATTCTGTCATCATCTTCAGACAGAAAAGCTACCTCAAATTCAGTTCCGGTAATCTCTGCAATACATACCTTCAGAGGAAGCAGATATTTCTTTTCGATATATTCAACACTTGCATTCATATTTACAAGGATGAAAACAGTGTTGTCGATCACATCATAAACTTTCAGTGGCTGAATCCAGGTATGAAAAGATACATTGGATAATTCGTGTTCCACTCTTAGATGTTCAATAATTTCCGGCCATTTTTCCTTTACAATATTCATTCAATTTAACTCCTAATCTATCTGTTTCGTGGATTTAAAGATAGAGACCCACTCTTCTATAGTTTACAACAAAATGTCTATGAAGGCAATCTTTAATCAATGTGGATAACTTTATCACAAAGCAAAAAGGCAGAGATATGGGAAAAAAATGAGGAATTTTTTTTGTATCCACAGGTTTTCCACACTTTATCCACAAGTTTTCCACATTTTGTGGATAAATAAATTTATAAAAATGTAGGAATAGCTTGACTGACGGGCTTTTTTTTAATATAATCAAAGCTGATGTCTATAGGAAAAATCGGGATGGTCCCGTCATATATAAGGAGGTGGATATCTATGAAAATGACATTCCAGCCAAAGAAAAGACAGAGAGCAAAAGTTCATGGTTTCAGATCAAGAATGAGCACAGCAGGTGGAAGAAAAGTACTTGCTGCAAGAAGAGCAAAAGGAAGAAAGAGATTGTCAGCTTAGGCCGCAGATATGTGGCCTTTTCTTCTCTGAAAATTAGGAGAATTGAAAGAATGAAATATTCCGAGTCATTAAAGAAAAATAAGGATTTTCAGGCCGTTTACCGGAAAGGCAGATCCTGTGCAAACAAGTATCTGGTAATGTATATCAAAGAGAATGAATGTGGCCGAAACCGATTGGGAATATCAGTAAGTAAAAAAGTAGGAAACAGTATCGTACGACACAGATTGACGAGGTTAATCAGAGAAAGCTATAGGTTGAACGAAGAGCGGTTCAGATGTGGCCTTGATATGGTAGTCATAGCAAGAGCAGGTGCAAAGGAAAGATCGTACCATGAGATCGAAAGCGCACTGCTTCATCTGGGACGGCTTCATGAAATTATAGATTAGGGGTAGCGTATTATGAAGAAGATTCTGTTAGGATTCATCAGGTTCTATCAGAACTATATTTCTGCCATGAAGGGCGGAGCTACTTGTAAGTATTTTCCGACCTGTTCACAGTATGCGGTAGAAGCGATTGAAAAGTATGGTGCGCTGAAGGGCGGATTGCTGGCTGCGTGGCGAATCTTACGTTGTAATCCATTTTCAAAGGGTGGATATGACCCCGTTCCTTAGGGAGAATTACAACAATATTGGAGGAAAGCAGTATGATATTTAGTTTAGCTGGTGCGGCAGACTGGCCGATTGTCGGACAGATTTGCTGGTTATTGGGTAAAGTTATGAACTTTATCTATACCTTATTAAAAGGTATGTTAGGGACAGATGCAGGAATTGTAGGTCTGTCTATTGTTGTATATACGATTGTAGTATATACGTTGATGATGCCTCTGACGATTAAGCAGCAGAGAGCATCTAAGATGACTTCTGTTATGAATCCTGAGCTTCAGAAAATTCAGAAGAAGTATAGAAATAAGAAAGATCAGGCTTCACAGCTTAAGATGCAGGAAGAGATGCAGTGTGTATATGATAAGTATGGCGTCTCCATGATGGGAGGATGTCTGCCGATGCTGATTCAGATGCCTCTTCTGTTTGCATTGTATCCGGTCATCTACGATATTGAACATTTTGTACCGGCAATGGCACACGATCCGGAGAGTGTAAATCGTTTCTTATCGATTCCTGATTTGACCGTTTCACCATGGACGATGTTAAAGAACAGTGGTGACTTTGGAACACCGGCTCTTCTTATTATTATAACAGCGATTGCGCTGCCGGTATTATCAGGTCTTTCTCAGTACTTAAGTATCCGTCTTTCTCAGGCGATCTCAGGACAGCAGATGGATCAGGATAACCCGATGGCGGGAACTATGAAATCCATGAATATTATGATGCCGCTGTTCTCTGTATACATTGTATTTACACTGCCTACCGGTATCGGTTTGTACTGGATTGTAAGTGCGGTTGTACGTTGTATTCAGCAGATTATGATTAACAAACATTTATCTAAGATGTCTGTAGAAGATATTCTGGAACAGAATCGAGAAAAGGCAGAAGAAAAAGCTAAGAAGCGCGGAGAAAAAGCAGAAAAGATCGGTGCTATGGCTCAGACGAATACCAAGAGCATCAAAGAAGCTGCAACACAGAGCGTATCCGGCATGAGTGAAAAGGAAAGAGAAGCAAAGATCGAGAAGGCTAAGAAAAACGCAGCTGGAGCGGAGGCAGGAAGCCTTGCAGCAAAAGCAAATATGGTTAAGAAGTTTAATGAGAATAATTAGGGGGCGTTTTCATGGAATACATTACTGTATCAGCAAAAACACTGGATGATGCAATTACAGAAGCATTGATTCAGTTAGGTGTTACAAGTGATCAGTTAGATTACATTGTAGTGGAAAAAGGAAGTGCCGGATTTCTTGGAATCGGTGTGAAGCAGGCAGTTATTAAGGCGCGCAAAAAAGTAGAAGAAAAGCCGGAAGTAACGGTAGAAGAAACGGTGAAGGAAACGGCGAAAGAAGAAGTGAAAGAGACTTTCAAAGCCGAAGTAAAAGAAGAGAAAAAAGAAGAAAGATTTGAAAAAAAATCTGAGCATAAACCAAAGAAGAATAAACAGCCGGAAGTAGTCAAGGAGAGGAAAGAAGTTGAGCTTGCAGTCGTAGAGGAAAATACGATTCAGATGTGTGAGAAATTTATCTACGATGTATTAAAGACCATGAATATGGAAGATGTAAAAGTTACATCTCAGATTGATGAAGAAGGCGCACTTTCCATTAATATGGATGGAAAGAACATGGGAATTCTGATTGGAAAACGTGGACAGACCCTCGATTCTCTTCAGTATCTGACGAACCGTGTTGCTAACAAAGCACAGAGCGGATATGTAAGAGTAAAACTTGATACAGAAGATTACCGTAGAAGAAGAAAAGAAACGCTTGAAAACCTTGCAAAGAACATTGCAAGCAAGGTTAAAAGAACTAGACATGCAGTATCTTTAGAGCCGATGAATCCATATGAGAGAAGAATCATCCACTCTGCATTGCAGTCAGATCCGGCTGTGTCTACACACAGTGAAGGTGAAGAACCATACAGAAGAGTTGTGGTAACACTGAACCGTCGGTAATGTTACATAGGAACAGGAAGTTGAAAAACTTCCTGTTTTTTTTAGTTTGGTTCTATGATATATTATATGAGGAAGATTAGTGAGAAAATTAGTTGAGAAAGGAAATCCATGGAAATAGAATATCAGAAAACGATTGCCGCAATTTCTACAGCTATGAGCAATTCCGGAATCGGAATTGTCAGGATGTCAGGTCCGGAGGCGTTTGAAATTGCGGATCAGATTTATAGAGGGAAGAATAATAAGAAGCTGTCCAGTCAAAAATCCCATACGATTCACTACGGTTATATCGTGGAGAATGGGGAGACGGTTGATGAAGTGTTGGTAATGCTGATGCGCGGCCCTCATAGTTATACGGGGGAGGACACGGTAGAAATTAACTGTCACGGCGGTGTTTATGTGGTGAAAAGAATTTTGGAAATTCTTATCTTCCATGGAGCAAGGCCGGCAGAACCGGGAGAATTTACAAAGCGAGCATTTTTGAATGGAAGAATGGATCTTTCTCAGGCAGAAGCTGTGGGAGATTTGATTACCTCTCAAAATGAGTATGCTTTGAAGAGTTCCATCAGCCAGCTGAAAGGTAATATTAAAGAAAAAATTACAAAGATGCGGGAAAAGATTCTGTATCACACAGCATTTATTGAAACAGCGCTGGATGATCCGGAGCATATCAGCGTGGATGGATATGGGGAAGAACTTCTCGAAATTATGGACATGCTGATTCAGGAAATAGAAGGTTTATTGAAAACATGCGATAATGGAAGAATTATTAAAGAAGGAATCAATACTGTCATTTTGGGAAAACCAAATGCAGGAAAATCTTCTTTATTAAATGTATTAATTGGAGAAGATCGGGCAATTGTTACGGATATTGCGGGAACGACCAGAGATGTGTTAGAAGAACATATTAATTTGCAGGGAGTTTCTTTGAATATTATGGATACAGCAGGAATCCGAGACACAGAAGATTTGGTGGAAAAGATTGGAGTAGATAAAGCCAAAAGCCATGCAGATCAAGCTGATTTATTGATCTATGTGATTGATGCATCAGCGCCCCTTGATGAAAATGACAATGAAATCCTTCAATTAATGAAAGGAAAGCCAGCAATTATTTTGTTGAATAAGTCTGATCTTAATATGGTTGTTGGCAAGTCGGAGGTTCAGGAAGCATATTATCAAAGCAATGGTGAAAATTCTGAGAATATTCCAATTATTGAAGTTTCAGCAAAACATCAACAGGGAATTGATTTGGTGGAACAGACATTAAAGGATATGTTTTTTGAAGGAAATCTTGCATTTAATGACGAAATTTATATTACAAATGTGCGCCATAAGACGGCACTTCGGGATGCATGTGATGCGTTGAATCGTGTGAGAGACAGCATTCATGGCAAAATGCCGGAGGATTTCTATTCGATTGATCTGATGGATGCATATGAAGCATTAGGAAGTATTACTGGAGAGACGATAGGAGAAGATTTGGTTAATGAAATATTCAGTAAATTCTGTATGGGAAAATAATGATAGATATGATGTAGCAGTAATTGGAGCAGGCCATGCAGGCTGTGAAGCGGCATTGGCGGCTGCGAGATTGGGATTTCAGACGGTGATTTTTACAGTCAGTGTGGAAAGTATTGCATTAATGCCTTGTAATCCTAATATCGGGGGAAGTTCCAAGGGACACCTTGTGAGGGAAATTGATGCTCTTGGCGGTGAGATGGGAAAGGTGATTGACCAGACGTTTATTCAGTCGAAAATGTTGAATCAGTCCAAAGGACCGGCTGTTCATTCGCTTCGTGCACAGGCTGATAAAAATCGTTATAGCAGTACGATGAGACAAGTTTTAGAGTCTCAGGACCGGCTTGAGATTAAGCAGGCAGAAATTGTTAAAATTCTTGTGGAAGATGGAAAAGTAGTAGGAGTTCAGACATTATCTGGAGGAATTTATTACTGTAACGCGGTGATACTGTGCACTGGAACATACTTAAAAGCTCGCTGTGTATATGGAGAGGTCAGTGAAAATACAGGACCGAATGGATTAAAGGCAGCAAATTATTTAACAGACAGTTTAAAAGAACTTGGAGTGAAAATGAATCGCTTTAAGACGGGGACACCGGCAAGGATTGACAGGAGATCTGTTGATTTTTCTAAAATGGAAGAACAGTTCGGTGATGAGAGAGTAGTTCCATTTTCTTTCACAACAGATCCGGATACGGTTCAAATTGACCAGGTATCTTGTTGGCTTACTTATACAAATCAAAGAACGCATGAGATTATTCGAGCAAATCTTGATCGATCACCTTTGTTTTCGGGTATGATTGAAGGAACAGGGCCGAGGTATTGCCCGTCTATTGAAGATAAGGTTGTTAAATTTGCAGATAAAGAAAGACATCAGGTGTTTATTGAGCCAGAAGGATTAGAGACGAATGAAATGTATATTGGCGGAATGTCCAGTTCACTTCCAGAGGATGTTCAGTATGCGATGTATAGAAGTGTTCCGGGATTAGAAAATGTTAAAATTGTAAGAAATGCGTATGCAATTGAATATGATTGTATTGATGCTAGACAATTAAAGCCATCTTTGGAATTCCGGGAGATAGAAGGATTATTCAGTGGCGGTCAGTTTAATGGAAGTTCAGGCTATGAAGAGGCTGCAGCTCAAGGACTGATTGCAGGAATTAATGCGGCAAGAAAACTTTCTGGAAAGGAAAGTATTGTATTAGATCGATCCGAAGCATATATAGGAGTGTTAATTGACGATCTGGTAACAAAGGAGAGCCATGAGCCATATCGTATGATGACTTCCAGAGCAGAATATCGTCTTCTTCTTAGGCAAGATAATGCAGATCAAAGATTGACACGAAAGGGATATGAGATAGGTTTGATTTCCGAAGAACGTTACCAGAGACTTTTGGAAAAAGAAGAATGGATTGAGAAAGAAGTAAATCGTCTGGGAACTGTTCATGTAGGAACCAGTGAGAAGATACAGAAGCTTCTTGAGGAGAATCAAAGTACACCATTAGTATCTGGGACAACTTTGAAAGATCTGATTCGTCGACCAGAACTTTCCTATCGTATCCTGGAAAGTATTGATACAAGCAGACCAGAACTTCCAGAAACTTTGGAACAAGAGATTATCGATCAAGTTGATATCTTTATTAAGTATGAAGGCTATATTAACAGGCAGAAAAAACAGGTAGAGCAGTTCAAAAAGCTGGAAAATAAGAGAATACCAGAATCGATAGACTATGATAATGTAAAAAGTCTTAGAATTGAAGCTGTTCAGAAATTAAAAGAGTATCGTCCGGTTTCTATTGGACAGGCGTCAAGAATTTCCGGTGTATCCCCGGCAGATATTTCTGTACTGCTTGTTTATTTAAGTAGTCAAGGAAGAAATATTTAAAAAGAAATAGATAAAGGCAAGTAATATATAAAGTAAGAATTTGTTGATACTGGGAGTGTATAAGAGTATGACACATTTATTGAAAGAAAAACTTGGAGATTTAGAAATAAATCTTACAGACCGAATGCTAGAACAGTTTGATTTATACTATGAACTATTAGTGGAATGGAATAAGATGATGAATCTTACCGGAATCACAGAATATGAAGAAGTGCTGACGAAACATTTTGTAGACAGTATTTCTATTGTAAAGGTAATGGATCTTAACAATGTGGAGTGGGTTATTGATATAGGAACCGGAGCAGGATTTCCAGGAATTCCATTAAAAATTGTTTATCCACACTTAAAGGTTACCTTATTGGATTCCTTAAATAAAAGAATTAAATTTTTAGATACTGTGATTGCAGAATTAGGATTAGCAAATATCTACACTATGCATGGAAGAGCAGAAGATTATGCGAAAAAAGAAGAATATCGAGAACAGTATGATCTCTGTGTATCACGTGCAGTTGCCAATCTTTCAACATTATCAGAATATTGTCTTCCATATGTAAAAGTAGGAGGAAACTTTGTTTCTTATAAGTCGGGCGAAATAGATCAGGAAGTAAAAGAATCAGGAAAGGCAATTAGCATTCTTGGTGGAAAAGTAGAAAGAATAGAAAAGTTTGAATTATCAGGTACAGATATTTCGAGATCTTTTGTAAAAATAGAAAAAGTAAAGGAAACAGGGAAAAAATATCCAAGAAAAGCCGGATTGCCAGCAAAGGAACCGATTAAGTAAAAAGAGAGTAGTAATGTTTCACGTGAAACATTACTATTTTTTCAATTTGGGACGTGTACAAATGAAAAAACCTCCGTCCCCAATTGGAATGTTAAAAAGTTATGAAAAAATTAATGTTTCACGTGAAACATTGGGTGGATAAGTGTATGAAAAAGTGGTATACTAGATCTATGTCAAAAAGAAAGGTGATTAACAATGGGAAGAATTATAGCTATCGCCAATCAAAAGGGTGGGGTAGGAAAGACAACTACTGCTATTAACTTATCTGCCTGTCTTGCCGAAAAAGGACAAAAAGTCTTAGCAATCGATATGGATCCACAGGGAAATATGACCAGTGGATTAGGAGTGGATAAAGACGAAGCAGAAAAGACAATCTATGATATGATTATTGGACAAGCCGGTATCGAAGAAGTAATACAGAAAGATGTAATGGGAAATCTGGATATTCTTCCTACTAATATAGATTTGTCAGCGGCTGAAATTGAACTAATAGGAGTGGAAAATAAAGAATTTATAGTTCAGAAAGAAGTTCACAAGATAAGAGATAGATATGACTTTGTTGTTATCGATTGTCCGCCGTCGTTAAGCATGCTTACTATTAATGCTATGACAACGGCTGATTCTGTGTTAGTTCCAATTCAGTGTGAGTATTATGCGTTGGAAGGCTTAAGTCAGCTGATACATACAGTAGAACTGGTAAAAGAACGTTTAAATCCAGTGATTGAGATAGAAGGTGTGGTGTTTACGATGTATGATGCCAGAACCAATCTGTCATTGCAGGTAGTGGAAAATGTCAAAGATAATCTAGAACAGAATATCTATAAAACGATTATTCCAAGAAATATACGTCTTGCAGAAGCTCCAAGTTATGGGATGCCTATTAATAAATATGATCCAAAATCGGCAGGAGCAGAGAGTTATATGAGACTTGCTGATGAAGTGATTCATAAAGGAGAAGAAGAGTAGGCGTTATAGGTAATGATAGGGGAGGAAAAAAGATGGCAGTAAAGAAAAATGGTCTTGGAAAAGGGCTGGATAGTCTAATTCCGGCAAATAAGAGCGTGAAATCAAGTTCATCATCGGTTTCATCGACAGAAAAGAAGGAAGATGATCTAAAAACAGGGGAAACTCTATTGAATATCAATATGGTAGAACCGAATAGAAAGCAGCCACGGAAAAATTTTGAAGAAGATGCTTTAGATGAACTTGCAGAATCTATTAAGCAGCATGGTATTCTTCAACCGCTTCTTGTGAGAAAAAATAAAGATTATTATGAGATTATTGCGGGAGAAAGACGCTGGAGAGCTGCAAAACGGGCAAAATTAAAAGAAGTTCCTGTGATTGTAAAGGATTATACAGAACAGGAAATTGTTGAAATTGGATTGATTGAGAATATCCAAAGAGAAAATTTGAATCCAATTGAAGAGGCAATGGCCTTTAAGAGATTACTGGAAGAGTTTAATCTTAAACAGGATGAAGTGGCAGAACGAGTGTCAAAGAGTCGTACAGCGGTTACGAATTCTATGCGTTTGCTGAAACTGGATGAAAGAGTACAGCAAATGATTATTGATGACATGATCTCAACAGGACATGCGAGAGCTCTTCTGGCGATTGATGATAAAGAGCAGCAGTATGCATTGGCAAATCTGATTTTTGATGAAAAATTGAGTGTTCGAGATATTGAACGAATGATCAAAGAAATTAAAAATCCAAAGAAGCAAAAAGAGAAGAAAACAGAAGAAAATCAATTTATTTATACCAGTTTAGAGGAGAAAATGAAAGAAGTTATAGGGACAAAGGTTCATATCGCTTCTAAAGGGAAGGGAAAAGGAAAAATAGAGATCGAATATTATTCAGATGAAGAGTTAGAACGAGTGTTCGAACTTCTGATGAGCTTAAGAAGGGAAGAATAAAGATTTATGGAAAGTAAAATATTGAAAGCATTAGGAATTGATCCTGCATTTATATTCCTGTTTTTGCTGATTTTAATTATTGTACTTTTTGTGTTGTATGTAAATGTAACGATGAAGTATAATCGGTTAAAGAGCAGTTATGCAACGTTTATGAAGGGAAAAGATGGGAAGACTTTGGAAGAGAGTCTGGCAGATAAATTTGCGGAAGCAGAAGCAATTCTGAAAATCACAAAGCAAAACCGCATGGATATTAAAGAAATTAATAAGCGGATGGAAAGCGATTATCAGAAGATAGGGATTGTCAAATATGATGCGTTTAATGAAATGGGCGGAAAGCTTAGTTTCGTGTTGGCAATGTTAAATGGTAAGAACAGCGGATGGATTTTAAATGCAATGCATAGCCGGGAAGGTTGTTACACGTATGCAAAAGAAATTGTGAACGGTGAAAGCTATGTAGAGTTATCAGAGGAAGAAATTGAAGCACTGGATAAGGCGATTTTTTCTGATCCGTATGAAACAGACGTAAAAGAAAAGAAGAAGTCTAAGGAAAAGAATTAAAAAAGAAAAAATAGAAAAATAGTAAGAAAAGAATGATTTAGACAAGATGAGGAGGATATAGTTATGTTAGACATGAAATTTGTGAGAATGAATCCAGAGGTTGTAAAGGAAAACATCAAGAAAAAATTCCAGGATGAAAAGCTTCCATTGGTAGATGAGGTTCTGGAATTGGATCAGAAAAACCGTGAGATCAAGCAGGAAGTAGAAGCACTTCGAGCTGACAGAAATAAAATTTCCAAAGAAATCGGCGCTTGTATGGCACAGGGAAGAAAAGAAGATGCAGAAGAGCTGAAGAAAAAAGTAGCTGAAAATGCGGATCGTGTGGAAAAGTTATCTGCAGAAGAGAAAGAAGTAGAAGCAAAGATCAAAAAGATTATGATGACAATTCCAAATATCATTGATCCAAGCGTACCGATTGGAAAAGATGACAGTGAAAATGTGGAAATTCAGAAGTATGGAGAACCGGTAGTTCCGGATTATGAGATTCCATATCACACAGAGATTATGGAAAGCTTTAACGGTATTGATTTGGAAAGTGCAGGAAAAGTTGCGGGAAATGGATTTTATTATTTGATGGGAGACATCGCAAGATTACACTCTGCAGTCCTTTCTTATGCAAGAGACTTTATGATTGGAAGAGGATTTACTTATTGTATTCCTCCATTTATGATCAGAAGCAATGTGGTAACGGGAGTTATGAGCTTTGCAGAGATGGATGCAATGATGTATAAGATCGAAGGAGAGGATCTGTATCTGATCGGTACGAGTGAGCATTCTATGATTGGAAAATTCATTGATACAATGCTGACAGAAGATCAGCTTCCACAGACACTGACCAGCTATTCTCCATGTTTCCGTAAGGAAAAGGGAGCACATGGAATTGAAGAGCGTGGAGTTTACAGAATCCATCAGTTTGAAAAGCAGGAAATGATTGTAGTATGTAAGCCAGAAGAAAGCAAGAAATGGTATGATGTGCTGTGGCAGAATACGGTTGATTTATTCCGTTCTATGGATATCCCGGTTCGTACATTGGAGTGCTGCTCTGGCGACTTGGCAGATTTGAAAGTGAAATCCTGTGATGTTGAGGCGTGGTCTCCGAGACAGAAGAAGTATTTTGAGGTAGGAAGCTGTTCTAATCTTGGAGATGCTCAGGCAAGACGTCTTGGAATTCGCGTAAAGGGAGAAGACGGAAAATACTTTGCTCACACATTAAACAATACAGTAGCAGCTCCGCCGAGAATGTTAATTGCATTCCTTGAGAATAATCTGCAGGAAGATGGATCTGTGAAGATTCCGGAAGTATTACAGCCATATATGGGCGGAATGACAAAATTGACACCAAAGAAATAGATTGAATTTAGAATAAAAATTATAGGAAAACAAATATGCATCAATACCTGAAATCCATAGGATTTGGACTAGTAAAAGGGAAAAAAGCGCAAAAAGAAGTGATCAGAGATACCAGAGATTCCTTTACCCAGTACGATCTGGTTTCACAGGGAGAGGAAGATTTCTGTGAATACCGAAAAGAATACGCACCAGGAATTGGAATATCTCTGTATGGGACTTTGGAGAAGGATGAGATCTTTTCACCAGACTATTATTGTCCATATTTGATTGGTACTGGGGTGACATCCTATGCAGATATTTTTGTTGAACAACGTATCGATAAGGATTCTTATGTGGGAATCTGTGAAGAGCCAAAAGTGGGAATTAATTTGATTTTCACATTGCAGAATATCATGGAGTATAAGAAGGAAGTACAGCGAAAGGGTGCGTCTATTCGTTATAAATCTGTGACATTATCAGGGCTTGGGAACAAAGGAACAATACTGCTTCCTATCAAAAAGAATGAAGAACAGCAGAAGAAGCAGCAGGAAGATGTTCATAACCGCATGATGTTGATGAGTGCAGCAAAAAATGGAGATCCGCAGGCGATGGAAAGCTTGACCCTGGAAGATATCGATACGTATTCCAAAGTATCCAGACGCCTTGCATCAGAAGATGTATTCAGTATTGTGGAAAGCTATTTAATGCCTTATGGAGTGGAATGCGATTGCTATTCGGTACTGGGAGAAATCCTGGAATTGTATGAAGTGGAGAATGAACTGACCACAGAATCTCTTTATATTATGAAATTAGAGGTCAATGGACTGCAGTTTGATGTCTGCGTGCCAGCGGCGGGATTGACTGGTGAGCCAAAGGAAGGAAGAAGGTTTAAAGGTGTTGTCTGGATGCAGGGAAGAATTAATTTTTAATTAGATTTAATGGAAAAGGTTCCGTAAATGTTTCAATAAAAGTTCAATAGAAGGAGGAGATCAGTAATTGATCCCCTCCTTTACAATAAGGTGATTTTATGATAAAATAACCATGCTTTAAAAATTGATATTTGTTTCCTTAGTTAAATGGATATAACAAGCGCCTCCTAAGCGCTAGTTGTGGGTTCGATTCCCGCAGGAAACGTTCGAAAAAAAGACGGTTTTCAGAATGTGGAAGAAGTAGATTTGATATCTACTTCTTTTTTTGAAGCCAAATTCTTTGGATGTCGGGATTTTTGCACAGCTATCTATTGTAAAATGATAACATCAAAAGAGGAAATATGTAGGAGGAAAGAGTATGTTTTTACCAGGAATTACTTTGCTTTTTGTCGGAAGTTATGTTTTGAAATTAATAAGAAATGAATAAGGAACATCATTATTTTGGAATTAGAATGAAAGAGCAAAAGGAGGCAGGGCAATGAGTAAGATTTATTTTACATTGACAGGAACAAAACACTATTTTGGAAAAGAATTATTTGAAGGACTTGGGAAAATAGGATATGTGGCAAACAGTTCTTATACGGTAATCGGTGATTCTATGAGTGCTGGAAGAATCTACGAGATACTGCAAAAGCAAAAGTAGTGCTGGGCACTGATTACGGAATTATTTGTCGCTTAGGTAAGAAGTGCCTTCTGGAAAACAAAAAGAAACTTGAAAAATCAGAAACGGAAATCGATGAATAAAGAAACTCTTTTATTAGAAGATGCAGGATTGAATCCGTAAGAGTTTGATTTTTAAGTAAAATTAAAATGTAACGTGCAAGAAGAAGGAGAAAATATGTTTTACTTAGTTATTGATTTGGAAATGTGTAAAGTGCCAAGATACTATGGGGAAAGAACTTACAAATATGCAAATGAAACAATACAGATCGGAGCTGTTCTTCTAGACGAAGATTTTAAAAGGCTTGGAACACTTACCCAATACGTGCACCCTGAATTTGGAGTAATTGATCATTTTATTGAAAGATTAACAGGTATCAGAAATAGCCAGCTAAAAAATGTTCCGAAGCTACAAGAAGCTTTATTACATATGTTGAATTGGATTGGAGACCGCGAGTATAAAATATATGCATGGAGTGAATCGGATAGAGATCAGATCTTGCATGAAATAAAAGCAAAGAAAATTGACGACACAAGAATTACATCTTTTGTTGAGAAAGAAAAATGGATCGATTATCAGTCTGTATTTATGAAACGCTTTGGTTTGAATCGACAGATCAGCTTGGCAGAAGCATTAGAGCGAGCAGAGATAGAACCAGGAGGGAAATTTCATGACGGATTGGATGATGCAGTTAATACGGGAGATTTGATTAAAAAGTTGACACTAAATCCAGAATATCAATTAAGTCAGTATGAACTTCCAGAAGAGGAATCAAAACCACTTTCTAGTACATTAGGAGAACTGTTTTCAGGGTTGGATTTACAATTTGCATGATAATACAACATCGAATATATTTTAAATAGTAATATGGTATTTTCACTACATTTTGTGCGGGAAGATACCATATATTTGTTTTATCTATGGTATACTGAAAAAAAGGATGGAAATAAGAAGTGTTAGGTTTTGTCCAGGAGAAAAGATTAAGATGAGGTGATTCCTATGGCTTCTTTTGATCAGAAGCTCCCTACTTTATATTTAATGGAAATCCTTCTGGAACGTACGGATGACGAACATATGCTCAATGCATCAGAGTTATGTACGATTCTGAAACAGGAATACGGTATCAGTACGGATCGAAGAACAATTTATACAGAGATGGAGATCCTTGATAAATTTGGACTGGATATCCAACAGAAGAAAGGAAAGAATCCAGGGTACTATATTGGTGCCAGAGATTTTGAACTGCCGGAGTTAAAGCTTCTAGTAGATGCGGTGCAGTCTTCCAAATTTATTACAGAGAAGAAATCAAAAGAATTGATACAAAAATTGGAGAAGCTTTGTTGTAAGACAGATGTGGAAATGCTTTCCAAATACGTTTTTATTGTGAACCGTCCGAAAACGGAAAATGAGACGGTTTATTACAACGTGGATTATATCCATAATGCCATTTACGAGAATAAAGAAATTACGTTCCAGTACACAGAGTGGACGATTAAAAAGGAATTCAAATTAAAAAAGAATGGCGCTTTCTATGTTGTCAGTCCATGGGCACTGACCTGGGATGACGAAAATTATTATCTGGTAGCTTATGATGCAACAGTCGGAATTATTAAACATTATCGTGTGGATAAGATGCAGCATACAAAGATTCTGGAAACGGACCGAAAAGGGGAAGAATCCTTCAAAAATTTTGATCTGGCTGCATTTGTAAAGAAAACCTTTGGAATGTATGGCGGTGTAGATGCGGAGGTTACGCTGGAATGCAGGAACGAATTAGCCGGTGTTATGCTTGATCGTTTTGGCCATGATGTGTGGATGATTCCCCAGGGCGAAGATCATTTTAAAATCAAAGTACTTGTATCGGTAAGCCCACAATTCTTTGGCTGGATCACAGGAATTGGAGCCGGGATGAAGATTATCGGACCGGAACATGTGAAACAGCAGTATAAAGAATATTTGCTCGATGTGCTGGAAAATTATTAATCTGCTTTAATCATTCTGGCAATAGCTGATGGGCTACTTTGAAAATAAAAAACTGCCAGTAGAATTAACTACTGGCAGGAAAAGAATACATATTATCTTTTATATTTTTTTCTAAATGTCATAATGGCAAATGCTAAGATTACCATCAAAGAGAGACTCATAAGTACAGATAAGGAAGCAACGGCATTCTGATCAGCTGTTTTAACTGTACCGGCTTTATCGGTTTTTGTCGGCTTTTTATTGTCTTTGTCGGTGTTTCCTGGCTTCTTATTGTCATCGTCTGGTGAGGTAGGTGGTGTAATTTCTGCCTTCTTCTCAAAGATTGCGTAAATGGTAATGTCGCCTGTAATTGCAGTTTCAGCTGTGAATGCTTCTCCGCTTCCGTCTTTCTTTGTATTCCATCCTTTGAATACGTAGCCGTCTTTTACAGGGGCTTTCGGCATCTTAGCGCCGAGTTTACCTTCTTTGCTGCTGACGATGATCTGACTGGTTTTACCATCTACATCTGTTGTAACGGTATAGTTTACGGTTTTCTTGGTTGCATAAAGCTTTACATAGTCTGTTGCAATGTTGTTAAGTTCGATTGGTTCGCCATCCAGTGTATAGGTATCAAGATCGCTATAAAGGAAGGTGTATTCTGGTTTTTCCAGTTCGTATCCCTGATCAGCCAGAAGTTTTTCGATTCTTTCATCCCCAAGCGTGTATTCTTTATTCAGGAAAGCGTAGAACAGGCCACCGATGTCGGTCAGTTTTCCTGAAGAACTTACATACTGCAGGATTTTGCCAGTCTCACGATCGAGAACTTTGTAACGAATATCCAGACGAGCTACCGGTTCAAATGAGATGGTATAGGTCTCATCTTTTTCTGGTTTGAAAGAGAGATAACTGATCGGTTTTCCAGTTCCATCTTTCCAAGTCAGGAATTGGCAATTCTTGGTAGCCTGGTATTTCGGGAATCTAACAGTGTTACCTCCGGTTACAGTAACCTGGATCTCATCTACCGGATTCTTTTTGTCTAAAAGTTTACCATACCGTGGATCTTCTACCCGGAAGGTTGTGGTATATGTTGCTCTTTTAAAGTAGGCTGTATAGGTTTCATCGGTTTCACCAACCTCTACGGCCTCACCTAATTCTACTTTTTGTCCGGCGCTGTTTTTCCAGCAATCGAATTCATAATATGTGATTGGATTGGTGGTAGGTACCGGAACGGTGGTTCCGACTTCCACATTTTCGTGAATGATTGGTGGATTGATGTTGCTGGCTCCATTTAGGAAACCGTTTCCTGCTGATTTGAAGGTAACGGTTGAAGTTTTTACGTCTTTTGTAGCATAAAGTTTTACATAATCTGTTTCAATGTTGTTAAGCTCAATTGCTTCTCCGTTCAGTGTGTAGGTATTAAGATCATTGTACAGGAAGGAGTACTGCGGACTCTCTAAATGGTATCCGATTCCTTCTAATTTCGTTAATAAGGAATCATATACGATCTCATAAGGTGTATTAAGAAGACCTTTAAAAGAACCGCCGACATCTACGGTATTACCGGAAGAATTTTCATACTGAAGAACTTCACCGGTTGCACGGTCATATACTTTGTATTTAAATTGGAGAGCGTTTTTTGGTTTAAATACAGCTGTGTAAGTAGCATTTTCTTTTGCTGTAATATTAGTATAACCAATTTCTTTTCCCTCAGGGTCTTTCCAGGTATCAAATTCGCAATTTTTGACCGGCTGCAACTGAGAGCCACTAGGGAAGCGAACGTTCTTTTTTCCCTGTGCTTGAATCTGAATTTCGGAAACAGGCTGTCCGTCTTTTGCTAATGTTCCGTACTTTTCATTTTCAGATCGGAATGTGATGGTATAGTTGCCTAATGCAAAGTATGCGGTATAGGTTTCGTCTGCCTCGCCTACGGTTACGGTATTGCCTAATTCCACTTTTTGTCCGGCACTGTTTTTCCAATAAGTAAATTCGTAAGCTGTGATTGGATTGGTGCTAGGTACAGGAACGGTGGTTCCAACTTCCACATTTTCGTAAACGATTGGCGGATAGACGCTGCTGGTTCCATTTAGGTAGCCGTTTCCTGCGGACTTAAATGTGATGGTTGCAGTCTGTTTCTGCGGATCTGCAGCAGGTACAGCATTCCCCGGTTCCCCTGCCGGTGTATT
The DNA here is from genome assembly GCF_037890115.1 of Dorea sp. ICN-14282. NCBI lineage: Bacteria > Bacillati > Bacillota > Clostridia > Lachnospirales > Lachnospiraceae > Dorea > Dorea sp. ICN-14282. The sequence goes on along the minus strand of NZ_JBBKBH010000002.1, from coordinate 637,681 downwards.
TGTACCGATTTCTGCGTTAGCCTCCGGCGTTGCTGCTGGAGCGGAAGGCGCTGCTTCTATATTATTAGGAGAAGCAGGAGTACTGCCGCTGTCTGGTGCAGGAGTGCTTTCGGTGTTTGCATCTGTAGCTGCTCCAGGTTTTGTTAGATTTTCTGTAGAAGCTGCTGGCTGATTGGTTTCTGTTTGGCTCGGTGTCGGTACTTGAATCTGTTCTGTACTTTCCGGAGCTGTTACCCCTGGTTCCGCTGCCAAGGCTGGCATTGCCGTTGTGAGAATCATCATCGCTGAGAGGATGATTGCCAACAGTCTTCTTTTCACGTGTTTCATAAAATAACCTCCCTTGCAAAAAAAATTTAGACGGCACGGTCTATATGAAGATAGTATCATCTATTGATGAAATGTACAATATGTACAAACGATGGATTTATCATCTTTTTTTTTGTGCAATTTTAATAAATAATAAGGGGCTGGAGTTACATTCGGGACGGAGTTTTTTTCATTTGTACACGTCCCCGATTGCTCCGAGGAATTTAAAAATTTTCAACATTTCCCACAAATTATTGCATTTATGTGGAAAACCGAATGTCGTATGATATGTAATAGGAAATTATATTTTATAGAGGAGGGCAATGTATGAGAAAAAGAAAATGTCTTGCACTCATTCTGGCCGCTGCCATGATCGGTGGTTCGGGATATTTGGGTGCAGGAATTACCCCTGGCATGGACAGGGCAAACGCCGCAGAGGAAGAACCTTCATTATTAGCAGAGTTTACGTTTGATGATGAAGAAACAGGATTTTCCGGCGGTCAGGCAAAAGCATCCGGTGGGCATACTCTGACGGACAGTTATGAGGAAAATGCAGGAAAGGCGCTGCATCTTGACGGGACAGCGAATCAGTGGCTGGCCGTAACGAATAACGAAGGAGAAAGTCTTCTGACCGGAGTGGAGGAACTGACGATTTCTTATGATATTAAGAATGAGAGGACGCAGACCAACTGGGCTGTGTATGCGGCGCAGCGCGCAGGCAGCTGGGAGTATGGTCAGGAGCATTATATTGGATTTCTTCATAATGGTGGAAATCTGACGGTGGAGCGTTACAATAATACAAACGGAAGCCGGCCGTCCAGTCCATCTGCAAAAGTTGGAGAAGAGTGGACACACGTAGATGCTGTGTTAAGTAAGACCAATACGACTATTTATGTAAATGGTGTAGAAAAGTCAAGTGTAGAAAGTGCTTACACGATTCCGGAGCTTTTGGGAGAGAACAGCATTTTACAGATTGGAAAGGCAGACTGGGGTAGTGGAGAATATACCAAGGCGTCCATGGATAATCTAAAGATTTATGGACAGGCTCTTTCCAAAGACCAGATTGAGAAGCAGGTACCAGACTATTTTGTAAATCAGGAATTGGAAAGATTAAAGAATAGCCTGAAAGAAGTTGTATTAGATAATGAGACAGCAACTCTTTCCAGTTATGAAGGAATGGTAACGTGGAAATCCTCTATGCCGCAGATCGTAGTGCAGGAAGATGGATGTACCGTAAAAGTTCAGCAGCCGGTAAATGGAGAAGAAGCGCTTAAGGGCATGCTGACAGCAGTACTTCATGTATTAGGAAGAACAGAAGAGATAGAGGTTCCGGTGACGATCAAACCACAGTATGCGCCAACCGATCAGTATGGATATCTGATGGTGCATTTTGTAGAAGATAGTCAGGGGTATGCAGAGAAAATTTATCTGGATATTTCCAGAGGAGATAATCCGGAACAGTGGGACCCGTTAAATGGAAGAAAACCGATTCTTACTTCCAACCTTGGAACAACAGGAGTAAGAGATCCATTTATTACTTATAATCCGGAGACTCAGACTTATTATATTATTGCGACAGATCTTCGTGTATTTGGCGGAGACAACGCAGGCTGGGGAGAATGGCAGAAAAATTACAGTACGAAAATGAATGTATGGGAGTCGAAAGACTTAATTACATGGTCCGATGTGCGTCAGTTTGATGTTGTTCAGAATATGGACGGAGAAAAGCTGGCTAATCTCGGTATGATGTGGGCGCCGGAGACTACTTGGGTAGAGGACTATTATGGAGAAGGAAAAGGTGCATTTGTTGTATATTGGACTTCTCATCGGTATGCAGACGAAGCGCAGACGCAGTCTCTTGGAGCTGACATTATGTGGGGAGTAACCACTGATTTCACCCAGGAAACCTGGGAGTTTGGAGGAATGTTCCTGGAGGGTGGAAACGCAGGATGGATTGATACAAATATTATCCGTGATGGAGAAAAGACGTATCACATTACCAAGAGTAATGCAGAAGAGATTATTATGGAAGTGACTACGGCAAAAGACTGGTGGAATTATGAGACGACAGAATGGACGAGAGTGCAGAGTCATATCGGTCAGAGCAGATTTGGAGCTGTAGAAGGTCCGGCATCATTTAAGGATCATTCTCAGGAAAACAGATGGTATCTCTTTGTTGATGATCTTCCGACACCGGGATATCAGCCGATGATCTCGACAGATTTGTCTAAGGGATTTGAGTATCTTGACAGCCCAGATTATTTCCTGACAACACATACCAAACATGGTGGAGTTATTTCTTTGACTAAAGCTCAGTATGATGCGATCAGAAATGCAGATGCGGTGTCGGCAGTACAGGAAGATCTTGGAGTAGCTGAGGTTGAGGAAGGTACCGACGAAGCGGGAATGAAAGAAGTTCTTCCGAAGACAGCGGAAGTGAATCTTGCGTACAATATGGGAACCTCAAACCTTCCGGTAGTATGGGATACAGCTGGTGTTGATACAGAGAAAGTAGGAACTTATGATATTATCGGAACGGTACAGTCTATTAGCGCGAACAAAGATCAGTGGGTTGGAAAAGATGGTTCCACAAGCTATCTTGCAGAAGATAAGGAGCTTTACAGTTCTGCGCCTATCCAGGTGACAATGAAGGTTCAAGTCAAGGAGAAAGAAGATCCGGGTGTAGATCCGGACGGCGGCGACCAGGGTGGCGACAACCAAGGCGGAGATAACCAGGGCGGTTCCAATGATGGAAAGCCTGATGACAGTCAGAATACTGGAAAACCGGGCAATGGAAGCCAGAGCACAGGTCAGCCGGCGAAAAAGCCAACTGCTGGAAAAGTAAAGACTGGGGATACCACTGATATGGTTATTTGGATGGTATTGTTGGGTGTGTGTGCGGCAAGCGGCGCAGCAGTAATTACCAGACGGAAACGTAGTTAAAATGAAATAGAGATAATTTTGAGAGGGATGAGGTCGTTTCGCATAGGCGAAAGGACCTCATTTTTCTGAGCAAAAAAGAAGGAGAGAAGGCGTAAGCCTTAACCCTCCTTGTGAAATTTCTCTTTTGCTTTTTCAATGACTTCTTCGGCTGCATCTTGAATATCAGCCGCCATTTCCTTAGTTTTGCCAATTGTCTGGTCGAGAATTCCTTCTGCCTGCATTTTTTCATTGTCCGTAAGATCGCCGAACGTCTTCTTTACTTTGCCTTTGATCTGATCTGTAAAACCTCTGTCTTTCATTTGAATCCTCCTCTATCTGTTTTTTGAAATTTAATTTTGCAAAAAATCATGTATGGCGACGACTGTCAGTCAATATAATTATGACCTTAGAAGTGGATAAATATACAGGTAAATGAACAAAGGATGGAAAAGAAGGAGGCTTTATGGTAGAATAAATCGCATAGGGGATAGAAGAGTTTGAAATCGGAGGAAGGAATGTATGAGGAGAGGTGTAAGACTGCTGTCGGCAAGTCTGATGCTTATTTTTTCTTTATCCATGGGAATGACAGCGCATGCGACCAGAGAGAATGGGACAGAGAACGCTGAAGAGGCGCAGATGCCGGAAGAGGAATTAACGCCAGAAGAACAGGCGCGGAAGGCGTTGGAAGATGCATATGCAATTCCGGTGGAGTCAAATGGGATTAAAAATTGGCCGCAGGGACCGGGAACCTATGGAGATGCAGCAATTGTGATGGAGGCGGGAACCGGTGCAATTCTTTATGCAAAGAATATAGACGCGCAGGAATATCCGGCCAGTATTACGAAGCTTTTGACAACGTTGATTGCGTTAGAGAACGGGGAAATGGACGATACGGTAACATTTTCCCATGATAGTATTGCATGTATTCAGCCGGGAGATTCGGCAATTGGAATGAAAGAAGGTAATCAGCTTACACTGGAACAGGGATTATATGCAACCCTTCTTGCATCCGCAAATGAGGTAGCTTATGCGGTAGGAGAAAGTGTGGGAGTTAATGCGGGACATGATTATTCTTGGTTTTTGGAGCAGATGAATGCAAAATGTCGAGAGCTTGGCGGTGAGAATTCTAACTTTGTGAATACCAGTGGATTGCATGACCCAAATCATTATACTTGCGCTAGAGATATGGCATTAATTGGGCGAGAATTATTCAAATATCCGGAATTTTTTGCTATGGCTCAGACATTAAATTATACGATTCTGGCATCGGAGACGACAGAAGAGCATATTTTTCAGCAGCATCATAAGATGATGATGCCAGGAAACAAGAATTATTATGAATATGTGATTGGCGGAAAGACCGGATTTACTTCAGATGCATTGTCCACGTTGGTGACGATGACAGATAATGGGGATATGAAGCTTATCTGTGTGGTGCTTCGGACCCAGACCGGAAATACATATTCGGATACCCGGAATCTATGTGAGTATGTTTACAGTAATTTCCAGAAAGTTAAGGTTGCAGGACTGGAAGAATCTAAAGATGTGAAAAAGATTTTGGATGAAGAAGAGACTGGCTATGTGGTACTTCCACAGGGAATCGAATTTCAAGATTTGAAGATGGAACTTGAGCCGGATGGAGGAACCAGCGATAAGGCAACTTTGACTTATACCTATGAGGGAAATGTCGTAGGATCCGTAAGAGCGAAATTAAGTGATGAATATCTTGACGAGCATGGAGCGAAGTTAAAAAAGATTTCAACCAAAAAAGAAGAAGAGAAAAATGAAAAGGGATGGACGCTGAAAGAGAAGATTTTGGCGGTTTGCATTGTGGTGAGTATTCTTCTTATTCTTCTTTTTATCTGGATGTTGATTCGAAGAAATCGTCGCCGGAGACGCGCACGCAGAATTGCACAGAGAAGAAGGCGCAGACAAGCCATGGAACAGCGGGAAAGAAATCCTAGGAGAAATTCCAGAAGGTAGAAAAAAGCCTTGACGGGTTTAGTGTTTTCTTACTATAATATAGCGTGTATACAGATAATAATGATGACGGAGACAGTAAGGTATATCAGAACGGCATAGCGAACCGGAGATGGTGAAAGCCCGGTGCAAGTAAGAGATATCTGAATATCACTCCCGAGTTGCAGTCGCCGAAAAGAATTGCAGAGGATATCGACTTATTTCTAAGTAGGCCCTGTCGGAATTCCCCCGTTATAGGGAAGGCATATGTTAGTATGTTTAGGTGGTTTATAAACGGTAGTAGAACTTCCGTCCTATTCAGGACGGAAGTTTTTTTGTTCCAGTGTGGATAAAAGTATAGATAAGTATGTGAATTCCACAAGGGACAGGGTATTTTTAATTTGGGACGGAGTTTTTTTCATTTGTACACGTCCCCGAAGGAGGATTTCAATGTATAAAAAGGTTTCAACGGACTTGAATTTTGTAGACAGAGAAAAAGCGACCGAGAAGTTCTGGGAAGAAAATCAGATCTTTGAGAAGAGTATGAAGGAACGTGAAGGCAACGAGATGTATATGTTCTATGATGGACCGCCGACAGCGAACGGTAAACCGCATATCGGACATGTGCTGACGCGTGTCATCAAGGATATGATTCCAAGATACCGCACCATGAAAGGGTATGAGGTACCGAGAAAGGCCGGATGGGATACTCACGGTTTACCGGTAGAATTGGAAGTGGAGAAACTTCTTGGACTTGACGGCAAAGAGCAGATCGAGGAATACGGTCTGGAGCCATTTATTGATAAATGTAAGGAAAGTGTGTGGAAATACAAAGGAATGTGGGAAGACTTCTCCGGAACCGTTGGTTTCTGGGCGGACATGGAGAATCCATATGTAACCTATCACAATGATTTTATTGAATCAGAGTGGTGGGCATTAAAGCAGATTTGGGATAAAGGGCTTCTGTATAAAGGATTTAAGATCGTACCTTATTGCCCAAGATGTGGAACCCCTCTTTCTGCACAGGAAGTTGCACAGGGGTACAAGGATGTAAAGGAACGCTCTGCTATCGTAAGATTTAAAGTGGTTGGAGAAGATGCATATTTTCTGGCATGGACTACGACACCATGGACATTGCCGTCCAACATCGGTCTCTGTGTAAATCCAGAGGAAGATTATGCCAAAGTAAAGGCAGCAGACGGATACGTTTATTATATGGCGTGTGCGCTTCTTGATACAGTTCTTGGCAAGCTTGCAAAGGAAACGGAAGATGGAGAGGCTGTACCGGCATATGAAGTGCTGGAAACATACAAAGGAAAAGATCTGGAATACAAGGAATATGAGCCGCTTTATCAGTGTGCGGCAGACTGTGCCACAAAGCAGAATAAGAAGGCATTTTTCATTACTTGTGATACCTATGTAACATTGACAGATGGTACTGGTGTGGTTCATATTGCACCTGCATTTGGTGAAGATGATGCGAAGGTTGGCCGTAAGTATGATATGCCATTTGTACAGCTGGTTGATGAGAAGGGAAATATGGGAGAGACCACTCCATTTGCGGGCTTATTCGTAAAGAAGGCGGATCCGGAAGTGTTGAAAGATCTGGAAGAAAGAGGACTTCTTTTTGAAGCTCCGAATTTTGAGCATAGCTATCCGCACTGCTGGAGATGTGATACGCCACTTATCTACTATGCACGTGAATCTTGGTTTATCAATATGACGGCAGTAAAGGATGACCTGATTGCGAATAATAATACGATCAACTGGATTCCGGAAAGTATCGGTAAAGGACGTTTTGGTGACTGGCTGGAGAACGTTCAGGATTGGGGAATCAGCCGAAACCGTTACTGGGGAACCCCACTGAACATCTGGGAATGTGAGTGCGGACACCAGCATTCTATCGGAAGTATTGCAGAATTAAAAGAAATGTCCGATAACTGTCCAGATGATATTGAACTTCACCGTCCATATATCGATGACGTAACGATTCGTTGTCCGAAATGTGGCAAGCCGATGCATCGTGTACCGGAAGTAATTGACTGTTGGTTTGACAGTGGTTCCATGCCATTTGCTCAGCACCACTATCCATTTGAGAATAAAGAATTGTTTGAAAAACAGTTCCCGGCAGATTTCATTTCCGAGGCTGTGGACCAGACTCGTGGATGGTTCTACTCCCTGCTGGCAATCTCTACGCTGATCTTCAATAAAGCGCCATATAAGAATGTTATCGTTCTTGGACATGTGCAGGATGAGAATGGTCAGAAGATGAGTAAATCAAAAGGAAATGCGGTCGATCCATTTGATGCTCTGGAAAAATATGGAGCTGATGCAATCCGCTGGTATTTCTATGTTAACAGCGCTCCATGGCTGCCAAATCGTTTCCATGGAAAAGCGGTTGTAGAGGGACAGCGTAAATTCATGGGTACTTTGTGGAATACTTATGCATTCTTTGTACTGTATGCGAATATTGATGAGTTTGACGCAACAAAATATACGTTGGATTATGAAAAATTATCTGTTATGGATAAATGGCTTCTGTCCAAATTAAATACGCTGATTAAGACGGTGGATGATCATCTTGGAAACTATCGGATTCCGGAAGCAGCAAGAGCATTGCAGGATTTCGTAGATGATATGAGTAACTGGTATGTAAGAAGAAGCCGTGAACGCTTCTGGGCAAAGGGAATGGAACAGGATAAGATCAATGCTTATATGACTCTTTATACAGCGCTTGTAGAAGTATGTAAGGTTGCAGCTCCGATGATTCCGTTTATGACAGAAGATATTTATCAGAATCTGGTAAGAAGCATTGATAAGGATGCACCGGAAAGTATCCATTTGTGTGACTTCCCAGTAGCGGATGAAGCACACATTGATCAGGAACTGGAAGCGCATATGGATGAAGTGCTGAAACTGGTTGTTATGGGACGTGCATGTCGAAATACTGCAAACATTAAGAACCGTCAGCCGATCGGCCAGATGTATGTAAAGGCAGAATTTGATCTTCCTGAATTTTATCGGGATATTGTGAAGGAAGAATTGAATGTAAAGAATGTGAAATTTACACAGGACGTACGTGAATTTACTTCTTATACATTTAAGCCACAGTTAAAGACAGTTGGACCTAAATATGGCAAGCTGCTTGGCGGAATCAAAGCGACGCTCTCTTCACTGAATGGAAATGCAGCAATGGATGAACTGAATGAGAAAGAGGCATTGAAGCTTGATATCAATGGTCAGGAAGTAACCTTGTTCCGCGAAGACCTTCTGATTGAATCTGCACAGATGGAAGGTTATGTATCTGAAAATGACAATGGTATTACAGTCGTTTTAGATACCAACTTATCGGAAGAACTCCTGGAGGAAGGCTTTGTACGTGAGATTATCAGTAAAGTACAGACCATGCGTAAGGAAGCAGATTTTGAAGTAATGGATAAGATTGCAATTACGTATGAAGGAACAGAGAAAGCAGAAGCTGTTTTTGCTGATCATGTCTCTGAGATTGGGGAGGAGACTTTGGCAGTATCTGTTGAGAAGAAATCACCAATTGGATATGTAAAAGAGTGGAAAATTAACGGAGAAAACGTAACACTTGGTGTTGAAAAGCAATAATTTGGAAATATGGGGAAGGGATAGAGTTTATATGTATAATCCAAGATTTGAAAAAGAAGCATTTAAAAAGGATGTTACGAATAATATTAAGACGTTGTTTCGTAAAGAACTGCATGAAGCAAATCTGCAGGAATTGTATCAGGCTGTATCTTATGCTGTAAAAGAGGCGATCATTGATGACTGGATTGAGACACAGAAGAAGATCGATAAGGAAGATCCGAAGATAGTGTATTATATGTCCATGGAGTTCCTGATGGGGCGTGCGCTTGGAAACAACTTGATTAATATGACGGCATATAAGGAAGTAAAAGAAGCACTTGATGAACTGGGAATTGATTTAAACATGGTAGAAGACCAAGAGCCGGATCCGGCTCTTGGAAACGGAGGACTTGGCCGTTTGGCAGCATGTTTCTTAGATTCTCTGGCAACGCTTGGTTATGCAGCTTACGGATGCGGAATTCGGTATCGTTACGGAATGTTTAAACAGAAGATTAAAGATGGATATCAGGTAGAGAAGCCAGATAACTGGTTGAAATACGGCAATCCATTTGAACTTAGAAGACCGGAATATGCAAAAGAAATTCGGTTTGGCGGAAATATCCGGGTGGAATATGATGATACCACAGGAAAGACTTTGTTTAAACAGGAAAATTATGAATCCGTATTAGCGGTTCCATACGATTATCCGATTGTTGGATATGGAAATGGACAGGTGAACACACTGCGTATCTGGGATGCAGAGCCAATTGTAGACTTCCAGCTGGAATCTTTTGAACGAGGCGATTATCATAAAGCAGTAGAACAGCAGAATTTGGCAAAAACGATTGTTGAAGTTCTGTATCCAAATGACAATCATTATGCAGGAAAAGAACTTCGTCTGAAACAGCAGTATTTCTTCGTATCTGCGAGTCTTCAGCTTGCAGTAGATAAGTATATGAAGAGTCATGATGATATTCATAAATTGTATGAGAAAGCAACATTCCAGATGAACGATACGCATCCGACGGTAGCGGTTGCAGAGCTTATGAGAATTTTATTAGATGATTATCAGCTTGAATGGAATGAAGCATGGGAGATCACAACAAAAGCCTGTGCATATACGAATCATACGATTATGGCAGAAGCACTTGAGAAATGGCCGATTGATCTATTTTCAAGATTACTTCCGCGTGTGTACCAGATTATCCAGGAAATTGACAGAAGATTTCTTATTAAGGTTCGGGAAATGTATCCTGGAAATGAAGAGAAAGTCAAGAAGATGGCAATTTTAAGAGATGGTCAGGTTAAGATGGCACATCTTGCGATTGTAGCCGGATATTCCGTGAACGGTGTTGCCAGACTTCATACAGAGATTCTGAAGAAACGAGAGCTTCGTGATTTCTATGAGATGATGCCGGAGAAGTTCAATAACAAAACAAATGGTATCACACAGAGACGATTCCTGATGCATGGAAATCCGCTGCTTGCAGATTGGGTAACTGAAAAACTGGGAACAAAAGATTGGATTACAGATCTGTCTTTGATGTCCGGACTTAAAAAATATGCAGAAGATGATGTTGCCAGAGCAGAATTTATGGAAATTAAATTCAAGAATAAAGAGCGCCTGGCAAAATATATCCTGGAGCACAATGGTATCGAAGTAGATCCAAGATCTATTTTTGATGTACAGGTAAAACGTTTGCACGAGTATAAGCGTCAGCTTCTTAACATCCTGCACGTGATGTATCTTTATAATCAGATCAAGCAGCATCCAGAGAAGAGCTTTTATCCAAGAACCTTTATTTTTGGAGCCAAGGCGTCTGCCGGATATGTGCGTGCAAAGGAAATTATTAAACTGATTAACTCTGTTGCAGAGGTGGTTAATAATGATCGCAGCATTAATGGAAAGCTGAAGGTAGTATTTATTGAGGACTACCGCGTATCCAATGCAGAAATGATCTTTGCAGCTGCAGATGTCAGCGAACAGATTTCTACAGCATCTAAGGAAGCATCCGGAACAGGTAATATGAAGTTTATGCTAAATGGTGCACCGACACTTGGAACTATGGACGGAGCCAATGTAGAAATTGTGGAAGAAGTAGGAAGAGAAAACGCGTTTATCTTTGGATTAAGCTCTGATGAGGTTATGAACTATGAGAAGCACGGCGGGTATGATCCATATGAAATCTATAATAATGACCCGGATGTTCGTCGGGTTGTAGATCAGTTGGTGGATGGAACCTATGCAGATGGAGATACGGAGCGCTATCGCGATCTTTACAATTGTCTGCTGAAGAGTACGTCATATGATAAGGCAGATATGTACTTTATTTTGAAAGATTTCCGCTCTTATGCAGATGCACAGGAGCAGGTGGAGAAGGCTTACCGTAATAAAGACGGATGGGCTAAAATGGCATTACTGAATACTGCATGCTGCGGGAAATTCTCGTCAGACAGAACGATTCAGGAATATGTGGATGATATTTGGAAATTATAATTACATTCGGGACGGAGTTTTTTGCAAAAAACTCCGTCCCGAATGCATTTTACCCTGTCCCTTTTCATACTTTGATAGTGTATGGAGGGAAAAAGGATGTATCGAAAGCTGAAAAATCTAGGATGTTATATAATAATTATTATATTATTGCCCTATGTTGTCACCGTATTTTTAAATGGGCCAAGCATATTACCGGACTCGGATGTGGATAATACAACAGTGAAGGTGGAAAATGTGGATAACAAAAAGACGAAGGAGCAAGAAGTTCCGATTCGGGAATATTGCATTGGTGTGATGGCACAAGAAATTCCGGGATCATATCGGGAAGAAGCGGTGAAAGCGCAGGCTGTTCTGGTACGTACGGAGGTGTATCGGAAAATTCGAGAGAATGGAAATGATACGGTCCTGGAGAATAAAGGATGGAATCAAGCACAAATGAAAAAGGTGTGGGGAGACAAGTATGGAAAATATTACAAAAAATTTCAAAATGCGTGGGAAGATACGGAAGGGAAGGTACTTTTCTATGAAAATGAATTGGCATTAACGCCATTTTTCCGTCTGAGTACGGGGTGTACCAGAGATGGAAAGGAAGTGTTGGGGAGTGAAGAGTATCCATATCTTAAGATTGTAGAATGTCCATTGGATATAGAGGCAAAAAAACAGATTCAGACGATTACAACAGAGGATTTGGATGCAGAAATTACAGCTCTTGATACAGCTGGATATGTGATGAATGTACGGGTAGGAGAGGAAAATTGGAGCGGAGAAGAATTTCGAAATACATATAATCTGGCGTCTAGTTGTTTTACACTTCAGCGTTATAATGGGAAAATGAGAATTACGACCAGAGGCATTGGACATGGACTGGGAATGAGTCAGCATACGGCAAATAAAATGGCGGAAAAGGATCAGACCTATGAAGAAATTTTGCAATATTTTTTTGAAGGAACGCAAATGAAAGAAGTTGCGGAAATATTATTGAATTCAGAATAAGCAAGTCACTATCTGGCAAAAATATAGTCAGAGGTGGTGATAAGATGAAAAAAGATCAAAGACCTTCACAGACTAAGAAGGGGGCAACCGTCGCGGCAGTGTTGTGCTTCGTGGCAGCGATCGCTATTGTAGGAACATATACATTTAACGGGTACAAACAGACTCGGAAAAACGAGCAATTGGCGCGGATGGAGGAAAAGGATCATACAAACGAGAAAACAGAAGAGGCGAATAATTTAGTGATTAGTAATGAAGATACTGATCCAGGCAGTGTTTCTGGAGAGTCTCAGCAGGCAGAAAAAAATACTCCTGAACAGCAAGGAACATCTGATTTAAGCGATGCAGGAGAGGTACAGGCACCGCAGCCTAAACCAGTTTCCGGAGGTGCATCTGCAGCAAAATTTACGGAGGACAGTAAACTTTTATGGCCGGTAGATGGAAATGTATTGATGAGCTTTAGCATGGATAAAACAGTTTATTTTTCCACATTGGATCAGTACAAATATAATCCGGCTGTTATTATTGCAGGGGCAGAGGGAGATCAAGTGATTTCTGCAACATCTGGAATTGTAAAATCTATTGATATTACGGCAGAAACAGGGACAACCGTTAATGTGGATATTGGAAATGGATATGAACTGTTCTACGGGCAGTTGAAGGAAGTTCCCGTAAAGGTTGGTGATCCGGTAGAAGCAAAGACAGTACTTGGCTATGTAAGTCAGCCGACAAAGTACTATAGTGTGGAAGGATGTAACGTGTATTTTGAAATGCGTAAAGATGGCCAGCCGGTGAATCCGGTGGAATATATGTAAATGGGGACGGAGGTTTTTTTTAAAAATCTCCGTCCCCATTTACATATTGCCCTGTCCCTAATTGACATTTAGATAGAGAATTTTATAATAGAATGTGGAAAAGGTGGATAAGGTGGTTCAAAAGAGTGGAAAAACGGAATTATACATATATGGTAAGGTGTCAGGATGGGAGCTTGTACACTGGATGGACAAATGACATAGAGCATCGAATAGAAGCACACAATTCTGGGCGTGGAGCAAAGTATACAAAAGCTAGAAGGCCAGTAAAATTGGTGTATTATGAGACATTTTTGACAAAACAGGAAGCAATGAAACGAGAGTATGAAATTAAAAGAATGACGAAAAGAGAGAAAGAAAGTTTATTGGGGACAAGGGAAAAACCAATCGGGGACGGAGTTTTTTGAAAAAACCTCCGTCCCCGATTGGTTAAAGAATAAACCGGTACATTACAATAAAGTGGCACGCGCTTCCAGCCATTACGAATAAATGGAATATTTCATGGCTTCCGAAATATTTATGCCGATTATTAAAGATAGAAAGCTTTAATGCATAAATCACTCCGCCTACGGTATATATGATTCCTCCAGCCAAGAGCCATCCGAATGCCGCAGGGGATAAGGCTTCGAGAATTTGAGGAAGAGCAAGAATACAGGTCCATCCCATACCGATATAAAGAATGGAAGACACCCATTTTGGGCAATAGACCCAAAATGCCTTGATCAGGATACCAGTAATAGCGATGCTCCATACAATTGTCAGAAGGATGATTCCAATTTTCCCTCGTAAGACCAATAGGCAAACGGGTGTATAACTTCCGGCAATTAATACGCTGATCATCATGTGATCGATTTTTTTAAGAAGCGTATTGACTTTCGGTGATTTATCAAAGGTATGATATGTTGTGCTTGCAGCATATAAAAGAATCAGGCTGGCAGCATAAATACTCATTGCAATCAGATAAAGGCGATCTGGATTTTGAGCAGCTTTTAGAAGAAGAGGCCAGGCTGCCAGAACGGCCATTATCATTCCTATGAAATGGGTAATTGCGCTGCCAGGATCCTTGATATGGATTGTCAGGTTAATTCCCCGATCAGAGTAGTCCAATAAATTTTTCATAGGCTGTTTGTTTGGTAATACAGCAATATCTTTCATGTGAAAACCTCCAATTCTTATTTTGTCTCATATTTTAGGATATGTAGATTTTTCATTTTGCATAAACAAATATCAACAATCTCATATGTAGTTTTAAAAACCATATAAAGCATATGTGTATATTACAACCAAATGGTAAGAAAATCAAGAGGAATAAACAGGATTTTATTTAAAATAAAAAGAAAGTCCTGACTTTTTATGTCAGAACTTTCTTGTAACAAACGAATTATGGTTAATGCGAATCAGTGTTAACGGTATTAATAGTTTTCTACCTTTCTTTCAAAATATGCTCTTGGGTGTGTGCATACCGGGCATATCTCAGGAGCTTCTTCTCCAATATAAATATATCCACAATTGTTACATTTCCAGCCAAGAGGGGCATTTCCTTTGAATGTTGTTCCAGATTCAAAACTTTCAAGCAGTTTACGGTAGCGTCTTTCGTGAGCAGCTTCTACTTCTGCAACGCCTTCAAATTTTTCGGCAAGTTCTTCAAATCCTTCTTCCCTTGCTTCTTTGGCCATGCGTTTATACATGTCTGTCCATTCGTAATTTTCACCTTCGGCAGCATCTTTCAAATTCTCAGCAGTATCACCAATTCCATGAAATTCCTTGAACCACATTTTTGCGTGTTCCTTTTCCTGGCTGGCAGTTTCTTCAAAAATATTTGCCATCTGGACAAATCCGGCTTTCTTGGCAGCGGATGCATAATAAGTGTATTTGTTGCGTGCCTGAGATTCTCCGGCAAACGCTTCCATCAGATTCTTTTCTGTTTTTGTTCCTGCGTATTTGGACATTGTAAAATACCTCCTTTTATTTACTGATTGAGTCTTAATACTTATATTATATCATTCTTGAAAAGACAGCTCAATCAGATGATAAAAAAGAGAACGGATTTTAAAATCCATTCTCTTTTGATTAAACGAAACGTTTTCTTATCCAAAGTATCTGTTAAGAAGTCCCTCAAATGCTTTTCCGTGACGAGCTTCGTCTCTAGCCATCTCGTGAACTGTATCGTGGATTGCATCAAGGTTTGCAGCTTTTGCTCTCTTAGCAAGATCAAACTTACCTGCTGTAGCGCCGTTCTCAGCTTCTACTCTCATTTCTAGGTTCTTCTTTGTGCTGTCTGTTACAACTTCACCAAGAAGCTCTGCAAATTTAGCAGCGTGCTCAGCTTCTTCCCAAGCAGCTTTCTCCCAGTACAGACCGATTTCTGGATATCCTTCTCTATGAGCAACTCTTGCCATAGCCAGGTACATACCTACTTCAGAACATTCTCCTTCAAAGTTAGCTCTTAAGTCAGCTAAGATGTCCTCGCTAACGCCCTGTGCAACACCTACAACGTGCTCAGCAGCCCATTCTCTTTCACCTGTCATCTCTTTGAACTTGTCAGCGCCAACTCCACATGTTGGACATTTCTCTGGTGCTGCATCTCCCTCGTGAACATAACCACATACTGTACATACAAATTTTTTCATAATAATTGTCTCCTTTTCTTATTTAAATTTTTCTTATTTTCAATACTAGTAATTGTTACTAATATTAAGTTAACACATTTTCCGCTAACTGTCAATTGTTATTTTAAATCTTTTGAAGAATTTTTCTTCAGACATTCACTGCAGGTTCCGTAGAATAAACTTGTGTGATTGTCAATGGTTCCATCAAAGTATTGATTAGCTGTCTGATTAACAGTTTCCATATATTGAGGATCCAGTTCAAGATCAAATACATTTCCGCAGGAAGTGCATACCACATGGTAGTGAGGTTCTGTCCTGCCGTCGAAACGATCCCCGCCATCAGGGGTTGCTATTTTGACAGCCTCGCCGATATCTGCTAAAAGATTTAAGTTACGGTATACAGTGCCAAGACTGATATTTGGAAATTCTTCCTTTACATGAAGATATACGCTGTCGGCCGTTGGATGTGAACGTGTTTTTGACAGATATTCTTTGATAGATTCTCGCTGTCTGCTATATTTTAAAGTTGCCACCGCAAGCCTCCTTTCAATAACAATAATTGTTACTAAAATCAGTTTACGGCAGAAGAAGACATTTGTCAATGATTAATTTTAAAATGTAACAATTTGTAACAATTAGATTGGAAAAATATGTATTTTCCTGTTGGAATATAGACGGAAATGACGATGAAAAGCATTGAAAATACGGTTGACATAGAGAGAATAGGTGGTATAATGGTTAACGTAACGCGTGTAACAATTCTGTAATATTTACAAAAGATAAGAAAACATAAAGGAGGGAGTTTATGGATTCTATTCTTAAAAAAGGATTGTTCCTGGTTACACTTACAGGATCTATTGCAGCATTTCCAGCTGTGGCAGAGGCTTCCGATCCCGCGGAAGACTATATGATGCCGCGGGTTGGAATTGAAGAGGTGCTAAGTGATTGCTACTTGTCTGAAAAAGAGATTCAAGTTGAGAATTACCTGGTGCCGTCAGAAAAGGGTGAGTATTTAGATATGGCGTTTGCCAATGTCCAGTCGTTTCTATATATAAGAAGTGAACCAACGACGGATAGTGAGTGGGTAGGAAAATTATACCCGGATAATGCAGCTAATATTCTCGGTCCCGTGGGAGAGTGGACGAAAGTTCAGTCGGGATCCGTAAGCGGTTATGTGTATTCTGATTATATAATAATAGGAAATAACGCAGAGCAGAAAGCCCGGGAAATGGTTCAGAATTCTGAGTCCGCGGCGCCGGAAGAAGCCTTTGTGTATGCGGAATCCAAAGAGGAGGAAGCAGCTCGCCTTCAGGCAGAGGCAGAAGAAGCTGCCAGAAAATTGCAGGAAGAGGCACAGGCGAAAGCAGCAACAGGACAGGCAATTGTAGATTATGCGTGTCAGTTTATCGGGAATCCCTATGTGTGGGGAGGGACAAGCTTAACGAACGGAGCGGATTGTTCGGGATTTGTCCAATCAGTATTTGCACAGTTTGGCATCAGTCTGCCCCGTACTACATGGGATATGGAGCAGGTGGGGACACCTGTAAGCTATGAGCAGGCGATTGCCGGAGATCTGATTCTCTATGATGGACATGTTGGAATCTATATGGGGAACGGACAGATTGTAAATGCAATTAACAGCGCGCGTGGAATCGGAATTCTTCCTGCCACTTACACGAACATTATTACGATAAGAAGATTGATTTAAGAAAGTACGATTTGCAGATAAAAGGACTTTTATAGAATGAGAAATTCAAAGATTTTCGGAATCTCATTTTATAATAGTCCTTTTCTAATGTCATACCATAAGGGAAAATATCTGATGAACCTTTTTGCCAGGTGAAAAAAGTTTGTCGGATGGGTGTACAAAATGTACAAATTTGTAAAAAAATGTAAAAAAGTAAAATTAGAACTTATCCAAGTTTTCCACATTGAAAAGGCGGAAAAAGGTGGAAAAAACGTTACTTTTCAAAATTTATCCACATTATCCACATAAAAGAGGTGGAAATCGGGGGATTATTCAAGGGTAAAAAAAGAACGAACGTTTTGTGAAGTTATAATAAAAATATAGTTTTGTCGAAAAAAAGCGAAAAATACATTGACATTTGAGAAGTCAAATTTATTGAATAAATTGTGTGAAAATGTTTACACAATGATAAAAAGCGATTATAATGGAAATACTGAAGAAAAGAAGGAGGTGTCATGATGGCACAGATTACCAAAAATACAACAATCGGTGAGTTAGTAAATACACATCCGGAAGTAGCTCCAATTCTTATGGAGATCGGAATGCACTGTCTGGGATGCCCTTCCGCACAGATGGAAACATTGGAAGAGGCAGCAATGGTACATGCGATAGATGCAGATCTGTTAGTTGAGAAGATCAACGCAGCTTTGAATGCTTAATTATTAGAGAATATTATATGCGGGAATAGTCCGCATAACTAAAAACGGCTGTAACCATGGAGATTTATCCAAAGGTTACAGCCGTTTTGGGTTTTGAATTTTGTTTTGCTGAAGCTTCACTATTCTTAGATAGCAGCAAGCTGTTTTACTGCATCCGCGGCAACGAGTTTCTCGCAGTGTTCTTCCAAAAAGGCAAGAACAGAGCCAGAAGACTTTTCCAATGCGCCATATTCCGACAACATATTGCAGATCCGATTAAATTCTCCGGTGGAGAGGTCTGACTGTGTCAGTGCCAGAAGATACATATCTTCGGCGGGATCTTTGTACAGTGTGTTGGAACCGGAATACATGCCGTTAAGCAGACGCGCTGCCAAAAGGACATGATCCATAGTGGTAAATGAAAACAACCGAAGAGAAGGTGCCGGAGCTTTTGGAGAAAGTTTTTTCTTTGGCTCCTGTTCCTGATTCGGTGCGTCAAATTTTTCCTTTACTTTGTCGAGCAGTTCCATTAGGCCGTCTGCTCCATCCAGTTTTACCGGAATATCTTTTTTTAGAAAATCCGGTTCGTTGCCCGGTGACGGGGCGAACTTGGAAAATCTGGTATCGAGTTCCTCAGGATCCTCGACTTTAGTAATTATCAGTACAATTGAATCGGAGGAAGCAGGAATCGCTTCGATCATCAGAGGAATATCCTCTGCTTCAAATCCAAATTCAAAAGCTGCCTGTTGCATCATATCGTGGAAAAGTGACTTTGCTTTCTCGGTTCCATAAGCAAGTTCGCTCAATTTCAGCTGGCGTTCAGCAAGATCGGCGTGTGTCAAAGTACAGCGGATCTGATTGTCATTGAGTTTTTCAATCTTCATATACATCACTTCCTTCCAACTCAGTATATCACAGCAATTACATGATGGGTAGTAAAATTATGATAAAATAAAAAAGCTAAAATAAAAAAGTGCTTGCATCCCAATATATGATTGGCTATAATTAACGTTACTAGAAGATAGTCTTCCCTGATAACTACGTTCTTAAAATAAAGGAGGGAAGAATAAAAAATTTTTTCTAAAAATACGTTTCTCAAAATAGAATCTAAATCTATAATCTATCAGTACAAATCAGAACTGCTAATCAAAAATCGCCGATTCTGGCGAAATTATCAACAAACACTGAGATGAAAAAAGAGTAACGAGACAGTCATAAGCTGTTAAATATGTAACTGGAAACCTTGTAATATGTGTATATACCGGGACTATCTTCTATACCAAAAAGCTGTAAGCAGGTACAGATTTTATCGTATCACAGCACATTTCCTTCCTGTATCTGCAAGAGTGCAGCCGTAGTTATCTGTCGGTTGGGAGGGAGGAGAAAAATGGGCAATACGTCGGATATGGAACGGATGTTTCAGGAGCTGGCGGGATACGAAAGGAAAAAGGTGAATCTTGGTATTGACCGGTTGCCTGCAAGCCCAATGCAGATTGTTCAGGCTCATATAATGAGCGAGGATACTGCTTATATGAGGGATTATGTGCTGAATGAAAATGGGGATATTATGGAGCTGTGGTTCGACGGTGTAAAAGTAAGTAAAACTTAAAAATAATAAGGAATACAAACACCCTGTAAAATCAAGAAAATGTCGAAATATATAATGACGTGTGCAGAAGCATTTGATATAATATGATCTGACAGGAGGTGCAGCATGGAAGAAAAAGATTTAAGACGCCGCACAACTTCGGATCGATCGAGAAGCGAAAACCGACCGGGGATTAAGAATAGAGGATCGGCAGAGGGACGCAACCAGGCGCCGCAGCCAGGAGCTAGAAGGCGGATTTCTGATCAGGGCGCAGGTGTAAGAAGCGGCAGAAAAATGGGAAGCCGTGAGCGTGAAACTGTGCAGAATAGGCAGAATGTTCCGGAAAGACGCCGCAAAATTTCAGATGGAAGGATGAGCGGGGCAGAGACAAAGCGTCGTATGCCGGAAGAAACCACTTCCCCTGTAGTGCGACAGAAAAAGGCTGGAAGAAAGCCGCAGTCCAAACGAAAAAGAAAGAGAAATCTGGGACTTAAGATCGCCCTCTTGATTCTATTGATTATCGCTGCAGTCATAGGAGCATTTTTGTGGAAAAGATATAGTCCGTCAAAAGAAAAATATGATTTGAACAAATATTATGGAATAGAAAATGAAAACCAATTGGCGTTAACAGTAGACAATCAGGTGGTAGAGCCGCATGGTATGATTTCAGATGGAAAGGCTTATGTCCAGTATGACGTTGTACGCAAGTATATCAACAGCCGATTCTATTGGGATCCTAACGAGAACGTATTGTTGTACATGCTTCCGAAGGATATGGTGTCTGTGGAAGTGGGCAGCAAAGATTACAATATTTCAAAAGAGAAAAAGTCGGAAGACTACGTCATTTTAAAAACCGAAGGAAGTACAGCATATATTGCACTTGATTTTATTCAGCAGTATACGGATATTGAATATGAAGTATACGAAAATCCAAGTCGTGTGGCGATAGTCACGGATTGGGATGATATTACCACTGCAGAGATAAAGAAAGACACGCAGGTTCGTTACCAGGGTGGAGTTAAGAGCCCGATTTTAACGGAACTGAAGAAAAAGGACGAAGTTACAATCGTTGAGAGCGAACAAAACTGGAAAAAGGTACGAACCAAAGATGGATTTATCGGGTATGTCAAAAACAGCACTCTGAAAAAAGAAGAGAAAAAGATGATTCAGCGGGAGTTCAAGGAGCCGGAATATACCAATATATCGAAGGATTATACCATTAATATGGCATGGCATAATGTGACGAATGAGGATGCAAATGCAGGCGTGCTGCAGATGATCGCACAGAGTAAAGGTCTGACGACCATTGTGCCGACATGGTTCCATGTAGCGGATGTAAAAGGCGGTCTGGAATCCATTGCTTCAGCAGATTATGTAAATTATGCAAAACAGGCTGGAATTGAAGTGTGGGCAGCGATTCGAGATTTTGACGGAGGAATTAACTCTTATGAGGAATCTTATGAGCTTTTGAGTCACACATCGAGCCGGGAGAATTTGATTAATCAGTTGATTGCAGAAGCGCTCCGAGTAGGCATTGCTGGAATTAATGTCGATTTTGAGAAGATTTCAGAAGAATGCGGAGAGCATTATATCGAGTTTATCCGAGAATTGTCTGTCAGATGCAGACAGAATGGAATTATCCTTTCTGTAGACAACTATGTTCCGAAGGGATATAACATGCAGTATGACCGTAAGGAGCAGGGAATTGTTGCAGATTATGTAATTATTATGGGATATGATGAGCATTTTGCAGGCTCGAAAGAAGCAGGACCGGTATCTTCTTACAACTTTGTAAAAGAAGGAATTGAAGAAACATTAAAAGAGGTCCCGGCTGAAAAGGTGATCAGCGGTATTCCATTCTTTACCAGATTGTGGAAGGAGATTCCTAAGACACAGGAGGAACTGAACAATCAGGCAGGAACAGAAGATGCAGAGTATCCAATGAAAGTGGAGAGTGAAGCGCTTGGAATGACAAGTGCAAGCGAACGAATTGCTCAGGCGGGTGTAGAGACAACCTGGGATGAAGAAGCGCAGCAGAATTACGCGGTTTGGACGGTTGAGAACGAGACTTATAAGATTTGGCTAGAGGATGCACAGTCGATTGAACCGAAGCTTCAGCTTATGAAAGATCACCAGCTTGCCGGAACAGCAGCGTGGGCGCTGGGGCAGGAGAGCAGTGATATTTGGAACCTGATCCAAAAATATGTAAATTAGGGAATGAACAAAATAACGTCCATAAAAGGCTCCGGACAGTCATATATTAGACTGTCCGGAGCTTTTCATATCTTTCTTTTACTGGTGTTAATCGGAGTATGTGGATAGGGGAAGTGGAGACAAAACAAAAATTAGGAAGGGGTGTTGTTCCATGAAAAAGGCAGAGCTTCTTATTTTGCTCCTGCTCCTTGCAGGCCTGTTAGTTTTTGGGAAAAATCTTGAAAAGCAGGTCTCTTCATCAGCGGTTATTGCGGAGCAGACGGATGGACAAAAGGCAGAGAAGAAGATGACACGTCGGGGAGAAGGAAAGACGGTGGTACTGGATCCGGGGCATGGAGGAAATGATCCGGGAAAGGTTGGCGCTAATTCTGTTAAGGAGAAGGATGTTAATTTACAGATTGCAATGAAAACGAAAAAGTTGCTGGAAAACGAAGGGGTTCGTGTGATTATGACACGGGATAAGGATCAGGATCTCGCAGGGGACTCGGATCACAATAGAAAAGTACAGGATATGAAAGCGCGGGTGAAACTGATTAATGACGCAATGCCGGCTCTTACGGTCAGCATTCATCAAAATAGTTATCAGGATCCGGCGGTAAAGGGAGCGCAGGTGTTTTACTATTCGCATTCTAAAGAAGCGGAGCGGGCAGCAGAAATCCTAAAGCAGGCATTATTAACGGTAGAGGAGAGTGGAACCAGGGAAAAGAAAGCAGCAGATTCTTATTATCTGTTAAAAAAGACGGAAGTTCCGGTTGTCATTGTAGAATGTGGATTTTTAAGTAATCCTGAGGAAGCAAAAAGGCTTACGGATTCTGCTTATCAGAAAGAACTAGCAAAAGCAGTGGCGAAAGGAATCCTAACTTGTCTGAATGAATAGAGTGTAGTATAATATAACGCATGAAAACAAAAGTAGAAAAAATAAATAAAAACCAGATAAATACAGATATTATTGAGGAAGCAGGTAAAATTCTGAAAGAAGGCGGTTTGGTGGCATTTCCGACAGAGACGGTGTATGGACTGGGTGCAGATGCGCTGAATGAGGAGGCAGCAAAGAAGATTTATGAAGCAAAAGGACGGCCGTCTGACAATCCGCTGATTGTTCATGTCGCAGACTTGGAAGCGTTAGATGGGATTACAGCATCAATTCCGTCTTGTACAAAGAAGATTGCAGAAGCTTATTGGCCGGGGCCCCTGACTATGATTTTCGAAAAGAATGACAGGGTGCCTTACGGAACGACAGGAGGACTTGAAACGGTTGCTGTGCGAATGCCGGATCACGACGTGGCAAGGGCTCTGATTCGTGCCGGCGGAGGTTATATTGCAGCGCCGAGTGCAAACACATCCGGGCGTCCAAGTCCGACGAAAGCAAGCCATGTGAAAGAAGATTTGGATGGAAGAATTGAGATGATTATTGATGGCGGAGATTCCAAAATCGGAGTGGAGTCTACGATTTTGGATATGACCGTGTTTCCTCCGATGATTCTGCGTCCGGGAGCAGTGACAAGGGAAATGTTAGAAGAGCTGATCGGAGATGTGGACGTGGACAAGACTTTGATCTCTTCCGACAGTAAGCTGGCTCCGAAAGCGCCGGGAATGAAGTACCGTCATTATGCACCTAAGGCGGATCTGACTGTGGTGGAAGGCAGTACGGAAGCTGTAGTTGCGGAGATTAACAGAATGGCTGCTGAGAAGATCCGGGAAGGATTTCAGGTTGGAATTATTGGAACCAAAGAGACGGTTGACAGGTATCAGGCAGGAGATATTAAAAGTATCGGAACCCGTGAGGATGAGCGGACGATCGCTAGTCATTTATATGGAATTTTAAGAGAATTTGATGACGATGAGGTCAATTATATTTTCAGCGAGGCGTTTGCAGGAGAAGGAATTGGAAGCGCAATTATGAACCGACTTTTGAAGGCGGCAGGACACCGGGTAATCCGGGTATGATATAAAAAAACAACGAAAGACATAACCAACAAGGAGGAAAAAAGATGTCAGAAGTACACGTTATGGATCATCCATTGATTCAGCACAAAATTGGGGTAATTAGAAGAAAGGATATCGGCTCTAGAGATTTTCGTGCCATGATCGGCGAAATTGCCGCATTTATGTGCTATGAAGCGACCAGAGATCTGAAGCTTCAGGATGTGGAGATTGAGACGCCGATCTGTAAGACGGTTGTGAAAGAACTTAGCGGCAAGAAGATGGCAATTGTTCCGATTCTGCGAGCAGGAATTGGAATGGTGGATGGAATTTTAAATATGATTCCGGCAGCAAAGGTGGGACACATTGGACTGTATCGAGACCCTGAGACATTTGAGCCAGTAGAATATTTCTGCAAGCTTCCGGCAGACTGCGGGGAAAGAGAAGTATTTGTGGTAGACCCAATGCTGGCAACAGGAGGTTCCTGCTCTGCAGCGATTCAGATGCTGAAGGATAAAGGGGTGAAAAATATCCGTTTTATGTGTATTATTGCAGCTCCGGAGGGAGTGGCAAGAATGCAGGAAGAGCACCCGGATGTAGATCTTTATATCGGAGCTCTGGATGATCATTTGGATGAACACAAGTATATCGTTCCGGGGCTTGGAGATGCAGGAGACCGAATTTTCGGAACCAAATAGCGAGAGCTTAAGCGGTGGAAAGGACTGTCATATGGGGAATAAAAGAGAAGATTATATAAGCTGGGATGAATATTTTATGGGGGTTGCGATTCTGTCAGGACTTCGGTCTAAGGATCCGAATACACAGGTGGGTTGTTGTATTGTCAGCCAGGATAATAAAATTTTATCAATGGGATATAATGGTCTTCCGAAGGGCTGTTCAGACGATGAATTTCCGTGGCGGCGGGATGGGGAAGACCCGCTGGAGACCAAATATGTCTATACGGTGCATAGTGAGCTGAATGCGATTTTGAATTACCGAGGGGGCAGTCTTGAAGGCGCTAAATTGTATGTGTCGCTGTTCCCGTGTAATGAGTGTGCGAAAGCGATTATTCAAAGCGGAATTAAAGAAGTGATTTATGACAGCAATAAGTACGAAGATTCTACAGCAGTGAAGGCGTCTATGCGGATGTTCGATGCTGCAGGGGTGCGTTATCATCAGTATCACCGGACAGATCGGGAGATTACGATACGCTTATAGAAAAAGGCATTGTAGTACAGATAGAAAAAGGACAGCAGTACCAAAGAAGTTACAGGTGCTGCTGTCTTTTTTCTATTTCATATCAGTTTTGCCTGGCGCAGAAGGAAACGATAACGTTTCCATGCAGCGTTTCCGAGATAAATATAGCAGTCGATCAGATCAGGGTCGGAAGCGTTTTGGAAATTTTGCCAGGCATTTTCAAAGTCCTGTCTTGCCCGTATAATCTCTTCGGACAAGGTGTTTTGTTCAGGGTCAAACGACAGGCGTTTGTAAATATCGGCTTCTGCAGTGGCATTTCGTTCAAATAATCTCATGGGGCTCCTCCGTTTTCATTGTTATCTTTTTCCTAGTATAAGCAGATGTCAGGAATAAAATACTCGTATTTATGATATATATGATAAAGAAAAGTCAGGAATATAACGGCTGGGAATCGAGGAAAAAGAGGGGGATTAGGGGGAATGGAATCAGAAGGAAGAAGACTTGGGCAGATCTTGGTAAACTTTTTTGTGCGGGCAGTTTTGGGAATGGCATTGATCTTTTTTGTAAATGAATTGCTAAAAAGTCAGGGAATTTCCGTGCGAGTTGGGATGAATGTTCTTACGTTATTGACATCTGGAATCTTCGGAATTCCTGGGGTTGCCCTGCTATATGGGATTTGTTTTTTTAAAATTCTGTAAAGGTTGCACAAAGTTTGGGAGATTCTAAAAATGGGCTGGACAAAGGAGAAGGTGGAGGGTATAATCGTCCTACAAGTTGCAGATGGCATCTTGTATCTGAAACTCTAATTTCGTGATAATTCAATTTTTCAAAGTCAGATCGACAAATAATCACAATGTATGAATGAGTAAAGAAAGAGCAACAGTTAAAAGAACAAAAGATGGAACAGGAGGGAGTCTATGTGGGAAGCAGGAATCTTGTAATCTGTGACAGGGAACAGGAATATGCGGCTGCCTTTGCCGCTTATTTGTTAAAAAAACAGGAGCTTGCATTACAGGTACAGGTGTGCCAGAGCCTGGAGCAAGTAAAGCGTATTCGGGAGAAAAGTGAAATTCAGGTATTGCTTCTTAGCGAGGATTATTCGGAAGAAGAGAGGAACTCTATCGATGCGGAACAGGTCTTTATCCTGACGGAGAGAGCTGGGGGAAGGCAGATAAGCCGAGAGGGAGCAGATTCCGCTTTGGAAATTTACCGCTATCAATCTGCAGAGATGATTTTGGCGGAGATTTTTGGGAAATGCAGTGAAAGAGAGGCATTTGACGGATTGTTTTTCACGAAGGTGCGGACGCAAAAAATGGAAATTATAGGAGTGTTTTCGCCTTGTCATCGATGTGGAAAGACAAGATATGCATTGGAACTGGGGAAGAAACTGGCGTCAGAGGCCAATGTGTTGTATCTGAATATGGAGGTTTACGGAGGGATAGGAGGTTATTTTTCAGAAGAAGGACCGACTATTGCAGACGCCTTGTATTACGCACGGCAGGAAAAACAGGATCTTGGGGTGATTCTGACAACGCTTGTGACGCATATGGGAGAGATGGATTATCTTCTTCCTGTAAAAGTATCGGAAGATCTGAAGGGAGTTACTGGGGAGGACTGGATTGATTTGCTGCGTCAGATTGCGCAGTGCGGACTTTATGATGTGTTGATTCTAGATCTAGATGAAGGGCTTCAGGAGGTGTATCAGATCTTAAGTTTCTGCACACAGGTACAGGTGATAGAGCTTTCGGATCCTGTGTCTCAGGCAAAATTGCTTCAGTTTGATCGGGAGCTTCATCTGCTGGGATACGAGGATGTCAGAAGGAAGCTGACCAGACAGGAGGGACACGCATGATTTTGGCGGAGCAGCTGCATGCCAGAATCCTGGAGGAACTGGATTTGACCAGAGAAATCGAAGATGAGGAGTTGACACAGCTGATTTATCGAGTGCTAAACGAGGCATCGCAGCAGGAGTATCTTCCGTTGGCACAGAAGACGGCGCTTGGGAAGGAATTATTTAATGCCTTTCGAAAGCTGGATCTTTTGGAAGAGTTTTTGGAAGATGATGAAATTACAGAGGTAATGATCAATGGAACAGAGGCGATTTTTTATGAACGAGGAGGCAGACTTTATCAGTCAGAAAAGCGGTTTTTATCTAGGGAAAAGTTAGAGGATGTAGTTCAGCAGATTGTGGCAGGCTCCAATCGTCTGGTGAATGAGGCATCCCCTATCGTGGATGCAAGGCTTCCGGATGGATCACGAGTGAATGTGGTGCTGGATCCGATTGCCATTAATGGTCCGATTGTTACGATTCGAAAATTTTCAAAAGAAGGGATTACCATGCAGCAGTTGATTGCTTGGAAGTCTATCAGTGAAGAGGTGTCCGATTTTCTAGCCATACTCGTGGCAGCCGGATACAACATCTTTATCAGTGGGGGAACCGGTTCTGGTAAAACCACTTTTCTCAATGCACTATCGCAATATATACCCAAGGATGAACGAATTATTACAATTGAAGACAATGCAGAACTGCAGATTCGGGATGTTCCGAATCTGGTACGTCTAGAGGCAAGAAATGCTAATGTAGAAGGAGGCGGAGCGGTCACCATCCGTGATCTTATTAAATCAGCTCTTCGGATGCGGCCAGATCGGATTATCGTCGGAGAAGTAAGATCGGCAGAGGCAATCGACATGCTGCAGGCGTTTATATGTACTATATAACAATTATATATATAACGTATATAAGGATGGAAAATATAGATTAGAGGGAAGGCATAGGAACGATATGAACATTAAGTATAGGTTATTGTGTAAAAGGTTAATAGAGGAAAGGAAGAGAGTAGGTGTCATTCAATATTATAATGTACTGTTCATAATGGAGTTATTGTCAGATAAAGACATATGGTTTTTAGAACAGTGGGTGAACGGTATAAGTAACATATATATGAAGGATATACATAACTGGTGTAGAATGCATTTTGTTAAATATCACACTGTATTTGTTTACAGGAAAGAGTATCCGGTAAAAGCAAATATTTGGAATGGATATTCATATATAAGGTGGCGGATGGAGCGGATGATGAATTTGGAATAAGATAAAATAGTGCTTGCATGAAAGGGAGTCTTAGAGTAGGGTATTCTTTTGAAAGTATGGATAGAACGAAGGCTGAAGGCTCTGCGCTATTCGTTTGGCAGAGCCTGAGTATTGTCCTGATCCGTAGAAAATAAATCTAACTGACCTTCTGGAGTGGAACTTTGACCGGATTCATCTTCAGTTGATTGTTCTCTTTTTTTGGGTGTTTTATGAGTGTATAATTTCTCAAAAGGAAGTGAATACTTGGATTTTTTATTGTATTCTAGTAAAAGAGCTTCTGCAAACCCTAATGAACCGGCACGACGTTCTCTGGCAGTACGACTGATTTCTCTGACAGAGACACGTCCTACTTTTTCTTTAAATGTGTCATCTTTCATTGTTTCTCCATAAGCATTATCCAGACGGGCAATAGCATTAAGCATATTGGAGCTAAAGGACATAGGCGCGCCTTCCCATGTGGCAACGCAAAGGCGTAAAACACGATCAAGAGTGTGAAAACCATATTTTTCATAGATATTAATTAAAGTGGATACAGCACATATACCTCCGGGGCGAGAGGAAGAAGTAATAGAGAGATCATATGATTCAACAAGGTCACGAATAATAAGTTCTCTATCATTACCAGCTTCAATATTAGCCATGAATATTTCATAAGGTAGTAACGATTTGACATATTTCATCTGATTTGCAAAAATATCTGCTTCTTGAGTGTAAACAAGATCATCATAAACCATGCACCAGACAGGAGTTTCTCTTGATCCAGAGACGAGAGCGACAATTTCTATAGTGTGTTGTCCGTTGAACACATAATTTATCCCATCACGTCTACTTACTTTTACAGGGTTTATCTGATAAAGGTCAAAATTAGCTGCAGCACGCTGAACGTGTTTGATAGAAAGATTACGTTGGTAATCTTGATTTGAACATAAATTTTTAATAGGTATTTGCTCAAAATGCACTTGGGGAACAAACTTTTGTAAATCTTCGGTATTTCCATCCATAATTATATTTCCTCCAATTTTTTCAAAATATTATTTGTGGTTGATATTAGGCACATAAGCTGATATTTAAGCTTATATTTTGCTGTATCAGATGCAATTTTAAAATCTGAAACTTTTAATACTCTTTCGATAGAACTGTTCCATGAGGGAATCGTCAACGTAAGACTTGCAATTTCCGCATCTGGATCAAATTGTGGCAGATTGCGTATAGATGGAATAGAAACGGAAGATTCTTTCTTTAATATCGGTTTGGCGTAATTATTCCACAGTAATTCCCTTTTCATATCATGATAACTGAGATGTTCTATCTTTTCGGCAAGAAGGTAGTTATTTAGACTTAAAAGCTGCTCTTTTGATAATCCTGAAAGTTCAATAATATTAGCTTGGGAAATCCAAAGCTGACCAGAACGAACTCGTTTGACAAGATCCGGAACTTTTTCATCAATTATATCTAGTGCACTACTGTAAGCAGAATATTTGTAAACGGTAGCCATTGCTACATTACATTCTTCGGATATTTTTTTTGCTGCGATGCTTGCACCGGAAATATGAGATTTATTCGTAGATGAAAGTTGTCTTGAAACTAAAATTTTTTCAGCATCATATTTTTTCCCAATCAGGTATTTTTTATTGATATTGGTTAAATCCTCTCGTTTAAGTTGGTCAGTACATATCCATGAAATTACATCTTCTTTACTGGAAAAATGGAGTCTTTTTATTCGGAAAGGAATACTGTGTTTACGAAATAATTCATATGCTTCTATACCATTAATGACAATACCATTCCATGTGCAGATGGGGGTGTGATAGGAATGACATAATATCTGTTGCTCAAGTTGTTTATAATCTTTTTCACTGAGATATTGATACAAATTGGTGAATTCTAGTTTTGTTTTTAATGTATATATACTATAATTGCGCATACTCATCTCCCATTATTTCTGATTTGAATTCTGTTTGTGGCAGTTTTGTGATGATGTTATCCATGGAAAATAGAGCTATTTTCTTATCTGGGTAAATATTGCCTTCTAAACGAAAAATGTTAAATTTCTCCCAAGAAAGGTTAAGCTGGGAAAGTGAATATAGTAATTCTCGGCTGTACAATTCATAACTGTTACCATTGATGACAAAATAATCCTTAACTTTATGTGCCAATTTATCCTCTGCACAACTAGCCTTTATACCTATCATTTTTTGATCAGGATTAACAAGAAGTTGAATATATTCTGGGTTACCAATTTGACGGAGTGTATTGCGGTGGATTCGTATACGATTCTTTTTAAAGTCAATACATATTAGTGGATGGGAAGAGTGTTTGTTGTTCATAGGATTTTTCCTCACTTTCTGCTGTTGATGGTTCTTTTGCTTTTTCTATGGATTTATCAGTTGCCTTCTTCTTTTCTTGTATGTCAAATACTGCGTAGCCTTCAAATATATTGACTTGCATTGATTTCTGATGTTCTTCCACTGGAATACCGAATTGATTCTTCCATTCTTCAGGATAAGAAGGTGTCCTAGCAGTGGTTACAGTTCCATTGTCTTTTAGTGTACGAGGAAATATTTCAGGTGAAGTTAAATCGAAAATGAACAGTATTTCATTGCCAGAACGAATTAATTTGCCGAGAATCTTGTACCGATAATTAGGATTCCAATCCATGAGAGATATCACTTTAGCAAAGAAAATTCGACAGGTGATTTGTTTTGGCGAACGCTTTTTTCCAGAGGAACACCAACGAAAAGAGTCTTTTTCTTCTTCTCGACAGGGACGGACAGCCAGTTTTTTTTCAATGGGATTGACTAATATTTGCACATATTCGACATCGGGTAGCTTTTTTATGCAGGCGGTATTTACAGATACCTTGTAGTTATTAAACGTAAACGAAGGTTCGTAAATATGAGCGAAGAATTCGCCACGTACAACTTGATAACCGTCATAGCTGAAAGAATCATCGTCAATGACTTCCATTTGATTTGAGGGGCTGGGTGCGACTGTTATTGGCATAGGTGTGTTGATTTTCATCATATCAGAAGGTTCTGTAGTCATATTCCATTGATTTATAGGTTGCTCGCTCATTGGGTGTCTCCTTTAATTTCTGTAATAATATTCTTTATATTTTGTATAATGGTTTCTTTGGGAGTGGTTTGTAGCTCGGGTTCTTTATAAGGTTTACTTTCTGAAGCAGTTTGCCAGTTTTTGTCCACTGTAAATTCTGTTAATTCTGGCGCTTGAGACTGAGTATAGTAATTATTACCGAAGCTATTCATCCAGTCGGCAGGATAAGCTAACACACTCTTAGAATCAGATATTGTATCAGGCGTGTTGTTATTGGGGGCGGATACTTCGTTGGTACTTGTCGGGATTCGTATTTCTGTATCGTCCATGTTGAAAATAAGGACATTTTCATTGTCTTTTTGGTGGGCAACTCCTAATATTCTATATTTGCATTTTTTGTCCCACTTAAATATCTCGTATAATGTTGGCAAAAATGCAGCACCGGAAATTGGTTTTGGAATAAGTTGACCATCTTTGAGACGTGACCACTGCACTTTATTTTTTGTTTCAGAGGAACATGGTCGAATAGCAAGTAGTTTTGAGCTCGGGTGTATTAGCATTTCGACAAATTTTATGTTTGGAAATTTCCGTATAGCATCTTTGTTAAAAGAGATCTGTTTATATGAAAAAGAAACAGAAATCCGACCAACCGAGGAGAAAAATTGTCCTCTAGCAACTTCATAGTCTCTTAAATCGAAGGAACCGGCGGAAGCAGTAATTGTATCAGGTGCATTCATATTTGCCGGTTTAAGGACGCTTTGAGATGCTTCAAAGTAGTCTCTGGATTTAAATCCAGACCATCTTGGATTAATGCTTATAAATCCACTTAGAGAGCCTTCTTGTATCACATGTAATTCTGGTAAAATCTCTTTATTTCCATATTTCGCATTTGTAATTAATTTTTGAACAGCTATGAAATCATCTCGGGAGATAATAGCTTCATGATGTCCGACTTTTCTGTATTGATTACGGTCTTGATTGTTTTTCCTTGATTTATGGTCAAGATAATTCGGAGTCCATGTTTTTCTCGCCAGAACATCCCCACAATGGCGTTCATTTTGAAGGATTTGTAGTATGGTACTGGATGACCAGACATCATTATTCTTTTTTGTTTTACAACCGAGTTCTGTCAAAGAATCAGCAATTTGTTGAGTACTACTTCCATTAAGATACATATAAAAAATAAGCTGCACAATTTTAGCTTCATGTGGATTGATTACAAGATCTCCATTTTCGTCTTGGTCATATCCGAGCAGAGGAGGTGTAAGGAATATTCCCCGACGAAAACGCATTTCAATGGAAGAATTCATAATTTCACTTTTGGTATGACTTTCTTCCTGCGCAAGTGTTGACATGAATGACAGAATCATTTCGCTTTTGGGATCAAGAGTATTTAAATGCTCTGTTTCAAAAAATACACCGACGGGTGGACGGAGTGAAGAAAGCTCTCGTACATATCGGATACAGTCAACAACGTTTCTTGCAAATCGGGATACACTTTTTGTTATGATTAAATCAATTTTTCCGCCTTCACAATCTTCAATCATTTTTTTGAATGCATCTCTATGTTGAAGCGAAGTGCCGGAAATGCCTTCGTCGGCATATATTTCTACAAGCATCCAATTCGGATTTTTATTTACTACATCCTGATAATGATTTTTCTGTAATTCATATGAGGATGTTTGGCGTGGATCATCCGTAGATACCCTTGCATATACAGCTACTCGTAGTTTTTTTTCTGTTTTAAAAATATCCTCTGGTGGAAGTGCCGGAATTACTTCCAGTTCTTCTGGATCAATACCTTTGTATCTCTGCCGGATTCTGGCTTTCTGTTCATCAATATTACTGCTTCGTTCTTCACTTTCTTTCATCAATAGCGACATCCTTTATAGTTGATATAACTATCATAGAATTTTTGGATTGAAAAAGACATAAACCATCGGTTAAGTGATTAACGGATGGTTTATGTAGAAATAGATATTTGATTGTTATTGAATGATTTAATAATCATTCGGGTTATCAGCATCGTAATTGTGTTTTGAGGATAGATGCCAATCATTGATTCGTAAAATGTTTTTTATGGCTGAAAGAACCTCGAATATGTAACGTTTTTCAGTGCTGGTACAATCTGCCATTAATAAATCAATGTCAGTTTGATATTCCGTAGGATTGTATAACAAGTTCCCATAGAGTAATTCATCAATAGTAATTTCAAGTGCGTTGCTAATTTTGATTAAAGATTCTAAACTGGGTTTACGCTTGGCATTTTCAATATAGCTTATATAAACAGTAGAAAGATCAGCAATTTCAGCCAGCTCCTCGGCAGATAATCCTCGTTGTTTGCGGGTTTCTCTTATACGTTTGCCTATAAGTGCATAATTTATTTCCATGTCCTCACCTCCTTTCCATCACAACTTGACTTTCTTGTGTTGTAGATAGAAAAAATGGTGAGCTATACAACAGCAATTGGTTGTATAAAGAGAAGTATATCATATGTATATAGCAAAAAGAAGATTGTCGATTGATGGGAGAAAAAGGCGATAAGTTGTAATTGAACAACAGCGAAAAAAGGGTTATCATTTATGTATTAAAAATTATGTCTGGGAGGAAAATACATGGCAGATAAAGAGGAAATCAAAACACTGGAGGAATTAGAGGAAAAAGGAAGAGTACTGCGGGAGTACAAAGAAAAATTCCGGCAGATGTGCCAAGAGAATAAAATGATAAAGGGTTCGACAGTGCTGAAACTATATGATAAAATTGAAGAAATACAAAGAGAATATGAGCATTTAGATAATAAGCTGACATTAATGGAATACAACTTTATATAGTTCTATTTTTTTTGTTTTAATACTACTGTTTCCCTTAGTAAGTACTTGTAAGATACATCTCTAATAATTTTGCGGATTTCTAGTTACAATTAAGGTAACTACTATCGGAAAGAGGTGTATTTACTTGCGTACAGAGGATTATATTGCGGACAATATTATAGCTTTATGTAAAAAACGTGATATGAGTAAATATCGGCTGTCACAATTGACTGGTATATCTCAATCTTCGATTGGAAAAATTATTGCTAAAGAAAGTTTACCAACTATGCCTACTGTAGAAAAGATATGTGATGCACTGGGAGTAACAATGGCACAATTCTTTGCCGGAATGGATGTTCCAGTAAGCTTATCAGAATCACAACAAGAGGTTCTGAATATTTGGAATAATCTTGATGAAAAAGAACAGAATGTAGTGATACAAATGCTCCGGGGACTTCAAAAATAAAGGAAACAGTTGTAACGAAAATGTTGACTGTTTCTTTTTTTATGGAGTTGAGAGATTATGGTGATTGAAAAGAAATATTATGATATTGCACAGCATGAATTGGAAGAAATGCAAAGAGAAATTAATGAAGAAAAAGCGCAAATGTCAGAAGAAGAGATACTAGAGGATAAAAAATGGCATGATGAACAATTGGAAACAATTATTAAAAAGGCAGAAGCTCATATGCGTCGTTTTAAGAAAGTTCCAGATCCTCAAAAAGTAGTGAAATTCACTTTTTTACAAAAAGATGCATTGGAAATTGCACGAAATATGCAGATGAATATAAAAACTGAGCGTAAAGAAGATGATTTATGGGGGACGATAGAAATGTCATTTAATAATATGTGGTTTTTAGATTCGGCTCCTAGTGAATGGAAAGATATTTGGAATAACTTGCTGAAAGAAGCTCAGAGAGTGTATATAGAAGCAAAAGATAACATGATCATGTATCAATATTATTATGATTTGGCGGTAGAAGTTCCTTGTGTGCAGACACAATACAAATAATGATATATGAATGCTGTTCTGTAATAATTTTATGATATACTGTGGATATGATATGTAAAAATAGTCGGAGAAAGATTTGTGAATGCACGATTATTTAGGAGGAAAAAAGCATGACAGATGCAGAACAAAGAGAGGCTGCCCGTCAATTTGTAAACCGATGGATGGGAAAAGGGAAAGAAGATGAAGATGGACGTTCTTATTGGATTGATTTATTGACGAATGTTTTGGGAATGGATAATGTGACAGAACGTTTGAACTTTGAAAAGAAAGTTGTAATTGATGGAAATACAAAACGTATTGATGTGTATATTCCTGAAACACGAGTAATTATTGAACAGAAGAGTCTTGGAAAAGCATTGGATCAGAAAATCAGGAATTCAGGAGATGTTGATCTTACTCCATTTGAACAGGCAGACAGATATAATGGAAAGCTGACTTTTGATGAAAGAGCTCGGTGGATTGTTACGTCAAATTTTGCTGAAATTTGGATTTATGATATGAACCAGAAACAGCCAGAACCGACAAAGATTGCTTTAGATGAATTACAAAGCAAATATCCATTGTTGGACTTCTTGGTGAAAAAGGAAGTAAAGACAATATCGCATGAAATGGAAGTATCAATAAAAGCAGGAGGTATTGTTGGGCTTATTTATGATGCGTTTTTAAAACAATATCGTATACCAGATATTAAGGAAAAGGATGAAACACTTGAGCAGAGAGAAAAAAGAGAGCATAAACTAAAGAGCCTGAATGCTTTATGTGTGCGAATTGTTTTTTGCTTGTATGCAGAAGATGCTGGTATTTTTGGAAAGAGAAATATGTTCCATGATTATTTGGAAACATATGAAGTAAAGGATTGCCGGAGAGCTATAATAGAATTATTTAAGATATTGGATACACCTGTATCAGAGCGAGACGAGTATTTAGAGGAAGAACTTGCTCAGTTCCCGTATGTAAATGGTGGGTTATTTGCTGATGAAACTATTGAGATACCACCTTTTACAGAGAAAATTAAAGAATTACTTCTTACAAAAGCGTCAGAAGATTTTGACTGGAGTGATATTTCTCCAACTATATTTGGAGCGGTATTTGAATCTACATTAAATCCTGAGACCAGACGTTCAGGAGGAATGCATTATACATCTATTGAAAATATTCATAAAGTTATTAGTCCTCTTTTTTTGGAAGATTTGCAGAAGGAATTTGATAGTATTAGAGCAATTCAAGTGAAGCGTACCAGAGATAAAAAATTGGAAGAATTCCAAAATAAATTGGCATCACTTACATTTTTTGATCCTGCGTGTGGTTCCGGAAATTTCCTTACAGAAACATACCTGTCGCTTCGTCGTTTGGAGAATGAGGTGATAAAGGAAAAAGTTGGCGGACAAATGACATTGGTAGAGGTAAATAATCCAATTAGAGTTTCTATTCAGCAATTTTATGGAATAGAGATTAACGATTTTGCAGTTACAGTTGCGAAAACGGCTTTATGGATTGCAGAATCTCAAATGTTGGAAGAAACGAAAAATATTGTGTATGGATTTAATGACGATTTTCTTCCTTTAAAGACATATGTAAATATTACAGAAGGAAATGCATTAAGAATTGATTGGAATGATGTAATTCCTGCAGAAAAATTATCGTTTATAATGGGAAATCCGCCATTTGTAGGAGCACGTTGGATGGCGTCGGAGCAGAAGGAAGATGTTGAGAAGATATTTGAAGGATGGAAGAGTATAGGAAATCTTGATTATGTTAGTTGCTGGTATAAAAAAGCGGCTGACTATATGGGAAATTATAATATCAGAGCAGCATTGGTATCAACTAATTCAATTACACAGGGAGAAAGTGTTTCGATTCTCTGGAAACCGCTTTTTGAATCAGGTGTACACATTGATTTTGCATACAGAACATTTATATGGGATAGTGAAGCGTCAATAAAAGCGCATGTTCATTGTGTAATTGTTGGCTTTAGCAGAGCTGTAAATAATAAGCAGAAAATAATTTATTCAGGTGAGAACGCAATTCCGGCGAATAATATTAATGGATATTTGCTTGATGCAGAAAATATATTCATTGAAAAAAGAATGAAACCATTGTGTAATGTTCCTGAAATAGCATTAGGTGGGCAAGCAATTGATGGTGGATTTTTAATATTGACGGAAGAGGAAAAGGAAGAGTTTTTGGAAAAAGAACCACAGGCTTCTCCGTTTTTTAGACATTATATGATGGGAAAAGATTTTATTGATCGAAAGCCGAGATATTGTATTTGGCTTGTTGGAGCTGATCCTGGATTATTAAAAAAATGTCCGATGATATTAGAACGAGTGAATAAAGTACGTGAATTTAGACTTAGTAGTACAAGAGCGAACACAAAAAAAGCGGCTGAGAATCCAACTTTATTTGCATCAATACTTGAACATAAAAATCAATATATTGCGATTCCCAAAGTTTCTTCTCAGAATCGTAGATATATTCCAATGGATTATTTAGATGGTGAAATTATTCCGGGAGACAAATTATTCACTATGCCCAATGCATCATTTTATGAATTTGGTGTATTGATGTCGAATGTTCACATGGCATGGATGCGAGCAGTGTGTGGAAGATTAAAAAGTGATTATAGTTATTCAAACACAATAGTGTATAACAATTTTCCGTGGCCTGTAGTAACGGAGAAGAATCGGGAACAAATTGAAAAATCGGCACAGGAAATTTTGAAAGCAAGAACATTATATCCTAGTAGTAATCTTGCGGCTTTATATGATCCTTTAACAATGCCAGCCGAGTTACGACGAGCACATACTGCAAATGATAAAGCTGTTATGGCTGCGTATGGCTTTAGTACAAAAATGACGGAAGCAGATTGTGTGGGAGAGTTGATGAAATTATACCAGAAAATGCAATGATAAAAGTTTATAGAGCTGTTTTTTGCTCAAAGTAAAATATTTGAAAACATAGAATATTCCAAATCCATAAAAGATGAATGAAAACCAATATGGGAATTTTACATGTGTTACAAAATTTGTAAAATTTTCATATTGGTTTTTTGTAATCTGTAAAAATTATAAATTTGGATATCGAGTAAGGTTTCGGATTTTTGATTTTTATGTATTTTTCAATTTTGGATATGGCTCCGAAATTGGCAATTTTGCGGAAGTGTATCCACACTTCCTGTCCTTGCTATTTTATAATCACATGGTGATTTCACAGGGATATAGGGCTGTTTAGCCTATTTTTTCTCCCTGTGCTGTGACCGAAGAAATTCGAGGAACCAATTATATATTTATGCTGAATGTGAGGAACTAGGGAGCACAATCCTTAGCAAGATTCCAACATCCGGAAAATGCCATAATGCTAAAATAGCGATATGGTATTACCGGGGTGGATCTTGCTCTAATGTGTACAGTAACCTCGGCATAAATAGAAAGAATGGGTTTGGGGAATCCCCAGCAAGATAAAAACCTGATGAAAGAACATTTGTCGGAAAGACAATATTGTTAAACACAGGTGGATCTTGCTCTGGGGTAAGAAAGAAGTATCTTTATATTATCAAAATGATATTTGGAGTTTATGTTGTTGGAAAGTCGTAAGCAGGAAGATAACTTCAAGTTGTTGGTGCAAATATAATGAATAGAAGTGTCCAGTACATTTTTGGTGATGGGTATTTTGGTGGAATCCATTTTTATTTATTTTGAATAATAAAATTTTGAATCTGCAGCCGATTCTGCCTGCCGGACAATGTTTTTAGATATCTGTAAACGTCACGGACTGGAACTTGATGAAGAACCATCGTATGATGGAAGAAAGTATTTGGAAACACGATAGAAGCAAACGCTGTACTTATCGTCTTGTCTGGCAGGGAAGATTATTAGGCATTAACCAGAGAGATATCGGCAGAGAAAACAGAAGTGATAGACAATGATATTTGTTAGATATGCTTCTTGTCGTTGGCTGTATCATATTAAAACGCTTTTTACGTTAAAAAAGTGCTGTGATCACAAGGCTTTTTGCAAGCAAAAATGAAAAGGCTATATATAGGTAGCCTGTGAAACTGGAAGTGCCCATTTTGGGCCTGATTTAAAGAATAATGTTCTGACAGAGACCAATGGAATGACTCTCTGCTGGGGCTCCAAAAGAAAGGAAAAATGATTATGGAAAAAATGATGAATACAAAAACAGAGGGTAACACATTTACAAAGAAAATCGGGCAGACAGTCTATGTTGTCCGTTATCATTTCAATGAAAATGCAAAGGAAACAATGCAGGAGAAGATTAACCGGATGCTGGTTACAGAAGCAAGTCGACAGGCAGTATATTAAAATTAGGTGGATGTAATTGAAGAAAAAATATGATATCATGTGAGTAACAAATCGGTATTTATAAAGGAGAATATTGATGAAACTATTTTTATGTTCGCACTTTTCAAGTGTAGGAAGTCTGATAAAAGAAGAAATTGAAAATAAGAAAGTCGCATTTATTCCAACAGCTTCGTTGCGTGAAGGCTACACCGGTTATGTCGGCTCGGCTCGAAAATTAATCAAAAAGTTGGGAGCAATCGTAACTGAAATTGATATTTCAACGGAGGCTTATTCAACGATACAGTCTGTTTTTGAAGATGCAGATGTGATATATTTTACCGGCGGAAATTCTTTCTTTCTTATGGACCAACTCCGTAAAACAAGAACTGATGGGTTGCTGAAAAAGGAATTGGTAAATGGAAAATTGATGATCGGCGAGTCGGCAGGCGCAATTATATGCGCTCCAAGCATCCAATATATCGAGCAAATGGATGAAAAGCCGGAGGACTACTCACAAGAAGATGATGCAGGGCTTGATTTGATTGATTTCTATGTTCTTCCGCATTATCTTACAGCACCATTTAAGAAAGTTACCGAGAAAATAATGACTGAGTTTTCGGATTTGAAT
This sequence comes from Dorea sp. ICN-14282, assembly GCF_037890115.1. Lineage (NCBI taxonomy): Bacteria > Bacillati > Bacillota > Clostridia > Lachnospirales > Lachnospiraceae > Dorea > Dorea sp. ICN-14282. Next base: position 597,789 of record NZ_JBBKBH010000002.1, on the reverse strand, counting down.
CTATGCCCTATTAACAACCATCAGGGAATTGTAATTGATGGTGAAGGTTCAAAGGTTATTTGCAAAGACTAATTTGCAAAATCCTTTTTTTGAAACTGGAAAATCGGAAGCTGAGGAGATAGACTATTGAGAACATATGAGAATAAAGACGAGCTTAAAAACGAGATAAATAAAAGCTTTGCAAAGTATATTTCAGAATTTAATGATATTCCGGAGCATTTAAAAGATAAGAGAATTGATGAGGTCGATCGAACTCCGGCAGAAAATCTTGCTTATCAGGTTGGCTGGACAACTCTTGTTATTAAATGGGAATCAGACGAAAGAAAGGGTATTCCTGTCAAAACTCCTTCGGATAATTTTAAGTGGAATCAGCTTGGCGAATTATATCAATGGTTCACAGATACATATGCTCAGCTGTCACTGCAAGAATTGAAAGACAGATTGAATGAGAATATCAACTCTATTTATGCAATGATTGATTCTCTGAGTGATGAAGAATTATTTAAACCACATATGAGAAAATGGGCTGACGAAGCAACTAAAACAGCTGTCTGGGAAGTATACAAATTCATACATGTTAATACAGTTGCTCCGTTCGGAACCTTTAGAACCAAGATTAGAAAATGGAAAAAGATTGCACTATAACTTCAAGTTTGTAGAATTCAAAAATTTAATATGAAATGTGAGATAGAGCGTATGGAAATAATCTATACGTTCTATTTTTTTGCCTTTTTTGAAAAAGTGATTAAAAAACTATTGACATTTTGTTACTGGTAGAAGCAGATGGTTATAAAAAGCTTTTGGTAACTATGAGTGCAAAAACAGATAGCTGCGAAAATTTATTATGAGCTAATAGCAAAATTTGATATTTTGTGATATTGAGGGTATGGGGAATCGTAATCTCCATTAAGTTCGTCAGAGAATCATAATCCAGAAATGGGATTTTGAGTTACTCTAGGCGATACTTGCTTTAGAAAATGATTAGCCATAATGAGTTGGAACGTGGGAGGAGGAAGTGTTAAAAAAAGAGAGAGCCATAAGTAACTCTCTCTGTGATAAAATCAAAAAGTTATAGTATCAGTGATTCGGTAAGATTACAAAAATCCTTAACAGGAATATTTTCTTTAAGTGGTAAAGCTGTCTCTAAAAAGGTTTCGTCTGCAAATCTTTCGAGTTCAGAATCAAAATGTATAATTGAAGCATTTGTATTTAATTGATATGGCGGAATTGTAACAAAATAATCATAATCTTCGTAAGAAGGAGTGGCGCAAGAAACTTTGATTTTTCCGCCCAATTTCAATTTTGCAAATTCTCCATAAATGGCAGTTAAGGCTTTTTTTCTTTCTTCATCAGAAGTAATTCTATCTACATATCTAATATACCAATAATCTATATTTCCCTCTTTTAATTCAATTAAATAATCGTATGATCTGGGTGTTCCGGATTTTATTGTCCATTCAACTTTATGCAGACTTGTCATCATGGAAAGTCCACGCATTAAGGTAGAAAAAAATTTTTCATGCACCTGAACAGTAGAGAGATCCAGAGAAAATCCATTGTCTGCAATTATCTTTTTTCGTTCCCGTATTTTCTTAGAAGAATATCCCGTTGCATCATATAACTCTTGGATAAGTTCTGGATCATCAATGGCTTTTGCAATTTTATCAATAGTGCTTTTATATGGTCTTCCAGATCGGGCACCGTTGAGCATTCGTGAAATGGTTGCATTATTTAAGCCTGTTTGTTCAGATAATTCTTTTTGTGTTTTTTTCTGTAAAATGATTTGAAGTATATTGATGAATCTTTCCTGATCGTAAACGCTGTCAGGATTTATTAGTGTGTCTGAATTTGATATAAATTCGTTCATGCAAATCTCCTCTTGACTTCTTTGACTTTATATAAATTGACTTCTTGTATTTTATCTTATCAATTATATCCCTAAAAATCAATTTAAAACATAAAGAAATCAAAAAATGCTTTATTGATATTCTTACAAAAGTCAAAGAAATCAAAAACGTAATTGACATTTTGACTTCTTTGTGTATAATGTAGAATTAAGAAGTCAAAGAAGTCAAATAAATCAAAACGAAAGGAAGGAGGGCTGTGGATTGAAATATAGGGTTGTTTCGATTTTGAAAGATAATAGACCACGTTTTTTGATTATTTCTGATATTGAAGAAATTGAAATTCTTCCATCAAAGTATTTGAAGCATCTGGATCAGATTAATGCTTCTCCGAATACTGTAAAATCCGCAGCCTTCGCACTTTCATATTATTACAATTATCTGCAGGAGCAAACGATAGGATTGGATGAGATTACATTGCTATCCTATTCAGAGCAGAATAAACATTTTATTGATTTCTTGTATTGGGTTAAGAGTGGAAAGCATACTGAGCATAATACACAAACGAGCAATAAGACCTGCAATATGTATCTTGGTGCAGTTTTCAGATACTACCAGTTTTTGGCACTGGAAGATGTTTTGCCAATGCTTAAAGTCTTACGAGTAAAAAAAGTATCGTATTTTGACAGTATGGGAGTAAATCATCAAAATGCAGTGAATTCGTTTAAAGGTTTCTTCAAAGAAGAAGAACCTAATCTGGAAGAAATAACATCCGAAGAAATACAGGAGCTGATAAATGCCTGTACGAATGATAGAGATCGATTGCTGATAGCAATGATGGCAGAAACCGGTCTTAGATTAGGGGAAATTCTGGGAATCCATTATACCGAAGATATTGATTTTGAAAGAAGGACGGTTCGGGTAAGGTATCGTGAATCCAATACCAACTTGGCAAGAGCAAAAAATGCAGAATATAGAATGGCTTTGTTAAGTAATACAACTTTTGAGTTCTTGGTTAAGTACATTTCTGATAATCGAAAAAGTCTGATGAACTCGGAGTATCTATTTACAAAATTGACTGGAAAAAACAAAGGAGAGCCATTAGATGCGGATTCTGTGTATAGCATGTTGAAAAGACTATCCAAAAAAACGGATATCAATTCCCATCCGCATCAGCTCCGACACTATTTTGCGGAGGAAAGAAGAAAAGAAGGATGGGATTTGAATGACATTCGTTTTGCCCTGGGGCATAAGAAAGTTGAAACTACCATTAAATACTTGGGTGAAAATAATGAACGATTGATAGAAGCAACAGATCAATACTACTCAAATAATGAAGATTTATACCAAATTGTAGATTTTCTGTAAAAGGAAGGAGGGATTACCTTGGCAGTATTAAAAATTGTTCCGAAGTTATATCAGGAAAAAATATCTGAGAAATTAAAGGAAGAAATATCTTTAGTTACGAATGGAGAAGCAAAATACTATAACCGGTTATATAAATTTTTTCAGTATACAGATATACAGTGTACTGCAGATATTAACTATGAAACGAGAAAAATGTATATGGAGTCTCTTGAAAAAGAGGATATTTCAGAAAAATATAAAGTGGAATTAATGAGCTTATTTGATCGTTTAAAAATAGAAAATATGCCGGATGTCTATTCACAAGGAAATCCTTTCTCTGTAGAACAGGAGTTTTTTAAGCAAGACAAATTGTTTTTGCTGTATGTCCCCAATAAGAAGAAAGCACAATCTTTCCGTCAGGTGGTCGATAAGAATGATTTGTTATGGGACTTAACGAGGATACATTCATCACAGTTGGTGCGACAGACAAAAATATTGCTGTGTGAAATTCTGAATATGGATAAGGTACAAAGACATCGAAGATATTTTTTAGAACCATTAAAAGCACTTGTACGGTTTTGCGATAAGTACGGAATAGATGATATTGAAGAAATGGAACAGGCAGATGAAAACAGATTTTATCTGTATTTAAACAAGGAGTCAGAAATTATAAAAAAACAGGCTTCTAAGATTGTTGAGTTTGCGAGAAGAACGTTATTTCTAACAGATTCAGAGATAAATTGGCAAGCATGTATCTGGTATATGGATAGGTTTCAGTTTGATAAATCAAGAATCAATGCCAGTTCACCTGTTAAAAGTCTTTCATTTATTAATATTTACGAAAAAGAAAATCGTTGGTATTTACAATTATACGCAAAATATTTAGTTGGGATATCTGATCTGTCTTTATCAAATATCCGAAATACAATAAGTTTTATTTCACAATTTTTAAAATATCTGGATGGACAGAGTAAGAAAGTAACTGAACTGGAGATACAAGATATAGCGGATTATGTATCTATTTTGGATGTGTCCGATATTAAATATTCCACGTTTAACCGATATATAACTCATATACATACATTTCTACAGTTTTTGAAAATGAAAAATATTGAAGTGTTGAAGTTTTATCCGGAACGATTTTTAAAAAAAGGTTTTCCAGAACACAACGAAAGAAGTGTTCCAGAAAAAACAATTGCTCATCTGATTAAGGAGTTGCCGGCATTCCCAGAGCATTTACAGTTGATGTATTTGATTTTGTTTTGCACAGGAATTAGGAAAAGCGAGGTTTGTACAATAAAATCGGGAGCCTTTTATTCACAAGGCAATGAGAATTGGATGCGCATATATCAAAGCAAAATGCGGAGGGAAAAAGTCATTCCTGTTCCGAGTTTATTGGTTGGACTGGTGAACGATTATGAAAAAAAGTACGGAATAAAAAATGGGGAGTATTTATTCAAAAATAAAAAAGGTGGTGCATTTAATGGACAGACATTTTCAAATCAGATGATTCGGGAGTGTAAGGCTCGTGGGATTGCCTGTGGAGATTACATCTTTAGAGCACACGATTACAGACATAACCTTGCAACTTCAATGTACGGAAATGGAGTTTCTATACAAGGGGTACGAGATTATCTGGGACATTCAAGTGAGAATATGACACAACAGTACATTGATTTCATGCCGGAACGTATTGTATCGGCTGAAGATAAATATTTTTCAAGAAATCAGTCATTTAAATTGAAAGGAGTAGAAGATGATGAAAGGTAATATTAATTTGATTTCTTATGACTGTTATCAACAAGCTACAGAAAAACAGTTGGCTGGGCTGAAATGGAAGGAAAACAGGGTGTACTACATATCAGAGATTCGTAATGAAAAGATACAGGATGAGATTTATGGGTATATCGATGATAGATGTAGACGTTTATCATTATCAACAGCCGTAAATGATATTTACAGATTTGATCTGTTGAAAGAATTTCTGAATGAGAAGTGTACAAGCTGTAGCAGCATTACTGATAAAAAATGGGAAGAACTGGAGAGAAGCTATAAAGCATTTTTATATAAAAAAGGATTGGCGCTGTACGTTAGAAGAAATAGACCGGATAGGCGGAATGTTGAGCAACAAAATAGCGCTCAGGTTTCTTTTCTGAAAATGTATTATGAGTATGTTGTGAAGTGTAAAACAGCAGATATTCCAGAAAATGAAAAAGATGTATGGGATATGAGAAAGCTGGATATTGTGCCAAGGAGTAATCCGATTCGTGGAAGATATAGATTAGATTTTCGTGAGATTAGGCAGAGAGAATTTAAAGAGATAATAAAGAGAATATTGTATAGCCACTGCCAGACAAAAGCAATGGGTAGTATAAAAGGCGAATTGTGTGGATTCCGTCGGTTTGCTAGATTTATGTATGATCGGTTTCCAGAAGTAAAGCATTTTACAGAAATTAGCAGGGATATGATAGAAGATTATCTGGTTTATATAAAAACGGATACCGGTCTTACATCAGTCAGTTACACAACAGAACTGTCGGTTTTGGATAATCTGCTGGATGAAATTGGGCGGGAACTGGAAATAGAAAATTTATGCAATCTTTTTCTGTCCAGTGATTGCAGAGCATATGACAACGCTTTGCCAGAAGCGTATTCAGATGCAGAAATCAGGAGATTTAATAGTGCATTAACAAAATTAAAGCCCCAGTTAGGAAGATGTCTAATAATACATCAGATGCTCGGTACAAGAATAGAGGATACGTTGACTTTGCGAAGGGATTGCTTATCTGAGAAATCTGGGCATTATTTTATAACTATTCTCCAGCATAAAACAAGGAAATACAAAAGACCAGTCAGCGATCAGCTGGCAGAAGTGATTAGAAAAGCAATAGAAGTTTCAGAAAAGGACCATCCAGATTCAGAATATATTTTTCTGCAAGATAATGGGAAATTATATACAGATTCAATGCTGAAATATCATGTAAATATCATGATTTATGAAAATGATATCAGGGATGATAATGGAAATTATTTTGAGTTTCGTACACATCGTTTTAGACACACTTTTGGAGTAAAACTTACAGAAATGAAATTAGATGATGATAGCATTGCAAGGCTGTTGGGGCATAAGGATACACGAACCATACCACATTATCGGCGGTTAAGAAACGAAGCATTAGCGGAGGATACAAAGGCTGTACGAGATGAAATGAATGAATTATTAGCACAATACAGGAGGGAAAAGGAAAATGCAGAAACACGATAAAATGGTAGCACTGGCAAAAGAAAAAAGTGCGGAAATGACGGAAACAGCAATAACAGCTATTGAAACAATGTATAGAAAAAATATAAAAATTTCAGTTGCTGAACTTACAAAATTAACAGGACTTTCCAGAGGTTTTTTCTATAATAATCCGAATGTGAAACAGGTCATGATGGAATTGAAGGAAAAACAACAGGGAATGATATTGCGAAATCCTAAAAGCGATGCTATTGCAAAAGCACAGGAAGCACGGATTAAGAGTTTAGAACAGAAATTATCCGATAGTGTTCCGAAAAACGAATATGAGAATCTACAGAAAAAATATGAAGAATTACAAGTGAAATATAGTCAAATGAAAAAGGGAACACTGTTGAAGATGTACGACCAATTATAGGAAGAAAAGGAGAATATTTTATGCAGAACGAAATTTACGATGAGAAAAATGGACTTACGTATATGTTATGTGGTGATTATTATTTGCCGGAATTGGCACTTAAAGATATTGAACCAACATATGGGAAATATGGGATGCTTCGTAAAAGCTATTTACAGGAACACAGAAGGGCAAAATATCAAATATTGTTGTTACAAGGAAAACTTGTTGAGCATTTGAATCAGATTGATGCAGAAGCAAGGGATAGGGAAGAACAATTAGTAAAACAGATGATGGAGAAACAAGGAATTACAGAGAAATTAAAAAGACAGGACAACATGGAATGGACTAGGAGGATGAATACCATTTGTCATGATGCAGAAGAGATGATTTTGACGGAAATGATATACACGAAAGGATAATGAACTGTATTGGATAGCAAGAATTTTGCAGCCCGGATAGCAAAAAAGTGGAAGTCCGGATAGCAAAAAAATGGAAGTCCGGATGGCAGGATTCTTGCTGTCCGGAAAGATAAAAAAGTGAGGGATTAAAAATGTTGGTTAAGTACATAATAAAAGTGTTTTTGTGTTTGATTCTTGTAGTAATGACATTGATTTGCTGGTTATTAAAAATTCCTATGATGTTGGGAAATATTTTTCTTTACTTTTTATCAATTATATTTATTCTGACAGGTGTTTTGAGCTATGGATTTGCATTGGAATCTGCAAGAGAATGTGGTCGAATGATAATAATTGGGATGGCATTTGGTGCAATACCTGACTTTGTCCCATTTTTGGGAAAAAGTTTAGAGACATTGGTTGACAAACTGTTGAGTATGATAAATGAATGAGAAAGTCGATATGAAAGAGGGCTGTGAAAGGTTCTCTTTTCTTTTTGCAACTGTGAAATGGCAAGATAATAACGTTATATACATTGTGTATTAAGTACAGATATTGTATTTCTGCATGATGGGAACATAGGGAGTCCATATAAAGGCACTGAATACAGGGCATGATGGAAGCTTGAGCACGGGACATGCCAACAGTCCGGAAGATATGCTGAGCAGACTGGAGACGATGGTACTGATGGGTATGGACCTTCCACTTGCAGCGATTCAGAGACAGATTGCGTCTGGAGTGGACATCATTGTTCATTTAGGGAGACTGCGTGATAAGAGCAGAAAGGTTCTGGAAGTAACGGAAGTGCTGGAATACCGGGATGGGGAGATCATCCTGCATCCGCTTTATCGCTTTGAAGAGAGGGGCGAGAACGGAAATAGAATTGAGGGAGAATGGAGGAAGTGTTATGAAATGGAGCAAAAAGGCAAGCTGTTGGCAGCAGGATATTACCCGGAAGGAATGGGGGCTCATAATAATTAGATCGCTTGGCATTACGGGAGTGACGGCGTGGCTGTATTACCGATCCGTTTTTATGATTCTGCCGTTGATCCCGATGTTCGTCTGGCATATGAAGATGCTTGCAAAAGAACTGGAGAAGAAGAAGGAAACACAATTCCTCCTTCAGTTTAAGGAGGCGATTCAGGCAATCTCTTCTGCGCTTAACACCGGATACTCTGTAGAAAATGCTGTGCGTGAAGCAAAAAAGGATCTGCAGCTGATCTATACGGAAGAAGATCGGATTTCCAAAGAATTGGCGGTGATGGTTCGGAAAATCAGACTGCAGATTCCAATCGAGCAGATATTTCAGGAATTGGCGGACCAGGTACAGACAGAGGATGTCAGGAGCTTTGTAACGGTATTTGCCGCGGCGAAAAAAAGCGGTGGGGATATGATTGCTATTATCCGAAGTACCGTACAGCAGATAGGAGATAAGATCGACGTAAAGCGGGAGATTGATACTTTGCTGGCGGCAAAGAAATATGAATTCCGGGTAATGTCCGTGATTCCATATGGCATGATCGGCTATATGAATCTCAGCTTTTCGGAATTTATGGACGGGTTATATGGAAATGCATTGGGAATCGGGGTGATGTCAGGATGTCTGGCAATCTATTTAGGCGCATATTATCTGGGTTTCAAAATGATCGAAATAGAAGTTTAAGGGCAATGGCTGTAGGGCTTCTTATTATGGGAGGAACACTTCTGTTAGCTTGGGATTATCTTGCTTCGAGATCAGCGGAGGATGGAAAGATTGTCCGAAATGCATACGGAAGTGGAGAAAAGACAGAGCAGGTCATGGTGCAGAAAGAAGGTGAGAAACAGAGAATTCCTGTGAAGATTCAGATTGCAGAGCAGCAGTATTCCAAAGCGGAGGTTAAAGAGATGTTTGAGCGGGTCATCCGTCGGATGGATACCTTGATTTTGGGAGAAAATAAAAGTTTTGATCGTGTGGAACAGAACCTGAATCTTTTGGCAAAGGTGCCGGATGAACCGGTAGAAGTGACCTGGGAGCTGGATCGGTATGATGTGATGAATATCAAAGGAGAGATTCAGAAGCCAAAACTACGAGAAACAGGAACAGTGGTGAATATCAGTGCAGTGCTGACGTATACAGAAGATGAGACGAAGCAGGCGAGATACCAGTGTGCGGTTTGTGTATATCCTCAGAAGCTGACGAAAGAAGAAATGGAAAATCAGAGTATCGTCCGTGAAATTCAGCGAAAGGAAAAAGAGGAGCGGGAACATCCCTTTTTCTACTTGCCGGAAAAGGTGGGGGATCAGACATTGACTTATTACCGAAAAATGCAGGATCGAGGGTTAGTTCTGATTATTACGGGTGTGCTGGTCGGAATTCTTTTAAAAGCACTGGATAAGCAGAATCAGGAGAAGAAGATGGCAGAGCGTAAGAATCAGATGATTCTGGATTATCCAGATATTGTAAATAAATTGACCTTGTATATGGGAGCGGGAATGACGGTGAAGAGAGCATGGAAAAAGATTGCAGAAGATTACAAGAGGCAGCAGGACACTATGGGAATTAGATACGCGTATGAAGAAATGTGCAGCAGTTGCCATGAGATGGATAGTGGTGTGGCAGAATCGTCCTGTTATGAAAATTACGGAAGACGGTGTGATGTGCAGGCATATGTAAGACTAGGGGCATTGTTGTCTCAAAATCTTAGGAAAGGAACGAAGGGGTTAACACAGCTATTGAAAGCGGAAGCTTTGCAGGCGTTTGAAGATCGGAAAGCAAATGCCAGAAAGCGCGGAGAAGAGGCGGGAACGAAACTACTTTTGCCGATGTTTCTCATGCTGAGTGTGGTGTTGGTTATAGTGATTGTACCGGCATTTCTGTCCATGCAGATGTAGCAAAGAGGAAGGAAATAAAAGAATTTCAAGAACTTTAATGAAAGGAGAAGTCATATGTGGAAATGGAAGTTGAAATGGAGATTGGAAAGTCTGATAGAAGAGTTAAAAGATGACAAGGGAATCGGTGTTGTGGAAGTGATTTTGATTCTGGTGGTTTTAATCGGGCTGGTTATTATTTTTAAGTCGCAGCTTACAAGTTTGGTTCAGAATATTTTTGAGAAAATTACGAGTGAAAGTGCGGGCATCTAATATGAAGAGGTGTCAGTGCAGAGGGGAAGTAACGGCATATTTAAGCCTTATTTTTCTTTTGTTAATCACATTCGTTGCTGGGGTGATGGAGAGTGCTTCCATCCAGATGGCAAAGAATTACAGGAGAGCAGATATGAATCGTGCGATGGAATGTATGTTTGCTGAATATCAGAAAGAACTTTTGGAAGAATATGAAATATTTGCGATTGATGGAAGCTATGAGACAGGCCAGTATTCTGAAGAAAATCTTACAGATCGCCTGGAATTTTATGGGGCGGGAAATATGAAACATAAAATAGAAAGAATCCAGTTTCTCACAGACCATGGCTGCAGCCTTTTTTATGATCAGGTTGCAGCATACATGGAAGACTGGTATGGGATTGATGCGATGGAAGAGTTGGTGGGGCAGACGCCACAGTGGGGACATCAGGAAGAAAAAGGAGAAGGGTATCTTGAAGAAGAGAGAAAACAAAATGAAGAGCTAGAGACTCTTCTCGGAGAACAGCAGGGGGAACTCCCAAGTGAGAATAATCCGATTGAACACGTGGGGAACCTTAAACAGTCGCAGGTGTTGAATCTGGTGATGCCAAAGGAGCGGCAAGTATCAGAAAAAGCGATCGCGTTGCAAGAAACGACAGAGTTTCGCACCTTGAATCAAGGGTATGGAGAGTTCTCAGATGTTGCAGAAGAAACGGGAACGTTGTCTACATTGTTGTTTGGAGAGTACTTATTGGAACATTTCACGGCATATACGGATGAAGAGAGGTCTGGTGCATTGGAGTATGAATTGGAATATATCCTTGCTGGCAGGGAAAGTGATCAGGAGAATCTGGAACATGTTGTAAACAAGCTGATGTTGATTCGCTATGTGCCTAATTACGCGTATCTTCAGACGAACGCAGAAAAGAAAGCAGAGGCAAAGGCACTTGCACTTACTCTGTGTTCCCTTCTTGCGGTTCCGGCAATTACAGAGGCTGCGGCTCAGGTAATTCTGCTGTCCTGGGCGTATGGAGAGACTGTGATGGATCTAAGATCATTGCTTGGCGGCAGCCGGGTACCCTTGGTGAAGGATGATATGAGTTGGCAATTATCGCTGTCATCGCTGATGAGTCTGGGAACAGAAGAGGATGTAAACGAAGGAAAGGACACGACAGGTGGAATGGATTATCGGGATTATCTGCGTATGCTGTTGTTTCTGGAAGGAAAAGAAGCAAGAGGGCTTCGGGCTCTTGGCATGATAGAACAGAATTTAAGAAAGAAAAGTGGGTTGACTTGGTTTAAGGTGGATCTGTGTGTTGGGCGTATGGAACTGTGGACGGAATGCAGACTGAGAAGAGAAATTCAGTATCGGTTTCCTACCTATTATGGATATCAGTAAAGAGGCGGATGCAGATGCCCTTCGGGCATCAATAGACATCCAGATTATGAAAAATATACGAAGAAAGGAGAAGGATTCGTACGATGAATAAAAAAATACTCCCCTCAAAAATAAGAAACCTCATCTATGCCGGGAGGGCATCTGCGTCCGCCTCTACTCCGGTTCTTTCCGGGAGCATTACTATTGAGGCAGCAGCTGCGGTTCCGCTATTCTTTTTAGCGGTGGTTAGCCTCTTGTACCTAATGGAAATGATGGCAATTGAGTGCGCCGTGCGATCGGGACTTCAGTATGCAGGTAAGTGTGCCATGGAAGATGTGGGGAGGGTGACGGGAATTAGAGCTTCGGAGATAGAAAAGAATGTGGTTCATGCAATTGGAGCGGAGCGCTTAGCAAGAAGTGTTGTGGAAGGTGGAGACGCGGGAGTGGACTGCAGTGAATCCTGTCTGTCTGTGAGAACCGGGATTGGTGAACTGTCTGCATCGTATCAGGTAAGACTCCCTATTCCGATATTTGGGATCAAACCAGTTAAGTATCGTGTGAAGATGAAAATTAAAACATGGACAGGATATGAGAAATCAGGATTTGGAACGAGCGAAGATGAAACTGTATATGTAACAGCAACAGGAATGGTATATCACAGAGATTATCACTGTACCTATCTGGATTTGTCAATTCATATGGTTTCAAAAGAAGAATTGGAAGGACTTCGCAATGATTCTGGGGGGAAATATTATCCTTGTGAACACTGTGGAGGTGGATGGGGAGGCGTGTATATTACAGACAGTGGAGATCGATATCACGGTTCGCTGTCATGCAGCGCTTTGAAAAGAACGGTGTATGCAGTTCCGCTGTCGGAGGCAGCAGGAAAGGGGGCATGTTCTAAATGTGGACAGTAAGCGAGCTGTTAATAGCAGCAATATTGGCAAGCCTTGCAGTTGTGGATGTTCATTATCGAAAAATTCCGCTGGATATTCTGGTGTTAGCTGCGGTGGCGGCATTGATCAATCAGATTTTTATTGAAAAAGGAGATCCGCTTCTGATTTTGGGAGGCGTAGGTGTGGGAATCGCTTTTCTAGGGATTAGCAGACTTACCAGAGAAGGCGTAGGATATGGAGACAGTCTGGCAATTTTGATACTGGGAATTTGCCTGGGACTATGGAAACTCTTGGGGGTTCTGACAGTTACTTTTCTTATATTAGGGATTACGGCGATGGGGTGTCTTATTTGGAGAAAGCTGTCAAGAAAAAAGACACTTCCATTTTATCCGTTTTTAATGTGTGGATATATAATCTGCGTCTGTGCAGAAAAGCTATAAAAGAAAGTAGAAGGATGGAAAAAGAGATAAAAGAAGGGAAAAGAAGAATGCGGAGTAAAAAAAGAACTGGAAAGCGAAGGAGAGTATCTGCCAGCTTTACAGTGGAAATGTCGGTTCTTATGCCAATGATTCTGTTCCTGATTATGGGGTGTATACTGGCTGCATTTTATTACCATGACAAAAGTATTTTGTCTGGGGCGGCATATGAGACGGCTGTGGTCGGAAGTACGAAGATGAGAGAAAAGAATGGAATAAAGGAAGAAGAGTTGGAAGAACTTCTAAAAGAGCGCATCAGAGGAAAGTGTATCTTGATGACGGAAGTAAAAACATCTGTGGATATATCGAAGAAGGAAATCAGGATAAAGGCGTCTGTTTCTCATGGAAAGATGCGTATAGAGGTTGTGAAAGCGGCAGCTGTTACAGAACCGGAAAAACAGATTCGGAAAAAAAGGCGAATGGGAGGATAGGAATGGAGCGAAAAATTACCATAGAGGAAGAAGAGCTCTATCAGGAGGATTATCAAATTCGGATGTTGAAGATCAATCATCCGGAAGGATTGTTGGAGATTGGTGGGCGAGGAATGAATGGAAAAAGCTATTATGATTACAATGTCAGTGGAAAGATTTCTGTTAAGGCGATGTATGAGAGAGGGAAGATTGGAAATGGAGATATAAAAGAGTTTCTTGTGCAATTTAGAAGTGTTTTGAGAACGGTGGAGAAGTATCTTTTGAATATTCATTGTATCTTGCTGGATCCAGAATATATCTTTTATGAAGAAGACCATTTTTATTTTTGCTATTATCCGCCGGCCAGGCAGGATATATGGGAAGCTTTCCATGAATTAACAGAGTACCTGGTTCGCCAGGCAGATTACCAGGATTCGGAATGTGTTAGAATTGTGTTTTTGCTTCATAAGGAAACTATGGAGGAGAATTACAGTCTAGATAAAATCGTTAATGAATGTTTGAAAAATATAGAAGAAGAGCCGGGTAGAAATTTGCGAAAGGAGACGTTGGAAGAAGTGATGAATGAGCCGATGGAACAAAGGACGGCATATGATACCAGAGAACATGACTGGATTACGGAGCAGGAAATGGGGAGTTCCATTTTGAAGGAGACGGAGAATTTGTGGACCCCTGTAAAGCGCTTTTTGAATAGACATAAAAAATCGAAGTGGGGAGATTGGGACGGGCTTTATATTGAAGAGGAAGAACTTTGAAAAAAGTGTATTTTGTTGCAGAAATATGGTATAATGATTACATTACATGCAATCCAAGCCGATCACTCGGCTTGCTGTCACATCCGTGACAGGTGATACCCGGCAACCCACGGCTTGAAAAGTAAATACCCTTGCGGGTGCTTCCTTTTCTGCGCTCGTGGTATAATGATTGCCAAAGGGAAGGGAAAGACAGACTATTATGAAGAGACAAAAGATTCAGGCTCCTTGCGCAATTTTAATTATGCTGGCGAACGTAGTGGTTTTCCTGGCTCTTACAATGCAGGGGATGACAGAGAATGGTGGCTTTCTTCTGGAGCATGGGGCGATGTATCTGCCTTATGTGATAGAAGAACAACAATATTACAGGGTTTTCACCAGTATGTTTCTGCATTTTGGGTTTGAGCATTTGATGAATAATATGGTGATGCTGATGGTGATCGGCTGGAATTTAGAGATGGAAATCGGAACGATTCGTTTTTTGATCATATATTTGCTCAGCGGACTCGGAGGAAATCTAATGTCGGCGTGTTGGTCTTTGAAGATTGGTGAATATGCCATCTCTGCCGGAGCATCCGGAGCTATTTTTGGATTGATCGGCGCTCTTTTCTATGTGGCGCTTCGTAATCGCGGCAGAATTGGAAATATTACAGGCCGAGGAATCATTGTTCTGATTGTGCTCAGCCTGTATTTCGGTTATGCAAGCAGTGGAGTGGACAATATGGCACATATTGGTGGACTGGTAAGTGGATTTTTCCTAGGTGTTCTGCTGTATTGGAAGTGTGATCGTAAAGATGGTTCCATGCGTGTCTGATAAAGAGGACTGGTCGGTGGAACTGACACGGATCATTCCGCCATGCGCTTCTATAATCCGTCTGGTAATGGCAAGACCAAGGCCGGTTCCAGAAGATTTTCTGGTGATAAAAGGTTCAAAGATTTTGTCAAGATCTTCAGAAGCAATTCTATCGCCGGTATTGGATATGGAGATGAGAAGCTGACCATGCTCCATGTGTGCATTCAAAGCGATTTCATGCCGGAGGGAAGAGGCAGATAAGACAGCATCTTTTGCGTTTCCTAAGATATTTAATAATGCTTGCCGAATCTTTAGGACATCAAGATTTAGTTTGGGAAGATCTGGCTCTATAAATGAAGTAAATTGGATGTCTGTTTCGATCAGAGAAGATGCAAAAGACAGGGCCAGTGTTTTAAGCATGTTTTCCGGTGAAAGAAGAGAGAGCTCTAATCGTTCGCCGTTATTATAGCTGGAAAGTTCTTCTAACAGAAGTTTCATATATTCAATATCCTGACGCAGATGATCCCAGTGTGAAAACGTACACACTTCCGGATGCTGGGATTCTATCAGCTGAAGCGTACTGTAAACGAGTGTCAGAGGATTACGGATTTCGTGACTGATCGTGCTGATATCCATTCGATGGGTTTCCAAAAGCTGAGAAAGAAGTTCTTTTTTCTCAGGACTTTCTGTCATAATTTGTTGTAATTTGTCGTAGTCTGTCGAAGTTAACATAGTTATTACCGCCTTTCTAGGAGTAACAGTTTAGCATTGGCGGTGGAAATAATCAATCATAATTTTGTTATAAATTTTTTGGAAAGAAGGAGAGAAAAATGAGAGACGAAAATTGTATTTTTTGCAAACTGGCAAATGGGGATATCCCAACTGCAACACTGTATGAGGATGATGATTTTCGAGTGATTTTGGATGCAAGTCCGGCATCAAAAGGACATGCATTGATTTTGCCGAAGGAACATTATGCAAATCTTTATGAACTAGATGATGAGGTAGCGGCAAAAGTTCTGGTTCTTGCGAAGAAAATGATTACGAAGCTTACAGATATTTTGGGATGTGACGGCTATAATATCGTGCAGAACAATGGAGAAGCGGCAGGACAGACAGTATTTCATTTCCATTTACATATGATTCCGAGATGGAAGGAAGACGGCGTAGGAATTGAATGGAAGATGGGAGAACTTACGGATGCCGATAAAGAAGAGCTGGTAGCTGCTATGCACAGTTAACAGAAAGTAGAATGCACAAATAAAACAGGTTATAGATTGAAGGATGGACAAGTGAGAGTAGAGGGAACAGGAAGAAGCGCGTTTGCCTCAATTTATGAGAAGTATTTTAAGCTGACATATAAGACGGCACTTCGTTACTCCGGAAATCATCATGCTGCAGAAGAATTGACACAGAGTGTATTTTTGAAATTGTATGTACATATGGAACATGCCAAAGTGGATGCGGTGAAGCCATGGCTTCTGCTGACAGTAAAATATATGGCATTGAATCAAGGAAGGGATAGAGCAAGAGAATATCTGACTGAAGATATGGAGTCTTCCGCAGATCTGTTTGAAGAAGCAGAGGAGCAAGATCCGCAGGAAATGTTTCTGAAAAAGATGCGTGAAAGGCAGTTTGGAAAACTGGTAGACGATATCTTCGCTGCGTTATATCGGAAAAATCCAAGATGGTATGAGGCAGTTACGATTACATATGTGTTAGGCAAGCCACAGAAAGAGGTGGCAGAAGCGATGGGAATTACTCTGGAGGTGCTTCACAGTATGCTGTACCGGGCAAAGAACTGGATACGTAAAAATTACCGGGAAGAATACGACCGTTTAATTGATGCATAAAGGCAGGTGTCGGAGTGACACCTGCCTTTTATATCGTGTTGCAATTTGCAACAAAATGTTATTTTACCACAGATTCGATCAAGTCTATAATAGTATCGATAGAATTCTGCTGAGGAGATGATTTCATAGCGGCAATGTAAGTTTCGCGCTGATCATACAGTTTAGTAATCGCATTTAGAAGGACTTCTTTGCTGAGTTCTTCTTCTTCCAATACGACGCTGTAACCCTGACGTTCAAAAGATCTGGCATTTAAAATCTGGTCGCCTCGGCTTGCATTGGCAGATAATGGAATCAGAAGGTTTGGCTTATGAAGTGCAAGCAACTCGCAGATGGCATTTGCACCAGCACGGGAAATTACGATATCGGTCAGTGCAAACAAATCTTTAAGTTCACTCTTAATATATTCAAATTGTGCGTATCCATTAAGCCCCTTCAAGGATTCATCAATCTTACCTTTACCGCAGAGATGAACTACCTGGAAATTCTTCAAAAGTTCTGGTAAAATACCGCGCACAGCATCATTTACGGCAACAGATCCAAGACTTCCGCCAACGACCATGATGACCGGTTTGTCAGAAGTAAATCCAAGAAATTCTTTTGCTTTATAGCGGTCGCCGGACAGGAGTTCCTGGCGGATCGGAGAGCCTGTGAGAACGGCTTTTCCTTCTGGTAAATGATCCAGTGTTTCCGGGAAATTACAGCAAACTTTGGTAGCAGATGACATGGACAGTTTATTGGCAAGCCCAGGAGTCATATCAGACTCGTGAATAATCGTTGGTACTTTGCGGCTTTTTCCGGCAAGAACAACAGGAACGGAGACAAAACCACCCTTGGAAAAAATAACATCAGGATCCAGGATTTTAACCAGCTTCCGGGCTTCGCCAACGCCTTTTACAACACGGAACGGATCTGTGAAATTCTGGAGACTGAAGTACCGACGGAGCTTTCCGGAAGAGATGCCGTGGTATGGAATCCCAAACTGTTCGATTAATTCCTTTTCGATGCCGTTATATGATCCGATATAGTGGATGTCATACTGTAATTCTTTCAGTCGTGGCAACAAGGCGATATTAGGTGTAACATGGCCGGCAGTACCGCCGCCAGTTAAGATAATGCGTTTCATATAGAACCTCCGAATTCTGTAATGTGTAAATGTGATATAAGAATATATGTTATAATTATATTATACGTTTACCGGAGAATAGGTCAAGAGGTTCAAAGGAAATAGGATTTGGGGAAATAGAGAGGTAAATGGATGGACAAAAATATAGATAAACAGGGACAAGACAAAATGAAGAAAGATCGCTTGGAACAAGATTTAAGAAATGCATATTTGGAACTTTCTGATATAGAAGAAAAATCTGTACGGCAGGATAAAACGCTGGAAGTTCCGGAAGGCGCAAAGGAAAGAGTACGTTTGAAAATGGAAGAGCAGATAGAAAAAATCCGCAGAGAAGAAGCATATACCCATCTGTCAGAAGAAGACCGTTATGCACTGGAGCTTGGTCGGAAGTTAATAAAGGAGAAAGAAAGTGCAGAGGCGGAAAAGGAAAAAGAGAAGGCAGAGAAGAAATTTGGCAGAAAGCGGCGCAGACGGATTGCGGCAATGGGAACAGTGGCAGCAGCTCTTGCATTGACAATTGGAATTACAGGTATCGGCGGGCCTGAGAGGGCAAAAGAAATAGTTGGACAGCTTGTTCGAGAAAGAGAAGTGGAGAAGATAAATTCAGACGAGAGTAATTTGACGATTACGGGAGAACGTGAAGAAGAGGCATATCAGCTGTTGAGTGATGAGTTAGGGATGGAACCGGTAAGGGTATTTGGTGGAAGCGAACAATTGAAATTTGACAGAATGGAGTATGACAAAGAACTTCAAGTGGCAGAACTTTATTATAATTTTGGAAAAGAAGACACGATGATCTTTTTTGTTAACGCGTCTTATGGAGTAGCATCCTTTGGAATTGATGTGGAAGATTCTTTGACAGATACCTATAAGAAAAGGATAAAGGCTGAAGATGTTGTAATAAAAGAATATACTACGCCTAAAAATAATAAAAGATATTTAGCAAGTTTTGACTATATGGGATTGGAATACTATATGTTTGGAACGATGGAAAAAGCGGATTTTGAAAAAATTTTAAATAATTTGAAATTTTTGTGGAAATAAGCGTCAGTTTTTTCGAAGTTATGTGTTTATATATATGAAAAGGTAATTTCATAGGATGCATGAGGAGGAAAAAATGAAGAAAAGAATATTGTCAGCAGGATGTATCTTGGCGATTTGTCTAACACTGGGGATTCAGGTAAATGCAATGGATAACGAGATGATTGACGGATCAAAGCTCACACATCAAGATGAATCTGTTGGTTATGCAGAACAAAAAACATGGGGAGAGTATTTATTGACTGGATATTCCAAGTGTGTAAAAAGAGGTGACGGAAAACTCTATGCCGGAGGAACGACGATAGCTGTAAAAGAAGTCGAAAGTATTCAGGTCTCTGTAATGATTGAACGGGCGAAAAAGGGCGATGATTCTTGGGAATATTATGAAAGTTGGGAAAAAATCAATCATAACATGGACCGAGTGGGATCGAATCGAGCATTGGCAGTGGAAGGTGGATATTATTACCGAGTGCGCAGTTATCATGCGGCCAACAGTGACGTCAGCAGCTCTTTTACCGACGGAATCTACATCGAATAATTTTTGAAAAGATCTTTTATATTCGGAAGGGCTATGGAAGCCCCTTGTTCTTAATAAAATGCAACTAAAAATTGCGACCTTACATATTTGATAACCGTAGCACCCACGATACGGGTGAAAAACCTGAACAGGGGCTTCCATAGCCCTTTCGGAGAAGTATAGATATGCCCATGAAAATAAATGGGCCCTCATCCATCAGATTAGCAGTCTGATTTATGGGGGTCCGTTTATTATTTTATTCGTTATTTTTCACGGGTTGTTTTATTGAGCAAGCGCCTGTTTTAATGCATGAGCCAGCTGGTCTGGACAGGACGTAGGTTTATTCCCGCAGGTAATTCCTTCGATTCGCTCAATAGCATCCTGAGCTTTCATACCAGTCACAAGACTTGCAATTCCTTTTAAATTTCCATTACATCCGCCGATAAATTCAATGTGTTTAATAATATCGTTTTCCAGTTCCAGTTTAATTAACTGAGAACAGACGCCATGTGGTTTGTAATCCATAATGTTTCTTCCTCCTTTGGGAAATTATCTTAATAAGTAAAGGCTGCCGGTGGCAATTCCAGTTTTGATTATAGCAAAGGTTTTCTTGAAATTCTATCTTTTATTTTTGAAGATGCCCGTGGTATAATGATTGCATTACATGCAATCCAAGCCGACTTGTCGGCTTGCTGCCACATTCGTGCCAGATTATACCGGGCGATCCATGGCTTGAAAAGAAAATACCCTTGCGGGTGCTTCCTTTTCTGCGCCCGTGGTATAATGGTTGCATTAGCAGTATTTTCTTAGATATCTCTGGCTGCAACATATTTTTGGTATCATGCAGATCTAAATTTCAATCTATTTTTTCAAAAATGTATGCTTTATCCAAATACCAGACAGGAGTTTTCGAGTATAGAAGAAACTGCTTGTAGAAGTTGATTTGTAAATCAGAGAATAGATTAAACGAGGAGGAGAAACCGATGATAGGAATTATTGGAGCAATGGAAGACGAAGTGGAGACACTCAAAGCGGATATGGAGATTGAGGAAGTGATTACGAAAGCTTCTATGACTTTTTGCAAGGGCCGCCTGGAAGGTCAGGAGGTTGTCATTGTAAGGAGTGGAATTGGAAAGGTTAATGCGGGGATCTGCGCGCAGATTTTGGTCGATTGCTTCCATGTGGATCGACTGATCAATACAGGAATTGCAGGCTCTTTGGATGCGAGAATTGATATCGGGGATATAGTGATTTCGACAGATGCACTGCACCATGATATGGACGCAACAGAATTTGGCGATCCAAGAGGACAGGTTCCGCGAATGGATGTGCTGTCCTTTCCGGCGGATATGGAACTGGTACAGAAGGCAGTGCAGGCAAATGAGACGGCGAATCCAGATATTCATACCTTTACAGGACGAGTGGCAAGTGGGGATCAGTTTGTGGCATCGGCAGAGGTAAAACAGCAGATTGTGGAGAACTTCCACCCGCTGTGTGTAGAAATGGAAGGAGCAGGAATTGCTCAGGCAGCATACCTTAATAAAATTTCGTATGTCATTATTCGTGCCATATCGGACAAAGCCGACAACAGTGCAGTTATGGATTATCCAGCCTTTGAAAAGAAGGCAATCAGCCATAGTGTAAGGCTTGTCAAAGAATTAATGAAATTATTGTAGTGCGCAAGTGACTGACCGGGGAGGAAAAGACGCCCCGATTTGACAGGATTTTCTGTGGAGACGTCGGAATCTGTAGAACGCTTTTTGAACACTCCTTTTGTATTTTCAGTATAATATTAGGCAAAAGGAGGGCTTTTAAGATGTTGGAAATGATGTTGGAAAGCCACGCGTTATACGTGGCAATGGGGATTTTGGCGGCGGTAGGAATTCTGAGTAAGTGTATGGTGAATGTTACCCTGAAACGACTGGTGCGTGCATCGGGCAGTATGAGCAAGAGTAACCACCCGCTGATGCGTTTGGTTCGCGCGAAGTTTGAACATGCTTGTATGATCAGTGACACGGTGGGAAATGTGGATGTGTTTGTGGACAAGTATTTGTTTGAATACAAGGTCGCAGGAGTGCGGCTTCACAGTCTGCGCAGAATGGAAAAGGCAGCGGCGGGAGCCTGTATCGTTGTCGGTATTCTGGGATCCGTTCTCTGGTATAGCACCTTTGGCATGGGGGAAGCGGTTCTGAAGCTGGCTGGAGTAGGTGCGGCGCTTGGAATCTTTGTGTATCTGTTTCATTTGACCACCGATGAGGAATACCGTCTTGAGGCGATTCACAATTATATGGTGGACTATTTGGAAAATGTGTGTCTGCATAAATACGAGAAGAATCGGCAGCGAGCAGAGCAGCCAAGGGTTTTGCAGAATGTAGAAAGCGTAGAGGCGGTGAAGGAGCCGGAGGCGCCACAGATGACGGAAGAGGCTATGCATCAGTCAGAGATGCTGCAGATGGCGGCAGAGGCTGTCAAGGAGTCAGAAGCGGTGAAGAAGTCAGAGACTCCACAGATAAAAGCAGAAGTTGTGAAGGAGTCGGAGGCACTGCAGGTGACGAAAGAGACCGTGAAGCAGCCAGAGGCGCTGAAGGTGACGGAAGAGACCATGAAGGAGCCGGAGGCGCCACAGATAAAAACAGAAGTTGTGAAGGAGTCAGAGACATTGCGGACAGCGAAAGAGGATGAAGTTACGGAAGGCAAACAATTGATCCGGACGCCGGAACCGATGCCTCGAGAGGTACTGATCCGTCAGATTCTGGAAGAATTTATGGCATAGGAAGCATCCGCGTTATGGGCTTGATTCTGTAGTTCTGATTTGTTAGAATGGAAACGTACATATTGACAGATAAAGATGGAGGGAAAGAAGCACTATGAACAAAGTGACATTTGACTATTCAAAGGCAAAAGCTTTTATTTCAGATCATGAAATGGTATCCATGAAGAAGATTGCAGAGCAGGCAAAGGCAGAACTGCTTGGAAGAGAAGGGGCAGGAAATGATTTCCTTGGATGGATTGATCTGCCGGTTGATTATGATAAAGAGGAGTTTGCTCGTATTCAGAAATCTGCTGCAAAGATTCAGGAAGATTCAGAGGTGCTGTTAGTGATTGGCATTGGTGGTTCTTATCTGGGAGCGAGAGCAGCAATCGAGTTCCTGCGTCATAATTTTTATAATATGGTTCCAAGAGAGGTTCGAAAGACTCCTGAGATCTACTATGTGGGGAATAGTATCAGCAGCACCTATTTAAAACATCTGATGGATGTGATTGGGGATCGTGATTTCTCAGTAAATATTATTTCCAAGTCCGGTACTACAACAGAGCCGGCAATTGCATTCCGTATCTTTAAGGAAATGCTGGAGAAAAAATATGGAAAAGAAGAAGCAGCGAAGAGAATTTATGCAACAACGGACAAAGAAAGAGGTGCACTGAAGAATCTTGCAACAGAAGAAGGATATGAGACTTTTGTTGTTCCGGATGATGTAGGAGGACGTTTCTCCGTATTGACAGCTGTAGGACTTCTGCCAATCGCAGTCAGTGGGGCAGATATTCAGAAACTGATGGACGGAGCGGCAGCAGCAAGAGAACGTGCGCTGAATGATCCATTTGAACAGAATGATGCTGTTTTATATGCGGCAGTGCGCAACATTCTTCACAGAAAAGGAAAGAGCGTGGAGATTCTGGCCAATTATGAGCCAAGCCTTCACTATGTATCCGAGTGGTGGAAACAGTTATACGGAGAGAGCGAAGGAAAAGATCAGAAGGGAATCTTCCCGGCATCTGTAGACCTTACGACAGACTTACATTCTATGGGTCAGTTTATTCAGGACGGAAGCCGTATCATGTTTGAGACGGTTATGAATGTAGAAGAATCTTCAGAAGAAATTGTGATTCAGGAAGAGGAAGTTGATCTGGACGGACTGAATTACCTTGCAGGAAAGACGGTTGATTTCGTTAACAAGAGCGCTATGAATGGAACGATGCTTGCGCATACCGATGGAAATGTTCCGAACTTAATGGTAAATATTCCAAGACAGGATGAATTCTCTTTGGGAGAACTGTTCTACTTCTTCGAGTTTGCAACGGGTGTCAGCGGATATATTTCCGGAGTAAACCCATTCAATCAGCCGGGTGTGGAGAGCTATAAGAAAAACATGTTCGCACTCCTTGGAAAACCGGGCTTTGAAAAAGAAAGAGAAGAATTGTTGAAGAGATTATAATGGGCACGATATATGAGAAGTTAAGCGCCTATAGTCAGTCAGATTATTATGGATTTCATATGCCGGGGCATAAACGGCATCTCGTAGAAGAGATGCCGGATCTTCCGTATCATCTGGATATTACAGAAATTGAAGGGTTTGATGATCTGCATCATGCGCAGGATCTTCTGCTGGAAGCACAAGAACGGGCGGCGGATCTTTATGGAGCAGAGGAAACCCATTATCTGATTAACGGAAGTACGGCAGGCATTTTAAGCGCCATAGCAGGCGTAACCAGAAAAGGAGATACCATACTTGTGGCAAGAAATTGCCACAAGTCTGTGTATCATGCAATATATATGAATGAATTAAATCCGGTGTATTTGTATCCCGGCTTTGATTCAGATCTTCAGTTGAATACGACGATTTCTGCGGAAGATGTGAGACGGGCATTAGAAGAACATCCGACAATTTGTGCGGTGGTCATCGTTTCACCGACATATGACGGGGTAGTGTCCGACGTAGAAGCAGTGGCAGAGGCGGCTCATGAAAGGGGGATTCCATTGATTGTGGATGAAGCTCATGGGGCGCATTTTGGTTTTCATCCCTATTTTCCGGAAAATGCCAATGCAAAAGGGGCGGACGTTGTGATTCACAGCCTGCATAAGACACTTCCGGCGCCGACACAGACGGCGCTGATCCATCTGAATGGATCATTGGTGGATCGTACAAGAGTAAAGAATTACCTTCATATGCTGCAGACAAGCAGCCCGTCGTATCTTCTAATGGCTGGAATTGACGGTTGTGTAGAGCTTCTTCGGGAGAAGGGAGCAGGCCTTTTTGACAGCTACGCAGAACGACTTAAGATTTTGCGAAGAGAACTGGAGCAGTGCCGCTATATTCAGTTGGCAAAGACGCGGCAGTTTGATCCCTCTAAGCTGGTACTTTCTGTTTGTGGAACAGGAATGAGTGGAAGGGAACTTTATTTTAAATTGTTAAAGCAATACCATTTACAGCTTGAGATGGCGGCGGGGACTTATGCGCTTGCGATGACATCTATTTTTGATTCGGAAGAAGGTTATTCTCGTCTGGTACGGGCAGTGAAAGAGATTGATGAAGAGCTTTTTGAAATGTGTACGCAGGATAAGTATACGCCGATAGAGAGCGGGCAGAAGGTGGAAGTTTCGAAATCGGAAGTAGTTCTAAGAAGCTGGGAGTTGACGGATATTCCAATCGAGAGGCGAAAGCGCCAAAGCTGGAAAGACAGTGTTGGAGCGGTGGCTTTGGAATATGCTTATCTGTACCCGCCGGGAATTCCGGTGTTGGTGCCGGGAGAAAGAATTTCACAGGACGCGGCGGATGTGTTACAATGGTATCAGGACTTGGGATTTTCCCTGGAAGGTCCGAAAGAAGAAGGGCAGATAGAGGTCTTTATTGATGGGTAAGATATATTATATGATGGGCAAAAGTTCTTCCGGCAAGGATACACTGTTTCGGGAAATCCTGGAGGAGATGCCGCAGTTAAAGACAGTTACACTTTATACAACCCGCCCCATGCGGGAGGGCGAGCAGGATGGAGTGGAATACTTTTTTGTTGCGGAGGACACATTACAATCATATGAAAAGCAGGGAAAGGTAATTGAGCAGCGTGCTTATGAGACGGTACATGGAATCTGGCGTTATGCAACGGTGGATGATGGACAGGCAGATCTTAAACATGAGGATTATCTGATGATTGGGACGCTGGAGTCTTACGAGAAGATGCGAAGTTACTACGGAGAAGAACGAATCGTTCCCATTTATATTGAGGTAGAAGATGGGGAACGACTGATGCGGGCGCTTAAGCGGGAACGGCAGCAGGAGACGCCCAGGTATGCGGAGATGTGCAGAAGATTTCTGGCGGATACGCAGGATTTCTCCGAACAGAACCTACAGCGGCTTGGAATTACCAGGCGTTATGTGAATCAGGATAAGCAGCAATGCAGGAAAGAAATAATAGAGGATATACGATATGGGAAGCTTTAAAGATGTGGTAGGACACAAAGATATTATCAAATATATCAGAAATGCGGTAAACGAGGATCAAGTATCACACGCTTATATTTTAAATGGACAGAGAGGATCGGGGAAGAAATTACTGGCCAGTCTCTTTGCCATGACCCTTCTGTGTGAAAAGGGAGGACCGGATCCGTGTAATGAATGCCATTCCTGTCGTCAGGCGGACAGCGGCAATCACCCGGATATTATCCGTGTGACCAATGAAAAACCGAATGCGATCAGCGTGGACGATATTCGCGAGCAGGTGAATAATACCATTATGATTAAGCCATATCAGGGACCGTATAAAATCTATATTATCGATCATGCCGATTTGATGACTGTGCAGGCACAGAATGCATTGCTGAAAACCATCGAAGAGCCGCCGGCATATGCAGTGATACTGTTGCTTACTGAGAATGCGGATATTCTGCTTCCGACGATTAATTCCAGATGTGTGATGCTGAAGCTTCGGAACATTCGGGATACATTGATTCGGAAATATCTGATGGAAAAGATGGAAGTGCCGGATTACAAGGCCGATATGTGTACCGCGTTTGCGCAGGGCAACTTAGGACGTGCCATTATGCTTGCGAATTCTGAGCATTTTAATGAAATCCGTGAAGAAGCGGTTCAGCTTTTGAAATATATTCACGAGATGGAATTAAGCGAGATCTTAAAAGCGGTTACGCAGATTACAGCATATAAATTAGAAATTACAGATTATTTGGATATTATTATGATCTGGTACCGGGATGTTCTGCTTTATAAGGCAACAAAAGATGTAGACAAAGTGGTATTTAAAGATCAGATGAAATCGATCAGAGAACAGGCAAAGAAGAGCTCATATGAAGGAATTGAGACGATTTTGGAAAGTCTGGAGAAGGCAAAATCCAGATTGAAAGCAAATGTCAATTTTGAGCTGGTAATGGAGCTTTTGTTTCTGACAATAAAGGAGAATTAACGGTATGATAAAAGTAATAGGAGTAAGGTTTCGTCCGGCGGGCAAGATTTATTTTTTCGCTCCGGGGAAATATCAGGTGAGTCCGGGAGATAAAGTTATCGTAGAGACGGCAAGAGGAGTGGAATTTGGTTCGGTTGTCACCGGACCAAAGGATGTGGACGAAGAAAAGATTACACAGCCTTTGAAATCTGTGATACGTGTTGCGACACCGGATGATATCCGAAAGGAAGAGAAGAACAGAGAAAAGGAAAAAGAAGCATTTTCCATCTGTCTGGAGAAGATCCGCAAGCATGGGCTGGAAATGAAGCTGATTGACGCAGAGTATACGTTTGACAACAATAAAGTGCTGTTCTATTTTACGGCGGATGGTAGAATCGATTTCCGGGAGCTGGTAAAAGACTTGGCAAGTGTATTCCGCACCAGAATTGAACTGAGACAGATCGGTGTACGCGATGAGACGAAGATCCGCGGAGGAATCGGAATCTGCGGAAGACCGTTGTGCTGTCACACGTATTTGTCAGAATTTGCACCGGTTTCTATTAAGATGGCCAAGGAGCAGAATCTGTCGCTGAATCCATCTAAGATTTCCGGAGTCTGTGGAAGACTGATGTGTTGTCTGACGAATGAAGAGGAGACATATGAGGAATTGAATAGTCACCTTCCATCGAATGGCGATCATGTCACAACACCGGAAGGTCTTCGCGGGGACGTACAGTCGGTTAACGTGCTTCGTCAGCTGGTTAAGGTCATTGTGACGTTAGATAATGATGAAAAAGAAATCCGTGAGTACAAGGCATCTGAATTGAAATTCAAGCCGAGACGCCGGAAGAAAGACGTAAAGCTGTCCAAGGAAGAGCTGGCACAGCTTAAGAATTTAGAAGAAAAGAACGGCATATCAAAGTTGGATGATGAATAGGAAGATGCAAAAGAGGAAGGATGCAGGGAATGATGCAGATGAAACAGGAAGAAGAACTGCTACGAGACGGCGAGCGGTTAGATGATCTGCAGATTGGCGGCTATCATATCATTCAGAATCCGGGACGGTTCTGCTTCGGGATGGATGCGGTGTTACTGTCCGGCTTTGCCAGGGTCAAGAAAGGGGAACGATGCCTGGACCTGGGAACCGGAACCGGAATTCTTCCGATTCTTCTGGCGGCAAAGACAGAAGGGCGTTACTATGCGGGGCTAGAGATTCAGGAGAAAAGCGCCGATATGGCACGCCGGAGTGTAAAGCTAAATGGACTGGAAGAAAAGATGGAGATTGTGACGGGAGATATCAAGGAGGCGGCTTCCCAATTTGGAGCAGCCTCTTTTCAGGTTATTACCACAAATCCGCCGTATATGATAGGGGATCATGGATTAAAAAATGAAAACGACGCCCTTTATATTGCGCGCCATGAAGCCTTGTGTACACTGGATGATATTCTGCGGGAAAGTAGAAAAATCCTGGCGCCCAAGGGAAGATTCTATATGGTGCACCGACCGTTTCGTTTGCCGGAGATTCTGGCCAAGATGTCGGCGGCAGGGATTGAGCCAAAGCGGATGCGTCTGGTTTATCCTTATGTTGATAAGGAACCGAACATGGTTCTGGTAGAGGGATTGAAAAACGGGAAACCCCGGATGACGGTGGAACCGCCGCTGATTGTATATCACAAAGATGGAAGTTATACAGAAGAACTTCTAAAGCTGTACGGATTGTCCGGCGCATAGGGAGGAGAAAGAGATGGCAGGAACTTTATATTTGTGTGCGACCCCCATCGGTAATTTGGAGGATATGACATTCCGGGTGATTCGAACATTGAAGGAAGTAGACCTGATTGCTGCGGAAGATACCAGGAACAGTATCAAGCTTTTGAATCATTTTGAGATTCACACGCCCATGACCAGTTACCATGAATATAATAAAATAGAAAAAGGAAGAAAGCTTGTAGAGAAGCTTTTGGATGGTCAGAATATTGCGTTGATTACAGATGCAGGGACACCGGGAATCTCCGATCCTGGAGAAGAACTGGTAAAAATGTGTTATGAAGCGGGGGTGTCAGTGACATCGCTTCCGGGAGCAGCTGCATGTATTACAGCATTGACACTGTCGGGACTGTCCACAAGGAGATTTGCATTTGAGGCCTTCCTCCCGGCGGATAAAAAGGAACGGCAGGAAGTACTGGCAGAATTAGAGAATGAGACGCGAACCATGATCATTTATGAGGCGCCTCACCGGTTGCTGCGTACGTTAAAGGAGCTGTTGGAGCGACTGGGGGATCGAAAGGTTACGATTTGTCGGGAGCTTACCAAGCGGCATGAGACGGCATTTGCAACAACGCTTTCTGATGCTGTTTCCTATTATGAAGCGAAAGAGCCACGGGGAGAATGTGTAATGGTGCTGGAAGGCAAGAGCCGACAGGAACTAAAAGAAGCGGCTATTGCAAAATGGGAAGAGATGAGCATAGAGGAGCATATGGAATACTACCTGACACAGGGAATTGACCGGAAAGATGCGATGAAGAAGGTGGCGAAAGACCGGGGCGTCAGTAAAAGAGATGTGTATCAAGCGCTGCTTTAGATGAGGGTTCGTCAACTTGACGGGACATGGAAGAAAAAATTGTTCAACCTGGTCATAGACCAGGATGAACTTTTTTTTTATACTTTTATATAGAGTGAAACGAAAATGAATCAGGGAGGAATCATTACAATGGCAAGTTTATCATTAAAGCATATTAATAAAACATATCCAAATGGGTTTGAGGCGGTAAAAGACTTCAATTTGGAGATTGAGGACAAAGAATTTATCATCTTTGTAGGACCATCTGGATGCGGAAAATCTACGACACTTCGTATGATCGCAGGTCTGGAAGAAATTACTTCCGGTGAATTGAAGATTGGAGACAAGATTGTAAATGATGTGGAGCCAAAGGACAGAGATATTGCGATGGTATTCCAGAACTATGCTCTGTATCCACATATGACGGTATATGACAATATGGCATTTGGACTGAAGTTAAGAAAAGTTCCAAAGGATGAGATTGATAAGATGGTGCGTGAGGCCGCAAAGATTCTGGATCTGGAAGCATTGCTTGATCGTAAGCCGAAGGCTCTTTCAGGAGGACAGAGACAGCGTGTTGCTATGGGGCGTGCAATCGTTCGGAATCCTAAGGTATTCCTGATGGATGAGCCTCTTTCTAACCTGGATGCCAAGCTTCGTGGACAGATGCGTATTGAGATTTCCAAGCTGCATCAGAGACTGGGAACGACCATCATTTATGTAACCCATGATCAGACAGAGGCGATGACACTGGGAACCAGAATCGTTGTTATGAATGCCGGTGTGGTTCAGCAGGTAGATACACCACAGACCTTATACGATTCACCATGCAACTTATTCGTGGCAGGATTTATCGGATCTCCACAGATGAACTTCGTAGATGCTACCTGTAAAGTGGTTGGTGATAAGGTATATCTGGTGGCAGGACCTTCCGAGATCGAGCTTCCGGCGGCAAAGGGCAAGAAGCTGATCGACGGCGGTTACGATGGAAAGACGGTGGTTCTTGGAATTCGTCCGGAGGATGTACACGATGAGCCGGAATTCCTCGAAAAATCTCCAAACACTGTGATTGAGGCAACCATCCGTGTATACGAGATGCTTGGAGCAGAGGTATACTTGTACTTTGATTATGAAGGTGCAAATATGACGGCAAGAGTAGATCCAAGAACAACGGCAAGAACAGGAGATACCGTGAAGTTTGCGCTGGATGCAGATAAGATTCATGTATTTGATAAAGAGACAGAAGAGACAATCACAAACTAGGATTGCTGTTAGAATAAGAGATGCTACAGGGGAGGTGCGTAAGCACCTCCCCCTTATCTTCTCTGTATCAGGGAATATTCAAACCGTGTTGTTAAATAATAGTTATAGAAGAGCTCAATGGGAATTTCCTCCTCGTTTTTAATTCCATAAGTCAGTCCTGTGGAATATAGAAGAGGAGTGTCGTCACTGATGTTCAGATATTTGGAAATATCGCCATAAGCAGCAACTGCTTTTAACTTCAGTGATGAAGTTGTGATAGGTGTGTGATAATTCTCTTCTATGATTTTGTAGAGAGAATGTTGTTCAAAATCATAGGTTTCTATATCGCGGAATAAGTGATAAGGAAGCACGGTGCTCGTAAGACACAGCGGAGTACCATCTGCAAAATAGATTCGCTTCATATGAAACACAGGATCGGCCTTTTGAAGATTGAGAAGCGCAGCTTCTTCGTCAGTGCAAACTCTAAGATTGTCGGTGAGAAGTTTGCGTGAAGGCGTCATGCCTTGTCGGATGATTTCTTCGGTGTAACTGGAAATGGAAGTCAGTTCCTGTAATTTGACTTTTCCCTTTACGCAGGTGCGTTTTCCCTGCATTTTTTCAATATATCCTTGATGATATAATTCATCAATCGCACGGCGGACAGTTACTCTACTGACTTGATATAATTGAATTAGATCAGATTCGCTTGGAAGTTCTGCGCCGGCTTCCAGTTCGCCGGATTGAATTTTTTTGATAAAATCCTGCTCAATCAGAGCATATTTAGGCGTTTGTTTCATATTGATTTCCCCGTTTCATAGGACGATAATTCCTTTGTTATTTATATTCATATTATACTTTAGCAAATGACAAAATTCAAATAGATTCTCGATCTTGTTATAACAAGTCAACAAAAAATGTACCAATAATTTGTCTAATTTACGGATAGACGAACAGAGAAATATAACTTATTATAATAAGCAGAGAGGAGATATTGTAATATGAAAGATAAAATACTGGGAGCACTGTACGGAATGGCAATCGGAGATGCCATGGGTATGCCTCCGGAACTGTGGAGCCGCAAACGGTGCATGGAACATTATGGTGTAATCACAGACTTTTTAGACGGATGTCCGGAAAATATCATTTCGTATCAGTATAAGGCGGGACAATTTACGGACGATACCAGTCAGGCACTGACCATTTTAGATAGTTTGATAGAAACTGATTTTGTGCCGGACAGTCAGAGTATTGCAACGCATATTTTAGAGTGGGCGGAAAAAGAAAATGCCTTTGAAAATAATATTCTTGGGCCAACCTCTAAAGTTGCTTTAAAGCTTTTTCAGGAAGGGAAAAGTGCAAAAGAATTTTCAGATGAAGCGGTGTCCAATGGAGCGGCAATGAGAATCGCACCGATCGGAACTTTATTTACAACCGAGCAGAAAGAAGAACTGTGCCGATATGTAGCGGCAGTTTCCTGTGTAACACATACCAGTGACATTACCATTGCCGGAGCGTCTATGATTGCCATGGCAGTGGCATCTGCAATGGAATTCCAGGATCGGGAGAAAATGATTGAAGACGCGCTTTCTGTCACAGAATATGCGATGGAATTAGGGGCATCTACTCCAAGCCCGTCACTGAGTGCCAGAACGATGCTCGGAGTGAAGCTGGCAGAAAAATATAAGGATGATGAAACGGCATTTTTGGAAAATCTTTATAATCTGGTAGGGGCAGGAGTAAATACTTCAGAATCCGTTCCGGCGGCGCTTGCCATTGCGTATTATGGTTTCGATGTGAAAAAATGTGCGCTCCTTTGTGCAAATCTTGGCGGCGATACCGATACCATCGGAGCTATGGCGACTGCCATTTGTGGGGCGGCACAGGGGATGAAGAAAATTCCTGAGGAATATGTTTCTTTGATCCAGAAAGCGAACCAAGTAGATTTTGAACATTATGCAGATGCAATCGAAGAGAAGAGGGGGCGAATTTCATGGGAAAAGGATGTATAGTCATTGGTGCGGCAATGCTGGATATTGTGATGGAGATTGACAAGATTCCCAAGTCCGGAACAGATGTGTATGCCAAAGGACAGACGATGATGGTTGGCGGATGTGCGTACAATGTCGCAGATATCCTAAAACATTTCGGAACAAACTATACGTTGTTTGCTCCGGTTGGAACTGGAATGTATGCAGATTTTATCCGAAAAGAATTAGAAAGAGCAGGGCATAAGAGTCCTATCTGTTCTGCGGATTCTGATAATGGTTACTGCCTCTGCATGGTAGAAGAGGATGGAGAACGGACATTTTTAACGGTACCGGGAATTGAATGCCATTTTAAGCGTGAGTGGTTTGAGGAACTGGATGTGGAGAATTATGATTCCGTGTATGTCAGCGGATATGAGTTGGAAGGAGATGGCGGAGAAGCCATTCTTGATTTCCTAGAGGCGCACCGGGAATTGACCGTATACTATGCTCCGGGACCGCGAATCACCTATATTTCTGAGGAAAAGGCAAAGCGTATGTATGCGCTTCATCCGGTACTGCATTTGAATGAGTTAGAAGCAGTTACCTCTACCGGAGAAGAAGAGATTGCAAAGGCTTCAGAAAAACTATACGGATGGACAGGAAATACCGTTCTGATCACATTGGGAAAAGAAGGCGTACATCTTCTGGAGGATGGAGAGTATCGTATGGTTTCGTCTAAAAAGGCAGAAGTCGTGGATACGATCGGAGCAGGTGATTCTCATATTGGAACGGTGATTGCAATGCGGACAGCAGGATATGAATTTGTAGAAGCTGTGCGGATGGCAAACTGCATTTCAGCAAAGGTAGTAAGCGTAAAAGGACCTGTATTGACAACAGAAGAATTTGAGGAAGGAAGAAAGAACAATGAGTAAAGTAAAAGAGTTTTTTAAGGGATGGACGACATTTGAAAAGTGCTGGCTTGTATTATCTACGGTAATTATGATCGTGCTGAGTATTATATGGGGGGATAATACCCTGGCTTTAATTAGTGGAATCACAGGAATTCTTGGCGTTGTATTGGCGGCAAAAGGAAAAGTAAGTACCTATGTGTTTGCAACGATTAACGTGGCAATCTACGCATACCTTACATTTAACAATCATCTGTACGGTGAATTTATGTTGAATGCGTTTTATTATATTCCAATGAACTTCGTTGGTTTCTACCTCTGGTCCAGACATAAAGACGAAGAGAGCGGTGAAGTAGAAGGAAAGGCACTGACACCAAAGCAGATCGTGATTCTTTTGGTTACAACAGCAGTGATTGTCTTAATCTACTGGCAGATTCTGACACGCATTGGCGGGCAGCTTGCTCTTATTGACGCGATGTCAACTGTATTCTCAGTTATTGCTTTGATCATGCAGGTGGCTCGTTACGCAGAACAGTGGCTTTTGTGGATCATTGTCAATGTGGTATCTGTAGTAATGTGGGTATTACTGATCGGAAAAGACTCTTCTGCGATCACAATGGTTGTGATGTGGGTTGCTTATCTGTTTAACTCTGTATACGGATATTACAACTGGAAGAAACTGGCGGCTAAAAACAAAGAAAACAAATAAAAAGAACGATAGAAAGAAGCGGGTATATCTTGACGGGTATGCCCGCCTTTTCTATGTGAAAAAGTCGGGGCTAAAATTGTACCGCACATGTCCAAAAGCCGGGCGGAGGATGGTAGAGAAAGTGATTCCGCTCGAAAATACATGATTGTCTTTGGTGAACTTTTGTGTTACGCTATTTTTATCTACTTGAAATCAGCAAGTAATAAGCAGTTTTTCAATTTAGTCTTAGGAACATCTATGGGAAATCCCCCGCGATTTTCAACCGAACCATGCAATTTCATATGTGCGAAAACCTTGATAGTCAGGGGAGGATTCATTATACTTATTCTTATAAGAGGACTCCTTTTATTGCAGATATGAAAGAAACAAAGGAGGAATCTTGAGTGTCAGAAAACAGGAAAAAAGAAAACCGAGAATGCAAGAACAGTGTATTTGTGGATTTGTTCTATGAAAACGAGTCAGCAGCGGAAAATGACATTGCATTATACAATGCGCTGCATGATGAACCGCTCCCGCCGGGGACAACGGTAGAATTTGAAGAAGGTGAGAGATTAGGAAGAGAAGAAGGTGAAAGGGCAGGGAGAGAGAAGGAACAAAAACGCTTTGCAGCTTTAGCAGCAAAATTAATCGAGGCAGGAAGAAATGAAGATATTATAAAAGCAGCGCAGAATTTTGAATTTTGTGAGACGCTTTATAAAGAATATAATATCGAATAATTGTTTGCTTCCGTGCGTTAAAAGGTTAGACAGCTTTATTTACATGTGCTAGAATAAGCGTGTGTGAATATTTGGGAGGCATATATGTATGTTATCAAATAAAGTGTTGCATAAAACGGTGCAGGATATCAAGCGCATTACCAGTTTTGATTGTGCTGTCTGGGATAGAAAAGGCATCTGCCTTGTAATGACCCATGAGAAGATGCAGAAGTATGAAAAACAGGTGCAGAAGTTTTGGGCGAAGGCTGATGAAGAAGCCGAAATTTTGCAGGGCTGCCAAGGCTTTTTCTTCGTGTTTGATGAGGGAAAGCCGATATATTTGTTAGGGCTTGAGGGCGAGTGCGCGAATATGGAAATGGCAGGAAGAATGGGAGTCAGCCAGCTGACCAGTCTTTTGACTGCGTATAAGGATAAGCTGGATAAGAATCGTTTTGTTCAAAATCTTCTTCTAGGAAATCTTTTGCCGGTAGATATTTATAATCAGGCGGGGAAAATGGGAATTGCAGCAGATCAAAAGAGGATCGTGTATGTAATCGAAAAAAAGAATGAGAAAGAGGAACTGATTCTTGAGACACTGCGTGAATTATATGCATCCGGAAGAAAAGATTTTGTCACATCGGTAGATGAACAGCATGTAATACTTGTAAAAGCCTTGGAACAATCAGAAGGTTATGAAGAAGCACAACAGCGTGCAAGAGAGATTACGGACACTTTGAATATGGAGGCTATGGCCAGCGTGCGTGTGGCATATGGAACCATCGTACAGGAGATAAAGGCAGTGCCGCGTTCCTATCAGGAGGCACAGGTGGCTCTGGAGATTGGACGAGTCT
The DNA here is from genome assembly GCF_037890115.1 of Dorea sp. ICN-14282. NCBI lineage: Bacteria > Bacillati > Bacillota > Clostridia > Lachnospirales > Lachnospiraceae > Dorea > Dorea sp. ICN-14282. The sequence goes on along the minus strand of NZ_JBBKBH010000002.1, from coordinate 562,104 downwards.
TTTATGCAGAACGCGGAATTCTGGCATACGGTGAGTTGGGAATTGGAAGACTGATCCATCAGCTTCCAAAGTCTCTTTGCGAAATGTTTCTCAAGGAAGTGTTCCGTGGCGGGGCAGCAGACTGTTTTGAAGAAGAGCTGACCACAGTATATACACTTTTTGATAATAACCTGAACATTTCCGAGACGGCAAGAAAGCTTTATCTGCACCGGAATACACTGGTGTATCGTCTGGAGAAGATTCAGAAGAAAACGGGACTGGATGTCCGCGTATTCGACGATGCATTGACATTTAAAATTGCAATGATGGTATCAGACCATATGAAACATATGAAAAAATAGGAGGAACAGGACATGGTGAAATTATACGACAAAGGAGTCTATCTGTTGAATGGAACAGAGATTGCAGAAGACGTGGCAGAAGTAAAGGCTAAGACAGGAACGGAAGTATCGCAGCAGGAAGCAGCGAAGGCAACGATGGCGTACCATATTCTGGCGGATCACAATACATCTGGCAATATGGAACGTCTGCAGATTAAATTCGATAAACTGACTTCTCACGACATTACATTTGTGGGAATCATTCAGACAGCAAGGGCGTCAGGGCTGGAGAAATTCCCGATTCCGTATGTCCTGACAAACTGCCATAACTCTCTGTGTGCAGTAGGAGGAACGATCAATGAAGATGACCACATGTTTGGACTGACCTGTGCGAAAAAGTATGGCGGTGTCTATGTTCCGCCTCATCAGGCAGTTATCCACCAGTATGCGCGGGAAATGCTTGCAGGCGGCGGCAAGATGATTCTTGGATCTGACAGCCATACACGCTACGGGGCTCTTGGAACCATGGCGATGGGAGAAGGCGGACCAGAGCTGGTAAAACAGCTTTTGAATAAGACATATGACATCAAGATGCCGGAAGTGGTTGGAATTTATCTTGATGGAGAGCCAATGAAGGGAGTTGGTCCTCAGGATGTAGCACTGGCAATTATCGGTGCAGTATTCGGAAATGGATATGTAAATAATAAAGTAATGGAATTTGTAGGACCTGGAATTGACAAGCTAAGTGCAGATTTCCGTATCGGTATCGACGTAATGACAACGGAGACAACCTGCTTATCCTCCATCTGGAAAACGGATGAGAAGATTCGAGAATTCTATGAAATTCACGGAAGAGAAGGAGACTACAAGGAACTGAATCCGGGAGCTGTGGCATATTATGACGGTATGGTTTATGTTAACTTAAGCGAGATTAAGCCAATGATTGCAATGCCGTTCCACCCATCGAATGTCTATACGATCGATGAAGTGAATGCAAATTTAAAAGACATTCTCCATGATGTAGAGCAGAAAGCGCTGGTAAGCTTGGATGGAGCGGTAGACTATAGTCTGCAGGATAAGATTGTGGATGGAAAGCTTTATGTAGAACAGGGAATCATCGCGGGCTGTGCCGGAGGTGGATTTGAAAATATTTGTGCGGCAGCAGATATTATCCGGGGACGTTACATCGGAGCAGATGAATTTACTTTCAGTGTATATCCGGCAAGTACCCCAATTTATATGGAATTGGTGAAAAATGGAGCCGTTGCAGATTTGATGCAGGCAGGAACGATTGTGAAGACTGCGTTCTGCGGACCGTGCTTTGGAGCAGGAGATACTCCGGCGAACGGTGCGTTCTCCATCCGTCACTCTACACGTAACTTCCCGAACCGTGAAGGCTCCAAGCTTCAGAGTGGTCAGATTGCATCAGTTGCACTTATGGATGCACGTTCCATTGCGGCAACAGCAGCAAACAAGGGCTTCCTGACACCGGCAACGGCAATGGATGTAGAATATACTGGACGGAAATATCATTTTGATCAGAATATCTATGCAAACCGTGTATTTGACAGTAAGGGTGAGGCAGATCCGTCTGTGGAAATCAAGTTTGGTCCAAATATTAAAGACTGGCCGTCTATGCCGGCATTATCAGAAAATCTTCTGTTGAAAGTGGTATCTGAGATTCACGATCCGGTAACCACAACGGATGAACTGATTCCGTCAGGAGAGACGTCTTCTTATCGTTCTAATCCGCTGGGACTGGCAGAATTTGCGCTGTCAAGAAAAGACCCGGCATATGTGGGACGAGCAAAAGAGGTTCAGAAAGCAGAGAAAGCGATCGAAGCAGGACAGTGTCCTCTGGAGGTATTAGAAGAGTTAAGACCGGTGATGGAAGTGGTTCGAAAAGCTTATCCGGAAGTAGGAGAAGGCAACCTGGGAATCGGAAGCACCATTTTTGCAGTAAAACCAGGAGATGGTTCCGCCAGAGAGCAGGCAGCGTCCTGTCAGAAGGTGCTCGGAGGCTGGGCAAATATTGCCAACGAGTATGCAACGAAGCGTTATCGTTCCAACCTGATCAACTGGGGAATGCTTCCGTTTATCACGGAGGAAGACCATGAGAACTTAAGCTTCCAGAACGGAGATTACATTTTTGTTCCGGAGATTAGAAAGGCAATTGAAGAGAAAGCCTCCGTTGTAAAAGCGTATGTGGTAGGCGATGAATTGAAAGAGATCGAGCTGAAGCTTGGGGATATGACCGATGCGGAACGCGAGATTATTCTGAAAGGTTGTCTGATCAACTACTACCGCGGATAGAAATAGAATATTTTAAAGAATGAAATAAAAGATGCCCCTCTGGAATAATGGGAAGGATGCAGATCCCCATTGTTTAAGAGGGGTATCTTTTATATGCATTTAAAGAAAAGTTTACAAAAGAATGATAGAGAGAAGCTTTCTTTTCGTGATACGCTCAATAGGGCAAGAAATATGACTTGATAGGGTATGGAGGAAAAGACATGAAGAAACAAAGCTGGAGGCTGGTATTATCAGGACTGGCAGGAGGCATGCTGTTTGTGGGAGGCGTTATCGGCAGTGGTGCAGAAGGTGTTTTGGCAGCAGAAGCGAAAGAAAGCAGTGCACCGCCAGCACTGACGATTACGGAAATTCTTCCGGACAGTGCAAATGTGGGCGGTTCAGATGCCTATGAATTTATAGAGATCTGCAATAATACGAAGGAAGCAGTTAATTTGAAAGATTATCGTCTGTCGTATCTTTATCCTGATACGGGCGTACAGACAGTGTGGTGGGAAACGAAAGAGGATCAGGTTCTTTTGGCAGAAGAAAGTCTGGTATTCTGGATTAAGAATGGAGCAAATGATAGCCTGACACTCTCTGATTTCAACGAGAAGTTCGGAAAAGATCTGGCAGAAAACCAGGTGATTTCAATTTCCAATGGCGGAATGGCAAATTCCGGGACGAGAGCAGTTAGCTTATCCTCTAATGTAGGAGATGTTGTGGATTGTGTTGTTTATAATGAAAATGGTGCAGACAATACGACCAAGGATAAATCAATTACATTTCAGAATCAGTTGAAAAAGGGATCTTTTGAGACTGTGATGACGTCTGACCAGGCAGAGCCGACGCCGGGAACTATTACGGAGAGTGAAAAGGCGATGCAGCAGGCAAATCCGGTGACGCCTCAGAAGGAACCAGAGGTGACGGACTGTACGGAAACTTCTTTTAATAATGCGACGGAATCCTTTGCATTTGCGGTGGAGGCAAGATCAGAAGAGACGACAATTAAAACGGTAACTTTATATATGAAGGAGAGCAGCCAGGAAGCATTTGATGCGTACAATTTGATGCGAAGTAAAGAGAACGAAGATCGGTTTGAAAGGGTTCTCGGGCAGGTTGATATTCTGAATAAGAAGGGATTTACCTATTATTTTGAGGTGAGCGACGGATACACATCCGTGACAACTCCGCAGAAGAGTGTTGCTAATGAAGACGGAGAAGTGTCACAGGGACTGAATCTTCAAGACGGAGAAGTGGTGACTGGAACACGGCAGATCATTGCAGATGGATCGCAGCTTTTCCTGGATGGTGTTGATGTTGCAAAGGAGTCCCAGCGTTCCATTAACGGACCGGGAAAGATCGCGTTTGAGGCAACCGATACAGATGTATTCTTTAAAAATGCAGTGGCGGTAGACGGGGAAGTAGTAGGAATCTTCAATGAAGGAACATATAGCGATGTGAAAACCTATGTCTATGACATTGATGCCAGTCAGTTTGATTCGGAGATGAAGACGATTACAGTAGAGTTCCACGCAGGAAATAAAGCGAATGTTCTGGAACACAATATTGAAAATAATGATGACTTTATTTTGCGGAATATCCGGATGGTGCTTCCAAATGGTAGAACGCTGCTTCCGGTTTCCTATCAGGCAAAGAAGGGACTTGGAACAGTAGAACACACGAACCTTGACGAGGTACCAAAACAGGATGTGAGTATACCTTCCCAGGAGACGAATATTTCTATGGGTGATGGAACTTCCAAGTATGAGATCCTTTACGCGACATTTCAGCTGGAGGACAGTGATTTTGAAGCAATTCGGTATCTGTGGGATACGACGGCAGGAGCTGACGGAGCCCACGCCGTATCAAATGGAGCAGAAGAAGTTCATGTGACGGTTGACAATACGGCGCCGCAAATTACAACCAATATAGAAGAGGGGCATCAGTATCACAGTGGAACGATTGAAGTAACCGCTGCCGACGCTGTCAGTGAAGAGGTTCACACGGTTGTGACACTGGATGGAAAGACCATTACGGTACCGTATGAATTTCGGGCGCTTACGATGGAGGCGGGCGAACATACCATTGTAATTATGGCAAGAGATCATGTGGGAAATACAGCGCAGAAGGAAATTCGCTTTACGACACCAAAAGAATCAGCAGATATTGAAGAAAATGTCTCTCCGGAAAATGGAACGACGGTCAATAAAGCCCCTGTGCTGGCGGTGACACCGACAGATGAAGCGGGAGATGAGATGAAGGTAACCTTTAAAAAGGGAGAAAAATATGAGCTAGGGGATGCCAATATTGTCAAGGACAGTGGAATCAGCGCAGAAAGTGGAAGCATTGAGAAGGCCTTTGAAGAGAATAACGGAAATGGATTTCCTTACGACAGTTTCCAAATTCAACTTGGTGAGAATGTAAATGAAAATACGGTGATCCGGGCAGAGTGGATGGGCCAAAGCAGCAATGCAAAAACATTTCTGTATGTTTATAATACAGCTTCCCAAAATTGGGAAAAGGTAGATGCAAAGCAGAGTATTTCCGAAGAAGGTATGACATTGACAGGAGAAGTTGTGCTGAAAGATCATATGGTTGATGGAAGCGTTCGATTTATCGTTCAGAATGGGGAGGGATATACACCGCCTCAATACGGATCACTTCCGCAGATCGGTACTTATTCCATGAATGAGACACCGGATAACGTGGAGACATCCAACGAAAATGATACGCCGCGGGAAGAGTATGACTTTACCTTTGCGGTGGAGAGCGATACTCAGTATTATAATGAGGATTATGAAGGGAATCAGGATCAGTCCAATAATGGGCAGTATCAGCATCAGATGAACATCCACAATTGGCTTTTAGGAAACAGGCAGCGGATGAATCTTCAGTATCTATTCCACGATGGCGATATTATTGATGATGAACCAAATCTTCAGGAATGGCAGCAGGCAGATGCGGCTTATCAGAAACTTGATCAGTCCCGGTTTCCGTACGGAGTGCTGGCAGGCAACCATGATGTGGGACATTTGAACGGAGATTACTCGAATTTCGGAAAGTTTTTCGGAGAGGAGCGCTATGCATCTAATCCGTGGTATGGCGGGAGTTATCAGAACAATCGCGGTCACTATGATCTGATTTCTGTGGACGGAATTGATTTTATTATGATTTATATGGGCTGGGGAATCGGCGATGATGAAATCCAGTGGATGAATGATGTGCTGGAGCAGTATCCGGAGAGAAAGGCGATTCTCAATTTCCATGAATATCTCCTTGCCAGCGGAGGGCTTGGAGAGGAGCCACAGAGAATTCACGATGAAGTGGTTGCGAAGAATGAAAATGTATGTATGGTTCTGTCCGGGCACTATCACAATGCAAAGACGAGAATTGATACATTTACCAATCCGGATGGAAGTACCAGAAATGTGTACAATATGTTATTTGATTATCAGGGATTGATGGAAGGCGGAGCTGGATATATGAGACTTCTTCATTTTGACGTAGAAGGGCAGCGGATGATAGTCCGAACCTTTACACCATCTTATGGTGGATCGGATTATAGCAATTATGGAGATTACGATGCAAAACCTTCTGAGAATCCGAATCCGGGAAATGAATTTTGTATTGAGGATGCGAATTTAAATGATGCAGAGACATTTGAGATTTCATTTGCGGATCTTGGAATTAGTCCAAGGATTAAGAGCTTGGAAACGCAGGATTTTCAGGTTAATGTCTACAAAGAAGATGTTATTGGAAGTGTGGAACCTGTGAAGAGTCAGGAGACGGCTGCCTATGAGTGGAAGGATGCCCCTAATGGTACGAATGGCTGGTATGCAGAAGTGACCGATGAAAATGGCGGGATTTCCAGAACAAATGTCTATTATGTTAATGTGCAGTATGATGTTGAAAAGCCTGTTTTGACAGTTCCGAAGGAGACGGTGCTAAAAGAAGGAGATCCATTTGATGTAATGGAGGGTGTTACGGCTGTAGACAATGTAGATGGCAATATTACAGAAAGCATCGTTGTTACCGGAAAGGTGAACACCAGCCTTGCAGGAATCTATGAATTAACCTATGAGGTAGCAGATACTGCCGGAAATCAGGAAAAGGCGACGAGGACTGTCATTGTTACAAAAGCAGACGTGGGAAATTCGGGAAGTGGTGTAAATCAGGACAATCCCGATGGGCATAATCCCGATGTGGGACGAAAAGACATACCACAACAAGGCGTGAAGACAGGAGATACGGCCCGTGTGGAATTGCTATTGGCAGCAGTGATCGTATCTCTGTTCATAGGAGGGGCTATCATTACTGCGCGCAAGAAAACAATAGAATAAAAAGATAAAAATCAGGCAGCTTTATCATTCGGGCTGCCTGATTCCTTTTCTTAGCGACTTTGTATAAAATAGATGCTATCTTGTTGGTTCGATGGATTTGATCCTTCCTCCAATAACCGGACCGATACCGGCGGCAATGAGTATTTTGATCAGATCGCCTGCCAGATAAGGGAGTACACCAATAGACAAAGCGGCCATAAAGCCAAGATCCATCTGGAAGGCAAGCCATAAGGTGCCAAAAAGGTAGGTGGCGGCAGAGCCCAGGATCATTCCGAAGATGGAAGGGATCCGCTTTCCGTGGGAGGCGTGAACAATCAGACCGGCGATTAGGAGCATGATCAGAAAGCCGGCAAGATATCCGCCGGTTGGTCCGGCAATTTTGCCGGGGCCGCCGGAAAATCCGGAAAATACGGGGAGTCCGGCAAGTCCGATCAGCAGATAGATTACGTAACTGATTAATGAATCCTTCCAGTCTAATACATAAAGCCCGGTCAGCAGAACCAGGTTGGTCAGCGTAATTGGCACGGGACTTAATGGGATCGGGATGGACATTGGCGCCAGGATACAGGTAACTGCCGTTACCAGAGCGATGCGAACCAGGCGCGAGGTTGTTAAGGGACGGTTGGAATTTACGGAAGCTGATGTTGTTTGATTCATGGAGTGATACCATTCCTTTCTAAATACGATTTTAATATTGTTTTGAAACATATTTGATATGAGTATAATCAATGAGAACAAGAATGTCAACCTAAAACACACATAGGTTAACATTTAATAATTGTATAATTTTGCGATAAAAAACTGAAAAAACAAAAAATAAAAACAAAATTATCCAATAAAAATAATAAAAATTAAAAATAGTATTGACAAATAAGGGCGGAGATGATATTATAAAGTCAATCCAAAAGAGATCCACAAAAAAGTTTCTGACGAGAAAGGAAATTTTGAAATATCACATATATAACAATTTATTATATGGAGATATGGAAGAAGTGGATAAAAGATCTGAATTTCATATGTTGGTGAGAACGGATCGATTGGAAATATGAAAGAAGGAGGCTTAATCCATTGGACAATGCAGTAGAATTTCATAATCAATATGTCAGTGGTACGGCAGATGAAGATTCCCGTAAAGTAAGCCTTAAAAATAGAGGATAATAAGCCGGTATCAATAGATAAAGAAAAGTAATCGGAGTTGTAAAACCGGATAGATAGATTGCATTTGCAGACATATTGAGTAAAGTTACCACACATAGTTCAAAGGTATTAGAAGATGTGTAAAGAAACATTACCTAATATATCAGATTTATACGACGCTATGTAGTGGAGCGGCTATAGGAAGAATAACTTAATACGATTATAGACAAATGATAAGGGCACTGGCTATAATGGGAATGGTTATAGATATTCAAGTCGAGAGAAGAAGCTATATAGATCAATCGGGAGATATAAATAGTGATATCGAAGATTAAAAACGATCATTTTCGGAAGATAATCAGAGACTTTGAGTTATATATCGAAAGATAAAAGAAGATAGGCGAATGGGAATGTTAAAATCAACGAACCCTCCGATTTGTTGAAAGAAGAATATGATAAAATTTAATACAAAATAGCCATCATAATCTGAAGAGAATATGGTGGCTATTTTGATGTATTTTGAGAACTTTATCCGCATATTTTTTGACAATGTGCATGCCTTGTGATAGACTTATATATGTATAATTGTAAGAAATTAGAGATTTAAATAAAAATTTGAGGTGAGTGTGTTGGATAAATATGAATATCGGGTAAAAACAGAGCAGATGCTCGAATATATGGAAAAAAAGCAATATAAAAAAGCGATGGAGATTGCGGATACCATTGACTGGAGAAGGGTAAAAAGTGTGTCCATGCTGAACACAGTCAGTGAGATTTACGAATTGAATGGGGAATTTCAGAAGAGCCGGGATATCCTGTTTGTTGCATTTGACCGTTCGCCGGGAAGCAGAAAGATCGTATATCGACTGGGAACACTTGCTCTTAAAATTGATGATACGGATGAGGCATCTGACTGTTATGAAGAATTTGTAAAACTGGCGCCGAAGGATCCAAATCAGTATATTTTGAAATATAAGATATTAAAGGCACAGGGTGCACCGTTGGAGGATCAGATTGCAGCATTAGAGGACTTTAAGAAAGGGGAATACGTTGAGAAGTGGGCGTATGAACTGGCAAAGCTGTACCATGAAGCCGGAATGACGGCAGAGTGCTTAGAAGAGTGTGATGACCTGATTCTATGGTTCAGTGAGGGTAAATATGTATACCAGGCCATGGAATTGAAGATGAAATATAAGCCATTGACGCCAATGCAGCAGGAAAAATATAATAATAGCCCTGCAGGTAAGCAGAAAGCGCGTGCCATGCAGCTTCAAAAAGAGAAGGAAGAAGAGAAGGCAGCTTACCAGCAGAAAGCGCTGAAGGCTAAAGCAGCAGCAGAAGCTGCGCGTGCAGCTCGTATGGCAGCGCAGGCAGCGGAAGAGGAAGAGCCAGAAGAAGCAGAAGATGATCTGGAAGAGTCTGGAGACGTATCGGAAGAAATGGAAGTGCCTAATAACGTTATTGAAGAGGTGGCGGAGACTATTTCGGAAGAGATGGACGAAGATTCTTTTGAAGAAGGCGAGATGCTGCCGGAAGAGTCAGAAGAGGTGGACGAAGAAGAGCCGAAAGAGGAAGATACGATGAAACAGTCCTCTATTACAAAGGTTGTAAAAGGCGCGACACTTCAGGAGGCTCTGGCAAATGGCGTGGCGCTTGCAAGCGGACGAAGCCTGAATATTGAAGAGAAGGCGATGAAAGAAAAGGATGAAGCACTTCGGGTAACCGGACAAATGCGAATTGAAGATATCCTTCAGGAGTGGGAAGCAAAGCAGAAGCAGAATGCGGAAGCAATCGAGCAGCAGAAACAGAAAGATGTTGAACGAATCCAGAAGGAAAGAGAAGAAGCTGAGAGAAGAAGAGAAGAGGAACGTCTGGAGATAGAGAGAAAGGCAGCGGAAGCAGAGGCAGCAAGAAAGGCAGCTGAGGAAGAAGCGGCAAGAAAAGCGGCGGAAGAAGAGGCGGCAAGAAAAGCGGCTGAGGAAGAAGTGGCAAGAAAAGCGGCGGAAGAAGAGGCGGCAAGAAAGGCGGCCGAGGAAGCAGAAGTAGCAAGAAAAGCAGCTATCGAGGAGGCAGCAAAGCTGGCCGGAGAAGAGGATGTTGCAGCGGCAGGGCTTGGAGAGACCAGAAGAATTCCAGATGATATTGTAAAGCTGATGGAAGAAATGGGGCTTCAGGAAAAGGAAGAAGCTGAGGACGAGCCAGAAGAATTGAGCTTGGAAGATGCACTGGCAGCTCATGGAGCCGAAGAAATCATCGGCGAGATGGACGAAGAAGCATTTGAGGAAGCAGATTACGAAGAAGGCGATTATGAAGAGGCTGACTTCGAGGAAGAAGAGTTTGAAGAAGCGGATTATGAAGAGGCTGACTTCGAGGAAGAAGAGTTTGAAGAAGCAGCTGCAGAAGAGGCCGACTTCGAGGAAGAAGACTTTGAAGAGGCAGATTACGAAGAAGCTGACTTCGAGGAAGAAGACTTTGAGGAGACCGATTACGAAGAAGCTGATTATGAGGATGATTTTGAAGCGGACTTTGGAGAAGATATAGAAGCTGATTTCGAGGACGATCTGGAAGCTGACTTTGAGGATGATTTTGAAGCGGATTTTGAAGACGACTTTGAAGAAGAGTTTGAAGAAGCGGACTATGAAGAAGATGATTTCTTCGATGAAGAAGCCGAAGAAGAGGATGAAGAAACTGACTTTGAGGAAGAGGAATTAGAGATTGAAGAACCTTCTGAAGAGGAGATTCAGGCTCGGATTAAGAAATCAAAAGGAAGCGGAGTTCCATTTGATACAGGCTTCGTTGTGACCGGACGCTATGATCTGAGTGCAACCAGTGAGATTGGTCTGAAAGCAGGGCTGACGGAAGAGCAGAAGAAACTATTCTCCTATTTCGTGCCAGTCAGAGGTATGAGTGAGCAGATTGTGGAAGTGCTTGATAACGACCGGAGAGCACAGCGTGAAGGAACTTCCAAGACAGGCAACCTTATGGTAATCGGACGAAAAGGTTCCGGAAAGACAGTTTTGGCAGTAGATATTGTTAAGGCAATCCAGAAACAGAGAAACTTAAAGCAGGGTAAGGTAGCAATTGTAACCGGAGAATCTCTGAACAAGAAGGAGCTTACGAATATTATTCAGAAGCTTCGTGGTGGAGCAATTATTATTGAGAAGGCCGGAAAACTGAACTCCAGGACAATCAAAGAATTGAATTATCTGATGGAAAAGAAGACCGGGGAACTGCTCTTCGTACTGGAAGATCAGAGAAAGCCGCTGGAACGTTTGCTGACAGCAAATCCGGACTTTAGAAAGAAATTTACTTCTAAATTGGAATTGCCAGTATTTATTAATGATGAGCTGGTTACTTTTGGTCAGACTTATGCGAAAGAAAACGGATATAAACTGGATGAAATGGGAATTTTGGCGCTGTACAGCCGAATCGATGTTATGCAGCGAGAAGATCATGCAGTGACGGTTGCTGAGGTAAAGGAGATTATGGACGAGGCAATTGCACATTCTCAGAAAGCGAATGTTAAGCATTTGGCAAGACGTGTCTTTGGCAAGAGTACCGATGATTCCGACCGCATTATTCTGAAAGAAGAAGATTTTAAAATTTAAGATGAAAAGTAATAAGATGCCCCTGGCGACAGAAAATGTCGCTGGGGGCATTTTCTAGTATAGAGTGGTAAGAGGCTGGTTTTTGAGAAAGCGCTCTGATATGGATTAGGGTATGTCTGTGTCGGATTTTGCGGGAAAGGAATGGTCATATTGTATAGCGAAGCTTGAATTTTACGGCGGTCTAAAGTATAATATTACTATAATTGCAACAGGAATGTGAGGGATGAATCTATGGCAGAAAAAGCAATGGAACCATATGAAATTGGGGAACTCGACCATTATCTGTACGGCCAGGGTAATCACTACGAGATTTATAAAAAGCTTGGGGCACACCTTGTTCAGAAGGGAAAGAAGAAGGGTGTATATTTTGCAGTATGGGCGCCGCATGCGAAGTCCGTATCGGTAGTGGGAGATTTTAATGACTGGGATATGGAGGCCAATCCGATGGAGCGCGGAGAGCCGCTGGGGATATATACGTGCTTTGTTCCGGGCGTGAAAGAGAATGAACTCTATAAATATTGTATTGAGACATGTAGTGGGGAATACATATTTAAGGCGGATCCCTATGCGAATTATGCGGAATTAAGACCGGGAACTGCATCAAAGGTGACAGATCTTAGCCGATTAAAATGGACGGATCAGACCTGGATGGAGAATCGGAAAAAGTGGGATCATAAGAAAGCTCCGATGTCAGTTTACGAGGCACATATTGGTTCCTGGAAGCGGCATCCCGGAAGAGAGGATGAGGGCTTCTATTCTTATCGTGAGTTCGCAAAGGAAGCGGCAGCGTATTTGAAGGATATGGGGTATACGCATATTGAATTGATTGGAATTGCAGAGCATCCATTTGATGGATCCTGGGGCTATCAGGTGACGGGATATTATGCACCGACATCCAGATATGGAACTCCAGAAGACTTTGCATGGATGATCAATCATTTTCATAAGAATAAGATCGGCGTAATTTTAGATTGGGTTCCGGCACATTTCCCGCGGGATGCTCATGGACTGGCGGATTTCGATGGGACTGCGACTTATGAATACGCAGATCCAAGACAGGGAGAACATCCGGATTGGGGAACAAAGATTTTTGATTATGGGAAAAATGAAGTGCGGAACTTCCTGATTTCTAATGCCCTGTTCTGGATTGAAAAGTTCCATGTGGATGGACTTAGGGTGGATGCGGTGGCATCGATGTTGTATCTCGATTATGGAAAACAGGATGGTCAGTGGATCGCCAACAAATATGGAGAGAATAAGAACCTGGAAGCAATCGATTTCTTCAAACATTTGAATTCGGTTGTGCTTGGCAGAAATCCGGGGGCGCTGATGATTGCTGAGGAATCAACAGCGTGGCCGATGGTGACGGGTGATGTAGAACATGATGGTCTTGGATTCAGCCTGAAATGGAACATGGGATGGATGCATGATTTTACCGAGTATATGAAACTGGATCCTTATTTTAGAAAGGATAATCATAACTTGATGACGTTTGCAATGAGTTATGCGTACAGTGAGAATTATATTTTGGTTCTTTCCCATGATGAGGTGGTACACCTGAAATGTTCGATGATTAATAAGATGCCAGGTCTTGGATTCGATAAGTATGCGAACTTGAAGGCGGGCTATGCCTTTATGATGGGACATGCAGGTAAGAAGCTTTTGTTCATGGGACAGGAATTTGCTCAGCTTCGGGAATGGAGCGAAGAACGGGAGCTTGACTGGTATCTGCTTGCGGAGAAGGAGCATCTGGCAATTCAGAACTGGGTGCGGGATCTGCTGCATTTGTACAAGCAGAATAAGGCATTATATGAGATGGATCAGGACTGGCGAGGCTTTGAGTGGATCAATGCGGATGATGGATATCGAAGTATTTTCAGCTTTGTGAGACACTCTGAAGATGGAAAGAAGAATCTCTTGTTTGTATGTAATTTTACGCCGATGGAGCGGGCGGATTACCGTGTCGGTGTGCCGAAGAGAAAGCAGTATAAGCTGGTGCTGAACAGCGATGATGAGAAATACGGAGGAACCGGAGAAGAAAGACCGGTCGTTTATAAGGCGGTCAAGAAAGAGTGTGATGGAAGACCATATTCCTTCGCATATAAGCTTCCACCGTATGGAGTAGCAGTGTTTGAATTTTAGAGATAAGATTAGCCAGAGAATAAAACGGAGCAGATTGCATTGCAATCTGCTCCGTTTTGGTGTCTTTACATAAATGTAAGAAGTTTAAGCTATTGAGCTGCTTCACTATTCTGTGCAGGATCCCCAAAGGATGGTTCATCGGAAGGAGTTCCGGAAGCATCACTGGAAGGGGTGTCGGCCGTATTAGAATCTGTATCGTCCATGTCGGTGGTTCCGTCATCAACACTTCCATCATCTGTATCGGCGTCGTCTAATGTAGAAGCGTCAGGATCTTCGGTATCAGAATTCTGTTCACTGTCTGCGTCCTGATCTTTGTCTACATCCTCAGATTCTGCATCTTCCTCTTTGTCTGCGTCGTCTCCGCCGAAGAGGTTTTTAAAGAAGTTGACAACTTTGTCCCAGAAGCCTTCCTCTTTCGCTTCGTTTGCTGCATCTTTGACACTGTCTAAGGTACTGTCGATAATGGCATCTGCGCCAAGGGCATCATCGTTGGTGCCGTTGATAATACCGCCGTCATCAGAACCGCCAGTGAATACGCCTTTGATGGATTCCCAGATTTTTGCGAAGAAGCCTTCTTCTTTTCCGGCCAGGTTATCCAGTGTTTCCTTGAAGGCCTTTACATCATAATCGTACTGGGAGATGCTCTCCATTAATGCGGTGATCTTGTCCATCTGTTCCTGGGTCAGTGTAATATTGTACTTTTCTGCTGCATCGTTTACAGCATCCTGAATCTCGGATGGATCTGTCAGTCCTTCTTCAATGACTTCTCCTTTGACTTCATTCATCAGGTCCGTTGCTTCCTGCTGTCCCACAGCGTCAGCAAGTTCACCAGTTGTAATCAGCTCTTCTGTGGCGGTTGCCTTCTGATCTTCGTTTAATGTTTCGCCGCTGGCTGTTTCGTATGCCATCATAATACCGGTTAATGCTCCGGTACCGGATACCTCGATAGGAGAAGCGGCAACGACGTTGCAGTTTTCAACACCGGAAGTGGTCAGTGTGCTGGCGATCATAGAGCTGGTCACGAAGGTAAGGTTAGCAACTTTTACCTGGATGCCGCCGCTGGCTGTTGGCTCTACATAGGAACAGCTGTATGTACGTGTTCCGATCTGTGCCTCGGATGCGATTCCTTCCATGTATTTTCTTTCATCTGCGTTAGTGACTTCGATGGTCTCAACTTTGTCGGCAGAGGTTCCGAAGTAGTCATACATCGAAGTCTTCTGCTCTTCTGAAAGATTGGCGCCAAGAGTTACGACCTTGGAGCTGTCTGCCTGTGCAACCATTGGGATGCCTGTGCAGGTGATGGCAGCTGCCATCATAATCGGTAATACTTTTTTAAACTTTTTCATATTGCGTGGCGTGTTCACCATGCCCCCTTTTCTTGATTCTCGCTGCAGGGTACTCCCGGATACCGCAATTACGAATGTGGAAATTTACGAATGCTGGAAACTTACGGTATCTCCGTCTGCTGCGGTTGGTTTAACACCGACGAATGAAGCTGTGTAAGGTTTTCATTCGCCGGTGCCTTGTATTCTTACCTAATATAACATATCAAAGCGTGTTTGCATAGGAAATAAGAGTTAACTATTTCTAAAGATTTTCTTTAGACGGTATAAAAATGTGGCTTCGCTTATGACGCCCTGCATGACTCCAACGGGTTCGCCGTTTTGAAAAAACCAAAAGGCAGGAACGGTGGAAGTGTCATATTTGGCCGAAAGTTCCGGTGATTCATCGACATCCACTTCAAAGAAACGGATCCGTTTCTTTTGGCCTTTTTCTATGTTCCTTAAAATGGGTTTCACCATGGCGCATTTGGGGCACCAGGATGCGTAGAACATAACAACAACCGGAAGCGTGCTTCCGGCTGTCTCGTGGTAAAAATTGTCTCTTGTTAAATGCTGCATAGCCGTTACCCCTTCTTGGATTCGTCTGACAGATCAGCGATTGGGATTCAGGATATGGTATACCTCTGTCATGGAATGACGCAGGCAGTGAAGTTTGTGGTGGAGTCCTTTTCTTCGGTAGGTGAACTCACAAAGCTTCTGTTTCATAGATTTTCTTGCTCTTCGTCCCATATGCTTTCGATCCAGACTGTGATTCTTCCCTATATTATATGCATGGGAAAGAGAAGAGTGCAGTTAAGCTCTTCGTACGGCGATCAGTTTACAAATGGGATTCCCCAAAGAGGAAAATTTCTCTTCATATTCAGTCAGAATGTTTCCTTCGTTCATATCCGGTTCGTGGTGAAGATCGAAGGTATATTTCTGGGTCGTGAAGGAAGGACATTCTTCCAGCTGCTCCAGTGAAAAATCAAAGAGCCCTTGGTTATCGGTTTTGAATTCGACCGTCCCATCGGAGGTTAAAATCTTGTCATATCGGGCAAAAAAGTCGAGGGAAGTCAGTCTTCTTCTGGCATGCCTTGCCTTTGGCCAGGGATCGGAGAAGTTCAGATAGATGCGGGAGACTTCTCCTGGAGCGAAGACATCGGCGATGTCGGCGGCATCCATGCAGATAAAGCGGAGATTTTCCGGAGCTTCTTTAAGTTCCTGGAATTTTTCTACGGCCCGAAGAAGAACGCTGGAATAACGTTCTACACCAATGTAGTTGATCTGAGGGTTGCGAAGAGCGTGTTCCAGCAGGAATTTGCCTTTGCCCATTCCGATCTCAATATAGATGGGCTGTTGATTGCCAAATACCTGGTTCCAGGATCCGCGGCAGGCGGTTTCGTTTTTGATAACTTGATGGCATTCCTGCAAAACCCCTTCCGCGCGGGGAATATTTCTAAGACGCATAAGCGTTCCTCCTTATAAAATCAGTATGTTTTTATGGTACATTTGTGCACTTTTTTCAGTTTATCTGTTGAAGGAGAAAATGTCAATGCAGAAACGGGATGTATTTTGTGCAATATTACTATAGCAATTGTGGAGAATAAGAGTATGATTATAGCATGACAAAAAATAAACAGTCAGAGAGGGGGGTGTGCTATGAGCTCAATGATAGAAAGGCTGTCGGAAATTGAAGAGACAGCGGAAGCGATTGTGGAACATGCAGAAGAAGAGAAGCATGAGATTGAAAAGAAGATTCAGGCAAAAAGAGATGCATTTGACAGAGATCTGGAAATTGAAGCCAGAGATAAGGTGGAGCGGATTCGAGCAGAAGCGAATTCCAAGATGGAGCAGATTTTAGAGGAGCAGAGGCAGAAGAATGCAGCCACGATTGAAGCTATGAAGAGAGATTTTGAAGAGCATCACAATGTGTATGCCCGTGAGATCCTTAAGCATATGGTTGAGGTGTAGATTATGGGAAATGTAATGTCATATAGTGGAATCGTCACGAAAATTCGGGCGATGCAGGCCAGGATGCTCACGGAGAAGGATTTTGATTATATTGCGGGGCTTCAAAGTGTGCCGGAGGCAATTGAATATCTGAAAGGGAAGCCGGCGTATGCTTCCTATATGAATCAGATGGATTTATCCTTGTATCACAGACGTCATGTGGAAAAAGTGCTGTATCAGTCTTTATATGATGACTATACAAGAATCTTCCGGTTTGCAGGAATGGAACAGAAAAGATTTCTGAAAATTTACTGGAAGCGTTATGAGATTGATCTGATTAATTATTGTCTTCGGATTGTCTTTAACCATTATGATAAACCGTTTGATCTGGAATATAAGAAAGAGTTTTTTGATAAATATTCACAGATCTCCATCGACAAATTAATGACATCCAAAACCGTAGATGAATTGATTGATAATCTTAGAGATACGGAATATTATGCGCCGCTGGAAAAGTTTAAAGATTCAGAAAGTGCGACGCTGTTCGATTATGATTTGGCTCTGGACTTATACTATTTTTCCACCATGTGGAGAAGGAATAAGAGAGTAATGAATCAGAAAGAAAGAGATTTGTTTACAAGAGATTGTGGTACAAAGGTTGATTTGTTAAATATTCAGTGGATTTACCGGGCGAAGAAATATTATCATTTACTGCCGCCGGATATTTATTCTATGACGATACCGATTCATTACCGCTTGAATGTCGATGATTTTAAACGGCTGGTAGAGGCGCCGACAGTGGAAGAATTCCGGCATCAGATGGAAGAGACTTATTATGGGAAACGATATCAGTATATGGAAGCTTCCACGATGGAGAGGATGTACAAAGAGATTTTGGAAAGTCTGTACCGGGCAGACCGAAGACGCAATCCTTACTCAATAGCGACGATTAATACGTATTTATTTTTAAAGGAAGAAGAGATTTATAAACTAACTACCGCCCTGGAATGTATTCGTTACGGTCTATCAAAGGGAGAGACGTTAGGATACTTAGGAGGTGTGACACAATGATTGTAAAGATGAAGTTTTTAAGCATCAGCGGGCCAAGAATCGATATTGACAGAGTGTGCGACGTCTACCTGTCAAAGTATGAGATGCAGCTTGAGAATGCGCTGACAGAGTTAAAGACGACGAATAATCTGCTCCCGTTTGCGGAAATGAATCCTTATAAGGAGCCGCTTACAAAAGCAGAACAGTTTACGGCGCTTTTGCCAGAAGGTTCAGCCAGAATGGATGTGTCTATGACAGAGCAGGAGATTCTGGATTTGATTCGAGATGTGAATCGTGATTATATTCAGCTTCAGGAACAGCGGGAGTTACAGAAGAAGAAGCAGGAGATTCTGCGGGAGAAACTAAATATCCTAGAGCCATTTCTTCCTTTGGAACTGGATCTGTACAAGGCGATGCGTTACAAATATATGAAGGTGCGCTTTGGAAGAATTAGTGTAGATTACTATAAGCGATTGGAAAAATATTTGTTTGAAGACTTGGATGCAGTATTTCAAGAAGGAATTAGGAATGAAAATTATGTCTATGGATGCTATTTTGTGTCAAATATAGATGCAAGTAAAGTAGATTCTGTATTCAATTCGCTCCATTTTGAACGGATTGCGCTGTCATCAGACTACATGGGAACACCAGCGCAGGCGTGTGAGTCGCTTCGAAGTGATATGGAAGAGACAGAAGGAGAGATCGCGAAGATTGATGAACGGATTGAAGAGTTGATGATGCGCCAGGGTTCCAGACTTTTAGGAGCGAGAAAACGCCTGGAGGAGTTGTCTAATAACTTTGATGTTCGAAAAATGGCTGCGAGAGTGAAAGAAGGCGACGCGAAAGAGGATTATTATATTCTGTGTGGCTGGATGGGTGAGGATGACGTGGCGTCATTTTTGGAAGAGATTAAAAACGATCCGAGAGTGTTTGTTGTGGTAGAGGAAGATCGAGAAAAATTCTTTGGAGACCCTCCGACGAAGCTGAAGAATCCCAAATTCTTTAAACCTTTTGAGATGTTTATCAGAATGTATGGACTTCCTGCTCATAACGAGATGGATCCGACGATGTTCGTGGCGCTGACCTATACGTTTATTTTTGGAGCCATGTTCGGCGACGTGGGACAAGGGTTGTGTCTGTTCATCGGAGGCGGCCTGTTGTATTTGATCAAGAAGATTAATCTGGCTGGAATTATCTCGGTGGCTGGAATTTTCTCCACTATTTTTGGATTTTTGTTCGGAAGTGTATTTGGATTCGAGGATGTACTTCCGGCTCTTTGGCTAAGACCGGTGGAGGCAATGACGAATCTTCCGTTTATCGGACAGTTAAATACTGTGTTCATCGTAGCCGTTGCATTTGGAATGGGACTGAATATTCTGGTAATAATTTTCCAGATTGTGAATGCCGTGCGAAATCACGATACCGAAAACATCTGGTTTTCAAATAATGGAGTGGCAGGACTTGTGTTCTATGGCTTCCTGGTGCTGACAGTGGTGTTATATATGACGGGACATAAGGTGCCGGGAAATATTATGATGGCGATATTTCTTGGTATTCCGATTCTTTTGTTCTTATTTAAAGAGCCGCTGACCAATCTGGTGGATCGTAATCATCGAAAGATTCAGGAAGGAAAAGGAATGTTCCTGGTACAGGGATTTTTTGAATTGTTTGAAACCATGCTGAGTTATTTCTCTAATACACTGTCTTATGTGCGAATTGGAGCGTTTGCGGTCAGCCATGCAGCCATTATGGAGGTGGTGCTGATGCTGTCCGGAGCGCATTTGGGAGATCCGAACTGGCTTGGTGTTGTAGTGGGAAATGCAATCGTATGTCTGCTGGAAGGTCTGATCGTTGGAATTCAGGTACTGCGTCTGGAGTATTACGAGATGTTCAGCAGATTTTATAAAGGAAGCGGAAGAGAGTTTCATCCATTCCAGAATCATCATACAGAAGTATAGAAAAGAATATTTTTATGGAAAGTTTTATCTAAGGAGGATTTGAATTATGACATTATCAGTAAAATTATTACTTATTGCAGCGTTGGTGCTTGGCATTATCATTCCGTTTGGTTACTTTTTGCTGGGAGAGCATACGAAGCGTCGGTATAAAAGAATGCTAGGGGCAAATGTATTCTTTTACTTTGGTGCATTCGTAATTGCCGGAATTATGTTGTTTGGTGCAGAACCGGTACAGGCTGCCGATGCAGCTGCCGCTGCCGGAAATGCTGCAGGTCTTGGATATCTCGCCGCCGCATTGGCAACCGGTTTATCCTGTGTGGGCGGAGGAATTGCAGTAGCAAGCGCGGCAAGCGCAGCCCTTGGTGCAATCAGTGAAGATTCAAGCGCGCTTGGTAAATCCTTGATCTTTGTAGGACTTGCAGAAGGTGTGTGTCTGTATGGACTGATCATCTCCTTCATGATCCTGGGTA
The DNA here is from genome assembly GCF_037890115.1 of Dorea sp. ICN-14282. Classification (NCBI taxonomy): domain Bacteria; kingdom Bacillati; phylum Bacillota; class Clostridia; order Lachnospirales; family Lachnospiraceae; genus Dorea; species Dorea sp. ICN-14282. The sequence goes on along the minus strand of NZ_JBBKBH010000002.1, from coordinate 541,515 downwards.
AATTGTAAGATGAAGATGTATTTGATCAGTGATAATATCGATACACTGACAGGGATGCGTCTTGCCGGAGTGGATGGAATTGTGGTTCACGAACGGGAGGAGTTGCGGACGGCGATTGAAGACGCAATGAATGATAAGACGGTAGGAATCATCCTGCTGACGGAGAAATTCGGGCGGGAGTTCCCGGATCTGATTGATGAGATCAAGCTGGAACGGACGATGCCGCTGTTGATTGAAATCCCTGACAGGCACGGAACCGGACGCAAGAAAGATTTTATCACATCTTATGTAAATGAAGCGATTGGACTGAAACTGTAGATCCAGTTAGTGCAGAAGAAAGAAGAGGTGAGATTCTTGACGATAGAGGAGAAAATCTCGCGCCTTCAGGCGGCGGCGATGGAAGAGGCGCGCGCGGAAGGAAATGCGATTATCAGACAGCATGAAGAAGCGCTGGAAGGGGTGTTTGAACAGCATCGTAAGGAGGTTGTTCGCCAGGTGCAGACAAGAGTGCATGCAGAGGAAGTAAATGCCAGGCAGCAGCTGAACATGGCGATGTCCAAGGCTCAGTTGGAACTGAAAAGAGAGCTTGGACGTACACAGCAGAAGCTGAAAACACAATTGTTTGAAGAGGTGGGAAAGCTTTTGGAGGAATATATGAAGACAGAAGCCTATACCCATTTGTTAGTAGAATACATTGAGCAGGCCGCCAGATATGCGGATGGAGAGGCCATGACGATTTATATCAACCCGACGGATGAAGAGAAAAAGGAATATTTAGAGGAACATACAGGGATGCAGCTGACCGTCAGTAAAGAAGATTTTATAGGCGGAGTGCGTGCGGTAATTCGGGAAAGAAACATTTTAATTGACCGTGCGTTTAAAGGCGCATTGGAAGAAGAACAGCGTTCGTTTGTATTTAAGGGAGGTGCCGGAGTTGAATAGTGTGAAGACAGGAAAGATTTATGGGATCAATGGTCCGGTAATCTACCTGAAAGGCAGAAGCGAATTTAAAATGTCAGAGATGGTGTATGTAGGAAGCCAGAAGCTGGTAGGAGAAGTAATCGGACTTGACAAAGATCTGACCACGATTCAGGTCTATGAGGAAACGTCCGGACTTCAGCCGGGAGAAGAGGTTGTGGGAACGGATGCAGCGGTATCTGTAACGCTTGCCCCGGGAATTTTGGATAATATTTTTGACGGAATTGAACGGCCTCTGGAAAAAATTGCAGAAGAAGGCGGAGCTTTTGTGGTTCGCGGTGTGAATGTGGATTCTTTGGATACAGAAAAACTGTGGGAGACACATATTACTGTTCAAGAAGGAGAACTGGTGCATGGAGGAACGGTGATTGCAGAAGTTCAGGAAACAAGGGCAATTGTGCATAAATGTATGGTGCCGCCAGATCTGGAAGGGACGGTAGTGTCAGTGAAGCCAGACGGGCAGTATACGATTCAGGACGTGATTGTGACGGTGGAGTTGATGGATGGAACCCGAAAGGATCTGACTATGACTCAGCGCTGGCCGATCCGTGTGCCAAGACCTGTACATCATCGGTATCCGGCAAGCGTGCCGCTGGTGACAGGGCAGAGAATTCTCGATACTATGTTCCCCATTGCGAAAGGTGGAACCGCGGCGATTCCGGGAGGTTTTGGAACAGGAAAAACAATGACACAGCATCAGATCGCCAAATGGTCGGATGCAGATATTATTATCTATATCGGATGCGGAGAGCGTGGAAATGAGATGACTCAGGTATTAGAGGAGTTCTCGGAACTGGTGGATCCAAAATCCGGGAATCCGTTGATGGATCGAACGACTTTGATTGCCAACACATCGAATATGCCGGTGGCTGCCCGTGAGGCATCGATTTACACAGGACTTACACTGGCAGAATATTATAGGGATATGGGATATGACGTGGCGATTATGGCGGATTCGACATCCCGTTGGGCGGAAGCTCTTAGAGAATTATCGGGACGTCTGGAAGAAATGCCGGCGGAGGAAGGATTCCCGGCATATCTGGCATCGAGACTGTCCGCGTTTTATGAGCGGGCAGGAATGATGCAGACTTTGAATGGGGCGACAGGGTCTGTCTCTATTATTGGAGCGGTGTCTCCACAGGGAGGAGATTTTTCAGAACCTGTTACGCAGAATACCAAGCGTTTTGTGCGGTGTTTCTGGGGGCTTGATAAATCGCTGGCGTATGCACGACATTTCCCGGCGATTCATTGGCTGAGCAGCTACAGCGAATATTTGAATGACTTAAGCGGCTGGTACAGTGATCACGTGTCGCCGAAATTCGTAGATTATCGAAATCGACTGATGGCGCTTCTTAATCAGGAAAGCAGTCTGATGGAGATTGTAAAGCTGATTGGAGGGGATGTGCTGCCGGATGATCAGAAACTGATTCTGGAGATCGCCAGAGTCATTCGTCTGGGATTCTTACAGCAGAACGCATTTCATAAGGATGACACCTGCGTCTCTATGGAGAAGCAGTTTAAGATGATGGATGTGATCTTGTATCTCTATAAGAAGTCCAGAGAGCTGGTAGCTATGGGAATGCCGATGTCTGTATTGAAGGCAGAAGGTATTTTTGAGAAAGTCATTGCGATTAAATATGATGTGCCAAATGACAACTTGCAGCTATTAGATCTTTACAAAAACGATATTGATGCATTTTATAACCGAGTAATAGAAAAGAATGCGTAGAGGGAGGAACGGATTATGGCAATAGAATATCTGGGGCTTAGCAACGTAAATGGACCTCTCGTAGTGCTGGAGGGAGTACAGAATGCGTTCTTTGACGAAATTGTAGAGTTTACTGTTGGCGGAAAAGAGCAGAAACTTGGCCGTATTGTGGAGCTGAATGAAGACAAGGCAGTGATTCAGGTGTTTGAAGGAACTGAAAATATGTCGCTTACGAATACCCATACGAGACTCAGTGGTCACACAATGGAGGTAGCAGTGTCTCCGGACATGCTGGGAAGAACCTTTAATGGAATCGGTGAGCCGATTGATGGTCTGGGACCGATTATTTCTTCTGACAAGCGTGATGTCAACGGCCTGCCTCTGAATCCGGTACAGCGAGAATATCCGAGAAATTATATCCGGACGGGAATTTCTGCAATCGATGGTCTGACAACATTGATTCGAGGACAAAAGCTGCCGATTTTTTCGGGAAATGGTCTGCCCCATGATCGACTGGCGGCACAGATTGTAAAGCAGGCGTCTCTTGGGGACGGCGCAGAAGGAGAATTTGCGGTAGTCTTTGGAGCTATGGGTGTGAAGCATGATGTGGCGGAATTTTTCCAGAAGACATTTGAGGAAAGCGGTGTGTCGGATCACGTTTGTATGTTTTTGAATTTGGCGAATGATCCAGTAGTAGAACGACTCATTACGCCAAAGGTGGCGCTGACGGTAGCAGAATACCTGGCGTTTGAATGCAATATGCATATTTTAGTAATCTTGACAGACATGACTTCTTTTGCAGAAGCGATGCGTGAAGTATCTTCTTCCAGAGGAGAGATTCCTTCAAGAAAAGGATATCCGGGATATCTGTACAGTGAACTTGCGACGCTTTATGAGAGAGCGGGGATTATAGAGGGAGCTTCCGGTTCTGTGACACAGCTTCCGATTTTGACCATGCCAAATGATGATATTACCCATCCGATTCCCGATCTGACGGGATATATCACAGAAGGGCAGATTGTGCTTGATCGAAATCTCCATGGTCAGGCGGTGTATCCGCCGATCAGTATTCTTCCATCCTTGTCTCGTCTTATGAAGGATGGAATCGGCGCCGGTTATACAAGGGAGGATCATCAGGATCTTGCAAATCAGCTGTTCTCGGCCTATGCAAAGGTAGGAGAGGCCAGAAATCTTGCGTCCGTAATCGGCGAGGATGAGTTATCACCAATTGATAAGAAATATCTAAAGTTCGGCCGGGCGTTTGAAGAACGTTATATCGGACAGGGCGCCGGAGAAAATCGAACGATTCAGGAGACCTTAGATTTAGGATGGGAGCTTCTTGGGCTGCTTCCTAAGGAGGAACTGGATCGAATTGATACGAAGTTGATTGAGAAATATTATCCACAAAAAGACGGCGTTCAAAGTTAGCGAGCAGAAAGGAGGGCGCATATGGATCCAAGAGAGTTCCCGACAAAGGGTAATCTGATGCTTGCCCAGAATTCACTGGCGCTTGCTCATCAGGGATATGACCTGATGGATAAGAAGAGAAATATTTTGCTGAAAGAATTAATGAATCTGATTGACGAGGCGAAGGACATTCAGGAAGAGATTGATTCTACATTTAGCAGAGCCTATGCGTGCCTGCAAAGAGCCAATATTGAGAATGGAATCAGCAAGGTTCAGGAACTGGCATATACGGTTCCGATCGAGAGTTCTATTCGTATTCAGACCAGAAGTATTATGGGAACAGAGATTCCACATATTAAATATGATGGCAGGCAAAATGAGCTGACCTATTCTTTTGGGACGACACACGAGTCCATTGATACAGCAAGAGAAGCGTTTCGTGAAGTGAAAGAGTTGACGATAAAGCTTGCGGAAGTAGAGAATGCGGCATACCGGCTGGCAGGGAATATTAAGAAGACGCAGAAACGCGCCAATGCGCTTAAAAATATTACAATTCCAATGTATTCAAATCTGGTATATAGTATCAATAATGCGCTGGAGGAGAAAGAGCGAGAAGAGTTTACCAGATTAAAGGTGATTAAGCGAATGAAGGGATAGACAGGAGGGATGGATCATAAGTCCATCCTTTTCTGTTTGGAAAGCAGCTTATGCCTGAGGCGGGAAAAATAATGGAATATTCGGCGGGCAGCAGCTGAAAACGAAAAAGAATAAAGCGGTGATAATCCAGAGAGAAAATACAATAGACTGCGAAGGGACAACGGTGCATTTGCGAGAAAAATATCGGCTGGCGCAAAAGGAAACGGTGACGCTGAATGCAAAGATCAGAAGATCAATAATCAAAAAGTGTCTTCCGATTACGCCTGTGTAAGTATAAAACAGCACCACTGTGGTAAGAAGTCCGCATAAGATGCCGAGAAAGCGGTGGTAGAAGAAAGAAAGCAGAGGTGGTTTCTGCCGGTACCATTGAATAACTGTGATGAAGAGAAATGGGAAGAATAATAGTTTTAAATGTTCCCAGACAGATTCATTGATTGGGCAGAATAATGCAAAGATGGCGGTGCCACCGGAAAGCTCGTATAAGAAGTGTGATAGACTGCCTAAAAGGATCACGGCCAGAATGGAATGCTTGTCTTTTTTGAATGTAGTATGAAATAAAAATCGCATAGAAAACCCCTCCTTGTAACTAATATATGAGGGAAATGAAAAAAATATGAAAATAATTAAAAAAAGGCTTGCATTTTATTGAGGTCTGCTATATAATAATTCTTGCGTCACGGGAAAGGCGTAAACAAAATAAGTAAGCGCGATTAGCTCAGTTGGTAGAGCACCTGACTCTTAATCAGGGTGTCCAGGGTTCGAACCCCTGATCGCGCAGTTCAGATCACTGTTTTTGCGGACTTTAGAGCCGCGGGGACGGTGATTTTTTGAGTATCTAAAAGTAGAACTATTGGAAGAGCCTTTTTTAAAAAACAACCCGGTTTCTCAAAAGATTAATACCGCGTTAGATGAGGAACGCTGTCTACGAATAGAAATAAATAAGCAGGAGTTTTATGTTGCTCCATTAAGTTATGCGCTTCGACCAACAGGTCTGTATCTATATGCAACTAACGGGAGCCGAAAAATGACGTTTCCACTATCGGATATCGTTCAGTGTGAAGTTACAAAAGAAGAATTTAATCGGGAAGACTATTCATATTTTTTATATTCTTGAAAGGAAGGTGACACAAGAAGTCACCTTCCTTTTTGTATGATAAAAAATATGGAGGTGGTTTTGGTGGAACAAAACATATATGAGAATAAAACTGTAAACTCTCTAATCTTGTATTTTTCAATACCGGCTATTTTTTCTTTGCTTGTAGAAATTATGGCATCGGTGGTAGATACCGCATTTGCAGGGCATCTGCTTCCTTCACCGGAGCAAAGGGAGGCAGTTTATCATCGAATACGTGAGTTTCGTGGCAGCAAACCGATTTTTACAATGGACTTCCAAAATGATGCGGAATATGTTGGCGGATGTATTGCCGGAGGAAGAAACTATCTTCATATTAATGCAAAGGGGGATGTAGAGCCTTGTGTATTTATTCATTATTCTAAGTGTAATATCCATAATACTAGCTTGCTGGATGTGCTGAAAAGTCCGATTTTTATGGCATACCACGATAATCAGCCATTTCACGAGAACATGTTGCGGCCGTGTCCGATGTTGGAGAACCCAGAGGTACTTAGACGGATGGTAAGAGAGACGGATGCGGTAAATACAGACTATGAAAGTCCGGAAAGTGTGGAACATCTTTGTGATAAAAAGATAGAATATGCAGAGAATTGGAAAGAAACGGCAGATCGTTTATGGAGAAACTGTGCGAGATGCAAAGATTGCAATCAAGAAGGGTAAGCTCAAAGGGGTTGTAGTACTTGGCAATATGCTCCTTTTTTTGTTTGAGGTGGTTTCCCTTTATTTAACGTTCATTTAACACCAAAAAGCTTTTGGATTTAATATACACCGCTTACAATACGGTTTCAGGGTGACAAAGTTATCAGAAACTTGGAAATGAAAGGAATTAGAAGATGAGGAAACAGTTCAAATTATGGAAAAGGATCTGTGCAGGGGCAATGGCAGTGGTCATTGTTGGAGCTACACTGATGCCGGGAGTAGAGACTCACGCAACGAGTGCAACGCATTTAGAGGCGGAACAAGAGCCTTTGGAAGCAGAGTCAAAGAAAATATGTGTGATTTCAGATACGCATTATTATCCTCTTAATTATGTGACGGATTGTGAGGATTATAAGACTTACGTAGGCGGGGATCCTAAGATGCTGGCAGAATCGGGTTCTATTATAGATTCTGCCTTAAATATGATTAAGAAAGATAAGCCGGATTTGGTTCTTATATCAGGAGACCTTACAAAAGACGGTGAGAAATTGGGACATCAAAATATGGCAGAGAAATTGCAGACGATTGAAGATGAAACGGATGCAGAAGTATTTGTTATCAATGGAAATCATGATATTTATAATTATCAGGATTCTTGTACGTTTGAAAATGGAAAGAAAGAAAAAGCAGAGACTACAACTCCGGCAGAATTTAAAGAGATTTACAGTCAATTTGGTTATAACGGAGAGTACGATGCGCAGTATTATACGCCGCCGGTTGGAAAAGAGGCAGGAGGTCTTTCCTATTCCGTAACATTTGGGGATTACGTGATTATTGGAATTGACTCGGGAAGATATAGTCCGGATGCAGATACGGGAATGGACACAAATGAACATATTACGGCAGGAAGAATTGATGCATCGTTACTCCCGTGGGTAGAAAAGCAGGTAAAAGATGCAAAGGAAAAGGGTAAGACAGCGATCGGATTGATGCATCACGGATTGTTACCGCACTTTTCAAAAGAAGCGGAACTATTAAGTGAGTATGTGGTAGATGATTGGCAGGAGATGGCAACGACACTGGCTGATGCAGGAATGCGTTACATCTTCACAGGACATATGCATGCAAATGATATTGCGGAGTATACAACCGTCAGCGGTAATAAGATTTATGATCTTGAGACAGGGTCTTTGGCAGCTTATGGTTCTCCGGTACGTACCGTAACCATTCAAAGGGATCAGATGATGACGGATCGCTCAACGCTTCAATTAGATGAGACATTTCACGTAAAAAGTGAAAGCGTGAAGTCGATTCAATATAATGGAGAGACGATAGCGGATCTTCAGGACTATACGATGAAGAAGCTGTATCCGGAAACCCTATTTAGCAATATGGCAGGCGGAATGTTAAAGCCAATGATTCAGGATGTTGCAAATGTGGGGATTCGGAAGTATCTGGCAGAAAATCTTCCGGAGGTAGATATTGATTCGATTGTATTAGATACGGTGCGGGAAGCACTGGCAGGAGGAATGACACTGGAGCTTGGATCTGGTATCGGGCGTGTTATGATCAGCTACCGTAATGGAGGGATTGAGCTTAAGCCTACGGGAACCGCGGGACTGATCGGAACAACAACCATCAGTGATGCACAGCTTATTCGCGTGGTTGATGACCTTCTTGCCAAGGTGGAAAATCAATATTTGAAAGATCCGAAATACCTGCTTGGGAAAGTGGATGAGATTGTCACGAAAGTGTCAAAATTTGGTGTGGGTTCTTTGGAAGGTCAGGAAAAGACATTATACGATTTCATCGTGCTGCTTCTGACCAGTCATTATGCAGGTGGGGAGAATCCGCCGGAATGGGTGGTAGAACAGGTACTTCCATATCTTAGAAAAGGCGAAGTGATCAAAGATCTGATCGAGATGCTGGTTGGAGATGTTGTTGTAATTATTAATGATCTGGCTTCTAATTTAAACATAAATACAGGCATTGTGTTCAGTGGCCTTTGGAAAACGGCAATTGATTCTCAGACAAATAATGGTAACCTGGCGACAATAGTGGGATTATTTAATCTGGATTTAAAAGAAGTTATCAATGGTTTAATCTCCGAATATATGAGTGATAGCTTTTTGACGGGAATGGGAGGCTTGTTAGATGAATATGCAGCGTCCTTCCTTTATGACACAGATAGTCAGGATGATATTCTGAATGATGAGAACGGAAGGACAATTACTTACTCGACATCGACGCCGGTGGAACCGCAGAAGCCATCGGTGGCAAACGGATTAGCGCCGACTCAGATTACGATGACGCAGGGCGAAGAGCCGGATTCCAGATATCTTCGTTGGTATACGGGAGCTGGAGTGTCGGGAACAGCGGTGGCACAAATAGCGGAAAGTGAAGATTTTGCAAATGCTTCCACATTTACGGCAAGTGTTGAGAAGGTAGTAAAGCCAAAAACACTGTTAAATCTTGGGTTGATGGCAACTTATACGACACAGAAGGCGCAAAAGTATACGGCAAAGCTCACAGGGCTTGAGACGGGAAAAACATATTACTATAGAGTTGGTATCAGTGAGACGGAAAACTATAGTACACCGGTGGCATTTACTGTAAAGAATGAGGAAACATCCGGTTTTACGTTTATTAATGTGAATGATTCTCAGGGAATGATTGCCTCGGATTATGAAACCTATTTGAATACATTGGCAGAAGCAAAGCGTCAATTTGATGGGGCGGCATTTACATTGCACTCGGGAGATTTTGTGGACGATGGAAGCAATGAAGATTACTGGACCTGGGCGTTGGACGGGGTATCAGAATCGGTATCTTATATGCCGGCGGCCGGAAATCATGAAGCGAAGTCCAGCATAGAAGGAATTACAGACCCTAATGCGATTACTTCACATTTTGAAATTCAGAATCAGGATATCCCAGAGCAAGATAGAAGTACGGGAATCTATTATTCCTATGAGTATCAAAATGCGACCTTCATTGTGTTGAATACCAATGACGTGACAAAAGAGGGATATTTGTCGGATGCTCAGTACCAATGGGCTTATGAAAAGGCGGAAAATGCAAAGACGGATTGGAAGATTATTCTGATGCACAAGTCTCCGTATTCCAATGGACCACATGCGGAAGATAAAGATGTGATAGCGATTCGTAAGCAGTTGAACAATCTTGCGGCAGATTGTGATGTGGATCTGGTTTTGTCTGGTCATGACCATGTATATAATCGGACGCCATATCTTTCACAGGGAAAAACACAGCAGGTGAAGACAAGAGAAACGGCTTACCAGGGACATAATTATACGGCTGCGGTAAATCCGTCAGGAACAGTATTTGTCATTGCCGGAACTGCAGGAGTAAAAAATTATGTACAGACGCCGGTATCTACCGTGCCAAGTGAGAAGACATTCCAACAGACATGCCCGGTATATGCAGGAGTTACAATTGATGGTGGAAAGTTATATTACAGAGCATATCAAGTGAAGGATGGAGTGTCTGAGTTGGTAGACTCTTTTGCTATTGATAAATCAAAAGAGACAGAAATTCCGGAATGGGAGAAGGTCAAAGATATGATTACAGCGCTTCCGGATATGCCTACGTTAAAGGATGCATCTGATATTGAATCTGCGAGGGCGGCATATGATGAGTTAGGAGAAGAAGAGAAAGCGCAGGTGCCGAATGTAAATCGATTACTGCAGGCAGAGAAAATCCTTCATGCATTGCAGAACATTAATGGCAAACAGACCATGAGCGTGAATAATAAGTCTGATTTTGTGAATGCATTGAATAACCCTAACGTAGGAACAATCATAACCGGTGGTGCTGAGATTGAGTTTGAAGTTATTAAATGGTTCCAGGCAAAAGAAAACAAGTATGATATCACAAGAGATCTTCGGATCATGGGAAGCTCAAAGTTGACCTTTGTTAGCTTTTTGGTGAAGAATGGAGCGACACTGATCTTAGATGGAGATGTTGCCATTGATGATACGAGAGCACAGGGCTCCGTATACGAATCCTTGAATCCGGTCGAGGTCTATGGAAACTCTACGTTGATTACAAGCGGGCACGTGGCAATGCGGACTGAGTACGGAACGGGAGGCGGTGAATCCGGTATCTGTGTAAAGCTGACAGAAGAAGGAAGTAAGGCAATTTTAGGAAGTGATGGAAGTTATTGGGCAGCAGAGTCGGCTGTGTATTCCTCCATCGGCAATACGGAAGTGATCATAAATGACGGAACCTACGAACGGAAAAATGAAAACCATCGCGCAGTAGATTCTCAGGGAAGGATAGAGGTTAACGGAGGTACCGTTCGAAATCTTTGGTGTAAAGGAAATCTATACATCAATGGAGGAACCTTTGATAATGGAAGCGTTTTGAATCCTCAGATTCCAGTGGATATCGAAGGAAATGCCTACATGACAGGAGGAACAATTATACCGCACGACGGAAATGGAGTGAAGCTTAGATCTAGCGGGAAATTGCATATTCTGACAGGGACAGTTGGAAATGTAGAGATTGGAAATGCACAGCCCCATGTGGGAGTGGTGACAACTTCAAATTACAAAGATATTGAAGTTCGCTATCACAATATCAATGGTTCGGGAGATATGGATGGAATCTATGAAACTGCGGCAGCTGCTAGTACGGTTGAGAGCTTGGCAAATGCAGGCGGCACGAAGTTGGAAGGAAGTAGTGCAAAAGATGGCTTGATGACAGGTGTGTTAGGAGAAGGAAACCATCATGTATACGGAAAATATTATCTTGCCGGCGGAGGCAAGACTCCGGCAACTGGATTTAGTGTAGACGATGGTGGAGAAGCAATTGTGTATGGGCATACAAGGTTTATAGAGAATCATCCGGTGACCGGAGCAGTGATTGAAGGAGAAGATACTAGATTGGTACAATACCGAGAAGGTGCTGAAATTAGATTGAATGGTTATACACTTCCTGCCAATGCGTTTGATAATGCGGTGAAATGGACATCGGATCCGGAAGAGGTGGCAAGCGTAGATCGTGGAAAAGTTACATTGAAGAAGACGGGAACGGCAAACATAACGATGACGTCTCAGTCTAACCCGAGTTATTTTGATACGGTAAAAATACTTGCAGTAGATCCGAAGATTCAAGGGGATGATGTCTTGGAAGGAGATGATTCTCCAAAAACATATACGTTAGATTTGAAGGCGGAAGGAATTGGAGAAGAGGATCGTAAACGGATTAGTTACAAATGGTCCGTCGATGATTTATCAATTGCGACCATAGATCCGGATACAGGTGTTCTTACTAAAGTTGGACAGGGAGTAGTTCGTGTAACGGCACAGCTTCTGTTAGATGGTGTGGCAACAGACGTGAAAGTTAGCAAAGAAGTGTTAGTAAGAGATATTGTGTCAGTAGAAATTACGTGGGGGGATATGGAATACACCTACCATGAAGGTAACTGGAACAAGGATACACATCAATATGATGGACAAGGCTGGACGGCTGATGTAAGTAATGGAGATCAGATTCATATTAGAAATACAGGAAAAGCAGCCATCAAAGCAGGATTTGGATATGAGGCCGGGGAAGGATTTCAATCGATCAATGGAGAGTTTTTGAAAGACAAGAGTCCGATTACGGCAGCTACGCTTCAACCGGAAGAAGAGACTAATGTGCAGCTCCTTCTTAAAAATAAGCCGGATCGTCATCTAACCAAAGAAGCGGTGGGAAGAGTTACGCTTACAATTAATCAGGAGAATAGAAGGTAATGAAGAACGGAGAAACGAATGAACAAGAGTGCTTAGGCGCAAAAAGCGCCAAGAGCACACAGAAGAAACATAAGATGTGGATAAGGATTCTTTTTATCATATTATTGTTAGGCATAGGAATTATGGTGGCTTTATATGTGAAAAGAAGCAATTCGGAAGATTTTGCCCCGAAGGTGGATCAATCGGCAGAACAAATGGAAGGTGCAGAAGATAAGATGGATGCGCCTAAGGGCGGTGGTGCAGTGAGTTTGACATACTCTACGGTGGTGACAGTGTCTATGGAGGATCGAACAGCTCAGCTTCTATTTGAAAATCCATCGAAGTCAACCAAAGATACCTCGCTTCAGTTAACTGTAAAAGGACAAAATGAAGGAGAGGAATTATTGCTTGCAGAATCAGAACTAATACCGGCAGGGTACAAGCTTACTCAGATGAATTTAAAAGATAAGATAGATTTGGACCCGGGGAAATATGAGGGCAATTTGAAGGTGTTGTACTATGACAGTGAGAACGGGGAAAAAGAAGTGGTAGACACGAAAATTCCCGTTACATTAACCGTGAATAACGGAAATTAGAAATGGTTTCCGTTTTCAATATAGAAACTAATCAAAAGGAAAACTATGAGGTAGTAAAGGAGAAAAAGAAAATGAAAAACAAAAAATTAGCAGCAGTAGCAATGACAAGCATGATGGTATTGGCAATGGGGACAAATGTATGTGCAGCATCTCCGATTGAAGAACTACAAGGAACCGATTCCAAAGAAGTAAAAGCAAGTTATGAAACAAATCACGAAGCTGAGACTGTATATAGTGTGGATATTGTGTGGGGCGATATGCAGTATAAGTATACGATCGATTCTGAAGGAACCTGGAATCCAGAGAATCACAAGTTTGAAGGAGCATCCGAAGCAGGACAGTGGTCTTGTAATGAAGGCGCCGACAAGGTAAAAGTAACGAATCACTCCAACGCAGCAGTTAAAGTGGCATTCAGTTATGCGGCAGAGGATGCATATAAAACAATCAATGGTAATTTTAACAAGAATGAAGTGAATCTTAAAACAGCAGAAGGAACAGAGGTTGGAGAAGCACCTGCAGATGAAGTACAGCTTACATTGAATGGAACATTAGATAAGAATGTAGAACAACCGACAAAGATTGGTACCGCGACTGTTACGTTAAATGCAGCGCAGTAAGGGAAGCGAGCAGATGAAGAGAAAGACGATTACAACGATCTGTTTGATGTTTCTTCTATTTATCTTTGGTATGTCAGATGTTTCTGCGATGGAAAATGTTGGCGGAAGCAAGGCTGTAGAAGGGCAGAAAGTCTTTTCTTTGGGCGCGCATACATATATCAGTGAGATTGTGGATGGACATGCAGTAGCTGTTGCGGGAGATGCCGCGCGGTTCGAGCTAGAAGGGGAAGGCTTGGATGGTCTGTACCTGTGTGTCATTGAAATAAAGAAAGGCGAGGATGCCTATCAGTGGCTTGAGAAAGAGCTGGATCGTGAAGGGAAAATGCATGGAGCCTATGCGGTGCTTTTTATGAATGCAAACGGAGAGTATGTTACGCCTGATAAAGAGTTTACTGTGAAGATGCAGGTGACAACAGACGAAGAAAACTTAGAGGTATGGCATGTAGATCCGAATGGAGAGAAGACGGTTCTTCCATCGGCAGGCAAAGAGGGTTTAATTGTTAGTGGAAGAAGGACCGATTATTATGCGGTAGTAGAAGCAGAAAAATCCAGTGGAAGTAAACCAGAGGGCGGTGTCGTTGGAGAGCAGATGTCAGGGAACGGGACACATAGTGGAAAGCCTGGGAAAGTCAAGACTGGGGATTTCAATGAAATCCTTTTATGGGGAAGTCTGGGTGTTCTAAGTATGGTTGGATGTGTGCTGGTACTGAAAAGAAGATAATTGGCAGCAGCAATGTAAATGAAAAACTCTCTACATAGCTTATGAAATATAGCTGTGTAGAGAATTTTTTTCTATAAAAAAGTTGTTACAAAAATGTGGGTAATAGTTTACGTTATCAGAAGGATATGATAAAATTAATTGTTAAATTATCTTCAAACAAAAGAAAGGGGTCGTTATGAAAAAAAGGAAATTTCTTACAGCCTGTGTTTTTGGAGTGGCCTTGCTGCTTGGAAGCTCATTCTATAGCGAAGCGGCAGACGCAGAGGGGAAGAAAGATGCGCAAGAGGTGACAGTTACAGAGTACACAGACGACGATGGTGTAAAAAAGACGATCTTGTGGGTGGATCATATTACTCCGCCGGTGATGAAGGGATCTGATGATGCAAATGCGGATTTTAAGAAAAGGGAGACGGAGCAAGGAGGGCGAAAATATGTTGAATATGTGGCTCCATATGAGAAAAATCATGGTTGGTATGATATAAATAAAACCTTTAGCCAGGATACCTATCTTTGCTTTTCGGCAACTGCATCGAATATGCTTCATTGGTGGATGGATCAGAATTCAGATTATATTGACAAGTACCTGATGATGTATCCGGATTTGCCAAAGCGGGAAGAAATCAAAGAATTGCAGAATTCACCAAAAGGTCAGCATGATAGTAATATCTATAATAGATTTGTAGATCAATTTTCGAACCGGCGTGAAGGGTATTGGCCGGATATTCTTCAGGATCAGTTTATTAATGGATATAAACCCAAAGAGAATGGGGGAACGAATGATCCGGGATGGGATGGACAAAATTTGATTCAAAATGGACCTGTTGCGCGTGGAGGATTCTTTTACAATGTGTTTGGTGTGGATATCTTAACACAGCGGCGCTTTTATGATTATACGGGGACTTATGCGGATTTTTCCAGAGATTTGAAAGAGTTTATCCGACAGGGAGAGTGTGTTTCATTAACTTATGATACGAAAGCAAGCGCCCACGTTGTTACTCTTTGGGGTGTTGAACTTGATCCAAATGGGAATGTATGCGCTGTTTATTTCTCGGATTCGGATGATTCGGATAAAAGTGCGGAGGGAATGCGCCGTTATCGTGTAGTAAATAGAAATGGGGATGCCTATGTGACAACGGATGTGCGAGATGACGGAAGTGGAAGTAAAGTTTCCTGTCTTACAGCACTTTCTACAGGAGAGAGCACATGGAAACAAATAACGGGGCAATCTCAAATTGAAGTAAAACTGGCATGGGAAAATACAGAGCTTGTATATAATGGAAGTTTGCAAAAACCAAATGTTACGACAGAGGATATTCGTAAAGGCGATGATGCACAGTTGCAGGTAGAAGGAGCAGAAAGCATTGTGGGTACGTATACCGCGTCAGCAAAACTGATTGGTAAAGATGCGGATAAGTATAAATTGCCGGAAAAGAATACAAAAGAATTTGTAATTGCAAAATCAGGGACAGTGTTTGATCAGGGAATAAAAGTATATAACGGGTCAAAAGAAACGTTATTCTTTGATTTTAATGATGAGATGACCGTGAATGTTTTGCCGAGAGCAACGGGGGAAAGCCCATCAGAACAGATGCAGGCACCATTAGAAGCAGTGCTTCCAACCAATGGAAAGGTAGTGTTGTATTGTGGGGATCGGATGGTTTCGGAACCTGTTTCCATAGATGGAAACGGAGGTTATCAGCTTACTTGCCAAATCCTGAAGGAAAATTTTCAGGAAGAAGAAAACCAGGTGACGGTGAAATTTTACGGAGATGACAATTTAGCGGATTATGAGCAAACTGTTATGATTCGTGTGACAGGGGATGCCTATTTGCCGGTGGAAGAAATACCAGCATCCTGTGAAACGCAGGGGAAAAAGGCGCATTTTGTTGACCGTGCCGGAAAACTTTACATAGAAGAAAATGGTCAGAAAAAGGAAGTTACAGAAGAGCAGCTTGTAATTCCGGCATTGGGCCATTCTCTGAAGGAAGCATGGATACAAATAGATGGCAGACATTATCAGGAGTGTCTCAATGGTTGTGGGAAACATTTCAATGAGGCGGATTGTAGTGGAGGAACTGCTACAACGACAGAACGAGCAATTTGTGCAGTCTGCGGAAATCCTTATGGGGAATTGCTAGAAGCGCCGGAAAAACCGGAAAAGCCAGAAGTGCCGGAAGTAAATCCGGAGATTCCTTCAGAAGAATCGATTCCGGTAAAACAGGAGCAAGGAAAAGGTGCAGCAAAAGCAGCCAAAACAGGAGATGCTGCTGCAAGTCTAATGTGGCTGCTGTTATTGCTTGGTGCAGGCTTTACAATGAATGTTGTACATTCTAAGAGAAAATAAAAAATACTTATATAAGTAGAATAAAGGAGGAGGGCATCTGCCTCCCATATTAAGGAAGCGTCTAAACAACGGGCGCTTCTTTTTTTTGTGGTGTAGGTTTTTTCCTGCTTTGTGAAAAATAAGTAAAAAAAGAAACGAAAGTTATTTAGTAAAATCCTTAAAATAGACAATTTGTCGGAAAATACTTTCGTGTTTCGTGGATATTGCTAAAGGGGAACCAGGATGATAAGATAAATGCAAAATTAGTTTACTAAAATAATTTCTTAAACAATTTCCGAAATGATTTCCGGAAGGGGGGCTTACGTTTGAATATCAATGATATTGCAAGATTGGCAGGAGTATCTGCATCGACGGTGTCGAAGGTGATGAATGGGAAAGACAATGATATCAGTGAGGCGACACGGATGAAAGTCCTAAAGATCATAGAGGAAGAGCAGTATGTTCCATATTTCAAATATATGGATAAAGAAGGATTAAAGCCGCATGTGATCGGATTGATTATAAGAAAGAATCATAGGGAGCGGGAAAATATCGTTTTACATGTTGAGCAGGCGGCGAGAGCGCGGGGCTATGGCGTACTCGTGAGCTATGTGGATGACATCGACGATATTCAGACATGTGTAAACGAATTGATCAAGAAACGGGTGTCGGGACTGATGATTGATTCGGTGCAAAAGATCCACTGTGGGAAGTTGGACAAGGCGGCCGTCTACTTTACCCAGACGAAGAAGTTTGAGATCAATCAGGGATGCACCTTCTATTATTCTCTGACAGAAGCGGGGAGATTAGCAGCAGATCGCTTGATTGAAGAAGGCCATAAAAAAATTGCATGCATTACCAAGACGGCAGACGAAGCCGTGATAGAGGGCTATAAGCAGGCTTTGCAAAATCAGAATATAAGAGTTCAGCCATTGTGTATGTACAGTGGAGAGACATTGGAAGATATTGAGAAATATGGATTGAATCAATGTATCAGTCAGAATGTGACAGCTATTATTTGTGGCTCGCCGGAAGTGACGTGCTGTGTGTGGAAGATGCTGGAACGGATGAAGATGGTAATTCCAGATGAATTTTCGGTGATTTCTGTAGGCGACGGAGAATTATTAAACATTTTGGGAGATGGAATTACGGGAGTGGAGTTCCCAGTAAAGGATATGAGTTCTCGCATGGTAAAACTATTATGTCGAATGATTGACCAGGATGAAAAAATGCGAGTAACAGAAAAATTTCCACCAAGAACCATAGAAAGAAATAGTATTGTTTCTCCGGCGCGTGAAAAGCAGGGGGACATGATTATTGTAGTTGGAAGTATGAACATGGACATCACCACAGAGGTGACCAGGCTGCCCATTGGGGGAGAGACCCAGATCGCGGAACGGCTATTTGTGTTCCCCGGAGGAAAGGGAGGCAATCAGGCCGTTGGTGCAGGAAAGCTTGGCGGACAGGTACATATGATTGGGTGCCTTGGGCAGGATATGGACGGAAAGCAACTCTATACAAGCCTGTTCGAGAATCATGTTCATATGGACGGAGTGTTGTTTGACAAGACAAGTGTAAGTGGGAAAGCGTATATCAATGTCGATGAAGCTGGTGAGAGCACCATCGTGGTTTATCAGGGAGCTAATAAGAATCTGAACATTGAGCAGATCAAGAGATGCCGGTATTTATTTCAAAAGGCAAAGTATTGTCTGATATCACTGGAAATCCCGGAGGAGGTTGTCGAGTATACGATTAAGACCTGTGAACGCAATCAGGTTCAGGTCATTTTAAAACCTTCAGGAGTGAAAAAGATTAAAAAAGAATTATTATCGGGTATTACCTATTTTGTTCCTAATGAAAAGGAATTGGGCTTGCTGGTGCCGGAAGAAGGAACCATGGAAGAAAAAGTGAAGCGTTTGCGAAACAGCGGTGTGAAGAATGTTATTGTGACCATGGGCGAGCGAGGATGCTATCTGGAAAATGATGAGATGTCAAGGTATTTCTCCGGGTCTGGGTTTGAAGCAATCGACACCACGGGAGGAGCAGATTCCTTCATCAGTGCATTGGCGGTACTTTTAAGTGAGGGGAAAAGCCTGGTTTATGCAATTGGATTTGCAATATATGCTTCCGGTATTACTGTTACAAGATATGGGGTTCAGCCAGCATTGCCGGAACGAAAATCAGTGGACATATTTGAGGATGAAATTATTGAAAAATATAAGCTTGTGGAAGAGGAGAAATAGAACATGAAAAAGATAGTAGTAGTTGGCAGCCTGAATATGGATTCGGTGATAGAGGTAGCCGATATGCCAAAGAAAGGGGAAACGATTTCTGGATATAAGGTGTCGATGATCCCGGGCGGAAAGGGTGCAAATCAGGCATATGCAGCTGGTAAGCTTGGCGGAAACGTTCGGATGATCGGAGCAGTCGGTAATGATTCCTTTGGAAAAAGCCTGAAATCCAATCTGGAAAGTGTGGGCATAGACGTATCCGGTATTGCGGTGCTGGAAGGGGAAACTACGGGGCAGGCCTATATTACGGTGGATGACAGTGGAGAAAATTCGATTATTATCATTGCGGGAACCAATGGACTGGTAGATGTGGAACTGGTTTGGGAACATCGCAAACTGATCGAAGACAGTGATATTGTAATTTTGCAGTTCGAGATACCGTTGGAGGTTGTGGAATATGTCAAAGACATGGCGGTCAAGATGGGGAAAACAGTCATTGTGGATCCAGCTCCTGCCAGAAACGATTTGCCGGATGGTTTTTGGAAAGGGATTCATTATATAAAGCCAAATGAAACGGAGTTAGAGACTTTGGTAGGGAGAAAGCTGACGACGATGGAGGATATCGAAAGCGGTGCAAGGGAAATGTTGGCGCGTGGTGTACAGGCAGTGATCGTGACATTGGGTGGAGATGGATGCTTCTATGTTACAAAGGAAAGGGCAGAATACTTTGCCGCAAATCGGGTACAAGTGGTTGATACCACGGCAGCAGGAGACAGTTTTACAGCTGCGTTTGCATTGGCGCTAAGTGATGGGAAAAGCTGTGAAGAAGCAATTCGGTTTGGCCAAAAGGTATCGTCCTATGTGGTGACAAGGAAAGGTGCACAGACATCGATCCCGACGTTGGAAGATTTAGATAAGTAAGGAGTGGCGAAGTATACAAGGAGGTGATAAAGTGGAAATAAAAAAATTGACAAAAGAATCCATAAGGGAATATGGGAGAATCATTCAAGGGGATTGTTTTGGACCGTTATTCGAGAAGATGCAGTGTATAGAATATCCGGCGGAAGGTATTGAATATGTGATGTCATCGAAGGCCTTAGAGGAAGAAACTATAAAGCAGAAGGTGGAAGAAACAATTTATGGCGGAATGCCGGTGCAGATAGGATATTGTATAGGAAAGAATAAAAGTTTGAATGCATTGGAGTATCATCGTTCTCCGGAAATAAATATAGCGGTAGATGACATGATTCTTTTGCTGGGAAGACTGCAGGATGTGGAAATGGATTTTTCCTATGATACTTCCAGGCTGGAAGCGTTTTACGTTCCGGCTGGCACGGCGGTGGAACTCTATGCAACAACGCTTCATTATGTACCATGTGCGGCGAAGGGGGATACCTTCAGAAGTATCGTTGTTTTACCGAAAGATACGAATCAGACCCTTGCGTTTGAGGTGGAGAGGGAAGGGGAAAATCAATTACTTATGGCACAAAATAAGTGGCTGATTGCCCACGAGGAAGCCGGGATCGAAGGTGCCTTCTGCGGATTGCAAGGAGAGAATATTACATTTTTATAAAAGAGAAGGAGGGAGAAGGAATGGAAAAGATTGAGCAGCTTAGGTGTAATGGAGAAGAGCATCCACTTTCCGTAGAAGACTCAAACATCGTTCTGTCTTTTAAGGCTGTAAATGAAGGAGTTTCTTTAGATACATCAAAAGTGGCGGTGCAAATTGCCGATAGTAAAGAAACCGAAAAGAATCTCATATATCAGGCAGAAAAGTCTGGCGAGGGGATGGTTTCTTTGACCTGCGATGTGAAAGAGCTGAAAGCGCATACGAGATACTATTATCGAATCAATGTATGGAATCAGGACTCTGTAGAAATCGGGTGGAGTGACTGGTCCTGGTTTGAAACGGGATTTTTGGATGAAGAGAAACAGACTTCTTTCATACGGGCGGACTATGAGAAAGAGCGGAAAGAAGAGTCCGAGTGTCTGCTGATGAGAAGAGACTTTGAAGTGTCCGGGAAAATAAAAAGGGCGAAGGTATATGTGACGGCAAAAGGCCTTTATGAATTCCGGATGAATGGAGAAAAGATTGGAAAGGATTATCTGACGCCGGGATTTACGAATTATAAATGTAGAACACAATATCAGGCGTATGATGTGACAAACCAGTTAAAAGAAGGGAAAAATACGGTTGGTTTCATTCTGGGAGACGGTTGGTATAAGGGCTATATTAACTGGAATGAAAAACGGAATTGGTATGGAGATCACAAAGCAGCTTTTATGTATCTTCGGATAGAAAAGGAAGATGGAGATGTCGAAGTTCTTAGAACGGACGAAACATTTACGTGGGCAGTCTCTCCGATTCTTGTCTCAGAAATCTATCATGGGGAAGTCTATGATGCGAGACGTGAAATCAAAGGCTGGGATACGCCGGAATTTGACGCACAGCAGCTATTTCGGCCAGTCCTTCTTGATCGGGATGGCACGGACACCTTGATTCCGACGGAAAATACACCGGTAAGATGTGTAAGAACCTTAAAGCCGCTTCGGATGATTCGGACGCCGAAGGGAGAAACACTGGTCGATTTCGGACAGATTCTTGTGGGAAACGTCCGTATTACGGTATCGGGAGAAAGAGGACAGAAGGTTCACATTAAGCATGGAGAAATGCTGGATAAAGAAGGAAATTTTTATTGCGAAAATATTGCCCCGTCAAAACAGGAAGTGGAATATATTTTAAGCGGTGAGGGAACAGAGACTTATCTGCCACGATTTACGTTTCAGGATTTCCGCTATATTAAGATCCTGGAATTCCCTGGAGAGCCGACGGCTGATTGCTTTGAAGCGGAAGTCTGGTCGTCCTTTGATGAAGAAACGGGAATGTTTCGTTGCTCGGATGAGAAAATCAACCAATTATATCGCAATACCAAGTGGTCACAGAGGGGCAACTTTATCGATGTGCCAATAGCCGGACCGCAGAGAACAGAGAGACTGGGGTGGACTGGTGACGCGCAGATCTTTGCCAAGACAGCCTGCTATCATATGGACGTAAGAAGGTTTTACAAGAAATGGCTGAATGATTTGCGGACAGAGCAATTTTCAACGGGTGCAGTTCCGTGGGTGGTGCCCAATGTATTAGGGGACGAAGAATATGAATGCCTGGACTTCTTCACACCGGTGCAGAAAGATCCGACCTCTGCTGCCTGGGGAGACGCAGCTCTGATTATTCCCTGGGAATTATACCAACAGTATGGCGACAAAGGAGTGCTGGAGAATCAGTACGAAAGCATGAAACGCTACGTTGAGTATATGCGCAATACATCCGGTGGTGAGGCAGTATTTGAAGAAGGCTTCCATTATGGAGATTGGTTCGCCTTGGACGCGTATGAAGGAAGCTTCGTGGGCGCGACGCCGAAAGCATTGATTGCAACCGCCTTTTATGCATACTCGACAGAAATTCTTTCCAAGGCGGCAGGCGTTCTTGGAAAGGAAGCGGAGCAGAAAGAATATCAGGAATTAAGAGAGAAAATCAAAGCTGCCTTTATCAAGAAGTATTGTGATCAAAGTGGCAGAATGACGGTAGAGACGCAGACAGCTTGTGTGCTGGCGCTTCAGTTTGGGCTGATCGAAGAAGCACAGATCCCTGTGGTTGCAGAACAATTGATGGAATACTTAAAAGCAAGAAATGGTCACATTTCTACCGGATTTGTCGGAACCGGATATATTCTTCATGTGCTGGCGAAATATGGGCACTCCAAGATGGCTTACCAGCTGCTATTTAATGAAGATTGTCCGTCATGGCTTTATCAGGTGAACTGTGGGGCAACAACGATATGGGAACACTGGGACGGCTATAAGCCGGACGGAAGCTTTTGGGAGCCGTGGATGAATTCCTTTAACCATTATGCATATGGCTGTGTAGGAGATTTCCTGTATTCGGCTGTTGCGGGAATTGTGCCGGATGAACAAAAGCCTGGCTATCAGCATTTTTATCTGCGGCCGATTTTTACCGATCGTCTGGGATTTGCGGAGTGTTCTTTGGAAACGGTGCGCGGAGAAATCTATGTGAAATGGGAAAAAGAGACGGACGGCTATGCGATAGAGGTAAGAGTGCCGTTCGCAAGTACGGCAACGTTGATTGTACCGGAAGAAGGAAAAGAAACAATAAAGTTACTAAAAACAGGAAATTATAATTTCAAATATAAAGGATAAGGAGAAAGAGGATGAAAAAATTTTTTGCAGACTGGACAAAATTTGAGAAAGGATTACTGATTGTTGCGACGGCATTGATGATCGTGCTGAGTTTTATCTGGAAGGATACGCCGATCGGAACGCTTTCAGCAGTGACGGGCGTGATCTCCGTCGTGCTCTGTGCAAAAGGAAGAGTATCCAACTATGTATTCGGAATGGTGTATGTAACAGCATATGCATATGTTGCGTTCCAGAATAAGCTGTATGGCGAGGTTATGATGAACCTTCTCTACTATGTGCCGATGAACGTGATTGGTTTTATTACCTGGACAAAGCTGGCGAAGAAGAAAGCAGAAAGTGCACAGACTGGAGACGTAAGTAAAGATGTAGAGACAAGACACATGTCTTCCAAACAAAGATGGATGACTTTCGTGATTGCAGTTGTGGTTATTCTGGCATATTGGCAGCTGTTAAAATTCATGGGTGGAAATCTTGCGCTTATCGATTCCTGCTCTACCATCGTATCCATTATCGCAATGTATCTTCAGGTTATGAGATACACGGAAAGCTGGATTATGTGGATCTTTACCAACTTGATTTCGATTGTATTGTGGTTAACAGCGATGCTTACACAGGACAGCAACAACATTACGATGCTGCTGATGTGGAGCGCATACCTTGTAAATTCTACATATGGATATATCAACTGGAAAAAGTTAGAGGCAAAATAAAACTTCCTTCTTATGTAAATAGGGGAGAAAACGGGCGTGCGGAAATTCGGTTCTGTATGCCCGTTTTTTTAATGAATAGAATTTTTACCAAAGTAGGTAGGATATTCTATGTCTTTATGAAGGCGGAATTTGTATGATGCAATAGTAAAAATACGTTGGGGAATGTGACAATACGTGCATACCAATGGGGAAAAGGAGGAAAAGATGTGATTAAGTTACACAACAAGAACCGTTCTCGTGTGGGTGCGGCCGTAATGACAGCAGCATTGTTAATGTCTGGAGTCGGCACTATGGTTGATGTCCATGCAGCGGGGGACCAGATTGGGGTTCGGACTCAGTCGCAGACGCAGATGGTTTCTGATAAGGAAGCTGTCTATCTGAATACCTATGGGGACACTGGCGAGCGCACGCAGAACTTCGATGCAAACTGGAAGTTCTACTACGGAGATGCGGGAAATGCAGAGGGAGCATCCTTTGATGACTCCAAATGGAGAAATGTAAACCTTCCGCATGATTACAGCATTGAGCAGGCCTTTACTACACAGGGTGAGGCGGAGAGCGGATATCTTCCGGGAGGAACTGGATGGTACCGTAAGAAGTTCACTCTTCCGGAGGACGCGAAAGACAAAGTGGTCCGGATTGACTTTGATGGAGTCTATATGAACTCCACCGTATGGGTGAACGGCAAGCAGATGGGAACGCATCCTTATGGATATACCCCATTTTCTTATGACATCACAGAGGCGTTAAAGTTTGGCGAGGAAAATGTGATCGCAGTCAAGGTGGATCACAAGACACCTTCCAGCCGTTGGTACTCTGGAAGTGGTATTTACAGAAGTGTAAACCTTACCGTGACTGACAAGGTTCATGTAGATCTTTATGGAACGAAGATCGAGACACCGGAACTGGCAACAAACCAGGCAGCGGTTAAGACCAACATTAAGACAAGCGTAGCCAATGCAAGCGATAAGGCAGCAGAAGTTACGCTGACACACAAGGTATTCAAAAAAGGCGATGCGTCTGAGACAGCTATCGGAACGGTTACCACAGATCCAGTATCTGTAGAGGCAGGAAAGACAGCTGAGGTGAATGCAGAGTTAACAGCACAGAATCCGGAATTATGGAGCAACACCAATCCGGCACTGTACATCGTAAGAACGGAAGTGAAATCCGGAGAGCAGGTAGTAGATACCTACGATACCGAGTATGGATTCCGTTACTTTAACTTTGATGCAAACAATGGATTCTCTTTGAATGGACAGAACATGAAGCTGAAGGGTGTATGTATGCACCATGATCAGGGAGCGCTTGGAGCGGTTGCAAACCGCCGCGCCATCGAGCGTCAGGTAGAGATCCTTCAGGAGATGGGATGTAACTCCATTCGAGTGACTCACAATCCGGCAGCTTCTGCGCTGATCGAGGTATGTAACGAGAAGGGTATGATCCTGATCGAGGAAGCCTTTGACGGATGGATCAAGCAGAAGAATAGCAATAGTCAGGATTATGCGAAGTGGTTCAGGACTGGCATTGAAGAGGGCAACAAGATCCTTGGAAAGAAAGATGGCATGACATGGGCACAGTTTGATCTGGAAGCAATGATTAAACGTGGCGAGAATGCACCGTCCATCATTATGTGGTCCCTTGGAAACGAGGTGATTGAAGGAATCAGCGGAGAAGCAGAAGGATATTCTAAAGCGGCTTCTGATCTGATTAAGTGGGCAAATGGAACTGGAACCAGCAAGCTGCTAACCTTTGGCGGGAACAAGTTGAAAGGCAATAATTCAACAGAGATTGATATTGCAACTCAGTTAAATGCAGCAGGCGGCGTGGTTGGATATAACTATGCCGATGATTATCAGCTTAAGAATGGTCATAGGGCACACCCAGATTGGAAGATCTATGGATCTGAGACGGCCTCTTCTGTTAACAGCCGTGGGATCTACAATCGAACCACCGATACAGGGCAGACTGCTGATAAACAGTTGACTTCGTATGATGGATCAGCAGTTGGCTGGGGCAAGCTTGCCAGCGATGCATGGTATACTACCATTATCAATGACTTCGTAGCAGGTGAGTATGTATGGACAGGCTTTGACTATATCGGAGAGCCGACTCACTGGAATGGAACTGGATCAGGGGCTGTAGGAAACTGGCCGTCACCGAAGAACAGTTACTTTGGTATTATCGATACGGCGGGATTCCCGAAGGATTCCTACTATCTGTATCAGAGTCAGTGGAATGATTCCAAACATACCTTACACGTACTTCCGGCATGGAACGAAGATGTGGTAGCAAAAGACAGAAATGGAAACGTACCGGTAGTAGTATATTCTGACGCAGCGGCAGTAGAGCTCTACTTTACACCGTCAGATGGCGGGGAACGTCAGAAAATTGGAGAAAGAAAAGAGTTTACTAAAAAGACGACAGATCTTGGATATACCTATCAGATTTATGAAGGAGCAGACAAGGATCGGACAGAACATAAGAACCTGTATCTGACCTGGAACGTTCCATATGCAGATGGAACCATCGAGGCGGTAGCCTACGATGAAGGCGGTCAGGTGATTAGCGATACCTGCGGACGTTCTTCCGTGAAGACAACAGGCGGGGAAGCAAAGCTTGCGGCAGTAGCAGATCGTCAGGAAATCAAAGCGGATGGCAAAGATCTGTCCTACATTACCGTAGATGTGACAGATGCAGAAGGTAACATCGTGCCGGATGCAAAGGACCGCGTAACCTTCAAGGTAGAAGGAGACGGTGTGTTAGTAGGTGTGGACAATGGAAATTCTCCAGACCACGATCCTTATAAAGCAGATAACAAGACTGCATTTAGCGGCAAGGTGCTGGCAATCGTACAGTCTACCAAGCAGGCAGGAAATATTAAGGTAACAGCAACAGCCAAAGGCCTGGAAAGTTCAACGGTGAATATTACGACGACTCCAGCTGGTGAAGGCGGAGAGGTGCAGAAGCAGGCAGATAGTCTGTTCATGTCCAAGCACTATTATGTAAAGGTTGGTAATGTGCCGGAACTTCCAAAACAGATCGAAGTTCGTTATGTAGATGGAAGTGCAGAGAATAAGGAGGTTGTATGGAATGCGATCAGCCAGGAGCAGATCGGAGTAGCCGGATCCTTCGTTGTCAATGGTGTGGTAGACGGAAAGCATAAAGTATCCGTCAATGTAACCATGATCGATCAGATCGGCGGTCTTCTCAACTACTCCGTAACGATTCCAACGGGAACGAAACCGGATCTTCCGGAGACACGTCCGGCGGTACTGGCAAATGGAGAAGTGCTTGACGCAGCCTTCCCGGTAGAATGGGAAGCTCCAGAGAAAGATGCCTTTGCAAAAGAAGGAATCGTTGCTGTAAATGGAAAGGCTAACGTATTGGGTCAGGAGATTCAGGTGACAGCTTCTGTTCGTGCACAGAAAGAAAAGGTTACCATAGGAGCAAGTGTTTCTGACAAGGCTGCAAGGCTGGAACAGGATATTCCAAAAGAGCAGCAGTCTGATACATTAAAAGCGGTGAACGATGGTCAGACAGCGATGGGAGAAAACGGTAGCGGAGGAGCCAATCCGACTGCATGGACTAACTGGACAGCGTCCAAGAATGGTGACAAAGATGCACAGATTGTTATGGGCTATGATACCGCTCAGAGAATCGGTGAGATTACCATTCATTTCGCAAGAAATAATACCGATATCGTATTCCCGGATGCCGGTACGACAGAGATCTATATTGCCGATAACAGTGCAGCAGGATTTGAAGATCCAGGCTGGAGGAAGGTAGAGGCAAAAGAGGTTATCGGTACCGAGAAAGATTATGTAACACCATATACATACAAGCTGGATCAGCCGATTGAGGTAACTGCAATTAAGTTTAAGATTCAGAATAAAGACGTTCAGCTTGGTGGCGGTAAGAAGCCATGTACCGGAATTACCGAGATTGAATTGAAACTGGCTCAGGGTGATTACCCGGTATACAAGAGCGCGAAGCTTGCGAAGTTAAGTGTCAATGGAGAAGAAGTACCAGAATCCGCTTTGGAAGCTGGAACTTACAATACACCGGCAATTATTGCAGATGTAACCTACGAGACATTTGAAAATGCGGCAGTTACAGAGCTTCCGGTGGTAGATAACCGGAAAGTGCTGATTATCGAGTCCGAAGATCATATGACGAGAAATAAATTCGTGATCAATCTGGATCAGGATGGAGAATTAGCACCGGCTGATGATGCCAGAGATTATCCGATCGATAAGATGGGAGTAGAAGCAGCAAGTGCAAATGCTTTAGAAGGCCAGGGAACGGAAGGACCGGCAGAACTTGTAAAAGATAAAGAAGCGAATACCCATTGGCATACAAACTATGACAAGAAAGAAGGGGCAAAGCTTGAGCATCGTCGGATTACACTGTCCGTGGCAGACGAGGATGTAGAAGCGGTAACCTTAGATGCACTTCGTTACTATCCAAGAGTAAAAAATGGAGGAAATGGACGTGTATCTGAATATCTGGTAGAGTATAGTACCAAAGGAACCGATTGGACAGAGATTTCCAAAGGCAACTGGAATACTGATGAAGTAGGCTGGATGCTGGCAGAATTTAATGAACCAATCCATGCGAAATATGTGCGTCTGACAGGAGTTCATACCGTTGCAGATAGTGGAGCGGATGAGCACATGGCGGTTGCTGAGCTTCGTCTTAGAACGGTAAAACAGACAACAGATATCGCAGATGGCGCGAAGATAGAAGCAGCTCCGATTGAGAAGCAGGTAGTTCCATATGTGAATGCTGAGAACCCGGTTATCCTGAAGCCAGAACAGCTTGTTCTGACCAACAAGGAGACAGGCGAGAAGCTTCGTTATGGTGTTGACTACAAGGTAGCTTATGAGAACAATACTGACTTTGGAACAGCAACAGCTGTTGTAACTGGTATTTCCAACTATTCTGGAGAGTTAAGACTGAACTTCGAGATTGAGAAAGCACCTGTTGTATTGGAGACTATTTCCGTTAAGACAGGACCGGCAAAGACAACCTACAAAGTAGGCGAGACCTTTGATCCGACAGGTCTGGTACTGATGCTTGCAAACAGCGATTTGTCAACTGTTGAAGTAGCATACGGTGAGGATACCAAGAACGACTTTACATTTGAGCCGTCTCTTGACACCAAGCTTACCGAGGATATGAGCAAGGTAACCGTAACCTATGGCGGAAAATCTGCAGAGATTGCAATCAGCGTACAGAATGCACCATCACTTCGCGATGAGCTGGGTGAGGCAATTGCAAAGGCGGAGAACATTGGTCCAAATGGTTACACCAAGGACAGCTATGAGAAACTTCAGAATGCATTGAATAGTGCAAAAGCGGTTTATGGAAATGACAAGGCAACAGAAGACGAGATTCAGAAGGCCTTAGATGAATTGAATGCAGCAATGACTGCTCTGAAGCCGGTAACACCGACTCCGGGACCAGGAGGAAGTACAGGATCCGGACAGGGCGGACAGGCTGGAAGCCAGAGTGGACAGAGCGGCCAGGCTGGCAAACCAGGCGTAGCAAAGACGGGAGACGTATCTCCAATCGTTCCGCTGGTATTGTTAGCATTCGGAGCAGCAGGTGTCATCGCAGTGATGATCCGCCGCAAGAAAAACGCGTAAGCGTATAAAACGTGCCAAAAGGCATGAAGTGTGCGAGAAAGCGAAAGCGAGCACAATAGGCTGCTGGGCTTCATAAGAGGCTTGGCAGGATGAAAAAGTAAGAAGAGACCGGGAAAACCTTAGGGATGGGAATCATCTGCAAGGGAGTTCCGGTCTCTTTTTAGTTGGTCTAGCCGCTTGGGCGGTGCTTTCTCCTTTCAGAAAATTCTGTTTTTCTTCTTTCGGGAAGTTCAGGATTGCATTTAAGGTACTTTTTTGCTATACTTTATTTCACATTCAGCAGAAATCTCATTCTGCAGTTATTCTACAGGCCGTAAGGCATCTCATTTCGGAAATTCAGAATCGAAAATTATCCCGTAATGAAAAGACAATTTTAAGTAAGCAGATAAGGAGGGTGCGTTTATGCAAACAAAACTACAGCAGCATTTTCCCATGATTCAGGATCGGGAGGCGATTCTTTTGAAGATTAGGGAAAATCGGACGATGGATGAGGAATTTCAATCCTGGACGGAGGAACAAAGAGAGGAATTTCTGGACTTTTGTACCGGAGTTAGGGGAATCAAGTTCCTGTATGATGGATTTTTCAAAGAGATTTTTGATCCGGATGCGACGCCGGAGCGTCTAGAAGCATTTTTGTCATTATTTCTTGGGACGAGGGTGAAGATATTAGAGGTGCTTCCGCTGGACGGATCCCGAATTGCAGATGAAAGTTCGCTGCTTACGATGGATATGGTGGTGCAGCTGGAGGACGGCGGGATTGTGAATTTAGAAATTCAGAAAATCGGTTATCTGTTTCCCGGAGAACGAAGCGCTTGTTACTCCGCAGATCTGCTGCTTCGTCAATATAAGCGTGTCCGAAGCAGCAGGAGAAAGAACTTCACGTATAAAGATATCAAAGGCGTCTATACGCTTGTGCTATTTGAGAAAAGTCCCAGAATTTTTCATCGTTTTCCCAATGATTATCTTCATTATTTCGAGCAGAAATCCAATACAGACCTAGAGCTTGATCTTCTTCAGAAATATCTTTTTATTCCTTTGGACATCTTTCGCAAAGCGCTTGACAATCGGTCAAAATTCCCACAAAATACAAGTAAAATAAAAGCGGAACAAGATGCGTGGTTAACATTTTTGAGTGTGGATGATCCGGAAAAGATTCTAGAGTTGATTAAGGAATTTCCGCAATTCAGACCGATGTATGAAACTGCGTATCAACAATGCTGTAATGTAGAAGAGGTGATGCGGATGTTTTCAGAAGAATTGTTGGAGTTGGATCGGAATACGACACAGTTGATGATTGACGAGATGCAGGAAGAAATTGAACAAAAGAGAGCGGAGCTAGGGGAGAAAAAGGAAGAGCTGGAAGAAAAGAAGACTGAGCTGGAGGCGAAAAAGGTGGAGCTGAGCAAGAAGAAGGAGGAATTGGAAAAGAAGAAGACAGAGTTGGAAGAGAAGAAGGCAGAGCTAGGAGAGAGAAACCAACAGCTGAACGAGAAAAAGGCGGAGTTGGAAGAGAAGAAGACAGAGCTGGGGAAGAAGAAAGCGGAGCTAAGTGAGAAGAAGGAAGAGTTGGAGGCGAAGAAGGCGGAGCTAGGAGAGAGAAACCAACAGCTGAATGAGAAGAAGGCGGAGTTGGAAGAGAAGAAGGTGGAGCTGAGCAAGAAGAAGGAGGAATTGGAAGAGAAGAAGCAGCAATTGAGTGAGAGGAAAGCTGAACTGGGAGAAAAGACGCAACAGCTGAACGAGAAGAAGGCGGAGTTGGAGGCGAAAAAGGTGGAGCTGGGCGAGAGAAACCAACAGCTGAATGAGAAAAAGGCAGAGTTGGAGGCGAAAAAGGCGGAGCTAGGCGAAAAGACGCAACAGCTGAATGAGAAAAAGGCGGAGCTGGAGGTGATAACACAGCGGTTAGAAGATCAGAAAACAGAGCTAGAGGAGAAGACTCAGCAGTTAGAAGATCAGAAAACAAGATGGGCAGAGAAGGAGAAAGCCTCTGTGCGAAGGCTGTATGACAAATTGCAGAGTGTGGCCGAGGTTGCGGAGATCCTCGGAATGGAAATCGAACAGGTAAAGGTGTGTCTGGGACTTTAGTAATATTCAAAAAGGCGATGACTGGCAGAATGGATTTCTGCGGTCATCGCCTTTCTTCCTATATTAATATAGAAGGAGTGTTAATAGTTTTGTGCATTAGAACTGGTTTTTGTATAAACAAACTGGATTATACGGATATCCGATGCCGTTTTTCTCCACAGTTTCCATACCGTCTAATGCTTTCAATAATGCATCGATTGTCATCGTTACGCGAACTTCTCCGAACTGAAGGGCTCCGGTTGCACGATCGCCGCGACAGCCTAAAGAGACACCCGGTTTTCCTGTTTTCATGGTGTACATCCAGGTGTCTGCACAGTTGGATTCACCACTGAATGGGAAATAGAGTTTTTCGTAATCATTTTCTACGTATCCAGCGAGCAGATGGAATGCTGCCTGAGTAGGAAGCTGCAGAGAGATTACATCGGCCTCTTCGATATCACAGTTGGACAGAGAAGAACATACAATACCTTCGTAAGGGGTCTCTGGAAGGAGTTTTACATTTTCGGCAATGTGTTTCTTTGCGTCTTCCTGCTCATGGTGCCATGGGGGTGGTTTGCGGTAGAGGATACTTCCGTCAAGGTAATCCTGATCAATTGCCATACACCCGTTGTTGATAGCACAGTATGGGCCTGAAAAATGATCTCTTGTAAGACCGAAAGTTTCCTGGAAATAGGCAGCCATACTGATTAACTTACATACAGAAGCTTTGTTCTCACAGTAGCAGATGTCTGGGATCGCATCAAATTCTTCCTGAGTTTTAATAAATTTTATCGCTACAGGGAACTGTGTTGGGCGAAGCCCATACATGATGCGGTCATTAATTTCTTTCCATTCTTGTTTTGTGCGCTTCATAGCTAATACCTTCCTTTGTTTACAATTGTTTGCAGTATATTAATTTTTAGAAGATTCCCCATCCACCAACATTGAAAATGGTTTCACCGCTCATGTAGGATGCGTCATCGGAGGCGAGGAAACATGCAACAGCTGCCTGCTCTTCTGGTTTGGCCATATCCATATGTCAGAAGCGTTGCTGCGTGATGGAAAAGCAGATTATGTTGCGATGGCACGGGCATCGTTAGCGGAACCAAGCTGATGAAGGTGGAAGAGGGAGCTGTTTATGCGGAGAAAGACGGAGAAGCAGTGGAATTTAAACACGTAGACATGGTAGCAAATGCTATGGGTGTAAGAAGTTATAATCCTTTGGAAGCCGAACTTGCAGATTGCGATTGTGAAGTGGTTGTGGTTGGAGATGCCAACAGAACGAAGAATGGCTATCGCAATATGCGCGAAGGATACGACGCGGGAAATCGTATCTAGACAGAACAAATAAAAAAGCATAGAAGATGAATATATTTGTATCCGTATGAAGAACTTCGGCGGGGCGCTTCTTATAAAGAGCGCCCCGCCGGTTTTTTTCATTATACGTTTGTTTTTGAAAAAATCTATTTTTGCTTTTTCCGGTAGTAAGCCATGCCAGCTGCAGCTGCGCTCAGTCCCAAAAGACATATGAACGGTACAACAGGAGAAGGATCTCCGGTTTTTGCTGCAGTATTCTCAGAGCTGGAAGAACCTGGTTTGCTCTGGCCGGCTGGTTTATTAGGTTTGCCAGGCTTGTTCGGAGTTCCTGGCTGCTCCGGTTTTGGCTTTCCTGGTTTCTCAGGCTCAGGCGTCTTATCTTTGGCGAATACGGCTTCGATAGTAAGATCTTTTGATACGGATTCAATGGTATAAGTACCATCTTCTTTTAAGGTCGCATCTTTGCCGTTTACCATAGCTTTTTCTACATGATAGCCTTTATCCGGTGTGAATGTATAGGTGACAGAAGAACCAGCTGGGATTTTGTCACCGTCAATGCTGGAAGTAATCGTTCCGTGTTCGCTCTTCTTGATCGTCTGAGTGAAAGATTCAGGTTCAGGCGTCTTATCTTTAGCGAATACAGCCTCGATGGTAAGATCCTTTAATACGGAGTCGATAGTATAAGTGCCATCCTCTTTTACGGTCACCTCTTTGCCGTTTACCATAGCTTTTTCCAGGTGATAGCCCTCGTCCGCTGCAAATGTGTAAGTAACAGAAGCGCCATATGGAATTTCTTCACCGTCAATGCTGGAGATAATCGTTCCGTGTTCGGTTTCCTTGATTGTCTGGGTAAAGAAGACTTCTGGTTTGTCCGGCACAAAGTCTGACAAGTAGATGACATTTAAAATGTGCTGTGTCATAGTAATGCCGTCTTTTCCATATACCTGTACATAGTAATTGTTCAGTCCGTCTTCAAAGGAGACAGAAGCCTGATATCCGGTTTCCGTTTCGGTTAGCGGGACATCTTTTCTATAAGCGCCGCATTTTACTTCGACGTGACCGATCAGGTTCTTGTCCGCTGTGATCAGTAAGGAGGAACCTGCAGCTTTGGTTGCTGTCGTGTAACCGTTCTGATCGAAGGTGTCAACAGAAAGACCGGCTTCCGGCATTTCGATTTTCTGGATCTGCGTAAAGTTGCTTTCTACAGTTTTTACCGTGATGGTATAGGTGATATCCTCTGCGGAATCGGCGCTTCTTGTGAGGGTAATGACATCCTTATCTGCAACATCCAGAATGAGGGAATCTGCGTTAGCTTTGGATACCTCATCTTTGTTCAGAGAAACTTTTGTCTTTCCTTCGCCAGACATCAGTGCGCGATAGTCAAGGGTTACTTTGGCAAGATCGGCAGGGATCAGAAGTTCATAATCCTGTTTGCCGTCTTTGAGAAGGTTGACCCCGTTCGCCTGAAGGAGATCGAGACTTAAGTCCAAAGTACCTTTTCCGATCTCGGTTGAGACACTTTTTGGCTCTTTTCCTGGAGTACCATGTTCATCAACCGGATAAACGGTACAGGTGAGTGTTCCTGCCGTGGTAGGACGGAATTTCTTTTGGGTAGTGACGATCTCTTTGGTAGCTTTGTCTTCTTCGTAAGACCACTGATAGAGTGTTGCTCCCTCTCTGTTATAGTCAGCATCCGCAAATGTATAGTCTACGGATACCTCTTCGCCCACTTTATGATCGTTTCCATCAAATTTCAAGTCAGAAACAGTCGGAGCCGTATTGGTAAATTCGCCGATGGAAAGCGCGGTTCCGGCAGAGACAGCGTCGAATCCCTGGTCAGCGGTTCCAACCTTAAAGTCGGAGAAGGTCACATCTTTGCCACGGTCGTTGGTGTGCCATGCGGCAAATCCAATGCTGAACCATGATCCGAGGAAGGAAGCGTCATCGAAGGTTTTTACTGTCTGCCACTCACCGTCGGTTTTGTAAGCGAGTGTTAAGGTATCGTCTTGTTTCATAAATCCGAGGTATGCGCTGGAAACTGCGTTTTGTGCGGCGTCTCCATCGTATTCGGAAGCAGTTCCGTTTCGTTCTTCTACGGAAGCAATCCCTGCTTTGTGGGATTTTTTACCTACGGAAATGTAGTTGTCCGCGTTGTTAAATAATAAGAAGCTTGCGGTATCCCACTGGCCGCCTTCATTGATTGGAAGGTTGTCAACCTTCACGGTTGTGCAGACATTGTTGCGGTCGAAAGAGCCTCTGTACAACAGTAGGTTCTTTACGCTGTTGTCGCTTTGGTATAAGTCACCTTTCTGCATGGTGATATTCAGAGAATCCTTGCCAAGTGTGTAGTGTGATGGGTCTGGATTGTACATGGTAAATCCAGGAGCAATACCTGCAACCTCAGGCAGAGATACAATGATCGGAATCTGATCATATTTGGTTCCGGCAGATGCACGAACCCATACGATTCCGTTTTGTTTTGGTGTCATGACACCGTTTTCGTCGATTGTTGCAATATCACTTGGGTTTCCACTTTGGAAATCAAGGACAGACCAGCGAACACTTCCGGAAGAATCGGCATCTGTGTTCAGATCCAAAGTTTCCGTCAGTCTGTTCAATACGTTAGTCTGTGGCTCCTGAATCTTGATACTGTCTGGTACGGAACCTTCTCCGTCGGCAGTCAGTGTCAGAACATTGGATTTGACGATGGTGCCATCCCAGATGTAGTATGCATAAATGTCTGCCGTTCCGCTCTTGTTAGCGGTCAGGACTCCGGAGTGATCAACAGAAATAATCTCCGGTGCGCTGCTTGCATAATATACTGTGGATACAGGATCGCTTACCGGTTGTCTGCGGTCATTTTCAATCACTTGGATATCGGTATCTTCATTATGAATGTTATCGGTACTCATGTTGTGAAGTACGGCATATTTTTTCAATCCATCATCGTAGGTGTTGCCTTTTAAGGTAACATTCTTGCAGCTTGTAAATTCAAAGGCATTGTCCTGCTCACGTTCGTGCTTATCACCGTCTTTCGTGGTCGTAAGTGCAAGTGTTTCGCCGACTTTCATCTGCCCGGAGTCGGAACCGGATGAAAGTTCGATGGAAATATCCGGGTTGGTACGCAGGATTTTGTTGTTGGTAAAGGTGAGATTTTCTACGCTTTCTGCGTAAACAACCGTATCCACATCCATATGGAAGGTATTTCCGTCAATGGTAATATTCTTGTGGATTGGAGTGTCTTCACCTGGAAGTCGTCCGCCTTTGGTAACCGGGTGTACATAGACTGCCGGCGCATAGTCCCAGGCTGTTCTTCCAATACTCTTAATATAGAACTCGTTGTTCCGAATCGTCATGTCGCGGATTGGACCGGATTCATACCACTCATTGGAGTCGTTGGATAAGAAAATGGTTGCCATGGACATGTTAAGGAATTTGTTTCCTTCGATTACAACTTTATTTCTTGTAGTACATAAGATTCCACGAGTTGGAACATTTTTGAATGTATTATTTTTGATGTATACAGATGGGGCATAGGTAACGTTTTCAGCAACGTATTTTGGTTCCCATCCAATCTGGTCTGCCAAGTCTTCCGGCAGAGCCTCTTTGAATTTGATTTCCATGGTTCGTCCGTCTGTATCCGTAGGTTCGGAGAGAACTTTTTCTACGGTATAGAGGTTTTCCTCGTCGGACTGTCCGGTTGGCGGCTGCAGGAAATCACGGGTGAAGAATGCTACCTTGTCACCTTCGTGATATTGCGGGAATCCGCCTTGCTGCTGGTGGATGTATTTCAGTACCAGTGTATGGTCATCTTTGCGTCGTTCGACTCTGGTGAACGTTCCGTGCAGGTTGATCGGGTCATCGTGGGAATTAGAGAAATTACATCCCTCGATAGTGATCTTTCCGGCAGCTCCGGAAGCATGGATGATATCAGCGTAGCTTACGGTGATGTGGCCGGAGTTTTTCCTTGGCATAAAGTTACAGTTTCGATAAGAGACATCGGTACTCATCTGAATCAGCCATCCGAAACCGTGCATAAAGTGTACGTTCAGCCCTTCGGCATCGACATTTTTACTCTCCCAGGTAAATGCGCCTGCCGTTTCACGTACTGCACTGCTGGCAAGTTCAAAGACCATACCAAGTGTCTGCATGTCCGGTCTTGCTCCAGCGTAACTGATGCGGACAACGCCGTCTGGAAGCTGGGTAATAGAACGAACATTGCTAAATGGATTTCCCCTGCCGTCGGTCCAGTAGTTTCGTGTCATCTCTTCCCCTGGAGAATGTGCAACAACGGCATAGGAACGGTGAATGTTAGTCTCTGTCCAGTAATACTGGTCGGTGTAAGGACTCTTTTCACTGGTCCATTTAATAGAATTTCCCTCAATGATATACGGGAAACAGTCTGGGATGTAGAAATCGGTGTAGTCCGAACCATTTTCGGATCCCATATTGGTAATGGTCATCTCGGAAACGGTTGGTACTTCAAAGTCCCAGGAAAAATTTTTCAACTTAATATTCTCGGATTTGACAACGGCAAGTGCCATCATGTTGCCGTGCATCATGAAGAGGGAACCATTTCCGTCAATGGTCAGGTTCTTATGCTCTTCAATCAGAATTCCGATCGTCTTTTGCGGGTGCTCCAAGCTGTTGGTGTTGGAGGTGTGGTAGTTGCGGACTTCTGCTTTGTCCTTGTAAATCTGGTATTCGCCCCGCGGGAATTCCAGTACTACCTTCTGGCCCTTTTCTTCTTCCTTTTTGGCAGCTGCCAGTGCCTTTTGGACGGCTTCTGTACTATCTTTTTCCCCAGTTGGATCGACGCCGTATTCGGAAGCGTCAAGATGAACAGCTTTGTCCTCTTTTTCTTTTGCCTGAGCAGGCAGAAAAGAGAGGTTGCCCAAGAGCAAACTGCAAAGAAGAAGCCAGGTCAGCAATTTCTTTGGGTTTCTTTTCATGTCTTTCTCCTTTTTAGTATTTATTTACATATGGGCATATGTATACGTCAATTATCTTATTTATTATGGGGAAAAGACATAGATAAAAGAAAGAACTTTTTATGTTTTTCTATGATGATTCGATGATTGTTTTTTATGTTTTTGTGAATAAATGTCAAATAAATATCAAAACAGGAAAAGAGAAAATTCCCTCTTCCCAAATCGAATGTTTTGTTGTATGATAGTAACTGGCCCAAGATGTAGTGTGGAAACGGATGAGTTTCTCCTATATTTAGTATAGATGGTGTGTATAGAGAACTAATAAGAGAGGGAATGGTGCAGATATGGAAGTGAAAACAAGCGTAATCAAGCGGAACGGGGAAGAAGTAGAGTTTGACCTGAGTAAGATTATAAACGCGATCAGAAAGGCAAATGAGGAAGTAGACAAGCTTCACCGAATGAACGATTATCAGATTATGGCAATTGCGGATAATATTGCGAATCAGGTGAACGAGATCATGCATGCAGTGAATGTAGAAGACATTCAGGACATGGTAGAGACCGGAATTATGGAGATGCGCGGCTATGAGGTGGCGCAGAAGTATGTTCGCTATCGCTATAAAAGAGAATTGAATCGAAAATCCAATACAACGGACAACGGAATTTTGTCTTTGATTGAACACATTAATGAGGAAGTGAATCAGGAAAACTCCAATAAGAACCCGGTGATTAACTCTACGCAGCGAGATTATATGGCGGGAGAAGTCAGCAAGGATCTTTCTAGACGTATTTTGCTTCCGGATGAGATTGTGAAAGCGCATGAGGAAGGAATTATTCATTTCCACGATTCTGATTATTTTGCACAGAAAGAGCATAACTGTGATCTGATTAACCTGGAAGATATGCTTCAGAATGGAACCGTTATCAGCGAGACTTTGATCGAGAAACCACATAGTTTCTTTACTGCATGTAATGTCACAACTCAGATCGTGGCACAGGTGGCAAGCAATCAGTATGGAGGACAGTCCTTTACACTGGCACATTTGGCGCCGTTTGTGGATATCAGCAGAAAGAAGATCAGAAGAAATGTTATCGCAGAGAGACAGGAATGCGGTGAAAGTATGGATGAGGTTATCATCGATAAGGTGACAGAGCGCAGACTTCGGGAAGAGGTAAGAAGTGGAATTCAGACGATTCAATATCAGCTGATTACGTTGATGACCTGTAACGGTCAGGCACCGTTCGTTACGGTGTTCATGTATCTGGACGAAGTGGAAGAAGGACAGACGAGAGACGACCTTGCACTGATCATTGAGGAAGTTCTGGTACAGAGAATGCAGGGTGTGAAGAATGAGAAGGGAGTATGGATTACTCCGGCGTTCCCGAAGCTGATCTATGTATTGGATGAAGATAATATTACAGAAGGTTCTAAGTATTGGTATCTGACAGAATTAGCTGCAAAGTGTACAGCAAAGAGACTGGTACCGGACTATATTTCTGCGAAGATTATGAAAGAACTGAAGAAGGGTGAAGTATATCCGTGTATGGGATGCCGTTCCTTCCTGACGGTAGAAGATTCTCAGAGAAATGCCGATGGAAGCCATAAGTTCTACGGAAGATTTAATCAGGGCGTAGTGACGATTAACTTGGTGGATGTTGCTTGTTCTTCTGAAGGCGATATGGATAAGTTCTGGGAGATTCTGGATGAGCGTTTGGAGCTTTGCCACCGTGCACTGCGCTGCCGCCATGAACGTCTTCTGGGAACGATTTCTGATGTGGCGCCGATTTTGTGGCAGTATGGAGCGTTGGCAAGACTGAAGAAAGGGGAGAAGATTGATCCGCTGTTGTTTGGAGGATATTCTACGATTTCCCTTGGATATGCAGGCCTATATGAGATGTGTATGCGGATGCTTGGAAAATCCCATACGGATCCAGAAGCAAGTCCGTTTGCGATGAAGGTAATGCAGCGTCTGAATGATAAGTGTGCAGAGTGGAAGGCGGCAGAAAATATCAGCTATTCTGTATATGGAACACCGATGGAGTCTACGACTTACAAGTTTGCAAAATGTCTCCAAAAGCGTTTTGGCGTGATTGAAGGGGTTACCGATAAAAATTATATTACGAACAGCTATCATGTACATGTGGCAGAGGAAATCGATGCATTTAAGAAATTGAAGTTTGAGGCAGATTTCCAGAAGTTGTCACCGGGAGGAGCGATCAGTTATATCGAGGTTCCGAATATGCAGGAGAATATTCCGGCGGTATTGTCTGTGATGAAGTTCATTTACGATAATATTATGTATGCAGAGCTGAATACGAAGAGTGACTACTGTGAATGCTGTGGTTACGATGGAGAGATTCTGATTCAGGAAGAAGAGTCTGGAAAGCTAGTATGGGAGTGCCCAAATTGTGGAAACCGTGATCAGAACAAGATGTTTGTAGCCCGCAGAACTTGCGGTTACATCGGAACACAGTTCTGGAATCAGGGACGTACGCAGGAGATCAAGGATCGCGTACTGCATCTGTAGAGAGAGCAAAATAAAGAAAACTGTAAGAGATAGAATGTAAGAGCTAAGAGGAACAGGGTCTGCCGGTGAAGGCAGACCCTGAATCCATATCGTGAGGCCTGTTAGGGGAAGGAGGCACATGCCATGAATTACGGAAATATAAAAGAGTGTGATATTGCAAACGGACCAGGCGTGAGAGTGAGCCTATTCGTATCCGGGTGCAGACATCATTGCAAAGGATGCTTTAATGAGGAGACGTGGGATTTTCAATATGGGAATCCCTATACAGAAGAAACAGAAGAAACAATAATCAATCTTTTGAAAGCGGGATATATCCAGGGATTGTCACTGCTTGGAGGAGAACCGTTCGAGCCAGAGAATCAGCATGAGTTGGTAAAACTCTTGCGCCGGGTGAGGGAGACCTATCCGGAGAAGGATATTTGGTGCTATTCCGGTTATCTTTATGATGTAGATATGGTTTCGGGAGGAAGGGTGTATACGGATGTAACAGAGGAAATGCTGTCCTATCTGGATGTTTTAGTGGACGGAAGGTTTGTAGAGGCGCAGAAGGATGTGACCCTTCATTTCCGCGGAAGCAGGAACCAACGGATCATCGACGTGAAGAAGAGCCGTGAGGCAAATGAGGTTGTGCTGTCGCCACTGAATAATTAAAAGGGCAGAAAAAGTAGAATATTTAGAAAAGCGGAATCGATATTGACATATGCAAATAAAAAGAGTAAGATATAAATAAATTGACATATGCCAATAAATGGAGGCTGACGATGCCAAGAACAGGAAAGAAGAAAAAAGTCTTAAAAATGCCGGGATATTGCCGGTTTGCAGCAGAAAACCAAAGGAAGATGGTGGGACATAGTATTGTGATGAAGGTGGAAGAATATGAATGTATTCGCCTGATTGACTATATGGCGTATACGCAGGAAGAATGCGCAAAAGCCATGGAGGTCAGCCGCGGTACGGTTCAGATGCTGTATGCTGAGGCGAGGAAGAAACTGGCGCGTTTCCTGGTGGAAGGGCTGGAACTTCGGATTGAAGGCGGCGAGTATGTGGCAATAGATTCGTCAGCAGAAGGCGGCAAAAAGAAGGAGAGAATGAATATGAAAATTGCAGTAACCTATGAAGATGGACAGATTTTTCAGCATTTCGGACATACGGAACAGTTTAAAGTGTATGAGGTAGAGGATGGAAAAATCGTAGGAAGTGAAGTTGTAGACACCAATGGACAGGGACACGGTGCGTTGGCGGGATTTTTGTCAGAGGGAAATGTTGATGTGCTGATCTGCGGTGGTATCGGCGGAGGCGCAAGAAATGCATTGGCAGAAGCTGGGATTAAGCTGTTCCCAGGAGCTCAGGGTGATGCGGATGCTCAGGTAGAGTCTTATCTGGCAGGTACGTTGAATTATGATCCGGATACGATGTGCAGCCATCATGGAGAGGGACATGGACACGGAGATCACGACTGTGGCGGACATGGAAATCATGAATGTGGCGGACATCACTGCGGTTAGACTGTAAGGGTATAGAACAAATTGTAAGAAGAATGCAGGATTACAAGTTTCATCAGTAATCCTGCATTTGTTTTGGCTGAAAATTAAACGAATTAACAATTTTAATAATTATAGACATAAAAAGGACTGCGTTTTGGGAGGAGTGCAGTCCTGAGGAAAAAGTTATGAAAAAGATTTATAAGTGTTGTTCGTTTGAACAATTATAGTATATGCAAAAACTGTGATAAAAATGTGAGTAAAATGAGAACTAATTGTTAACAATTGTAGTCGGGGACGTGTACAAATGAAAAAAACTCCGTCCCCAACTACAATTTACCCTGTCCCGAATT
This sequence comes from Dorea sp. ICN-14282, assembly GCF_037890115.1. Classification (NCBI taxonomy): domain Bacteria; kingdom Bacillati; phylum Bacillota; class Clostridia; order Lachnospirales; family Lachnospiraceae; genus Dorea; species Dorea sp. ICN-14282. Next base: position 499,515 of record NZ_JBBKBH010000002.1, on the reverse strand, counting down.
GGAAATGACCCTGTCTCCGAAGAGTTGAGCAAACAATTCAAACAATGATTTTTCAAAAAGATTATCTTTTTTCCATACAATAGAAATTTCGTGCTGAACATCAAAATCTTGTAATTCTATTTTTTGGATCTGGCCTGTGAGCAGTTCCTTTTCTACGGCAGTTTCATATAAAAAGGTGATGCCGCAGGCGGAAAGTACCAGCTCTTTGATAGTGTTCATGTTTCCAATTGTGATGATATTATGGAAATCAATAAGGTTTAATTCGTGGCAGGCCAGAGATTGTTCAAGAATCATCCTTGTGCCAGAACCTTCTTCGCGAAGAAGAAGACGTTCTTCGATTAAGTCATGCAGAGTAAGGGGATAGCGCTGGGGGCACGTTGTAAATTGGTAATTGGGGCTGCAGACAGGGAAAAAGTTTTCCACAGTATAGGGGAGATGGCGATAAAGATGATGTGGATAATCCCCCTCTAAAATTGCAAAGTCGATGGATCCATTATCCAGCTTTTGAAGTAATTCGTTTGTGTTAGCGACAGTTACAGTAATGGAGGCGGCTTCGTAATTGTGCAAGAATTGAGAAAGCGGTTGTGCAATCATAAACTCACCGACGGTTAAAGTGGCTCCGAAGTGCAGCGGCTTTCTTTGGTCGGTTAGATAAGTAAGCTGTTCTTTCAGATAGATTTCGTTATTGTGAATGGATGTCAAAGTATCTCGAAGTAGTTTGCCGGCATCGGTTAGTAAAAGCTTTTTCCCAATAAAACGAAAAAGCTTTACGTGATAATAGCTTTCGATATATTGGATATGCTGTGTTACCGCGGGCTGTGAAATATGAAGTTTCTCGGCGGCGCGAGTAAAGTTCATTTCCTCGCAAACTGTTAAAAAGGTAATTGTTCGATTATCTAACATAAGACCTCCTTGGAAAAATAAGCAAATAGGGACAGGGTGATTCTTAATTGGGGACGTGTACAAATGAAAAAAACTCCATCCCCGATAAAACGAATTATAACATAAACTTATCAAAAAATAAATTATAATAATTTTACTTAATGATTGAGATGTGTTATGATGCATAAGGAGACAAATGGAGTGTATTTACGGAGGAAGATATGGATTTTTTGAAAAAGAATTGGAAGGGAATTTTAGTGTGTTTGTGTATTGCGGTGCCATCTAGTTTGCTGGGAAAGAAATTTCCGATTATTGGCGAGCCGGTAATTGCAATTATTGTTGGTATGGTTATCACATTGCTGATAAAAGACAAGACGAATCTTGAAAGTGGAATTAAGTTTACATCTAAGAAAATTCTGCAATATGCGGTGGTGCTTCTTGGATTTGGATTGAATCTTCAGGTGATTCTACAGACGGGTAAACAATCGTTGCCTATTATTGTATCTACAATTGCTACGTCATTGATTATTGCATATGTTTTACACAGAGTTATGCACATTCCGGGAAAGATATCCACATTGGTGGGCGTTGGTTCTTCTATCTGTGGAGGATCTGCGATTGCTGCGACAGCGCCGGTTATTGATGCGGATGATGAAGAAGTGGCGCAGGCGATTTCTGTGATCTTTTTCTTTAATGTACTGGCGGCAATTGTGTTCCCGATGCTGGGAACGGCGATTGGATTTTCTCAGACTTCCGGAGAGGCGTTTGGTATTTTTGCAGGAACAGCAGTAAATGATACTTCTTCTGTTACGGCGGCAGCATCTACCTGGGATAGTATGTACGGATTGGGAAGCGCTACCCTTGATAAAGCGGTTACGGTGAAACTGACCCGAACACTGGCGATTATTCCGATTACACTGGTGCTTGCATTTATGAGAGCGAAGAAAGAGGAAGGAAATGAGCAGGGAAAAGTTTCTTTGAAACAGGTGTTTCCATTCTTTATTCTGTTTTTCGTGGGGGCGTCTGTGATTACAACAGTTGCAGTTACAGCGGGAGTTCCGATTGGATTTTTTGCGCCGTTGAAAGAACTGTCAAAATTCTTCATTGTGATGGCGATGGCGGCGATCGGTCTGAATACAAATATTGTGAAATTAGTAAAAACCGGAGGAAAGCCAATTCTGATGGGATTGGCCTGCTGGGTTGGAATTACCCTGGTCAGTCTCAGTATGCAGCATATGCTGGGAATCTGGTAAAGGGTTTAACATGCTCGTCTCTTTTGTGAAGAGGCGGGCGCTTTTTTTATGGGAAACTTGTAAAAGGAGGGAGTTCCTTCTATAATAATAAGCATTATAATAAGTGAGACTTACAGGGGATAGATGCAGTGGTAACGGGCATTAAAAGAGGTAAAAGAAAGAAGGAGGAAGAGAATGGTTCGTGTGTATTTGGCGGAAATTGCCCCCTTATTAATAGAAGAAACGTATCAGAAATATTTTCGGGAACTGCCTTTGTGGCGCCAGGAGAAGGCTCTGAGAATACGAGATGCAAAAGGACGTGCAAGAAGTGTTGGCGCATGGGCGCTTTGGCAGAAGGTGCAAAAAGAGCGCGGGGTGGAGGAAACGTCGGCTTTTAATCTGTCCCATTCGGGGAAATATGTGTTGTGTGCATGCAGTGAGCGGGAAGTTTCAAGTGACCAGGTGGGGGAGAGTAATAAGATCGTTCAGGTGAATGGAGGTTGCAAGATTGGCTGTGATTTGGAAATGGTTCGTAAAATCCGGCTTCCCATGGCAAAAAGATTTTTTTGTCCCGCGGAGTATGAATGGATTGCCGGGCATAAGACGGAGCAGGCAGAATGGTTTTTCCGTTATTGGGTATTAAAAGAAAGTTTTATGAAGGCGACCAGAAGAGGTATGGGATTAGATACACGCTCATTTGAGATTGGGTGGAATGAAAAAATGCAGCCGGTACTCTTGCGAAAACCAGAAGAATATGGGGAGAATTATGTTTACAAGGAGTATGAATTTCGGCCAAAGGAAGTGAAAATTGCTGTGTGTACAACGGATTTGGAGATAGATGAAAAGCTGCATATCCGAACATTTTAGAAAAATATTAAGAATTCAGGCACCTGGTTGACGTGTTTTTAAGTATTTGTTAGAATAATGAAAGGGAAAAACTTAGGTTTATCAAGAAACAAAAAGATTTACAAAAAGCAAGATAAATCCTAAATGGTGAGTATATTTAATTGAATAAGGAGGAAATACAATGCTGGATTTAACATTTGGAGAGCAAGTCAAAATTATCTTAAGCCGAAGAGGCATGACAATTAAGGAGTTGGCGGAGAAGATAGAGGCGAGTACGGGAAAGAAGATGTCCCGGCAGAACCTGACGCAGAGACTTGGAAGAGATAACTTCCAAGAGCAGGATATGCGAATGATCGCGGAAATCCTTGGTTGTCCATTTCATTTAACCATTCTGGAAGATGGAACCCAGGCAGAGAATAATCATATAGAAGAAAAGGCGGAAGCAAAGCAGGCGGCACCTGCAAAGGCAGCTAAAAAAGAGGAAGTCTACGTTCCGGAGAGAGAGATTACAATTGGAGAGTTGGTGGATATCCATGAGGAATTGGATGAACTGGAAAAAGAGGGCGAGAAAGTCTTTTACGAAGAAGAGGTAGTTTGCGAGGAAGAGCCGGTTTGCGAAGAAGAGGTAGTTTGCGAGGAAGAGCCGGTTTACGAGGAAGAGCCGGTTTACGAAGAAGAACCAGTTTATGAGGAAGAGGTAGTTTACGAGGAAGAGCCGGTTTACGAAGAAGAGGTAGTTTACGAGGAAGAGCCAGTTTACGAGGAGGAGCTGATAGAAGAATCGGCAGAAGACCTAGAATCGGAAGCAGAAATGGCAGTAGAAGTGGAAGAAAAGCTGGAAGCGGAACCAGTAGAAGCAGAAGAGACAGGTCAGGAAGAGAAGTCAGAAGAAAAGCCAGAAGAAGAGACGGAGCAGCCGGTGAAGGAAGAAAAGGCGGAGGAAAAACTGCATGGTCTGATGTCCTATTTGCGCAGAAGAAAGAAAAAAGTATCTAAGTCGGCGAAGGAAGCAGAGGAAGTAAAAGAGCCGGTACAGGAAGAAGTAGATTCTGCGACAACAGCAGATGCGCAGGAGGAAGAACCGGAAGAACTTCGGGTAAGACCACAGTCAGAGCTGGATGAAGGGTATAAGGCGGATCTTGATGAGATGCGGGAAGAAGAACTCTATCCAGAAGGTGAGTACGGTGTTTATGGAGAAGAGTATGAGGAAACCTTTGGTGGTGAGGCAGAAGCTGAAGAATTCCTGGTGTCAGATGGAGAAGAAGACTTAGAGCGCGGCGATGTGAATCCGTATACCGGAAGAGAATATGAATCGAACAGCGTGCGGATGCATCCGACAAGAATAGGATATGTACAGGTATATGACCGTGCAGAACATGCGTGGACCGATATGACAGAGTGGGCATTCCTGGGTTACCAAGAGCGCAAGAAGGCTCTTCTTGGCAAGGATTATGAGCCGCCGATTTATCTGGATTAGAGTGGAAGAACGGGTGAGAAGCAAGTGTATTGGGAACAATTGTTATCGACGAAGAGACAAAGGAGCAGTTCCGGAAAAGGTCGGTATGGAAAGAATTCCGATTTAAGAAGTGAGTTTGAGAAGGACTACCATCGTATTATAGGAAGCGCATCGTTTCGGCGTCTTCAGGATAAGACACAGGTATTTCCTTTAGATAAGAGCGATTTTATTAGAACCAGGCTGACCCATTCGTTGGAAGTGTCTTCGTTTGCAAAGTCTTTGGGGCAGAATATTGGTGAAAATATATTGGTTTATAAGAAAGATTTGAGTTTCACGCCTCAGATGAAGGAAGATATTTGTAGCATTCTTCAATGTGCGGGATTGATCCATGATATTGGAAATCCGCCGTTTGGACATTTTGGAGAATGTGCAATTCGAGAATGGTTTGAGCGGAATCTGTCTCGTCTGACTTATCACGGACAGCCGGTGGATCAGATTTTGACGCCGCAAATGCGGGAAGATCTGTACCATTTTGAAGGCAACGCTCAGGCGCTTCGGTTGGTAAGCAAGCTTCATTATCTGGTCGATGAAAATGGTATGAATCTGACGTATGCATTACTCAGTACGATCGTGAAATATCCGGTTTCATCTTTAGAAATCAATACAAAATCTGGAAATATTAAGGATAAGAAGCTGGGATATTATCTGGCGGATGCAGAGCTTTATGAAGAGATCAGTAAGGAGACTGGGACTTGCGGATCCAGACATCCTTTGACATATATCCTAGAGGCAGCGGATGATATCGCTTATAAGACTGCGGATATTGAAGATGCATTTATAAAAGGCTTTCTTAGCTTTCACCAACTTTTGGAAGAATTGCAGGAATTGCAAGAACGGTATCTCACCGGAGAGAAGAATACATTTCTGCCGGCAGATAAGCTGAAAGAGTTGTATCAGGTGGCGAAAGAGCGTCATCTTGGGCATCCGGAAGAGTATGCAGTGAAGAACTGGATTGTCCGAGTGCAGGGATTCCTGATCAACTGCGCAACATATGGGTTTACTTCCAATTATAGTGCGATTATGGAAGGAACATACAGGCATGATTTGTTTCACCAGACATTCGCAGAGCAATTAATGGATTTACTGGGGGATTTGGCGTATCGCGAGGTGTTTACATCCGAGACCATTTACCGAATGGAAGTGCAGGAGGCAGTGATGCTGGATCATTTGTTGGAGCGTTTCGTAACAGCGGCAATCAAATACGATGATCGGGAAGCGCATCTTAATTCTATTGACGAACGGATGATTCTGTTTATTTCCAGCAATTATAAGAAGGCATATCATTACCATGCAGAAGGAAAGTCTGAGGCAGAAAGGCTGTATCTGCGAATTTTGCTGGTGACAGATTATATCTGCGGTATGACGGACGGTTTTGCAAAACGCCTCTACCAGGAACTGAAAGCAATTGTATAGTGGTATATTTTCTGCATTGGAAGAATAAGATGATGGTAAATAATCCAGAATCGAGTGTGGAAAATTGAAACGATGGATCCGCTATTTATACGAATATGATCAAGGGAAAAAGCTTAGAAATGTAGGATTTGTAAAGGTGGAACAAGGAGAAGGCGAGTGTTCGGTGCATATTCATGGAAAAGGACTGCACATGCAGGGAGAAAATCGCCTGAACCTTTACCTTTTCTATGAAGAAAATGAAGAATGCATAGGAATATGGCAGGGGACAGCAGAAAATGTAGACCCTGCCATTAATTACCGCCTTTACTATACGAAAGAAGATACCGGGAAAACGGAAAATTTTGAAAAAATCCGAGGCATTGTTCTGTTAAGTGAAGCGGGGCGCAGATATGCTGCGGTATGGGACGATCAGCCGGCGCATGTGGAAACGATGAGAATTTGTCAGGAAGAGCCGCAGCAGACGGAAGCCGTCGTACAGGAGGAAGAGCCAGAGCAGGCGGAACCTGCCAGGCAGGAGACAGAACCAGAGCCGGAAGAATCTGCTAGGCAGGAGATGGAACCAGAGCAGGAAGAAATTGGCGAACGGGAGATAGAGCCTGAGCAGGAGGATGTTGTCGAACGAGAGATAGAACCAGAGCAGGAAGAGAATCTGAGCAGGATTCATTGTGTCAAAATTCAGCGCAGAGATTTGGCAAGGCTTTCCAGATGTGAATGGAAACTGGCCAACAATAGTTTCCTTCTTCATGGCTGTTATAATTACCGCCATTTAGCATTCTTGGAATACAAGGATCAGCTGTGGCTTGGTGTTCCCGGAGTTTATCATCCACAGGAAGCAAGGGCGGCAGAAGCAATGGGATTTCCGGAATTTATTTATAGGAAGGATACGGACGCCTCATCCGAAGAAGAGGAAGAATTTGGCTATTGGTGCCGCAGAGTAAAGAGAAGACCAGATACGCTGATGGAACAGAGTATGGGAAATAAGAGGGATGGAGAATAAGACGGATGGATAAAAAAGATGAAAAATACATGAAAGAAGCCATTCGGCAGGCGAAGAAGGCATATGCCCTGGGCGAGGTCCCGATTGGGTGCGTGATTGTATATCAGGATAAAATTATCGGGCGCGGGTACAATCGTCGGACGATCGACAAGAATACACTTGCCCATGCGGAGCTGATTGCGATTAAGAAGGCGAGTAAAAAGATGGATGATTGGCGGCTGGAAGAGTGCACCATGTATGTGACGTTAGAACCTTGTCAGATGTGTTCCGGTGCGATTGTACAGTCTCGTATGACCCGCGTGGTCGTAGGCTGTATGAACCCTAAGGCAGGATGTGCAGGTTCGATATTGAATCTTCTTCAGATGTCGGAGTTCAATCATCAAGTGGAATTAGAGACGGGTGTTTTAGAAGAGGAATGCAGTCATATGATGAAGCAGTTTTTCAAAGAATTGCGGGAAAAGAAAAAGAAACCGAAGACGGTTTCTTAAATGAAAGCAATTTAAAACGTGCATTGCGCTTCGAACATGACCACCCAGACGTTACCTTGACAGTTAACTCAGTCCAGGCACCCTTACGGCACCCGGAAGATTCTGCTTAGTGCTGCTTCGTTCCCGACCTGACACGGTTCACAGATTTCCGTCGCGTAAGACCCAGGCCTCAACGCCACTTTTCAAGGGCAGCTCTGCAAAGCCATGCCCTCTGCGCAATATCACCCCTGCTATAGCGGATTGCAGGTTCAAGGTACCGCTAACACCCCGGCTGCACGAGACTTTATTTTACTGTATTTTCGCAGAAATGTCAACCGGCAGCGGGAAAGTTTGGCGGAAACACGGTCGGAAAATAAGAAGTAAATACAACGGAAAAAAGAGGATTAAGAATTATGAAGATATTACTGGCGGCAGTGAATGCAAAATATATCCATTCCAACCTTGCCATCTACAGTTTAAAGGCATATGCGGATGTGGAAGAAGTGGAATTGGCAGAGTATACGATTAATCAGCAAAAAGATGAGATCCTTCGGGATCTTTATCTTAGGAAGCCGGATGTATTGTGCTTTTCCTGCTATATATGGAATATGGAATATGTTGAGACTTTAGTTCGGGAAATAGCAAAACTTTGTCCCCATCTTCCTATCTGGCTGGGAGGGCCGGAAGTGTCCTATGATGCGGCGGCAGTTCTTGAGAGACTTCCGGCGGTAAAAGGTGTGATGAAGGGAGAAGGAGAAGAAACGTTCGCACAGCTTTGCCGGATTTATCAAAAGGATTGGAATGATTGGGAAGAAGCAGATTGTAAGCTTTTGAAGATAGATGGAATTACGTTCCGACGGGAGCCTACACAGGGAGATCTTGACGGCGCAGAAGAGGCAACGGAGAAGATTATAGAAAATCCATGGCGGCCAGTGATGGATTTGAGTTGCATTCCTTTTGTTTATAAAGACATGGAAAAATTTCGGAATAAGATTATTTATTATGAGAGCAGCAGGGGGTGTCCGTTTTCCTGCAGTTACTGTCTTTCATCGGTGGACAAGCGGCTTCGGTTCCGGGATTTGGAACTGGTAAAGAGGGAACTTCAGTTTTTTATTGATCAGGAGGTTCCACAGGTGAAATTTGTGGATCGTACGTTCAACTGCCGCCATGAACATGCATTGGCAATTTGGCAGTATATAAAGGAACATGACCGGGGGATTACGAATTTCCATTTTGAGATAGCAGCGGATTTATTAAATGAAGAAGAATTGGAATTGCTTGGAAATATGCGGCCGGGGCTGGTACAGCTGGAGATCGGAATTCAGTCCACCAATCCTGATACCATTTGCGCTATCCGACGGACGATGGATTTTGAGAAGGTTAAGGGAGTGGTTGAGAGGATCAAATCCGGCGGAAATATCCACCAGCATTTGGATCTGATTGCGGGACTTCCTTATGAAGATATAGAAAGTTTTTCCCGTTCTTTTGACGAGGTGTACAGACTTCGCCCAGAGCAGCTGCAGCTTGGATTTTTGAAGGTGCTCAAAGGTTCCTATATGGAGGAAAAGCAGTCGGATTATGGATTGGTACACAAATCAGATCCACCCTATGAGGTACTTTATACAAAGTGGCTGTCCTATGAGGATGTGATTCTTTTGAAAGGCGTGGAAGAGATGGTGGAAGTATACTATAACAGTGGACAGTTTACAGACACGTTAGAAGCGTTGGCAGAAGAATTCCCATCGGCATTTGCGATGTATGAAGATCTGTGGCATTTCTATGAAATGAACGGCCTTTTGGGCGTACAGCACAAGCGGAGCAGCCGATATGAGATTTTGCTGTCCTTTATTCGGAAAGTTCTTCTAGAGAAGGTGGAGATTTACCGGGAGCGGCTTACGTATGATTATTACCTGCGTGAAAATGCAAAGACGAGACCTTCCTTTGCAGGAGAGTACCCGGTGGAGAAAGAGGTGCTTCGAGCCTTTTATGAAAGCGAAGAAAAGGAGCACCGGTATCTGCCGGCTTACACGTCTTATGACCGCAATCAAATGCGCAAGATGACACATATAGAATATTTTGCGGAAGAGGACAGATACATTCTGTTTGATTATCTGGAAAGAAGCCCTCTTGATCACCGGGCAAGGACCTGTGAAGTATCGGGATTGTTTCTTGCAAAAAAAACGCAAAGAGTATAAAATGTAGGAAAATACAAAAAGGCAGGATGCAAGGAAGGAAAACAAATGAATTTTAACAATAAGAAGACGAAGAGGATCGTGGCGATTATCATTCTTTTAGTTATTGCAGCAATGATCGCGACGATGGTGATTCCGTATCTGGTATAAGGTTGACGGATGAAGCCGATGCAGCAAAAAGAAATTATTTAAAGGGAAAGCCGATGGGAAAAGAGAGAGGAAAGGAAGCCAGGAAAAGAAAGATAAAGCACAAGAGTACGAGCCGGAAGCTAGAGATGAAACGGCGTAAACGGCGGCTGCTTGTTCTGAAGCTGACAGCGTTAGGGGCTGCAGTGGCGGCGATTGTTATAATGGCTGCCATGTATCGCTATGTGTCAAGGTATTCGGAAAAGGAAGTGGGACCGAATATTTATATCGGCAGTGTGAATGTTTCCGGAATGAATCAAAAGGAAGTGAAAGAGGCGCTGAAGAAGCATTTGGCGGAGGATCAGCAGGAGAAGGTGACGCTGAAAGTCGAAGATCAATCCGTGGAAACTTCCTGGGGAGAATTGGGTCTTAAGTATAAAGATCTCGACAAGCAGGTCCAGCATGCGGTGGAGTATGGCAGCAAAGGAAGCTTGTGGAGCAGGTTCTGGAAGATTCGAAGGCTGGAGAAAGAAAAGAAGGTATTAGAAGAAGTCTTGGAGTTGGATGATAAGATGGCTAAAGCAGTGATCAAGGAACAGGCAATCCCTCTTAGTACGCATGCGGTGGATGCAGCGCTTACGAAAAAGGGAGAGACGCTGGAAATTCAGCCGGAGAAAACAGGCAGGACGATAGACATTAAGAAGTCCATCTCTCAGATGGAGTCTTATTTAAACAACGAGTGGATACATAAAAAAACCTCGGTTGAATTGGTGCTGAAAGAAGAACTTCCGAAGGTAATGGCAAAAGATTTGAAAGACGTCAAAGATGAACTGGGCAGCTTTTCTACCGATGCCGGAGGCGGGCAGCGCTGGCAGAATCTTAAAAATGGTGTAGACCGTTTAAATGGAACGGTTTTGATGCCGGGAGAAGAGATTTCCGTATATCAGGAGACCGGACCTTATGATGCGGAGCATGGCTATGTAGAGGCGGGTTCCTATGAGAACGGACAGGTGGTAGATTCTTTTGGCGGAGGAATCTGTCAGGTATCGACTACCCTTTATAATGCAGTGCTTCTTGCAGAGCTGGAAGTGGTAGAACGCCACCCGCATTCTATGCTGGTTAATTATGTAGAACCGTCCAGAGATGCGGCGATTGCGACCGGGCTTTTGGACTTTCGGTTTAAGAATAATTACGATGCGCCAGTTTGCATTCTGGCAGAGATTGACGCGGCAAATCAGATGAAATTTGTTATTTACGGAAAAGATACCAGGGAAAAAGGAAGAACAATCAAGTTTGAAAGCGAGACGCTGACAACGGCGGAGGCGGGAAGTGTCTATCAGGAAAATCCGCAGGCGCCGCTTGGAAGCATGAAATACAGTGGAAGTCCTCATACAGGTAAAACGGCACAGCTGTGGAAGGTGATCTATAAGGATGGACAGGAAGTCAGCCGTGAGGTGATCAATCAGAGTACATACGCAAGAAGTGATCAGGTGGTCGAAGTGGGAACAGCGTCCGAAAATGCAGCGGCATCTGCACTGGTAAGGGAAGCTCTTGTAACACAGGATCAGGCGAAGATTGCAGCGGCGATCACTCAGGCACAGGCTATGGGAAGCCAAAGTGCGGGCGGAGCATCGAACCAGAACCAGGAAGACGCAAGTGGCGCAGCAGCGACAGGATCTGCGCAGTGACAGGAGGAAGAGGATGAAAAAAGAGATACAAGGAAGAAAAATTGTAACTGACACGGCGGTAGCATATGGGCAGTCCAAGAATACTGGACTGTATGCCCTGGCTGCCGCCGTCAATACATTATGGGCAGAAGGGGTGACGGACATCAGCGTGAAAGCGTCAGTATGTGTGCCGCCCTATGTGTACAAGTCCCGGCGAAATGGGATGATGAAGCTTTTGCAGGAGACGTGTCAGGAGTATGGGATTTGCTTAGAAGAGGAAGAAGGCATAACGGCAGCGGTGGTAACCGTACCGGAAGTGATTGTGACGGGAACCGGAATTACAGATGAAGGAAGCAGACCGGAGATTTTGCCAGGATGGGGAATTGTGCAGACTGGATGGCTTGGGATGAGTGGGATGCTTCAGGCAGCAGAAGAACGGAAGCAGGAGCTTAGCGGCTGGTTTTCACCGTCTTTTATGAAACAAATTTTGTCCTATCAGAAGGAACTCTTTGCAAAGAGTGTGTTGGAAGCGGCGGGATTATTGAAGACGAAAGAAGGGGAAAAGGTATCTTTCGTTAGACAGATTGGATCAGGCGGGATCCTTGCAGCACTTTGGAATCTTTCTAAAGAAACAAAATTAGGACTTGATATGAATATGAAAGCGTTTTCTATTTTGCAGGAGACGGTGGAAGTGTGTGAGTATTTTCGCCTGAATCCGTATCAGTTATCGTCTGTGGGAAGTTTTTTGATAGTTTCTGAAGACGCAGAAGGACTGGCGGAGCAGATTCTTGCGGCGGGAGGAAAAGCAAACGTCATTGGATCGCTTACGGACAGCCATGATAAGCTGATTCATAATGGAGAAGAGATTCGATATCTGGATCGTCCGGCCCCTGATGAGCTTTGGAAGATTTATCAGACAGATCTGGTGTAAAAGAGTATAGGAAAAAGAGTATAAGAATATAAAAAGAGTGTATAACTGTTAGGGATTCACAAAAGATAAAAAGAGGAGGAATTAATATGCTGAACATTGTGTTATACGAGCCGGAGATTCCGGCAAATACTGGAAATATCGGGCGCACCTGCGTGGCGACCAATACCCGTCTTCATCTGATCGAGCCTCTGGGATTTCGGCTGGATGAAAAAAGCCTGAAACGGGCAGGCATGGATTACTGGAAAGATCTGGATGTACAGACGTATATTGACTATAACGATTTTCTGGAACGAAATCCGGGTGCGAAGATTTATATGGCGACGACAAAGGCGCAGAAGGTGTATACGGAAGTGGAGTATGAGCCGGACTGCTATATTATGTTTGGAAAAGAGAGTGCCGGTATTCCGGAAGAGATTCTGGTTCATCACAAGGATACGTGTGTGCGGATTCCGATGATGGGGGAGATCCGTTCTTTGAATCTTGGAAATTCCGTTGCGGTTGTTCTCTATGAAGCTCTTCGGCAGAATGAATTTGCAGGGATGAATTTAGAGGGGCATCTCCATGAACTGAATTGGGAATAGAACCCCTATTTATAATAAGAAGAAATTGTTTGATTATTTGGTTAATTATATGTGCAACACGCGGTTAAAACTATAAAGAAACAATAAATTCCTAGACTTTTTGGAAAAAGCATATTATAATTCTAACTACAGATACTTTCAACAACAAGAGAGGTGGTGAACAAATGGTAGAAGAAACCATTAAAACCATCAAGGAGACGGAAAATGAAGCTGAAGAAATGATAAAAAAAGCGGATGCACAGTGTACCGATATCCTTGAACAGGCATCTGTGGAAGCCAGGGAATTGAAAGAACAGGCGGAAATGGATGCAAAAGCAAAGGCGGAAGCGGCGCTTGCGGCGGCAAAAGAAGCTGCAGACCACCTGGCGAAGCAAAAAGCGGTGGAAGTGGAGCAAGAGACTGCAGCAATGCGGGACGTAGCGCTTGGGAAAGAAAAAGAAGCAGTCCAGGCGGTAATGCAGGCTCTCGTCTGAAGAAGGCTGAACAGGTAAAGGAGGGATGTGGCTATGGCAGTATTGCAGATGCAACGAATAAGTATCTGCGCGCTGAAAAAAGACCGTAAGGCTATCTTGGAAAAGATACAGGCTCTGGGAATCATGGAGATGAACCAGATCGCCGATGTGGACGACGGCTTTGAGAAGATGGACACTATGGAAGCCAAAGTAAGCTTTGAAAGAAAAGCGCAGTTGGCAGAATCGGCATTGACGGTTTTGGAAACGTATGAACCGGAAAAGAAGTCGATGTTGTCCTCGCTGGAAGGCAAAAAACTTGTCGAAAAAGATGCGTTTAATCAGGTGGTTTCCGAACGGGACACTGTGATTGAAACGGCAGATTTGCTGGTGACATATAGTAAAGAGATAGCAGAGAAAAAAGCTGGTATTTTGAAACTGGAGAACCAGATCGAGTCGCTTAGTCCGTGGCTTGCACTTGATGTACCGATGGATGCGAAAGGTACGAAGAAAGTGGCAATGCTTTTGGGAACTATGCCGGGCGGAACAACCCTGGAATCTGTATATGAGCAGATTGCAGCGAAAGCTCCGGAGATAGAAGCTGTGGATGTGCAGATCATCAGCAGTGACAGAGATGCGGCCTATCTGGCTGTTTTTTGTTTAAGGCAGGAAGAAGCACAGGTTGAGGAAGTCTTACGAAGCGGTGGATTTTCCAGACCAGCTCAGAGTGTCGGAATGATTCCGGAAGAGGCGAAAGAAAGTCTTGAGGAAGAGATTCAAAAGCTAAAGTCGGAGATTGCAGATACGGAAGATGCGATTCGGGGCTATAAAGAGGACCGGGAGAAGCTGAAAGTGATCAGCGATTACTATCGCATCCGGGCAGAAAAGTATGAGGTGCTTGGTACGCTTCCACAGTCGCAGCGAACGTTTGTGATCAGTGGTTATGTGCCGGCAAAGGTCGTACCGGCGATTCAGAAAGCGATTGGAGATCGGTATGACTGCGCAGTAGATGTAGAAGATTTAAAGGAAGATGAAGAACCGCCGACGTTATTAAAGAACAATAGTTTTTCATCAAGTGTGGAAAGTGTGGTTGCTTCCTATGGTCTGCCGCACAAAGGTGAATTTGACCCGACGACGATTATGTCATTCTTCTATGTGTTTTTCTTTGGAATGATGTTGTCTGACGCGGCTTATGGCGCAATTATTGCAATCGGCTGTCTGATTGCATTAAAGAAATTCCCGCGGATGAGCAAGGGGATGCATGAATCTTTGAAAATGTTTATGTTCTGCGGAGTCTCCACCATGGTGTGGGGCATTCTGTTCGGTGGATATTTCGGCGATGTGGTGGATGTTGTGTCTAAGACATTTTTCGGACATCCGGTAACAATCAAGCCGTTGTGGTTTGCACCGCTTAATGATCCAATGAAGCTTTTGATTTATTCAATGGCATTCGGTGTGATTCACTTGTTTGTAGGTCTGGGAATCAAAGGCTATATGGAAATTAAGGCAGGAAAGATTCTGGATTTCTTCTGCGATGTAGTTCTTTGGTATGCATTTCTGATCGGACTTTTGTTAATGCTGATTCCGTCAGAGATTTTTGCATCCATCGCGCAGGCGCAGATTACATTCCCACCAGCGGTCAATGTGGCGGCAAAGGTACTGGCAATCGGCGGAGCGGTTGGACTTTTGTTGATGTCAGGAAGGGCGAACAAGAATCCGGCTCTAAGACTTGCGTTAGGAGCGTATGATATTTATAACATTACGGGATGGTTAAGTGATGTGCTGTCTTATTCTCGTTTGCTGGCGCTGGGGCTGGCAACCGGAGTTATTGCATCCGTTGTTAATCAGATGGGAAGTATGCTTGGAAAGAGTGTGGCAGGCGTGATTTTGTTTATCGTGGTATTTATTATCGGTCATGCAATGAATCTGGCAATTAACCTGCTGGGCGCATATGTCCACACCAACCGTCTTCAGTTTGTGGAATTCTTTGGGAAATTCTACGAAGGCGGTGGAAAACCATTCGAGCCATTTGAATCTGATACAAAATACGTAACCATTCAGGAAAGCGAAAATGCAGAATAAAGCTTTAGAAACAACATGTTTAAGGAGGAAAACATATTATGAGTATTTGGGATAATTTAGGTCTTGTATATGCATTATTAGGTGCAGCAATAGCAGTATTTCTTGCAGGAGCAGGATCTGCAATCGGTGTAGGAATCGCAGGTCAGGCGGCAGCAGGTGTTGTAACAGAGGATCCAAGTAAGTTCGCAAAGGTTTTGATTATGCAGCTTCTGCCTGGTACACAGGGGATCTACGGTCTGCTGGTTGGATTCTTGACACTTTCTAAAATTGGTCTTCTTGGCGGCGGCGCAGCACAGATTGATCCGCAGACAGGACTTCTGATTTTAGCGGCATGTCTTCCGATTGGTATTGTGGGTCTTATTTCCGGAAAGCATCAGGGAAAGACTTCCGCAGCGGCAATCGGCATCGTTGCTAAAAAACCGGATCAGTTCGGTAAAGCAATGCTGTTCCCTGCAATGGTTGAGACATATGCAATCCTGGCGCTCCTGATTTCTATTCTGTCTGTAACAGCAATTCAGGTTTAAAAATCAGGAAAAGAAAAGGAGTGCGAGGGCTATGACTGGATTAGATAAGATGAAAAGTCAGATCCTGAATGAAGCGAAGGCCGCGGCGGATGGAAAGGTTGCGGAAGCTAAAAGGCAGGCGGAAGAAATGATAAACCTCGCCAAGGAAGAGGCCGAAAAGAAGCGCGAAAGCATTTCCAGAAAATCGGAAGCAGATGTGCAGCGTTATCAGGAACGGACGGCATCGTCCATTGATTTACAGAGACGGACGAAACTTCTTGCGGCAAAGCAGGAAGTGATTGCAGAAGTTCTTGACAAGGCATATGAGAAGCTTTCCGGCATGGAAGAGGAAGAATATTTTGCCATGCTGCTGAAAATTCTTGTAAGGTACATGCTGCCGGAGGAAGGGGAAATTTTCTTTTCTGCAAAGGATCTGCAGAGAATGCCTTCCGGGTATGAAGAACAGATACAGAAGGTGGCACGCGAAAACGGCGGCGCGCTGACCCTGTCCAAAGAGGGAAGGCCGATTGAAAATGGCTTCGTTCTTGCCTATGGCGGAATTGAAGAGAACTGTACGCTAAGAGCAATGCTCGACGCGAAGAAAGACGAACTGTCCGATATGGTACATCGATTATTATTTTTGTAGGAGGCGCCCATGAGTGAAGAATATACCTATGCGGTCGCACGAATCAGGGCTCTGGAAGTTTCCCTGTTCTCCAACAGTACCATCGATCAGCTGATTGCCTGCCAGGATTACAGGCAGTGTCTCCAGTTTCTGGAAGAAAAGGGCTGGGGAGACAGTGAGACAGCCGGAAATGCGGAAGCTATACTGACCAGAGAAGAAGAGAAAATCTGGGAAGTGGTACAGGAGTTGTCCATTGGAATGGAAAACTTTGATGTATTGTCCTATCCGAAACTGTTTCACAATCTGAAGGCGGCAATTAAGGCGGTGTGTACGCAGGAGAAGAACCGGCATATTTTCTATGAGGATGTCAAGATCCCCGGAAAAGAGATGCTGGAAATTATACAGGAGAAGAACTTCGGCAAGCTTCCGGCGCAGATGCAGCATGCAGCGGAAGAAGCTTATGAGAAACTGCTTCAGACCGGAGACGGTCAGTTGTGCGATGTGATTATCGACAAAGCGGCGCTTGAAGCGGTGTATGAAGCCGGGAAAGTATCCGGGGAGCCGATTATCCGAGACTATGCAGAGTCTACGGTAGCGGTGGCGGATATCAAGATTGCCGTGCGATCACAGAAGACCGCAAAATCAATAGAATTTATGCAGCGGGCGATGGCGGAATGTGACAGCATCAGCGTAGATCAGCTTTCAAAAGCCGCTCTTAGCGGGATGGATGCAATCTGTGACTACCTGCGCGGAACAGCCTATGTAGAAGGAGCGGAAGCGTTGGCGGAATCAGCATCCGCATTTGAGCGCTGGTGTGACAACCGTATTATTGAGACGATTAGTCCGCAGAAATACAATGCATTTACGATAGGGCCGGTCATTGCCTATGTAATTGCAAGACAGAACGAGATTAAAACGGTACGGATCATCCTTTCTGGTAAACAAAACGATTTACCGGAAGAATCCATCCGGGAAAGGGTAAGGGAGATGTATGTATAGGATAGCAGTCATTGGGGATTATGACAGCATCTACGGCTTCGCTGCTCTGGGGCTTGATACGTTTCCGGTAACTGCCCATGAAGAAGCCGTAGAATTGCTTCATAGGCTTGCGGCGGAAGGATATGGAATTATTTATATTACAGAAGCCTGGATGGCGGAATTGAAACAAGAAGCAGCAAAGTATCAGGATCAGGTGATACCGGCAATTATTCAGATACCGGGAATCGCAGGAAATACCGGCGCAGGAGTTGCAGGCGTTAAGAAGTCTGTAGAAGTAGCCGTCGGCTCTGATATTCTGTTTGGTGATGACTAAGCCGAAAGATGGCATAAGAAAAGAAAATAAAAAGTAAGGAGTGTGATTTGTCCGTTATGAGTAGTACAGGTACAATTAAAAAAGTAGCAGGACCGCTGGTAATTGCGTCCGGAATGCGCGACGCGAACATGTCCGACGTTGTACGTGTCAGCGACAAACGTCTGATCGGAGAGATCATTGAGATGCACGGTGACGAGGCGTCTATTCAGGTATATGAAGAGACATCAGGACTGGGACCGGGAGAACCGGTGGAATCCACTGGGGCGCCAATGTCCGTAGAGCTGGGACCAGGCCTTATCACAAGCATTTATGATGGAATTCAGCGTCCGCTTGACGATATTATGAAGATTTCAGGAAATAACCTGCAGCGTGGAGTTGAGGTTGCATCTCTGAAGCGAGATAAAAAATGGGAATTTGTTCCGGTGGCAAAGGTTGGAGATGAAGTAGAAGCAGGAGATGTGCTTGGTACCGTTCAGGAAACCGCTGTTGTGGAACAGAAAATTATGGTACCGTACGGTGTGGCTGGTACGGTGAAGGAAATCAAAGCCGGTGAATTTACGGTAGAAGAAGTGGTGGCAGTCGTTTCCACAAAAGATGGGGACAAAGAATTGACGATGATGCAGAAATGGCCGGTTCGTAAAGGCCGTCCATATGTGAAGAAGCTGCCGCTTGACGCACCGCTTGTAACAGGACAGCGTGTCGTTGATACCTTCTTCCCGATTGCAAAGGGCGGAGTGGCAGCCGTTCCGGGACCGTTCGGAAGTGGTAAGACAGTGATTCAGCACCAGCTTGCGAAATGGGCAGAAGCGGACATTGTGGTTTATATTGGATGCGGAGAACGTGGAAATGAGATGACGGACGTTCTAAATGAATTTCCGGAATTGAAGGATCCAAAAACAGGCCGTTCCTTGATGGAAAGAACGGTTTTGATTGCCAATACTTCAGATATGCCGTTCGCAGCACGTGAGGCGTCTATTTATACAGGTATTACGATTGCAGAATATTTCCGTGATATGGGATATTCCGTAGCGCTTATGGCAGATTCCACCTCTCGATGGGCGGAGGCGCTTAGAGAGATGTCCGGTCGTTTGGAAGAAATGCCTGGTGAGGAAGGTTATCCGGCATACTTAGGCTCTCGTCTGGCAGAATTTTACGAGAGAGCCGGACGTGTACAGTCTCTTGGAAAAGATGCAAGAGAAGGTTCCTTATCCGTTATCGGAGCGGTATCTCCTCCGGGTGGTGATACTTCAGAACCGGTATCTCAGGCAACGCTTCGAATCGTAAAAGTATTCTGGGGACTGGATTCTGCGTTGGCTTATAAGAGACATTTCCCGGCAATTAACTGGCTGACCAGTTACTCTTTGTATCTTGACAATATGCAGGGCTGGTTTAATAGTGTGGTTGCAGAAGACTGGATGAGCGACCGACAGAGAATGATGAGCCTTTTGACCGAAGAGGCGGCTTTGGAAGAAATCGTTCAGATGGTAGGTATGGATGCATTATCACCGTCTGACCGTCTGAAAATGGAAGCTGCAAGATCGATTCGTGAGGACTTTCTGCATCAGAACTCCTTCCATGAAGTGGATACTTACACCCCGCTTCGGAAACAGTATCTGATGATGAAACTGGTGCTTGCATTCTACGATCAGGCAAATGAAGCGCTTGCGAAAGGCGCATCCATGAAAAAGCTTCTGGTGATGGACGTTAGAGAGAGAATCGGCCGTTACAAGTATACGGCAGTTGAGAATATCGAGACCGAATACGAGAAGATTATGAGTGAGTTAAAAGAAGAAATCGCAGGAACGATCGGGAAGGAGGACTTCTAACCATGCCAAAAGAATATAGAACTATACAGGAAGTTGCCGGACCGCTGATGATGGTAAAAGGTGTCGAAGGCGTTACCTTTGACGAACTGGGAGAGATTGAACTTGCAAGCGGCGAAAAACGCCGCTGTAAGGTGCTGGAAGTGGATGGCGACAGTGTCGTAGTACAGCTTTATGAAAATGCGGCTGGTATCAACTTAAGTAACAGTAAGGTGCGTTTTCTTGGAAGAACCATGGAGCTTGGCGTATCCGGCGATATGCTGGGGCGTGTCTTTGATGGATTGGGACGTCCGATTGACGATGGTCCGGAGATCTTACCAGAGGAAAGAAGAGATATCAACGGACTTCCTATGAATCCGGCGGCACGTGTATATCCAGAGGAGTTTATCCAGACAGGTGTATCTGCGATTGATGGACTGAATACACTGGTACGTGGACAAAAATTGCCGATTTTCTCTTGTTCTGGTCTGCCGCATTCACAGCTTGCTGCGCAGATCGCAAGGCAGGCAAAGGTGCGTGGAACAGATGAGAAATTCGCGGTTGTATTTGCGGCCATGGGTATTACGTTTGAAGAGTCTAACTACTTTATTGAATCCTTTAAAGAGACCGGAGCAATTGATCGAACCGTTCTCTTTATCAACCTGGCAAATGATCCGGCTGTAGAGCGTATTTCCACACCTCGTATGGCGCTGACCGCAGCAGAATATCTGGCGTTTGAAAAAGATATGCACGTATTGGTTATTCTGACGGATATTACCAACTATGCAGATGCGCTCCGTGAGATTTCAGCAGCGAAAAAAGAAGTGCCTGGACGTCGTGGATATCCAGGATATATGTATACAGACCTTGCAACCATGTATGAGAGAGCCGGACGCCAGAAAGGAAAGAACGGAAGTATTACCATGATTCCAATTCTGACCATGCCGGAAGATGATAAGACTCATCCAATCCCGGACCTTACAGGATACATTACAGAGGGACAGGTAATCTTAAGCCGTGAGTTATACCGGAAAGGTTTACAGCCGCCGATCGATGTACTGCCATCCTTGTCACGTCTGAAAGATAAGGGAATCGGCGAAGGAAAGACCAGAGCTGACCATTCCAATACCATGAACCAGCTGTTTGCAGCTTATTCTCGTGGTAAGGATGCCAAAGAATTAATGACCATCCTCGGCGAGGCGGCGTTAACCGAAATTGATTTGAAATACGCTGAGTTTGCAGAAGCATTCGAGAAGGAATATGTATCCCAGGGATACAACACAGACCGTTCTATTGAAGAGACACTAGAAATTGGCTGGAGACTCCTGTCAATGCTTCCTAGAGCAGAGCTGAAACGTATCGACGATAAATTCTTAGATCAATATTATGGAAAGCAATAAGCCATGCGCAGATGTACAGAAACAGCCGTTGCATGCTTGCATGTAAATGGATGTTTCTGTACAGTTGCATAGGGCGACTGCCCACAGCGAGAAGACGCGAAGCGGCTTCGAGCTGAGCATGGCGTAAGAATTGCATAGGGGCGTAAGCTCCAAGCTCGAAGAAGGAGGGTAAAGATGGCTAAAAAGCAGATTACTCCTACCAGAATGGAATTGACTAGAACCAAGAAAAAACTCGTCACCGCCAGAAGGGGACATAAACTCCTGAAGGATAAGCGAGATGAGTTGATGCGTCAGTTTTTGGATCTGGTGAAGGAGAATATGGCACTTCGTAAAAAAGTAGAGGCCGGAATCCTTTCTGCAAACAAGAATTTTGTCATTGCAAAAGCTGGTATGGATGAAGCGACATTGAATACGGCATTGATGGCGCCGAAGCAGGAGGTCAGTCTTTCTGTGGGACAAAAAAATGTTATGAGTGTTGATATTCCAGTCTTTGAGACAAAGACAAGAACTGCAGACGCAAATGATATCTATTCCTATGGATTTGCATTTACATCAAGTGATTTGGATGGTGCAGTGAAGTCTTTGGCAGATATTTTGCCGGATATGTTGAAGCTTGCAGAGACGGAAAAAGCATGTCAGCTGATGGCGGCGGAAATTGAAAAGACCAGACGCCGTGTGAATGCGTTGGAACATGTGACGATTCCGGAGGCTCAGGAAACGATCAAATATATTACCATGAAGCTGGATGAGAACGAAAGAAGTTCTCAGATTCGACTGATGAAGGTAAAAGATATGATGTTGGAAGAAGCACATCATTATAGCGAAAGAGCCTGATAAGCGAATAGAAAAAGAAGAGAAAAGATAAAGGGAGAGCTTTGCGCCTAAATGGTGCAAGGCTCTTGTTAAAATGAATGGATGAAAGGGCGAAGACTATGGAGTACGTTAGCAGTTATATATCACCCCTTGGCAAGATGCTGCTGGCAGCAGATGATAAAGGGCTGACTGGCGCATGGTTTGAGGGGCAGAAGTATTTTGCCCGTGGTTTAGGCAGCGAATATGAGGAGCGTAAGCTTCCTCTTTTTAAAGATGTGAAATGCTGGCTGGATCTTTATTTTTCCGGTCAGGAGCCGAAGCTTCAAATTCCAATTCATCTGATTGGAACAAGTTTTCAGCAGGAAGTGTGGGAGCTCCTTTGCGAAATTCCTTATGGAGAAACGAGGACATATGGAGAAATAGCGGCAAAGCTCGCGAAAAGACGAGGGGGTGTCAGCATGTCGGCGCAGGCGGTAGGCGGTGCAGTTGGGCATAATCCGATCCCTGTGATTGTTCCGTGTCACAGAGTCTTGGGAGCTGGGGGAAGCTTGACCGGTTATGCCGGAGGCGTTGAAAGAAAACGGAAGCTGTTGGAGTTAGAAGGCGTATTAAGCGAAGCAGTGCAAAGTGACCGAAGAGGATAGAGATGCATATACTAACATTGAGCAGTATTGGTGGGAGTGTGGCTATAAATGGAAGAACGGTTGCCTTATTATATGGTGTATCCTATGCCGCTTATGTATGACGATGAGAAAAAGAACCGCAGGGATTATGAGTATATGAAGAGCTTGTATCCTAAGACTGCAAAGCGTCTGCTTCCATACGTGGAAGAGGAGTGTGACCGCCTGGAATATACGGCGAGTATGATGTATGATGAATGCCCGGATCTTCTGCAGCTTCGTCTTTTGTGCAGGCGGATTGGGAAGCGGGTGCAGGAAGAGGAAGAACTGGATGAAATCTGGGAGGAGGAACAGCTTGAAGATCTGATTCAGGTAATGACCTATCAGGAATTGTGCAGGAGAAGGCAGGAAGAACGCGCACGAAGAAAGAAATATTTCTGACAAAAGAAGGGAAAAATAATCGCTGTTTTGTGAGCGATTATTTTTTTCGTTGCCTTTTTCGTGATTATGAACAACGATTACCGCTATTTAATTGTAAATGTTTCCTTGCGGTGTCTTGCGGCATATGATAGAATATATAGACGGTTCAGCGGGGAATAT
Organism: Dorea sp. ICN-14282; assembly: GCF_037890115.1. Taxonomy (NCBI): domain Bacteria; kingdom Bacillati; phylum Bacillota; class Clostridia; order Lachnospirales; family Lachnospiraceae; genus Dorea; species Dorea sp. ICN-14282. The sequence goes on along the minus strand of NZ_JBBKBH010000002.1, from coordinate 476,459 downwards.
CAGGCTGGCTGGGCTGTAATTTTACAAAAGGGGAGGCATCTATATGGATAATATTGTATTTATCGGAATGCCGGCAGTTGGTAAAAGTACAGTGGGAGTAATCGTTGCAAAACGGCTGGGGTATCATTTTGTCGATACCGATATTCTGATTCAGGAAGAAGAAAAAATGCTGTTGAAAGATATTATCGCCGAGCGGGGAATTGAAGGATTTCTCGAAGTAGAGGATCGGGTGAATGCAGAACTTGACGTGCATCATGCAGTAATTTCGCCCGGAGGCAGTGTGGTATATTGTGAGAATGCAATGAGACATTACAAAGAAATCGGAACGATTGTATATCTTCAGGCATCTTATGATACAATAAATAGAAGAATACAAAACGCGAAGAACCGGGGAGTTGTGCTTAGAGACGGACAGACCTTGAAAGATCTGTACGATGAGAGAGTGCAGTTGTTTGAAAAATATGCAGATATTACGATCTGTGAAGATGGCTTGCGATTGGAAGATACGATTCAGAAAGTGCTGGACGTATTGCATACATAAAGAATATTGGATTGGTATTGGAACTGGTAAAATATTACGGATTAGTTACATAAATGTAAAAAATATTTTACAAATATGGATTCTATGATATAATAATCTAGAATATGATTGGAAATTAGAGCAAATATTGAGGTGCAATATGGAACAATATATTATAAAAGGCGGTCATCCGCTGGTAGGAGAAGTGGAGATCGGCGGTGCAAAGAATGCGGCACTTGCAATTCTTGCAGCAGCAATTATGACAGATGAGACAGTAACCATTGACAATCTTCCGGATGTAAATGATATCAATGTGCTTTTGGATGCCATTGCCGGAATCGGAGCAAACGTCTATCGGGTTGACAGACATACTGTCAAAATTAATGGAAAAAGCATTACTGATGTTGACATCGAGTATGATTATATAAAGAAAATTCGGGCGTCCTATTATCTTTTGGGAGCGCTTCTTGGAAAATATAAACGTGCAGAGGTAGCGCTTCCGGGAGGATGCAATATTGGAAGCAGACCGATTGACCAGCATTTGAAGGGATTTCGGGCGCTCGGCGCGGAAGTGGATATTGAGCATGGAAAGATTATGGCAGAGGCAGAGCGCCTGACTGGAAAGCATATCTACTTTGACGTGGTAAGTGTTGGAGCAACGATCAATGTGATGATGGCTGCAACGATGGCAGAAGGGATTACAATTCTGGAGAACGTTGCGAAAGAGCCTCATGTTGTTGACGTGGCAAACTTCCTGAACAGTATGGGAGCCAACATCAGAGGAGCAGGAACGGACGTAATTAAGATCCGTGGAGTACAGCGCCTTCATGGAACGGAGTATTCTGTGATTCCGGACCAGATCGAGGCGGGAACATTTATGTTTGCGGCTGCGGCAACGAAGGGTGACGTAACCGTATTAAATGTGATTCCAAAGCATTTGGAAGCAACGATTGCCAAATTGGTAGAGATTGGCTGTGAAGTAGAAGAATTTGACGACGCAGTACGCGTGGTTTCTAAAGGGGATCTGACCAGTACCCATGTAAAGACATTGCCATATCCTGGCTTCCCAACGGATATGCAGCCTCAGATTGGTGTGACGCTGGCACTTTGTAAGGGAACCAGCACGATTACCGAGAGTATTTTTGAAAATCGTTTCAAATATCTGGATGAGCTTGCTCGGATGGGAGCAAATGTGAAGGTTGAGAGCAATTCTGCTACCATTGAAGGCGTGGAGAAGTTCTCAGGAGCAAGAGTGAGCGCGCCGGATCTGCGTGCGGGAGCAGCGCTTTGCATTGCCGGACTTGCAACGGATGGAATTACAATCGTAGATGACATCGTGTATATTCAGAGAGGATACGAGCGGTTTGAAGAGAAGCTTCGCGGTCTTGGCGGCGTGATCGAAAAGGTTGAGACAGAACGGGATATTCAGAAGTTCAAACTGAAGGTTAGTTAGTAGACTTTCCGGTTGATTGCGGAAGGTTAGTTAGATTTTCCGATTGATTAGGGAAATAGGTATTGACAATACGAATAAAAGCGTGTAGAGTCTTAGGCGTACATATACAAGATGTACGGGAGACGAATCATAAATAAGACTTTCTCTTATTCAGAGCAGTGGAGATACAAAGGATCTGAGAAGCTGCGGCAACCCCATGTTGTGGAAGGTGCCAACCTGAGCGAGTAATCGAACAATAAGAGGATTGATTTATAGAGAATATAAAGCAGTCCGCTTAAGCGGACTGTTTTTTTCGCTGCAAGGATCTGTCCAAAGAGAAAGCACAAAAAGACACCCAAACTGGTGTGAAAGGAGAACGAAAGATGGAAAAAAGATTATTTACATCCGAATCAGTAACCGAAGGTCATCCGGATAAGATCTGTGATCAGATTTCGGACGCAGTTCTGGATGCGCTTATGGAGCAAGACCCAATGAGCCGTGTGGCATGTGAGACTGCAATTACAACAGGACTCGTGTTGGTTATGGGAGAGATTACCACGAATGCATATGTGGATATTCAGAAAATTGTAAGAGATACGGTAGATGAGATTGGATATAACCGTGGAAAATATGGATTCGATGCACATACCTGTGGTGTGATTACAGCAATCGATGAACAGTCTTCCGATATTGCTATGGGAGTAGATAAAGCATTGGAAGCAAAAGAGCGCACGATGTCCGATGAGGAACTGGAAGCGATCGGAGCTGGCGATCAGGGAATGATGTTCGGTTATGCGACTGATGAGACGCCAGAGCTGATGCCTTATCCAAGTGCACTTGCACAGAAGCTGGCAAGAAGATTGACAGAAGTCAGAAAAGATGGAACCTTGCCATATCTTCGTCCGGATGGCAAGACACAGGTAACGGTAGAGTATGATGAGGAAGGGGTTCCGACAAGATTAGATGCTGTCGTACTCTCTACCCAGCATGATCCAGAGGTTACGCAGGAGCAGATTCACGAAGATATTAAGAAACATGTATTTGATGTGACTATTCCGGCAGGAATGGTGGATGATCAGACCAAGTTTTTCATTAATCCGACAGGAAGATTTGTGATCGGTGGTCCTCACGGCGACAGCGGATTGACAGGACGTAAGATTATCGTAGATACCTACGGTGGAATGGCGCGTCATGGCGGAGGAGCATTTTCTGGAAAGGATTGCACGAAGGTGGATCGATCTGCGGCGTATGCAGCGCGTTATGTTGCAAAGAATATTGTTGCGGCAGGAATTGCAAAGAAATGCGAGATCCAGTTGTCTTATGCAATCGGCGTGGCACATCCGACCTCTATTATGATTGACACCTTTGGCACAGGTAAGATTTCCGAAGAGAAGCTGGTAGACATCGTAAGAGAGAACTTTGACTTGAGACCGGCAGGTATCATTAAGATGTTGGATTTGAGAAGACCGATTTATAAACAGACAGCAGCGTATGGACATTTCGGAAGAAATGACCTGGATCTTCCATGGGAAAAAGTGGATAAAGTGGATAATTTAAGAAAATATCTTTAAAAAAGGGACAGGGTAATTTTCATTCGGGACGGAGTTTTTTGCAAAAAACTCCGTCCCGAATTTACTTTTACAGAAATTTAAGAAATATTTATATGGGTTTTCGTGTGCCTTTTCGACATGCGTGGTATAATTACACATGTATTATGATGAATGACGAGGGCGAAGATTATGAAATTGAAAACCCGATTGATTATAGCTTTTATTACGGTAATTACCATTCCGGTGTTATTAAGCGTTACGATCCTGTGTGTGATGGGACGGTATCAGATGAGCGCCATTGATAAGGCCTACGAGATATCTGGGACCACTGTGGAAAGTTTTTCTAATTCTATGACGGTGATTTCACAGGTGACGGAGAAACCCTACAAGGAATTAAGTGAGATGGCTAGAAAGAGTCCGCAAAAAATGGAGGATGCGACATCTCTGGAAGAGTTCAACAAGAAGTTAAGAGGTAAGAAATCGTATCTTTTGGTGCGGAAAGAAGATACGATTATCTATGTGGGAACGGAAATGGAAGAGGCGGATCATGTGATTTTGCAGCTTCCGGAGTATGGAGAGTCTGAATCGACATCTAAGAATGGCGTCTATCTTGGCGGTGAAGTTCAGGCGTTGGTAAAGCAGGTGGACTTTCTTTATAGAGATGGCGATGAAGGTAGCGCCTATATCGTATCAGATGTCGGTAATATGATTCCGGAAGTAGAAGAATTTCTGGTAAGTATGGTATTTTGTGTGATTTTGGTACTGGTATTTACCGCGGCTCTCTTGATTTTCTGGATTTATCGCGGTGTGATGCAGCCGCTTGGAAAGATGCAGCTGGCCGCAAAGAATATTAAAGAAGGAAATTTGGATTTTGAATTGAATCCAACGTCGGATGATGAATTAGGTCAGCTTTGCCGAGATCTGGAAGATATGCGGAAGCGCCTGAAAGATAACGTGGAAGAAAAAATCAAATATGATAAAGAAAATAAAGAGCTGATCAGTAATATTTCCCACGATCTGAAAACTCCGGTGACGACAATTAAGGGATATGCAGAAGGCATTATGGACGGAGTGGCGGATACACCGGAGAAGATGGAGCGTTATATTCGGACGATTTATAATAAGGCGACAGAAATGAATACGCTGATCAATGAGCTGACGCTCTATACGAAGATTGATACAAATCGTATCCCGTATAATTTCAATACGTTGTCAGTAAATGCGTACTTTGATGACTGCGCGGAAGATCTGGCGGTGGAAATGGAATCGCGGAATGTAGAATTTGGATATTTCAACTATGTTGCAGACAATGTAAAAATCATTGCGGACGCAGAACAGATTAAGCGAGTCGTTCATAATATTGTGAATAATTCGCTGAAATATATGGATAAACCAAAAGGGAAGATTAATCTGAGAGTCAAAGATGTAGGCGATTTTGTACAGGTCGAACTGGAAGATAACGGAAAAGGAATTGCAGCAAAAGATCTGCCTAATATATTTGACCGTTTTTACAGGACGGATGCGTCTAGAAATTCGTCCAAGGGCGGAAGCGGAATTGGACTTTCCATTGTGAAGAAGATCATTGAGGATCACGGTGGAAAGATTTGGGCAACGAGTCGGGAAGAGACGGGAACGACAATGTACTTTGTTATAAGAAAATATCAGGAGGTACCAATTCATGAGTAAAATATTGATCGTAGAAGATGAAGAAGCGATTGCAGAACTGGAGAAAGATTATCTGGAGCTTAGCGGATTTGAGGTTCAGGTTGCCAATGATGGAGAAAAAGGGCTGGAAAAGGCACTGAACGAAGATTATGATCTCTATATTCTGGATTTGATGCTTCCGGGAATTGATGGATTTGATATCTGCCGTCAGATCCGGGACGTAAAGAATACACCGATTATTATGGTATCGGCGAAGAAGGATGATATTGATAAGATTCGGGGACTGGGACTTGGAGCAGACGATTATATGACCAAGCCATTCAGCCCAAGCGAATTAGTGGCGCGGGTTAAGGCGCATCTTGCAAGATATGACCGCTTAACAGGAAGCATGATGGAGGCCAATAAGGTAATTGAGATTCGCGGATTGAAGATCGATACAACCGCAAGGCGTGTGTGGGTCAATGGAGAAGAGAGGACGTTTACAACGAAAGAATTTGATCTGCTTTCATTTTTGGCAAGTCATCCGAACCATGTATATACGAAGGAGGAACTCTTCCGGGAAATCTGGGATATGGAATCCATCGGGGATATTGCAACGGTAACCGTTCATATTAAAAAGATTCGTGAAAAGGTAGAAATGGATACTTCAAATCCACAGTATATTGAGACCATCTGGGGCGTGGGTTACCGCTTTAAAGTGTAAGAAGCTCCTAAAGCAGTGTCGCAGGAAAATATTGGAGAGTGAATGTTATAAAAGGCAAGGGCAATGGAATTTGATAGGATTGTCCTTGCCTCTTTTTTCTGTCTGTCAGATGTGCTATGATAGATTCAAAATCTTAAAACAGGATTCATAGAGATAGATAAAGGAGAGTAACATGCGACAAAAAAAGAAAAATATCCGTTGGAATACGATGCGTATCCTGACGGTGGGATTTTTCGGTGTGATTTTGGCAGGAGCCTTTTTGTTGTGGCTTCCCATCTGTAATCAGGAGCCGATTGCGTTTATGGACGCGTTGTTTACGTCTACATCAGCAGTGTGTGTGACAGGACTTGTGACCATCGTGCCGGCAGCGCAGTTTACCGTTGTGGGAAAGGTGGTTCTGTTGATTTTGATACAAATTGGCGGTCTAGGCGTCATAGGCTGTGCGACGGCCTTTTTCCTGCTTTTAAAAAAGCGAATTACGCTAAGAGAACGTGTGGTTATGCAGGAAAGTTACAGTATGGATGGACTCGGAGGCGTGGTTGGCATGGTGCGCAAAGTCATTCTCGGTACTTTCGTGGTGGAAGGTGTGGGAGCCCTTTTGTATGCATTTCAGTTTGTGCCGGAATACGGACTGCTTCGCGGAGCTGCCTATGCGGTATTTCACGCAGTGTCTGCATTTTGTAATGCGGGAATCGATATCTTGGGCGCAGACAGCCTAGCAGGCTATGCGGGCAATCCACTCGTTAATTTTACGACGATGATGCTAGTTGTTCTCAGCGGTATCGGCTTCGTTGTATGGTATGACGTGATTGGAAATGTACGCCGCATTTATAAAAAAGAAGTGCCGAAAAAATGGTGGTTTACCAGGCTGAAACTTCATTCTAAGCTTGCGATTGTGACGACGCTGGTACTGCTTCTTGTTGGAGCTCTTGCCGTCTTTCTGATGGAATACAGTAATCCGGATACCTTGGGCGGTATGCCATTGGGCGATAAGGTAATGGCATCCATGTTCCAGTCGGTGACGACAAGGACAGCAGGATTTTACACGATTTCGCAGGGGGCATTGCACGAGGAGACCAAACTGGTCAGCAGTATCCTGATGTTCATCGGTGGTTCGCCAGGAGGAACTGCCGGCGGTGTGAAGACGACAACGATTGCAATGCTGGTGCTGTGGTGTATTACTTTGATCCGGGGAGGAAAAGACGCAGAGTGTTTTGGAAGAAAAATTACGGTTTCAAATTTTCGTACAGGTTTTGCAGTAGTAACACTTGCTTTTTTGATTTTGATTGGAGGAACCTTGGCGATACTTATGATTGAAAAGGACAGTGTTGCGATGACGGATGTTTTGTTTGAAACGAGTTCTGCAATTGGAACGGTGGGCTTGACAGCGGATCTGACACCGCAGCTGAAACGGGTCAGTCAGGTGATTATTATGTTTTTAATGTATGTAGGAAGAATTGGACCGATGACACTGGCGCTTTCTTTTGCGGGAAAACAAAATCCGCAAGATAAGCTGCGAGAATTGCCACAGGAACGGATTATGGTTGGATAGAGAACAGGGAAACATATGGAGGTATCAAGATGAAAAAGCAGTTTGCGGTATTTGGACTGGGAAGTTTTGGAGCGAGTGTAGCGGTAACACTGCAGCAGCTTGGCTGTGAAGTGGTTGCGGTGGATAATCATATGGAACATGTGCAGGAGATATCGGAACAGGTCTCCTATGCAATCAAGGCAAATGCAGGAGATCCGGAGGTTATCAAATCTCTTGGAACCCGGAACCTGGACGGCGTAGTGGTTGCCGTTGCAGATGATATGGAGGCCAGTGTTATGGCGACGTTGGTTTCAAAAGAAATTGGAGTACCCTATGTAATTGCCAAGGCAAAAAATGAGCTTCATGCAACCATTCTTAAGAAGATCGGGGCAGATGCGGTGATTTTCCCAGAGATGGAGATGGGGGTTAGAGTTGCGAAAACATTGATGTCTTCTAATTTCGCAGATTGGATTGCATTGTCGCCGGATTACAGTATTATTGAAATTGCCATTCCGAAGGAATGGGTAGGTAAGTCGTTGCAGCAGCTAGATGTGCGGCGATCCCATGACGTCAATGTAGTCGGTATCAAAATAGGAGAAGAGGTAGAAGTGAACCCAGATCCGGAAAGGGCTCTGCAGGAAGATATGACACTCATCATTATAGGTTCCAACTATGCACTGGAAAAAATATAGACGCTGTAAAGTGTGAGGGCTGTGGAACATCGTAAGATTAATAGAAGGAAGCGAAAAGAGAAAGGTTGAAACATATGATAACAAGTACGTCAAACGCCAGAGTGAAGAGGTTGGTAAACCTGAAAAAGAAGAGGAAAGTAAGAGAAGAGGAGGACGTATTTCTGACCGAGGGGATCCGAATGTTCCGGGAAGTGCCGCCGGAGCTTCTTAAGGAAGTGTATGTATCGGAATCTTTTTATAAGAAGGAAGGCGAGGTCATCCGGCAGGTGATGAAGAAGAGCCAGGCTAAGCTGGAAGAATTGTCGGATTCCGTATTTCAGTATGCGTCAGATACGAAAACGCCGCAGGGGATTCTGTGCGTAGTGAAGCAAAAGCATTATACGTTGTCAGAAGTGGCGCAGGGAGACTCCCCGCTTTTGATGGTGCTAGAGCGTCTTCAGGATCCGGGGAATCTTGGAACCATTCTTCGGACGGCAGAGGGCGCAGGGGTGACCGGAATTATTCTGAGTGAGGATTGTGTCGATCTTTATAATCCCAAGACGATTCGTTCTACCATGGGTTCCGTCTATCGGATGCCTTTTGTCTATGTCCCGGATCTGGCAGATGCACTGGAAAACTTAAAGGAGATGGGCATTAAAAGCTATGCAGCACATCTTGGTGGAGTTCGCGATTATGACGAGGAAGATTATATAGAGCCGTGTGCGTTTTTGATTGGAAATGAAGGAAATGGACTATCCGATGAGATTGCAGGTCTTGCGGATACCTATGTAAAGATCCCAATGGAAGGGCAGGTAGAATCTCTGAATGCAGCGATTGCAGCTTCGGTGCTGATGTTTGAAGCAGCAAGACAGAGAAGAAAAAACGTCTGAATTTTGAAAATATAAAAAGAAGACGTCAGAATCCGAAAGGCAAGATGAAAAAAAGTATAGTAATTCATTCCGAAGTATAGTAATATGGAAAAAAGATATACTAAGCAGTATGGGAAGGGGAGGCGTTTATGCAGACAATATATTGGCTTGCGATTTTTGTGATTTTGCTGATTATTGAGATTGTAACGATGGGTTTGACGACAATCTGGTTTGCAGGCGGAGCGCTGGCGGCTATGGCTGCCGGGCTGATTGGCTTCGGAACGGGAATTCAGATTCTGGTGTTCCTTGTGGTTTCGGTTCTGCTTCTGGTGTTGACAAGGCCGATTGCAGTGAAATACTTTAATCAGGAGAGGCAGAAGACGAATGCGGAGAGCCTGATCGGGCAGCAGGCGCTGGTATTGGAAGATATTGATACCTTGCAGGCTGCGGGGCTGGTAGAAGTCCGGGGGCAGGAATGGTCCGCAAAAACGGATGAACCAAATGGAAAGATCGCAAAAAATAAGGTAGTTGTGATCGAAGGAATCCAGGGTGTAAAACTGATTGTGAGGGAGAAGGAGGAAAGACATGAGTAGTTTTGGCGTAGTAGGAATTATGTTGTTGTTCGTTTTGTTGATTGTAGTTGTGTTGGTTCTGATTTCTTGTGTCAGAGTTGTAAAACAGGCACAGGCGCTGGTAATTGAACGACTGGGAGCTTATCAGGCGACATGGGGAACCGGGCTTCATTTTAAAATCCCGATTATTGATCGCGTGGCAAGAAAGGTAGATTTGAAGGAACAGGTTGTAGACTTTGCGCCGCAGCCAGTGATTACAAAGGATAATGTAACGATGCGGATTGACACTGTTGTGTTCTATCAGATTACAGATCCAAAGATGTTCTGTTATGGTGTTGCCAGCCCGATTATGGCGATTGAAAATCTGACGGCAACGACTCTTAGAAATATTATCGGAGATCTGGAGCTTGACCAGACATTAACGTCCAGAGAGACGATTAATACCAAGATGCGGGCATCTCTTGATGTGGCAACGGATCCTTGGGGAATTAAGGTGAATCGTGTAGAGCTTAAGAACATTATTCCTCCGGCAGCGATTCAGGATGCGATGGAGAAGCAGATGAAGGCAGAGCGTGAAAGACGAGAAGCAATTCTTCGCGCGGAAGGTGAGAAGAAGTCTACCATCCTGGTGGCAGAAGGTCACAAAGAATCTGCTATTTTAAATGCGGAGGCGGATAAGCAGGCGGCAATTCTTCATGCGGAGGCTCAGAAGGAAGCGATGATTCGTGAGGCAGAAGGTGAAGCAGAGGCCATTCTTAAGGTGCAGCAGGCAAATGCAGACGGTATCCGTTATCTGAAGGAAGCCGGAGCAGATGAGGCAGTACTTACTATGAAGAGCTTGGAAGCATTTGAGAAAGCGGCAGACGGAAAGGCAACAAAGATTATCATTCCGTCAGAAATTCAGGGAATTGCAGGACTCGTAAAATCGTTGGTAGAGATTGGGGAAAAAGAGGAGTAATATGAAACCAGTCCTTGATATGACAAAAGAATATGGCCTTGTATTTGATGGAGGCGGTGCAAGAGGGGCATACCAGATCGGAGCGTGGAAGGCACTTCGGGAAGCCGGCGTCAAAATCAGTGCAGTGGCGGGTACATCCGTGGGCGCATTAAATGGCGCCCTCGTTTGCATGGGAGACGTGGAAAAAGCAGAGGAGATCTGGAGTGAAATAACATTTTCCAAAGTGATGGACGTGGAAGATGAGTGGATGGAACGTCTGTTTCGCCGGGAGACGCCGGTACGGGAAATACTAAATGAATTATGGGGAAAGCTCAAAGAAGGCGGTGTGGATATCACACCGCTTAAAAAACTCATCCATGAGATGATCGATGAAGAGGCGATTCGGACATCGGAAGTGGAGTTCTTCCTGCTTACATTTTCTGTAACAGAGATGAAGGAGCTGGATCTTGCGCTTGAGGATATTCCCGAGGGATTGTTAGAAGATTTCTTACTGGCAAGTGCTTACCTTTTGGGATTTAAGAATGAACCGCTCCATGGTAAAACTTATTTGGACGGCGGCGTGGTGAATAATGTTCCGCTGGGTTCTTTAGTGAAACGCGGATATGAGAATGTGATTGAAGTCAGAATCTATGGGCCGGGGCGGGAGCCGAAGGTTCGGATGCCGCAGAGCGGGGAGAAATATGTGATTGCGCCGCGCGTAAAGCTGGGCAGTATTATTGAGTTTTCGAAAAAGAGAAGCAGGCAGAATCTAAAGATAGGATATTTTGATGCGAAGAGAATGCTGTATGGGCTGGAAGGAACCATTTATTATTTGGAGCAGACACATGAAGATGCTTATTATGAAGAGTTATTGTCGGGGCTTCGGGACATGGAAAAAGCAGAAATTGCCTTCCAGCTGAAGCTGTCATTTGCAAGCAGTGAAAAGGAATTATATCTGGGAATGCTGGAAGCGGCGGCGAAATTACTTCGGATTTCAAAGTATCAGATATACACAGTGGATGAATTATATGGTATAATATGTAAGAAACATGAATTTTTATGCAACCAATGGGACCTTCCAAGGTTCGTACACGTATTGATGAGATTGAAAGAGGGACGAAAGATGAATTTAAAAGGACGAAATTTTTTGACACTGAAAGATTATACAGCAGAAGAGATCACATACCTGCTTGATCTGGCGGCAGATTTGAAGGAGAAAAAGAAAAACGGAGTTCCGATTGATTATTACAGAGGGAAGAATGTGGCACTGATTTTTGAAAAGACCAGTACCAGAACCAGATGTTCCTTTGAGATTGCTGCCCATGATATGGGAATGGGAACCACTTATCTTGCGCCGAGTGCATCTCAGATCGGGAAGAAGGAAAGTATTGCAGATACCGCAAGAGTGTTGGGAAGAATGTTTGACGGAATCGAGTACCGTGGCTATGGACAGGAAATCGTAGAAGAGCTTGCCCACTATGCCGGCGTTCCGGTTTGGAATGGATTAACCAATGAATTTCATCCGACACAAATGTTGGCGGATCTTCTGACAATTCGGGAGCATTTCGGAAAACTGGCGGGAATTCGTCTCGTTTATATGGGAGATGCCCGCTATAATATGGGAAATTCGCTGATGATTGCCTGTGCGAAGATGGGAATGCATTTTGTGGCATGCACCAGTAAGAATTATTTTCCAAATCAGGAATTGGTAGACCTGTGCCGGGAATATGCCAAGGAAAGCGGTGCGACCATTACGTTGACCGAAGACGTGAAGGAAGGCACGAAGGATGCGGACGTAGTATATACAGATGTATGGGTGTCCATGGGAGAGCCGGATGAAGTTTGGGAAGAGCGGATCCGCGAATTGTCTCCTTACAAGGTGACAAGCGAAGTGATGAAAAATGCAGGAGAAGAAGCGATCTTCTTACATTGTCTGCCGGCGTTCCATGATCTGGAGACAAAGATTGGGAAAGAGATCAAAGAAAAATACGGTCTGAATGATATGGAAGTGACGGATGAAGTGTTTGAATCTGCGCAGTCAAAAGTATTTGATGAAGCGGAAAATCGAATGCATACGATTAAAGCGATTATGGTAGCGACACTGGGCGAGTGGTAAGGCAGGGCAAAACGCGATGAAAGCAGAGATATTGAAACTGTTAAAGGACAGTGACGGCTATCTTTCCGGGCAGCAGTTATGCGATCGGTTTCAGGTGTCCCGTACAGCAGTGTGGAAGGTTATGGAACAACTGAAAAAAGAAGGATATGAGATTGAGGCGGTACGCAATAAGGGATACCGCCTTATTGGAAGCTGCGCATCTTTGTCCGGGACCGAGATTGAAAGCTCCATAAAGAGCGAATGGGCCGGGCGGCGCGTGGTATATTTTGAAGAGACGGATTCGACCAATCTCCGAGCCAAGGAGGCAGGGGAAAAGGGAGAAGCTCACGGGAGTCTGTATGTGGCAGACTGCCAGATTTCAGGAAAAGGCAGGAGAGGAAGAAGCTGGGAGTCGCCGTCTGGAACCAGTATTTACATGACACTTCTTCTGCGGCCGAAGATCCTTCCTGGGAAGGCTCCTCAGATGACGCTTTTGATGGCGCTGGCGGTGGCAGATGGGATTCGGGAGGTGACAGGACTTTCCACCCAGATCAAGTGGCCGAACGATATTATATTGAATGGAAAGAAAATCTGTGGTATTCTGACGGAGATGAGCGCGGAGATTGACTATATTAATTATGTAGTAGTCGGTGTAGGAATCAACTGCAATCAGGAGACGTTTCCGGAAGAACTTCGGGAAAAGGCGACGTCTTTGAAGTTGGAATCCGGTCAAGAGATACAGCGTGCGACAGTGATTGCCGCAGTCATGGAGAGCTTTGAGAAATACTATCAGATTTTTGAAAAGACCGAGGACTTGTCAGGTTTTTTGGATGAATATAACGAATTGCTGGTGAACCGGGAGCGGGAAGTTCTGGTGTTGGAGCCGGGGCAGGAGTATGAAGCATATGCACTGGGGATTAACAGCAGTGGAGAGCTGATTGTGAAAACCGCAGATGGACAGAAGCGGGAGATCTTCGCGGGAGAAGTATCGGTGAGAGGAGTATATGGTTATGTATGATGGAAAAGTCGTACTATGCGGTGCGAATTCTTATGAAGAAAAATATTATCTGAATCCAGATTTTGAACAACTTCCGGACCATGTGAAGGATGAATTGAAAATTATGTGTGTATTGTACGTACATGATGTTGGTGGAATCCTCACGCTGGTGTATGAAGAAGATGGCGAATTGTGTTTTGAGGTAACTTCAAAAGAGGGCGATCCGATGTTTGACGATATTGGAAGTCAGCTTAAGATTAAGCAGTTACAAAGAGAGAAAGAAGAGTTGATGGAAGCATTACAGTTATATTACAGAGTGTTCTTCCTGGGAGAGGAGATAGAATAGATGTTATTAGTGATTGATGTAGGAAATACCAATATTACACTGGGAGTATTCCGCGGAAAGGAATTGCTTCGTACATTTCGGATGACGACGAAACTTCCGAGAACCTCTGATGAATATGGAATCACATTGAAGGAATTAATAGAGTGTCAGGGAATTGACAGCTCTGGAGTGGATGCAGTTATTATAGCGTCTGTTGTGCCGGATATTATGCATTCTTTGGGAAGTGCAATTATCAAATATTTTCACGTGAAGCCGATTGTGGTATCAGCGGGAATTAAAACCGGAATCCGTATTAATATGGAAAATCCACGTCAGATTGGTTCCGACCGGATTGTGGATGCGGTTGCGGCTTACACCATTCACGGCGGTCCGGTCATTGTAATCGACTATGGTACTGCTACGACGTATGATCTGGTGGGACCGGACGGAACGTTTGAAGCGGCAATTATTGCACCAGGAATCCGTACATCTGCACAGGCGATGTGGGGACAGGCAGCGATGCTTCCGGCTATTGAGATTAAGAAGCCGGATTCCATTTTGGCAAAAGAGACGGTGTCCGGGATGCAGGCTGGGTTGGTGTACGGTCAGATCGGACAGACAGAATACATTGTTAACAAGATTCGTAAAGAGTCCGGTTATCTCAATGCGAAGGTGATTGCCAGTGGAGGCCTTGGCAAAATGGTGGCGACAGAGACGAACATTATTGATGTGTATGATTCGCAGTTGACGTTGAAAGGACTGCAGATTATTTATGAAAAGAATAAGAAATAGTTCATTTGGGACGGAGTTTTTTGCAAAAAACTCCGTCCCAAATGAAGAAAGGGGTGTCCCCAATTGAATATTGGCAATGTAAAATTGGAAAATCCATACATTCTGGCGCCGATGGCAGGGGTGACAGATCTGCCGTTCCGCCTATTATGTAAGGAGCAGGGGGCAGGCCTGTTATGTATGGAGATGATCAGCGCGAAGGCGCTGCAGTATAAGAACAAGAATACCAAATCACTGCTGGCGATTCATCCGAAGGAATATCCGGTATCTTTGCAGCTGTTTGGCTCAGATCCGGTGATTATCAGTGAGCAGGCGAAACGGATTGAGGAGCTGCCGTTTCAAATTTTGGACATTAATATGGGGTGTCCGGTGCCGAAGATTGTAAAAAACGGAGAGGGTTCTGCGCTGATGAAGAATCCAAAGCTGGTGTATGATATTGTCTATCAGACGGCGCGAGCGATTCAGAAGCCTGTAACGGTGAAAATTCGGAAAGGATTTGATGATGATCAAGTCAATGCAGTAGAAATCGCAAAGGTGATTGAAGAGGCCGGCGGGGCTGCTGTGGCAGTGCATGGAAGGACAAGAGAGCAATATTATTCCGGAAAGGCGGACTGGGATATTATCCGGCAGGTGAAGGAAGCGGTTTCGATTCCGGTTATTGGAAATGGAGATGTGACTTCAGGAGAAAAAGCGGTGGCGATGCGACAGGAAACTGGCTGTGACGGTGTGATGATTGGCCGGGGCGCGCAGGGGAATCCCTGGATCTTCCAAGAGCTGGTGGAGTACGATAGGACTGGCATCCTTCCGGGGCGGCCGTCCAAAGAGGAAATTAAAGAAACGATGCTTCGCCATGCCCGACTGCAGATTGAATTCAAAGGTGATTATTTGGGGATCCGGGAAATGCGAAAACATGTGGCGTGGTATACCAAAGGAATGGAAGGATCTGCAAAGCTTCGGGATGCGATCAATCAGGTGGAATCCTACGAAGAACTTCAGGAACTTCTAAACGAAAGAATTCGTTAAAATGTTCATGGGAAAGCGAAGTTCTGCATATACTCTATTGTGTATCCGATGAATCCTTGTGTAATGGTGCAAAACAGTGAATAATGGCGGAAAAACATTGACATGCCAGACCTGTTTATGTATAATAATGAAATTGTGAAAGTCTCTTTTTGGCAGTATTTTAGAAGAGCATTTTAGACGAAGAGAACGTTAAAATTGACGGATAGATAGAAGAACAGGAAGGAAAGGTTAGGACACATGGAAGCAAAGAAAAGA
This sequence comes from Dorea sp. ICN-14282, assembly GCF_037890115.1. NCBI lineage: Bacteria > Bacillati > Bacillota > Clostridia > Lachnospirales > Lachnospiraceae > Dorea > Dorea sp. ICN-14282. The sequence goes on along the minus strand of NZ_JBBKBH010000002.1, from coordinate 460,525 downwards.
TTACTTACTTATGCAGGACTGAAGGCTTTGGAAGACGAGTTGGAGAACTTAAAAGTGGTAAAGCGTAAAGAGGTTGCCGGAAAGATCAAAGAGGCCAGAGAGCAAGGTGACTTGTCTGAGAACGCAGAATATGATGCAGCAAAAGACGAGCAGAGAGATATCGAAGCGCGTATTGAAGAGCTGGAAGGAATTCTGAAAAATGCAGAAGTTGTTGTAGAGGATGAAGTAGACTACGACAAAATCAACGTAGGATGTACTGTAAAAGTATACGATAAGACATTTGAGGAAGAGATGGAATTCAAGATTGTTGGATCAACTGAGGCGAACAGTCTGGAAGGAAAGATTTCCAATGAGTCTCCTGTTGGACAGGCTTTAATGGGATGCAAAGTGGGTGACCAGGTAGAGGTAGAGACACAGGCAGGAATTATGGAGTATGAAGTTCTTCATATCAGCCGTTCTTTATAAGAAGCTGTTGCATATCCCAAAGTATGATATAGCGTAGAGATGCAAAAGAGTTCAGACCCCTTATGTTGCTATGAGGGGTCTGAACTTCACAATACGGGTCCGCAAATGTTTGCGGCCAAACAGATGAGAAAACAGATTTTTAAGATGAGAGGAGAAAGAGTCGTGGCTGAGCAGCAGAACAAAGCACAGGAACAAGATATCAATCAGTTGAGAAAGGTTCGTCGAGAGAAACTGGCAGACCTTCAGGCAAATGGAAAAGATCCTTATGTGATTACGAAGTACGATGTAACCGCCCATGCGCAGGAGGTGAAAGATCGTTACGCAGAATTAGAAGGGAAAATGGTGTCCGTAGCAGGTCGTGTTATGCAGAAGCGTGTAATGGGAAAGGCATCTTTCTGTAATATTCTTGACCAGAGCGGAAATATTCAGTCTTATGTGGCAAGAGACAGCATTGGCGAAGAAGCTTACAAGGACTTCAAGAAGCTGGATATCGGAGATATCGTGGGAATCGAAGGAGAGGTATTTACCACCAAAACAGGTGAAATCTCTATTCACGCATCTGCTGTGAAGCTCTTGTCCAAGAGTCTGCAGATTCTGCCGGAGAAATATCATGGATTGACCAACACAGATATGCGTTACCGCCAGAGATACGTAGATCTGATTATGAATATGGACGCAAGAGATACCTTTATCAAACGTTCTAAGATCTTAAGCTCTATCAGAAGATATCTTGACAACGAGGGATTTATGGAAGTAGAGACTCCGATGCTGGTACAGAACGCCGGCGGAGCTGCTGCAAGACCGTTTGAAACTCATTTTAATGCGTTAAATGAAGATCTGAAGCTTAGAATTTCTTTGGAACTTTACCTGAAACGTCTGATTGTCGGCGGTTTGGAAAAGGTTTATGAAATCGGTCGTGTATTCCGTAACGAAGGTCTGGATACCAGACATAACCCAGAGTTTACATTGATGGAATTATACCAGGCATACACCGATTATAACGGAATGATGGATTTGACTGAGAATCTGTACCGTTATGTGGCACAGGATGTATTGGGAACGACAACCATTACTTATAACGGTGTGGAAATGGATCTTGGAAAGCCGTTTGAGAGAATTACGATGGTAGATGCTGTCAAGAAATACGCTGGTGTTGACTGGAATGAGGTAACGACACTGAAGCAGGCAAGAGAACTTGCAAAAGAACATCACGTAGAATTTGAAGAGCGTCATAAAAAGGGTGATATCCTGGCTCTCTTCTTTGAGGAATTTGCAGAAGAGCACCTGATTCAGCCGACCTTTGTAACAGACCACCCAATTGAGATCTCTCCGCTGACTAAGAAGAAACCGGAGAATCCAGAATACGTAGAGCGTTTTGAGTTCTTTATGAATGGCTGGGAGATGGCAAATGCTTACTCTGAGCTGAATGATCCAATTGATCAGAGAGAACGTTTCAAAGCTCAGGAAGAATTGCTTGCACAGGGCGATGACGAAGCAAATACAACCGACGAAGATTTCCTGAATGCACTGGAGATCGGTATGCCGCCAACAGGTGGTATCGGATTCGGTATTGATAGAATGTGTATGCTGCTGACAGACAGCGCAGCGATTCGTGACGTACTGTTATTCCCGACAATGAAGAGCATGGGGGCTGCAAAGAATGAAGCTAACAATGCGGCACAGTCTGCTCCGGTTGAAAAAACAGTGGAAAAAGCAATTGCTGAAGTGAAAGAAACATACGATTTCTCTAATGTAGAAGTGGAACCATTATTCAAAGATATGGTTGATTTTGACACATTCAGCAAGTCAGATTTCCGTGCTGTAAAGGTAAAAGAATGTGAAGCAGTTCCAAAATCTAAGAAACTTCTGAAGTTCGTATTAGATGACGGAAGTGGCGTAGATCGTGTGATTTTAAGCGGAATTCACGATTACTATGAGCCAGAATTCTTAGTAGGAAAGACATTACTTGCAATCACAAACCTTCCACCACGTAAGATGATGGGAATTGACTCTTGTGGTATGATTATTTCCGCTACACACCTTGTAGAAGGAAGAGAAGGACTCAATGTTTTGATTCTTGATGATAAGATTCCGGCAGGAGCAAAACTGTACTAAGTGAGTAAAAATACTTCGCAATTTGACAACAAAAATTTTCTTTGACAACAATTTGACAACAAATTCGTATTCCAACATGAATCATCATGAAGAATGGTGATTAGTTGTCAGTAATACTACTCCAACAATATGGATTGTTGAGGGCACTTTTTGAAAGAAAAAACTTTCAGAGAGTGCCCTTTTTTTATTCATTAACAATGTCCGCTGTGGTTGAGTAAAAGCTGAAAGGAGAAACAGATTTGAAAACAGAAAATATGTACTATAACCAACAGAAGCGTTCAGAGGTAAAAGAAGAAGCCCGTCGACTTAGAAGAAAATTTCTTCGTTATCAACAAGCAGAAATCGTATATAGCCTGTCACATAAAAAGTTGATGGAACTTGCAAATGATGCGGGTGCGATTTACAGAATGGATGGAATCGTTTTGATAAACAGAGAAATCTTTGATGAATATCTTGAACAATTTCATGAAAAATAAGATGACAAATTAGAGAAAGGAATTTACTTGAGATGCATGGAAAGGTATGGATGTTTTCTAATCTTATAGATGATGAAGATATAGAATTTATGCAACATGAATTTATAAGTTATAAACAAGCTATGGATTATTACGAATTTGGATATAAGCCAATTGTAAGATTATCGCATAAGGCAGGAGCAGTTTATAAGATTGGAAAAAAAGTTCTAATTAAGCGAAGCACATTTGAAAAATACCTGCGAGAAAATGTCAGAAGGGAGAAAGAAGAATGGGAAAGGTTATTTCAGTAGCAAACCAGAAAGGCGGAGTTGCAAAAAGTACAACGACTTTAAATCTTGGAGTTGGGTTGGCAAGACAAGGGAAAAAAGTGTTATTGATTGATGCGGATCCACAGGGGAGTTTGACAGCTAGTCTTGGATATGTAGAACCGGATGATATTGGAACTACACTTGCAACTATTATGATGAATATTATCAATGACGAGGAAATTGCTGAGGAAGAAGGCATTTTACATCATGAGGAACAGGTGGATCTCCTACCAGCCAATATTGAGTTATCTGCTCTGGAAGTAACCATGAGTAATGTAATGAGCAGGGAACTGATCATGAAGGAATATATTGATACGATGCGATTACGATACGATTATATTTTGATTGATTGTATGCCGAGTTTAGGCATGATGACCATCAATGCTTTAGTAGCTTCTGATACGGTTCTGATACCAGTACAAGCTGCATATCTGCCGGTTAAAGGACTTCAACAGTTGATCAGGACTATTTCTATGGTAAAGAAGAGATTGAACCGGAAGCTAACGATACAGGGAATTCTTTTGACAATGGTGGATTTTCGTACTAATTACGCCAAAGATATTGCTTCCAGAGTGAGAGAAACTTATGGATCTAAGATTTCTATCTTTGAAAATGTCATTCCACTGTCAGTTAAGGTAGCTGAAGCAAGTGCGGAAGGAAAAAGTATTTATTGTCATTGTCCAAATGGAAAAGTATCTATGGCTTATGAAAATCTGACGCAGGAGGTTTTGGAAAATGAAAAGTAGAAGTGGAGAAAAAATCAAATTGACAAGCATTGATGAATTGCTAGGAGTAGTCAATGAAGAGTCTGCAATGGAAATAGAAATCAACAGAATACATGCATTTAAAGATCATCCTTTCAAAGTATTGGATGATGAAAAGATGGCAGATTTAGTAGAGAGTGTAAAGACCTACGGGGTATTGACACCAGTTTTGTTACGGTCCGATGGTGAAAATGGATATGAGATGATCTCAGGTCATCGAAGAATGCACGCGGCTGTTATAGCTGGATTGGCAACAATTCCTGCAATTGTGAGAGAATTATCCGATGATGATGCAGTCATCGCTATGGTAGATGCCAATATCCAACGCGAAGAGTTACTTCCGAGTGAAAAAGCATTTGCTTATAGAATGAAATTGGAGGCAATGAAGAGACAAGGGGTAAGAAACGATTTAACTTTGTGCCAAAATGGCACGAAGTATCGTACTGATGTAGTTATAGCTGAACAGGTAGGAGAGAGTGCTCGTAATGTTCAGCGTTACATTCGCCTTACAGAATTGATTCCGGAGTTATTAGATATGGTAGATGCAAAAAAATTGAATTTTACCATTGCCGTTGATATTTCCTACATTGATAAGGAAATGCAGAAATGGATCTACGAGTATATCCGAGATACAGGATTTATTAAACCAAAGCAGATTACAGCTTTGAGAAAACAGTTGGAAGAAGGACCTGTGAACCAGGGATTTATGATCTCGATTTTCAATAGCTGCATAGCAGTAAAAGCACCGGAACGAAAAGTGGTGTTATCAGGAAAGAAGCTCACAAAATATTTTCCGGAAGATTATTCGGAAACGGATATGGAAAAGGTGATTGAGGCATTGTTGGAACAATGGAAAAGAGAACAGAAATGAGGGTTGTCAAAATAAGATAACCCGAAGAAAGAATAGATGCAGAAGTTTAAAAAAAGGACTTCTATGAGAGAAAGGAAGGGAGGAAGATACATGGACAAAAAAATGAATTTTAAATATTTTTATGGAACAGAAGCAGACCAGTTTAGTTTTTACAGAATACCCAAAGCGTTATTTACCAATGACTGCTTTAAGGATCTTTCCAGTGATGCGAAAATCTTATACGGTTTGATGTTGGACAGAATGTCTTTATCCATTAAGAATCAGTGGTTTGATGAAGAAAATCGGGCATATATCTATTTTTCCATTGAAGATATCATGGAATTATTGAATTGTGGCAGAAATAAAGCAGTGAAATCTCTTCAGGAGCTGGATGATGAAAAAGGGATAGGATTAATTGAAAAGCGCAGGCAGGGCTTTGGAAAGGTTACGATCATCTATGTAAAATCATTTGTTCAGGAGGAATGTGAGGAAGAGAAAAAAGAGAAATCAAAGATGGTGAAGTTTACAAATCAAACTTCTGTAGAGAAAGAAGGGACAGAAGAAGTTTACAATTCAAACTTCAAGAAGTCCCAAAATCAAACTTCAAGAAGTCCTGAAAATAAACTTCAAGAAGTTTACAATTCAAACTCTAATAATACTAATATTAACAATACTAATCAGAATAATAATAAATCGAATCATATCGTATCTGCAGATGTGATGGGATCCGAGGATGATGAGATGGAAACGCTACGGGCGTATCAATCTTTGATCAAAGAAAATCTGGATTATGAGTCTCTGTTAGTGAGTCATCCTCATGACAAAGATCAAATTGATGAAATTGTGGATCTGATTGTAGAGACTGTTATATGTAAGAGTGAGAAAGTATTGATTGCAAGCAACTGGTATTCAGGAGCTTTGGTAAGAGGAAAATTCATGAAACTGGATTATTCCCATGTAGAGTATGTGCTGCATTGTCTGGAAGGAAATACGAGTAAAATCAAGAATATCAAGAAATATTTACTTGCGGCATTGTTCAATGCCCCTTCAACGATAAACGGATATTACAGGGCAGAGGTAAATCATGATATGCCGTGGCTGGTAAAATAGGAGGATGGATATGGTTATTTTAAAATTGGCAGGAAGAGTGTTATTGGTTCCATTGTGGTTCATCATTTCAATCATAGGTGCCGGAGTGAAGTTACTGGTACATATGGTGGCAATCGCAAAAAAGATATTGGGATTCGGAATTATGGCGTTGCTCATAGGAACAGTGATCTGTTACCAAGACTGGCTCCAGGCAGCTTTTCTGGCTTGTATGGGAGGTGTTCTGATTTCTGTTTTATTTGCTGGAGAATTTATAGATACTGTAATCGACTTGCTTAGAGAAAAAATATGTGCATTGATTTTAGGTTAAAAAAGATGATGATAGTTGAAAGAGTCTTAGTGATTTCAGATGAAAATAGAGCCTCTCCACTTTAGGGAAACACATAGATTTAGCGGCAAATTATGGATGGCATCAGGTATTTTATGTATGCTTTGTGGACTTTTTGGGAAAAGCATGGCTGCATTGGTTGTGTATATTATAAGCATTATGGCAGCTGCAATCATTAGCATTCTCTACTCCTACTTTTTTTATAAGAAAAAGCTGGCAACCGGAGAAGGCTTAAAAATTCAGTATAATACAAAAAAGTGTGATATATCTGATCATCGCAATTTCCGCTATTGTGTTTATTATATGGACTTTGTTTTGGGGAAGCATTCAGATTCGTTGTAATGATCGTGATTTTAACATTGAAGCAAAAGGATGGAATGATTATACAGGGAGTATTCGCAAATTGATAGCATTTCTTATGAAGAAAATGTATTGCAGAACGATAATGATTACAGAACTAATGGTTTTGGAAAACTGAAGCATGCTATGGGTAACTTCAAAAACGATATCTTCGGAGATTATATCCGCTATACTCATGCCTCCTGCCATTCATATGTTGTCGTGAACATAGATGGAAAAATATTAGTTGTAAATGGGGAAAATGATGCAGAGATAAAGGAAATCTATCAGAGAATAAGTGAGAAGGTGTCAAAGGGGGAATGTCTAAAAAAGTGTGTAAGTAAGTTGTCTGATAATTTTTCTATTACCTGCTTGATTACCCTGTTTTAAATACCGGATTGTCAGTCAAGGTAAGGGTTACAGCCTTGACTGACAATTCTGGTATTTGACAAAATTTGGAGTGCAGGTCATCAGAACTTACACAGTTTCTATTACACTCTCGTCAAAGGAAAGAAAATAGTTGTCGGAAACGCTGAGAAGAAATTATTCTCAGTCAAATAACAAATTATTCTATTTTTCTCATTTAGCAAATCTGTTTTAATAGCGTTGACAAATGTGTAAAATGGAACGCTACATTGAATGCTGTGCAAAAGTCACCTCGAAAATCGTTCCCCCAGTCTTGCCTGATTTGATACAAATACTGCCATCATGTACTCTAACGATTTCACGGACAAAAGCAAGACCTAGCCCTACGCCACCCAGCTCCCGGCTTCTGGATTTATCCACACGGAAGAATGGCTCGAACACTCTCTCCCTAAGCTCCTTTGGTATTCCGCTTCCCGTATCTTCTACAGACAGATAAACATGCTTGTTTCTCTGATATGCGGTTACTGTAACCTGTCCGAGCGGATGATTATATTTGATGGCATTCTCAACCAGATTGTATACAAGCCTGTAAATAAGGATATCACTGCCTGTCATAGTGGCATCCTCACATTTTCCAATCAGCTTTATATTCTTTTCCACGGCAAGAGGCTCAAGGTCTGCCAAAACCTCTTCAACAATAGCATCCAATATAATTTTATCATCCCTTCCCACCGTCTGAAGCTCACTCATGTCAAGAAGAGTCTTTACCATCCTGTTTAATTTATCATTTTGTTCCGTAACCATTTTTATGGTCTGCAAAGTGTCTGCATCATTTCCCGGGTGAGAGGCAGAATTATATAAATCAAGCTGTACCTGCATTAACGCTAATGGAGTACGCAGCTCATGTGCTGCATTTGCAGTAAACTGTCTCTGTATCTCAAATGCTTCCGACAGACGCTCAAGCATCTTATTATAAGAAATACCCAGCTGGTTCAGTTCCTTAACATTGTTTTCCTCTATTCTTGAATCAGACAGATTCTGAGCCTGTACCTCTTCAATTTTATCTGAAAACTCCCTGATTGGTCTGAGTGCATGCCCGCTTATAAAATAAGTGACGACACCTCCCAAAAGCGCCAGCAAAACCGTGATTATCAGACTGTTTCTTTTATAGTCGGCCTTATTATTGTACACCTGAAACGAAAATTCATCCGCAAACTCATCCCACTTATCGTCCGGTATGCTGATATATATTTCATCTGATTTGTTTCCTTTTTCATCCCACTGTGACTCTACCGCATCCTGCAGAGAATCGATGTAATGCACACCATTTTTATAGACAAACATAGTCAGGCAGCCACATATAATAGCAATACACAATGTAGTAATGCACGTAAGTCTCCACTGTAGCGACATTCTTTTCATCTGTCAGACTCCTCCCGTATTTTATAGCCTTCACCTACCTTGTTCTGAATGGGATCATATCCCAGCTTCGCCTTGAGCTTTTTTCTAAGTGAAGACATATGTACCCTGATTGCTCCGCTAAAGCTGTCTGCCGTGGCATCCCACACATGCTCTATCAGCTCCTCCTGACTCACCGGTCTGCCTATATTGATAAGTAAATATTCCAAAATACCATTCTCTTTTCTTGTCAGTGGAACCGGCTCTTCCTTTGCATATGCCTCGCGTTTAATCGTATCAAACTTTATTTCTCCGCATTTAAGACATATATCATTCTGTACAAATTTCCTTCTTGTCAGGCTTCTGATACGTGCCTCAAGCTCCTGCAGATGGAATGGTTTTTCCATGTAATCATTTGCTCCTGCATCCAGTCCCTCTACCTTATCAGCAATCTGACCTCTTGCAGATAATATCAAAACCTTAGTTTCATCATTGTATTTTCTAAGCTCCTTAAGAAGCTCCATGCCATCCATCCCCGGCAGATTCAAATCCAAAACTATCAGATCATAATTCTCCGACAGTATACATTCAAGAGCCTCTTTCCCATCATAACAGGTATCCACCTCATAACCGGCAGCATACAGACTCTTTGCAACCATATCACATATTTGTTTCTCATCCTCAACAATTAATAATCTCAAAATGTTCTCCTGCTTCTTAACAATAATTTTACAACCTATATTGTATAATACCAAAGTCAGCTGGTCAACAATACAACAAAAAGGAGCAACATTATGTTGAAATACCAAAAAACATGTCAAATCATTCTGCTTATCCTTGGTGTATCCATGATAAGCTATGGTGCAGTCAGAGGTGAGGCGGCTACAGTGCTTGGTAAAGCAATAAAACTATGTTTGGAGTGTGTCGGAATTGGATAAGGAAAAGAAATTACTATCAAGAAAACTGGCAAAAATACGTGGCTGGATACAGGCCGCAGCAACGCTGCTGACCAATATTCATATTCCAAATTTATTTAAGGGTAAAATATATCAGGGCAATGCAAAAACAGTATGCGTACCCGGATTAAACTGCTACTCCTGCCCTGCCGCGACAGGAGCCTGTCCAATAGGGGCATTTCAGGCAGTTGTCGGATCATCAAAATTTAAGTTTTCATACTACATAACCGGATTTTTTATTTTACTCGGTGTAACTCTCGGCAGATTTATATGTGGTTTTTTGTGCCCATTTGGATGGTTTCAGGATTTACTTCATAAAATCCCCGGAAAGAAATTATCCACAGCCAAACTAAAGCCTCTTAGGTACCTAAAATATGTCATTCTTATTGTTTTCGTTATACTTCTTCCGATGCTTGTAACGAACTCTATAGGAATGGGAGACCCGTTCTTCTGCAAATATATCTGTCCTCAGGGTGTTTTAGAGGGTGCTATACCGTTATCTATTGGAAATGCTGCTATCCGTTCTGCGCTGGGAAAGCTTTTTTCTTTCAAGTGTATGATTTTAATTGCAGTGATTGTACTAAGTATCTTATTTTACAGGCCCTTCTGTAAATGGATTTGTCCGCTTGGAGCAATCTACTCATTATTTAATAAGGTCAGCCTGCTCAAAATCACCGTTGATAGCAGCAAATGTGTCGGATGCGGTCAATGCTCAAAGGCATGTAAGATGGATGTGGATGTGTGTAAGACACCGGATCACCCCGAGTGCATACGCTGCGGTGCCTGCATAAAGGCCTGTCCGAAGGACGCCATCTGCTACCGGTTTATGGGAAAATCATGTCAAAAAAATGACAACAGATAGCTATTAAACATTTTACTATTATTTTAAAGGAGAAATTACTCATGAAAAACAAATTATCATTTATTTCTATTTTTACACTCTGCATAGCATTATCACTTACAGCATGTGGCGTAAAGCAAGCTTCCACAACAGATTCTAAGAACACTCAGACTGAAGCCGGCTCAGAAGAATCCGGCAAATCAGATTCCAGGCTTGATGATTTATATCAGCAGGAAAATCAGCTTTTTGCAGATCACGCTGATGTGTGGAACAAGGCATTTGGCATGATGAACAAAAGTGACGCCGATCCAAACGGAAATTATGCTGATTATCTTGCCGGTACCGTAGAATCAAACAAGAATTCATTCACAGACGATGAGCTTAAAACACTTAATGAGGATATTGAAACCATACGAAAAATCGAGGAACAGATAGCAGAGCTTGAAAACAAAAATACATCATCAGACGATAACAAGAAGGACAGCTCTAATGCCTCATCTATATTCAGTGATTTTTCCGGTGAGGATTTTGATGGCAATAAGGTTGATGACAGCCTGTTTTCCGGTAATGCAGTAACAGTCGTCAATTTCTGGTTTACCGGCTGCAAACCATGTGTCGCTGAATTATCCAAGCTTAACGAATTAAATGATGCTATCAAATCAATGGGCGGAGAAGTTGTTGGCATCAACACTGAGACCTTCGATGGCAATAAAACAGCTATCAAAGAGGCTACCCCTGTTCTTGAAAGCCAGGGTGTCAAATATCGTAATCTGTCAATTGACTCCTCTAGTGCTGCCGGTAAATATGCCTCAGAAATCATGGCCTTTCCAACAACTATACTTGTTGACAGAAATGGCAATATTGTAGGCGAACCAATGCTCGGCGGAATTGATAACAAGGACAACTATGATGCCCTTATGAAGCAGATTCAGTCTGTAATTGATGCAGACAGCACAAATAAATAGAGGTCTACATACAAAAAGCTCCTGTGCATTGCACAGAGAGCTTTTTTTGAACATTACTATAATGTCAAGGAATCTTATGCATCTACCCACATCTGTAAATTCCCATCAAGATACAGTCTCGCATATTCTAGTGGTTCATCAATGGCAAGTGTGTTTAATGCACAATCTGATCCGGGTGTGGTTCTCAAATTCTTTTCTGCTTCCCAGCAGTCATTGCGAAGCATATAGTCTGCACTGGTATAAACATCAATGCTGTTTCGTCCGGGATTATATTCTGCAAATATTGTTCTCATCGTATCTTATCTCCTTATCGTTCAATCAATTATTTGCTACAAAAATCAGAAGCATTTCAATCAGTTCACCATGTCATTTTTATTTTGTGTTATACTGTTTTATATAATTTTTTTGCCCTTGTATTTTCCCTTATCAGAGTTCGTAAACACTGGTGGAACGATATAACACAAGGGAAACAATAAGGGAAAGCTCACCTGCGGTAAATCGAGTGTTTTCAATGGTTTGCGGAGAATTTAATAACAAAATATAACAGTTATTAAATTTCTTAAAACAGGTGAAATCTCAATTCAAATTTGTCGTTTTTTCAGTATATTATAATTTTTATCTTTCTGGCAGATAAAAGGCTTTTGTTTCTACAGAGTTGTCTTTAAAATCCATTTCTATATAATAATCCCGGATGAAAATTGATCGGTAATAATCTTGTAAGGAATAGATATCAAGAGTTTTAAAATCGACCAAACATAGCGGGATTGGTTCTTTCTTTTCATTTTTATATTTCCAATATTCTAAGGAAGCAGCAACTTTATCAAGGCAACTTTGGCAGAGATGATCCGTTAGATTTCTTTTGTTCAATTTATAGTTTTCCGGTAACGTGATATCTATCTCAGCCATTCCTCTGGAAACATCTCCATGAGAGGAATAGGTGATTTCGCCTGTGTTTCCAAAAAGTATATTTGAACCGGTTTTATTTGGTATTTCATTTCCGTTTTCATCATATGCTTTTAGTTGGAAATCTAAGACGTACCAGTCATTGAGGGAAATCAGTCCAACCGTATCAAATTTTCGATAATAGTCCATCATACTATAATCAGAACTTCCACATAAATAGCATGTAGAGAGATCTTTCAGGCTTGATTGCAGATCGTCAAAGGTTATTTCTATCCGTTCTTTTGGGGCGTCTGCTTTCAGAGAATGTGTTAGAAAAATACCGTGATATTGATGGATAGCATAACCGATAATAGGGAACAGCGGCTTTTGCGCAATATTAAATAAAAAAGCCGATAACACATAGGTTTTTTGACCTAATGCGTTATCGGCTCTGCGTCTATGCGTCTGGCACTTTTAATCATTTTTTTTGAATTTATTATATGTGTTAGCTAACTGTCCACAAGCCGCGTTAATCTCTCTGCCATGAGAAACTCTCATAGTAACTTCAAGTCCTGCTTGCTCTAATTGATGTTTGAATGCAACTATTTCCCGTTTCTGTGGTGCTTTAATTCTTGAATTGCTTGTTGGGTTGTATTGTAACACGTTAATCATAACTTTTTTGCCCCGAAACCATTTTGCAAGTTGTCTTACATCTGAGGGCCGGTCATTTATACCCGGTAAAAGCAAATACGCAAAGACAATTTTGCGATTATGCCTTTCAGAATAGGATAAGGCTTGCTTAACAACATCTTCAATAGCATATATGCGCATGTGAGGAATAATACGATTTCTTGCAGATTGTGTTGCTGCGTGTAAAGATATTGTCAACTGAATTTTAAGATGTTCCTCGCGCAATTTTTTTAATTGATCGACCGGACCAACTGTTGATATGGTAATGCCGTCGGTTGGAAAGTTGAGCCCATATCTATCTCGGAGAATATGGATTGCTTTTATCAAGTTGTCATAATTGAATAAAGGCTCTCCCATACCCATAAAAACGATACGGTTTACTTTTCGACGCAACAATATAATCTGTTGTACGATTTCTGACGATGTTAGATTACGAACAAAGCCATTTCGCCCGGACTCACAAAAAATACAACCAACAGGACAACCGACTTGTGTGCTCACGCAAACAGTTCCACCATCTCGCCGCTTGATAAAAACCGTTTCAATGTATTTGTTGTCTTTCAGTTCGTAAACATACTTTTCAGTATCACTGCTTTTGCAAATATTTTTTACCAACATTGATAGATTTTTTTTGCGTGGTAATTGCTTATATAATTCTTCATATAAGGCTTTTGCTTCATTCTCGCCAATAACTTCCGACATTTCTTTGTAAGTAAATCCGTATGGATCATTCCGTACTTCCGCAGGCGTATATTTAGGTAAACGTTTCATTTTTATATCCTTTCTTCTAAATAATAAAAGTTTGTTTTTCTGTATTTTTGATTACAATCTCTAATTTTTCTACATCAATGATATGCGTCAATTTGCATTTAGGGCAGAAAAGAGGAAAATCTTTTAATACAGTATTATGAAATACTTGAACTCTCGTCTTTCCGTTACAAATCGGACATTTTATCCAATATTTTTTAAGCATTATATTTCACTCGTCCTTTTTACACAAAAAAATGCAGGTCAATCCTCAACATGAGCATTGACCTGCATTTATAATGCACAGAGCAGTACAACAAAACTAAGGCATAGCTTGCACTATGTCTATACTATATCTATACGTCGTTAGTTTTTTGTATAGCATCCGCAAAATAAGCATGACAAAAAAGCCCATGTTGAAAATGGGAAAATCCTTTTTTTCAATGCTTATCTAATACGCATGCTATGCAACATAAACGCCGCCTCCTTTTACATAAATTTTATTTTATCAGAAAATCAGTCTACTGTCAATACACAACAGGAAGTATTTAACCTAATGATATGAATTGTGTGGACATATCCAAAAAGAAAGGTGAACTGTAAAATGTAACAGGGTGAATGAAAATGGCAAAAAGACCCGTACCATTGTACGACTTTAAGGCTTTCGGGGCAGCTATAAAAGCCGCGAGAAATGAATACGGCGAGAGCCGCAAAAAGGTAAGCGACGAGTTATATATTTCCCCGCGCTACCTTGCGAATATCGAGAACAAGGGACAACAGCCGAGTTTACAGGTATTCTATGACCTTGTAACCCGGTATCATATTTCGGTAGATCAATTTTTCTTCCCGAACAGCAATGCGGAGAAATCCACCGGGCGGCGGCAGCTTGACGCGCTGCTGGACGGTATGAGCGATAAAGGCATACGGATTGTAACCGCAACGGCAAGGGAGATAACAGAAGTCGAACAAGCAGAGGACTAACCTCACAATATGGGAAGCAGGAGATTGCAGCGCATAGGGGCTGCAATCTTTTTTTGCGCCAAATTAGAAAGAGAGTGCAACAAACGCTGCCTTTGAAACGGGATAAGGAGTAGATAGCAAGCACAGCAAACGAGTACCCGTTTGCGAAAAGTGCTTGTTGGGATAATCCCAAACCCTTATACCGAAAGGCGGTGCGGAAATGGAAAACCGAAAGAGAAATATACAGATGAAGTTTTACGTTACGGAAGAAGAAAAGCGGCTGATCGACGAGAAGATGAAGCAGCTTCCCATAAAGCAGTATGAGGTGGCTGCTGGAAACAGCAAGCTTATGAAAAAAATAGGTGTAGAGTATCATGATTGTCATAGAGTTGGAACAATCATTCACATGGCAATTAACGGAAAATATGCGGGACATATTGTAATTTCTGATATATTAAAACCTCATTCAAAAGAAGTGATTGCGGAATTGAAAAAAGCTGGGGTAGAAAAAACAGTAATGCTTACAGGAGACGCAAAACGCGTGGCAGACCAAGTGGCACAATCACTTGGAATTGATGAAGTATATAGCGAATTACTTCCAGCAGATAAAGTGTCAAAAGTAGAAGAACTACTTTCCACAAAAGCAGAGAAAGATAAACTAGCCTTTGTCGGAGATGGAATTAATGATGCACCTGTATTGACTCGTGCTGATATTGGAATTGCAATGGGTGCAATGGGTTCTGATGCAGCAATTGAAGCTGCAGATGTAGTCCTTATGGATGATGATCCACTAAAAATTTCTAAAGCAATCAAGATTTCGAGAAAATGTCTTAGAATTGTATATCAGAATATCATTTTTGCATTGGTTATCAAATTTGCATGTCTTGGACTAGGTGCAATAGGTATTGCGAATATGTGGTTTGCTATTTTCGCAGATGTTGGTGTCATGATTATTGCAATATTAAATGCTATTAGAGCATTAAGAGTGCATAATTTATAATTTAGATGAAAATGCAAAAACTTATTATAGAAGATTGCTTGCAATTGGTGGAATTTTTCAAAACGCTGGGAGATTCTACAAGACTAAGGATAGTGCTTGAATTAAAGACAAAAAGATGTGTTGGAGAATTAGCGGAAGAATTAGAGATGTCTCAGTCGGCAGTCTCCCACCAATTAAATATATTAAAAGCTAATGGTATAGTAAAAAGTCAAAGACAAGGAAAATACATTTATTATATAGTGCAAGATGAATATGTACAAAATGCTATTGAAAGATGCAAAATGATGTTTGATAAGGAGTATTGTTTGTAATATTTAAGATTAAACAAGATGGATATAAGAAATGAATAGAAAGACGGAGTGATCCAGACATGGCGGTGGGAAAATCTCTTAGATTTTTTCACCGTTTTTAGTGGCTGACTTACTTTGGTAGTTAAGCGAGCTTGCGAGAGAACATCAAGTGTTTTTTCATAGTAAAATAGAGCGGCGTATACCCCCTGATAGATAATATCGAAAAAACTCTAAAAAGGGATCATTACGACGCTCTATGTTTGAAAGCCTCAGCAACAAAATCAAATCTGCTAAAAGAATAGATTATGGTTACAGGAATGATGAGCACTTTTTTTCCTGATTATTATTCTGAAACAAGTCTTTTAATTGCAGTCTTATAGATTTCTTTAGCAAGGATCAAATCAGACAAATAGATATATTCATTTGCCTGATGTTCTGTCAATTCTCTACCTGGTAGCATAGGGCCGAAGGCAACAATTCCATTCATTGCTCTTGCATAGGTTCCGCCACCGATGACCGTTGGTTCGCTCATGTCTCCGGTTTCATCGCGATAAGCGGAAAGAAGAGTTTGGATAACAGCACCGTTCTTGTCCATATAAACATGAGGTTTATTTGTAATAACCTCTACCTTAACATCACTGAAACCATTTTCTGAAAGATGACTATTAATGGCATTTACAATGTCTTCGAGATTGAAGGTTACAGGATAACGTAAGTCAATGTATAGAACAATATCATCGCCAACAGTTTCAATCTTACCAATGTTGTAGCTTGCTGGACCACTTGCTTCATCTGAGACCTGTCCGCCAAGACTTTCGCCGTTATATTCTAGCTTAATAAATTCGTGGAAGAACTCAACAAGTTTGCAATCTGTAACAACTCCACTCAGTTCATTCATCAACTTTGAAATGGCGTTTTCTCCGTCCTCAGGAGTACTTCCATGGGCCGCCTTACCTGTTACAGAGAGAGTCTTTGTTTCTCCATGAACAGAGTATGACGCAGTGCAGCTGTCTGGAACCATATTTATGGCTGTTCCGCCAGAAACATTGTTGAAGCAAGTATCGGACTTCTTAAAAGCAATTTTTAAGTGTGCAATTCCTTTTTCTCCGTAGATTGCAGGAAAATCAGCATCAGGGGTAAAACCAAAGTCAACGGCTTCTTCGTTCTTTTTATAGTATTCCATGTCTTCCCACGCACCGGTCTCCTCTGCCTGACCGAAAATGATGCGGACTCTCTTATTAAATGTAACACCTTCGTCAAGAAGTTCTTTAATGGCATGGATTACTGCTATTGCAGGTCCTTTATCATCTGTCACACCACGACCGTAAACCTTTCCATCCTTGATTTCAAGAGAAAAAGGATCCGTGTCCCAGCCATCACCAGCAGGTACCACATCTAGGTGAACCAGAATGCCCATTAGAGTTTCTCCGCTTCCTACTTCAGCATATCCAATCATATTCTCGCAATTTTTAGTCTCAAACCCGTAGCTCTTGCATATTTCTAGAGCTTTATTTAGGGCCATGTGTACACCTTCTCCAAAAGGATAAGCGCTGGACAAGTCTTTTTCGCACACACTGTTGATATTAATTATAGAACGTAAATCATCAATCATCTTTTCCATTTTTATCACTCCCTTACTTCTTCGCGATAGTTCCTCGCAATAATTTCTAAAACAAAAGCCGATCATATATTATTATACAACCGGCCCTTGTACATCTTCAATTATTTTTCAAATGGTTTGTATTCAACATCAAATCCAAAGTGCTTAGGTCCGAAGCATTCCAAACCTTCTGGAGTAGTCCAGATTTCAGGGGATGGAAGTGCAATTACTGTCATCTTATCACCAACTTCAAAATTAGGTGTAGTCATTGGATTTCCTTCTCCGTTAATCATGCAGATTAGGTCTGGAGCAATTACATCAACTTCGCCATTGCGGTATGAGATGATGTTTTCGTTCTTTAACCAGATGCGATATGCTTCGTCCGTATAATCTCCTTCGCCCTTTAGATGAATTTCACCAAAGTTGAAGCCATCTCTTGTTTCACAAGTGTAATCTGAAATGTGTCCTCTGAATAATACTTTACCTTCTTTATCATCACAGATAGCAGAAGCAACATCTCCGCCAGCTTCCTTTGTTTCTCTAAGAACTCTACCGATTTCCTGAGCGTAAGTAATTGCACCAGGAATTAGAGAATTCTTGATAACCTTACCAACGTTTGCGTGATCAGCTACACCTACAAGGTTGTCACTTACAACAGCAATAGCTCTAACGATATCTTCAGCTCTTAGGTCATCCGCTACATTCTGAATTACAATTTTTTCACCAAATTTTGTAGCTACGCCCATAGGGAAAATAGGAACGTTCTTTACATAGTATGTAGAATGCTGCAGTTCAGGAACTGAACGTCCGGCTGGGTCAGCGTCAATAAGAGGTAAATCCATTAACAGTGCAACGTGAAGAGCCTCAGCTGTATTTTCTCCACCTAATTCAGTTGAGCCAATTGCATACATTTTCTTACCTAAAGATTCCTCTAGAGCCTGTACAGCTAAAACTGCGGAAGCTGTTTCGCTATGCTTCAGATGAGCTAATCTAGGATCAGGTTTAGCTGATGGAGCACCGCAACCATAAGGAGTAACAACATACTCGTCATCTGGAAGTTCATCTAAAGTGATTAATTTTAGAGTTTTTCCCTTTTCGAAATGTTCTTCTAAAAGAGCCAAACCGTCAGCAAGTGGACCGCCACCACCGGTACCAAGCACTGCACATCCGTACAATAGATCAATCATGTCCTGTTTGTTTAATTCTCTCATTTTTCTGTCTCCTCTTTTTTGTGATAATTTATGCTATATTTTCGGCGTTATCTCTTGATGCAGATGGAATAAAGCGCTCTGCAATAAGATAGATAACAAAACCTATAATGATACCAACGAATTCAATTTTAACTAGTGTATAAGAAATAATTGCACCTAATGCCCAAGCAATTACACCAGCCCAGTTTACACCGTCCTGTGGTCTAAAGTTCTTAGCTTTACCTTTTCCTACAACCCAGTAGTCAGCAAGAATTACTCCGCCAACAGGACAAACAACGTATGATAGTAAGCTTAACACTCCCTCAATGTGTCCCAAGATACCCAGGTCGCATAATACAATACCAACAATTCCTGAAATTAAAGTAGCTTCTCTTCTTCGGTTATCTTTAAGCTTAAGTGCCATAACAATGTTAAGACCTGCGCTGTAAGCATTTGTTGAGTTAGTTGTCCATGTTGAAATAACAAGTGCAATGATGCCCAGGAGTGGAAGTCCTACTTCAATTAGAACCATACTGATATCATACTGTCCTGATAGCTTTGTAAGAACGATTCCCATAATCAGAGTTATTACACCCATTGGGAATACACCGTAGAATACAGATTTAACAGTGTCTTTTCTGCTTTTCTGGAATCTAGTATAGTCAGGACCAGTGATTGTACCTACAGCAGTGAAGTTAAATGATAGTGCTACACCTGACATGAAGCTCATAGATTGTACGGTTCCTTCATCGTTAAGGTTTCCTGTTCCGTAAACCTTAAATGCTAGGAATGTTCCGTAGCACATAATGATCATTAGTAATGGAATAGAAATCTTGTCTAGTTTTTCTAGCGCATGCACTCCATATACTGCAGTCAGAAGCATTATGATTCCCCAAATTGTGTTTGAAACTACAACTGGAATATCCCATCCGGTCATAGCTAGCATTGCGTTACTGAAGGCTTCTCCACATACTCCATTCTGGATTCCAAACCAGCCAATCATGTTAACAGCAAAGACTGTACTTACGATAAATCTAGCTCCGCTTTTTCCAAAGCCGGCCTGACAGCATGTGCAGGATGCTAGTCCAAGGTCACAGCCTATCATTCCCGTTGCAACCATACCTACTACTACAATTAAGTAGCCTAGTGACCCTGAAATAATTGCTGGCCATATAGGCATTGCTTCCGCTAATAACGCTCCCAATAGGAATGCAGGAACGCATACACATATGCCGGCCTGAACGAAGGCTAACGAAATCCAGTCTTTTCTGTCTTCAGCAGAAATTGCCTGCAGAGCTGTGACTTCTGCTTTCTTACCTTTATTTTCATTTGTACTCATAATGGGTACCTCCTTTTGAATCTTCTCTATGATAGCACACATTATTATAAATGATAATTATGCAGATGACAGAATTATTTATCAATCATATTGTGCTTTTGCACAAAAGCCTTGTTTATGACTGTGAGTTTTGATATCATAAAGGAAAAAATTATACTAGGAGGAGCCATGAGTGTTACTGTTCAAGATTGTTTAAGACTACCCTCTTTTCATTCTGCGAGAGTGATTGCAGGCAAGAATGGACTGGGTAGAATAGTATCATCAGTATCTGTAATAGAAATACCTGCAAAGTCTGTAGAGGCAATTAGTGTATTCAATCCCAATGAGTTGTTAGTCACGTCATTTTATTCAATTAAAGATGATCCTACTAGACAATGCGAGGAAATGAGAAACTTATATGATGCTGGAGGCGTTGCACTAGTGCTGTTTTACGTGGGCGACGTCATCCCTCAGGTGTCTGACGAGTTGTTGCAGACTGCAGACGTTATGAACATACCTTTAATTCTTATTGAAGACGAAGCAGAATATAGTGTTAGTTATAGTGATGTAATTAAAGATGTAATGGGGGCTGTTTTCTACGATCAGGCATCTACGGATTCCTTTTCAGACACTGTGGAGAATAGATTGAAGCAGATTCCTTACAATAAAAGAAGCATGGAAACCCTGCTAAATGTAATAGCTGAAACTTATAACTGTAACCTTGTGCTTTATAACAAAAACGGTTTATATTTCACATCTATATATAAGCCGTCCTTTGGACAATTTGGTCCAGAATTCTTTTTTAATGCCTTCGCTGATGGCTCAACGGACCATTTCTGTAAAAGCATAATGTTGCAGGATAAGTCATTTTATTTGTATAGAAAAGAGTTCCCCCACGCAGGAAATACCTGGCTTACATTATATGCTTCAAGCAACGAAAACAGCATTAGTGAACACAAGCTAGATGAAATTTGTGCATGCACAAATTTCTTCTCAACCTTATGGGGCTACACCCTCGATATGCAGAATTATAATACTGTTATTACTTTGATCTTGAAATCATCGCGCGTAATAGGAGAAAAATTCCTTGAAGCTAGTGGTGTGCCTTTTTCTAAGCTTTCAACTATTCTTGTAGTAGAATCGGAAAAAGACAATTTAACAGACATTCTTCGGCAGATTGAAGGCATATTGAAGGAAAGTGAAAGATTCTACGTTAAGGATATTATTGACGACAGACTTGTAATTCTAAGTTCTATAATGGTTTCCCAAAAGGATGATGGCATTATAGCTACGGAAATAGAGAAATGCATAA
Organism: Dorea sp. ICN-14282; assembly: GCF_037890115.1. Taxonomy (NCBI): domain Bacteria; kingdom Bacillati; phylum Bacillota; class Clostridia; order Lachnospirales; family Lachnospiraceae; genus Dorea; species Dorea sp. ICN-14282. The sequence goes on along the minus strand of NZ_JBBKBH010000002.1, from coordinate 439,258 downwards.
ACGAGTATGAGGGAGCCTTGTTTTTCTTGGAGTCTAGCAAAAATCTAACTTCAATGAGGAAAATATACTCAGACTTTTGTGCAAATTCAGCAGCAATGAGCAAAATTTTCATCCACCGAAAATTTCGCGACATGTATGATGTTATATTTTCGCAGGAAATCACAAATCTAGCTATAAATAGAGGCAATCGAAACGATCAAATCAAATCCATAATAGAAGCCTTAAAGGACGACAGTAATAACCTGATGGAAACCCTTGCAGTGTACCTAATCGACTGCGACTCCCAGTTGAGCACCACTGCAGCCACCTTGTTTTTGCATAGAAATACTGTGACGTACAGGCTTAATAAGATAAAGCAGATAACAAACACCGATTTCACCCTTATGCCGGCCACCTATGATTTTTATCTAGCAGCTGCGCTGTGGCGGTTAAACGAAAATTCCTAATGTGAGAATTTCAAATCAAAGTCTATCACTCGTGATTGACAAAATATGACGAGGGTTTTATTGCAGTGGTGCGCTCGGTGAGCACACCCTTACATACAAAATTAGGAGAATCTTCCATTTTGTATGTACCATTGTATGGACAGCGCTTTTGATAGCAGCATTGCTTGCGAAATATGAATCTGGTAAGTATTTCGTCCGATATGCCACTGAACTGACAGAAATTGCAGGTGGCCAGAAGCTTGTAAGACTGTATGATCCCAGTGGTAATCTTATTGAGGTTCGCACTCCATTCAGGTGTGATTAAAGGAGAAAATATGCAGATTTTTGTTGATGCAGATGCCTGTCCGGTAGTTGGTATTGTTGAAAAAGTTGCAAAAGAGCACAATGTTCCGGTAACGTTGTTGTGTGATACCAATCATGTGTTAGCTTCTGATTATAGTAAAGTGATCGTAGTTGGAGCCGGAGCAGATGCAGTGGATTATAAATTGATCAGCATTTGTCATAAAGGAGATATTGTTGTATCACAGGATTATGGAGTGGCGGCAATGGCTCTTGGAAAGGGTGCATATGCGATTCATCAGTCCGGGAAATGGTATACGAATGAAAATATTGACCAGATGCTTATGGAGCGTCACTTGAACAAGAAAGCACGAAGGGCATCCGGAAAGAATCATTTGAAAGGGCCAAGAAAACGAACAGCAGAGGATGATGAACATTTCAGAGAGTCTTTTGAAAAAATGATACATATGGCGATGGACAAGGAAAACTAATTTGAATATACAGATTTTTGGAACAAAGAAGTGCAATGATACAAAGAAAGCAGAACGTTTCTTTAAAGAACGTGGGATTAAGTTTCAGTTTATTGATATGAAAGAAAAAGGCATGAGCAAGGGGAAATTTAATTCTGTCGCCCAGACAAATGGTGGACTGGAAAATATGATAAACTGGGAGGGCAAGAATAAGGATCTGCTTGCGCTCACTAAGTACATTGCAGAGGAAGATAAACTTGAGAAGGTACTGGAAAACCCGCAGGTGATTAAGAACACCGGTGGTCCGTAATGGAAAACAATTCACTCTTGGATATTAGCCGGATATCTGGAAGGTGTGGAAATAAGAGAACGGAGGAGATGCAGAGTATGGAAGAATGTAGATTTCATATTGGTGATATCGTTCAGCATTTCAAACGTGAAAATGTAAATCCGGAGACAGCAGAGTATTTGTATCGGATTCTGACTTTTGCTCAGCATACAGAAAATGGTGAGAAGTTGGTGATCTATCAGGCATTGTATCCACCTTATAAAACGTGTGCCAGACCATACGATATGTTTTGCAGCGAAGTGGATCGAAAGAAATATCCGGATGCAAAGCAGAAGTATAGGTTTGAGGTGGTAACGGTAGATTTTTGGCCTAGATAAATAAAGTAAACGATCCAACTGAAAGGAAATTAAATGATATTCAATTTTGACAGAGAATTTCAATCTATGATGCAGGAACACAATTTAACTATAGTGATTCTTCTAGGACATTTGAATCCAGATGGCGATGCCGCCGGATCGGTGATGGGACTTGCACATTATATAAAGGTAAACTATCCGCAGTACAAAGTGCTGCCATATCTAGCAGATACGTTGGATAAAGGCCCGAAGAAACAGGTGAGCATGGATAAGGTCTTCAATCCGTTTGAGAAGCCAGATGTAGAAGAAAAATATGGTGTTATTGTATGTGATACTGCAGTTTTAGCAAGGATGATAGGCAGGAAATATTACGAGGGTGCAGAAGCAAGTATAGTAATTGATCACCATGCCTCTAATGAAGGTTACGGAGATGTGAACTATACAAAAATCTCTGAAGCTTGTGCAGAGAATGTTTATTATATTCTGGATGAGAATAAGCTGAAGAATACGATCGATTGTGAAATAAGTCCGACTGCAGCAGATTATATTTATATGGGGATTTTGCATGACACAGGGTGCTTTAACAGAGTGCAAGTTAGTACTATGCAGGCCGCGATGAAACTGCTTGAGATGGGAGTGGATCATAGTTATGTCATGCAGACGATGTACAAAGATACATTGGAAAGTCTGCAGAAGAGATTGGAACTGTTGAAACGTGCAGAGCGTCTGCTGGATGGAGCGGTTGCATGTGTTTGCATCAATCATGCAGAGTGTGAGACAGAAGAAATCAGCTATGAAGATATCCATCCAATCAGTGGATTTCTCAGAGACTGCGAGGATATTAAGCTTGGCTTTACTATGTACGAGGAGGAAGAAAATCGTTGGAGATGTTCTTTCCGTTCTGATGGAAAGTGGATCAATGTGAATGAACTCTTGCAGGCATTTGGTGGAGGTGGACATGCTGCCGCAGCAGGTGTGCGCAAGCGAACGAATGATGTTGAAAAGTTCAAGCAGGAAATACTTGAGAGGATTATTATGATGAGAAAGTTTTCTGTGCAAGATAAATAAGAAGATCCTACTTTCCAGTTGTTATATGGTAAGCGCATAGTTTTGGGGACACCCCGAAACTATGCGCTTACGATATTCGGAACGGGAAAGTCCTGTAATATGCGCCTCATTTTTTAATAAGTCATACTCAATGTCGGAAAGTTTTAATGTTACGAATTTTTTCGTTTGAGTTTATTTTCTTTTTTGGGTGGTGCCATATTTCTCCTTTCATAATGCATGACATCTCTTATGTTATCTTCCATTTTTTAGCCGGCTGTCCCTTCCGGTTACATAAAAGTGCTGCGTCTATCTTTGATAGAAAGCCAATAGACATCTTTGATGTCGTCACGAGGGTATGGGAAAACGTAATTCCCATCAAGATGACCCAGAAGTATACCGAAGCCATAAAAATGGCGATATGGTAATATATGGGTGGATCTTGCTCTAATCTACGAACCCTCTTACATATACAAAAGATGGAGGGGAAAAATACAGGGTGTGAGAGAAAAGAATTTTAGAAAAATCAAAATAACTCAAAAACTTGACTTTTAACATTGTCAAAGTTAAAATGAAAGAAAAAGAGTTAAAAGGAGAATGAGAAATATGCTTACCAGCGTATTCGGGATTTCTATAAAATATGAAGCATGGAATCATCAGGATTCTTTGCCTGTTTACATCGCAGGAAGTTATGATTTTCAAACAGCATATATTGGAAACAGACGTTGTATAATGCTTGCTCCAATAGAAGAACTTGCCACACTTCCGGCATTGAAAAAACAAATTGCAAAAATACAGCAAATTGATAATGTGCCAGTCGTCTTTGAACTTGCGACAGTATCTAATTATCGAAGAAAAAGTCTTATAGAAAATAATATACCGTTTATTACTGATAAGCAGATCTTTCTTCCTTTCATTGGAACAATGCTTACAGATGAGAAAGAACCGCCAAAGCTGACAGGTAAGTTTGTTTACTCAACGCAGCAGTTGCTTTTGTTTTATCTGTATAGTAAGAAAAAACGCTTGTATATTTCAGAAGCCAGAAAAGTGCTTCCATTTACAGCAATGACCTTGACTAGAGCAGTAAAGCAGTTGGAAGCGACGGATTTGTTTCTTGTAGCAAAAGACGGTGTCAACAAGTTTATTGAGTCAAAATATAAGCGAGATGAATTATTTGAAAAAGCAAAAGTATATTTGACGACGCCTGTCCGCAAAGCAGGATATATAGATAAGGCGCAAGTTACAGAAAACATGGTCTTTGCAGGGGAAACGGCACTTTCTGAAAAAACAATGCTAAATCCCAGCCGAGTTTTTACCTATGCAATTAGTGAGAAAGATTATGATAAAACTTTGCTGACAGATGAACTGATAGACCCGGATAAACAGGTCAGACTTGAATTATGGGCATACAACCCGAAACAATTTTCGGAGGATAACAGTGCTGACGATATTTCCATTGTTTTATCTTTTGGAGATACAAATGATGAGAGAATTGAAGAAGCAGTAGATGAATTGCAGGAAAGAAGGTTGCAGGAGTAATGGTCAACGGATTTACAAAATTTAAGGAAAGATTTCAGGGATTTGAAAATCAATATGTCATCATCGGTGGGACAGCTTGCGATTTGATTATGGAAAACGAAGAATTACCGTTTCGGGCTACAAAAGATGTAGATATTGTACTGATTGTTGAATCCATAACAGCGGAGTTTGGCAGGCAGTTTTGGGAGTATGTCAAGGAAGCAGGATATGAGCATTTGAATAAAAGTACCGGAAATGCACAGTTTTATCGTTTCACATCTCCGAAAAGCAAAGAATATCCATACATGATAGAAATATTTTCCAGAAATCCAGATTTTATTATATTGGAAGATGATGCAGTTCTCACACCGCTTCCGATAGACGATGAAATCTCCAGCTTGTCGGCAATCCTTCTAAACGAAGCGTATTATGAATTGCTAAAAACCGGACAAATGATGGTTGATGGCATTCCGGTATTAAGTCCGACTTGCCTGATACCATTTAAGGCAAAAGCGTGGCTGGATTTAAAAGAACGCAAGCTAAATGGAGAGCAGGTTGACAGCAAAAATATAAAGAAACATAAAAACGATGTGTTCCGATTAGCACAGTTAATCACAGCCAATACAAGGCAAGTTCTCAGCCTGGAAATAGCGGAGGATATGAAAAAATTTTTATCTGAAATAGCTGATGAAACAGTAGATTTAAAATCATTAGGCATTAGAGGGACGGATAAACAAAAAATTATAGATATGTTGTACCTGTGCTACAATTTGAACGATAATACATAATTTTTCTCTAAAGCCAAAAAAATTTCACATTAGAGGCTGTATTTTCACCCTCCTTCTTTTGTATATATGAAAGATATTTTTTTTATGTACGAAGGAAGGAGGTTTTTTCATGCCTAAAGTCAGAAAAGAAATTCCAGAATTGGAAAAGCTGGTGCAGGTCGGAAGAAAGAAATTTGTCCGTTATGAGGAAGGGGCACAATTATATTCTATGGGGTTGCATACATTTCAGGAATTAGCGAAAGATGCGAAAGCAGTCTATCATGTGAAGAGAGTTGTTCTGGTCAATACAGAGATTGTGGATGAATATCTTGAAAATTTCAGAGATGAATTATAAAAAATACAATGTAATACATGAGGAGCAAAACACGTTGACTTGTTGTCGGACACAAAGTATAATAGTGTTGTAAGGAAGGAGGAAATAGTATGGCAAAGATGGGAAGACCAAAGAGTGATGATCCCATGAATTATCGTTTCACCATCCGTTTCTCCAATGCTGAGCAGAAGCAATTGGAAGCTTATGCTGAAAAGTACGATCTTACAAAAGGGCAGGTGCTTAAGAAAGGATTGGAACTATTATACCGACAGGATAAGCACAGCTAAGATGCTCCTCACGATTAGTGAGGTGAGAGGATGGCAAAATCAAGAAAAGACAGCCGGGGGTATGTGTTGCGAACCGGTGAGAGTCAGAGAAAAGACGGTCGCTATTCTTATTCTTATACAGATTTAGATAAAAATAGACGAACTGTTTACGCAAAAACATTGGTTGAACTCAGAGCAAAAGAAAGAAAAATCATCCGCGACAAAGAAGATGGACTGAATCCGCAGCTGGCTGACAGGATGACGCTGAATGAACTGTATGATCGGTTTATCGAACAGAAATATGATTTGAAACCATCAACAAAAGTGAATTATCTCTATATGTATAATCACTTTGTCAGACCCACATTTGGAAAAAGACTGATTGGTAAGATCAAATATTCTGATGTGAAAAAATTCTATTATCGTATTATCCTGGATGAAGAAATGAAAGCAAATACGCTGGATAGTATACATACACAGTTGCATCCGGCATTCCAGATGGGTGTAAGGGATGGACTGCTCAGACAAAATCCGACAGACGGATTAATGGCAGAAATCAAAAAGAGCCATATCTGGGAAGATAATCCGAGACATGCGCTTACGATTCCACAGCAGAAAGCTTTTATGGATTACTTAAAAGCCCATCGGGAATATCAAGGATGGGTACCTATTATAACGGTCCTTCTTGGAACAGGAATGCGAATTGGTGAATGCATCGGTCTTCGATGGGATGACCTGGATTTTGAAAAGCGTATTATCAGTGTAAATCATACTTTTATCTACAGACCTGATGAAAACAGAAAATCGGTCAAGCATATTTCTACACCAAAGACGATTTCAGGACGGAGAACCATTCCGATGATCGATGAAGTGTTCAATGCTTTTCTGGATGAGTATGAGATCCAAAAGTGCATTGGCTTTTCCTCAGAAGAGATTGATGGATATTCAAATTTCGTTTTTGTAACAGCAACCGGAACGGTATATTTACCAAATGCAGTTAATCGAGCGATTGAAAGGGCAAGAGTTGCATATAACAAAGATGAAATAGAAATAGCAGAGAAAGAGGATAGAGAACCACTCATTATTCCTCATTTTTCAGCCCATCATTTGAGACACACATTTTGCACAAGATTGTGTGAGAATGAGTCGAATTTGAAGGTGATCCAAAGTATCATGGGCCACTCAGATATTACAACAACCATGGATATTTATGCGGAAGCGACACAGGAGAAAAAACAGGAAATTGTTGCAAATCTCCAGGGAAAGATTATAATATAATTAGTGATGTATCATGTTTTTGAGGACATGTGCGCACCATAAAAGTAGAGGGAGATATATCTTCCTCATCTATTAAATAAAAACTTATACTACACAAAAGACACAGCCGACTTGGGGCTCTATGGATCTCAATGGAAGACCAAAAAAATCAGTTTTTGGATGTGTGCGGTGCCTGACGGAGCTCAGTGGACAAGGGTGGAAGAGATTGTTCAATTAATCCCGACAATGAAGTCACAGGGCGCTGCGAAGAACGAAGCAAACAACGCTGCACAGTCAACTCCAGTAGCTGCAAAAGTAGTTGTTCCAGTAGAAGAAACAGCTGCCCCAGCGAAGGTTGAGATTGATTTCTCTAATGTAGAAGTAGAACCATTGTTTGAAGATATGGTTGACTTCGAGACATTCAGCAAGTCAGATTTCCGTGCTGTAAAGGTTAAAGAATGTGAAGCAGTTCCAAAATCCAAGAAGCTTCTGAAGTTCGTATTAGACGATGGAAGTGGCGTAGATCGTGTGATTTTAAGCGGAATTCACGATTATTATGAGCCAGAAGAACTGGTTGGAAAGACATTGCTTGCAATCACAAACCTTCCACCACGTAAGATGATGGGAATTGATTCTTGTGGTATGATCATCTCTGCTACACACCTTGAAGAAGGAAGAGAAGGACTCAATGTTCTGATCCTTGATGACAAGATTCCAGCAGGAGCAAAATTGTACTAGGAGAGTAAGAACTTCGTAATTTGATAGCGATATAAATACAGATTGTTAAGGGCACTTTTTGAAAGAAAAAATTTTCAAAGAGTGCCCTTGGTACATCTTTGGGTGTTGCGTTTGATAACACTGACACGGGAATGGCAATAGGGATAGGTGCCGGACTATTTCTTGGCACCATTTATGACTCAAAAAAGAAGAGAAAAGATGATGCCGATGAAGAGTAATAAAAGACATAGAGAGATTACTTTTATTTTTAGAAAAATTACGTTATAATAAAATTAAAGTAAGCTGCTATATGTTATAATCAGAGGAGTGTGAAAGAAATGTGTACACGAAATGAACTGAATTTAATATTGCAGGCGATGATTCAGGCGTATCAAGCGGTATATGGAGCAAATGTTGAGAAAATTATTTTATACGGTTCTTATGCCAGAGGTGATTATCAAAAGGACTCAGATATAGATATAGTTGCCATTGTGCGGGGAGAGCGAGAAAAACTCCAACAAGGATTGAAAAGCGTATGGGATATTTCTTCAGATTTAGAATTGGAGTATGGTACGATAGTATCACCAACAGTTATTCCTTTTGCGGAATATGAGAAGTATAAAAATGATTTACCCTATTATAGAAATATCGAAAATGAGGGGGTAGAAGTTGTTGCCTGATAATAGAGAAGAATTAAAAATATATCGGTTGGAAATGGCAAAAGAGCGATTACATTCTTCGAAAATACTTTTAGAGAATGGAAGCTATAAAGATTCAATAGGTCGTTCTTATTATGCAATGTTTACAGCAGTACGAGCGTTGCTTGCGGTAGAAGGACAAGACTTTTCAAAGCACGCTGGAGTTATTGCATATTTTCAGAAAGAATATGTGAAGACAGGAAAGTTTGATAAGAAATATTCAAAATATATCAGTCAGGCATTTCAAATTCGGAATAATACTGATTACGCAGATTTTTTCATTGTGTCCTTACAGGATGCAAAGGAACAATATGATAGAGCTGAAGAATTTGTAAAAGTGATTGAAGAGTTCTTGAAAACAGAATAGAGATTACTACACCAGACTTACGCCGATTTCCAAAAAACTTTTGAAATTATAAATACAGATTATTAAGGGCACTTTTTGAAATAAAAAACGTTCAGAGAGTGCCCCTTTTTAATAAAAATCTGATACACTTGATTAAAGAAAAAGGGAATGCTCTTATAGTCTGGGTGAAGATGAGTTTGGTCAGAAGGGATGTTATCTTTTTCTCCAGCAAATCAAGTGGCATTAGCTGAAGAAATCAATAAAATATCAACGTCCTAAGTCAAGAGAAGAACAACGCCCCTATGTGTCTAGAAATTCAGTTCCGGAGTACAGATATATCAACTACGATTTGGAATTGATTAAGCAGGAGTATGAAAGCGTGTCTAAGTCTATTATGGAAATACAGATGGCGCTAGATAAATACAACCAGACGGTACAGTTTGAAGTAGATATTTAAAAAATACTTTCCGTACAAGGCTTCAAGAGATTGGTGATGATTCAGGGAAGTTTTTGTTCAGGATTAAGGTATGTCTGTTATAAGTTATTAGTTATCAGTTTATGGTCAAAGTAGATGTGAAATCGGATGCATATTTTTTAACAGCTGCCTTGTAGAAAACCTACAGGAAACTGCGTGTGGAGGTTCAGTTCTAAGCACAGGCTGTGGGAGATCTTCGGATCTTCCGCAGCTATCTTTATATGTGGAGTGGATGACGATGAAGAATTTTTGGAGAATGATGGATTTTTCGGTATTTTCGGTACATTATGCCTATGTGGACCATGGTTCCTATCTTGCAGATCAATTATTTGTGCAGAATAGGGTGAGGGTGAGATTTAAAGGAGAAATGAGACGTGAAGATTCCCATTATTGTATTATTTTCTGCAAGGTGTTAAAACGGGATGCGAAGCGATTTGAAGAGGATCTTGCAAGATTAAAAGATAAAAATACAGGCGAGATAGAAGAATGTTGAAAAACATGCTATAATCCAATTCGAAAGACCTAAAACAAAGACGAAAATATTCGTGACTTTGATACGAGTAATCTTTTATCAGAAGTACATTTGGGATTTGTTTTAGGAGGATTAGAATAGGAGACGTGTTATGTTATTAAGTACTTCATTGATTCTGATAGTAGGCATGTCAATGGGGGGGATATGCAAAAAAATAAAGCTTCCGAGTTTGCTTGGAATGTTGCTTACAGGAATGCTGCTGGGGCCATACGCTTTAAATTTGCTGGATGAAAGCATACTTGGAATATCAGCAGAACTGCGTAAAATGGCATTGGTCATTATTCTCACAAGAGCGGGTCTTGGCTTAGATTTATCTGGGCTTAAAAAGATTGGACGACCTGAGATTCTCATGTGTTTTCTTCCGGCTTCATTTGAAATATTAGGAATTATATTCCTTGCGCCCAAACTGATGGGAATGACCATGTTGGAAGCGGCGCTTATGGGGGCGGTGCTTGCGGCAGTTTCCCCAGCAGTTGTAGTGCCTAGAATGGTGAAGCTAATGGAAGAGGGATATGGAGTGAAGGAGGGAATCCCGCAGTTGATTCTTGCGGGGGCGTCTGTGGACGACGTTTATGTTGTTGTTTTGTTTTCAACGTTTGTCGGAATGATGCAAGGAGAAGGCCCGTCCATGATTCGTTTTGTAAATATTCCGGTCTCTATCATTCTGGGAATCATAATAGGATTCCTACTTGGAGTTGTGCTGGCATACTTTTTTGAAAGAGTACATATACGAGATACTTCCAAGGTATTGATCATGTTGAGCATGTCCTTTTTGCTTGTGGTAGTTGAAGATGGGCTGACAACAGAGATTACATTTTCTGCGCTGATAGCAATTATGTTTATTGGGATTGGACTGCAGAAAAAACGGGAAGTTGTAGCGAAAAGACTTTCTCTAAAATATGGGAAGCTGTGGGTGGCAGCAGAAGTATTTTTATTTGTATTAGTGGGCGCAACCGTAAATATTGAGTATTTGGGAAAAGTAGGATTGCGGGCAATGATAGTGATCACGGGAGCCCTTGCATTTAGAATGATAGGTGTCCTTGTGTGTCTTCTTGGTACAAGCTTGAAAAGAAAAGAGAGAATATTTGTTATGATGGCATATATGCCCAAGGCAACGGTTCAGGCTGCGATTGGCGGGATGCCGCTTGCGCTTGGATTTGCCTGCGGAGATACCATACTTACAGCGGCAGTGCTTGCAATAGTAGTTACGGCGCCGCTCGGAGCGTTTGCGATTGACTTGTCATACAAAAAACTATTGAGTAAGATAGGTAAGGGCGAATAGTGCAATGTTGAATTTTTAATTTTGGGGAAAGCTGGGGTGGAATTATGATCTTATATTTTACAGGAACTGGGAACAGTCGATATATTGCAAAAAGAATGAAGGAAAAAACTTCTGACGACATGATATGTATCAATGATCGAATAAAAAGAAAGGATACCGGTTCGATTGCGGTATCGGGAGATTTGATTATCGTGACGCCTACCTATGCATGGCAGATTCCGACACTGGTCAAAGAATGGCTTTTACAGACTACATTTGTCGATGTAGAACATGTGTGGTTTGTAATGAATTGTGGAGATTCGATTGGAAAAGCAGATCGACACAACCAGGAACTTTGCGAAAAAAAGAATTGGACGTATATGGGAACGGCACAGATTGTCATGCCGGAGAATTACATTGCCATGTTCCCGGTACCGGATGAAAAAGAGGCGGGAAAAATTATAGAAGCGGCAGAGCCAGCAATCGAACAGGCAATTAGCTGTATTCAGATGACGAAGAAATTTCCGGATCGGAAGGGACATTTCTGGGATGGACTATTAAGTGGATTGGTGAACCGACTGTTTTACCCACTATTTGTAAAAGCCACACCATTTTATGTCAAGGATTCTTGTGTAGGCTGTGGGAAATGCGTGTCGTTATGCCCGTTAAGCAATATCCGATTGGAAAAAGAGAAACCTGTTTGGGGAAGTGAATGTACCCATTGTATGGCTTGTATTTGTTCTTGCCCCAAGGAAGCGATTGAATATGGAAAGAAGAGCAAAGGAAAACCACGTTATCATTGTAAGTGATTTATAGAATGTAGGAGTAGTTAAGAAAAAGCAAAAAATAAGAAGTACTTGACAAAATGGGTAAAATAATGTTAGTCTAATGCCCGAAGAGCGAAAGCGTATTATATTTTTTATATAATGCGCTTTCGCTCTTTTTTTGTTTGAAATGGAGGGATAAAAATATGAAAACGAAATTTTCTATGCAAAGAGCAAAGATACTTGCAACGCAGTTAGCGTGGGAATTTATAGGGAGCGTATTTATTGCGGCGGGAATTTATAATTTCGCTGTACAGGCAAAGTTTCCGATGACAGGATTTTCGGGAATCTCTATTATTTTATATCGATTACTGAATATTCCGATTGGCTTTTCAACCATTCTCTTAAATATTCCGCTGGCCATCATTTGCTATCGACTTCTTGGAAGGAAATTCTTTATTAGTTCTTTACGCTGTATGGTGATTTCTTCTTTGATGATTGACTATGTAGCGCCGTTGTTTCCGGTATATGAAGGGGATCGCTTATTAGCGGCTCTTTGCACGGGAGTATTTGGGGGGATTGGTTATGCATTAATTTATTCTAAGAATTCTTCTACCGGTGGATCAGACTTTATTATTATGGCGGTGAAGGCAATCAAACCGCATTTATCACTTGGGAAAATTGCATTTTGGTCTGATGTTGGGATTATCCTGGTTGGTGGAATTTTGTTTCGAGATATCGATGGCATCATTTACGGAATGGTAGTAAATTTCATTTTTGCTGTTGCAGTAGACAAGTTGATGTATGGAATCAACGCTGGAAAGCTTGCATTGATCGTTACAGAGCATGGCGATCTAATATGTGAATTGATCGATGAGTGTTGTCAAAGAGGAACGACCATTTTAAATGGGCAGGGAGGATATAATAAAGAAGAAAAACAAGTCGTGATGTGCGCCTGCAGCAACAAAGAAATGTTCCATGTACAACAAGCTGTAAAAAAAGCAGATCCAGCTTCTTTTCTGATTGTGCTTGAATCGAATGAGGTTCATGGAGAAGGATTTAAAATGATACAGATAGGGGAGGGGGCAAACGAATAGAGAAATGATTTTCTTGTCATACCTTTTTTAACTTCTTTTTTACATTTGTCTCAAAGGAACTTAATAAAGAGCCATTACAATCTTATCGTTATTTGAATGAAAGTGGTTAATGGAGGAAATTACATGAGAGAAAAATGGAGAAAAGCAATCGTATTTGTAGCAGCTACTTCTATCGTGTGCAGTCAAAGTGCAATAAGCAATGTGTTTGCAGCGGGGGAAGATGATGTAACGATGCAGCAGACAGATCATACGGTTTCAATCGAATATCTTACCTTACAGCCGGGGGAAAGGGATGACTCGGTCAATTTTAATTGGTATGCACCGGAAGGGACAAAAAATGCAATTGTTCGTATGGGAGATACTACAGTAGAAGCATCAGTAAGAGCGCTTCATACACCAACGAAAGTAGTCGAAGGGAAGTATACAGATACGGGAAAGATGGTATGTCAAGCCACGGTTTCGGGCCTTGCAAAGGGGACGGACTATGTGTATCAGATTTCCTATGATAATGGAAATACCTGGTCAGAACAGTATTCTTATACCACTGCAAATGATGGAGAATTCAGATTTGGTTTTACCAGTGATCCACAGATTAAGGAAAACGGAGAAACAAATAACGGCGGATGGAACCCTTCTGATGGGAACAATCAGACTGGCTGGGCGGTGATGCTTCAGAAACTGAAGGAGGAGAAGGTAAACCTCGTTGTGTCAGCGGGAGATCAGGTAGAGGATCAAAGTTGGGGGAAATCCAGCGAATATGCAGCGTTTTTCGCGCCGGAGGAAATGACGTCGCTCCTGTATGCGCCTGCCGTGGGGAACCATGATCGTCACTACATGTTTGATGACCACTTCAATCTCCCTAATGAAATGAGTGTGGATGGAAGCGCAAATTCACTGAATCAGGTGCAGACAACATTCCGGGGACAGAACAGTGGAACGAGTCAAAGCCATGGCAACTACATTCAGGCCACTGCGGATGAGATTGCAAATGCTTCTGAGTCAAACGGTGTTGTACCAAATGAAGAAGGGCAGTATGACTTTGTGGAACGAAGGGAAATGGAGACAAAAGGAAACTATTACTATTTATACAATAATGTTCTCTTTGTTACATTAAATACCGGCGCTTATCCAGGTGGAAATGATGATGAAAATGCGGGAAATGCAAGTGTTCTAAGTGCTGCTAAGGATAATTCTGAAGCAGAAGCCATCGTTTCTAACTTCAGAACAACATTAAATGCAGCAACAGCAGAGTATTCCGGACAGTATCAATGGTTAGTTGTTACGCATCATAAATCGACACAGACCGTGGCAAAACATGCAGCTGATTCTGATATTGAGAACTATGTGGATGCAGGTTTTGAACAGGTAATGGATGAATTTGACGTTGACTTTGTATTGGGCGGCCACGATCATGTTTATTCTAGAAGCTATGTGCTGAAAGATGGGCAAAGAAATGCAGAAAGGCTGGATGATTTTCACGATCCTGACGGAACCATTTATTTAACAGGAAATTGCTGCTCCGATATGCAGTATTATATGCCGTTTGAAAAGGTAGACAAAGCCAATAATGCGGATTACCCTGTTTTGGCAAATGGACAAACCGGTTCTGATGCCTACCTGGCTGGCAATCTGCCTCTCGGCAATCAGGAATGGAATCAGGAGTACAGCCCAAGTTACGCCGTCTTTGATGTGACAGATAACAAAATAGCTGTAAAGGTTTATAATCTTTCCGGTGACAGCAATTCTCCGGACAGCGAATTGATTGACTCCTTCAGTGTTACGAAAAACACAAATGGCGGAGAACAGAAAAACGGAATAGAAAATGAAAAGTCCTCTGTTGCCATGACTCAGACAGCTCAATACCATTCCGGTATGCAGAACGCAGATGGCGGTGTTATGGAAATTATAGACTACAATACAGTTACTGGGTGGGCGTATGCCGTCAACGGTGTGACCGGAAACTTAACAGCGATTCCGATGAAGGATAGGAGCACCTCTGAAAATATTGCTTTATTAGATGGAAAAAATATCAATATCAAAGAGCTGGTAGAGAAGAATTACGAAGGTTTCTTATATGGGGATATGACGTCTGTCGCAGTTTCTCCGAATGGAGAAAAGCTGGCGTTGGCAATACAGGCATCCGAGTATTCTAAAGCCGGCTGTATTGCGGTGTTCACTTGCGGCGCAGACGGAACTTTGACATTTGAACAGGCTTATGAGGCTGGGGTGCAGCCGGATATGGTTACATTTACGCCGGATAGTACAAAAATTCTTTCGGCAGACGAAGGAGAGCCAAGGGAAGGTTATGGAGCTGGAAATACGGATCCGCAAGGAACAGTTACTGTAGTTGATGTGGCAGGACAAAATGTTTCACATCTTGACTTTACTTCCTTTGACTGTGAAGCAAAAAGAGCGGAGCTTGTACAAAATGGAGTGATTTTGAAAAAAGAAACTGCCCCGTCCGTTGACTTTGAACCGGAGTACATTGCGGCAAATAATAAAACAGCATACGTTACACTTCAGGAAGCGAATGCCATTGCCATTGTCGATTTAGAAACACTTTCCATAGAAAATGTCTGCTCAGCAGGATACGAAGACTATGGGAAATATCCAGTAGACATTAACAAAAAAGATGAGGCATACAATCCAGTATCTTATCCATCGCTTCGTGGGATCCGTATGCCGGATGGAATCTCTTTATTTGAGGCAAACGGGAAAAACTATATTGTAACTGCCAATGAAGGAGATGCCAGAGAGTGGGGAGAGTATCTCAATGAAGATGAATGTAATTTCTCAAAGGGAGCCGCATCTCCGACCGGAAAAATCACAGCTGAAAACAGTGGACTTACCGGGAAGGTGGTATTCTTTGATCAGAGTGATTATGAAGGATTAAGTTCAGAATATGATTATCTCTTCGGAGGGCGCTCCTTTACCGTCTATTGTGCAGATGAATCCGGACTTACAGAAGTATATACAAGTGGAAACGAATTAGAAGCAAAAACAGCCGGCTATCTTCCGCAGTACTTTAATTGTTCCAATGACTCTGTAGAAATAGATGACCGTTCAGGTAAGAAGGGAGTCGAGGCAGAAAATGTAACCATCGGAACGGTAGGAGAGAAAACGTATGCATTTATCGGTTTGGAGAGAATCGGAGGAGTTATGGCTTATGATATCACAAACCCGGATAAGGTTCTTTTCGCGAATTATATCAACACTAGAGACTTTAGCGCTGATATCGCTGGCGATGTTTCTCCGGAAGGATTATGCATGATTTCTGCATCTGAAAGTGGAGATGGAAATGCTTATCTGCTTGCAGCCTGTGAGGTATCAGGAACCGTTGCCGTTTACAAACTGACTTCACAAAAGGTGGACGCTTCCGATAATGATAACACGGGTGGCAATACCGATAATAACACAGGGAATAACACAGGAAGCAACACAGATAACAATGCGGATACAGACAGCAATCCGGGAGGAAGCGATAACGGCGGAACGCATACCGGGAATTCTGCCAATAGAGGAAGTAAGACAACTTCTCCTAAAACGGGCGATCAAACACCGCTTGTAGCTACAACTGTACTTCTGTTCGGCAGTGCAGCGGTATTGCTGATGGGTATGCTAAGAAAAAAGAATAAATAAAAAGTGGAGAAATCATAGCCTCCCCCTCAATATGATTAGGATAAACAAAGAATAGGAATGTTTTGGCATTCCTATTCTTTGTTTATCCTTTAATATATGGTGCAATTAATTGTTTCATCTCTTGTATGGTCTTGTTTCGAGATAAAGTATCAGAGTTTGAGGTTGAGGTGTATCATATAATAAATCGATCATTCCCTTCATTAAGTCCTCGTTAGATAGTTCTTGCGGTGCAGACGGAACTATGTTTTCTTGAGATAGTAATTTCAGGCTAAAGAGGGTTTTATTGTAAATAGAATTGCCAACAATATCCCAATGGTATGTTGTCAGGTATCTTGTTAAAGCGCTTATTAGCTTTTACGATAGCATTAGAATTATCTTTAGATGAAGGGAAGGATTTATTAGCCAGCGCAGGTTTTGCATTATCTAGAAGTTCCAAGACAGATCTTATAATAGCATACTTTTTACAGAATAGAATTTATGATATGTTTAAAATCAATGATGTATTAGAAGCGTACGGACTGACGGTTTTCTGATTCTTCTGTTCCCGTGAAATCAGAAGATAAATGTCGCCTGTTGGGAGACCAATACGATCAAAACTGTATGTAAAATGTGATTATGAAATTTGAAAAGATCCCCTGGAGAAGGGGAGCGAGATGGTCATAACAGATCGGGAAAGGAGTAATACATGAGTACAGGATTAACAGAGTTGGTTTTTGTTTTAGACAGAAGCGGGTCTATGAGTGGGTTAGAAGATGATACAATTGGCGGGGTTAACGGGATGATTAAAAAACAGAAGTCGGAAGGGCATCCGGTAAATGTTACAACGGTTCTTTTTGATGATGAAGTGGAAATTATCCATGATAGGTTTCCTGTAGATACGGTATTTCCCCTAACAAAGGAGGAATATTATGTTCGTGGGTGTACCGCTTTGCTGGATGCGGTAGGTATTGCGATTGATAAGATGGAAAATATTCAGAAGCGCCTTATGAAGAAGCACAGAGCAGAAAAAGTGATTTTTGTTATTACAACAGATGGATATGAAAATGCAAGTGAAAAGTATAGTTATGAACAGATTAGAAGGAAAATCGAGGCCAAAAAAGAATGCGGATGGGAGTTCCTTTTTTTGGGAGCCAATATTGATGCCGGGGAGCAGGCGGAGAAAATCGGAATCAAAAGAAATCGCTCTGTGACTTATGAAAATGACCGAAAAGGAATTGCGATCAATTTTAAAGTAATAGGAAGGGCATTAAGAAAAGCCGTTCTTTGTGATGATTCAGCAGACTATTTTGATGAAGACTGGATGGATGAAATCCAGGAATATCATGAAAAAATAAGAAATTTTAGCATGACTTACCCTTCTACACCACATACAGCTTAATCCCGGCATTTTTAATAATACGTTTCCATTCATCAGTGATTCCTTCGTCTGTAACGATAGCGTCGACACCTGCAAGGGGCGCTACAAATGCAGAGCGAACGAGTCCGAATTTACTGGAATCAGCCAGAAGAACAGTGGTCAGAGAAGAACTCATGGCCGCTTTTTTTGTCAGAACTTCATAGTTATGAGCGCAGGTAATCCCCAGGGCTTCATGGATTCCTGAGGCCCCCAGGAAGAAGGTGTTGGCGCGCTGGCTTCGGATCAATTCATTGGCATAAGGAGATTCAAACATCTGATCGGATCTGTGCAGAAAACCTCCGGCCAAAGTAATTTGCACACCTTCTTTTTGGAATAACTGGGTCAGTGTGCAGTAATTATAACAGGTGACGCTTAAGTTCTGGTGCTCCGGAATAAAACGAGCCATTTCGGCGAGGGTAGTCCCGGAATCTAGAATTAAGGTGTCGTTGGGGTGAATGAGCGTAGTCGCAAATTGTCCGATTTTTTGCTTTTCTTTATAGGACTTTGTACGCTCAGAGGAAAGGGTATATTCGGTTTCTATATTTGTGATATCGGCTCGTTCCTGGACAGGAATCTGAATCCCGTGGCTTCGGATAAACAAATGATTTTCTTTTAAGTATTTCAAGTCTCTTCGGATCGTCATTTCTGACACCCCTAAAATTTCTGCAAGATTTTTCACAGATAAATCAGGGGATTCCTGAAGAAGGAGTAATAGATTATTCGCACGTTGTTCCTTTTTTTTCATAGATAGCTCCCTTCCGTCGCCGGGATATCGGCAAAATGTTCCAATTGATAGTAGTATAACATAATAAGCTAAGCGAGGCACAAAAAATGATAAAAACAAACATTTTGTGAAATATAGATAAAAGATAGAGTGAAAAATTGTGTAAAACAGAGATGGAAATGGAGGGGATTACAAGAAAATCCAGAAAATTATTGATAAATAGGCACTGTTTAGTGGATGAAAAATATGAACAAAAAGCTAAAAAATGTTTGAAATTATACAAAAACTAAAGAAATGTGATTTGATTTTTGAAGGAAAACATGATAAAAATCAAAGTAGAGGATTGTATCATAAGGAGGAAGATAGAGATGAAAATTGTAATCGGATGTGATCCAAACGCAGAGAAAGAAAAACAGGACTTGATCCGCTTTATTGAAGAACAGAAATTAGGAGAAGTAACAGACTTTGGAAGTGAGGATCCAATCTACGCAAATGTTGCAATTCGGGTTGGAGAAGCGGTAGCGGCAAAAGAATTTGACCGTGGAATTCTGTTGTGCGGAACAGGAATCGGCGTATCTATCGCAGCAAATAAAGTAAAGGGAGCTTATGCAGCGCTTCTTACTGACGCATATTCAGCAGAGCGTGCACGCCTTAGCAATGATGCCAATGTTGCATGTATGGGAGCATTTACAACAGGAAGCAAAGAGCGGGAGTTGATGACAAAGATTTTCCTTACGAATGAGTTTGTAGAAGGATGCTCTTCACAGCCAAAAGTAGATGCATTCGTAAAATATGATATGGAACGGAAATAACTGGCTAAGATAAAACCAAAAGCCGGAGCCGTGATTCTTCGTGGGAGAGTTGCGCCTCCGGCTTTTTTTATTGCTATTTGAATTTGTAGCCTCTATAATGAAAAATAAAGTGTTTGTCAGAAAAGGGAAGTGAAAGGGGATAGAAATGCGAAAATGGAAGGTTTTGATCGTTGATGATGAGTTTCGGATTGGTATGTTGATCAAAAAACTGATTCACTGGGAAGAGTTTCAATTGGAATGCCTGGATGTTGTTGACAATGGGGAACGGGCATTTGATGTGATTCAAAGTGATCAGTGTCCGGATATTGTGATTACCGATATTCGAATGCCTAAAGTCAGCGGACTTGAGCTAATTGAGATGACTCGCGCAAAGAATAAGAAAATTAAGTTTGTTGTGGTAAGCGGGTATAAAGAGTTTGAATATGCACATCAGGCGTTGCAGTATGGCGTGGAGGATTATCTGCTTAAACCGATTAGTGAGGTCGAATTGAATCGGGTGATGAAAAAGATTGCGACTGAGCTTGGAGCCTATTGGCGGGGTGTGATAGAAACGGAAAAGATGCAGAGAACGGTGTCGGAAAGCCGCCATATTATCAAACGAGATTTTTTGAAAAATATTATTGAAACGCAAGATGAGATGAACGAAGAGGATTCCAGTATTGTGCTGGAAGGCGAGATTTACCGTGGAATCGATATTAAACTGGATTATGTAGACTATAATAAGCGAGATAAGAAGCAGGATCGGCTTACGATTAGCCGGATTGAGGAAATTGTAGAGGGCATTTTAAAGGCAGATGCAAAAGAAGTATTAACCTGTGAGAAGGAAAATCTTCATTTGTACTGTCTGTTTAACTATGATTATAGCAAGTCAAAGCAGATTAGAAATAGTATTAATGATATTCTGTCGGAAATTAAAGGTTATTTGTTAGGATTTGAACAATACGAAGTGACAATTGGCGTGGGAAAAGAAAGAACGGAATTCGGAGAGATTCGGTTTTCGATTAAAGAGGCTCACCGGGCGGTAGGCAATCGGATTAAGAATGGAGTGGGGCGCCTGATCTATGCCGAGGGGATTCCTTATGATGCCAGAGCAAAAGAAGGATTTCTGGAGGAAGCTTGGAAGGAGCAGTTAAAAAGTGCAGTCGAAAGTTATTCTCCAGACAGAATAGAACAGCTGATTAACCAAAGTTATGGAACATATATGACATCGGATGAGGGGGATTTCTCAGGATGTTATGATTTGGCGGAAGAGCTGGTAAATTGCTTTTTTGAATTTGTGGAACTTCATCAAGAAGAAACAGAGCGAGAGAGAAAACAGATTCTTTCCAATTGTCAGCATTGTTATACAATTCGTGATTTGAAGCAATTTTTAAAAAATAGTCTTGGTGGGTTTGTTCGTGAAAGTAAAGAGGCTGCGGAAGCAGAATCTGTAAAGCCGATTCGCCAGGCACAGAAGTACGTAGAGGAGCATTACGGAGAAAAGATTGTGTTGGAAGATCTTGCGGAAATAGTGGGACTGAATCCGGTTTACTTCAGTGTACTGTTTAAAAAGGAGACAGGAATTAATTTCAGCATGTATCTAGTGAATGTGCGAATGGAAAAAGCCAAAGAACTATTGTGTAATACGAATGAAACTGTCGCGGCAATTGGGGATAAGGTAGGCTATAAGGACTCCAGGTATTTTAGTCAGATATTTACAAAACAGGTGGGAATTAAACCGGTGTTGTATCGGAAGCTGCATTCGTAGGAGGAAAAGGCTATGAATTTTGTGAAGAAGGCAGAGAAGCTTCTGCTTGCAGAAGCAGCTTTATGTGTGCTTGTCTGGACATTTTGGAGGCTGGGTGCCGATTTGGAGATTTTGGTGTTGTGTGGGGGAATGCTTCAGTTAGGAATTCTACTGTACGGTTTATTTATCATCGTTCGTCCGCTTCGCCGTATGGCTGAACTCTTAGAGGAATTGGAAGAATCAGGCTGCAGTGAGGAACGGATTCGTGGAGAAGAGGAGAGACTTCCTTTTATCAAGCAGATTTATTCGTTAATGAATCAGTATGCCGCAGCGAGAACGGTTAAGAATTCAGCTCAGATTCTGAATAAACAGACAGAACTTACTGCGCTTCAAAGTCAGATCAATCCGCATTTTTTATATAATACACTAGAGTCGATCCGCGGACAGGCGTTAGTGGACGATAATTTGGAAATTGCACAGATGGTAGAGGCATTATCATCATTTTTCCGCTACAGCATCAGCCGCAAGGGGAATCTGGTAACTTTGAGGGATGAATTGGCGAATATTGAGAATTATATGATGATTCAGAGATACCGTTTTAATAATCGGTTTTCGTTAGAGGTGATTTTGGATGAAGAGGATGAAGCTGCCTATGATTTCCTGATTCCACGTTTGATTATTCAGCCGGTTGTAGAGAATGCTATTTTTCACGGGTTGGAAGAAAAGCTAGAAGGCGGAAAGGTTACGATAGAGGTAATTGTGACAGATCAAAATCTTATTTTGACAATCTCAGATAACGGAAAAGGAATGAATGGAGAGAAACTGAAAGAATTAAATGCCAGAATTCAGTCTGATGAGGTGATTTTGGACGAAGAAGCGAAGGAGGCACAGAGAAATACTGGAATCGCACTTCCTAACATTCATAAGAGAATTCGTCTGCTTTTCGGAGAAACATATGGGGTGAATATTTACAGTACACAAGGACAGGGAACGGATGTAGAGATTACAATACCGGCGAATTACAAACAGGAGCGTGGACTGGAAGATGAAAAGAGAGTTATTGAGAATTAATCATTTAAGTGATCGGTATAATCGAACCAGAAAGCTCGAGAATGTATCGCTATGTATTCTGGAAGGAGAATGCGTGGGATTTCTCGGGCTTACATATTCTGGAAAAGATCTTTTGGTAGATTTGCTTACGGGAAAGATTGCGGAAGGGAATGGGAAAAAAGACATTTACCTGGGCGGCATACAGGTAAAGGACTGGAAGGAACTGAACGGGTATATCTATCGGATTCATGTGGAGAATTATCAGATTGATGATTGGACGGTAGCGGAATATCTTGGTTTGGTGGAGTCTGGTGGCTGGGGTGGACTTCTCCGGCGTGGCAGACTGGAAGAAGAGGCGCAAAGAGACTTTCAGGAGTTGGACTTAGATTTTGATGTGTCTTGTAAAATAAAGCATCTTACCGAGCTGGAGAAGAGGATTCTGGATCTTGCGAAGGCTTACAGAAGAGGAGCGAGGATAGTAGTAATCGAAGATGAGTTTGATGGAATGAGCAGAAAAGATATTGAAATATTCGCAAGGAGTATGCATCGAATCATTGTGGGGCGCATGGGCGTCATTGTAAGCAGTCATTCCAATCTGATTTTGTCACTTTTGTCGGATAAATATATTATTTTTCGAAAAGGACGAATCGTAAAGAAGTGTCAGAGGGATTATATCAAAAGTGAGGAACAACTAGAGCTTTATCTTTTGGGCGGGGATACACTGTCAGGACGGACAGAGAATGATGGAGAAAAGACCCGGAAAGGAAATGTGATTTATTGTGTTAGCAATCTAGAGATTAAAAACGGAAGGAAAGAAAATTTGGCTTTTATCAGAGGTGAGGTCGTCACTTTGATAGCGCTTGACAGAAGGGTAAAAGAGAAGGTTTTTATGGCGTTGTCCGGCAGAAGATCCTATGAGGATGCGTATTATATTTTGAATGGGAATTATTATGCGACGATGGATTGTTATGAACTTGTAAAGGAACGCGTAGTGTCAATCAGCGCACTTGGAAGTAAAGAAGAAATTTTTGAGGGGATGTCGGTAGAGGAGAATCTGATGATTCCGTCCCTGGAGAAGATATCCTCGCTAGATTATATTAAGGCTCAGAAAGGGATCCGAAAGATGACACGTGCTAACATGTTGGGAAGTCTGGAAACTATGAAGGCAGGAAGTTTGAGAATCCATGAGTTGATTCAATTGACATTGGAACGTTGGCTGATTTTTAATCCAAAAGTTTTGATTTTGCTGGAACCCTTTGCACTGTGTGATGTAAAAGATGTGGGAGTGGTAAAAAACTATATAAAAAAATTTCAGGAAAAAGGGACAACGGTTATTATCGTAAATACAAGAGATGAGTATATAGAAGATATTTCAGATCGAACGATTAATATTGAGTAATTTCCTTAAAAAGTTCATACCTATTCTAAATTTCCTCGCATTGGAAAAGGTAGCAGTGAGTTTTATAATGAAATCATTCCAAAAGACGAAACGAAAAAAAGGAGGGTAAAAGAAATGAAAAAGAAAATTGTAGCAGTGCTGTTATCAGCGGCGATGGTAATGGCAATGGCAGTCGGATGTAGTTCCGGAAAACCGGCTGAAAAAGCTGAGGGAGGAAAGGCTGGAAAGGCCGAAGATATGACCTTTGTTGTTGTTCCAAAGTGTGTTCATGCTTGGTTCGACGAGGTTAATAAGGGAGCGCAGAAAGAAGCGGATCTGCTTTCCGAACAGCTTGGGGTAGAAGTAAAGATTGATTACCGTGCACCGGAGTCTGCAGAGGTATCCGAGCAGAATTCTACACTGGAGCAGGCAGCGGCAACAAATCCAACAGCAATTCTTCTGGACCCGGTTGACTATGATGGAAGTGCAGATATTATCAAAGAGATACAGGACAGAGATATCCCAGTCATCTTATTTGATGCTCCGTCTCCAGAGGGAAGCGGACTTACGTCTGTAGGTAACGATTTCTCCGAGCAGGCAACGATTGCAGTAGAAATGTTAGTAGAAGAAATGGGTACATCCGGAAAAGTAGCAGTTATGCAGGGAGCACCAACCGCGCCTAACCATGCAGAGAGATATCAGGCACATTTGGATGCACTTGCAAAATATCCGGACATCGAAGTGATAGATGGTGGAATTGACAACGATAACGTAGAGACCGCACAGTCTCAGGCGGCAGCAGTTCTTGCAGCAAATCCTGACCTGACCGGTTATCTGAACTGTGATGCATGTGGATCTGGAGTTGCAGCGGCAATTGAAGAGAAGGGCATGCAGGATAAAGTAACATTTGTAGCAATGGATAACTTAATTGAGATTCTTGATTATGTGAAGTCAGGAACAATTACAGCAACATCATCTACACTTCCTCAGGAACAGGGAATGTATGCAGTACTTATGGCTTATCAGGCAGCGCAGGGAATGGCACTTCCAGCTAATGTTGATACAGGTATTGGCCGTATTACAGCAGATAATGTAGATGAATGGATTGAAATTGTCAGCGGCAAATAAATAGAATTAAAAGGGTAAGATTATTAAGCGGGGACCTGTAACTCGATTCATTCAAGTTGCTCGTCCCCGATTTTTCAATAAGGAGCATAGGATATGAAAATATTAGAGGCGAAAAACATTACAAAGATGTTTCCGGGGGTTGTTGCGCTGGATTCTGTAGATGTAGCTTTTGAGCCTGGTGAGATTCATGCCATTATCGGAGAGAACGGTGCTGGGAAAAGTACGTTGATTAAATGTTTGACAGGAGTGTATGAGCCGGAAGAAGGGGAAGTGCTGGTTGGAGGAAAGAATGCAAGAAAAAACAAAGCACTCTTTGACAAGGTGGCATATGTTCCACAGGAAATCGACTTATTTGGATATATGTCCGTGGCAGAAAATCTTTTTATTCCATACGAGAAATCAGGAATCAAAGGGAATGTAAATCAAAAAGAACTGGAAAAGAGAGCGATCCCTGTTTTGGAAAAATTCTCCATTCCAGTACGTCCGGGGGAATTGGTAAAGGATATTTCCATTTCTTCACAGCAGCTTCTCCAGATTGCGCGAGCTACAGTTCATGAAGATTATGAAACATTGATTTTGGATGAGCCGACTACCAGTTTGACAAGTCGAGACACAAGAATTTTGTTTGATATTGTAGAAAATATCCGGAAAGAGAATAAAGCGGTGATTTTTATCTCACATAAGTTGGAAGAGATCTTTGAACTGGCGGATGTTATTACAGTATTTCGAAATGGTAAGAAGGTTGCCTATTCAGAAATCAAGGATATTGACACAGGATGGGTCATTCGACAGATGACGGGACGAGAACTGGATCAAAATGAGAGATTCTATTCGACGGCAGTAACGGACGAGGTGTTGTTAGAGGTAAGTCATTTGACGGGCGAACGGTTCCGAGACGTAAGCTTTCAGTTGAAAAAAGGAGAAATCCTGGGATTTTCTGGGCTGGTTGGAGCTGGAAGAAGTGAGCTGATGCAGGCGATTTTCGGATATCTTCCGGTGTATGAAGGAAGTGTTAAACTGGATGGAAAGGACTGGAAGCTTGGAGATACCAATTTTTCGGTAAATCATGGTTTTATCTATCTTCCGGAAGAGCGGAAGAAACAAGGAATTTTGCCGGATCTTTCTATCAGAGACAATATCTCGATTTCCGTATTGGATCAGTTGAAAAGTGGGTTGAATATTTCCAGAAAAAAGGAAGAAGAACTGGCACGGGAGGTTATTGATACCTACGACGTGAAAACCCCTGGAGCGGATAAAGAAATTCAGTTTTTATCAGGTGGTAATCAGCAGAAGGTGATTATCGGGCGTGCAATGGCATGTAAGCCCAAGCTTTTGGTATTCGATGAGCCGACGAAAGGAATTGACGTCGGAACCAAGACGGAGATTTATCGTTTAATGAAGAGGCTTGCGGAAACGGAAGGAATTGGAATTATTATGATTTCTTCGGAGATGGAAGAGATTAAGAAATGTTCCAACAGAGTTATTGCAATGTATGATGGAAGAATTGCCGGAGAATTTGATGAGTATGCAGATCAGCAGTCAATTCTGAAAGCGATCATCGGAGTAAGTGCTTAGAAAAAGAGGAGTTTGAATTATGAGTAAAGAAAAGACACAGGGAAAATCAGGAAATACGTTCCTGAATGCATTGAAAAAGAGTAATATGACAGCGATGCTGGCAATCCTGGTAGTGATGATTATTATTGCCAGCATTATTTCGCCGTATTTTTTGGATATTTATAATTTGCAGTCAGTGCTTAGAGATCTTGCGTTTATCGGAATGATCGGTATTGCGCAGTCGTTGCTTCTTCTAGTAGGAGAGTTGGATTTATCTGTTGGAAAGATGGCCTGCTTGTGTGGAATCCTGACAGGAATGCTTATGGTAAATGTAGGATTAAATCCATGGTTATGCTTGGTTATCGGACTGGTTCTCGGTCTTATCTTTGGATTTATCAATGGAATGATCATTACTCGCCTTCGTCTGAACTCCATGGTTGCAACAATTGGAATGCAGGGCGTGTATGGAGGAATTACACTGGTGATCACGAAGGGAAAAGCGGTTACAGGTATTCCGGCGGATACACAGGTACTTGGAAAGCAGTCTTTGGGTCCTGTCCCGATTCCATTTATTATCTGTGTTGCAGTTTTGATTCTGATTTTGTTCATGGTGAAAAAGACAAAGACAGGACGTTATATTTATGCAATTGGAAACAGTAAAGAAGCGGCAAAAATCCTGGGAATTAAAGTGGATCGCATCCGTGTTATGATCTATTCTATCGTAGGACTGATTTCCGCATTGGCAGGACTTTTATATGTATGCCGTCTGGGATCTGCGCAGACTGCGATTGGAGAAGACTGGCCAATGAATTCCATTGCAGCGTCCGTTATCGGTGGTGTATCACTGACTGGAGGAGTAGGTAATCCGGTAGGGGCTCTGATTGGAGCGGCCGTGATTACGATTATTCAGAATATTATCGTACTGTTTGGTGTCAATTCATATTGGCAGTCAGCAGTCAGTGGAATCGTGGTAGTAATTGCGATTTCCTTCAGCTCTATTTCTGATATTGTACGAGAAAACAGACAGAAGAGAATTAAACTGAATTAAGTGTATCCGAAGGAAAAGGAGGAATGAAAATGAACTTGGGATTGAATTTGTCATTTGCAGTAAAGCGCTGGCTGGATCCGGTACGTCTGGCAGACATGATAAAGAATGATTTCAACGTGGAGCATGTGCAGTTCACCTGGGATTTGATTGATCCCTGGTGGCCGACAGAGTTAAGAGACCAACTGGCAATTCAGTACAAGGAAGCATTTGAGAATGTAGGGGTCAAGATAGATGCAACTTTTGGCGGACTGGCTTCCTATACTTATGCTCATCTGCTGGCACCGTCTAAGGAGCAGCGTGAGTGTGCCTTTATGTTCTTTCAAAGAGCGATTGATTTGACGGTGAAAATGGGAGCGAAAGTGATGGGAACTCCGGTCGGAGGAATGTCTTATGAAGATGCAAAAGATCCGGTGAAGCGCAAGGAGCGGTATCAGGATATGCTTCAGTACATAAGAAAATTGGCATCATATGGACGTGAGAATGGATTGGAGGAGATTCATATTGAAGCAACACCGCTGATTACAGAGTTTCCGCACAGCCCAGAGGTGTCTGTGAAGATGATGGAGGATTTAAAGGATACCGATATCCCGGTGAAGCTTTTGATTGACTGGGGGCATGCGCTTTATGAACCCCTTTTGAAGGAAGAGGCGGATATTGATTTGTGGTTCCAAAAATGTGCGCCGTATATTGGCTCCATTCATTTACAGCAGACGGATGGAAAATGGGATCGGCATTGGGATTTTACACACGAGGATGGAATTGTAACGCCCAAGAAGATCAAAGAGGCAACCAGCCTGGCGGGTCTTGATGATCGGATACAGTATTTGGAGGTTGTTACGATATTTGAAGACGATGATGATCGTGTCTATGAGAATATGAAAAAGACAATGGATTATCTGCATAGAGAACTGGGTTGCTAAAAGGAGAAGATATGGAGTATCAAGAAATTTATCGGAAAATACAGGAAGAGCATCGTCAGGTATTTGAAAAGATGGATCAGGAAAATATGAGGGAATTTATGGATGAGATTAAAAAGCATCCTAGGATTTTCTTTATTGGAGTTGGTCGGGAAGGGATGACAACCAAAGCATTTGCCATGCGCCTGATGCATATGGGAAAAGAGATTCACTGGATCTGGGATGATACGACTCCGGCTATTAAAGAGGGCGATCTGCTGGTCGCAACGCTTGGAGACGGCAGAATCGGACATATTGATTATGTATGCAGGCGAGCCAAAGAGGCGGGGGCAATGATTTATGTTGTTACCGGTTCGCCAAGTGGAGAGACGGCCAAGAATGTGGCAGACAAAGTCTTCTTTGTGCCGGCGTCTGTGTACCGCGGAACCGATGAGGTGGTTCCTTCTTTTCAGCCGATGGGAAATCTTTTTGAGCAGTGTCTGTTACTTATGTTTGATATCATCGTTATGCTGATTGTAGACGAGACACCAGGGCTTACATTTGAAGGAATGGCAGAGAACCATCGGAATATAGAATAGAGAATGCATTTAAGGAGGCGTTTTTTTATGGGAACGAAAAAAATCTTAAATAAAGATGTATCAAATGTGGTGGAAGAAAGTCTTACAGGTTATTTGCTGGCCTATCAGAAATATTATAAAAAAATAGGAGAGTATAATGCATTTTTTTATAAAGGGCACAGAAAAGACAAAGTTGCGCTGGTGATCGGCGGCGGAAGCGGACATGAGCCTTTGTTTACCGGATATTGCGGAGCGGGACTGGCAGATGCGGTTGCATGTGGTAACGTGTGTGCATCTCCAAATCCAGAGTTAATTATGGAAGCTGCAAAAGCAGTTGATCAGGGAAAAGGTGTTTTGTTCGTATATGGAAACTATGCCGGGGACAATCTGAATTTTGATATGGCAGAGGAAATGTGCCAAAAAGAGGGAATTCAGACGGCGCATGTCAGAGAGTGGGATGATTTTGCATCAGCGCCAAAGGAAAGGATCACGGATAGAAGAGGAATCGCTGGTGATGTATATACGATTAAAATCGCTGGTGCGGCGTGTGATGCAGGACTTAGTTTAGAAGAGGTAGTGCGAATCACGGAGAAGGCGCGGGACAATACAAATACGATCGGCTTAGCAACGTCTCCGGGAACTTTACCTGGAAATGAAAAACCTACATTTGAAATTGCGGATGATGAAATGGAATTTGGTATGGGACTTCACGGGGAACCGGGAATTGAGCGTACCAAGATGATGCCGTGCAGCGAGATGGTAGACCGCATGTACCACGAGCTGAAGGCAGAAATGAATCTGAAAGAAGGGGATGAAATAGCAGTTTTAGTCAATGGACTTGGATCAACCCCACTTTTAGAATTAAATCTGGTCTATTATGAATTATATAAACGGATGCACAAAGATGGTTTGAAGGTCTATGATGCAGAGGTGAAAACCTATTGTACTTGTATGGAGATGGGTGGATTTTCCATTACTTTCTTAAAGTTGGATGAAGAGCTTAAGAGTTACTACGATGCACCATGTTATTCACCATATTATGCAAAGGGAGCAGCAGAGCAGGTGACCTGGGAAGCGCAGGAAGAAGAGGAAATCGAATTTGACGAGTCTGATATAGAAGCGGCTCCAATTATACGAAGTAAAGAAGGCGTTCTGGAAGAACTGAATGTAGAAGATGCAAGGAATATGCTTCTTTACATTGCGGATAAAATCATTGCAAACAAGCCATATTTGACAGAAATTGACAGTGCGATTGGAGACGGAGATCATGGCATTGGCATGGCAGGTGGAATGCAGAAGGCGAAGAGAAAGCTTCTGAAGTTGGAAGATCAGGAAAATGTATACCGTATTTTTGAAGAAGCGGGGCAGGCAATGTTGATGTCCATGGGCGGCGCGTCTGGAGTGATTTTTGGAAGTTTATACCTGGCAGGTGCCAAAGGTATGGAATCGAAAAATGTTCTGACAGCTTTTGATCTTGCAGAGATGGAGGAGAAGAGCTTGGCAGCCATTCAGGAGCGCGGAGGCGCCAAAGTTGGAGATAAAACGATGGTGGACGCTTTGGCACCGGCTGTAGAGGCGTTGAAGAAAAATGCAGATCTTGGACTGCTGGAGATGCTGAAACAAGCAGAAGAAGCGGCGAGGATCGGTATGGAAGATACCAAGAAATATGTAGCAAAATTCGGACGTGCGAAATCTCTTTTGGAAAGGGCAATTGGACATCAGGATGCAGGTGCAACCTCTGTATATCTGATTTTCCAGGGAATGAGAGAATTCGTGGAAGGCACATTGAAATACTAGAGAAAATAAAAGAACGGATATAGATAATTCTTACTGTACTTCAAGGCTGCTTGCAAAGTTTTTGGATATAGAAAAATTGCATAAATAGTACAACATATTCAAAAAAATCATACTTATTGTAGAAACAATAATCGGATGCTATACTACAATCGACAGCAAGGAGAAAAGGATTGCCATAAAGCAGGAACAAAAGAAAAGGAGGGCGCAGGGAATGCGAAAAAAAGCTGCAATTGTGATAGCAATGCTGATCTGTAGTATTTTTGTGGGAGGAATGAAAGTACAGGCAGCAGATGGGAGTGTGGAGGTAAATGTTCCAAACGAATATTTAAAGAAATTGATTAATGTTACATTAAAGAAGGAGGAGACAGCACCGATTACCTGGCAGGAAATGGAATCTTTGACAACATTGGATACAACGAATATTCCGACTGTTGACAGTGATACACAGATTCATACACATGGAATCTCAGATTTGACGGGCCTGGAGTACGCGGTGAATCTGGAAGAACTGCATCTGAAGGAGAATGAAATTACAGATTTATCTCCAATTGCAAATTTACAAAAACTGAAAAAATTGGATGTTCATAGAAACGAGTTGACGGACATCACACCGCTGAAAAGCTTGAAAAATTTGGAATATCTGGATATTTATAATAACAAGATTCGAGATATTTCACCGCTGACCAGTTTGAAAAAGCTGACATTCTTAGATATGCATTATGTGAACCGTCAGACTGCAAAAATTGATATTACACCGCTTGCCGAGTTGACGAATTTGAATTATCTAAGCCTTGAGAGCAATTTGATTCAGGACATCAGTTGTTTGAAGCCGCTTGTGGACAGTGGGAACTTAAGAACCATTCTGGTGCGTGTGAATGATATTACGGACTTTACCGTATTAAAGCCGCTCTTAAATGAATTGTACATTGACAATTTTGGATCCAGTGACGAACTGATGATAGGAACTGTAAATCAGAAGACTTCCGGAGATCCGAAGGAAGTGCGTGTACCAAAAGAAGGCGGATCCGTAGAGGTTCTGCTGCCGGAAATTAAAGGGTTTGAGGATGTGGATGCATTTTGGGCAGAAATGTTTGAGGCGCCGACAACCAAGACGGTGACATTTTTAGAAGAAGTTGAGGGCGCGTCTGTTACCTACGATGCAGAGAAAAATGTGGCGGTTATCGAGATGGATGAGAATATCGTAGGAAACAAGAAGGACATTCTTGCAAATTTGCAGATTGCATATGAGATGACGGATTTTACATATTATCTGCCAATTCATCTTACACAGGATGCGCAGTATAGCTTCACTTTAAATATTGCCGATCAGAATCGTGTGAATCTGCATATGGATACCAGAAACGATCTCTTTGTATCAGATGAGGCTATGGTAGGAACCGTTGTGGATGCAGATGGAAATCCGGTTCAATTAGAGCAGGTATCCGTTGAGTTTACCGGAACAGTAGGAATGGGAAGCAACAAATTCGATCAGGGAATCTTTGAGGCATATGAGTTAAAGACCGAAGGAAATACATTGTCATTTAAGATCGCAGGAAAGACCGGAACGGAAATACCGGAGGGTAATTATACCTTGCAACCGACGATTGCATTTAAGGTGGCAGGCGATGATACGGTATATCAGATTCCAGAGAAATTTAAGATTTACAACTTGTATGTATCACCAACAGATCCTTTGAATCTTGGAAATAATATTGTATTTGATCTGGCGCAGGAGCCAAATGCAGAAGGTAAGTATACGTCTAGAAAATATGAAGTGAAGCTTCCAAATGACCGGGAAATCAGTTGGATTACGGTAAACAACAGTAAAGGAACTCAGGTGTATACATCTACACGCGATCCGCAGTGGCAGGCAGGAGAAAAGAATGGATTTACATTAACGCTTGCACCGGAAGAAATGAACGATGTATTTTACGTAAGAATACAGCCTGCTTCTTTAAAGAGGGATTCTCAGATTGAAATTCTCAATATGGGTACGAGATTCGTGTATTCTAAAAAAGATGCACAGATTGAAGACGGTTTCCAGATGAATCTAAAGGATAGTATAGAAGCGGGAAGTGAATTAGAATTAGCAGTTTCTTATGGAGAGGAACCATGTGAAAATTATGCGGTTATCTCTTCTGATGAGAATGTGCTGCGGGCAGAAGGCAACAAGATAGAAGCAGTCGCAGAAGGTAAGGCTGTGCTGGAACTGACAGGACTTTCCTTCCCTTATGAGATAAAGGAAAATCTGTTCCGTGAAGTGGAATATGAAAATGCTGTTCAAAAGAATGTTACTGTGACACGCGCGACAGGCGGCGGAGAAGGCGGAACAAATTCATCTGTTCCAAAGCCGGAGGGATCAACTGGCAAACCATCTGGAAAGGGTGAGGTGACGAAAATCCCGAAGACAGGAGATGAGTCGTTCGTTGGTTTATGGAGCATACTGGCTGTGACAGCACTTGCAGGCGTTATGTGGGGATTTGGAAGAAAAAGGTTGTAGAAGTTAACTTAAAATCAGAAGGGAAACTCCTTGATAGAGTTTACCCTTCTGATTTTTTTATCCTTTGCCAGAATCAAGGCCGAGAATCGTGTCAAATACCGCGCGGTAGTTGTCCATTAAGTCTCCCTGGCTGTTGCCGGCTGCCCAGGTAAAGGAAACACTTCGGAATGCATGGTATAAGGCGTACGCAAGATTTTCGGCCGGAGAAGTGACAGGAATCTCGTGTTCAAACTGGGCGTTTCGGATTACTCGGATAACGGTTTGGTATAAGTACATTTCTTCAGGGAAAACGGCGGTTTCTTTTCCTTGAAGCGTCGTGGTGTAAAGACGGTTAATGATAGAAGGACCGAGTTCTTTGGCATTTTCGCTATAAGAGCCGAGAAGTTTCCAAAGAATATCTACATTGGAAGAGGGTTCGGCGAAGGAGTTCAGAAGCTCTTGGGAATGGATGCCGACGTACTCGTTTATATCGGATAGAATATCGTCTTTTGAGGAAAAGTGATAATAAAAGGTACGTTTTGTAACACCTGCCGCCTCACAAATTTGCACAATAGTAACATTTTTGAAGCCAAAACTAGTAAAAAGTTCCATTGCACACTTATGAATACGCTCTTTGGTAAGTTCTCCTTTTCTTTTCTTTTTTTGTGCTTTTTCCATAATTTCACCTCTATAATTTCGTGTAATATGCTGTTTTTGCAAAAGTATTGAATGTTTAAGATTGACAAAAGATTGACAAAAGACTAAAATCCAATTATGTTACCGAGGTAACATAATTTGGGCAAAGCATACGGAAAGTATACTTTGTTTCATTATATCATCTGAAAACCTAATATTCTATATGGTTTTGACAGTTTTGACGGAGGAATGTAGAAATGAACAAATTATTTGAGCCCATTCAGATTGGAAGCCTGACACTGAAAAACAGAATCGTTATGGCGCCCATGGGAACAACAACCGACGTCACGAATGCGTTTAACATGCGTGATGTGAAATACTATGGAGAGAGAGCAAAAGGAGGATGTGGACTGGTTTTGACTGGAGCTGTGGTGGCATCAACAGAGTTTGAGCCGGCGCCTTGTCAGAAATTGACGAATACGAAAGATGTCTACATGCTTCAGATGGTGGCGGAACGAGTGCACTTTTACGGGGCAAAGTTTGGAATCCAGCTTTCGCCGGGAATCGGGCGCATGAACTGGATAGATCCGCATACGCCACCCTACTCATCTAGTGAGATTCCGAATTATTATGTTCCGGAGATGAAGTGCCGAGCGCTTCCAACGGACGGTGTAAAGCGTCTGGTTAAGGCGATGGGAGAATCTGCAAAGCTTGCGAAGGATGCAGGGGTAGATATCATAGAGCTTCATGCGTACGGCGGATATCTGATTGATCAGTTTACTTCTGCCAAATGGAACCATCGTACCGATGAATATGGGGGGAGCTTTGAGAACCGTCAGCGGTTTTTAAAAGAAATTGTAGAGGAGGTTCGCCGTTCTTGTGGAAAAGATTATCCGATTGCTATCAAGATGACGATTGACAGTATGGATGATGAAAGACCGTTGGAGGAAGGAATCGCAATTGCAAAATATCTTGCTGACAGTGGGTTGGTAGATATGATTCATTTTGGACGCGGCTCTTATTCCTGTCGTTGGAGAATGGTAAGTTCTGTTTATCAGCCGGCAGGATTTGACCTGGAAGCGGCGCCTATGGTTAAGGAGATTGCAGGGAAGATACCAGTAATGGCACATGGCAAACTGAACCATTCGGATGTGGCAGAAGCTGCGGTTGCAGAAGGCAAGATTGATCTAGTTGCGATTGGACATGGATTGATTGCAGATCCGCACTGGGCGAATAAAGTAAAGAATGGGAATCTGGATGATATTAATCCATGTATTGGATGTGCAGAATGCCATTTCAATGCGATGAAAGGCCACTCAAGACCGTGCGCAGTGAATGTTCATGGAATGAGAGAAGGAGAATTTAAGTTGACACCGGCGAAGACGGATAAGAAGATCATGGTGATTGGAGCGGGACCGGGAGGATTAAAGGCGGCGGCAACGGCAGCAGAGAGAGGATATAGAGTTTCCCTGTACGAGAAGAATACTTATCTTGGAGGAGCGATGGCGGCAGCGGGAGCTCCGAGCTTTAAAACAGATGTCAGGGAGCAGGTGGAATATCTGAAGAGACAGATTGTGAAGTTCCAGGTAGACCTTCACCTGAACACGGCGGTTGATATCGAGGATGTCAAAAGAGAAAATCCGGACTATGTGGTTGTAGCGACGGGAGCCAGCCCCTTTATTATTCCGGTTCCGGGGCATGATAAACCGCATGTAAGTGCGGCGATTCCGGTTCTCATGAAGAAGAAGCAGGTCGGGCAGAGAGTTGTAGTTATCGGCGGAGGAGATGTAGGATGCGAACTTGCATGTGAACTTAAGCTTCAGGGAAAAGAGGTTACCATTATTGAGATGCTGGATGATATCTTGATGGCGGGAGAAAGCTTTGTGGCAAATCATCAGAATATCCGTTACCTGGTAGAACGTTCGGGTGTAGCATTACTGTGCGGCGCAAAGGTGAGCGAGATTTTAGACGACGGCGTCCTCGTTTCTAAGAATGGGGAGATCCAAAAGGTTAATTGTGACAGCGTGGTGTTCGCGACAGGATACAGAGCGAATTCGGATCTTTATATGGATATCTTAAAGGCGGGATTTGAATGTGTCCAAATTGGAGACAATGTAAAGCCAGGAAAGATTATCAATGCGATTCACCAGGGGTATCATTGTATTCGCGTCCTGGAAGAAGACTAAGAAATACAGAAGAATCATATACGAACAAAGAAAGATGAGGGAAATTATGTCAACACAAGCAAAGACCATGATCAATGACGAGGATGACGTACTCGTATATATTGATCCAGCAAAAAGAGCAATTGTAACCATCGCATTATTAATCGGATTTTTTGGAATTCATTTTTATATGCGTGCATTTTCTATGTGTACATCCTATATTATGGCAGACTGGGATGCAGGGCAGTACTATTCGGCGGGCAAAGCGCTTCAGACTGCAATTATGGTAGTGGCAACTTCTGTGTCCATGTTTTTGATTCCGAAACTTGGAATTCGTAAGATTATGGGAGGATCCTTGCTGATCGTAATCCTTTGTGACATCGGTACGTTATTTGCGCCAAACCTTGCGGC
Organism: Dorea sp. ICN-14282; assembly: GCF_037890115.1. Classification (NCBI taxonomy): domain Bacteria; kingdom Bacillati; phylum Bacillota; class Clostridia; order Lachnospirales; family Lachnospiraceae; genus Dorea; species Dorea sp. ICN-14282. The sequence goes on along the minus strand of NZ_JBBKBH010000002.1, from coordinate 402,925 downwards.
GTTCCTGATCTGTGTTATGGTTCAGGGAATTGGAAACGCAGGTATGGTTGCTAACATGATCGCAATGATGAATAAGATCTGGCAGCCGTCCAAACGTGCGATGTGGCTTTCGTCTATCGGAATTACACAGGGAATTGCAGCGATCGTGGTTCCTACTCTTGCAGGAGTTTTGATTGATAAGTGGGGATGGGAATCTGTATATTTCGTAATGATTGCAATTCAGGCAGTCGGCTTTATAAGTATGATGATTTTCACACCGAAAGATACGACCCAGCGGAATTACGTTGAAAAATCTTTTGATGTAAAGGGAACGATTCTTTTCGTTGTATGGGTGTGCTGTATCGTACTTGCATGTAACTTTGGTAACGCATGGGGATGGGCGAGTCCGGCGATTCTGACGCTTCTGGCGGTTGGATTCGTGAGCCTTGCAGTGTTTATTGTTGTTGAATATAGGTTGGGTTCCACTGCAATCTTTCCGATTAAACTATTTAAAGACAACCGTAACTGCACCATGATTTTCCTGCAGTCGTTTTTCTCTTGCGTGGTATGTATGGGACAGTTTGTGTTCGTAATTTACTATATGCAGGTAGTGATGGGACTGTCGGCGGCAATTTCTGCAATTCCGTTTACGATCTTTTCGGTTGGAACGCTGGTAATGCCTACCGTGTATGGATATATTTATAAAAAGACTGGAAAGTGTAAAGCACTTCTTGTTATTACGATGCTTTTGGTTTGCGCAAACTGCTTCATGTATGGATTGTTCCTTGCGCCGACAACAAGCCTTGGCATGATTTATTTTATCTCCGTTATCGGAGGTCTGGGACATGCATCCTGTGTGACGCTCTGTTACAACGCGGCGGAAGAATATCTTCCAGAGAGCCGTATGGCAGATGGAAATGCAGTGGCATACATTGCGATCTGTATTGCAGGAAGTGTTGGACTTGCAGTGATGCAGGCTGTTGCCAATGGCGTGACGGCAAGCAAGGTAGCGGCTGGTGTAGAGCAGGTAGCGGCAAGTGGAGCAGGATATGTAGCGGCGATGTTTGTAGCTGGTATCGCAGGCTTGATTGGTGTGGCAGCATCTGCATTACTTAGCCGTAAAATCAAGGAAAACGGATCGGTAGAATAGCAAAATGGAGGAAAGAGAACATGGCAGATAAGTATGGAATTGTAACGGGAGCTTCTCGCGGGCTTGGAGCGGCGATTGCCGAAGAGCTTGCAAGAGAAGGTTACAATGTAATCATTACATATAATGGAAACGCGGCGAAAGCCGAAGCGGTAAAAGCCCGCCTTGAGAAGGCGTTTGGAGTTCGAGTAGAAACATTTAAGCTGGCGGTGCAGAACGAAGAGGAGATAATTGTGTTCCGTAAATGGGCGGAAGAGCGGATGGGGAAAGACCTTCACGTCCTTGTCAATAACGCGGGAATCTATGCAAACGTTCCCAGTGATAAGATAGAATCAAAAGTATTTTGTGATATTATTGACGTTAACGTAAAAGGAACTTTCTTTATGAATCGTCATTTTGTGGACCTTATGATTGCAAATCATTTTGGGAAGATTATTAATCTTTGTTCGGCGGTTGGTCTGCGTGCGGCTCCTGGTTCTATTGCGTATGCAAGTTCTAAGTTTGCGGTTCGAGGAATGACGCAGGCGATGGCGCTTGATCTTGGCCAGTACAATATTCAGGTGAATGCAATTGCGCCGGGGGCACACAAAACAGATATGTACTGGGATGCGGTGAAGACAGATCCGGTTCTGATGGAGACTCGTACGAAATCCTGTCCGCTTCAGCGTGCAGGAGAAGTGACAGAGATGTGCCACCTTGTGCGATATTTCCTGGCTTCTGATTTTATTACTGGCCAGGTTGTGTCACCAAACGGTGGAACGACCATGGTTTAGAGTTATGGGCTACGTTAGTATTTTTCTTGGGCTTGCAGCGGTAATCTGCCTGATGATGCGCAGGTGGAGTCCTCTTATGGTTGGGATTGCCGCTGCCGCAGTTGTGATTTTTATGAATGGACTTCCCTATGGGGAAACCATGATGACAACTTTTTTTGACGGCTTTTGTACAAGCTTTCAGTCTCTGTTTCCACTGATTTTTTCGGGAAGTCTGCTGGCACAGGTGTACAATCGGTCTGGAGCTGTCAATGCTGTGGGAGATATGATTGCAAATGCTCTTTTTAAAGAGGACGCGGGCGCAACGAGAAAATATGTATCCTGCATTCTTGCGATGGCTTTGGCATCGGGAGCGCTCGCTTTTTGCGGTCTGAATGCGCTTGTCACATTGATGGCCATGTATCCGATTGCCCTGCGGCTGATGGAAAGAGCGAATGTTCCCAAACGGTTCGTAATGGGAATCTTATCCTGTGGAGTGTATACATTTGCGATGTCGGCGCCTGGATCTGCCGAGACGGTGAATATTCTGGCAATGCAGGCGCTTAGCACTTCTTCTTATGAAGGTATCGTAGGCGGAATTGCAGCATGTATCGTGGAAATCCTGGTTACGACGGTGCTAACGACAGTTATGATAAAGAAGGCGGTTGCCAGAGGGGAGCGTTTTGCATACGGACCGAGAGATGTCGTTGCGACAAGTGATGCGAAATGTCCAAACGCAATGGTTTCGTTGATTCCGCTTTTGGTGCTGGTTGTTCTGTTTAATCTTTTTAAAGTTAATATTTTTTCGGCAACAATGATTGCCTGGTTATTGTCTTTGGTGTTGTTCTGGAAATATCTGCCAGGCAGAGGAAGAAAAAAACGTGCGGAGATTTTAAAAATTATGCAGGCTGCTGGGGAACAGGCTTTTGGTCCGGTCAGTGCAGTTGGGTCCATCGTAGGATTTACTACGATTGTACAAAGCCTTCCAGAATTTCAGAATATGCTCGACGCGGTATTTCGCTTAGATCTTTCGCCTGCTGTTATTCTGATTGCTGCGGTTTGTATGATTGCTGCGCTGACCAGTTCGTCTACTGCGGCAATTCGGATTGCAGTTCCGATCGTTGCGGAAAGATGTACAGAGGCGGGACTTTCCTTGGCGTTCGTACACCGGGTGTCCTGTTTTGCGTGCTCAATTGTAGATACACTGCCTTATGGAACTGCCGTGATTATCAACCTTGGTATAGCGGATCTGGATATGAAGGGCGGTTATCCGCCGATGTTTGTGGCAACTACCCTTGCAACGGCGTGTGGAACACTGGTGTGTGCGCTGGTGATGTATTTCTTCCCATATCTTCCTTAAGCCTTTCTGGTTTTCAAAAAGCCAGTTAAAGATCTTTGAAGCGATATTGTCAAGGATCATAAGCTGTGCTAAAATACAGAAAAATAGACAATCAGTCATGGAAAAGGAGAAGAAAAGTATGAGCATATTATTTATAGAATATCCAAAGTGCACCACTTGCAAGAAGGCTAAGAAATGGCTGGATGATCACGGGATTGCTTATGAGGACCGCCATATCAAAGAGCAGAATCCGACGGCAGAAGAGTTGGCGGTCTGGTATCAAAAGAGCGGGCTTCCAATTAAGAGATTTGTGAACACGAGTGGAATGCTGTATCGCGAAATGAATTTAAAGGACAAGCTTCCGACCATGACGGATGAAGAGATTCTAGAGCTTCTGGCAACGGATGGAATGCTGGTAAAAAGACCGCTCGCAATTGGGGATGACGTGGTATTGACGGGATTCAAAGAAGCAGAGTGGACTGAAAAATTAGAAAAATAGAAATAAAAGTGAAAAAAGCCGAAAAGAAAGCGTGGGCTGTCCTTCTTATAGGACAGCCCACGTTGCATAATAACAGTAACAAGAAGAACAGATGCAAGAGTTTTGGAAGGAGCGGTTATTATGCGTGGTTACCATACAGATAAAGGATACATGGGATATGTGGACGGAGAATATATGTTGTTTAGCTGTGAATCAGATTACTATGAATTTCTTGAAGATTAAGTGTCCCATAAGAGTCTCATCCATGCTATACTGGTACATATAAGTGGCAAGAGGAGGAAATATGGCGAAAGGAAAGAATCAGAAATTCAAATTGTACCGGCTGGCACAGATCATGCTGGAAAAGACGGATGAAGATCATTTTCTGACCATGGCAGAGATCAAGGAAGAATTGGCGCGTTATGAGATTACGGCAGAGAGAAAGAGTCTCTACAATGATTTGCGTGATCTGGAGGTTCTTGGAATCGAGGTGGCAGGAGAGCCTTGCGGAGGCGGATATCGTTATCATGTGGTGGAGCGTCCGTTTGAGATCCCGGAACTGAAGCTTTTGGTGGATGTGATTCAGTCTTCTAAGTTCATCACTGCCAGAAAGTCCAATCAGCTGATCGCAAAGCTGGAAAAACTGGCGAGCAAATATGAAGCATCTGCACTGCAGCGTCAGGTTTTCGTTGCGGGACGGATTAAGACCATGAACGAAACGATTTACTATAATGTAGATACTATTCATGGAGCAATTGCAAAGAATCGAAAGATCCACTTCCAGTATTATCAGTGGAATGTGAAGAAAGAGATGGAACTTCGCCATGGCGGAGCATATTACCATATCAGTCCCTGGGGACTTTCCTGGGATGCGGAGAACTATTATCTGGTGGGATATGATTCTGATGCAGAGCAAATTAAGCATTACCGTGTAGATAAGATGCTGAAGATTACGCTGTCGGAAGAAGCGCGGGAAGGAAAAGAGTTTTTCCAAAAGCTTGACATGGCAGCTTATGCGAAGAAAAGTTTTGGGATGTATGGAGGAAAAGAAGAGGCGGTAAAGCTTTTGGTGAAAAATGATCTGGCGGGAGTGATTATTGACCGGTTCGGGAAAGATGTGATGATGGTTCCGGCAGACGAGGCACGTTTTACTGTGAAGGTGGACGTGCAGGTCAGCGGTCAGTTCCTGGGATGGATTTTCGCTTTGGGTGATGGTGTGGAGATTCTGGGACCGCCAAGCGTCCGGGCGCGCATGAATCAGGAGATCTTACGGCTGGCAGATCGATACAAGGGGGAGGAGATGGAAGAGAATGACAGAATTTGAAAGATTGCAGGAGATTATAGCTCAGCTTAGAGGAGAGAATGGCTGTCCCTGGGATCGGGAACAGACGCATGTAAGTTTGAAGCCGGCCTGCGTGGAAGAAGCGGCAGAGGTGGTTTGCGGGATTAATATTTTGGAGAAGACTGGGGATGCAGAGAATCTGAAGGAAGAGCTAGGAGATCTTTTGCTTCAGGTGGTGATGCATGCGCAGATTGCCGAGGGAGAAAATCTCTTTACCATGGATGACGTCATCCGCGGAATCTCTGAGAAGATGATCCGCCGTCATCCCCATGTATTTGGAACGACAGAAGTCCAGAATTTTCAGGAAGTATTGGTGAACTGGGAGTCTATTAAGAAGAGAGAAAAAAAGGGAAAAGAGTGGGCGAGGGCGTACCTTCCGGAGGCTTTTGATGAGGCGAAGGAATTGATTGATGTTGCAAAGCGGCGGAAAGGATATGTTTAAATAGTGGCAGGAAAGCGAAGCATAAGAGCCCGCAAATCTTTGTTAAAGCCAGAGATTAGCAGAAGCAGCCGGAAAACTTTGGGGTTGGAAGTGACACCAGAAGGAATGATCAGAATTCGGGCTCCATATGGAGTTTCAGAGGATGTGATCTTAAGGTTCTTTGAAAGCAAATCTGCATGGATTCAGAAGAGTCTTGCGAAAGTGCGGGCAAGACAAGAGCAGCTCAAAGAAGAGGAAGCGCAGTACGGGAAGTTAACGGAAGCGGAGCTTAAAGTATTGAAAATGCAGGCGGAGGAAGTGTTCCCTGCGCGAGCAGCCTTTTATGCTGGGAAAATGGGAATATCATACGGGCGAATTACCATTCGCAGACAGAAGACCAGGTGGGGGAGTTGTAGCCAAAGAGGGAACTTGAATTTTAATTGTCTGCTGATGATGGCTCCGACGGGAGTCGTTGATTATGTGGTAGTACATGAACTTTGCCATCGAATTGAGATGAACCATTCGCCCCGATTTTGGAAATTGGTTGGGGAGGTATATCCGGATTATGATCGGTGGAAGCGCTGGCTGAAGGAAAATGGCGGGCGGCTGATGCGGATGGCAGAGGAAAAAATATAATAAAAGGAGCAAAATAGAATGAACAAGAAAAAAATCAAGAAGTTAGTAGCAATTCAACCAGTATCTTTTTTGGAGGAAAGTAAAGCGGTTTTAGATCAATACTGTGAGGAAACCATTTTTTATGATACGCAGCCGGAGAATGCGCAGGAGATCGTCTCCCGGATTGGTGATGCAGATGCTATTTTCGTAAGCTATACTCATGCAATCGGAGCAGATATTCTGTCCCAATGTCCAAATGTTAAATATATTGGGATGTGCTGCAGTTTGTATTCCGAGGCAAGTTCTAATGTGGATATCGCGTATGCGAGAGAGCACGGAATTACGGTGACCGGAATCCGGGATTATGGAGATGAAGGGGTAGCAGAGTACGTGCTGATGAATCTGATTAGACGACTTCACGGCGTAGATGGTTATCAGCCGCTTTTAGGAGAGATCTCAGAGGTATCAGGAGCAAAGGTTGGACTTCTGGGGCTGGGAGCCAGCGCGCAGGCAGTGGCCAGAGCGCTTAAGATGATGGGCGCAGATGTTCGTTATTACAGCCGAACCAGAAAACCAGAACTAGAAGAGGCGGAAGGATATCGCTATCAGGAGCTTCATGGACTCTTGGAGGAATGTGATGTGATCTGTAGCTGCCTGAGTAAAAATGTGACATTACTGTATGAAGAAGAGTTTGCGATTATGGGAGCAAATAAACTCTTATTCAATACGGCGCTTAGCCCGTGTTTTGATCAGAAAGCTTTGGAAAAATGGCTGGATCTGGAGAATACCTGGTATTTCTGCGATACTTTAATGGGATTGGGAGAAGAATCTCTGCTGGAGAGAAAGAATGTCTATTGTCAGAAACGTTCTTCAGGTATGACAAGGCAGGCGGTGGAACGCTTGAATTCTAAGGTGCTTGATAACCTGGATGGATACTGCAAAGAGGTATAGAGTTAATTGGGGACGGAGTAAAATGCAACTTTACTCCGTCCCAAATTACATTTACAGAAAGACTTTGAAAATTCTGAACTATACCTGATACTGATATCCGCCATTATCTTTGACACCGTAGAAATCGGCAAAAGATAGGTGAAAGATATCCGTTTCCCGTCCGGAAAGGTCAATCTGATTTTTGATCAGATATTGATAGATTCCGGAATAGTCAATTTTTCCCTGCAGAAGAATGCTGTCTAATTTGCCGTTCCTAAGAATTGCGCGGCGATAGTTGTGAGCATCCTCTTCTTCCAGTACAAGATCTCCTTCTTCGGCGACTCCGCGACCCAAAGAGAGTGTTACCAGACCGTAGAAATTCATGGTGTTCTTCATGGCATATCGGTCCTCGTACACGGTATGGATTCCACACATGTTAAGTGCGGCGGTCTGACCTTGTTTCATAGCGTTTGGCCAGATTCCGGATAGTCCGGCAACATCACCTGCTGCATAGATATTCGGGCAGCTGGTCTCCATGGTATCTGATACCTTGATAAAGCGATCGATGTCGATCGGAGTATCCTGAGCGCATTCCAGTGCGGGACGAACCCCGGCGGCAACGATGACCAGATCGCAGTCGATACGGGTTCCATCGTCCAGAGAGACAAAGTCGATCGCCCCCTGATCGTTCATGTGAGTTTCAGAAGCTTTTTTTCCAAGAAGGAAACGGCAGCCGTGCGCTTCAAATAAATCTTTGTATGCCTGCCCGGCCGTTTCATTTAACTGGATCGGCAGGATTCTGTCTGCCATCTCTACGACGGTTACGTCCTTGCCCTGTTCCAGAAATGCATAGGCTGCATCCATACCCACAAGTCCAGAGCCGACGATTAGAATTTTGTCAGCCTGGTCAGACAATGGGCGGATTGCCTGAGCATCGGACAGATTACGAAGGCCAAAGACGTTGTTTGCTTCGCGGAACTGTCCCACCGGCGGAATGAAGCTATTGGCGCCGGTTGCAATCAGAAGCTGGTCAAAGGGCTGTGAACTTCCATTTTCCAGACATACAAGCTTCTGTTCCACATCAATGGTACGAACAGGAGCGCCTTTGATCCATGTAATGCGATTGGTTTCAAAAAAGTCCGGCTCTACAAAGGAGAGGGTATCCTCATTCCTTTCATGGCTTAGATAGCGGTGGAGCATACAGCGGGAGTGCACGTGCGTGTCTGTGGAAATCATGGTAATGGAACAGCTTGGATCCTTTTCGCGGAGCGTTTTGGCGGCTGTGATTCCGGCAGCGCCAACTCCGATAATTACATGTTTCATAAAGACACCTCCTCTACATAGATTGCCTTTTTCGGACAGGATTTTACGCAGTTAGGCTCTGCGTTATCCAGCAGGCAGAAATCGCATTTGATGACCTTGGTGTGAGCGGCGGTGTCGGCTTTTAAGACTCCGTACGGGCAGTTCATAACACACATGAAGCAGGAGCCACACTTTTTCTCGTCGTAGGAGACGATTCCGGTCTGCGGATCTTTGGTAAGCGCTCCGCTCATGCAGGACATAACGCATTCTGGGAGATCACAGTGGCGGCAGAAGATAGGACGGTAAGATCCGTCCGGCATCTTCTCGATGTGATTTCTGGATTCGTTTCGGATATCGGTCAGATCCAGATCATATATGGTTCCGGGAGTTTCCCGGTGTGCCTGCATACAGGCGACGGTGCAGTTTTTGCAGCCGTCACATTTGGAGGCATCAATCATAATTCGTCTCATAGCGCTCCCTCCTATATGTGTAAGCCTTGCCGTTTTTCCAGAATGATCTGTTCCAGAATGTTGGCAGATTCTTTGGCGTTGTCGTTAATAATGACCTGACCTCCGGTTAATTCTTTCATATCTTCTGTCAGTACCTGAACAGCCGTCTTGCTGCCAGTTACAAATGGCGGAAGTCCAAGATGCAGTGGAAGTCCAAGCGCAAGTCCGAAGCATCCGTCGGCGAGAGCCTGCTCTTCCAGCCACTGTGCGGCAGAGAGAACCAACGGAAGTTTCGGAAGGTCTACGCCAAGTTCAGAAGCAATCTCTGTGGCAACGATTTCCAGACGGCCAATAGCCAGGCAAGGACCAAAGTTTAATACCGGTGGAATGCCAAGTTTCTTACAGACTGCACGCAGTTTAGGTCCGGCAAGTTCTGCAGCTTCCGGTGTCATAAGACCACAGTTTTCGATTCCACCAGAGGAACATCCGGCAGTCAGAACCAGAATATCGCGGGCGATGAGTTCTTTGGTAAGGTCTACGCTTAAGACGTCATGCCCTCCGGCCGTTAAATTGGAGCATCCAACGACTCCGGCGATTCCTTTGATTTCTCCGGCAGCAAGAAGTTCAATAAGCGGAGTCCATTTTCCGCCCAGGAAGTCTTTAAGAGAACCTTCGCTGACGCCGGTTAGGGTGTGATCGTTTCCGTGGTCTTCCATCAGGTGAAGCGGTACTGTACCTCTTCGTTCCTTGTAAGATTCGATGATTTTGTCGATAATGATATCGCTTTGTTCTTCGCGATGTGCGAAATCAAACTGCATCAGTTCTGCATTTGCCTTTTTGGCAACATCGTCCAGGCAGATCTGTTTGATCTTTAATTCATCGCAGATTGGTTCAATTCCCGGAAGTGTACAGTTGAACTCTGACAGGACAGCGTCAATGGCGCCGGTTGCGAGAATTGCTTCACTGGTGTAGTTATTTCCGGCGTGTCCATCGAATACCTCCGTGTAGTGCGCACCGCGAAGTTGCAAATCCTGGCCGACACAGGTACAGCCTACCAGTTTGAAGCCTTTGGCGCCGGCGGCCTGTGCCTTTTTCTTCGCTTCTTCGGAAATCAGACGTTCCTGAAGATCTACAAAGATGGTGTGCTGGTGTCCGGTGATCATAATATTGATATAGTCCGGGTCAATCACGCGAAGTCCTACAGGAGCCATGCGAAGTTCTGGCTGTCCAAGGAGGACGTCGTTTAACAGGTTGGTCAGGGTAAGCCCATAGACACCTGTGGAGATTCCAAGCTTCAGGCAGTCAGTCAGCATATCGACTGGATCGGAATTTAAGTTGGTGGAACATTTTACGACTCCTTTGAACACTTCTGCTTTGGCGCCGCCCGGCATAATACCAAGTTCTTTCCAGCGTGCTACGCGGGGAGCATAAGCAATCTTTTCGATCAATTCCGCAGAGACATACTCTGGTTTGTAGAGGTCGGCCAGAACAGCGTCAGCCACTTTTTCAGCCTTTTTATAGTTGTCTTCTTCCTCGATTCCAAAAATGTCTGCCAGATGGTTTAAGGAAGCAATTCCTTTTAATTCTCCCTTTGCCTGTGCAGTCTTCTTAAGATTCAGCGCTGTATTCTCTACGATATGTATATAACAGCCGCTCCCGGAAGCAACCGCTCTTAGAAAATTACGGGCAACGATCGTATCTGCGCTTGCGCCGCAGATACCTCTTGGAGCTTCTGGGGTAATCCGGCATGGGCCGTTGGAGCAGAGACGGCAACAGACACCCTGTAAGCCGAATCCACATTTGGTACTTTGTCCTTCGACGCGGTGGTGGGAAGTTTCCATTGGAAGGGAACGAATAAATCCTTCCAGCGGCTGATCTGCACTTTTGCAGGTGTTGCATCCATAGCATTGGTTCATTTGTGAATCCTCCTTTTAAAACTTGACTAAAATAGTAAAGATTTAGATAAAAAATTATTTACAGAATAATTCAGATAAAAATTTCGCCTTCATTTCCTGTAAAAGTAACGACTGCAGCCGGCAGAATTCATGGTGTACGATGCAGGGAGCATCTTCCGTGTTCTTGGGGCAGCAGTGCCCGGCTTTCATACACTCCATCAGCAAAATGTCGGGGTCAATGGCCGTACAGACATCATATAGGGAAATGTCTGAGAGCGGGCGCTTTAGACAGTAGCCGCCGTTCGTGCCCCGGTGGCTTTCGACCAGTCCGGCTTTTTCCAGCTTTCTGGTAACTTTATATGCGATGGCAGAAGACAGATATTCCATTTCGCAGATTTTGGAAACGCTTACAAGTTCCCCGGATGAAAGTGCTCGCATTACACGAACACCATAATCACATTCTCTTGTAAATAACATATCGGACCTCCTTGCTTGTATAGATTCAATATATAATACTGTACTTATATAGTCAAGTATGCGTGCGGAATATGAAAAAAACCGGGATTATGACGAAAATAGGAGCCGAATCGTTATCTTTTTAACGAAAAATACAATGAAAATATGTGCAAATGTGACAATGAAAATATGTGCAAATGTGACAAGGAAGGTGAAATAAGGTTGCAACAACAGCGATTCTATAGTATGATGATTCAAAGCGTTAAAGTGCTAAGATGTAAAAATAAAAGAATCTACGAAAGGAAATGGGAAACATGGTTGCAGTCATTGAGGCGATATATCGATTTTTATGGGGGGATTTGATTACGATACCGCTCCCTGGCGGGAATAGCTTGGGATTATCTTTGCTAGTGATCCTTTTGATTCCGACCGGAATCTACTTTACTGTTCGGACAAGGGTGCTGCCGATCCGAATGTTCCCGGACATGGTAAGGGCGCTGCGGGCGAAGAAGGAACAGAAAGAACCGAAAGGAAACAAAGGACAAAAGAGCAGTCTTTCTACTTTGCAGACGCTGGTTGTGTCTACGGCGACGAGAGTGGGAATGGGCAATCTGGTTGGTGTAGTAGCGGCGGTTTCAGCAGGTGGAGCAGGAGCTGTATTCTGGATGTGGGTAACGGCGCTTATCGGTTCGTCTACCGCGTTTATCGAAGCGACACTGGCACAGCTTCACAAGGAAAAGGATCCGCTTTACGGCGGTTACCGGGGAGGCCCGGCGTATTATATTCACCACTTTTTTGAAAAAAGGAGCGGGCAGAAGAAAAAGAAGGTTCTTTTGGCAGTGTTATTTGCGATTTCCGGACTTATCTGCTGGTGTGGAATCAGTCAGGTTATCAGCAATTCCGTAGCATCTTCTTTTGAAAATGCATTCCACATCCCACCGATTTATACAACAATTGTGCTGGTGATTGGTGCGGCAGTTATCGTACTTCGTAAAAATGCGACGGTAAAAGTGCTGGACGTGATGGTTCCGATTATGGCGGTCTGCTATTTTGTGATTACGATTTTTATTATTGTTAAGAATCTGGGAAATATGCCGGAGGTGTTTGGAAGAATTTTCCGGGAGGCATTTGGAATTCGCCAGGTTGTAGGCGGAGGATTCGGTGCAGTTGTTATGAATGGAGTGAAACGAGGACTTTTCTCTAATGAGGCGGGATCCGGTTCAGCTCCTTGTGCGGCAGCAGCGGCAGAGTGCGAAGCTCCGGTGCAGGCGGGACTTGCTCAGGCGTTAGGCGTATTTATTGACACCATCGTAATCTGCAGCTGCACGGCGATGATTATGCTCCTGGTTCCGGAGAATCTGATTGCCGGAAAAGAAGGAATGGATCTTCTGCAGACGGCAATGGGATATCATTTAGGAAAATTTGGAATTATTTTCATTGCGGCGACATTGTTTATGTTTAGTTTTTCGACATTTCTTGGAATTCTGTTCTATGCAAGAAGTAACGTATCCTATTTGTTTGGGGATAAGTGGGCATGGCAGACAGCATACAAGGTGCTGGCGCTTGTGATGTTATTCGTTGGAGGAATTGCGACTTACACATTTGTGTGGGATCTCGGTGATGTGGGAATCGGACTGATGACGGTATTTAATATTGGAATCTTATACCTGATGGGCGGAGAGGCGCTTAAGGAGCTTGCGGGATATGAGGCTTCCAAGAAGAAAGAAAAGAGATAGAATGAAAATTTAAGAGACGAATAAAAAAATGGGCCGCCAAGATCGTGTTACACGATCTTGGTGGTCCATTTTGAGCAGTCCCAAACTTCATTGACCACATCTTGGTAAAATTCCGGTTCGTGGCAGATGAGAAGCAGGGTTCCGCGATATTCTAACAAAGCAGTTTTTAAAGCCTCCTTTGCGTCTACATCCAAGTGGTTGGTAGGCTCGTCCAAAAGAAGAACATTGGTATCACGGTTAATGAGTTTGCATAATCGTACTTTTGCCTGCTCGCCCCCGGAGAGAACCCGCACCTGACTTTCGATATGCTTCGTAGTGAGTCCGCATTTGGCAAGAGCGGAGCGAACTTCGTACTGGGTAAAGGATGGAAATTCCTGCCAGATTTCTTCGATGCAGGTGGTTTTATTCTGATAATCGCCCTCCTGCTCAAAGTATCCGGCTAAAACGTTTTCCCCCAGCTCACAGGATCCGGAAATGGCGGGTACCAGACCGAGAAGACTCCGAATCAGTGTGGTTTTTCCGATTCCGTTGGCTCCGGTCAGTGCGATTTTCTGTCCGCGCTCTACCGATAGGTTCAGTGGCTTGGACAAGGGGACGTCATAACCGATTACAAAGTCCTTTGTTTCAAAGATATATTTGCCCGGTGTGCGCCCAAGACGGAAGTGGAATTCTGGCTTGGGACGCTCTGCGGCAAGTTCGATCACATCCATCTTGTCCAGTTTCTTTTGTCTGGACATGGCCATGTTACGGGTAGATACCCGTGCTTTATTTCTTGCGACAAAGTCTTTTAGTTGACTGATTTCCTGCTGTTGTTTCTTGTAGGCAGCTTCCAGCTGCGCTTTCTTTACTTCGTACACCTTCTGAAAGTCGTCATAATTTCCCACATAACGGTTCAATTCCTGATTTTCCATATGGTAAATGATGTTGATAACGTCATTTAAAAATGGGATATCGTGTGAAATCAGGACGAAGGCGTTCTCGTATTCCGTTAAATAACGTTTCAGCCAGTTAATATGTTCTTCATCTAAATAGTTGGTAGGCTCGTCAAGGAGAAGAATATCCGGTTTTTCCAGCAGCAGTTTGCCAAGCAGGATCCGGGTTCTTTGTCCTCCGCTTAGGTCGGTGACGTCCGTGTCGAGTCCAATATCAAGAAGTCCTAAGGCTCTTGCTACTTCTTCGACTTTCGCGTCGATTACGTAAAAGTCGTGCATTGTCAAGGTGTCCTGGATGACGCCTAATTCCTCCATCAGAGTATTCATGGTTTCTTCGTCGGCAGTTCCCAGTTCCTCGCAGATTTGGTTCATTTTCTCTTCCAGTTCAAAGAGGTAGGAGAAGGCGGATTTCAACACGTCCCGGATGGTCTTTCCTTTTTCTAAGACGGTGTGCTGATCCAGATATCCGATGCGGATGTTTTTGGCCCATTCAATTTTTCCGGCATCGGGAGTCAGCGCTCCGGTAATAATGCTGAAGAAGGTGGATTTTCCTTCGCCATTGGCGCCTACCAGTCCGATGTGTTCTCCTTTTAGCATTCGGAAAGATACATCCTGGAAGATAGCCCGGTCGCCAAATCCGTGGGAGAGGTGCTCAACTGTCAGGATACTCATATGCGGTCGCCTCTGCGAACATAGCCTGGATGATTTTCGTCGGCAATCAGTTCTTTTGCATGAACGATTTGGGCGCGTTTGTCAATCACTTGATTTTCAATCCATACGTCTTCATCGATGGTGCATCCGGGAAGGATTACGCTATTTTTGATTACGGCACCTTTTTTAATAATGCATCCGCGTCCGATGATGGAGTTTTCGATAGAACCTTCAATTAGACAGCCGTCTGAGATAACGGAGGTGTGAACGTTGGAGGTTTCAAAATATTGTGTAGGACAGGAATCATTGGTTTTGGTATAAATTGGCCAATTCAAATCAAACAAAGTTCGTGCGGTTTGATAGTTGTTCAGTGCAATGTTTGCATGGTAATAGCTCTTAAAGTCTGTGATGGAAGCAAAAAAACCACTGTGAGCCATTCCGCGGATATCGAGTTCGGCACATTTTTGGTTTACGATGTCAGCCAGTGTAAACACGGAAGAAATCTTCTTTGCTTCATGTACCAATTCGATGAAAAGATCTTTCTTCATGACATAGGTGTCCATGAAAATGTTGCGGTTTTCTACATTTCCACGATTAGGTTCTAGTGATAACACACCATTCTGACG
Source organism: Dorea sp. ICN-14282 (assembly GCF_037890115.1). NCBI lineage: Bacteria > Bacillati > Bacillota > Clostridia > Lachnospirales > Lachnospiraceae > Dorea > Dorea sp. ICN-14282. Next base: position 387,878 of record NZ_JBBKBH010000002.1, on the reverse strand, counting down.
GTTTAGGTTCAGAATGCTGCAGTTGGAGAAAAACTCTTTGGCATTATCCACAGAATGATATAACAAAGTAATGTCGGCACCGGATTTAATATGGTTTTTTAAAAGATTCTGGTAGTTCATAGAATAAACCATGTAGCTTGGTGCAATGACAACGTATGGATAATGTACGTCTTCGATACACTCCATGTTTTCCAGATAGGCGGCAATGTCATTGTTGTAGATGTCATTTTCTACGCCGTTTTCCGAAAACAGCATGTGGAGTTTTCCTTTTTTAGAATTAATATTATAGTGACGTCCGGTTCCTAAGTGCTCTACGAGCGAGCGCGGTTTGCGGCGGATATATACCTGAATATGGTCGATGCCACTGTTGCTCATGTTGGAAATAGGGAAGTCGATTAATCGATATCTTCCAAGGAAGGAAAAGGCTCCGATTGGGCGGTATGCCTGCATTCCTTCTACGCGGATATGATTTCCGGCAAAATTAACGATTCCAAATGCTTTGGCCATATTTATTCAACCCCCTTTATATCTTTGGATACAAGTTCAATATGTTCACTGTCGGCGCTTCCCACAACGGCGCCTTTTCCGATCTTGGTATTGGCAGCTACCAATGCACGGGTTACGGTAGCGCCTTCTGCGATTTTTACACCCGGCATCAGAACGCTGTCAATGACTTTGGCCGTCTCGCTGACTCTGGCTCCGGTAAAAAGTACAGAATTGTGTACGGTTCCGTCAATGATGCAGCCCTGGGTAATAAATGCCCGTTTGATATCGGCGGTTTCACCGATGTACTGAGGTGGAATGGACACATCCTCGGTGTAGATTTTCCAGGTATGGTCGTTTAAATCAAGTTCGTTGTTCTTATCTAAAAGATCCATATTGGCTTCCCACAGAGAATCAATGGTTCCTACATCTTTCCAATATCCCTTGAACTGGTAAGCAAACAGGGTTTTGCCATCGGCAAGAAGCTGTGGAATAATATCTTTTCCGAAATCATGGCTGGAATCCGGATTCTTCATGTCTGCAGTCAGCATCCGGCGCAGAAGCTTCCAATTGAAAATATAGATTCCCATAGAAGCAAGATTGCTCTTAGGATGTTCTGGTTTTTCTTCAAATTCTACGATGCGGCCGGTTTCGTCCGTGTTCATAATTCCGAAGCGGCTAGCTTCTTTTATTGGTACCTGAATAACGGCGATAGTAGCATCTGCCTGGTGCTCCTTGTGAGCGTCCAGCATCTTGTCGTAGTCCATTTTATAAATGTGATCACCAGAGAGAATGAGTACGTATTCTGGTGCATAAGAGTCGATAAAATCAATGTTCCGTGAGATGGCGTCTGCAGTTCCTCTGTAGACGTCGAGATTACTGTCTGCTTTCTCGCGTGGCGGAAGAACATAGACCCCACTGTTCTTGGCGTCTAGACCCCAGCGTCTTCCGGCTGCAACGTAGCTGTTGAGCAGAATGGACTCGTATTGTGTCAGTACACCGACGATGTCGATGCCGCTGTTAGCGCAGTTACTTAACGGGAAATCTACAATCCGGTATTTGCCGCCGTAGGACACCGCTGGTTTGGCTACCTTATTTGTTAATTCGTGGAGACGGCTTCCGCGGCCGCCGGCCAGAATCATTGCTAACATATTGCTGTGTTTCATAGCTAATTCCTCTCTTTCCTTTCGTGCTTCGATGTATGATTCTATTATAAGATTTTTTGGGGAAATATTCAATTGATTAAATAAAGGAAATATGATAGATTGATTGAGACAGGAGGGCATAACTATGGATTACAAAAGGATCGTCCAGGGGATTCTGGATATTGGAGAGGAAATGCTGGTCTGCGGTGCGGAAAACTTCCGTCTGGAGGACAGTTTATATAGAATGTGCAAAAGCTATGGATTTGTCCAGTATGATGTGTTCGTGATACCGAGCAACCTTCAGATTACGATTGAGACGCCGGAGGGTGAGATTATTACTCAGATTCGTCACATTGAGTCGACGGACGTGAATTTTGACCGGCTGGATTATTTGAATAATTTGTGCAGGTATGTCTGCAAGAACAAACCGGATGCACAGGAGATTCAACAGAAGCTTCAGGAGGTAAGAGAAAGACCGGGACAGCGTTGGTTTACGCCATATCTTGCGGCGGTGATGGGAGGAACCGGGTTTGCTGTGTTCTTCGGAAGTGATTTCGCGGATGCGCTGGTGGCGGTGATTGTGTCGTTGATGATCGTTGTTGTCGGAGGCTGGCTTGGTAAGAGAGAGGGAAATGTGCTGATCTATAATCTGATCCTTTCTTTCTTATCAGAAATGATCATTATTCTCTGTGTCCGGATGGGACTTGGAAGTCATCCGGAGCGGATTATGATCGGAATCGTGATGCTGTTGATCAGTGGACTTGGTACGACCAATGGAATTCGGGATATTCTGCAGAGGGATTTCATCTCCGGGTTCTTAAATATTATGAATTCGCTGCTTGGTGCGGCGGGAATTGCGTTCGGAACGGCTCTTGCTATGTTCCTGCTTGACGGCGTGATGGCAGAAGGATTTATCATAAACCATGATGTTCCGATTCAGCTGATCTCCTGTACGATTGCCTGTACAGGATTTGCATTCTGGTTTAAAATCCGGGGAAGACAGGTCATGTATTCCGGAATTGGCGCGTTTTTTACCTGGGCGATTTATTTGATCGTCTATGAAATCCGGCCAAGCAACTTTTTGGCAACGATGCTGGCGGCAGTGTTTGTGGCGGCTTACGCATTTGTGATGTCAAGAATTAATAAGGCTCCGTCGACAATCTTCCTGACGGCGTCCGTGTTCCCGCTGATTCCGGGACCGAATCTCTACTATATGATGTACGGCTGCGTCAGCCAGGATATTTCTATGGCGTTTGGAGAGACGGTGGTGCTGTTTGCGACCTGTCTGGCGATTGGATTTGGATTCATCATTGTCGATGTGGCATCTAGAAGCATTATGCATGCATTGAAACGGGAATATCATATTGGAAAGAATTCTTAAGGGAAAAGGCTTGCTTTTTATAAGCTTGTATGATACACTATCATGGCGAATGGAAGCAGGCTTTTTTTTTATGCCTAAAAAACGGATGGCATAAAGAAGAGAAGTCCAAGCAACACGTTAACTTAAGAATTACAAAGCGAGGTGGAAGTTGTGCGTACAAGAATTACATTGGAGTGTACAGAATGCAAGCAGCGTAACTACAACATGACAAAGGATAAGAAGACACATCCTGAGCGCATGGAGACAAAGAAGTACTGTAGATTCTGCAAGTCACACACATTGCACAAAGAAACAAAATAGTCGCCGTAAAGGAGTGTGAATGTCATGAGTGAGAAGACTCAGAAGAACAGCTGGTTCAAAGGGCTTAGTAAAGAGTTTAAGAGAATCATTTGGCCAGATAAAATGACAGTTGCAAAACAGACGGCAGCAGTTGTTTCTGTATCCGTAGTCTTGGGAATTATTATCGCGGTTGTCGATTTTGTTGCCAAGTACGGAGTAGATTTATTAGTAAAATAGAACTGATAAACTGCAGGCAGGAAAGGTGAGTTTATGTCAGAGGCAAAATGGTACGTAGTTCATACCTATTCAGGGTATGAGAACAAGGTAAAAGCCAACATTGATAAGACGATTGAGAACAGACATTTAGAAGACCAGATTCTGGAAGTCAGAGTCCCAATGCAGGATGTTGTTGAGATGAAAAATGGCGTTCAGAAGACGGCTCAGAAAAAGATGTTCCCGGGATATGTGCTGATTCACATGGTTATGAATGATGATACTTGGTATGTGGTTCGTAACACGAGAGGGGTAACTGGATTTGTAGGTCCGGGATCCAAACCGGTTCCGCTTACGGATGCAGAGATGGTGCCGCTTGGAATTCAGCGAGAAGATATTACGGTGGACTATAAGATTGGCGACACGGTTCAGGTTATTGCCGGAGCGTGGGCAGATACCATCGGTATGGTACAGGCGATCAACGTGCAGAAACAAAGTCTTACAATCAATGTTGAGTTATTTGGCCGGGAGACACCGGTTGAAATTAATTTCGCAGAAGTGAAGATGCTGTAAACGCAGAAAACAAAAAAGTGGGAGGGGCGGTTCGTCCCGACATCACCACAAGGAGGTAATGAAAATGGCAAAAAAAGTAGAAGGTTATATCAAATTACAGATTCCTGCTGGCAAAGCAACTCCGGCACCACCGGTTGGACCTGCTCTTGGTCAGCACGGTGTAAATATCGTTGAATTCACAAAGCAGTTCAACGCTAGAACAGCAGATCAGGGAGATCTGATCATTCCTGTAGTTATCACTGTTTACAATGACAGAAGCTTTAGCTTCGTAACAAAGACACCACCGGCAGCAGTTCTGATTAAGAAGGCCTGCAACATCAAGTCTGGTTCTGGTGTTCCGAACAAGACAAAGGTTGCTACAATTACAAAGGCACAGCTTCAGGAAATCGCAGAGATGAAGATGCCAGACTTAAATGCAGCAACAGTAGAGGCTGCTATGAGCATGGTAGCAGGAACTTGCCGAAGCATGGGTGTAAAAGTAGAAGAGTAGACAGTAAACAATTCGTGGGAGGGTTATCCCGACATTACCACAAGGAGGTTATTTAGATGAAAAGAGGAAAGAAATATGTTGAAGCTGCAAAAGCAATCGACAGAGGAACACTCTACGATGTAGCTGATGCGGTATCATTAGTAAAGAAGACTGCAGTTGCAAAATTTGACGAGACAATCGAAGCTCATATCAGAACCGGATGTGACGGACGTCACGCTGACCAGCAGATTCGTGGTGCAGTTGTACTGCCACACGGAACAGGTAAGAAGGTTCGTATCCTGGTATTTGCAAAAGACGCTAAGGCTGAGGAAGCTAAGGCTGCTGGAGCAGATTTCGTAGGAGGAGAAGAACTGATTCCAAAGATCCAGAATGAGAACTGGTTTGAATTCGACGTAGTCGTAGCTACACCAGACATGATGGGTGTTGTTGGACGTCTTGGACGTGTACTTGGACCTAAGGGACTTATGCCGAACCCGAAGGCTGGTACAGTAACAATGGATGTTACAAAAGCCGTTCAGGAAATCAAAGCCGGTAAGATTGAGTACAGACTTGATAAAACAAACATTATCCATGTACCAGTAGGAAAAGCTTCCTTCACTGAAGAACAACTTACGGACAACTTCCAGACGCTGATTGACGCAATTAACAAAGCAAGACCGGCAGCAGTAAAGGGTCAGTTCTTAAAGAGCGTGACACTTACTTCTACCATGGGACCTGGTGTAAAGATCAACCCAATGAAGCTTGTATAATTGACGTGATATAAAAGAGTCTCTGAATGATCTGGTTTCGGATCGTTCGGGGGCTTTTTTTGTTTGCAGGAATATCGGATGAATTTGCGTTTATGGAAGTTGAAAAATGCAGGCTTGCGGAATTTGAAAAAAGTCTTGACAGATAAAAGGGAATGTGGTATTTTAATAAAAGTTGCCGAAGACAGCAGGTGCGTAAGCGTAAGTTGAGAGACGCCTGCCGAGGAATGTTAGATTTGTTAGAGACGAATTTACAACACCTTTGTGTCTTTGGATGCGAAGGTGTTTTTTTGGCAGCATACCCAAAATAATATAAGGAGGTGCACCATTCGTGGCAAAAGTTGAATTAAAACAACCAATCGTACAGGCTATTGCAGAAGATGTCAAAGATGCAACAAGTGTTGTATTAGTTGACTACCGTGGATTAACTGTTGCAGAAGACACAGCTCTTCGTAAAGAGTTAAGAGACGCAGGAATCATCTACAAAGTTTGTAAAAACACAATGATGAAAAGAGCTTTTGAAGGAACTGACTTTGCTCAGTTAGACGAGCACTTGGAAGGACCGAGTGCTATTGCAATTTCTAAAGATGATGCAACAGCACCAGCAAGAATCCTGTGCAAGTTCGCTAAGAACGCTAAGGCTCTTGAGTTAAAAGCAGGTGTGATTGAAGGTACAGTATACGATGTAGATGGACTGACAGAACTGTCCAAGATCCCATCAAGAGAAGAGTTACTGTCCAAGTTACTTGGAAGCTTACAGTCACCAATTACAAATCTTGCTCGTGTTCTTAATCAGATCGCAGAGCAGGGCGGAGCAGAGAACTGTGAAGCAGCAAAAGAAGACGCTGCAGAGGAAGCTCCAGCAGAGGAAGCGGCAGAGACTACAGCAGAGTAGTTAGATGCTCATAAAATGAAAATAATTTAAAATGGAGGAAAATAATAATGGCAAAGTTAACAACAGCTGAATTTATTGAAGCAATCAAAGAGTTATCTGTATTAGAATTAAATGAATTAGTAAAAGCTTGTGAAGAAGAATTTGGTGTTTCTGCAGCAGCAGGTGTAGTAGTTGCAGCAGCAGGCGGAGAAGCAGCAGGCGGAGAAGCAGAGAAAGATGAGTTCGATGTAGAGTTAGTATCTGCAGGAGCATCTAAGGTTAAAGTAATCAAGGTTGTTCGTGAGATCACAGGTCTTGGACTGAAAGAAGCTAAAGAAGTAGTAGATGGCGCTCCGAAGGTAATCAAAGAGGGCGTTTCTAAAGCAGAAGCTGAAGAGATCAAGACAAAACTTGAAGGTGAAGGAGCAGAGGTTGCCCTTAAATAATCACCTCGTTTATCGTAAGAAAAAATCAGGAAGTTTCGCAAGAAGGCAGTTTCGCTGTAAGCGGAGCTTCCTTTTTTTTATTAAAAAGGTTCCTCTGGCAGAAAAAATGAAATTGTGCATTGACAAGCCTTAGAATGTTGTGCTATAGTAAAAAATGCACTATTGTGGAAAGTTATGCCATGATTTCGTGCAGAAACGGTTTGAAAATCCCGTTTCTAAAGGATTGCAATGTAGTATGGGCAGCTCGCAGCCCACAAAAAAAAGATAGAGGAGTGAAACGTCAATATGGAGAAAAACAGAATTCGTCCCATCAAAAGTGGAAAAAGTTCTCGTATGAGCTATTCCAGACAAAAAGAAGTTCTTCAGATGCCGAACCTGATTGAAGTGCAGAAGGATTCTTATCAGTGGTTTCTGGATGAGGGGTTAAAAGAAGTATTTGATGATATTTCCCCAATTGCAGATTACAGTGGTCATTTGAGTCTGGAATTTGTAGATTTTACCTTATGCGAGGATGAGGTGAAGTACACCATCGAGGAGTGTAAGGAACGTGATGCAACTTACGCTGCGCCGTTGAAGGTGAGAGTGAGACTTCACAATAAAGAGACAGACGAGATCAACGAACATGAGATATTCATGGGAGATCTGCCGCTGATGACAAGCACCGGTACGTTCGTAATCAATGGAGCTGAGCGTGTTATCGTCAGTCAGCTGGTTCGTTCCCCGGGAATCTACTATGCAATTGCACATGATAAAATCGGTAAGAAGCTGTATTCCTCCACTGTAATTCCAAACCGTGGTGCATGGCTGGAATATGAGACGGACTCCAATGACGTTTTCTATGTACGTGTAGATAGAACAAGAAAGGTGCCGATTACCGTGCTGATCCGTGCGCTGGGCGTTGGTACAAATCCAGAGATTGTAGAATTGTTCGGTGAGGAGCCGAAGATTCTGGCAAGTTTCGAGAAAGATGCTGCGACCAATTATCAGGAAGGCCTTCTGGAATTATATAAGAAGATTCGTCCGGGAGAGCCTCTGGCAGTAGACAGTGCAGAGAGCTTGATTACCAGCATGTTCTTTGATCCGAGACGTTATGACCTTGCAAAAGTAGGAAGATACAAATTCAATAAAAAGCTTGCGCTTAAGAACCGTATCACAGGTCAGATTCTGGCAGAGCCTGTTGCAAGCGTACTGACAGGTGAAGTAATTGCTGAAGCTGGAACCAAGATCACCAGAGAACTGGCGGAAGAGATTCAGAATGCTGCTGTTCCGTATGTATGGATCGAGAGAGCAGACGAGGAAAGAAGCATTAAAGTTCTTTCCAATATGATGGTAGACCTGGCAAGTGTTGTAGATATTGATCCGCAGGAAGTTGGCGTGACAGAGCTGGTATACTATCCGGTTCTGGCAGGACTCCTGGAAGAGACAGCAGGCGACATCGATGAATTGAAAGACGCAATCAGACGCGATATTCACGATCTGATTCCAAAACATATCACAAAAGAAGATATTTTTGCTTCTATTAACTATAATATGCATCTGGAATATGGCCTTGGAAACGATGATGACATCGACCACCTGGGTAACAGACGTATCCGTTCTGTAGGAGAACTTCTTCAGAACCAGTATCGGATCGGTCTTTCCAGATTAGAGAGAGTTGTTCGTGAGAGAATGACGACGCAGGATCAGGAAGGAATTTCACCTCAGTCCCTGATCAATATCAAACCGGTAACTGCAGCGGTGAAGGAGTTCTTCGGATCTTCTCAGCTGTCACAGTTCATGGATCAGAATAACCCGCTTGGTGAGCTGACTCACAAGAGACGTCTGTCTGCACTTGGACCAGGTGGTCTGTCAAGAGACCGTGCCGGATTCGAGGTCCGAGACGTACACTACTCTCACTACGGAAGAATGTGTCCGATTGAGACCCCTGAAGGTCCGAACATCGGTCTTATCAACTCTCTTGCAACCTATGCAAGAATTAATCAGTATGGATTTATCGAAGCTCCGTACCGTAAGATCAACCATGATGATCCGGCAAATCCGGTGGTAACGGAAGAGGTTGTTTACATGACGGCAGATGAAGAGGATAACTACCATGTGGCACAGGCGAATGAGCCTTTGGACGAGGAAGGTCACTTCATGCACAAGAACGTATCTGGTCGTTACCGCGAAGAGACTCAGGAATACGAGAGAAAAGTGTTCGATTACATGGACGTTTCTCCTAAGATGGTGTTCTCTGTTGCGACAGCGCTGATTCCGTTCTTGGAAAACGACGATGCGAACCGTGCGCTGATGGGATCTAACATGCAGCGTCAGGCAGTGCCGCTTCTGATGACTGAAGCTCCGGTTGTCGGAACAGGTATGGAAGAAAAAGCAGCGGTTGACTCCGGTGTATGTATCGTAGCAGAAGAAGCCGGTGTGGTAGAGCGTTCTACTTCTACAGAGATTGTGATTCGTCAGGCAGATGGCAATTTAAAGAAATACAAACTGACCAAATTCCTTCGTAGTAACCAGAGTAACTGTTATAACCAGAGACCAATCGTATTCAAGGGCGACCGCGTAGAAGCAGGAGATGTGATTGCTGACGGACCGTCTACGTCTAACGGAGAGATGGCGCTTGGTAAGAACCCTCTGATCGGTTTCATGACTTGGGAAGGATACAACTACGAGGATGCGGTTCTCTTAAGTGAGAGATTGGTACAGGATGATGTTTATACATCTGTTCATATCGAAGAATATGAGGCAGAAGCTCGTGATACCAAGTTAGGACCAGAAGAGATTACCCGTGATATTCCGGGTGTCGGCGATGAAGCCCTCAAAGACCTGGATGAAAGAGGTATTATCCGTATTGGTGCCGAAGTGCGTGCAGGAGATATCTTGGTTGGTAAGGTAACGCCGAAGGGTGAGACAGAGCTGACAGCAGAAGAAAGACTGCTTCGTGCGATCTTTGGAGAAAAGGCACGCGAAGTAAGAGATACATCCCTGAAAGTACCTCATGGAGAATATGGTATCGTTGTAGATGCGAAAGTATTTACAAGAGAGAATGGAGACGAATTATCTCCTGGCGTGACACAGGCAGTGCGCATCTATATCGCACAGAAGAGAAAGATCTCTGTGGGTGATAAGATGGCCGGACGTCACGGTAACAAGGGTGTCGTTTCCCGTGTACTTCCGGTAGAGGATATGCCGTTTTTGCCAAACGGACGTCCGCTGGATATCGTGCTGAATCCGCTGGGTGTGCCTTCTCGTATGAATATCGGTCAGGTATTGGAGATTCACCTTTCCCTGGCTGCAAAAGCACTTGGATTCAACATCGCAACACCAGTCTTTGACGGTGCGAACGAGAATGATATTATGGATACGCTTGACCTGGCAAATGACTATGTCAACTTAAGCTGGGAAGAATTTGAAGCGAAGCATAAAGAAGAGCTTCTTCCGGAAGTTCTGAAATATCTCTATGACAACAGAGATCACAGAAAACTGTGGAAGGGCGTTCCGCTTTCCAGAGATGGTAAGGTTCGTCTGCGCGATGGACGTACCGGAGAGTTCTTCGACAGCCCGGTAACGATTGGACACATGCATTATCTGAAACTGCATCATCTGGTTGATGATAAGATCCATGCCCGTTCAACTGGTCCTTACTCACTGGTAACACAGCAGCCATTAGGAGGTAAGGCGCAGTTTGGTGGACAGCGTTTCGGAGAGATGGAGGTTTGGGCTCTGGAGGCTTATGGTGCATCTTATACCCTTCAGGAAATCCTGACCGTGAAGTCTGATGATGTGATCGGACGTGTGAAGACATACGAAGCGATCATCAAAGGAGAGAACATTCCGGAGCCAGGAATTCCGGAGTCATTCAAGGTACTCTTAAAAGAGCTTCAGTCTCTTGGACTGGACGTACGGGTGCTGCGTGAAGACAATACGGAAGTGGAGATTATGGAGACTGCCGATATGGGAGAGACCGATTTCCGCTCATTAATTGAAGGAGACAGAAAGTACCGTCAGGACGATGATCTTGGGGCACACGGATACACCGAGCAGGAATTCCAGGGAGAAGAACTTGTGGATGTAGAAGAGCCTGAAGACGAAGAATTCAGCATGGAATTTGAAGAAACGGATGACTATGGATATGATGATATGTCAGATGATGAATAGGAAGGGGTGCCAGTATGCCAGAAAATAATAAGGAACAAACATATCAGCCAATGACTTTTGATGCAATCAAAATCGGTTTGGCATCACCTGAGAAGATTCTGGAGTGGTCCAGAGGAGAAGTTACAAAACCTGAGACAATTAACTATAGAACCCTGAAACCTGAGAAGGATGGTCTGTTCTGCGAGAAGATCTTCGGACCAAGCAAGGACTGGGAGTGTCACTGTGGAAAGTACAAGAAGATCCGCTATAAAGGCGTGGTCTGCGACCGCTGTGGCGTAGAGGTTACCAAAGCAAGTGTGCGTCGTGAGCGTATGGGTCATATTGACCTGGCCGCTCCGGTGTCTCACATCTGGTACTTCAAAGGAATTCCAAGCCGTATGGGACTGATTCTTGACCTGTCTCCAAGAACATTGGAGAAAGTTCTGTACTTTGCCTCTTACATTGTACTGGACAAAGGAGAATCAGATCTTCAGTATAAGCAGGTGCTGTCTGAGCAGGAATATCAGGAAGCAAGAGAAAAATGGGGCAGCACGTTCCGTGTAGGAATGGGAGCTGAATCCATCCAGGAACTGCTTAGAAATATTGACCTGGAAAAAGAATATACAGAGCTGCAGGAAGGCTTAAAGGGAGCAACCGGACAGAAACGAGCAAGAATTGTGAAGCGTCTGGAAGTTGTGGAAGCATTCCGTGAGTCTGGAAACAAGCCGGAGTGGATGGTTATGACAGCGATTCCGGTGATTCCGCCGGATCTTCGTCCGATGGTACAGCTGGATGGAGGGCGTTTCGCTACGTCTGACCTGAATGATCTGTATAGAAGAATTATCAATAGAAATAACCGTCTGAAACGTCTGCTTGAGCTTGGCGCGCCAGATATTATCGTAAGAAACGAAAAGAGAATGCTGCAGGAAGCTGTAGATGCCCTGATCGACAATGGACGCCGCGGTCGTCCGGTAACAGGACCTGGAAACAGAGCGCTTAAGTCACTGTCTGATATGCTGAAAGGTAAATCCGGACGTTTCCGTCAGAACCTGTTAGGTAAGCGTGTTGACTACTCTGGACGTTCCGTTATCGTCGTAGGACCGGAACTTAAGATTTACCAGTGCGGTCTGCCGAAAGAAATGGCAATTGAGCTGTTCAAGCCATTCGTTATGAAAGAACTTGTTCAGAATGGAACTGCGCATAATATTAAGAATGCAAAGAAGATGGTGGAGAGAGTTCAGCCGGAAGTATGGGATGTCTTAGAAGACGTTATCAAAGAGCATCCAGTTATGTTGAACCGTGCCCCTACGCTTCATAGATTGGGAATCCAGGCGTTTGAGCCGATTCTGGTAGAGGGTAAGGCGATTAAACTTCACCCATTGGTATGTACTGCATATAACGCCGACTTTGACGGTGACCAGATGGCGGTTCACCTTCCGTTATCTGTAGAAGCACAGGCAGAGTGCCGATTCCTGCTGTTGTCACCAAACAACCTTTTGAAGCCTTCTGATGGTGGTCCGGTAGCCGTTCCTTCTCAGGATATGGTTCTTGGTATCTATTATCTGACACAGGAAAGACCGGGAGCTAAGGGAGAGGGCAAATTCTTCAAGAGCGTTAACGAGGCGATTCTTGCATACGAAAATGATGCAGTGACACTTCACTCTCGCATCAAAGTGCGTGTGACAAAGACTCTTCCAAACGGAGAAGAGATGACGGGAACGATCGAGTCTACACTGGGAAGATTCATTTTCAATGAAATTATTCCTCAGGACTTAGGATTCGTTGACCGTGAAGTAGAAGGCAATGAACTTCTTCTGGAAGTGGATTTCCACGTAGGAAAGAAACAGTTAAAACAGATTCTTGAAAAAGTAATCAATACCCATGGTTCTACCGCAACAGCAGAAGTTTTAGATGCGGTAAAATCCATTGGATACAAGTATTCTACAAGAGCTGCTATGACGGTATCTATTTCAGATATGACCGTGCCTCCGCAGAAGCCGGAGATGATTCAGCAGGCGCAGGATACAGTAGATAAGATCACAAAGAACTTTAAGCGTGGTCTGATCACAGAGGAAGAGCGTTATAAAGAGGTTGTAGAGACCTGGAAGGCAACTGACGATGCCCTTACAGAGGCACTGTTGTCTGGTCTTGACAAGTACAACAACATCTTTATGATGGCTGACTCCGGAGCCCGTGGTTCCGACAAGCAGATCAAACAGCTTGCAGGTATGCGTGGATTGATGGCAGATACAACAGGTCGTACGATCGAGCTTCCAATCAAGTCCAACTTCCGTGAAGGTCTGGACGTATTGGAGTACTTTATGTCTGCGCATGGAGCGCGTAAAGGTCTGTCTGATACAGCCCTTCGTACAGCCGACTCAGGATATTTGACCAGACGTCTGGTAGACGTATCTCAGGAGTTGATTATCCACGAAGTAGATTGTGCTCCGAAGAACGGCGAGATTCCAGGAATGTATGTAAAAGCATTCATGGATGGAAATGAAGAAATCGAAAGCTTGCAGGAGCGTATTACAGGACGTTACCTGTGCGAAAATATCGTTGATAAGGATGGAAACATTCTTGTAAAAGCAAACCATATGGTAACACCAAAGCGTGCAGAACTGATTATGAAGAAGGGTGTAGACGAGAACGGCGAGACTCTGACACAGATCAAGATTCGTACGATTCTGACCTGTCGTTCTCACAGTGGTGTGTGTGCGAAGTGTTACGGCGCCAACATGGCGACCGGAGAGCCGGTACAGGTAGGAGAGGCAGTAGGTATTATTGCAGCTCAGTCTATCGGAGAACCGGGTACACAGCTGACCATGCGTACCTTCCATACAGGAGGAGTTGCCGGTGACGATATCACACAGGGTCTTCCTCGTGTCGAGGAGCTTTTTGAAGCCAGAAAGCCGAAGGGTCTTGCAATTATCACAGAATTTGCAGGAACTGCAAATATCAATGATACGAAGAAGAAACGTGAAATCATTGTAACAAACCATGAGACCGGAGAGTCTAAGGCATATTTGATTCCTTACGGATCCAGAATTAAGATTCAGGATGGCGTACAGTTAGAGGCCGGAGACGAGCTGACAGAAGGTAGCGTGAATCCACACGACATCTTAAAGATTAAGGGACTTCGTGCTGTGCAGGATTACATGATCCAGGAAGTACAGCGTGTATATCGTCTTCAGGGTGTTGAGATCAACGATAAGCATATCGAAGTGATTGTTCGTCAGATGCTGAAGAAAGTTCGCATTGAAGAAGCTGGAGATACAGAATTCCTTCCGGGAACCAATGTTGACAGACTGGAATTTGAAGATGTGAATGAAGCATTAGAGGCAGAAGGCAAGACACCGGCTACCGGAGAACAGATCATGCTTGGTATTACCAAAGCATCTCTGGCAACCAATTCCTTCTTGTCAGCAGCATCTTTCCAGGAGACGACGAAAGTTCTGACAGAGGCAGCGATCAAAGGTAAGATTGACCCATTGGTAGGTCTGAAAGAGAACGTTATTATCGGTAAACATATTCCGGCAGGTACGGGTATGAGAAAATATCGTGATATCAGACTTCAGTCCGATGAGCTGGAAGAAGAACTGCTGGAAGAGGAAGAACTGGATCTGACGCTGGAAGACGAGACATTAGAAAGCGCAGAAAGTGAAGAAGTTGAAGCGGTTGAAGAAGAGATCGTAGAAGAATAAAGCTTATAAAGAAGAAGGATACATCGGAGAGAAAATCTTCGGTGTATCTTTTTTTACTGCCTGATTTTAAATGAAAAAAATTATCAATATCACTATTGACAAAGTGGGCACAAGCGTATAGAATATAAAAGCAAATGATAATCAATATCAAACAAGGAAATATATCATAAAGGAGATGTGATGTGATGCCGCTTACAATGATGACAACAGGCGAGAGTAATGTGATCCGCAGAGTCAGTGGAAATGAAGAAACCAGACGATTTTTGGAAAATCTTGGTTTTGTAGTTGGAACCAAGATAGAGGTGCTCTCTTCGCTGGGAGGAAATGTGATTGTCAATGTGAAGGATTCCAGGGTAGCCATTAACCGGGATATGGCAAAACACATTATGATTTAGCTGCTTTTTAAAATGAAGATTGAGTGAAGTTAAGGACAAAAGGAGAAGAATATGACATTAGGGGAAGCAAAAGTAGGAAGCACCGTAGTGGTGGAAAAGATCGAAGGAGACGGCGCTTATAAACGTCGGATTATGGACATGGGGATTACAAAAGGGAGTGAACTTTACATTCGTAAGGTGGCGCCGCTGGGAGATCCGGTGGAACTTACAGTGAGAGGCTATGAACTTTCTATTCGGAAAAATGATGCAGAATGTGTACAGGTGCGATAGAATAAAGGAGGAAGACAAGATGGAAATGAGAGTGGCGCTTGCCGGGAACCCAAACTGTGGAAAAACGACGATGTTTAACGCTTTGACGGGAGCGAATCAATACGTTGGGAACTGGCCGGGAGTTACCGTGGAGAAAAAGGAAGGAAAGCTGAAAGGAAAAGGCAATGAGGAAGGAATGACGATTACAGACCTTCCGGGAATTTATTCTCTGTCTCCTTATACATTGGAAGAAGTAGTAAGCCGCAACTATTTGCTGGAAGAACGACCGGACGTTATCATTGATCTGGTGGATGCCACGAATATTGAGCGGAATCTGTACCTGACAACACAGCTGATTGAGACGGGAATACCGGTTGTGATCGCGCTGAATATGGCGGATCTTCTGCAAAAGAGAGGGATTCGTATTGATATCAGGAAGCTGTCCAATCTGTTGGGGTGCCCGGTGATTGAGACGTCTGCGCTGAAGCGGATGGGACTTTCGGAACTTCTTTCGGAGATTCGCCGCACAGCAAAGATGGATCGAGAAAACCTTCCGAAGCGGATTTTCTCAGAAGATCTGGAACAGGCAGTAGAGCGGGTGAGCGATCTTTTGCCTGCGGAAGTCGAGGAAGAACAGAAGAGATGGTATGCGGTAAAATTGCTGGAACAGGATGAAAAAGTAATGGGACGGTGGAAAACAGGAGCTTCTTCTCATGTGAGTGTGGATGAAATTCGGAAAAAGCTTGAAGAAAAGTACGATGATGACATGGAGAGTATTGTAACGGATCAGCGTTATCAGTTTGTACAGAAAGTTGTGGAGGCATCCGTAAAGAAATCGAAAGAAAAGATGACGGTATCAGACCGAATTGACCGGGTTGTCACAAGCAGAATATTCGGAATTCCGATCTTCATTGCAGTTATGTTTGTGGTTTACTATCTTTCTGTTACAACGGTAGGAACCTTTATGACGGACTGGACCAATGATACCTTTGTGGTGGCAATTCAGAATGCGGCGGGCGCCCTGCTGGAGAATCTGGGCGTAGGAAACCTGGTGTCAAGTCTAGTGGTAGATGGCGTTATCGGCGGCGTAGGAGCAGTGCTTGGGTTTGTTCCGCAGATGGCGATTCTGTTTCTATTGTTATCCATTTTGGAAGACTGTGGATACATGGTGCGGATTGCGTTTGTAATGGACCGAGTATTTCGCCATTTTGGACTTTCCGGCAAAAGCTTTATTCCGCTGCTGATTTCTTCAGGATGTGGAATACCGGGAATTATGGCGTCACGAACCATTGAGCAGGACAATGACAGACGGCTGACGATTATGACTGCAACCTTTATTCCTTGCGGAGCCAAGCTTCCGGTGATTGCATTAATGGGAGGCGTGATGACCAGCTATGCGACGGGAAGTTATGAAGTGGGAGGCCTGATGGCTCCACTGATGTACTTTGTTGGAATTGCAGCTGTTTTGGTATCTGCGATTATCTTAAAAAAGACGAAACCTTTTGCAGGAAAACCGGCGCCGTTCGTTATGGAACTTCCTCAGTATCATATTCCTCAGGCCAAAACGGTACTTCTCCATGTATGGGAAAGGCTGAAAGGATTTATCATAAAGGCGGGAACGATTTTGTTCCTGGCGTGTGTAGTGATGTGGTTCCTGGGTGGATTCGGATTTACAGATGCGGGATTTGGAATGGTAGAAGAAAGCGGAGACAGTCTGTTGGCAATGATTGGTGGAGTGATTGCACCGATTTTTGCACCGCTTGGATTCGGAGAGTGGCAGCCTGTGGCGGCGTCCTTGTCTGGATTTACAGCCAAAGAAGCGATTGTATCTACCATGGGTGTATTGGCAAATGTAAGTGGTGACACTGAAGATGCAGTGACGGTGGCGCAGGCAGTTAGCGTCTGGTTTCCAAGTGCGCTGGCAGCATTTTCCTTCCTGCTGTTTAATCTTCTGGATTCCCCGTGCCTGGCGGCGATTGCTACCATGGCGCAGCAAATGCAGTCCAGAAAATGGTTTTGGTTTGCGGTTTTATTCCAGAATGTTTTCGCGTATTTGATTTGTCTGAGTGTTTACCAGATTGGATCGCTAATGATGGGCGGTGCGTTTGGAATTGGTTCGGCGGTGGGAATCTTAGTGGCAATTCTGTTTTTATTCCTGTTGCTGCGCCCGGATCCGGGAAAGAAAAACGAGATGTATACGAAGCGTTCGGTACAGGCGGCAAATATTTAAGAAAAATAGAAAAAAGAGCGTCCGGCTTCTTAGGGAAAGGAGAAATGAGATGATTGATTTACTCATAGTTGCGCTGATTTTGGGATATTGTACGTATGTTGTGCTAAAGAGACATCAGCAGAAGAAAAATGGCAGTTCCGGCTGCGGATGTTCCGGCGGCTGCGCCGGCTGCAGTGGAAGCTGTGGACATATGCCGGAAATAAAAACAAAAGAGTAAGAAAGATGGCAGGCTAGAATGGGCCTGCCACTTTTAATGCCAGCAAAAGGAGAACAAGAAGGATGCTGGGCTTGATAATTCGGGCACCATTTTTCATAACGAGTCCTGCGCCGAGGTGACCTCCGATCATGTTGCATGCCGCTGCGGCAAGACCAACGGGAAGTAGAACCTGTCCGTTTAGAAGGAAAATGAGAAGAGAAGTAATGTTGGTGGTCAGGTTGATTACTTTTGCCTGCGCGTTTGCCGTCTTGATTCCCATTTTTGCAAAAACGGTGAATGCAATGATGAGAAATGTTCCGGTACCGGGACCGTAGAATCCGTCGTAACCGCCGATTAGGAATGCAGATATGGCGGCGGTCAGATAGGTGCGGCGATTTAAGATCACTTCGTCAGATCCCTGATCGTGAAAGAGCTTTTTGTTCAGTACCAGACAAGCAGAAATTGGGAGAATGGCAACCATCAGACCAGTCATAATCTGCTCTGGCACCCGCATCGATAAGTGAGCTCCGATGGAAGAGCCGATCATTGCCATAATAACGGCGGGAATGGCAAGTTTTAAGTGAATGAGTCCGTTTCTGGCAAAGCGGATGGTTGCAAGAGTGGTTCCGCAGGCGGAGGACAGTTTGTTGGTGGCGATGGCCGTGTGGGGCGGCAGCCCGGCAATCAGGTAAGCGGGAATTGAAATGAGACCGCCGCCTCCGCCGATGGCGTCAATCATTCCAGCCAGGAATAGAAGTGGACAGATAATAAGAAATGTTTGGCTTGTAATATGCATGATGAGTCCTTTCTAAATGTGTTTGTTTTCTAAAATCATGTATTCGTAAGCTGATTTCTTTCTATTATACAGGAGAATGGGGAAGGGTTCAAACCTTCCTTTTTATAGAGAGGTGTGCTACAATGGCTACAGCAATTAGACATTAGAGGAGGAATAGAAAATGAATCGAGAACAAGCACATGAGATACTTATGAAATATATGAAGGGTGAAAATTATATTGTACATTCCTACGCAGTGGAAGCAATTATGAAAGGGCTTGCAAAGAGACTTGCACCGGATGAAGTGGAATACTGGGGGATTGTAGGACTTCTCCATGATTTAGACGAGGAGCAGTGCGACTGGCAGAATGATATGAGTGTGCATGGCCCAACTTCGGTAGAGATTCTGAAAAAAGAAGGCATCGAGGACAAGGTTTTATTTGATGCGATTTGTGCACACAATCCAAAGAGCGGAATGAAAGCAAAGACGAAATTGCAGTATGCGGTGCTTGCGGCAGATCCGATGAGTGGATTTGTAAAGGCGGTTGCGCAGATTTATCCGGATAAGAAGATTGCAAGTGTAAAGCACAAATCGGTTATGAAGCGTTTTAACGAGCTGCGTTTTGCGTCCGGAGCAAATCGAGACTATATGGAATCCATTGAGTTTACAGGGCTTAGCTTAGATGATCTGATTGATGTGGCATTGGAAGAGATGGGCGCAATCGCAGATGTGCTGGGCTTGTAAGGAAGATTTATGAAACGGATCATTTATACAGGATTAACGCTTGCCTGGATGTGCATTATTTTCTGGTTTTCAGCGGCGCCTGCAAAAGAGTCCTCAGAGATGAGCATGTCTGCCGGCACATTGATCTTGCAGAAACTTGTCCCGGGCTATGAAGAATGGGAGAAAGATCGCCAGCAGGAATTTACCGAGAAGATAGAATACCCTATTCGGAAATGTGCACATGCATCGGAATATGCGATTCTGGGGATTCTATTGATGCTTACGTGGAATAGCTATATACCGGATGCGAAGCGGGGAAGCTTAATAATGTTTGCAGTGGGAGCATTTTATGCTGCCAGTGATGAGTTCCATCAGCTGTTTGTTCCGGGAAGAAGCGGACGGCTGACGGACGTTCTGATTGATTCGGTGGGGCTGTTGGCAGGAATATTTCTTATATATATACTGCTGAAATGCCAAGATTCCAGAAAATCCGGGAAAACATCTTGACAACCGTGAAAAATAGTAATACACTAATTTAGCGTGCACAAAAGGGCATTATATTTTTGTGCCGATATTCATGAAGATGAATATGCAGCTTATTATAATCGTAGGAGGTGAAAGAGAATGCCAACATTTAACCAGTTAGTAAAGAAGGGACGTCAGACAGCTGTAAAGAAGTCTACAGCTCCAGCGCTTCAGAAAGGGTACAACTCTTTAAGAAAGAGAAGTACAGATGCATCTGCTCCGCAGAAGAGAGGTGTATGTACAGCAGTTAAGACAGCTACACCTAAGAAGCCTAACTCAGCTCTTAGAAAGATCGCCAGAGTTCGTCTGTCTAACGGTATCGAAGTAACAAGCTACATTCCAGGAGAAGGACACAACCTTCAGGAGCATAGCGTTGTTCTGATCCGTGGAGGAAGAGTAAAAGACCTTCCAGGTACACGTTACCACATCGTTCGTGGAACACTTGATACAGCAGGTGTTGCAAAGAGAAGACAGGCTCGTTCTAAATACGGCGCTAAGAGACCAAAAGACGCTAAAAAGTAAATCTTAGGATTTACCAAACAAAACCGTAGTCACAAACAGAACTATGATTAAGTAAGTTGCAAGGGATATAGATATCAGCGGCAATGCCGCGAGGTATGGCCTATACCCAGCACTACACTGTATCATTAGAGGACACATGTGAGTACCGATGAATTAAATTAAAATGTTTAAGGAGGGAAGAACCGTGCCACGTAAAGGACATACTCAAAAAAGAGACGTATTAGCGGATCCATTATACAACAACAAAGTGGTTACAAAGCTTATCAACAACATCATGCTTGATGGTAAGAAGGGTGTAGCTCAGAAGATTGTATATGGAGCATTTGAAAGAGTTGCAGAGAAATCCGACAAGCCAGCTATCGAAGTGTTTGAAGAGGCAATGAACAACATTATGCCAGTACTTGAGGTAAAGGCAAGACGTATCGGTGGTGCAACATACCAGGTTCCAATCGAAGTAAGAGCTGACAGAAGACAGGCATTAGCGCTTCGTTGGTTAACATTGTTTTCTCGTAAAAGAGGAGAAAAGACAATGGAAGAAAGATTGGCAAACGAGATTCTTGATGCAGCAAACAACACTGGTGCATCTGTGAAGAAGAAAGAAGACATGCATAAGATGGCAGAGGCTAATAAGGCATTTGCTCATTACAGATTCTAAGGGAGGAAAAGATCTTGGCAGGAAGAGAATATCCATTAGATAGAACAAGAAACATTGGTATTATGGCTCATATCGATGCTGGTAAGACTACGACAACAGAGCGTATTCTTTACTATACTGGTGTAAATCATAAGATCGGTGACACCCACGAAGGTACTGCTACCATGGACTGGATGGCTCAGGAGCAGGAAAGAGGTATCACGATCACTTCTGCCGCTACAACATGCCACTGGACACTGCAGGAAAACTGCAAGCCAAAAGCTGGCGCTTTAGAGCACCGTATCAATATCATTGATACCCCTGGACACGTAGACTTTACCGTAGAGGTTGAGCGTTCCCTTCGTGTACTGGACGGAGCTGTTGGTGTGTTCTGTGCTAAGGGTGGTGTTGAGCCGCAGTCAGAAAACGTATGGCGTCAGGCTGACACATACAACGTACCAAGAATGGCATTCATCAACAAGATGGACATTTTGGGTGCTGATTTCTACAATGCAGTAGAGCAGATTAAAACAAGATTAGGTAAGAATGCAATCTGTCTTCAGATCCCGATCGGAAAAGAAGATGAATTCAAGGGAATTATCGATCTGTTTGAAATGAAAGCTTACATCTATAATGATGATAAGGGAGATGATATCTCCATTACTGATATTCCAGAAGATATGCAGGAAGATGCAGAACTCTATCACACAGAGCTGGTTGAGAAGGTTTGTGAGTTAGACGACGATCTGATGATGCAGTATCTGGAAGGAGAAGAGCCTACTGTTGAAGAGATGAAAGCTGTGCTGAGAAAAGCTACTTGTGAATGTGATGCTGTACCGGTTTGCTGTGGTACTGCTTACAGAAACAAAGGTGTTCAGAAGCTTCTTGATGCAATCATCGAATTCATGCCATCTCCATTAGACGTTCCTGCAATCCAGGGTGTTGATATGGACGGAAATGAGACAGTAAGACATTCTTCTGACGAAGAGCCATTTGCAGCTCTTGCATTCAAGATTATGACAGACCCATTCGTTGGTAAGCTGGCATACTTCAGAGTTTACTCTGGTACAATGAACTCCGGTTCTTATGTACTGAATGCTACAAAAGGCAAAAAAGAGCGTGTGGGACGTATCCTTCAGATGCACGCAAATAAGAGAGAAGAATTAGACAAAGTTTATTCAGGAGATATCGCAGCAGCGATCGGATTTAAGTTCACTTCTACAGGTGATACCATCTGTGATGAGCAGCATCCGGTAATCCTGGAGTCTATGGAATTCCCAGAGCCAGTTATCGAGCTCGCTATCGAGCCTAAGACAAAAGCTTCCCAGGGTAAACTTGGAGAGTCTCTTGCAAAACTGGCAGAAGAAGACCCGACCTTCCGTGCTCATACAGATCACGAGACCGGTCAGACAATCATCGCCGGAATGGGTGAGCTTCATCTGGAAATCATCGTTGACCGTCTGCTTCGCGAATTTAAGGTAGAGGCTAATGTAGGTGCTCCTCAGGTTGCATACAAAGAGGCATTTACAAAAGCGGTTGATGTTGACAGCAAGTATGCAAAACAGTCAGGTGGACGTGGACAGTACGGACACTGTAAAGTTAAATTTGAGCCAATGGATGTTAACGGTGAGGAGACATTCCAGTTCGAGTCTACCGTAGTCGGAGGAGCAATTCCGAAGGAATATATTCCGAAGATCGGTGAAGGTATCGAAGAGGCTATGCAGTCTGGTATCCTTGGAGGATTCCCGGTTGTTGGTATTAAAGCTAACGTATACGATGGTTCTTACCATGAAGTCGATTCAAGTGAAATGGCATTCCACATTGCCGGATCTTTAGCATTCAAGGATGCTATGAAGAAGGCAGCTCCGGTTCTTCTTGAGCCTATTATGAAGGTTGAAGTAACCATGCCGGAAGAGTACATGGGAGATGTTATTGGAGACATTAACTCTCGCCGTGGACGTATCGAAGGAATGGATGACCTTGGCGGCGGTAAGATCGTACGTGGATATGTTCCGTTGTCCGAAATGTTCGGATACTCTACAGATCTTCGTTCCAGAACACAGGGACGTGGTAACTACTCAATGTTCTTCGAGAAATATGAGCCAGTACCGAAATCTGTACAGGAAAAGATCTTATCCGGTAAAAATGATTAATTAAATGCTAAAAAAGCTTGAAAAACACTTTGATTTGAAATATAATCAGAGATAGCCGAGCAAAACGTAAACAATTAAATTTTGCCTTATAAGGCACTATAATAAGGAGGATATTCAAAATGGCTAAAGCTAAATTTGAAAGAACAAAACCACATTGTAATATCGGTACAATCGGTCACGTTGACCACGGTAAAACAACTACAACAGCTGCTATTACAAAAGTATTGGCAGAAAGAGTTGCAGGAAACGTTAAAGTAGACTTCGAGAACATCGATAAGGCTCCAGAAGAGAGAGAGCGTGGAATCACTATTTCTACAGCTCACGTTGAGTACGAGACAGAGAAACGTCACTACGCTCACGTAGACTGCCCAGGACATGCTGACTACGTTAAGAACATGATCACAGGTGCAGCTCAGATGGACGGAGCTATCCTTGTAGTTGCTGCTACAGACGGAGTTATGGCTCAGACAAGAGAGCACATCCTGCTTTCTCGTCAGGTAGGTGTTCCTTACATCGTTGTATTCATGAACAAATGTGATATGGTTGACGATGAAGAACTTCTTGAATTAGTAGAGATGGAAATTCGTGAACTTCTTGATGAGTACGAATTCCCAGGAGATGATACACCAGTTGTTCAGGGATCTGCTCTTATGGCTCTTGAAGATCCAAACGGACCATGGGGAGACAAGATCATGGAACTTATGGATGCTGTTGACAGCTACATTCCAGATCCAGAGCGTGCTACAGATAAGCCATTCCTGATGCCAGTAGAGGACGTATTCTCTATCACAGGACGTGGAACTGTTGCTACAGGTAGAGTAGAGCGTGGTGTTCTTCATGTATCTGACGAAGTTGAAATCGTTGGTATTCACGAAGATACTAAGAAGACAGTTGTTACAGGTGTTGAGATGTTCCGTAAGCTTCTTGATGAGGCTCAGGCTGGAGATAACATCGGTGCTCTTCTTCGTGGTATTCAGAGAACAGAGATCGAAAGAGGACAGGTTCTGTGTAAACCAGGCAGCGTAACATGCCACAAGAAATTTACAGCTCAGGTTTACGTATTAACAAAAGATGAAGGTGGACGTCATACTCCATTCTTCAACAACTACCGTCCACAGTTCTACTTCAGAACAACAGACGTAACAGGTGTATGTAACCTTCCAGAAGGTGTTGAAATGTGTATGCCTGGAGACCACATCGAGATGACAGCTGAACTGATTCACCCAGTAGCTATGGAAGAGGGACTTCGTTTCGCTATCCGTGAAGGTGGACGTACAGTAGGATCTGGTGTTGTTAAAGACATCATCGAGTAATCTTTTGCAATAACTTTGTGTTAAGCGATAGATAAGATTATCACAGGGACTCTCATTGATTTGAGGGTCCCTGTTTTTGTATTCTAAAAGACAGGATTGTTTTTATGTGCTGAAAAAATATATATGATAGAGTTTTAGATCTGGCTGTGTTAGAATTAGATCATAATGGAGACATGATAAGAAGGAGGACATAAATATGCTGTACATTGGAGTAGATCTTGGGACATCGGCGGTAAAACTTTTGCTGATGAATGAGGACGGAAAGATTGAGAATATCGCTTCAAGAGAGTATCCGCTCTATTTCCCAAATCCAGGATGGTCTGAACAGAATCCGCAGGACTGGTTTGATCAGTCTATGGAAGGAATCAAAGAATTATTGGCAGGATATCCGAAGGAAGAAGTGGCAGGCATCAGTTTCGGGGGGCAGATGCATGGTCTGGTAGTATTGGATGAACAAGATCAGGTGATTCGTCCGGCAATTTTGTGGAATGACGGAAGAACCGGTAAGGAGACCGAATATCTCAACCAGGTGATTGGAAAAGAACGGCTGTCAGAATACACGGCAAATATTGCATTTGCAGGATTTACAGCTCCGAAAATTCTCTGGATGAAAGAACATGAGCCGGAGAATTTTGGGAAAATCAGAAAAATTATGCTGCCGAAGGATTATTTGGCCTATCGCTTGTCTGGAAGTTTTTGCACGGATGTATCGGATGCATCTGGAATGCTTTTGATGGATGTGAAGAATCGAAGATGGTCGGAAGAAATGCTAAAGATCTGTGGAATCACGGAGGAAATGCTTCCGAAACTCTATGAAAGCTATGAGGTAGTAGGTACGCTGAAAGCAGAGATTACAAAGGATCTTGGTCTGTCTGAAAATGTGAAAGTAATTGCGGGTGCGGGGGACAATGCAGCTGCAGCTGTGGGAACCGGGACGGTCGGAGATGGACGCTGCAATATTTCGCTTGGAACCTCCGGGACGATTTTTATCTCCAGCAGGAATTTTGGAGTGGATGAGCATAATGCACTGCATTCCTTTGCTCATGCGGATGGAAATTATCATTTGATGGGATGTATGCTTAGCGCAGCCTCCTGCAATAAGTGGTGGAGCGAAGAGATTTTGAAGACAAAAGATTTCAAAGCAGAACAGGAAGGCATTTGCCGCCTTGGAGAAAATCATGTCTTTTATCTGCCGTATCTAATGGGGGAACGTTCTCCGCATAACAATCCGGATGCAAGGGCAATGTTTATCGGAATGTCTATGGATACCACGCGGGAGGAAATGACGCAGGCTGTGCTGGAAGGTGTAGCATTTGGTCTTAGAGATTCTCTGGAAGTTGCCAGAAGTCTGGGAATTCAGCTTGAACGGACAAAGATTTGCGGTGGCGGAGCCAAAAGCCCTCTCTGGAAGAAAATGATTGCAAATATTATGAATCTCAAGGTGGATGTAATTGAGAGTGAGGAAGGTCCGGCTCTGGGAGCAGCGATGCTTGCGGCAGTCGGATGTGGAGCGTATCCAGATGTAGAGACCGTTGCCGAGAAGGTGGTTAAGGTAATCGATACCATTGAACCTGAGGCAGATCTGGTTCAAAAATACGAGGAAAGATATCAGGAATTCCGGAAAATTTATCCAGCGGTGAAAGAACTATTTTAAAGATTTTTCGTTTCCTTTTGGGGTCTGGTGTGATAGAATATACAAGAATGTAACGCGCTGGCCTTTGTGATACAGACCAGCGCAAGGTATGTCAGGAGAGACACAGGAGGAAATGAAAGATGGAAAGTCGTAAGATTATTCAGGTAGAAGATAAGGTTCCATTTAAACTGCTTCTGCCGCTGAGTATTCAGCACATGTTTGCGATGTTTGGCGCATCGGTACTGGTGCCGTTCGTGTTTGGGATTAACCCGGCAATCGTGTTGTTTATGAACGGTGTGGGAACATTATTGTTTATTGCAGTAACAAAAGGACAGGCTCCGGCCTATTTGGGCTCTAGCTTTGCGTTTCTTGCTCCGGCAGGAATTGTAATCAGCAAATTAGGATACGAATATGCGTTGGGTGGCTTTGTGGCAGTCGGATTTTTCGGCTGTATTTTATCCTTTATTATTTATAAATGTGGAACAGATTGGATTGATGTTGTATTGCCGCCTGCGGCTATGGGACCGGTAGTTGCATTGATTGGATTGGAATTATCCGGATCTGCAGCGGATAACGCAGGTCTTCTGGCGGATAAGGTAGATCCTAGAAATGTGATTGTATTTGCAGTGACACTTGGTGTTGCGATATTTGGAAATATTCTGTTCCGGGGATTTTTATCGGTAATTCCTATCTTAATTGCGGTTATTGCAGGATATGTTGCAGCTCTTGCCTGCGGAATTCTGGATTTTTCACAGGTGGCGTCAGCTTCCTGGTTTGCACTGCCGAATTTCCAGATGCCTAAATTCGATATGGGAGCTATTATGATGATTTTGCCGGTACTTCTGGTGATTACCTCTGAACATATCGGACATCAGGTCGTAACCAGTAAAATTGTCGGCCGGGATCTTCTGAAGAAACCAGGTCTTCATAGATCTCTTTTTGGAGACAATTTCTCCACTATGATTTCAGGATTGATCGGTTCTGTTCCAACAACGACGTATGGAGAGAACATTGGCGTGATGGCAGTGACAAGAGTGTACAGTGTGCGGGTGATTGCCGGAGCAGCCTTCCTTTCTATTATATGTTCTTTTGTAGGAAAACTTTCTATGCTGATTCAGACGATACCAGGACCTGTAATCGGAGGAATTTCGTTCTTGTTATATGGAATGATCGGAGCGTCCGGTATCCGGATTCTGGTGGATTCTCAGGTGGATTATGGACTTTCAAGAAATCTGACTCTGACATCCGTGGTATTTGTAACAGGATTGTCAGGAATTGCGGTGAAGTTTGGAGATATTGAGCTAACGGGAATGGTACTGGCATGTATTGTAGGAATGATTTTGAGTCTGGTATTCTATATTCTGGATCGGCTGAAATTAACGAATGACCGGGAAGAAGCATAGGGGAAATAAAGGATTATGGAAGCAATTATCTTTGATGTGGATGGTACATTGTGGGATTCGACAAAAGAAGTAGCGGTTGCCTGGAATGATGCGTTAGAGAAAGAGACAAAAGTGAAACGCAGGGTGACACAAGAAGAATTGAAGAAAGAGTTCGGTAAGCCATTAGAAGAAATTATGGCAGATTTGTTTGTGGAACTGACCAAAGAAGAGCAGCTGGAACTTTCAAAAGTGCTGTTTCGTCATCAGAATAAATGGATGGAGACAGCGCCGTGTAAGGTGTATGAAGGCGTTCCGGAAGTGCTTAGACAATTGGCGCAAACGTATAAACTCTGCATTGTAAGCAATTGTCAGGAAGGATATATTGAAGCCTTTTTAAAGAATACAGGACTTCAAGATGTGATTACAGATCATACCTGTCCGGGAGATACGGGGAAGCTGAAGGCGGAAAACATCCGGATCATTATGGAGAGAAATCATATTCGGGAGGCTGTGTATGTGGGGGATACCCAAGGAGATGCAGATGCGTGTAAAAAAGCGGGAGTTCCGATGATTTATGCGGCATATGGATTTGGAGAAGTAGAAGGAGAATATCCGACGCTTCATAAGTTCCGGGAGTTGCTGCAAATGTTTTAAATAAGGCTGTACAAGGTTTATAAAAATGCTCAGATCGTAAGATCTGAGCATTTTTGTGGTAACATATAGATTGATTTTGAGGGTTCCGGCAGGATTATAAAGTATCTACAATATCCTCCAGGACTTCTTCCACAGAGTTGGTTACATATGTGGCATAATAGGCAATGCCTGGCGCTGCAGTAGACATGGCGTAGCTGGTGCCTGCAAACTGAAGCATTTCCGTATCGTTATACTGATCGCCAAAGGCAACGCATTCTTCCGGCGTGATGCCAAGATGGCTGGCAAGAGCCTGAAGCGCCGTTCCTTTGTTGGCACCGGGAGCGATAAAGTCTACCCATAAATTACCGGAAGTAACGACTTTGATTTCATCGCCAAAACGCTCCTGAAAATAAGGGAGCAGCTTTTTGGTACCGTCAAAGTCGCACAGTGCAATTTTTAAGAACGGTTCGTTGACTTCTTCCAGGCGATTTACTGTTTTGATATCGTAATGCACCACGTCACGCATGTGATGGTTGAAAACAGGGTCTTGAGAGTCTGTATAACAGGCCGATTCGCAGGAAAGAAGAATGTGGCAGGAGCCATATTCCCTTGCGGCTTCAAAAATGCGTAAGCTTAACTCGCGCGAAATCAGGCCTTTAGAGATTACCTGATTCCCTGAGATACAAAGGGAACCATTTTCGGCAATGTAAGAAATCTCATCCTTGACTGGTTCAAACAGATGTCTCAGGCTGTAGAGCTGGCGTCCGCTTGCGGCGGCAAAATGAACTCCTTTCTCCTTTAGAGTTCTTATAAGATCATAGACTTTCGGGTCCACTTCCTGAGCGCCGTTTCTAAGAAGTGTACCGTCCAGATCGCTGGCAATTAGTTTTATCATAGCAATTCTCCTTTGTTTCAAGATTGTACGGTTGCGTATTCAATCTGTAGCTATTATAATATAAAAAGAAAATGAATGGAAGAGAGGAATCTTAGGAATGAAAATTGGAATTGGAAATGACCATGCAGCAACAGAACTGAAATTTGCGATTGGGGATTATTTAAAAGAATTGGGACATGAAGTAGTAAACTTTGGAACGGATACCAATGACAGCTGTAATTATCCGGAATATGGCGAGAAGGTTGCGCGTGCCGTTGTGGCAAAAGAAGTGGATCTGGGAATTCTGATCTGTGGAACTGGCGTGGGAATTTCTATTGCAGCGAATAAGGTTAAAGGAATCCGTGCGGTTGTTTGCTCGGAGCCATGTTCTGCAAGGCTGGCAAGAGAACATAACAATGCAAATATTCTTGCTTTTGGCGCAAGAATTGTTGGAGAGGAACTGGCGAAAACGATTGTAAAAGAGTATTTGGATGCAAGTTTCCTTGGCGGACGCCATCAGACGCGCGTGGATATGATCTCTGAGATTGAGAATGCATAGATACAGCTGAAAAAGAGATTGCTTGAAAGGATTACCGATTGTGTGTGGCATATTTTGCGAAGAAGGCATAAGCTGATATCAGATAAGGTCTATCAGGCTGATTACACAGGAGGTGTCAAAATATGCCATATTCAATGATGCTGGATGCCGGACACGGAGGGCGTGATCCGGGAGCAGTGTACGAAGGACGAAAGGAAGCAGAAGATACGCTGCGTCTGACACTTGCGGTTGGAGAGATCCTTCAGAACCATGGAATTGATGTGTTGTATACCCGTACAGAAGATGTCTATGAAACACCTTTTCAGAAGGCGATGGAAGCGAACAATGCGGGAGTGGACTTCTTTTTGTCTATTCACCGTAATTCTTTCCCGACGGATAATCAGGTGTCGGGAGTGGAATCTTTGGTTTACAATTTGTCGGGTTTGAAGTATCAGATGGCGCAGGATATTAATGAACAGCTAGAGTCCATTGGATTTGTGAATCTGGGCGTGAAGGAAAGGCCGAATCTTGTGGTTCTGAAGAGGACGAAGATGCCGGCGGTACTGGTGGAAGCCGGGTTTATCAATTCGGATGTGGATAATAATCTGTTTGATAAGAATTTGGACTCGATTGCACAGGCGATTGCGGAAGGAGTCTTAGATTCTCTAGATAATGCAGGCGTTATTAGAGATTCTGATTATCGTGTGCAGGTGGGAGCATTCCGGAACCGGGTGTATGCGGAACGTCTGCTTGCTGAACTAATGGAGTTGGATTATCCGGCTTATATCAATGATGACGGGCCGTACTATCGTGTGCAGATAGGCTCGTATCAGGATCTGAATGAAGCGGCAGAGATGGAGCGTAAGATAAAGCGTGCAGGTTATCCGGCGGTTATTGTAAAGTAGAGGAAGATAAGGAATCACACGAAAGAAATTGGAGGAACAAAGTGTGTCAGATAGATTAGAGTTTAGAGGAAAGCTGCAGAGGATTCTGGAATTGGCAGAGTCTCAGGAGAAGAAGATAACCTTAGAAGAGGTTGAAACTTACTTTGAAGATGAGCAGTTAAGCCGAGAGCAGATAGATTTGGTTTGCGATTATCTATTGTCTCAAAAGGTTGCTGTGAGTGGCTATGAGAAGATGGGCGGCATTCTTAGCGGACCTAAGCAGGTGGAGGCGCAGGAAGAACCATGTCCGATTCTTACGGAAGAAGAGCAGAGATATGTAGAGAGTTATCTTGAAGAGCTAGGAGAAATGAAGGCGGGAAGCGAAGAGGAAGCAAGGCTGCTTTATTATTTTCCGAAGGTAGTAGAGCTGGCGGTGAAGATTAACAGATCACAGGTATTTATCGGAGATGTAATTCAGGAAGGAAATGTCAGCTTGATGCTTGCATTGAAGGAATCTGACAGCCGAAATGACCGGGAGCTGGAGGAGCAAGAGATTATGGATCAGGTTCGCGCCGGAATGCTTGCGCTGGTGGAAGAACAGACAGAAGTGAAACGCCAGGATAAGAAGATGGTGGAACAGGTATCGGAGCTGGATGAGACCATTCAGTCTATGAGTGAAGAAATGGGAAGAAAAGTAGCAGTAGATGAGGTGGCAGAAAAGCTTGGAATTTCAGAGGCTCAGATTGCAGATATCCTGAAGCTTGCGGGAGAAGAGATTGATAGCGCAGAAGATGAATAAGGCAAAAGAAAAGCTGGAGCAGTAAAAATCTGTTCCAGCTTTTTTATTGCAATCGATGATTTAGGAATCTTTTTCGCTTTCTTCCTCTTTGGTCTCTTCTTTTTCCGGTAGATAAAGATGAACGCGTTCGATTCGGTTTTTATCTAACTTCTCGACCACCATACGGATGCCCTCGTCAGTTGTGATTTCATCTCCGGCTTCTGGCAGACGATCCAATCGTTCGATAATGAATCCGCCCAGAGAATCATATTCTTCAGAAGAAAGGTCAAGATCCAGACGGTCATTTAAGTCATCCAGATTCAGAGATCCTTCAACCAGATATTCACGCTCCCCTACTTCTTTGACATATTCTTCCTCGTTTTCATCATATTCGTCGTGAATCTCTCCGACGATCTCCTCCAGAATATCTTCCAGTGTAATAAGACCGGCTGTCTCGCCGTATTCGTCTAAAACGATGGCGATATTAAGAGAGGCCTGACGCATTTCAACCAAAAGTTCAGAAATGCTTTTATATTCGTAAGTGAAATAAGCTTCCCTCAAAATGTCACGGATATGAAATTCTTTGGAACTATCGTACAACAGAAGGTCTTTCATGTTAATGGTTCCGATTACATTGTCCGTGGTATCTTCAAAAATCGGAAGTCTTGTGAATTTGTCTTCGCGGAAGATGTCGATCAGCTCATCGTAGCTGCTGTTAACATCGGCGAAGGTTACGTGAACCCGGGGAACCATAACATCTTTTGCCTTGGCATCACCCAGATCGAACACGTTATATATCATTTCCCGCTCGTCGGATTCAATGACACCGTCTTCGTGGCTGACATCCACGATAGTACGAAGCTCTGTCTCGGTCATGGCCTTATTCTTTGCAGAAGGGTCGACCCTAAGAAGGAATAAGATGCCCATGGATAATCCGTTGATTACAAAAATAAGCGGAGTCATAATTTTCATAAACACGCGTATGATAGGAGCATAGATAAGCGCCATCTTTTCAGCGTGAATGGTAGCCATGGTTTTTGGTGTAATCTCACCAAATAAAAGAATTAATACTGTCAGAATACCACTGGCAATCGCGACCATGGAGCCACCGAAGCTATAAGCTAAGCTTGTGGTCAATGATGCGGCTGACAGGTTAACAATGTTGTTCCCGATTAATATCGCACTTAACATTTTCCCGGAATTGTCGGTTACCTGCATTGCGGCCTGGGCACGTTTATTGCCCTCTTCTGCCATGCTGCGCATCCGAATCCGGTTTGCAGTTGTAAGCGCTGTTTCTGCAGATGAAAAGAATGCAGACAGCCCCAATAAAAGAATCAGTATAATTAGTTGCGTGACGTCACTCGAGTCCAATGAATAATCCACTCCTTTTTTCATAATAATCTTATCATTTGAAAATGTTATACGGATTTAATATACCGCATTTGGAGTGAATTTGCAAGTGCACGTTGAATTTACCTGGTAGATAGTGTATGATGAACGGTGAATCAAAAGGATTAGTAGAAAATAAGATAGAATTAGAATGATGGAGTAAGGATCTATGAGTGAGTATGTATATAAAAATTTGTATCAGAAATTAACAGAATGGATGCCGGAAGAACGTGTGAAAAAGGAGGAGCCGATGCGGCTGCATACGACGTTCCGTGTGGGCGGACCGGCAGATTTATTCGTTAGCCCGAATTCCGTGGAAGAAGTGTGCAAGGTGACAGCGCTTTGCCGTGAGGAAGGTGTCCCATATTATATCATGGGAAATGGCAGTAATCTCTTGGTGTCCGATCAGGGGTACCGCGGAGTGATCATCCAATTTTATAAGGAAATGAATGATATCTCTGTGGAGGGAACACTGCTTCGTGCACAGGCAGGTGCACTTTTATCAGCGGTTGCTAATCGGGCGCTTTCGGAATCACTTACCGGATTTGAATTTGCAGCGGGCATTCCGGGAACGCTTGGAGGCGCTTGCGTGATGAACGCAGGAGCGTATGGCGGAGAGATGAAAGATGTGCTGAAGGCAGTGACGGTGCTGACACAGGAAGGAGAGGTACTGACGCTTTCAAATGAGGAGTTGGAGCTTGGTTATCGGACAAGTGTGATTGCAAGAAAGCATTATATTGTGCTGGAGGCAGAGATTGCCCTTTCCGAAGGGAAGAAAGAAGAAATCCAGGCAGTGATGGACGATCTTAAGGAACGTCGGATTACAAAACAGCCATTGGAATATCCAAGCGCTGGAAGTACCTTTAAACGTCCGGAAGGATATTTTGCAGGGAAATTGATTCAGGATGCAGGGCTTCGCGGCTTTCAGGTGGGCGGCGCTCAAGTCTCTGAAAAGCATTGCGGATTTGTAATCAATAAGGATCATGCAACGGCAGCAGAGATTGCAGAACTGATACGCCAGGTATCAGAGAAGGTGGAAGCGCAGTTTGGCGTGAAGCTGGAACCGGAAGTAAAGAGATTAGGAGAATTCTAAGATGAGATTTGTAATCGTGACAGGAATGTCGGGAGCAGGAAAAAGTACAGCCCTTAAAATGCTGGAAGATATGGGGTATTTCTGTGTGGATAATCTTCCGGTGCCGTTGATTCCCAAAATGGCGGATCTGTGGAGGGTATCAGGAACGGAGATTAATAAGGCGGCTTTGGGTGTGGATATTCGAAGCGGAGAGACTTTTAAAGAACTGAAACATGTATTGGAAGAGCTGGATGATATGGGGATGAAGTATGAGATCCTCTATTTGGAATCCAGTGACAATGTGCTGGTTAAACGTTATAAAGAGACCAGGCGTTTTCATCCGCTGTCAGGAAACGGCGGCCGGGTAGATGAAGGGATTCAAAGAGAACGAAGCAAAGTTGCCTTTCTAAAGGAACGGGCGGATTACTTAATTGATACCAGCCATATGCTGACGCGGGAATTGAAGGCAGAGCTGACTAAAATTTTCGTTCAGAATAAGGAGTACAAGAATTTATATATCTCTGTGTTGTCTTTTGGGTTTAAGTATGGAATTCCGGCAGATGCAGATCTGGTATTTGACGTGCGTTTTCTTCCGAATCCGTATTATATTGACGAGCTACGCCCGATGAGCGGCAATGATGAACCGGTCAGACGCTATGTGATGGACAATGAAAAGGCGGTTTGCTTTTTGGAGAAATTGGTGGATATGGTGGAGTTCCTGATTCCTAATTATGTGCAGGAAGGGAAAACGCAGCTGGTAATCGGAATTGGGTGCACGGGCGGCAAGCACCGTTCGGTAACACTAGCCAATGAGCTTTACGATGCGATCAAAGGAAATGAAGATTACGGAATCCGCGTGGAGCACCGGGACATTGGGAAAGACGCGATTACGAAGGAAAAATAGAGGTGTAACATGTCGTTTTCGAGTAAAATAAAAGAAGAGTTGGCGGAGCATTTTGCAACGGCAAGGCACTGTAATCTGGCAGAATTGTCCGCGATTGTGCGGCTGTCGGGAATCTTTGCGGACAAAAAAAACGGTGGATGCGCTCTTCGCGTGCATATGGAAAATTTTGGGGTGGCAAGAAAATGCTTTACATTATTGAGAAAAACCTTTAATATAGGAAATGATATTGTGGTTCGCCGAAATATGGCAACCGGAAATTGCAGTTATTTCCTCTATGCAAAAGGGGAAGAACTTTTAGCGGTGCGTAATGCAATGACGCAGTCTGTATGCTGTAAGAGAGCCTATATACGAGGTGCGTTCCTTGCGGCAGGGTCGGTAAGTGATCCGAGCAAATCCTATCATTTTGAGATTGTCTGTGATAAAGAAGAACAGGCGGAGCACTTAAAAGATATGATCAACAGCTTTGGTATGGATGCAAAGATTGTAAAGCGCAAGAAGATGTATGTTGTCTACTTGAAGGAAGGTTCCCAGATTGTAGATATTCTAAACGTTATGGAGGCGCACGTTTCTCTGATGGAGCTTGAGAATGTCAGGATTATGAAGGAGATGCGCAACAGTGTGAACCGAAAGGTAAACTGTGAGACAGCCAATATCAACAAAACCGTATCGGCTGCGGTAAGACAGCTGGAGGATATTGCATATATCAGAGATACCCTTGGGTTTGATAAGTTGCCGGAAGGACTGAAAGACGTTGCCCTTACACGTCTGACATATCCGGAAGCAACATTGAAAGAACTGGGACGGTTGATGGAGAATCCCGTTGGAAAGTCGGGAGTGAATCATCGTCTTAGGAAGTTAAGTGAGTTAGCAGAAAAGTTAAGGGATCAGTAAGGAGGAGCAATAGATTATGATTAAGAAGCCTGTTACGATTGAGAAGGATATGGAAAAGGAAGATATGCCGATTGCGCATCTGGTTCAGGAAGCAAGCCAGTATTCCAGCACTGTGTACTTCGAAGTTGGCAGTAAGAAGATCAACGCAAAGAGTATCATGGGAATGATGAGTCTGCGCCTACAGCAGGGAGAAAATATTGTTGTGATCACAGACGGGAAAGACGAGACAGAGGCTGCGGCCGGCGTTGAGAGATTTCTGGCTGCCCGTGGCTAATACATAGAGGTGTAAGAGGATTGCCGTAAAGTGATTTACAGCAGTCTTTTTTCATATAGAATAGATACATGAAGGAGGAAGGGCAATGAAACGCTTGTTATTTATCTATAATCCGCATGCGGGGAAGGAACTGCTAAAACCGAAGCTGTCGGATGTGATCGACATTTTTGTGAAAGCAGGATATGAAGTGGTTGCCTACCCAACGCAGGCGTATAAGGATGCTTATAAGAAGATCTGTTCTTACCAGTCACAGGAATTTGATTTGATTGTGTGCAGCGGCGGAGACGGAACCATTGACGAGGTGGTGACCGGGATGATGCAGCGTACAGATCGTAATCCTATCGGCTATATTCCTACCGGAACAACCAATGACTTCGCAAATAGTCTGCATATTCCAAAGAATCTTTTAGGAGCGGCGGACAATGCTGTGAATGGGGTGGAATTCCCTTGTGACGTGGGAAGATTTAATGATGATATTTTTGTATATATTGCGGCTTTTGGACTGTTTACGGACGTGTCCTACCAGACGAAGCAGGGGATGAAGAATGTGTTAGGTCATCTAGCCTATGTATTGGAAGGAACAAAGCGGCTGTTCAATGTACCGTCTTATCGAATTAAGGTGACCCATGACGGGGAAGTGATTGAGGATGAATTTATCTTTGGAATGGTAACGAACTCCCGGTCGGTAGGAGGATTTCGAAGCATGGTCGGAAAACAGATTGTATTCGATGATGGAGTCTTTGAGGTGACGCTGATTCGTACACCGAAGAATCCGATTGCACTTCAGGAGATTATTGCAGCGCTTTTGATTGAGCAGGTGGATACGAAGCATATGTACACGTTCAAGACAGGGAAGATTGTGTTTGAGTCACTAGAAGAGATTCCCTGGACGCTGGATGGAGAATTTGGCGGGGAGCATGATCGGGTAGAGATTGAAAATCTAAAGCAGCAGCTCCATATCATGGTACCCAAAGAACATGTGAAGGATCTGATGGAGAAGAAGGACGAAGAAGAGTAGAAAGAACAAAAGAATCGAATCAGGATCATCCCGGGAAGGAAGTCGAAACAGAGAAAAGGCTCTCTTCCCGGAAGCCTTCAAAAGACTGGAAAAGTAGAAAACATAAAAAAAGTAAAAAAAGTGCTTGCATTTTCCGGAAGGGTTTGCTATACTAAGCAAGTACGAAACGACAAGGCTCCATGGTCAAGCGGTTAAGACGCTAGCCTCTCACGCTGGAATCAGGGGTTCGATTCCCCTTGGAGTCACTTGAAAAGATCTGTGAAGTTTTCACAGATCTTTTTTTGCTTTGGCTGAGATTTTGTCTTTCAAAAACACTTGCTGAAAGTTTTTTAGTTGTCATTTCTCTGGGAATGAGATATAATAGAACAAGCGAAATTATACACGGCAGACAAACAGCTGCCGCGCCTTTGGGCAAGAAAAGATTGGAGGAATTAATCATGTTAGTATCAGCAAAGGAGATGCTTGAAAAAGCAGTCGAAGGTCACTACGCAGTAGGACAGTTCAATATCAATAACCTGGAGTGGACAAAGAGTATTCTTTTGACAGCAGAAGAGTGCAAATCACCGGTAATCTTAGGTGTGTCTGAAGGTGCAGGAAAGTATATGACAGGCTTTAAGACAGTAGCAGCTATGGTAAAAGCTATGATCGAGGAGCTTGGAATTACCGTGCCGGTAGCATTACATTTGGATCACGGCTCTTATGAAGGATGTCAGAAATGTATCGAAGCAGGATTTTCTTCTATCATGTTTGATGGATCTCACTATCCGATCGAAGAGAACGTTGCAAAGACAAAAGAACTGATTGAGATCTGCAGAGAGAAGGGGATGTCTCTGGAAGCAGAAGTTGGTTCTATCGGTGGAGAAGAAGACGGTGTTGTAGGACAGGGCGAGTGCGCAGATCCTCAGGAGTGTAAGATGATTGCTGACCTCGGTGTAGATATGCTGGCAGCAGGTATCGGAAATATTCACGGAAAATATCCGGCTAACTGGGCAGGACTTAGTTTTGAGACATTGGATGCAATCCAGAAACTGACTGGAAAGATGCCATTAGTTCTTCACGGAGGTACAGGTATTCCGGAAGATATGATCAAGAAAGCAATCGATCTTGGAGTAGCTAAGATCAATGTAAATACAGAGTGTCAGTTATCATTTGCAGATGCTACACGCAAATATATCGAAGCAGGAAAAGACCTGGAAGGCAAGGGATTTGACCCACGTAAGTTATTAAAACCAGGTGCAGATGCAATTATGGCGACTGTAAAAGAGAAGATGGAGTTATTCGGTTCTGTAGGAAAAGCTTAAGACTTCTTGAGAACAAAGGCGTTCCAACGAGGGTTGGAGTGCCTTTTTCTAATCCCTCTCCGGGAGGGGCATGAGATAGGAATGAGATACTAAAGAAGAGAGAAAAGTAACGGGAAAGGAAACGAAGGAAACATGGGTGAAGCATTTAATGTAGCAGATATTTTTGGGGAAGATGTTTTTAA
The DNA here is from genome assembly GCF_037890115.1 of Dorea sp. ICN-14282. Classification (NCBI taxonomy): domain Bacteria; kingdom Bacillati; phylum Bacillota; class Clostridia; order Lachnospirales; family Lachnospiraceae; genus Dorea; species Dorea sp. ICN-14282. The sequence goes on along the minus strand of NZ_JBBKBH010000002.1, from coordinate 349,944 downwards.
TGATGCCGTGATGCAGGAACGTCTGCCGAAAAAAGTCTATAAAGATCTGAAGAAGACGATTGAGGAAGGCAAGGAATTGGATCTTGTGACGGCCGATGTCATTGCGCATGAGATGAAGGAGTGGGCAATTGAGAAAGGTGCGACGCATTATACGCATTGGTTCCAGCCATTGACGGGATTTACGGCTGAGAAACACGATTCGTTTATATCTGCTCCACTTCCGAGCGGTAAAGTACTGATGAGTTTTTCGGGGAAAGAACTGATCAAGGGAGAACCAGATGCTTCTTCCTTCCCGTCTGGAGGGTTGCGGGCGACATTTGAAGCAAGAGGATATACGGCGTGGGATTGTACTTCTCCGGCGTTTGTACGCCATGATGCAGCAGGTGCGACTCTGTGTATTCCGACGGCATTCTGTTCTTATACAGGAGAAGCACTGGATCAGAAGACACCATTGCTTCGTTCTATGGAAGTCATCAATGAGCAGGCGCTTCGCCTGATCCGTCTGTTCGGAAATACGACATCTAAGAAAGTAACACCGTGCGTAGGTGCGGAGCAGGAGTATTTTCTTGTAGATGCGAAAAAGTTTAAAGAGAGAAAGGACCTGATTTATGCGGGGCGTACCCTGTTTGGCGCGATGCCGCCAAAGGGGCAGGAGTTGGATGATCACTATTTTGGAACCATTCGCCAGAGAATTGCGGGATTTATGAAAGATGTCAACGAAGAGCTCTGGAAAGTGGGCGTTTCTGCTAAGACTCAACATAATGAGGCTGCTCCGGCACAGCATGAGCTTGCACCGATATATGCAGCGGCAAATGTGGCGGTTGATCACAACCATATTGTGATGCAGACATTGAAACGGGTGGCAGGAAAACATGGACTGAAATGCATCCTCCACGAAAAACCATTTGCGGGAGTCAATGGATCCGGAAAACATGACAACTGGTCTTTGACAACAGACGATGGAAAGAATCTGCTGGATCCGGGGAAGACACCGCATGAAAATATTCAGTTCCTTTTGGTTTTGACATGTATCTTAAAAGCAGTAGATGAACATGCGGATCTTTTGCGGGAATCTGCAGCGAATCCGGGAAATGATCACCGGCTTGGGGCGGCAGAGGCTCCGCCGGCAATTATTTCTGTGTTCTTAGGAGAACAGCTGGAGGATGTAATCCAGCAGCTAGTAGATACAGGAGAGGCAACTCATAGCTTAAAGGGCGGAAAGATGAAAACCGGTGTGCGTGCTATTCCGGATTTTGCGAAGGACACGGCAGATCGTAACCGGACGTCTCCGTTTGCATTTACAGGAAATAAATTCGAGTTCCGAATGGTTGGTTCCAGAGATTCTGTGGCAGGTCCGAATGTGGTGCTGAACACCATCGTGGCGGAAGCATTTGCGGATGCCTGTGAGGTACTGGAAAAGGCAGAGGACTTTGAAATGGCGGTCCATGACCTGATTAAGGAATATGCATCCAAATATCAGCGGATTATTTTCAACGGAGACGGATATTCTGAGGATTGGGTAGCTGAAGCAAAACGCCGTGGACTTCCAAACCTTGGCTCGATGGTAGAGGCGATTCCGGCGCTGACGACGGAGAAAACGGTAGAAATGTTTGAGCGGTTCCACGTATTTACACGAGCAGAGCTTGAGTCCCGCGCGGAGATTAAGTTTGAAAATTATTCAAAGGCCATCAATATTGAGGCGCGTACGATGATTGATATGGCGGGCAAGCAGTTCATTCCGGCTGTGATCGGATATACCAAGACGCTGGCTGATACGGTTTTGGCTGTTCGGGAAGCTGGTGTGAAAGCGACAGTACAGGCAGAACTTCTGGAAGAGACATCGGGGCTTCTTATAGAAGCAAAACGAGCGCTTCAGAACTTGGAACAGGTGGCGGAGACGGCAGCAGGAATGGAAGACGGAGAAGAGCGGGCAAGATACTATCACTTTGAAGTGTGCACTGCTATGGAAGCCCTTCGTGCGCCAATTGACAAGCTGGAAATGATCGTTGATAAAGAGGCATGGCCGATGCCGTCTTATGGAGATCTGATCTTTGAAGTATAAAAAGAGAAAAGAACTTTAGAAATACATTAGAAAATTTTAAGAACCTTGCACTTGGAATGGGCAATTGGATATGCTATTCTAAATGCAGGGTTTTTAGTTTTACCAGGAGGAGATTGATGACAAAGAAGGAATTTTTAATCAGATTAAAACGCGCACTCGGCAATGATTTAAGTGGCGCTGTAGTACAGGAAAATGTAGAATATTACAGCAGTTATATTGATGATGAGATTGGAAAAGGTAGAAGTGAGGCAGAAGTGACGGCGGAATTAGGGGATCCATGGGCGATTGCGAAGACGATTGTGGATTCTGTGGAGAATAGAGGGCAGGCTTACGAGGAATATTCTTATGAGCCTAAAAGAAGTTCAGGAGGAAATGGTAAGGAGCAGGCAGCGGGAAAAGTGCATGTGTTTGGATTTGACACCTGGTGGAAGAAGCTGTTCCTGATACTTGGAATTATAGGTGTAATCGTAATTGTTGTGGCAGTGATTGGCGGGATCTTTAGCCTGGTAGCGCCGATTATAATGCCGTTGTTGTTGATTTGGCTGATTCTTCGTATCATTGGAGGAAGACGGCGGTGAGAACTGCGCGAAAAGCACGAAGAAGATGAGAACAGTTTGATGTAAAAGAATAAAGATAAAGTAAAAGACCGATGGGGGAGCCATCGGTCTTTTGAGGGGAGTATAAATAATTAATAAGGGGTTGTAGAAAGCATCCTTTCTACATGTGTTAGTATAATATAGGAAAGGTCAAAAAGCAAGTTAAAAATTAAAAAAATCTAATTCTCCTTAAGATTTTCTGAATATGATACATAAAAAGTGGAAAGATAGATCAAAATAACAGTGTACCAAGAAAAGATTAGGAGGAATTGACATGGCTAAGAATTATCATGCATCAAACGACAAAATGTCTGCACAGAACACTTCTAATAAGAATGCAGCGGGCAGAAATGCATCTGACAGAAATGCGTCTAATAAGAATGCAGCAGGTAGAAATGCTTCCGATAAGAATGCATCTGACAGAAACGCGTCTGACAAAAATGCATCTAACAAAAATGCTTCCGCTGGCAGTGAGAGCAGTCGTTACTAATTGAAAATGGTGTGGCAGGGGGTGTGCGGGATTTCGCATACCTCCTGTTACTGTATGTGGAGATTTTTGAAGCTGTAAATTCTGATTGACAAAGAGGAAGTATTGCCAGTAAGATAAAGTTGTAAAAATAGGATACATATGGAGAAATATATGAAAAAAGCAGAGTTGATCGCTCCCTGTCACTTTGGCCTGGAAGCGGTATTAAAAAGAGAAATTATAGATCTTGGTTATGAGATTTCATCGGTAGAGGATGGAAGAGTTACTTTCTATGGAGATGCAGATGCGGTATGCAGAGCCAATATCTTCCTTCGGACGGCGGAGCGAATTCTATGGAAAGTGGGAAGTTTTACGGCAAGGAGTTTTGAGGAACTGTTTGACCGGACAGCAGAACTTCCATGGGAAGATTACATTCCCAAAGACGGGAAGTTTTGGGTGGCGAAAGCCGCTTCTGTAAAAAGTAAGTTATTCAGCCCGTCGGATATTCAATCAATTATGAAGAAGGCAATGGTCAAACGGATGCAGCAGCATTATGGCATTTCCTGGTTTCAGGAGGATGGGGCGTCTTATCCGGTTCGCGTATTCTTAATGAAGGATGTAGTGACGGTTGGTATTGATACTTCGGGAATCTCTCTTCACAAGAGAGGGTACCGTGAGGTGTCCGGCAAGGCGCCGATTACGGAGACATTGGCTGCGGCTCTGATTATGCTGACTCCGTGGAAGAAAGATCGGATTTTGGTGGATCCATTCTGTGGAAGCGGGACATTTCCGATTGAAGCGGCGATGATGGCGGCGAATATTGCGCCGGGAATGAATCGGTCTTTTACGGCAGAAGCATGGACAAACCTGATTCCGAAGAAGCTTTGGTATGATGGTATTAATGAAGCAAATGACCTGATAGACGATGAGATTGAGACAGATATTCAAGGCTATGATGTGGATGGTTCTGTCATTAAGATCGCAAGAAGAAATGCAAGAGAGGCCGGAGTGGATCATCTGATTCATTTTCAGGAGCGAGATGTAAGCAAGTTAAATCATCCGAAAAAGTATGGGTTTATTATTACGAACCCACCTTATGGAGAACGATTGGAAGAGAAAAAGGATTTGCCGGCGCTTTATCGGGCGTTTGGGGAAAGCTATCAAAGGTTAGACAGCTGGTCGGCATATATGATTACCTCTTATGAGGAGGCGGAGCGCTACTTTGGACGCAAGGCAGACAAGAATCGAAAAATTTACAATGGAATGTTAAAGACGTACTTTTATCAGTATCAGGGACCGAGACCGCCGAGAATCAAGAAATAGGCGCCTTAAAAGACGGATAAGACAGAAAGAAGGACGAACATGAGAACGATTATATTTGCAACAGGAAATGAACATAAGATGGTAGAAATTCGGATGATTCTTTCGGATTTAGGAGCAGAGATTCTTTCGCAGAAAGAAGCGGGGATTGATGTGGATGTGGTAGAGGATGGAACGACATTTGAAGAAAATGCGCTGATTAAGGCTACGAAAATCGCACAGGAAGCGGCTAAATATGAAGCGTACCAAGATGCAGTTGTGCTTGCGGATGATTCGGGCTTGGAGATCGATTATCTTGGAGGAGAGCCGGGCATTTATTCTGCCAGATATATGGGAGAGGATACTTCTTATGATATCAAAAATCAGGCGTTGATTGATCGCCTTTCTGGTGTGCCGGATGAGGAAAGGACTGCGCGATTTGTGTGTGCGATTGCGGCTGCGTACCCGGATGGAAGCAGCGAGGTAGTAAGAGGAACGATGGAAGGGCGGATTGGTTATGAAATTGCCGGTGAAAATGGCTTTGGCTATGATCCGATTTTCGTGCTGCCACAGTATGGATGCACCAGCGCGGAGCTTTCACCGGAGAAAAAGAATGCGTTAAGTCACAGAGGAGAAGGGCTTCGCAAAATGAGGTTACGCCTGGAAGCGAGGGAGAAAAATGAAGGTATTGATCGTTAGTGATACGCATAAATCGCATCGAAATCTGGATCTGATCATTGAGCGAGAGGCGCCAATTGATATGCTGATCCACTTGGGAGATGTAGAAGGATGCGCGGACTATATTGAGGCGGTGGCAGATTGTCCGGTTCATATAGTGCGTGGAAATAATGACTTCTTTTCGGAGCTTCCTGCAGAAGAGGAATTCTTTATTGAAGGACAGCATGTATTTATTACCCATGGACACTATTATTATGTGTCCATGAATGAGGAACGCCTGAAACAGGAAGCACGTGGACGAGGAGCGGACATCGTGATGTATGGACACACCCATAGACCATGTTTTATAAAAGAGGATGGTTTGATTACCCTGAATCCCGGAAGTGTTACGTATCCGAGACAGGAGGGACGAAGGGGAAGTTACATGGTGATGTATGCCAGTGAAAAGGATGGAGTTGAGGTGGAACAAAAGTTCGTATAAAGGCGACAAAAACCAGGGAGTAGAAAGTTTTTAAAAAAAATGAAAAAAGTGGTTGACAACCTGCAGACCTTGCTATATAATAACTCTTGTGTCACGGCGAGATAGACAAAAAAGTGACAGGACAACATAACATCGGGGTGTGGCTCAGCTTGGCTAGAGCGCCTGGTTTGGGACCAGGAGGTCGCAGGTTCGAATCCTGTCACCCCGATAATCCATGCGGGTGTAGTTCAATGGTAGAACACCAGCCTTCCAAGCTGGATACGTGGGTTCGATTCCCATCACCCGCTTTCTTAAAGCCTGAGGCTTTGAGAAATAGTTCTAAAGAGCTAGTCTTGTGAGTCTGTAGCTCAGCTGGATAGAGCAACGGCCTTCTAAGCCGTAGGTCGAGGGTTCGAATCCCCCCAGGCTCGTTAGAACCACAAAAATTGAATATGGTGGTACTTAGTTGGACAACATAGTTCGATAAGTAATATATATGGTGGGTATGGTGCAGTTGGTTAGCGCGCCAGATTGTGGTTCTGGATATCATGGGTTCGAGTCCCATTACCCACCTTTTTTTCTTTCTCATAAAGAATTGGGGAGAGAATATTATTGGGCTATCGCCAAGCGGTAAGGCACAGGACTTTGACTCCTGCATTCGTTGGTTCGAATCCAACTAGCCCAGGTTATTATGGGCGTGTAGCTCAGGTGGTAGAGCACTTGACTTTTAATCAAGTTGTCCGGGGTTCGAATCCCCGCACGCTCACTGAAAAAGAGTTAGAGAAAAGCTTTCTTTGACTCTTTTTCCTTGCGGATGTGGCGGAACTGGCAGACGCGCTAGACTTAGGATCTAGTGGGAGACCGTGCAGGTTCGATTCCTGTCATCCGCAGTAAAAAAGTCGTAATCTTTGAATAAGATTACGGCTTTTTTCTTTTCCTAGAATACTTTTGCAGTCTGTGCTACAATGGTTAATAATATTGCATAGGAAGGTTGTTACATGAAAGAGTCAGGAATTTTAATGCCAGTCTCTGCACTTCCCTCCCGGACAGGAATCGGGGAGCTGGGTGCACAGACACGAGAATTTTTAAAATTGTTAAGAGAAAATAAAGTGACGATTTGGCAGATTCTGCCGCTAAATCCGGTGGGATATGGGAATTCCCCCTATCAGCCGTATTCGTCATTTGCAGGAGACCCCGTTTATATCAGTCTGGATGATATGTATGAAGAAGGACTTCTTTTGGAACGGCCGCCGGCGCTAAGACAGAATGCCAAAACGGTAGATTATGAAGGAATAAGAAGCTGGAAGGAAGAATATCTAAGAAGCGCTTTTTTGAAGTTCTCGTCCAATGCGGATGCAGAGCAGAAAGATGCCGGATATCAGGAGTTTGAGAAGCAGAAATGGGTGCATAACTATGGCGTATTCCAGGCATTTCGGAAAAAGAACGGCGGTCTTTGCTGGAATGAATGGACGGAAGAAGAGAGAAATTGGCCGGAAAATCAATATCCCCTTTCAGATGAACTTGAAGAGGAAGCAAGGTATCAGATCTTTGTTCAGTATCTTTTCCATCATCAGTGGATGAAGATTAAGCGTACGGCAAATGATCTGGGGATTCGTATTATGGGTGACGTGCCATTTTACGTGGGATTGGATTCGGCAGACGTATGGGCGGGAAAGGATAACTTTCTGCTTGATACAGACGGAAGACCCGTCTTTATTGCCGGAGTTCCGCCGGATTATTTCAGTAAAACGGGGCAGCGCTGGGGAAATCCAATCTACGATTGGGAGAAGCTTCAGAAGGATGACTATAAATTCTGGGTGGAGAGAATCGGATGCAGCAGCCAGATGTTTGATCTGGTTCGCATCGATCATTTCCGGGCGTTTGATACATTTTGGAAGATTCCGGCATCTTGTCCGACTGCGATTGAAGGAGAATGGGTGGAAGCGCCGGGATATGAGGTGATGGATACATTGTATGAGAAGATTCCGGGAATCCAGCTGGTGGCAGAGGATTTGGGACTGCTTCGTCCGGAAGTTTTAACGCTTCGGGATCACTATCATCTGAAAGGAATGAAAATTCTGGTGTTTTCGATTGATACAGATGGAAAATACGCTTATGATCGGGAAGAAGATCGGGAAAATATGATTTTCTATACGGGAACACACGATAATGATACGCTGCGTCAGTGGTATGAGGGGCTGACATGTCCGGGCAGGCGTAAGGTACGTCGTTTTTTGGCGCGTCAGGGAATTCGTCAGGGGTCTGTGCAGGATCGCCTGCTGGCTTATATCTGGAAAAGCTGTGCCGAATATGTGATTGTGCCAATGGCGGACATTCTAGGACTAGGAAAAGAAGGACATCTGAATACACCGGGAACGGTTGGATCCCCCAACTGGGAATGGCGTATGCCTGATATGGCTAGGTTGAAGTCCGGGCTTTCTAAATACCGCGTCGGTTTAAGCCGGAAAGCATGTAAGGAACCAAAAAGAAGATAGGATTGTAACGGGGGAACAGGTTGTGAAATTCAATGCAAGAGAAAATATTAAGAGAATTCTTGTGGTATGTCTTGCGTCAGTAATTATGGCGCTGAATATTAAATCATTTGTACGGACAGGAGGATTATATCCGGGCGGAGCGACGGGACTGTCGCTTTTAATTCAGCGCGCGGTAGAGATGTTTTTTGATTTGACACTTCCCTATACGCTGATTAACATACTGTTGAATGCGATTCCGATTTGGATTGGCTTTCGGTTTATCGGGAAGAAATTCACACTGTATTCTTGTCTGATGATTGTGCTGACCAGCGTGCTGACGGATATGCTGCCGGGATATGCAATTACTTATGATACTTTGCTGATCAGTATTTTTGGAGGATTGATTAACGGATGCGTGATCAGTCTGTGTCTGATGGTAAATGCGACATCGGGCGGAACGGATTTTATTGCTATTTTTCTGTCGGAGCGCAAAGGAATTGATTCCTGGAATATGGTTTTGGGGCTTAACGTGGTGATTTTAGGAGTGGCAGGTATTCTGTTTGGATGGGACAAAGCTCTGTATTCGATTATTTTTCAATACACTTCCACACAGGTGCTGCACATTTTGTATAAGAAATATCAACAACAGACGCTGTTCGTAGTGACCAATCATGCAAAACGGGTATATGAAGCTATTGCCAGGACGACCAATCACGGCGCAACGATTATTCAGGGAGAAGGATCCTATGAGCATTGTGAGCGCAAGGTGGTCTACTCTGTTGTATCGAGTGCCGAGAGTAAAGATGTGATTCGGGAAATCAAAGACGCAGATCCGGAAGCGTTCGTAAATGTGTTGAAGACAGAGCAACTATCAGGACGTTTTTATCAGCGGCCGAATGAATAGTGTAAAGAGATAAGATGGTTGGCAGAGGGCAGGTTTGGGGAAATCTTGGAAAAACCCCTTTTAAAATCGAACGAGTGCCGATATAATGGAAGATATGCATGCGTGGTGCCAAACGGCATGCGAGGAAAGGAAACATAAGAGAATGAAGATTATGATTGCATCTGACATTCACGGCAGCGCTTATTACTGTCGTCAGCTGTTGGAACAATATAGAAAAGAAAAACCGGACAAGCTTCTGCTGTTAGGAGATATTCTTTATCATGGACCAAGAAATGATCTGCCAAGAGAATATGACCCCAAGCAGGTGATTTCCATGTTGAATGGGATCAAAGAAGAGATTCTGTGTGTGAGAGGAAACTGTGATACCGAGGTGGATCAGATGGTGCTGGAATTTCCGATTCTGGCGGATTATGCGATTCTGTATACCGGAACACGCATGATTTACGCTACGCACGGACATGTGTATCATATGGAGAATCCTCCGATGATGAAGCGGGGAGATATTCTGCTGCACGGACATACCCATGTGCCGGCAAAACAGGAATTTGATGGGAAATATTATCTGAATCCAGGTTCTGTATCCATACCGAAGGAAGAAAGTCCGCATGGATACCTAATGCTGGAAGAGGGAGATTTTACGTGGAAGACGCTGGAAGGAAAGGAATACAATTATGCTGGAAGTAAAGAATTTGACATTTAAGGTTGATGAGAACGGTGTGGAAAGAAGCATTGTTCAGGATATCAGCTTTACGGTAGAAGATGGAGAAATGTTGGTGATTACTGGTCCGAACGGAGGAGGAAAATCTTCGCTTGCTAAGGTGCTGATTGGAATTGAGAAGGCCGATGCAGGGCAGATTGTTCTGGACGGGGAAGATATTACAGAATATGATATTGACCACAGGGCAAATGCAGGTGTAGGATTTGCGTTTCAGCAGCCGCCGCGTTTCAAGGGAATGACGGTGGAGAGGCTTCTGTCTTTGGCGGCAGGAAAGCCGTTGGCAGAGTGTGACTGCTGTGAACTTTTAAGCGGAGTTGGACTTTGCGCGAACGAGTATTTAAAACGTGAGATTGATGGAACGCTTTCTGGTGGCGAGATGAAGCGTCTGGAGATTGCGACGGTACTTGCAAAGCCGCATAAGCTGTGCGTGTTCGATGAGCCGGAGGCGGGCATCGATCTGTGGAGCTTTTCTATGCTGGTGGATCAGTTTGAGAAGATTCACAGCAAGAAGGACCAGAAACTGATTCTGATTTCTCATCAGGAGAAGATTATTAAGATGGCAGATCGCATTATGGTAATTGAAGACGGTAAGATCAGAAGTATTGGCTCCAAAGAAGAAATGGTGCCAAAGCTCTTTGGCGAGAGTTCTGATTGTAAGTGCGCAGGCCGGAAGTAAGAACAAAGATGGAGAAAGAAGGAGAAGGTAAGATGACGGAGTTAGATCATATCACCGAGCAGGTGTTAAAGCAGATAGATGGAGACGGTTTCCGGCAGGAGGGAGCCTACAATCTCCGGCAGAATGGGATTTCCCTCTGCCATGGAGACAGTGAGCATATTAAAATTAAGAGAAAAGAAGGCAAGCAGGGAATCGATGTCTATATTGATGAGAATACAAAAGGAGAATATGTGCATATTCCGGTAGTAGTCAGCACTTCGGGAATCGTGGACGTGGTTTATAATGACTTCTTTATTGCGCCCGGAGCGGAAGTTACGATTGTGGCAGGATGCGGGATTCATAACAGCGGATGTAATGACAGCCGCCATGACGGAATCCATGCGTTCCATGTCGGAAAAGGGGCAAATGTACGTTATGAGGAAAAGCATTATGGAGAAGGGGAAGGAAGCGGATCCAGAATCTTAAATCCGGTAACGAAGATTTATCTGGAGGAGGACGCGGTCTTTACCCTGGATACCGTCCAGATTAAGGGCGTGGATTCTACGATTCGTGAAACGGATGTAGAAATGGGAGAAAACGCAAAACTGTACGTGATGGAGAAGCTGATGACGCATGATAAGCAGGTGGCGGAATCCAACATGGAAGTACAGATGAATGGTGCGGGAAGTTCCGCGCAGATCATATCCAGATCTGTTGCCAAGGGCGAGTCCAGACAGGTATTTCACCCGAAGGCAGTCGGCAGCGCAAAATGTTCCGCTCATGTGCAGTGCGACTCTATTATTATGGATCAGGCAGAGGTGAGCTCCATTCCGGAGATCAATGCCAAACATCTAGATGCGGCAATTATTCACGAAGCAGCCATTGGAAGAATTAACGATGAGCAGCTGGTGAAGTTAAGAACGCTTGGATTGACAGAAGAGGAAGCAGAGGCTGTTATTATCGATAATTTCTTAAATTAGAAATGGTGACTATTGCTCGTTTTTTGCAATCGGGAAACGAATAGAAAACATACAGAGAAAAAGGAATTTTTGCATGAAATTAAAGCTGAAAAAACGAATGAAAGTGATGAAAAAGGCGCTGCATATGGAGCTGAGAGAGCACAAGAGTTCTTTTATCGTCTATGTGGTGCTGCGACTTTTGGTAATCCTGATGATGATCTTGCAGATCTTTAACCGGAATTATGAAAATGTATTTTTATGTATTCTGACATTGATTTTGTTGATCATTCCGAGTTTTATCCAGATTAATTTAAAAATTGAGCTGCCCACCGCGTTGGAGATTACAATATTGCTTTTTATTTTTGCGGCGGAGATTTTAGGAGAAATTCAGGCATATTATCTGAAGTTCCCGTTTTGGGATACGGTGCTGCACACAGTGAATGGCTTTTTGATGGCGGCAATTGGATTTGCGCTGGTAGATATTTTGAACCGAAGTAAGAAGTTTTCGATTCAATTATCACCGGCCTTTGTGGCGATTGTGGCGTTTTGTTTTTCCATGACGATCGGTGTCGTATGGGAATTTTTTGAGTGCGGGATGGATCAGTTATTTGGGCTGGATATGCAGAAGGATACGATTGTACATACAATTAAGTCTGTTATGCTGGATCCGACAAAGAGTAATCGTCCGGTAGGAATCCGGGATATTCAGTCTGTTATGGTAAATGGACAGGATCTGGGATTGGGCGGATATCTAGATATTGGCCTTTTGGATACGATGAAAGATTTGTTCGTCAACTTTATCGGCGCCGTTGTATTTTCGATTCTGGGATATTTCTATGTGAAAAAGCGTGGGAAAGGAATTTTGGCAAAACGCTTTATCCCACGCCTGAAATCCAAAGATGCGGACTTCCTTGAAAAAGCAGAGGAAGAAGAACGCAAGGAAGAACTTCAGGCGAAGGAAACAAGTCAAAATTAGCGGATGAAAAATTTCCGAATCAGGCAGCTGATCACTCCGGCAATACAAAGGCCGATCAGTGCAGTGTGAAGGGAGCCGTACACAATCAGTGCAGCTTTCATACCCTGAAGGGGCTCTGGGGAGGTTGGCACCAGTGGGTTCAGCATCCACGCCAGATAAGAGCATCCTCCAATGAAAATAAAGGAGAAAAGGCCTCGGCCTTTATCAGCAGGGCGGCCCTTGTGGCTGCCTTTTTTGCTGCCGGTCAGAACCAGGAGGAATGCAATCAGCTCGAACAGAAGCAGAAAGAGAGCTACGCCAAAGTAGGCGGCAAGCGTGTAGTTCTTGCCGTTTATCATGGTAAATGCGTTGCCAAGAGCAGAGTGGTTCTGCCAAAAGGCGAGGGCTAATTTGTAAAAAATCAGCGCCATCAGAATTAGTGTTGCGCATCGAAGAAGCAGATTTACCACCTTGTAAATGATTTTCCCACCTGTTTTGGCAGTCTTTGCGACCGGTGAGAGAAGATTGGGAAGTTTCTTGCGTTTCTTTTTCTTGCGTCGTTTGCGTTTGCCAGCTTCAGAGTCTTCGGAGCTTTCTGAATCGTAAGGATCTAATTCGTCCAGACAGGAAAGCGTATCTTCATAGTCGTCCTCGTAGCTGCCTTTGCGAGAGTTCCTGTTGTCGGAATCTTGTCGGTCCGGAATGTCGAAGAGGTCTTCGTCGTAGGTTACTTCAAAATTACCATCGAAAAAATCAAAATCATCGGAATGATCATATGCGTCTTTAATATGTTTTTTAGTCATAATCTTTATACCCTCCTTATGAACGTTCTTTATTCTAGTCCTTTTTCAGGAAGGACTCAATAGGGATCACGAAATGTTCACGAAGACATAAGGTTTTCTTTAGAATTGAAAGAAAAATCTGTTATAATAAAATAAGATAGAAAAAAAGGGAGTGGCGGAAATGAAACCATCTTTTTATCGGATTTTGGAAGATTGTCCGGTGATTGCGGCAGTGAAGGATGATCAGGCTTTGGAGGCAAGCTTTCGGTCGCCTTGCCAGATTATCTTTGTATTATATGGAGATATCTGCAATGTAGGACAGATCGTATCACGGATTAAGGAAGAAGGAAGAGTGGCAATGGTGCATCTGGATTTGATTACGGGTCTGGATGGCAGAGAGATTGCAGTGGATTATATCAAAGAGAAAACCGGGGCGGATGGCATTATCTCTACGAAAACAACGCAGATCCGGTATGCAAAGGAGAAGGGATTGTATGCAATTCATCGATTTTTTGCATTGGATTCCCGGTCACTGGAGAATATCTACAAGCAGAGTATGCCAGGAGGACCGGATTGTATTGAGATTCTGCCGGGGCTGATACCCCGTGTGATTGAGCGGGCGGTGAAAGCGCAGAAGCTTCCTGTGATTGCGGGTGGAATGATTGAAAGTAAAGAAGATGTAATGATGGCGCTAAAAGCCGGAGCGGCAGCGGTGTCTACGACGCAGCAGGAGCTGTGGTTTGTGTAAGAAAAGAGGCTGTCACTTTACGATTTATGAATCGTAAAGCGACAGCCTTTGTGTCCTGCTTATTTTCCTCGTAATCTTGCAAAGAACCCTTTTTTCTTCTGTGGTGTTTCAAGATGTCCACGTAATCCTTTGACATTCATAATGTAGATACCGCTGACGGTGGCTTTTACTTCCTTTTTTACAGGAATCAAAGGGAAGATCTGTGCATCGCACATCAGGGTCATCACTCTTGGACCAACCTTTGCCTTGACAACCGGTACTTTGGAACGGCGCAGATACTTTGGTGTATTATCGATAACGATCTGTGGGAAACCGGCATCGCGCAGTCTCATCTTTCCTTTGTCGATGATCAGCATGGATACGGCCTGTGCTGCCGCGTCTAACTGCTCCTGCTGTGCTGCCTGCTTCTTTTCGGCTTTCTTTCCAAAGAAATATAATGCGATACTCGCAATAATTAGCACTGCTAAGATTACAAGCAATACGATTGTTACTTTACTCACGGTGAACCTCCTAATTTATCCTTTTTCATAGAGTACATTGTACCATTGTTTGTGGATGAGTGCAAGCAATTTGCGGTTTTCAGATCGGTTTTCGTGTAGATATTCCGATAAAAGAATGAAATATATGTGAAACCCCTATGAAAGGACTGGGGAATGTGCTATAACATAATAGTGTTAAAATGATATTATTATGAAGAGGTGCAATATGAAAAAGAGAATGGTAGTGCTGCTGACAGGAGCAATGACAGTGTCTATGTTATTATCCGGATGTGCGGCAAGCAAAGGACTTGAGACGGATGAACTTAAGATTTCCCAGTATAAAGGGGTGGAAGTAGATGAAGTAGAAAAGCCGGAAGAGATCACGGATGAAGATGTGGAGAATGCAGTTACAGCGAATCTGCAGGCAAATGCAGAGGTAAAGGATGTAACCGATCGCCCGGTGCAGGAAGGTGATACGGCAACCATCGATTTTGTAGGAAAGATGGATGGCGTAGAATTTGAAGGGGGATCTGGTACGGATTATCCGCTGACAATCGGATCGGGTCAGTTTATCGAAGGATTTGAAGACAGTGTGATTGGTCACAACATCGGTGATACTTATGACTGGGAAGGAAGCTTTCCAGAGGATTATCAGAATACCGATGTGGCAGGAAAGCCGGTTACATTTACGATTACAGTAAAATCAGTGACGGAACAGGTTCTGCCTGAGTTAAATGATGAATTTGTAAAGAAGGTATCCAAAGAATCGAAGACGGTAAAAGAATATAAAGAAGAAGTGAAAAAATCTCTGGAAAAAGATGCTAAGGCTATGTACGAAGATTCTTTAAGCCAGGAAGTATGGCAGACGGTTCTGGACAATACGGAAGTAACGAAGTATCCGAAGAAGGAGATTGAGAAGATTTCCGGTGATCTGATCGATCAGTATAAATCTGCAGCAGAATTTTACGGAAGCGATTATGAGACGTTTATCCAGGATCAGATGAATACTACGGTAGAAGACTTTGAGAAGCAGGTAGACGAGGCGGCAAAGTCCAGCGTGAAGCAGACGATGGTTACGGAAGCAATCGCAGAGAAAGAAAAGATTAAACTGGACGATAAGACATATAAATCCGAATCAAAGCAGCTGGCAAAGGATTACGGATATGCAGACGTTGACGAATTGAAGAAGGCTGTACCAGAGGAAGATCTGAAGGATATCATTCTGAATAATATGGTAAAAGAATGGCTGACAGATAACTGTGTTCAGGTAAAATCAGAGAAATAGAGAGTGTTACATAGAGAGTTTATAGTGTTATGGGAAAGAGAAAAGAAAAGGGAAGAGATGAATTCCGAACTAGAATGGGATTCATTGTAGCGTGTATTGGTTCGGCTGTAGGAATGGGAAATATCTGGATGTTCCCATACCGGACTGGAAAGTTTGGCGGAGCAGCATTTTTGATTCCGTATTTTATCTTTGTGATACTATTGGGATTTTCCGGTGTGATCGGAGAAATGGCGTTTGGCCGTGGTGTGAAGACAGGACCGCTTGGAGCATTCTCCAAGGCAATGGAGATGCGGTTTGGATCAAAAGGAAAGGTTCCGGGACGATTGATCGGTCTGGTTCCGGTTCTGGGTTCACTGGGAATTGCGATTGGGTATTCGGTTGTTGTCGGCTGGTTTCTGAAGTATTTGTGCAGCGCACTAACCGGAAGCCTTACCAAAGTAGAAGATATGGGCGGCTATTTTGGAGAACTGGCCGTTGATTTTGGAAGTATCGGATGGCAGATGCTGGGTCTGGGAATTACATTTTTAATTATGCTCCTGGGTGTGACGAAGGGAATTGAGAAGATGAATAAGGTTATGATGCCTGTGTTCTTCGTCTTCTTCATTGTATTGATGATCCGCGTGGTGACGCTTCCGGGAGCGGCAGATGGTTATCGCTATCTGTTTGTGCCGCAGTGGGAGCAGCTTGGAAATATCAAGACCTGGGTGTATGCGCTTGGGCAGGCATTTTTCTCCCTGTCTCTGGCAGGATCCGGAACCATTGTATATGGAAGCTATCTGAAGAAGGATATTGACATTGTGGGATGCGCGAAAAATGTGGCGTTTTTTGACACCTGCGCGGCACTTCTAGCAGGAATGGTAGTGATCCCGGCTGTGTTTGCTTTCGGACTGGACGCTGCAAGCGGACCGCCGCTGATGTTTATTACGCTTCCGGTTGTATTCCAGAAGATGCCGTTTGGAGCCGTGTTTGCAGTGATTTTCTTTATTGCAGTACTGTTTGCGGCAATTACGTCCTTGATGAACTTATTTGAGACGCCGATAGAGGCTTTGCAGGAGCAGTTTCATCTGTCTCGCGGGATGGCGGTTGGTATTATCGCAGTGATCTCCGCGGCAGTGGGAATCTTTATTGAGAGTGGTGACGCGGTAGGCATGTGGATGGATGCGGTATCGATCTACATTATTCCACTTGGCGCCCTGCTTGCCGGAATTATGTTCTTCTGGGTGTGCCCAAAGGGTTATGCCAGAGGGCAGGTAGAAGAGGGGCGGGAAAAGCCTCTTGGAAAATGGTTTGAGCCAGTGACGAAGTATGTGTTTGTCGGCATTACGCTGGTGGTGTATGTGCTGGGAATCTTCTTCGGAGGAATTGGATAGAGAATATGAGAGAAAAAGATATCGGGGATGGAAAACCATTTCCGGTATCTTTTTTGTGTGGTGCACTGTAATCAAATGAAATTAGAATTTCTAAAGGGTATAAGCCTTATAAAAGGAGGAAGTCAATATGTTGGCATATACGTATCGGGAACCGGGGAAATTTGTGTTAGAGGAGAAGAAAAAGCCGGAACTTCAAAATCTGCAGGATGCGATTGTAAAGGTAACACTGGCCAGTATCTGCTCCAGTGATATTCATATCAAACACGGAGTTGTTCCAAGAGCGGTTCCGGGGATTACCATTGGACATGAGATGGTGGGAATCGTGGAAAAAGTAGGAAGTGAAGTGACGAGTGTAAAGCCGGGAGATCGTGTTACGGTGAATGTAGAGACATTTTGTGGAGAATGTTTCTTCTGTGAGAATGGATATGTGAATAACTGTACGGATGAAAATGGCGGATGGGCTTTGGGCTGCCGGATCGACGGAGGGCAGGCTGAATATGTTCGAGTGCCCTATGCAGATCAGGGATTGAATCGGATTGCAGATTCAGTGACGAATGAAGAAGCGTTGTTTGTGGGGGATGTTCTTGCAACGGGCTTTTGGGCGGCAAAGATTTCTGAGATTGGACATCAGGATACCGTTGTGATTCTTGGCGGAGGTCCAACGGGAATCTGTACCCTTTTATGTGTGATGTTGAAAAATCCAAAAAGTATTATTTTATGCGAGGTAGATCCAGATCGGATTGCGTTTGTAAAAGAGCATTACCCGGATGTGCTGGTGGTAAATCCCAAAGAAGTGGACGTAGAGAACTTTGTGAGAGAGCATAGTGAGCATGGATGGGCAGATCGCGTTTTGGAAGTAGCAGGGAGTCCGCAGACCTTTGAACTGGCCTGGAAGCTGGCGCGCCAAAATGCGATTGTGACGGTGGTTGCACTCTATGAGGAAGCACAGAGTCTTCCTCTTCCTAGGATGTATGGGAAGAATCTGATCTTTAAGACGGGAGGCGTAGATGGCTGTGACTGTGATGAGATCCTTCGGTTGATCGAAGAGAAAAAGATTGATACAACGCCGCTAATTACCCATGAATTTCCACTGCAGGAGATTGAGAAGGCATATGAGATTTTTGAGAATCGCAAGGAGAAGGTCATCAAGGTGGCTATTCGCTGCATTTGATCGTGATCATGGTAATGTAATCGTTCTGGTCTTCAATAGACATTTCATTTAAGCCTTCCTCGTAAGCGTGACCGTCAAGGGTGAGCCCCTGATGATCGGCGTAGGAAAGAATTGACTGATAGATGTCAGGAAGCTGTCTCCAGCTGCCGATACAAAAGGCACGCAGATATCTTCCGGCTGGCAGAATGAAGTCATAAGTGTCGGAAGAAGGTGGACAATAGGCGAAGAAAGAATCATAACGATTAAAATAATCTTTCTGGATATTATCAACTAAGATGCGGCTTCCAAAATTGTCATAAAGGTGGAAGTGTTTTTTGAGGCGAAGCGAGAATTCGGCCGCAACAGAAAAGTCTTCCTCATCGTATTTTCCGGAAATAGGAGAGGAGAGAACAATTTTTCTTTCGGGAAGAGTACATAATTCAATGGAGCCGTGCTTTGACTGCATTCCAAGTTTTAAGCGCTCTGCTTTTTGCTCTAAAAAAGCCTGCGCAGATAAAAGCTGTTCGATGGATTCGTCGATCAGCTTTTTCTTTTTTGTCATCATCTGAGAAAAAGATTCATCAGAAGGTTTGGTTACATAGTCTTTGATCTCTTCAATGGAAAGACCGATTTTTCGCAGGGTCAGAATCAGCTCTAATTGCGCAAATTGAAAACAGGTATAGTAGTGATATCCATTTTCGCCGATAACTTCCGGGCAGAACAAACCGATATCGTTGTAGTAGTGGAGTGTACGCTTGTTGACACCGGTAAATTTGGCAAATTCTCCGGATGAATATAAATAATTTTTTCGATTCATAAAACACCTCTTGACTGTACAGTTACTGTACATTATATGATACGCCATGGAAAAGGAAAAATCAATTAGAAGAGGAGATTCATATGGAATTCACAGTGATAAAGAAGCATCAGTGGCCGGAAATAAAAGAAATTTATATGGAGGCGTTTCCGAAACGGGAAAGAAAACCATATCTTACACTTCGTCATTCGGTTAGAACGGGAAAAGCTGTACTTATGACGGCGACAGAAGAGCAGAAGCTGTTAGGATTCGTGGTTCTGATTCCCTATAAAAATATGGTTATGGTAGATTACCTGGCAGTGTCGTCTAAAATCCGAAGCAAAGGAACCGGTAGTTATATTATGGAAAATGTATGCAGACAGTATGCGGATAAAAAGATTGTCCTCCTTATTGAGTGTCTGGACGATCAGGCAGATAATCGGGAGCAGCGAATTGCAAGGCGAAAATTTTATATGAAAAATGGATTTACATCTTCGGAAATTTTTATAGAAGGAGCAAGTGGGGAGATGGAGATTCTGAAGTTTGGAGAAAAGATTTCAAAAGAAGAGTATCTTAGTTTGCAGGAATATGCTTTGGGAACATTGTTTTTTAAATTGTCGAAAATCAAAATAACAGAGCGTGCGGCAAGATAGAAAGAGAGGGAAAGGAAATGAAAACTATTTTTTCAAAAGTAAAATTAAAGCCGGGACAGATTGTAAAATTATTTGCACTGGTACTATTGTCTGCGGTAGGCCAGATGCTTCTGCCCTCCTTTTTGGCACAGATGATCAGTCATGGTGTGGCGGCAGGGGACGAACGAGTGATTTGGACATATGCGTTTATCATGGCAGGAGTTACTGTGTTTTCATGTATCATTAGTTTTTTATCCGTTAAAATTGCGTCTTACATTTCTACCGATTTTGCAGCGCAGCTTAGAAATCAGGTGTTTTCTAAGGTGCAGAGTTTTTCTGCGGCAGAAATGGATCGATTTGGCACAGCCAGTCTTGTTACGAGAAGCACTTCGGATATTACGAATGTACAGAACTTTCTGACGCTTCTTCTTAGAGTCGGGCTGCTTGCTCCCATGATGGCGGTGGCAGGCCTTGTGTTCTCGGCGGCGACAGGGGGAGAAGTCAGTTCCGTTCTTTTAGTTGCGATTCCGGTACTCCTTGGAGCGCTGACGATGATTATGGTATTAGCATCTCGTTATTCGATTCGCCTGAGAAAAAAACTGGATCAGATCAACCGCCTGTTTTTGGAGTCGCTGGAAGGCGTTCGTGTGATTCGAGCGTTTAATAAGCAGAAGGTAGAGACGGATCGCTTTGAGGAAGCGAACATGGACTATGCGATGACAGCGATGACGGCAGGTCGTATTACCAGTCTTTTGATGCCTGTTATCAGCGTGATCTTCGGTGTTACTACGGCGGCTGTATTGGGGATGGGAGCCTATTATGTCAACACGGGTGCAATGGAAGTCGGATCTTTGGTGGCTAACAGTCAGTATATCAGTATGGTGCTGACTTCTGTAATGATGCTTTCGCTGGTAATTATGATGTTCCCTACAAGTTATGCCTGCGCAAAACGTATTTCGGAAGTGTTAGAGACGGAAAGCTCCATTCGTGATGGAGGTCTTTCCTTGGAAAACCGGAAGACTCATGCAACGGTAGAATTTCGACATGTGAATTTCGCTTATCCGGGAGCGGATGAGCCGATTTTGAAGGATGTAAGCTTCGTGTCTCGTCCCGGAGAGATCACTGCCATTATAGGCGGAACCGGAAGAGGAAAGTCCAGTATTCTGAAACTCATTCCAAGACTTTATGATCCGATGTTTGGAGAGGTGCTGATCGATGGAGTCAATGCGAAAGAATATCGCACGGAAGATCTTCGGTCTTTGATTGGCTATGTGCCACAGAAAAATGTGCTCTTTTCCGGAGACATTGCGGATAATCTTAATTTTGGAAATGAAAACGGTACGGAAGAAGAGTGGCAAAAGGCGGCAAAGACAGCCTGTGCAGAAGAGTTTATTCTTAAGAAAAAACAAGGGTACCACGATGCAGTCGCGCAGGGCGGCACCAATTTATCCGGTGGTCAAAGACAGCGTATGGCAATTGCCAGAGCAATGATGAAAAAGCCGGAAATCTATGTGTTTGACGACAGCTTTTCAGCTTTGGATATGAAGACAGACCGACAGCTTAGACAAAATTTAAAAGAAAACATTGGAGATGCGACGGTTATTATGGTGGCACAGAGAGTCAGTACAATTATGGATGCAGATCGGATTCTGGTGGTAGATGACGGTCAGATTGTCGGAAACGGAACCCATGGGGAATTACTGAAATCTTGTCCGCTTTATCGTGAAATTGCAGAGATTCAATTGGGAAAGGAGGCTGTTTAGGATGAAGAATACAACAATATTTAAAAGGCTGCTTCGGTATTTGAAAGCATATCGGATGAAAGTGTGTTTGGTATTATTGTCCGCTGTTATCAGTACAGCTTTTATGGTTTTGGCGCCGTTTCTCGTTGGAAAAGTAACGACAACTCTTTTTGAGAGCATCGCGGAGGGGGTATTTTATTGGGAAACGCTGATTTGGCTTTTGGCGGGGCTGGTTGTTCTATACCTGGTTTCACAGCTATTCTCTTTTTTGCAAGGGTTTGGAATGGCGAAGATTACGGCCAATGTTATGCAGACACTGCGCCGTGAAATTGATGAGAAAATGCATCATTTAAAATTAGATTATTATGATACGCATACGCATGGAGATATCTTGAGCGTTATTACAAATGATGTGGATACGATTAACAATACCATCAGTCAGAATCTAACTGCAGTAGTAACGCAGGTTACAACGGCTATTGGCGTATTGGTAATGATGTTGATGATTAGTCCGAAATTATCTTTCATTCCTATTATTATGGTTCCGCTGTCTCTTTTGAGTGCAGCAGGAGTCATGAGGGCGAGTGAAAAATATTATGGGGAACAGCAGGATTTGTTGGGAAAACTGAACGGATATGTAGAAGAAATGTATAATGGACAGTCAGTAGTGCAGACGTTTAATTATCAAGAACGTGCCAAAAGTAGATTTGCCCAGTTGAATGAGGCCCTTAAAACCAGCTCAAGAAAGGCGGAAACCACTGCGGGAGCAATTAGTCCAATTACTACGCTTGTGAATGATTTGGGATACGTTCTGTGCGCTGCGATCGGCTGCCTTTGGGCAATCGCCGGGAAAATTGCGGTTGGAAATGTACAGGCTATGCTGGAGTATACCTGGCGGTTTGCAGAGCCATTTTCTGCAATTGCAGGAATGATAGGAAGCTTCGGAGCTGCGGCAGCTGCGGGAAATCGTATTTTCGGCCTGTTGGATGCAGAAGAAGAAATTCCAGATCGTGAGCAGTGCGTGACTCCAAGTGATCACAGCGGACGAGTAACATTTGAAAATGTAAAATTTGGATATACGCAGGATCACCTTTTGATGAATGGGATTAATCTGACCGTACAGCCAGGACAAAAGGTTGCGGTAGTGGGGCCAACGGGAGCAGGAAAAACAACTTTGATCAATCTATTAATGCGTTTTTATGAGGTGAACGAAGGGGCGATTAAAGTAGATGGTGTTAAAATTACAGATATGTCACGAAAAGAGCTTCGGGATCGATTTGGTATGGTTTTACAGGATACCTGGCTTTTCGAGGGAACCATAGGAGAAAATATCGGATATGCGAAGGAGCATATGAATAAAGAAGAAATTGTAGAGGCGGCACGCTCTGCTTGTGCACATAGTTTTATCAAGACGCTTCCGGGAAGTTACGACATGGTTCTTAGTAAAGGCGCTGAGAATATTTCACAGGGAGAACGTCAGCTTCTAACGATTGCACGGGCAATTGCATCCGATCCGGAAATTATGATTTTGGATGAGGCTACCAGTAACGTCGATACGCATACAGAGGTACTGATTCAAAAAGCCATGGCAGAGCTTATGAAAGGTCGTACGAGCTTTGTGATTGCGCATCGTCTCTCCACAATTCGGGATGCAGACATGATTCTTTATATGGAAGACGGAGATATTAAAGAGGTTGGAAACCATGAAGAATTGATGAGAAAGAACGGGAAGTATGCGGCACTTTATCTGAGTCAGTTTGGATAGTGAAAAATTTAAAATTAGATTATTGAAATTGAGGGAGAAATAAGAGTATAATTATAAGTAATATACATTTTTGCTATTAGGATTACTGTGGTTATTCTAATACAGAATGTAAGGCTGATTAATAAAAAGAGAGGGGAGCTTTTGATGAAAAAATTTTTAGGAGTGCTTTTAAGTTTTTCCTTGATGCTGACGATGTTCACAGCAACGGTGTATGCAGAAGAAAATGCAGATGCTGCAAATGTAAAAGAGGTGACGTATGAGGCTAAGATTGGAGAAACCTTCTATGAAACCTTAGGGGAAGCGTTGACGATTGGCGGGGAAGTTCAATTACTAAAAGATGTATCTGTGAATGAAATTATGGAAATCACGAACGATACAACTTTGGATTTGGGAGATTTTACGATTACGGATAATGCGGCAGCAAGACCTTTTGTAGTCCGCGCAGAGAATTTTACAATCAAAGCCAATAATGGCGGTATGGTAATACCAGAATCAAATAAGCAGGCATACGGTTTCGTTGAAGCATATGTTAATAATTTTTCGATTCTAGGCGGTAATTATACAGGAAATACAGATAATGGAAGATTATTTAGAATTAATGCGCCTGAGAGCAGAACCGGGACTATAAATGTCGATGGTATTGTTGTAAATACCAATAATGAAATCATTGGGCATAAGGGAACTTTTGCAAGTTATAGCGGTTCTATTAGAAATTCACAGTTCGATACAGATTTAAGAGCTTTGTATTTTGACATCATTGATACGACGGAAGCAAGTACAATCACAATTAACAATACCAAGGCAGTTGCCGCAAGAGGTCCGGTTATTGAAGTGAGCGGAGGGAATACCGTTTTATCAAACAACGATTGGACCGTAACAGGCGATTATGAAGGAGGATACTCCTGGGCAAGAGCGGCAGTCGGTGTTGGATATGGGGCTAACGTAACAATTCAGAGTGGTAAATATCATGCGGACTCCGACTTTATGAAAGCAAATGAAGGTTATGGCGTCTATATTTATACTTCAGGAGGAACCGTAACTATTGAAGGTGGAAGCTTTGCAGGAACCAAAGCGGCATTAAGAGCTGATGTTGACAAAGGAACTTACAATAATCCGGCAAATATTATCGTTCATAATGGCGAATTTCATGGCGATTTATTAGCGGGAACCAATACGGGAATAGAAAATATTACTGTGAATGGTGGAAGCTTTAATGGCTTAACGGAAGCAACACTTGATAGCAAGAATAATGTACAAATCGAAGGCGGAGTCTTTGATTTAGATGTTATGAATAAGGTTGGCGAAGGGAAAGAAGCCATTGCAGTAACAAAAGATGATAAGACGGACTATTATATTGGAAAAGAAAAAGTGGAAGAGGCTTTGGGAAATGTAACAAACGGGGATAAAGTTGATCTTCTTCAGAATGTTACAGATGTTCAGCTTCCTGATGGTGTAACCGTAGAAAACAAAACCGGAAATGATGTCACAGTAAATGGTGAGATTATCAAAGATAATGAAAGTATTACAATTGATGAAATCCCAACGGTTGAAGTTACATATTCCAATGAAGGAAACTGGACAAATGCTGACGTTACGGTAACCATTAAAGCAAGTGAGCCGATAGAAGATATCCAGGGATGGACAAAGGTTGATGAACAGACCTTTACGAAAGTTTATGCAGATAATGAGCATGAAGATGTCGAAGTAAAAGACAGGACAGGAAATTTGGTTAAGGTTATCGTATCTGTAAAGAATATCGACAAACAGGCGCCGGAAATCAGAGGGGTAAGCGATATTACTTTAGTGCAGGGCGAGAAATTTGATCCGTTGAAAGGAATCTATGCTTATGACTATCAATGTGGTGAGATCAAAGAGATACAAGTGACGCCATCCATTGATACGAACGTTGTTGGAGTTTATAAATTAGAATATTCTGCAAGCGATTTGGCTGGAAATATTACAAAGATGACACGTACAGTTACCGTAAAGCTTAAGGGAGCCGCATCAAATCAAGGTCCGAATTCAGGAAAGCCGAATGCGAATCAGGCAAACACTGGAAAAGGAGCTGTGGCAACAGGTGATCATGCAGATGTGGGCTTGTATGTATCATTGTTAGCGATGAGCGTTTTAGGAATTGTTGTTTTAGCAAGCTGGAAGAAAAAACATGCTTTATAAATATTCATAAGTAGGTGCTTTAGCAAGGAAGTTGAAACAAGAGATAAAAGGGGGGCTGTCGTACTAAGTGCGACAGCCTCGCGTTTTAAATCGTGAGTACAGGAGAAGATGGATCAGATATCAGAGGGTGCTTACTTTTTTGGAATTTACAAGATACAATAAAAAAAGAGTAGATGGGAGAGGGGAGAAGGAAGATGGGAATGAAATATTTGACTGTTCCAGAAACAAAGTATATTTTAAACACCATGCAAGATGGCGTGATATCTGTAAATAAGACGGGAATGGTTACTTATATCAATGAGGTGGCAGAAAGGCTTGTTGTGTAGTTATGTGTTTTTTTATGCTATGACCAAGATGGTATGGGGAGATTTGTTCCCGAAAGCCCTATATAACTGGATCATTATGCTGATTTCTTTTGTCTTAACTGTTTTTTTATCTTATAGTACATCCAAAAAGTTTAGTTTTACATTTTTTCAGGAAGTGCTGGCAAGAAAGGTTGCACAGGAGACCATGGAAGAAATATTTGTGGGTTCGAGAGGCTCAATCATTGCCATTTTTATATCTTCCATTATGTTTGGGGTGCTGCATTTGCACTATGGCTTCCTCTTTATGGTGGGATGTTCCCTTTACCTTACCGTGTTAGAATTTTATTATCGAAAAAATCGTAATATATGGAACTGTGTTATTTTGCATTTGGTTTTGGGGGAGATGTTTATTGGATTTGGTTTTGCAGCGATTTAAAGAGAAGTGTTTTGAGTTTTAGGGAAATATGAAAGCTTGACTTTCAAAAAAGATGAGAGTAATATAAAATTAGATGTAATAAATCGGCCGGAAATAGGAGAAAAGGGGGAATTTTTGTGAGAAAAACAACATGTAAAAAAGTAGGTGTTGCGGCATTGGCATTGGGCCTCTCTTGTTTTTGTGTTTTGAACAATGGGTGTGTAGTGCATGCACAATCTACAGAGAGTAAAATGGAGAAAGTGAGCGAAAATACTTATTCTATTTCAGTGACTTCGTCTCATGGGAGGGTTTCAGCTGTCAGATTTAAAGAAAATGGAGATGTGGAGCAGGTATTGAACGCAGTGCCGGGTGAGAAGCTATATTTAAGATTTGAGGATGTAGATATGTCTTCAGGGCTTGCTTTTTCTAAGTGGGTTGACGATAATGGGAATCTGACAGATTTGACGAATGAAGATAGTTATTATGATTGTAGTTTTACGATGCCCGCCGGTAAAGTAAGTATTCATGCTGAATTGACGGAAAATAGTTCTGTAGTTACCGTAGATAATGGCGGATTAAAGGTTAAATATGGTTCGGATTTTATGGTACTAGAATCATCTACTGTAGCAACTGGAAAAGAAGTTTCATTATATTATAGCGATTCTATGACGCCAAGCAGAAAGGCGTTTAAAGAGTGGTATGTGAAATCTGGAAAGGTAGAATTGAGTGATCCAACTAGTATGGATAACTGTAAATTTATAGTTCCAAGTGAAAACGTGGAAATTGGTGTGATCTATGAGGATGCATATAATATTTCTGTAGAGAATGGATACGCACAATATGAGCTGCCGAATGGAGAGTATATTTGGTTAACGTCCAGAGGTGTGCCGGGAAGACAGATGTACTTGAAGGTAAATCCCTATACAAGACCGGAAGGAATGGCTTTTTCCAAGTGGGTAGTAACAAAAGGTAATGTGAAACTAGATAGTCCATATTCGTCCTATGAATGCCCATTTATCATGCCGAGTGAAGATTTGGAAATTGCAGCAGAGTTTGTTCCCGGGCATGCAGTCAGTGTAGAGGGAGGAGTTACAAGTAAAACACTTCCGGATAATCAATTTGATTGGTATATTGATATAGCTGCACCGGGGGATCAAATTTGGGCTTGTTGCGAGGAAGAGTTGATTCCGGAAGGAATGGAGTTTGCAAAATGGGAAGTGGCTAAAGGTAATGTACAGTTGGATACTCCGGAAGATAAAGAGTGCAGCTTTACGATGCCAGAGGAAGAGGTGATCGTTCGCGCGACGTACAAACCTTTTGAGGAGAAGAAGCAAACCGGTTGGCAATCGGATGATAGAGGTCGTTGGTATAACGATGAAAATGGGAATTATGTAACTGGTTGGCAGAAGATTGAAGGTGTGTGGTACTATTTCGCAACAGATGGGTATATGCAGACTGGCTGGCAGAACCTAGGCGGTGCATGGTACTATTTGGCAGCTGATGGAGTGATGCAAACTGGCTGGCTCGATCTAGGCGGAACGTGGTATTATTTGGCTGCAAACGGAGCGATGCAGACTGGTTGGCAATGGATTGGCGGAAGTTGTTATTATTTCTACGGGGATGGACATATGGCCTCTAATACTTGGATAAATGGAAGCTATGTGAATGCATCTGGAGCATGGGTGACAAATCCGGTTTCCAGTGGCTGGCAGTCTAATAGTGTAGGTTGGTGGTACAATAATGCAAGTGGAAATTATGTAACAGGTTGGCAGTATATTGGTGGAGTATGGTATTATTTTGCGGCAGATGGTTACATGCAGACCGGCTGGTTGAATCTAGGCGGAACGTGGTACTATATGGCATCAAGTGGAGCAATGCAGACCGGATGGTTGAATTTAGGCGGAACGTGGTACTACATGGCATCAAGTGGAGTAATGCAGACCGGCTGGTTGAATTTAGGCGGAACGTGGTACTATATGGCATCAAGTGGAGCAATGCAGACCGGGTGGAAATGGATTGGCGGAAGCTGTTACTATTTTTACGGAGATGGGCATATGGCAGCTGATACCTGGATAGATGGAAGCTATGTGAACGCATCTGGAGCGTGGGTACAATAAAATGAGAGAAGAGAAAGGTCGCAGAAATGCGGCCTTTTTTGCTTTATACAATGGATTGGTCGTGAGGAAAGCAGTTTCGATGATTTTTCTCCCAATCCGTCAATCCATACATACTCACAATTTCCCCTGCATACATTGTAAAAACGAACTACGCAGGGGTTATCTATGAAGGACTATATTGAGGAGAGGGCAGTAGAGATCGCATATTATATCATTGAACATAAAGCGACGGTGAGGCAGACGGCGAAGCAGTTTGGAGTGAGTAAAAGTACGATACATATAGATGTAACAAAAGAGGTGTTTTTGTGAAGGTTGTTTATGAGGTGAGATAAGAAACTTTAGATATTTTTTTATTTTTAATACAGTAGAAACTAAGAGGACGTTTTTGATGCGTTCTCTTTTTCGTTCAAATTAAATATGAAAATATAAAAAGATAGTTATAATTATGTTACTTTTTAAACGAACTATATTAGTTGTTGGGTGTAAATGCAAGGAAAGTACATGCTTAACTAAAGTGGAGTAACTCCCGTTTGTTGCTGTGGAAGGAAATACATGATGAAGAAAAGTAATACACATTATCAATGAAAGCAAATAAATAAAAATATGCCGGAAATTTATCATAATGTATATTTGATGTGTAACTAGGTGGAGCTTAAAGAGTTTTATATTTGCCCGGAATTGGAAAATAGACAAAACATTATTGGTAATCTCCTGGCATTTCTTTTAGGGTGTTTTCGATAGTAGTTCTGTAGTTTATTTATAGGGAGGGTAGCGCTTAGAAATTACTTTTTATGGGGCGAGAGAATGGGACTTGTAGAATGATAAAATTCTAAAACTGCCTTAAAGGATAAAATATCGCCGTTTAAGGGTGAAAAAAAATATATTTTGTGTTATATTTATATACGAAATTATTTGTTAGCCAGTAAGATATTTGGAGGAAGTAGATATGGCTATTAGTTATAAAAAATTATGGCATATTCTTTTAGACAAAGATTTGCATAAAAAAGATTTAGTGAAACTCGCAGGTGTTAGCGAATATACAGTAAAGAAGTTGTCTCGTAACGAAAATGTTACAACGGAGGTTTTAGGTAAAATTAGTAAGGCGTTGGATTGTACCATTGATGATATAGTAGAATATATGGAAGAATAATGAGGTGAAAAGTAGGTATATGTATAAATTTATAGATTTGTTTTGTGGTTGTGGAGGTTTGAGCCTTGGATTTGAAATGGCTGGATTTACTGCAGTAGCAGGAGTGGATTTCAAAGAATCTGCAATAAACACATATAGAAATAATTTTATAAATGCAAAAGGTATTTGTGCAGATATCTCTACAATCGATAAAGGGCATATAAAAGAGCTATTTGGAGATTTGTCAGATATTGATGTTATCATAGGGGGCCCACCTTGTCAGGGCTTTTCTAATGCTAATAAAAATTATGTAGAACTTGATGATCCTAGAAATAAATTGTTTTTTGAGTTTGTAAAATTTGTTGAATTGATAGAACCCAAGGTTGTATTAATAGAGAATGTTCCTCAGATAATTACAAAAAATAACGGATATGCCAAAAAAAGAATAGAAGAAATTTTTTCTAATTTGGGATATTGCGTTACAAATGCTGTTTTAGATGCTTCTCAATATGGTGTACCACAGAAAAGAATGCGAAACTTCTTTGTTATAACAAAGGGGGATGATTTCGATATGGGAAGTATAAAGCAACAAGAATATACACCTACAGTAAAAGAAACGATTGGTGAGTTGTATGTTTTTGAGGAAAATGGTTCAGAGGAAAAAATAATATTAACAGCACCTGAAACAGTTTACCAAAAGTATCTTAGAAATGGAAATAGGGTGTTAATGAATCATGATATTCATTATCCTGCTAAAATTCAACAGGAAAGAATTTCATATGTTCCGCAAGGTGGAAATTGGCGTAATGTTCCTGAAGAGTTGTGGATAACTACACGAACAACCAAAACAGGAAGAACGAATAGACATTCATCTGCATATAAGCGTTTGAAAGAAGATTCAGTGTCAGTTACTATTGATGCGGGAAATCAGCATAGTAATTATTATCATCCGTTGTTTAATCGTATACCAACGGTACGAGAAGCAGCTCGAATTCAGTCCTTTCCCGATAATTTTGTTTTCTTTGGAACAATGACTGAGCAATATCTTCAAGTTGGAAATGCAGTACCACCGTTATTGGCAAAATGCATAGCGGAAGCGATAAAGGAGAAATTAGATAATGAAGAATAAAATAATAGATTTGTTTTGCGGCTGTGGTGGATTAAGTCTAGGTTTTGAAAAGGCAGGCTTCGAAACTGTGTATGCTATTGATATGTGGGATAAAGCTATAGATACATATAATTTCAATCGAGAAGACAAAGTAGCTGAATGTTGTGATATACATGATTTAACAAAGGAAAAATTAAGTCATATTAATAAAAATGGTGATGTGGTTGGAATCATTGGTGGTCCTCCGTGTCAAGGTTTTAGTAAAGCAGGAGTAAGGGATGTTAATGATCCAAGGAATCACTTATATCTTGAATATTGTAGAATAGTAGAAACTGTTCGACCAGAATTTTTTGTATTGGAAAATGTGACAGGATTATTAAATTTATCTGGTGGGATTTTTAAAGATGATATAGTTAAAAGATTTGGAGAGCTGGGGTACCACGTGGAGTTTAAAAATGTCTGTGCTGCTGATTATGGTGTGCCACAAAACAGATACAGAGTTTTTTTTGTGGGAATGAAGAGTAAATCATTTGTTTTTCCTAATGGATTAGATGAAATTGTTACTAGTAAGGATGCTATAAGTGATTTGCCTCCCTTGACATTAGAAAACGGAAAAGATGAATACCATCTGTATGCAACATCAGCTCAAAATGAATATCAGAAAATGATGCGCGGTTCGGAAATAGGAGTAAAAAATCATCAAATAACGGTACATACTCAGCAAACAATCGATATAATCAGTATGGTGCCAGATGGAGGCACGATTAATGATTTGCCTCCAGAATACTGGAATGTTAGAAAATTTAGAAAGGGCTTTGAGAGAATGCCTAGCTTTAAACCATGCCACACAGTAGATACTGGGCATAGGAATTATTTTCATTACAAGGAAAATAGAATTCCGACAGCCAGAGAAAATGCTAGATTGCAGTCTTTTCCGGACAATTATATCTTTTTGGGAAATAAAACGGATCAATATAAAGCAATTGGAAATGCAGTGCCTCCGTTCCTTGCGTATAATATTGCAAAGGCAATTAAGGAACAATTATAAAATTGGAGGTGTACTATGGATATAGTAGTATCAAGTCCTGGTTCTCCAGGAACAAGTTTTACTGATAATGTGAAAGCACAAATACTATTATTGTATGATGAATTATGCAGTCATGATGATTTTGAATCATTGGCTGATTTTAAGAATCATTTACAAAAGTGTGGAATTAATAAGAGTTATATCAGAAATATCCTTCCTTTCTTACAATTTTGTGGAATTGTAAAATACGAGAATGTTTCGCCATTTATTAATACCAATTTCTTTACAAACATTGGAAAGGCCTACATAGATGTCCTGAAAAGCATTCAGATTGCGAAAGCAGAGCCGGATTGCAGTGAAAAAACGGATATCTTAAATAGCCTAGAGAAAATACAAGAAATAATATATTTTCAGTGTCTTGTTGTAATGATGAAATCGCAGGAGTGTAACTACTCAAAAGATTTTTATGACGTTTTAAGTTTTATGAAAAAATTTGATTCGATTGATTCTACAGAATATTTGCTGATTCAATATGAAAGAGAACAATCCCCAAAGGATATGTTAAATCGATTAGGAGCATATTTGGATCAGTATAGAGATGGAAGTCTTAGTATAAATGTTAAAACGAAGACTAAAAATGCCAGTGATGGAGATGCCAGGAGTGTAAACTCTTTTCCGTATGTTAGTGGTAATTTTTCAAAAGCTGGAGTGGCATATAAAAAAGATGGCAGATTTTATCTTACAAAAGAAAGAAGATCAGAAATAGAATGCGCGTTAAGAGAGGTGGATTATATATGTCAGAATTCAGTCAAGTAGCGAAAGATTCAATTATAGCTAATATAGAAGATATTAGGGAAAGATTATCATTGGAGCCGTTGTCAAATGGAAATAACGGCGGAGAAGGAAGTTCAACAGAAAAGAGAACTTGCTTAGATATTAAAAGAAGTGAGCGAACAAATAAAATTCATCCGTTGAATTTTATCGTGTTTGGTGCACCCGGTACGGGAAAAACCTATTCCATGGTAGAGTATGCTTTGGCAATAGTTGATGGTAGAACTGCAGATTTTAGTAAAGTTGATGCAGAGGAACGAAAAAACAAAGTCGATAGATACAAACAGCTTATAAAAGAGGGGAGAGTTGTATTTACAACATTTCATCAAAATTATGGTTACGAAGAATTTATCCAAGGTCTGCGTCCAGATACTGAAAGCTCAACAGTGGCATTTAAGACAGTGGATGGTGTATTTAAACAGATTGCAGATAGAGCACTGGAGGATACTTCGGGAAATAATTATGTAATTATTATTGATGAAATAAATCGTGCTAATATTTCCAAAGTGTTTGGTGAATTGATTACTTTAATTGAAGAGGACAAACGATGGGGTGAATTGAATGAAATGTGCGTTACTTTGCAGTCAGGTGATGTTTTTGCAGTTCCAAATAATCTTTACATTGTAGGAACGATGAACTCAGCAGATAAATCTATATCGTTGATTGACGCTGCATTACGTCGTAGATTTTCATTCAAAGAACAATTACCGGATATTTCACTTGTCGATGATCCAACAATGAGAAGTGTACTAGAAAAGTTAAACTTAAAATTAGTTGATGAATTGGAAAGCACAGATTTACTGATTGGTCATTCATATTTTATGAATAAGGATAAAGGTGATTTGTGCGATGTCTTAAACAACAATATTATTCCGCTTCTTTATGAATATTTTTATGATAACAAGAAAAAGGTTGCAGCAGTTTTGCAAGACACAATCACAAAAGCTGGAGCAACCATAGAGCTAGTAGATGAAAAAATTGGTAGACTTAAAGTTAAATTAAAGGGTGATGCGGATGGTGCTGAATAGGTATGAACATACCAAGATAAACAACAATAGACTGCCGGATTCCTGGAAAACACAAAATGCTCTTGATGATCTAGCAGAATTTTTACAAGAGAATTGGGAGCAGCGTTCTGTATTTTATGAGGATGGAGAAATCACAAGTGGTCAGCAATTTCTTGAATTTACAGGTCAACAAGGAATTAAAACCAAAAAGTACATAGGTACTGTTGTGTTTAAGGGAGAACAATTAAATATATATCCGAAAGTGTTCAGTACCGAAAAAGATGATCACGAAACGGATGATTTGTCTCAAAAGCATCTGTTGAATAATTTGGTTCGATGGATAGAATATTGTAATAAATTAGAATATCCTTTTCTAAACATATCCAGTGAATTAAATGATTCAGAGGACTTAAAGGAACTGTTTATTACATTATATGTGGGTTATGTCAGAAGTGCATTATCTAGAGGTTTATATTATAGATATACTGATGAAACGGAGGACTGTGCCAGCATCAAGGGTAAATTTAATCTACAGGATTATTTGTTAAGAAAAATTCCTAATGGTCAGGCTGATAGGTTTAATTGTACTTTTTCGAATTTTGAATTCAATAATAAAGTGAATCAGATTATAAAGTATACTTGCAAGCAGCTATTTAATATTTCTTCTAAAAAAAATCAGAAAGTCTTGAGAACAATACTTACAAGGTTAGAACCAGTCGCTGACGTTAAATGTACCCCATATGATTGTAATGGTATTCGCTTGAGCAAGATGCATAAACATTATGGGATCATAATTAGCATGAGTAAAATGTTCTTGCTAAACAAAATGTCCAATTATGCAATTGATATGAATGAATCATTTTGCTTTTTATTCCCAACGGAACTGCTTTTTGAAGGGTTTGTTGGTGGTTTTATGAAGGAAGTATTATCTCCATATGGGGGTAATGTTAAGCTTCAAGAAAGTAAAATGAGTTTGGTTGAAAAAATTGTATATCGCGGAGCTACAAGTGGAGCTGCATTTACCATGCGACATGATATTCTGGTAGAATATTCAGATAAAGTATTTGTTTTGGATACAAAGTATAAGGAGCTTTCGCGATTCGAAGATAATCCGGATGTTGCTGCTGATATTAACAATGAAGTTAAGCAGGCTGATATGTACCAGGTCTTGGAATATGCAAGAAAGAGAAATATTTCAGATGTATATCTGTTATATCCAATGTACAGATATGAATTAAAAGAGGAAGATTTTCCTGTTGCAATTAGTGAAAGCCAAGGCGGTGATATAAAGGTACATTTTATTCGAATTCCTTTTATATTTGAAGACGATGAAGAGTCGATAAAACTACAATTGGCAGATGTTATCAAATCAATATTTGATATACCTTGTTAAATTAAAAGGAGATGTTGGATATAGCAATAGGGCGTTCATTTGCTGACTATACAAGAAGAAAATGTTACAATGGCTTGTTCAGTGATACTGAAGCTTATATCCCTGAAAATGTGGATAGTATAGAATTTAGATATAACGTGCACAACGAGTGAGTGTTGAAGAATTACAGGATACTAAGATATAGAGAGTTTATGTCAATGATTTATCTGAAATGAAAACGGAATTTGATGTGGGTTTAGAATTAGAAGTTTTGATTAAAGAGGGCGATTATCTCTATGATGAAATGGATGTTAAATATCTTGAATTTATATTTCTTGTAGGGAGCTTTTTTTAAGTGTTGGCTAATCAGCGAATAACAAATGTAAAATAAAATATGGTATACCTTTACAGAATAAGTAAAAGTAACCGTACCTTTATGATTTCAATTTTGAAGTCATAGGGGTATTTTTTTTGTAGAAAAATAAAAAATTTCCTTTTCCACCCTGTATTTTCCCCTCTGAGCCTTTCGTTATATGAGGACAAACAAATAAAATTCCTTTTTTATTTGTAAAAAGCCCTCGCTACGTTCTGATATATGAGGAACAAATTATATTTGCCTTAAAAGAATCGGGCCTAATTCAAAAACAAAGAAAAAACGAAAAGGGAAAGGAGAAACTACATGAACAAAACAATCTTAATGGGAAGACTGACAAAAGATCCGGAGGTGAAATATCTCCAGAATGAAAACAGTACTGCAATGGCACGATACACGCTGGCAGTAGACAGACGATATCGAAAGGATGGAAAGGCAGAAACAGATTTTATTTCCTGTGTTACCTTTGGGAAGAATGCTGAGTTTGCAGAAAAATATCTGAAAAAAGGGTTGAAGATTTTAGTAAGCGGACGGATCCAGACAGGAAGCTATGTGAATCAGGAGGGGAATAAAGTTTATGCCACCAACGTGATCGTAGAAGAACATTATTTCGCAGAAGGGAAGAAATTGTCAGGAGCAGAAAAGAAAGAAGATACCGATCCAGATGGATTTATACATCTTCCAGACGGAGAAGAACTTCCGTTTGAGTAAGAAAAACTCGGATGCTGAAAGCAGAAGAGCGCACTTATATACCTTAAAAGGTATGTGCGTCCTACGGAAGTAGCATCTTTCTGAAGGGGAATTCCGAAAGTGTTTGCGGATGATCCATCCGAAGAAGGGTTCCCCTTCCGGCAGAAATGCCTATCCCGTAACAGAGAAAAGGGAAGAATTGGAAAAGGAGGAAAAGAACGATATGGCGAAGAAGAAAACATTTCAGGAATATACCCAGGAAGCACTTCTTGAGATTGAAAAAACAGAAGCTGCATTGAAACAGGCAAAGCTTGAGAAGGAACAGGCAGAGCATAGGATCCAGAGATCCTTGAACTATCTAGACACACAGAAAAAGAAAAAGCGAAAGGCACGAACCCATCTGTTGATTCAGAAAGGAGCAGCCATAGAAGCAATCTGTAAAGATACCAAATATCTGACCGAGGCAGAATTTTATCAGCTGATGGATGAACTTCTTCATGATTCTGCTTGTAAGTTTTGTGATGTCGTTCATGAAATGGTTCGTGGACGGGCGGAAACTGCAGAAGCAAAGGAACGAGAATTCGCAGAAGAAGCACTATTAAAGGCAATGCAACGAGGCGAACTGCCACAGGGAGATGCGTAAGATGGGATGTTATCACTTTCATCTGAATCAATTATCCAGAGGAAAAGGACAGTCTGCCATTGCCAGTGCTGCTTACCGAGCCGGTACAAAACTGGAATGTACGTATTATGGAGAAGTAAGTGATTATACGAGAAAAGGCGGTGTGGTATTAGCGGAGATCCATCTTCCCAAACAGGCTCCGGAGAGATTCAAAGACAGGGAGACCCTTTGGAATGAGGTGGAATGGATCGAAGGGAATAAGAAAGCACAGCTGGCACACAGCTTTGATATTGCCTTGATGAATGAGTTTTCCATGGAAGAAAATATTGAGCTTGCAAGAAGATTTGTAGAAGAACAGTTAGTCGCAAGAGGGATGATCGTAGATCTAGCGATCCATGATCCGAAGAAGGCAAAGGATAAAATCCCCAATCCTCATATGCACATCATGGTGCCCATTCGTCCTTTACAGGAAGATGGTACCTGGGGACAAAAGCAAAAAAAGGTTCCAGTACTGACACCGGATGGACAGCCGGTTTTGAATCAGAAAGGACAACCGGTATTTCGGGCGGTACATACAACGGATTGGAGTAGGAAAGAAACCTTGGAAGAATTGAGAAGTGCCTGGGCGAAGATGTGTAACGAACTGTATGAAGAAAAAGGACTTACAGAAAGAGTCGATGCCAGGTCTTATGAGGAACGGGGGATTGATAAGATCCCGATGGTGCATGAAGGACCGAATGTACAGGCAATGGAAGCAAGAGGGATTTCAACCGCACTGGGAAGTTTAAACCGACTCATCCGAGCCTTAAATGATATGAAAGAACGGGCAAAGAATCTTCTTCAATGGTCCTTGTTTCGAGAAAGCCAACTGATGGAACGGATGGTGTTCTTACATCAGCCAACCTTAGCGGATTATCTGAGAAACTATTGTGATAAGAGAAATGCAGTTGCAGAATCCTACGCTTATGGAACACAAAAGGCGAAGAATACAAATCTGAAACAATTTGCAGAGACGATCCGCTTTCTGGAAGAGCAGGATGTGAGAACCCCAGAACAGCTGACAGAGAAAATCCAGGAATTAGATACTCAGCTAAAAGAGGTAAGTCAGCGGTTGAATCAACAACTGTCTGCTTTGCGAAGTGTCAACAGCAATCTTTATGCAATGAAAGAGTATTTTGAAACAAGACCTGTTTATCTGGAATTAAAGAACAAATATTTTGGCAGGGAAAAATTCAAAGAGGAACATAAGAAGGAACTTAGCGGATATTATCGTTCGGAAAGAATCTTAAAAGAAAATCTAGACCCAAGTGGGAAGATTCCGGAAGGACAATGGAAACGAGAAGCCGCTCGTTTATCAGAAGAGATAGCTGCTTTACGAAAAGAAGATAAACGGATCCATGCCATGTTACGAAAGTATGAGGGAATCAAAAACCATGTGGAAGCTTTGATGGCAGAGGAAGGAGAAGGTGTCTCTCTTCCAGAAACAAACAAACGGGAGCAATCCACAGAAACAAAAGAAGCAGTGAGAACCATGAAACGAAAGAAGAAACATCATGGAATGGAGTTATAGGAGGAATTTTAGAAGATGGAAGAATATACAAGAGAACAGATTCAAAGAGCAGATGATACTGATTTATATGTTTTTCTTTCTGGGAGAGGAGAACAGTTCAAACGATGTGGGAAGGAATACCGATGGTTGCGACATGACAGTGTGATGATCAACAAGAACGAATGGTATCGTTTTAGTCAGAATAAAGGTGGTCATGCCATCGATTTTATGAAAGAATTTTACGGTCTTTCTTTTGCAGAGGCAGTCAAAGAATTATTAGGAGAAGAGGGAGTTGGAGAAACCAACAGAAGAACGGCGAAGGAAGATGCAGGCAGACAGAAGGTCTGCCCCATCCCCTTGCCTGGATTGGAAGTGCCAGAAAGAAATGAAAGCTGTGAGATTGCAAGGAAGTATCTGATTGAGCAGAGGAAACTATCGGAACAGCTGGTAGATCAGATGATTGCAAAGGGGGATATTTATGAAAGTAAAAACTATCACAATGTAGTGTTCGTTGGAAGAGACAAAGAACAGAATCCCAGATATGCAGCTATGCGGGGAACCGATGAGAACCGATATCGTGGGGAGGCAAGAGGTTCGGAAAAAGCCTATGGATTTGGCCATATAGGAACGGATGAAAAACTGTTTGTGTTTGAATCCCCCATTGATCTTTTGTCTTATATCACTGCAGTTCCGGAAGAATGGGAAAAGCATAGTTATATTTCCCTAGGAGGATTGAGTGAAAAAGCAATGAAACGGATGTATACAGAATATCCTCATATCCATTCCATCTACTTGTGTCTGGA
The DNA here is from genome assembly GCF_037890115.1 of Dorea sp. ICN-14282. Classification (NCBI taxonomy): domain Bacteria; kingdom Bacillati; phylum Bacillota; class Clostridia; order Lachnospirales; family Lachnospiraceae; genus Dorea; species Dorea sp. ICN-14282. The sequence continues at coordinate 311,446 of NZ_JBBKBH010000002.1, read as the reverse complement.
TAATGATGAGCCTGGAAATGAGAGATGCAGGCAGTTTGTTTCTCTTATTCCGGAGGAACTGAGTGTGTACCGATTAGAACCGGTGAAGAAAGACTGGAATGAATGTCTGGTAGCAGAAGTTCCGGTAGAAAATATGGCAAAGCAGATGTGTTGGAGAGATGCCAGGGAAAAACCAGTTCCGGTCATGAAGATGTCGGAGGTTGAGGAAACGGTGGTTCAGTGGTTATGGTATCCATTCATTCCCTTTGGAAAGGTTACTTTGATCCAGGGGAATCCGGGAAAAGGAAAAACGTGGCTTGCAATGGCAATCGCCGCATACTGTACGAATGGAAAAGAACTTCCCAATGCACTTCCCATAGAACCCTTTAATGTGTTGTATCAAACAGCAGAGGATGGGATAGCAGATACCATTAAGCCTAGATTAGCAAAATGTGGTGCAGATATGACAAGGGTGCGATTCATCAATGAAGAAGAAAAACAGCTTTCTATGACGGACGATCGGATTGAAAAAGCCATCCGCCAGAACAATGTACGCCTCATGATCATGGATCCCATACAGGCCTATCTGGGAGCCAATGTGGATATGAACCGGGCCAATGAGATACGGCCATTATTCCGGCATCTCAGTACGATTGCAGAGAGAACTGGATGTGCCATTGTTCTCATTGGACATTTGAATAAGTCGTCGGGAAGTCAGAGCGATTACCGTTCCCTAGGATCCATTGATATCGCAGCGGCAGTACGAAGCATCTTATTTGTAGAAAAGGTGGAAAAAGAGAAGGAACAGGATATCCGAGTGGTATATCAGCAAAAGGATTCTCTTGCTAAGAAGGAAAATCCGGTAGCGTTTTCTTTAGGAGAAGAAGGCTTAAAATGGTTAGGAGAATACGATATATCCATTGAAGATCTGCTGATGGGGAAAGCAGGAACGAAAAAGGAAACGAAACTGGAAAAGGCACAGAAATTGATCCTGGAGTTATTAACCAAACGAAAAGTGATGTGTTTAGAAGAATTAGAGGCAGAACTACTAGCCTATGGGATCTCTTCCAGAACAGGAAGAGATGCAAGAAAGCAGCTGGAAAACAGACTGAGTTACGACTGGTGTCAGGGAAGAAAAACAGTTGCGTTAATCACAGAATAAAAGATGACATTGGCAAAAAACTACTTTGGTATTGGCAGTCTTTATAGATACCTTTGCCAGCCGCCAATGACAGAGTAATTACGAATAAATGATGGTTAAGGTCTATTTTAATAGGTATTTTCATAGTAATGGACAAAGAGAAAAGGGAGGTGGGAGCACCGCTATGAAGAAACAAAAACTGAATTATCGTTTTCATAATCCGAATACTGCGGAAGTGACCGCCGATTACATATTAAAAGTATTTATTGAGGTGAATGCGAAGAAGGTTGAACGAGTTATGCAGGAGGTAGCTGAGAAGAGTGCGGAAGAGGACAAGCAGGAGGAAAAATAAAAGATTTTGGAGTACAGGTTTACTTGTGTTATTGATGGAAAAAGGGTAAACTTAAGTCAAGATAATTAGAAAATCAACAATGCTAAGGTGGGCAGCTGATGGAGATTGCGGAAGAGGAGTGAAAGATGATGACGATAGGAGAGATTATCGGAAAATTTAATACAACACCATTCTTGTTTGTGGGTTCAGGGTTGACGAGAAGATACTTGAATTTGCCCGATTGGAAAGGATTGCTCAAGCACTTTGCGGAGATTATCCGTAATGATGAATTTTCATATAGTTCATATGAGAATCAGGCAAAAGGCATGGTGTGTAAAGCAGGGATTTTGCCTAAAGTGGCAGAATTGATTCAAAAAGATTTTGATAAAAAATGGTTTTTAGACGAGAGCATTAGGACAGTAGAAAAGAAGATGCTAGAAGAAATTCAAAATGGAATTTCGCCGTTTAAAGCTGAATTAGGAGCTTACATTAGTAGGAAGGCTAGTGTTGTAGAATCATATCAAAATGAAATTGAAAAATTAGCCGAGATATCGGAGAAGAGTATTGCAGGTGTTATTACAACAAATTATGATTCGTTTTTAGAGGACTATTTTAAAGGGTTTTGTAAATATGTAGGACAGTCACAATTAATTTTTTCACCAATTCAAGGTGTGGCAGAAATTTATAAAATACATGGTTCGATAGAAGAGCCAGGTAGTATTGTAATTAACGAAGAGGATTATATAGAATTTCAGGAAAAGAGTGCTTATTTAGCAGCAAAACTTATGACCATTTTTATGGAATATCCAATTATTTTTATAGGTTATTCTATTGGAGACAGTAATATTCAAAGTATTATTCGATCAATCGTAAACTGTTTGGATGAGTCTCAAGTAGAAAGGTTGGAAGATCGTTTTGTTTTTATTGAGTATAAAGAAAATATAAAAGGTGCGGAGGTAACACCTTATACAATTATGATTGAGGATAAGCCGTTAACAATGAAAAAGATTACCTTATCTGATTTTATGTTGTTGTATAATGAACTTGATAGTATAAGAGCAAAATTACCAGTCAGGATTTTACGACGTTTTAAGAAAGAGTTATATGAATTTACATTAACAAGTACACCGACAGGGAAATTGCGAGTTGCTTCAATCGAAGATGAACGTGTTGCAGATGAGGAACTAATTTTATCCATTGCAAAAGCATCTGAATTTGGATTAAAAGGTTTGAGTGGTTTAGAGAGTAATGAGTTGTATAGGGATATTATAATTGGGGACTTAGATTTTTCGGCAGACGAATTATTGGAATATGCAGTCCCTAAAATGTTAACGCAAAATTCTGGGAAATTGCCTATTAACAAATATTTAAGTATGGCAACAAAAGATTTTCCAGAATGTGAACAAGTGGTAAGTGGACAAAAATTTGATTCATTGATTTCTGAGACATATAGGAAAAATAGAAGTGCCTTAGGAAAATACACCTCGGTTGCTCAAATATGGGAAAATGAAAAGGAGAATTTAGAAAAAGCAACAAGATTAATGGCATATCTGACTGAAGATCAGATGGATTTAAGGGAATTGGAAACAGTGCTATATACTTTATTTGAAAATGATGTAAATATTTTGCGTAATGAAAAGACTGCTACAAGAACCAATATAAGAAGATTAATAAGAATTTATGATTATCTAAAGTGGGGAAAGTAAAAGAGCTTCTTGACTAAAGCACTTGTAAACAAATACCGTTCAAGAAACCCCTTGATAATCTCGCTTGTACCTTTAGGCTATAGCAACTATAAATAGCTACCAAGTCTTACAGCACAATATAGTCTATGTTTTTACAAGGCTGATTATACAGGAGTTGTATCAAAATGTAAAGTAAAAAAGACGTAATTTTTCGAGAAAGTAGATTAGGTCTAGATAAGAAATATCCAAGAGTGGAACAAGATATTATTGAATTTATCAGTAATATCTTGTTTTTCTGTTTACGAATCTTTATTTTGATATATAATATAGATGTAACAGAAAATAAGTTTAATACAGAGAGGTAACACTATGAAGATAGCAGCATATTGCCGTGTTTCCACAGATAAAGCCGACCAGCTCAACAGTTTAGAAGCTCAAAAGGAATTTTTCTCCGAATACACTCAGCGTACCGGAGATGTTTTAGTAAAATTATATGCAGATGAAGGTATTTCTGGAACCAAAATCAAAAACCGTAAAGAATTTCTTCGTATGATGTCTGATGCGGAAAAAGGAATGTTTGATATGGTCGTTGTAAAGGACATTTCTCGCTTTGCCAGAAATACCGTAGATCTTTTACAGAATGTTCGCAAGCTGAAAGCGTTAGGTATTGAAACACAGTTCCTTACAGCGAATATGACAAGTATGGGAAATAGTGAGTTTGTTCTTACAATCTTTGGAGCATTGGCTCAGGAAGAAAGTGCTAACACATCAAAACGAGTGAAATTTGGTAAAAAACTAAACGCAGAAAAAGGACGAGTTCCTAACATTGTATACGGATACGATAAAACAATCGGAGATTATTTCAATCTTGAAATCAACAAAGAAGAATCGAAGGTTGTAAAGCAAATTTATAAGTGGTATACAGAAGAAGGTTACGGTGCTGCCAAGATTTCCAATATGCTGAATGAAAAGGGGTATCGGACAAAGAGAAACTGTAAATGGAGTCAGAATGCCATCTGCCGAATTTTGACCAATGAGATTTATACGGGAAAGATTATCAATGGAAAGCAGGAAATCAGTGATTTTCTGACTGGCCAAAGAAGAGAGAAGGATGAGACGGAATGGCTTGTTGTGGAACGTCCGGAGCTTCGTATGATTGAAGATGAGGTGTTTGAAAAAGCACAAGAAATTCTTCGTGGAAGGAACGATGCATTCAATCTGAATCATGAGAGGCAAAGCAACAAGTATTTATTCTCTACATTGATTAAATGTAAAGAATGTGGCTGGTCCTTTCGAAGAACAGTTCGTACTTACAAAAATACGTATGTGCGTTGGGTTTGTTCCGGAAGAAATGGAAAAGGAGCAGATAGCTGTCCAAATAAAACGGTTGTAGATGAAGAAGAATTGATTCAGATTTTACAGGAATATTTTAATCGGGTTCTTCAGCAAAAAAATAAAGTAATTGACTATGTTGTGAAAGAATTCCAAAGAGTGTACAAAGCAAAAGATGAAAATGCAGAGTACGAGAAGGAATTGAATTTGCAGATTGCTAGATTACAGAGAATGCGACAGAAATATATGGATATGTATACCGATGATTTGATTTCCAGAGAAGAATTGAATGATAAGTTAGGGGGTACTCGCCAAGAACTGGATCGTCTGGAAAATGAATTGAAAATGGTATCCAGTAATTTGACAAAAGGAGATCAGATGGAAAAAATCTTAAATGATACCTTTAAGCAGATTGAGGATATTACAGATGTTCATGAGATGACCAATGTACAGTTAAAGAGACTGATTAAGAAAATAGAAGTAGACAAAGATGGAAATGTGGATATTTACCTTCGTTTACTAGGTGATTTGGGATTAAATGAAAGCATTTTAGTGGAAGAAGAATGTGAAAATAAAACAGCTCTAAATAATAACGACCAAACATAAAGACGTTACAGAACGTCTCTTGCAGATTAATCCGGCGCTTGCGAATCAAGCCAGAAAAGTATTGGATCTTAACAAATCTGAGCGACACATTCGCGGAGGAATGGCGACACGGGAAAAATATCTTCATATAGGACAACGGTAAGAAAAAGGTTGGGAAAACATAGGGTTCCCAACCTTTTTTATGATATGATATAATCATTGCAGATAGATGATGATAGAACCGGAAAGGTTGGAGAGGATAGAGATGGAAGAACATAAAAGTCAATATGAAGAAGAGGGACTGGGAATTGTTTTTTCGTTGAAATATTTATTATTAAATGCAATTACCGGGCAATTAGAAGAAAATGAACAAATTGAAAATATTTTAAAAAGCAGATATGAGATGGAAAAGAAAGAAAAGCTTGCGGTATTCGGAGTCGGTCTGCGGGAAGACTATTGTAAGGCGGCTGAAGTGGTAAACATTATGTTGGAAGATATCAGCAGTCGGAATCAAACATTTCGCTCGTTTGTTGTTTCGTTTCCTTATAAGCAGGCATTTTTGATGGTCATCTATAAAATTGATGATTTGGAGGAAATGCGTACTTATTTTGAACGGAAAGTTGTGCCGATGTTGTGTGGGAAGATCAGAGAAACACTTATTTGTACATGGGGAACTTGCGAGGGGATTTGGGGGATACGAGATGTAATGCTGGAAATGAGCAAAAATGTAGAATGGAATCTCATATTTGGACGAGGCGTGCTGATTAGTCAATCAAAGATTGAAGAGGCAAAAGTGCTGCCGATCCGTTATCCGATCGATTTGGAAAAGAAGATAAGAGAAGCCTTTGTAGAGGTGAATAGAGAGCAGTTTCAACATAATTTGGATCTTTTCCGGGATTATTGTATTAACACTCCATGTAGTCCGGGAGAAATAAAAGAGGCGTGCGTTCGATATTTTTTGACGGCAATCAGTGTGGCGAAAGAATTGGGGCCTTTGAATAAAGCTTATCAAGCCAAGGATGCAATTTTTGCAATTATAGAAGCAATTACTTGGGAAGAAATTGAACGCGTGGCATGGGCATGTTTTGAGCAAATGCTGTCGGATATGCAAAAAGGAAAGGACGAGGTTAGTCTCTTGGTTAGAAAGACGCAGCAATATATTCATGAATATTATAATCAGGGTATTACGCTGGAAGAGATTGCCTCTAGGCTTCACGTATCTGGGGAGTATTTGAGTACGCAATTTAAGAAAGAGACAGGAAAATCATTCACGGAAACAATACGAAAATTTCGAATTGAAAAGATTAAGGAGTTATTGCGAATGTCCACTTTGAAATTGAATCAAATTGCAAAGATGGTAGGTTATTCAGATCCGAAATATATGAGTAAAGTATTCAAAACGGAGGTTGGGATGCGACCAACAGAGTATAGAAAACAGAAAGATTGATTAAAATATTGCCACTTTTCCAAGAAATTTCCACTTTTTTGTCGAAACAAGTGTGTTAAGATAGGAAAGTGTAGAAAAGGAGAGATTTTTATGAACAAGAAGAACGTAGTATTTAGAAACCCTGAGGATGTTCTGGCATTCGTAAAAAAGGTGGAAAAGTATCCTTATAATATGGATATGAAACGCGGAAAATGTATTGTAGACGCAAAATCTCTGTTAGGACTTATGAATCTTGGTTTTCATAGAGAAATTGAGTTGAAAGTATATGAAGACGAATGCGAAGATCTGTGGAAAGAAATTGAAGAATATTTGGCAGCATAAGATATAACTCGAAAAATCAGGCTCCTCAGCGTACAATAGTTACGATGAGGAGTTTTTGTGTTTAAGAATGTGGGAATAAACTGGGCGAAAACAACAGATTTTCTTGCAAATAGAGGGGATCTGTCATATAATAAAATTTGTTTTTACTTTACAGGAAATTCCTATATGGTAATAAAATAGAAGAATCATAAGTAGTAAAATAAAAGGAGGATCATCTTGTGAAAAGAGAATTAGTGATTGTTATTGACTTTGGTGGCCAATATAATCAGCTTGTAGCACGGCGCGTCAGAGAATGCAATGTATACTGTGAGATTTACTCTTACAAAACAGATCTTGAGAAGATCAAGGAAATGAATCCGAAGGGAATTATTCTGACCGGTGGGCCAAATAGCTGCTACGAGGCGGATTCCCCGACCTACCAGAAAGAGCTCTTTGAGTTGGGAATTCCAGTACTGGGGCTCTGCTATGGCGCTCAGTTGATGATGCACGTTCTAGGTGGAAAAGTAGAGAGGGCAGATGTCAGAGAATATGGAAAAACAGAAGTCCTGATTGACAAAACAAGTTCCAAGATTTTCACAGGAGTGTCCGAAAAAACGATTTGCTGGATGAGTCATTTCGATTATATTTCCGAAGTGGCACCAGAGTTTGAAATTACAGCTCATACGGCAGACTGTCCAACAGCGGCAGCTGAATGTGAAGCACGCAAACTGTATGCAATTCAGTTCCATCCGGAAGTTCTTCACACCGAACAGGGAAAAGATATGTTGTCCAACTTTGTGTTGAACGTTTGCGGATGCGCAGGCGATTGGAGGATGGATTCCTTTGTGGAAGAGTCTATTCGACAGATCAGAGAGAAAGTTGGAAGTGGAAAAGTATTATGTGCGTTATCCGGCGGAGTGGATTCATCTGTGGCAGCAGTGCTTCTTTCCCAGGCTGTTGGAGATCAGCTGACCTGTGTGTTCGTTGATCACGGACTTCTTCGTAAAAATGAAGGCGATGAGGTGGAAGCTGTGTTCGGGTCTGAAGGAAACTATGATCTGAATTTTGTGCGTGTAAATGCACAGCAGAGATTTTACGATAAGCTGGCAGGAGTGGAAGATCCGGAAGCGAAAAGAAAAATTATCGGAGAAGAATTTATTCGTGTATTTGAAGAAGAGGCGAAGAAAATCGGCGCTGTGGATTTCCTTGTACAGGGAACCATTTACCCGGATGTCGTAGAAAGCGGTCTGGGTGGAGAATCTGCGGTAATCAAATCCCATCATAATGTAGGAGGTCTCCCGGACTATGTTGATTTCAAAGAGATCATCGAGCCTCTCCGCGATCTCTTTAAAGATGAAGTGAGAAAAGCCGGACTGGAACTGGGAATTCCGGAGTATCTGGTATTCCGTCAGCCATTCCCAGGACCGGGACTTGGGGTTCGCATTGTGGGAGAAGTGACAGCGGAAAAAGTACGTATCGTCCAGGATGCAGATGCCATTTACCGTGAGGAGATTGCGAATGCGAAAATGGACCGCAGCATCGGTCAGTATTTTGCCGGCCTTACTAATATGAGAAGTGTCGGTGTTATGGGGGATGAGAGAACTTATGATTATGCGGTGGCATTAAGAGCTGTGAATACGGTGGACTTTATGACTGCAGAGGCGGCGGAGATTCCATTTGAAGTACTTCAGAAGGTAATGAGTAGAATTATCAATGAGGTGAAAGGGGTCAATCGAGTATTTTATGATTTGACCAGTAAGCCGCCGGGAACGATTGAGTTTGAATAATTTTTAAAAGCTCGCAAAGCCTAGTAAAATGGGCATTTGCGAGCTTGTTTTTTGCCTTGTGGTACTATTTTGGTACTAAAGTAAGCTGTGCAGGAATAGTTTCATTTATGCCTGAGGCCATGTTATTTTCCACTCAAAATATTCATTTGGAGAAATCTCTCCATTATTTAATTTCGTTTTCATTTCACACCATTCCGTAAGGAAATCATTTACCAATCCATATTCAAAAGTTAATGCGACAGGTGAGCCTGCACTTTCATAATCATCTTCATTGTAAGTTGGTCTGGCAGCCTCGGAAGGTTTTGCCGGAGTCATTGCAGTCAGATGAATCAGGTTGCCGGGAGCTGTGTACTCTGGGAATCTTGTACCTTTTCCACGTGCAGGAAGTGATGTGGCACTTTCTTCAAGCCAGAAAAGTGTTTCAATGATATCTTCAGCAGCACCAAGGCTGTAATCAGAGATTGCCTTGTAATTGCAGTGCAAAGCATCAGCAAGTTTTAGAATCATATCTTCACCGGGAATGCGGGCACCGGTTTCATACTGGGATATGCGGACAGACATATTTTTGCCCTCAAATCCAAGTGCACCGCCCAAGTCGTCCATTGTCATTTTACGGAATACCCGTATTTTCTTTATTCTTTCACCAATTGTCATAGTGTAGTTACCTCCGTTTATCTGTCTCTGATGGACTGTTAAAGACAGTATAACACGGAAAAAATGAAAATGGAAGTTTTTCTATACAAGAACATTAGAAAAACTTCTTTACAATTCAATACCATACGGTATAGAATAATATCAATTCAATTATCTATACTATATGGTGTTGAAAAACAACTGAATGAGCGGTATCAGAAATCTAACAGGCATTTGCCAGGACACTCATATGAATCGAGCGAATGTAGACACTCCCCCAAGCGGACCGAGTACCTCGAGCAGGAGCGGGCGGTATTACAGGAGATTATCTCAGGTAAGGAGGCTGGTTGTGACATCAGCAGAACTGGTATGGAGAAACGCCAAAACAAATTTATAAAGGAAAGGTGGTGAAAGGCATGAACGAAAAGTTTTTAGAAGTAGGAGATGTGATGCAGATTCTTGGAATTTCAAGATCAGCAGCATACAAGCTTATGAGACAGATCAACAGTGAACTTGAAAGGAAGGGTTACATTGTAATCCGTGGAAAAGTAAGTAGAAAATATTTTGAAGAACGCATTTATGGTATGAGTGATGCAGGATAAGCAACAGGTAAGAAGATTAATGCGGAGGCAGGGCAGGAGCGATACGGCTTAGGCATCTGCTTCTGCATATGGAAAGAAGGAGATGATGAATATGCCAGCTTATAAAGACAGTAAGACAGGCACCTGGTTCGTCAAATTCTATTGTAAGGACTGGACTGGGGAAAACAAACAGATAAAGAAAAGAGGCTTTGCAACAAAGAGGGAAGCACTTGATTATGAGAGGAATTATAAAATACGGCAGGAGAACAATCTGGATATGACATTTGGAGAGTTCTGGAAGCTGTATACAGAGGATGTGAAAAATTATGTCAAACTCAACACGTGGCTTACAAAAGAACAAATTGTGGATACAAAGATACTTCCATATTTCAGGAATCTTAAGATGAATGAGATTACACCGGGAGATGTACGCAAGTGGCAGAATGAGATGGTAGCATTCCGTTATGAGAATGGGAAATGTTATTCCCAGACTTATAAGAAGACAATGCATAACATCTTAAGTGCGATATTCAATCATGCGTGCAGGTTTTATAATCTGAAATCAAATCCGGCAAGGCAGGCTGGAAATATGGGCAGGGAAGAAAAGAAGGAAATGCTTTTCTGGACAACTGAAGAATATAAGAAGTTTTCAGAAGCGGTGATTGATAAGCCGGTTTCATTTTATGTATTTGAAATGCTGTACTGGACGGGAATGAGATTAGGTGAGCTGCTTGCACTTACGATGGAAGATTTTGATTTTGAAAAGAACACAGTCAGAATAAATAAATCGTATCAGCGGCTGCAGGGGCAGGATGTTATTACAACACCGAAAACACCTAAGAGCAACAGAACAATCAAGCTGCCGAAGTTCCTTGCCGAAGAAATGCAGGAATATTTTGCAATGTTATATGACCAGACACCAACAGACAGGATTTTTCTGGTAACAAAGAGCTTTCTTCATCATGAGATGGAGCGTGGTTGCAAATTATCCGGTGTGAAGAAAATCAGAATCCATGATCTAAGGCATTCGCACATTTCACATCTGATCGACCTCGGGTTTTCCGCAGTTGCAATAGCTGACAGGGTTGGTCATGAGAGCATTGATATCACATATCGTTATTCGCATCTGTTTCCGTCAAAGCAGATGGCAATGGCGGACAGACTTGATGCTGTCAATGCAAGCTTTGAGGATTGTGAAGAGCAGGATGATGATGTAGAAATCATGCAGACAGAGGAAACAGCACCTATGATTGATATGGATGCGGCTTCGGAAAAGATTATAAGCATTGATAAGTACAAGGCAGTCTGATAATGCGGGTACAAGTTTTGCTGGATATACGAAGCTGAAATTAAAAGAATAGATTTTATATCGGAAGGAGCAGATTATTATGAGCGAGAAAAGGCTGGATGCCAAGAACAGATGGAGAAATGTTGTAGTAGCGTTTCGTATGTCACCGGAGGAAGCACAGGAGCTGAATGTGAAGGTTTCACTCAGCGGACTTTCAAAACAGGATTATATCATCCAATGTCTTCTGAAGCATGAAATCAGGGTTGTTGGTGGAATGAAGGTGGCAAAGAAAGTACAGGTGCATCTTGATACGATACTGGAAGAATTACAGACATTAGATGAAGCAGACAGAGGTATAGATGTTGAAGAACTGCTGGTTCCATTAAAGCATGTGCTTGATATTCTGCAAAGTGATGAGAAAGGCGGTAATCATTATGAGTAAGACAACATTTGAAAAGCTAGGTATCCCATATGAAGAAAGGGATGGAATCTTCTATCCGGTTCTTGTCGCAGGGACAGAGAAGGCAGATATAGAAGTAGGAAAGTATGGGCGAATGTGGATTAAATATATCAAGGAAGAATATCCAATGAGATATAAGAGTCTGGTGCGGTTCGGGGAGCTTGAAGAGCGAGCAGATGAAGTCAATGATACAGCATATGAGCTGCTCGATGATATTGAAGCTAAGTGGCTGAAAAAGCATAAGCCAAAGAACCCAAATTCCTTTACAGAACAGTTACAGCTAAGAACACAGACTAGGATGATGGCAGAGGAAATCGTTATTATGGATGTAGTGATGCAGTTTCATTAGTGTGGGGGCAAAAAGCGCCCCCAAAACCACAAAGTGGGGGCAGAAAGCGCCCCCGCATAAATCAGAGCCGAAAAAGTGTGGGGGCAAAAAGTGCCGTCAAAATGCAAAAGTGGGGGCAAAAAGCGCCACCAAAACAGTAAAGTGACGGCAAAAAGCGCCACCACTCAGATAAGCGAGAAAAAAGTCATGGTGGCGGAAAGTGCCATCAAAATGGAAAAGTGGTGGCGGAAAACGCCACTAAAACAGTAAAGTGATGGCAAAAAGTGCCACCATATCAGTAATTGTGGTGGTACATTAACTACCACATATTATATACAGGGTGCAGGTGCTCCTGCCAAGACGAAAAATTATGTAAACGCTGATGGCGTTTATATTTTTTCGGGAAAAGGTCCGACCTTTTCCGCATCTTGCAAAACTTATGAACACATTTTTAAGAAAGGTTGGAAAAGCAATGGTACAGATAAAAAGAGATTGGTTTGATACAGCATTAGAAAACTACGAAAGGGGAGAAATGTATGGCAGATGGAAAGAGGAGATACAAGTCTGACAGGAAAGATTATAAGATATCTGTGAAGCTGTTAGAGAAAGATATGGATATTCTGAAAGCATCACTTAAGCGAACCGGAATGACAGCAAGTGCATATATAAGAGAATTGATCCGGACAGGCGGTAACATAGATACAAGTTATCCAGAGGACAGGGCAAGAGTAATACGTGTTATTGCCGGTATTGCAAATAATATTAATCAGGCAGTAAAGCTTGGCAATTCACAGGGAAAGTTATATTACAGCGATATTGATAAACTGCAGAACAGTCTGGATGATGTAAAGAAAACATTCGGGGAGGTGCTGGAAGTATGGCGATTACAAAGATCCTAAATATCATGGAATCGGAAGGTAGAAATCCAGCATCACACCTAAAGAATGCTTTGGAATATATTCAGAATCCAGATAAGACAGAAGAATGTGTACTGGTGGGCGGTATTAACTGCCTGCCGGATACAGCATTTGAGCAGATGGAAGAGACAAAGAACATTTTTCATAAGACGGGTAAAAGGCAGGGGTATCATGTGATCATATCATTTTCACCGGAAGAAAAAGTAACAGCAGAACAGGCAATGTATGTCCTGGAACACTTTGCAAAGGATGTGCTTGGTGATGATTATGAGGCGGTGTATGCAGTCCATACTGACAGAGAGCATATGCATGGGCATCTGATCTGGAACAGTGTAAGCATGACAACCGGTAAGAAATACAATTCACCGAAAAGCAACTGGAAGAACCATCTCCAGCCTATCACAAATAAATATTGTGATGAACTGGGGCTTGCTATCATACCGGCAGAGTACAGCAGGAATCCAAAGAATATCAGCAGGGACAAGTGGGAAAAGGAAATGTCCATGAAAGAAATAATTCTTCGTGATGCTAAGATGTGTGCATATGCTGCAGGAAATGTGGAGCATTTTAAATATCTGATGAAAAGTCTTGGATATATATTTAAGAAAGATGCGTGGATGGAGGTGCAGGCACCGGGATTTCGGTATTATCATAAACTTGCAAAGCTAGACGAAATGTTTTCAGAAGATATGCTAAGGCATCATGTGGATATGCCTTGGATGGCAAAGCCTTACTTTTATTCGTCTGATATTAGAGGGTTGCACAAGGCGAAACTGTCACCATTCCAGAAGAAGTTTTATGCAAAGCTATATAGGCTAAGGATTGTTGGACAGAAGCGGTTTGTAGTTGGCGGAGCAAAGTATACGGAAGATTTGAAGAGATTTCATCAGTTACAGGACGAATATTTGTTGCTTGTGAATAATGACATTAAAGATGTTGTGGAACTGGTGAATTTTAGAAGTGAGCAGGAAGAAAAGATTCAGCAGATTGAGGACAGACAGCATGAGATATACAAAGAAAGCTCAAGCCGGAAACGCAGTATTAAGAATGAAGAGCAGTACCGGGAATATCAGATATGGCATGTGGAAGTGCGGGAAGAACTGGACGAACTGAAGCAGGAGAAAAGGGAAATTAAGAGGCAGATAACACTATTAATTCATCGGTTAACACATGATGATGAGATACGAACAGTAAAAAATCATTTAGATGAATATTCTGTTAAGCAAGTTAAAAAATTGAATTGTGGAGAAGCAATTTTAACAAGTATTAATTTGATTAACAATATTTACTTAAATATAACAAAATGCAAAAGAAAGCAATATAATGATACTCCTCTTTTATAAAAGAAAATTTTACTTTTTAAAGATTACAGAGCAGATAGGATTAGGAGATTAATGTAATAAAGAAAGCGGGTGCAACACATGAATATGCAGGAGTTAAAGGAGCTCATTTACCAAGGCGAAAAAGTTGATATAGAGTGCAAAAAAGCAGAAAAAAATGTACCAAAATCTGCATATGAGTCATATTCTGCATTTGCCAATACAAAAGGTGGATATATCATACTTGGAGTAAGAGAAGATAAAACAAAGACTGATCCGAAGGAACGATTTATAATACAAGGAATAGAGGATGCGCCTAAGCAGAAAGAAGATTTTTGGAATACGATTAATGGAAATAAGGTGAATATAAACCTATTAACTGATGACGATGTAAAGATTGTTGAAGATGGCAGTATAAGTCTAGTTGTGATTCATGTTCCTAGAGCTGATTTTAATATGCGTCCGGTATATGTTGGAGAAAATCCTTATAAGGGAACATATAAAAGAAATCATGAAGGCGATTATCATGCGACAGAGCATGAGATTAGAGGGATGATAAGAGATCAAAATCCAGAGGGAAACGATAATCAAATAATTGAGTATTATTCAATGGATGATATTGATAAAGAAACATTAAGAAAATATCGTCAGATTTTTGAAATCAGAAATGATGGTCATGTATGGAATGCTTTAGATGACAAGTCTTTTCTTGAAAAGTTGGGTGGCTATAGGAAAGATAGAAAAACTGGAGTAGAAGGCTTGACATTAGCAGGACTTTTGATGTTTGGTACAGGACAGGCTATCAGAGAACGCTTTGATAATGTTTTTATGGACTATCGTAATGAGAGTCAAGTGACAGCAGATATTCGCTGGAATGACAGAATTACCTATGATGGCACATGGGAAAATAACCTGTTTAATTTCTTTACCAAAGTAACACCTAAATTAACGGAGGACTTAAAAAAGCCATTTAAATTGGAAGGTGGCGTTCAGCGTATAGATGATACTCCGGTTCACAAAGCAGTTCGTGAAGGCTTTGTAAATATGATTATTCACGCGGATTACTTAATGGATGCAGGAGTATTGAAAGTAATTAAGAGATCTGATTCGTTCGAATTTACAAATCCGGGAATTTTGAAACTTCCGCTAGAGGATATTTATCGTGGAGGTAATTCAAAGTCAAGAAATCCTCATATGCAGACTATGCTTAGATTGGTTGGATTTGGCGATAATGCTGGCTCTGGATTTCCGACAATTCTTGATGTGTGGAAGTCAGAAGGATGGATAAAACCTGAATTGATAGAAGATACAAATCTTGATCAGGTGACACTTGTGATGAAGATGGAAAAGGAATCTGATGAAAATGTCATAGAAAATGTCATAGAAAATGTCATAGAAATTTCGGAAGAAAAAATCAAACAGTTAATGCCTAAATATTCTAAGAAGAAGCTTTCTAAAGCGTGTAAAATTTTGAAAATGATTTCGGAAAATCCGAATATTTCTATTGATGAATTAAGAACAGCCTTAGATGTTACAGATAGAACAATTGCAAGATATATATCAGAATTAAAGGATAAAGGTATCATAGAACGAAAAGGTCCAGATAATGGTGGAGAATGGAAAATTATATAATAGAATTTATAAAGAAAGGAATGGTAAAATGGCTAGCTCAAATTTAAAAGATAATTTAGAAAAATTACAGATAGTTGCAAAGGAAAGAACCGTAAAAACCCAAAATATAGAATATGATTTAGAAACTCTTGTAAAAAAAATAAAAAAAGGAATTATAAAATTAAATCCCGATTATCAAAGGAACCATAGATGGAATGATTCAGAATCATCTCGATTAATGGAAAGTTTAATTCTAAATATTCCTATTCCGACAGTGTATTTGTCACAAGATGTTGATGTTGATGAAGAAGTAGATGATGATGTGGCAAGATATTCCGTGATAGATGGTCAACAGCGTCTTACTGCAATATATGGATTTATGACAAATGCATATAAGTTGGAGGGATTGGAGGTATTGGAACTTTTAAATGGATCATATTATAAAGATTTACCACCTTTTTTAATAAGAAGATTGGAAGAAAGAACGATAAAGTGTTTGCGCATTGATTCGACAGTTGATCCACAAGTTAAATTTGATATTTTTGAAAGACTGAATTCAGGGGCAGTTCAGCTTGAGTCACAAGAATTAAGAAATGCAATTTATAGAGGAAAATTTAATGATATTATAAAAGAATTGGCTAAAAATGAAGATTTTAGAAAACTACTTGGAATTGATTTGAAAAATCCAGAAGAAAATAATAAAGTTAAAAAAATGCAAGATGTTGAATATGTATTAAGATTTTATTCATATATAGATGGAGAAGGAGAAAATATGAAAAAATCTTTTAAAGATTTTCTTTCTGAACAGATGGATAAGTATAATAAATTTGACTCTAATGATTTAGAAAGATTAAAAAAACATTTTGAAAAAGTTATGAGCTTTATAATTATTCAATTGGGAACGGATGCTTTTGCAAAGTATAAGGTGGAAAATGAAAAATTGAAGTTGCAATCACATTTTAATGCAGCCGTATATGATGCTATTTCTATTGCTATTTCAGATAAGATAATGGAAGATGAAACATTTACCATTACAACACAAATGAAACAAAGGTTAAAACAATTGTTTTTTAATGATGATTTTATAGATAGCATAAATGGAAGCACGAATGATAAGTCAAAAATACTAAAAAGGATTAAAATTGTGAAGGGAGTACTAAAATAATGAGTACATTTGCATCGGATTTTATGGATAAATTTGATGCTAGATGGGATGAAGTGAATGTTCTTATACAAATGGCAGAACAAATAGGTACTGACGATGATAAATATAATGTATTGTGTAGAGCAGCAATTGTTTTAGTTGTCGCAAATTTAGAAGGGTGTTTACAAGAAATTATAAGATGTCTAATAGATGACATAAATATTAACAATGCCTTTTCAGTATCATCAAATAGAATGAAGAGAACATTTTGTAGTCAGTTTATTGACACAGATAACAAAGGATATGAAAAAAAGATTACCAAAATGGTGGATTTGTTTGAACAGGCAAATATCAAATATACTATAGCTCCTTTCTTTTATGAGAACAACAAGAACCCTAAAGCATCTGTTATAGAAAAGTATTTTGAAGAAATTGTAGGTAGAAATTTTTGGGGGTACATAACTGATTGTAGAATAGAAAAAGTTTTTGAAAATGACAATGAATTTGTATTAGAAATAACAACGCAATTGAGCGATATTTTAACTAGAGGAGTTAGAGAATTTCCTTATAATATTGATATATCTTCAATTGAATTGAATTTATCGAATAATAAGGTTTCAGATGATTGTCTGTGGAAAACTTTTTTGAATCAGACATTAAAGGCGAGACATAATGTTGCACACGGAATATCATTTGATAACACTATGTCTATAGAGGAGATAAAAAACACAAGAGAAAAAATAGTGATTTTGGAAAAGCTATTTGCTGTATTGATATTTAAATATGGGATAAAATAGATGGATATTTAAATTGTAATTGTAAGATTAAAGATAAAATAGACATTTTGTTGAGAAATATATAGTGTTAATTTTAGATGTTATCACTATATCTTAGAAAATGAGTAAGAGAAATAGTATTCAAGATGATAACACCTAATGTGATTCCGAAGTTAGTCTCAACGAAGTCTCACTAGATTTGAGACTGAGTGAGACTCTATGATATAGCAAAACGCGATAAAACCGGGATTTGCAGGTAAATTATAATGTTGTAGTCTCATTTTTGAAATTGTTTGTTGAGACTAACATGAGACTGAGGAGGTTCAAAATCATGGACATAAGTAAAAAGGATTGGAAACTATTTCGAGAAAAATTATCAGGTTGGCAGGAAAATTATATGGAAGGTCTTGTTAAAGAGTATGCAAATTTTCTGAATGATGATAAAAAGCCTGCATCAGAGAAATTCTGGGAACTTGAAAAACGGATAAAAGAAGATAAACGTCATCTAGGAGTTGTCATGGAACTGAAAAAATCAGAGGTAATATGGGATATTGTTCGTCTTATTAGACTGAAAGTAATTACATATAATGATTTATCAGACTTTAGTGATGAATTACAGAATGAAGTAAAAAGAATACTTGAGATGAGCAGGTGATACACATGGAGATTGGTGCAACAAAAGCAGTTCAAGATCGACTAAAAACAACAAAGATTGAAGAAAGCAAAGGTGCTTCACTTGTGTTCTGCTGGGACACACATTTGACGAAAATAAAAGGAAGAAATGTCTTGTTTATTGTGAATGCCAGTAATCGTTATACAATAGCAATGACAGATATTGAACCAAGAAACTGGAATTACTATACAATGTATATCCGCAGTGTGATTCATGGCATGATGCAGGAAATGGGATATGCCGAGGAGCAGATAGGGCTGTATTTTAAAATGTCAGGCGATACAACTATAACCAAAACTCATGGTAGGAAATCGGTTGGTGGCATTAACAGAATGGTAATGGATGCACAGTATTTTGGTAAGAAGCTGGAGAAAGAAGCAAAGTATCAATGGGAACTTTGTGAGTATCTGAACAGAGATATCTGCCAGCCAGAGGGATTTGATGCGTATGGATATCCGAGTGAACTTTTTAAATTAGACATGGAACGACTAGGGATTGCTACTAAGAGAAAGCCTGCAAAGGTAATTGATATTGCTCAGTACATAGAAAACAATCGTGGTACTAACGATTAGTACCACAAAACTTTTTCTTGCAGAAATATTGGATGTAGATTATAATTTCCATAGGTGGACAAGCAAACCGACAGAAAATTATTCTGTGAGTAGTAAAAGAAACCTGCAAGCCACCTGAACTACACACAATAATGAAAAAATGCAATGGTACTGGATTGGTACTAAAAATATGTGAAACGAAAAATAACGTGTGGAAAAAGTATAGATTATCAATACAAAACAGTATAGATAACCACATTAAAATAACCTACATCAAACCAAACTTTGCGAGTTTGAATAAGCAAAAATGCTTAGTGAACCTAGCGTTTATGCGGGTTTGCAGCATTTTTAAAAGTCTTTTGATAACAAATTGATAACGGTTGCATGAGAGCCATTATTCTTGTAATCCAGTGGTTTTAGGGTTAGAGAATGATTGACAGGCGGTTGTGCAACAAATAAATCCATATTATAAACTAAGCCCTTAGCTGTGGGTATAAAACTCATGGCTAAGGGCTTTTTGTCGTTATTTGTGTTGAATTAGGTAGAATAAGTAATGGTTAGATAATTTTTCCAATAAATTCTCCAATTACAGCACCAATAACCATAGAAATAAGTGTCCAAAGGATTTGGATCCACCATGTCTCTTTACAATAATTTAGGATTCCTTGAATGGATATTCCATATATTTCTGTCCATTTTGAATTAACTTTCAGTGTGTTGTTAATTGCTCTGTTGAGGAGTGAAAAGACATCAACTTTACGTAGCGTGGACATATGTAGCTTTGATTAAAATACAACTACTAAAAGCATCTTGAACGCTTCCTGCCCATATACCGCATGGGGATGGCCTGCTGGCATGACAATAGATTCTCCTTCGTGCAGTAGATATTCAACGCCATCAATCGTGATTTTTCCGATACCATCCAAGCAGGTGACGAAGGCGTCCCCACCCGATTCATGGGTACTGATCTCTTCGCCCTTTGCGAATGAGAACAGGGTAATACTTACTGCCTGGTTTTGTGTCAAAGTTTTGCTGACAACCTGCCCCTCCTGATAAGAAATTTGTTCTCTCAGCGTCAGTACTTCTGATTGAGCAATGTTTTTCATTTTTTTACTCATAGTATCTCTCCTGTTATTCCAAAATTTTACCACCCAACGAAATCGTAACAATCTGCCAAGGAATGAATTTTCCGCTTGCCTGCAACGCTTTTTTGGCAGCTAATTCCAGTCCGCCGCAGCAGGGAACTTCCATGCGTACAACCGTCACACTTTGAATGTTGTTGTTTTGAATGATCTGCGTCAGCTTTTCGCTGTAGTCTATGCTGTCAAGCTTTGGACAGCCGATAATCGTAATTTTCCCACGCATGAAATCCTCGTGCATTCTGGCATAGGCGTATGCACTGCAATCCGCTGTAATTAGCAAGTTTGCGCCGTCAAAATATGGTGCATTAGTCGGTACCAGTTTGATTTGGCATGGCCATTGTCCCAACTGTGATTCTGTCTGTACCCGGGCAGAAGGAGTTGTTTCTTGTGAATGTTGAATACGCTGCATTCGACTGCCGGGGCAGCCTGTATGGGGAACAGCGGCATGATTGCTTTTCGCTTTTTTCCTCATATTTTCCTGCACAGCTTTTTCATCATAGGCGGCAGCTTCTCTCTCCACAAAGGAAATTGCACCTGTCGGGCAGGTTGGCAGACAATCTCCCAAACCATCACAATAATCATCTCGCAGAAGTGTTGCTTTGCCGTTTACCATGCCGATTGCACCCTCGTGACAAGCTTCGGTACACGCACCACATCCATTACATTTTTCTTCATCTATTTGGATAATTCTTCGAATCATTTTATACCATCCTTTCTCTTGTCTTTCTGGGCATAGTATATTATAATTAAAAATAAAAATCTGTTGTTATAACAACGAAAGTGTAAAAAATATGAAATTATCCGATATGCAGCTATTCCGTGGGTTAGAAGAAGATGACATCTCCTCGCTTTTAAGCTGTTTGAATAGTGTAAAACGCAATTATAAAAAAGGAGAAGTAATTCTTTCAGAAGGGAGTATTATAGAGAATATCGGCATTGTACTGTCAGGCATGGCAATGATATCTTGTAACGATATTTGGGGGAATACCAGCATTTTAGGAAGTGTTGCACCTGGTTCTGTATTTGCTGAGGTATATGCCTGTATTCCGGGACAGCCGATGCTGGTTACAGTGTCTGCCGTGGAAGATACCTCTGTGTTGTTTATGAATGTGGGACGTGTTCTGACTACCTGCACAAACGCCTGCCCTTTTCATACAAACCTTGCACGAAATCTACTGACTGTCTGTGCTCATAAAAGTCTGCAACTTTCACAAAGGATTTTGCACACCAGTTCCAAATCCATACGAGGCCGATTGATGTCTTATTTTTCAGAATGCGCAAAACATGCCGGAAGCAATTCTTTTCTGATTCCATATAACCGCCAGCAATTAGCAGATTACTTGAATGTTGACCGCAGTACTATGTGCAACGAGCTTTCTAAAATGCAGAAAGATGGCATGATTGAATACAAAAAAAATCGTATTTTGCTCAAAGACTGAGATTTAAGGAATGGTATGAATTTGAATAGGGATTGATTTTTTAAGCAAAATTGCTTATGATCTGAAATAGAATATTGCTGTACTTCTTATTGCTGTGGGAGTATTTGCTATTACTCTTGGAATCATGGTATGTAATAAATTGCGGCAACCACAAAATTATATAGAAGCAGTAGATCCGGATAGTGTAGAAATGAAAACGGCTGAATTGTTGTCCGGAATTGATGGAACCATGATGTTTCAATACAATTCAAAAGATACATTTCAAGCATTATACGTTTACTTGTCAGAATATCATCCTGGAAAACGAGTTTCTCATAAACGAGTTTTGGAACTTTCCTATGAGGACGTGAAATCTGCAAAAAATGGATTGATTGTCATCACTCCGGATTTTGATAATTTTACTGCAAAGCTTATTGCAGCAGATGAATATTCAAAATATATGACAGAAACGCCAATCTTGGAAGGTGTTGCAAACAGAGAATATTATGGAAGATCTGCGACCTCTATAGAGAACAAAAGCACGATAGAGTACGGAACAGAGCAAGGATTGGCAACACTGATCTATGGCGAACAAGGAGAGCGTTCGTTGCCAATACAGGATATTGCAGGGGAGCATATAAATACAGATAATGAGTACATGTATTACTATTCGGTTGAATTTATAAAATAGCACTAATAAAAAGAAGAGGATGTCACGTAATCTGTTTTGATTCGGTGGCATCCTTTTTTGACATTTAGTTTTTATGACATTATAGATTTCATAACTTATTTCTTATTTTTCGGTATTCTCTTGGCGAATATCCTTTCAGCTTGTGAAAAAGCCGACTGAAATAAAGCTGGTTATCATATCCGACAATCTTAGAAATCTCATTGATGGAATAAGTTGTTGTTTCAAGTAACATCTGAGCATTGTTGATGCGGATTCCCACAATGAATTGCATTGGTGTAGAACCGGTATATTTTTTGAAATTTCGGATAAACCAGCTGACACTCATGCCTCGTGAGGCAGCATAATCATCAATATTGATATTTTGATTGTAGTTTTCACTGAAAAAGGTAACAGCATTATCCATCTCATGATCAAGATATTCATTTTTTAATATGTGCTCTCTTGTCAGTTCCCGGTGGAAACTGATCAGAAGATGACGTAGCAAAAGGACAAGCATTTCCTCATAATTGTCTTGACAGCGTTGGAGCTCGATAATGATACGTTTGAAAATTTGTTCATATTCATTAGATGTACCCACTTGAAAGACACGTTCTTTATCCGGAAACCCATATTGACGTAAGATATTTTTCACATTGCTTCCTGTGAAGTGAATCCAGTATACTTCTGTCTTATCTTCTCCGTAATATTCATATTTCTGAAGTTCCTTCGGTCTGTACAGTACAATGTTGCCGGCGGGGACAATCGTTTCGTTATCCACATTGTCAAAATGAAAATGCCCACAACCAGCAGTGATATATATAATCTGATAATCCAGACGCCCCCTTGGACGGTAGGTCGGAAGTTTGGGATGTCTGGAAAGACGGTAAGTACCACAGCTTCCTACAACCAGTGGGCGACTTTTGTCTTTGAAATCCATATGGGAGTGGTTTAAATAACCGGTGTTCAAATACATAGGACAGCACCTCTTTTCGTACTTTTTATCATTGTATCATTTAGTGCATATTTTGTCTAATCCAATTCATAGACATATTTTGCGGATTAGGATAAGTTATATATAGCATAACTAAGGAACGTAAACAAAAAAGTAAAGTATAAGGTTTGCTTTAGGAAAACAAAGAACAAAAAAGTATATGTATTGGAGGAGAGTTATTTATGATCGTACCACGTTATTATGAAAATCTAAGCGTACTGCACGAAAACACAATGCCAGCCAGAGCCTATTATATTCCGGCATCCAGAAGAATGGATAACCTGGTGGAACACAGAGAAGAGTCAGATCGTATGCAGTTATTGAACGGAACTTGGAAGTTCCAGTATTTTAACAGCATCTATGACATTCAGGATTCTTTCTTTGAGAAGAATTATGATACAGAAAATTTTGATGAGATTCAGGTTCCAAGTGTATGGCAGATGGCAGGATATGATACACACCAGTATACAAACATCCGGTATCCGTTTCCGTTTGATCCACCATATGTGCCACAGGATATTCCGTGTGGAGCTTATGTACATAATTTTGAGTACAGCAGAGATGAGAAAGCATCAAAAGCTTTTTTGAACTTTGAAGGAGTAGACAGTTGCTTTTATGTATGGATCAATGGCTCTTATGTAGGGTATAGCCAGGTTTCTCATATGACCAGTGAGTTTGATATCACCGACCTCCTTCGGGACGGAGAGAACAGCATAGCGGTTCTGGTCATGAAGTGGTGTGATGGTTCCTATTTGGAAGATCAGGACAAATTCCGTATGAGTGGTATTTTTCGGGATGTGTATATTTTGAAACGCCCAAAACAGGCAATCAGTGATTATCATATTAAAACAAGAATTGAGGATATGCTTGCGAAAGTAGAAATTGAAATGAAATTCTACTTTCCCTTAAATGTAAAAATTTCGATTGAAGATAGAAATGGAGCAGTTGTAGCACTAGGAAGTATTGCTGAAGAAGGAACAGCTGTATTAGAAATTGCAAGTCCGGAACTTTGGAATACAGAAAATCCATATCTATATAAATTGATTCTTGAAACAGAGAATGAAGTAATTGTAGATCACATTGCATTAAGAAAGATAGAGATTAAAGACCAGGTCATTTACCTAAATGGACAGAAGATTAAATTCCGTGGTGTCAATCGACATGATTCCGATCCGGTTACTGGATTTACAATCAGTCTGGAACAGCTCACAACCGATCTTACGTTAATGAAGCAGCATAATTTTAATGCGATCCGTTCCAGCCACTATCCGAACGCACCATTTTTCTATGAAATGTGTGACAAGTATGGATTCATGGTGATAGATGAAGCAGATATTGAAGCTCATGGTCCATTTATGATCTACAGAAAAGAAGACACCGATTACAATCGGTTCAAACGATGGAATGAGATGATTGCAGATGATCCGGCATGGGAAGAGGCAATCGTTGATCGCGTAAAACTTATGGTGGAACGTGACAAAAACCGTTTCTGTATTGTTATGTGGTCAATGGGAAATGAGAGTGCTTATGGCTGCAACTTTGAAAAAGCACTGGAATGGACAAAGAATTTTGATCCAGACCGCATCACACAATATGAGAGTGCAAGATACCGTAATTATGATGAAACATATGATTACAGCAATCTGGATGTGTACAGCCGGATGTATCCGGCGCTTTCCGAAATTCAGGAATATCTGGATAAAGATGGAAGCAAACCCTTCCTTTTGGTAGAGTACTGTCACAGTATGGGAAACGGACCTGGAGATTTTGAAGATTACTTCCAGATGATTCAGGATAATGATAAAATGTGCGGCGGCTTTGTCTGGGAATGGTGTGACCATGCGATTGCTCATGGAACTGCTGAGAATGGAAAGGCTATATATGCTTATGGGGGCGACCATGGCGAAGAAATTCATGATGGCAACTTCTGTATGGATGGATTAGTATATCCGGACAGAACGGTACATACAGGACTTTTGGAATACAAGAATGTTTATCGCCCGGCAAGGGTTATTTCCTATGACAAAGAAAGCGGAGAACTGGTGCTTCATAACTACATGGATTTTGATGACTTGAAAGATTATGTGAAGATCAGTTATGAACTGACGCAGGACGGGCTTGTAATCAGCAAAGGTAAACTTCCAGAAGTTTCAGCAGCACCACACAGTGAAGGAAAAATAAACCTTAAAATCAATGTGCCAGAGAGTGGAAAATGTTATTTAAAATTTATTTACCATCTGAAAAAGGAATTGCCACTGTTGGATGAAGACCATATTCTTGGATTCGATGAAATTGAGGTGAGCAAAGACGGTGCAAAATGTAAACTTGCTGAGAAATGGCTACAAAAAACAGCAGTGGACTCTGAGTTACAGGTAAATGAAAATGATACACAGATCCATATCAAGGGGCGTGAATTTGCTTATACCATAGACAAACGTACTGCACTCTTTACAGAGATGAAATTCGCAGGGCGGGAATACTTGAACCATCCGATGGAATTAAATATTTGGAGAGCTCCAACAGATAACGATATGTACATTAAGTCTGAATGGAAGAAAGCCCATTATGATAAAGCTTATACAAGAGCTTACACGACAGAGGTCGTGCAGGGAAAGCATGGTGTGAAAATTACAAGCCATGCATCCGTTGTGGCAGAGACAGTACAGAAGATTCTTGATGTGACGATCACATGGAAAATAGAAGCTGCTGGAAAGATTGATGCAGATATTGAAGTAACAAAAGATGATGAATTCCCAGACCTGCCAAGATTTGGTGTGAGGATGTTCCTGGATAAAAAACTTTCAGCTGTACGATACTTTGGAATGGGACCACAGGAAAGCTATTGTGACAAACATCAGGCTGCGAGCCACGGTTTGTATCAGGCAAATGTAGATGATTTGCATGAGGATTATATTCGCCCACAGGAAAATGGAAGCCATTATGATTGTGAATATATAGAGCTTAACAACAGTCGATATGGAATTGTGGTCTCTGCGGAAAATGCCTTCTCATTCAATGCTTCTTATTATACGCAGGAAGAACTTGAGGAGAAAACGCATAATTATGAACTGACAGAATCAGATAGTGTAGTATTTTGTGTTGACTATGCACTAAATGGCATTGGTTCTAATAGTTGTGGTCCAGTTGTATTGGATCAGTACCGATTTGATGATGTATTATTCCGGTTCCAGTTTACACTGATACCGTATATAAAGGGATAATAAAGTTTCATGTAACCCGTAAACAAGGAAAGAGAGTCTGATTGTTATGTAAAGTCCGGATATACAGAGCAATCAGACAAAAACAGAGAAAAAACTAGAATTAGACATCATACTCTGTTAGACATTTTGAAATTCTAAGTGCGATGAAGATGAGGAGCAAAGAAATTCGATGGAAGAAAAAAAGTATTTGAAATGGTATAACAAAATTGGATATGGATCAGGCGATATTGCAGGTAATGTAGTCTATGCGTTCCTGACATCTTTTATGATGGTCTATTTGACGGACTCAGTAGGACTTGCTGCAGGTGTCGTAGGTACCCTGATTGCCGTATCAAAACTATTTGATGGTTTTACGGATATATTTTTTGGATCAATGATTGACAAAACACACAGTAAAATGGGAAAAGCGAAACCCTGGATGCTATATGGATATATTGGCTGTGCCATTACGCTGGTCTGCTGTTTTGCAGTACCAGTCAGCTTGGGAACAACGGCTAAATATGCATGGTTCTTTATCTCTTACACACTGTTAAATGGTGTGTTTTATACAGCAAACAATATTGCTTATTCAGCACTTACGTCACTGATTACAAAGAACAGCAAAGAGCGTGTGCAGATGGGATCTTACCGTTTTATTTTTGCGTTTTCAACAAGTCTTCTGATTCAGGCAATTACAGTTGGATTTGTAGATAAATGTGGTGGAGATGCTGCAGCATGGAGAACGGTTGCTATTATCTATGCAATCATTGGTCTTGTCGTAAATACGATTTCAGCACTTTCTGTTAAGGAACTTCCTGAGGAAGAACTTAACGAAGGAGCAGTAAAGGATGATAATGAAAAGTACGGAATGGTACAGGCATTCAAGCTTCTTGTTAAAAACAAATATTACATGATGATTTGTGGAACATATATTTTACAGCAGTTATATAGTGCCATGATTGGAGCTGGCATTTATTACATGACATGGGTACTGAAAAATAAGAATTTGTTTGGACAATTTGCATGGGCAGTAAATATTCCACTGATCATTGCCCTGATTTTCACACCGACATTAGTTGGTAAGTGGAAAGGTATGTATAAACTGAACTTAAGAGGTTATGTCTTAGCAGTCATCGGTAGAGCACTTGTTGTTGTTGCAGGATATATGGGCAGTGTTCCGCTGATGATAGCATTTACAGCTCTTGCAGCCTTAGGTCAGGGACCGTGGCAGGGAGATATGAATGCAGTTATCGCATCCTGCTCTGAATACACTTATCTTACACAGGGAAAGAGAATTGACGGAACGATGTACTCTTGTACTTCTCTTGGCGTAAAAATCGGTGGAGGTATTGGAACCGCTGTTGTTGGATGGCTGCTTGAGTTCAGTGGATATATCGGAACAAATGCAACTCAGCCGCAGTCTGCACTTGATATGATGCAGTTTATGTATCTTTGGCTTCCGTTAATCTTTGATGTATTGATTATGTTTGTACTTTCAAGAATGAATGTAGAAGATGCAAATAAAAAACTGAAAGCAGAAAAAGGAATTGCTGCAGATGAAGTAACAGATGCATCAGACATAAATTAGAATTGACAGGAGAAAGCGTTGTCTGGTCGTTGCTCGATGAGACAGTGCTTTTTCTATATATAAGGTGATAGAACTGTATTTTGAAAATAAAAAAGGACCACTTCATTTTTGTGAAATGGCCTTAAGAAAATATTCAGTTTTCACAAAATAGTCCTTTTAGTATTTATACATGGTAAGGATGCTCAAAATATTCAGTGTAGAATACTAAAAGGTCATTCAGATATTTTTTTAGGTTGCTCATTTGCAATTCCTCCTTTCCTTATTTACAAGTTGATTATAAGATAGGTGTAAAAGGATTGCTTGCCAAATCGAAAGAAGATATAGACAAATATTGCAAAGGGGAGTATTTCATGCAGTTAAAATATGTTGACACAAAAGAGGAGATTATAGCAATAAATAGGAAGTCAAAACATATTGAACCACATCTTCATGATGCACTGGAGATCGTTTGTGTAACAAGTGGATCATTAGAACTTGGTGTCGGACAGGAACTATACCATATGGAAAAAGGAGATATAGGCTTTGTATTTCCAGATGTTATTCATCACTATCAGGTACTGACACCCGGTGTAAATAAAGCGACTCATCTGATTGCATCGCTATTTACGATAGCCAAATTTGCAGATATCATGCAATCCATGGCTCCTGAATACCCAATCATCA
This sequence comes from Dorea sp. ICN-14282, assembly GCF_037890115.1. NCBI lineage: Bacteria > Bacillati > Bacillota > Clostridia > Lachnospirales > Lachnospiraceae > Dorea > Dorea sp. ICN-14282. The sequence goes on along the minus strand of NZ_JBBKBH010000002.1, from coordinate 282,906 downwards.
AAGCGGAAAAGGTTGAACCGGAGGTATATAGGGTTATAAATGCAATTTTAGAGACAGAACAGTCGGATATTACTGTTGCACAGGCATATCTTCAAATTGTGTTGGCACGCTGCATAGGAAAATTAAATTTGGTAGAAAAGAGTAGTGTGGGGAGCAATGATCTTATTTACCAGACAGTTTCCTATATATCAGCAAATTTCAAGAAGAAGTTTTCGTTGGAAGAGATGGCAAAAGATCTGGGGGTGAGCAAATATGTTTTATCCAGACTCTTTTCCAAGACATTCCATAGAAACTTTAATCAATATCTTAACGATGCAAGGCTGAACTATGCATGCCATCGTTTGGAAAATACGAGTGATTCTATTACAAACATTTGTCTGGATAGTGGATTTGAAAGTCAGAGAACGTTTAACCGAGTATTTAAAGAAAGATATAAAATATCACCGAGTGATTATCGGAGTACTTGTGTGAAAGAGATGTTGTCATAAAAGGTGCTGTTGATAGAAATATTTACTTTGATTTCACAGTACTTTGTATTTGATTTTATGTGTGGATGATATAATATGAAAATATTTGTAGAAAAAAGAGTTTTATTCTATTATGAAAAGAGTGAGGTGTATTCTAAAGAAACAAGAAAGGCAGGGCGCATATGAACATGATAAAATCCATAATCGATTTTAATGAAAAAAAGGATTCATCTGTGATATGGATGGTGTGATCTATCATGGCAATCAGATATTGCCAGGTGTTCTGGAATTCATCCAGTGGTTGCATGATGAAAAGAAAGAATATTTGTTTTTGACAAATATTTGTGCAAAATGAATTTACAGACAGAGACGAGCTTCGATTCTGGCAACGAATGCCTATGCGTTGCTGACATCAGATTATTTCTCATTTTCTATGATAAAGATAAGAAAGCTGTAAAGTTTGATATGAAAACTTTACAGCTTTTTTTGAATCTATAGATTGTTTTCAAACACCTGAATACTTCGCTCAAGGATTCCCTTCATATATGCAATTGCAGTTCCATAGTTGGTGATGGGAATGCCTGCATCTTCGGCACATTTCAGTCGGAACTGCATTTCCCGTTCATTCAGCGTGCATCCGCCGCAGTGAATAATCATTCGGTAAGGGCGAAGATCTGTCGGGAATTCGGTACCGCTGGTGAATACAAAATTTAGGGATTTTCCGGTGTGTTCCCGGATCCACCGAGGTAGCTTGACTGTTCCGATATCTTCGCATTGGCGGTGATGGGTGCAGCCTTCGCAGATTAAAACGGTGTCCTGATCCTTTAGCATATCAAGGACGCGGGCACCGTTTACGACGGTGTTAAGATTTCCCTTATATCTTGCAAATAGAATGGAAAAGGAAGTTAGCGGTACCTCTGGCGGCGTCAGCCTTGCCACTTTTTCAAATGCCTGGCTGTCAGTAATCACAAGGGAAGGCAGTTCGCCCAGCCGATTCAAGGTATCGGAAAGCTCGGTGTCTCTGGTGACGATGGCAGTGGCTCCGGTATCGAGAATATCTCGGATCGTTTGCTGCTGAGGAAGAATGAGACGCCCTTTTGGCGCAGCTTTATCAATGGGAACCACCAGTACCACAAAATCACCGGGGCGGATTAGGTCACTGACAATTCTACGGTCATTTCCTTGCGTTGGTACCAGAGAGGCCAGTTTTTCTTTGAGTTCGTGAATATGGCTGCCCGTGCTTGCACTGATTAGGATAGAATGCTCCTTGGGAATGGAACCAGCAAAATCCCCTTTTAATTCTGCGTCTGTTCCCAGCTGGTCTGCCTTGTTCCAAACGAGAAGATAAGGAATCTCTTTTTCTTGAATCCGCGTTAAAATAGCAGCATCGGCATCCGTCATTCCGACAGTGGTATCAATGACCACAAGAGCAATGTCCGTTTTATTCAAGATTTGATAGGTTTTTTGTATGCGCAGAGCGCCGAGTTCTCCCGTGTCATCGAGACCGGGAGTATCAATCATAACGACCGGACCGAGGGGGAGAAGTTCCATTGCTTTTAAGACCGGATCTGTAGTGGTGCCCTTTACGTCGGATACGATGGCAAGATTCTGCCCAGTCAGAGCATTGATCAGGCTGGATTTTCCGGCATTGCGCCTGCCGAAGATCCCAATGTGGATCCTTTCGGCAGACGGAGTGTTATTTAAGCTCATAATAGTGTCCTCCAGACGTTCCCTTCTTTCGTGTTCTTATTTGAGAGTTAGAAGCGGAAGTCTCTGCGGTTGTTTTCCCGGATCAGCTTCAGGTTCTCCAGCACGACGGCGCGTGCTTTTTCATTTGGGACGTTTAAAACTTCCCGATCGATCAGCATATCGCCGATACGTTTGGTTTCCGGAGAAGCGTAGTCCATCAGATATTCTTCCAGCGTCATCAATGCGTTAGGATGGCAGCAGTTCTGAATCTGTCCGCTCTTACATAGGGACATGAAGCGGTCCCCGGTACGACCTTCTCGGTAGCAGGCGGTGCAGAAGCTTGGCAGATAGTCCATTTTCATCAGCCACTGTACGACTTCATCCAGGGTGCGGTTGTCGATGACATCGAACTGTTCGGATTTTTCATCTTCCGGTTCTGGTTCGCAGTAACCGCCTACGCTGGTGCGGGAGCCGCCGCTGATCTGAGAGACGCCAAGATGCAGTACACGCTCGCGCACTTGCTGGCTTTCTCTTGTGGAAATGATCATGCCGGTGTAAGGAACCGCGATTCGGATGCAGGCTACGATCTTGGCAAAGGTGTCGTCATCGATTCCATTTGTAAATGCATCTGCATCAATATCATCGGCATTGCGAAGTCTTGGAACGCTGATGGTGTGAGGGCCAACGCCAAATGCTGCTTCCAGATGTTCTGCATGCATCAGAAGTCCGGCAAATTCATAGCGGAATTTATCCAGTCCGAATAAAACGCCAATTCCTACATCGTCTACGCCGCCTTCCATAGCACGGTCCATGGCTTCGGTGTGATAATCATAGTCGTGTTTTGGACCTGTCGGATGCAGCTCCAGATAGCTTTCTTTATGATAGGTTTCCTGGAACAGGATGTAGGTTCCGATTCCGGCTTCCTTCAACAGGCGGTAGTTATCCACTGTCGTGGCAGCAATATTGATATTTACCCGGCGGATTGCTCCGTTTTTATGCTTGATATTGTAAATGGTGTTGATGGAATCCAAATAGTAATCCATGGTGTTGTGAACCGGATCTTCACCGGCTTCCAGCGCCAGACGCTTGTGTCCCATATCCTGCAGTGCAATGACTTCCCGTTTGATATCTTCCTGGGATAATTTCTTGCGTGGGATATGTTTGTTTTTCAAATGATATGGACAATAAGTACAGCCATTGATACAGTAGTTAGACAGATAGAGCGGTGCAAACAATACAATTCGATTACCATAGAAATCTTTTTTGATTTGCTCCGCGAGGCGGAAGATCTTCTCGTTTAAATCGGGATCTTCACAGGCCAAAAGAACAGAAGCCTCCCGGTGAGAGAGCCCTTTGCGCTTAGCGGCTTTTTCGATCAGAGATTCAATGAGAGGGAGGTTGTTCTTGTTTTCATCGGCATAAGCCAGTGTTGAAAGAATTTCCTCGTGGTTAATAAAGTCTTCTGCATGTTTGGAATTTACATCATACATTTTTAAGTCCTCCTTTTATAACAGGGATATCGCTGTGTGTTTCCAGACGGTATCCCAAATGACATATTTATAGTGTGCCGGCGGCAAGCGTTTCTAGATATTGAGAGAATCGCCCCTCGCAGTAACGACCTGATAGCCGATGGACTGCATGCGTTCCTCCAGATCGTGGCGGCATTCGGCGGCTTCCTCTCCGGTACAGATTTTGTTATCGTAGAGCAGATAATCCTTGCGCACATCGGTTGGAGAGAGGTTGGGCATTACAACATTTGCCCCGGCGAGGATACCCAGTTCCCGTCCCTTTGGATGAATGGTGCCAAGAGCGGTGGTTGCAGGAAGCAGAACCTTTGGAAGCATCAGCCGAAGCAGTCCCAAAAGAAATAAAGTAAGCTCCAGTGTTCCGGCAGCCTGGTCGGCAAACGGGGTGTCATGGTGCGGGATGAAAGGCCCGATTCCAATCATCTGTGGATTAAGTTGCTGGATAAACTGCATATCTTCTGCGAGATGTTCTGCTACCTGACCGGGAGAGCCGACCATGAAGCCGGTGCCCACCTGGTACCCGATGGATTTTAGATCCCACAGACACTTCTGGCGGCTGGCGGCAGTCAGGCCTGGCGGGTGAAGGCTTTCATAATGTGCGTGGTCAAAGGTCTCGTGGCGAAGAAGGTATCGGTCGGCTCCGGCATCCAAAAAGGCCTGGTAGCTGGCGCGGGATTTTTCACCGATAGATAAAGTGACGGCGCAGTCAGGATAATCCTTTTTGATGGCATGGATAAGATCGATGATCCGTTCGTCGGTAAAGTAACCATCTTCTCCTCCCTGCAGAACGAAGGTCCGAAAGCCAAGCTGATATCCTGTTTTGCAGCAGTCAAGAATCTGATCCTTGGTCAAACGATAGCGGTGGGCATTTCTGTTGCTTTTGCGGATGCCGCAGTAGAGGCAGTCGTTTTTGCAGTAATTGGTAAATTCAATTAGTCCCCGAACATAGACGTCATGCCCATAATAGCGGTGACGCTGATCTCTGGCCATGGCAAATAATTCTTCTGAAAGTTTGGGAGTACGCCCATTAATCAGAGTTACCCATTCATCGAAAGAGAGAGAATGGCTGATCTTTAGTTTTTGAAGCAGATTTCGAAGTGTCTGCATATTTTCCATAGAGATTCTCCTTAAAAACAAAAAGCCCGGCACAGCGGGCCGGGTTCCACAAAAAGAGTAGACTTCTCCCTACCCTTTTTCGTGTTCATTTCATTGCTCCGCCTTTTCACGCAGGAATTACCCTTTGTGAGTAGTACGTTATGAAGTATATTATACCACGAGCGAAGAGTCTTCACAACAAGAAGACTAGATCACGCCCATACATTTTAAGAGATAAAGCCATCCGGTCAGCGTAAATGCACTGAACATAGTGGTCAGCATGACGACGCTGGAAGACAGAACCCCTTCGTGTTCCATATTTTTGGCCATTACGAAGCTGCTGACGGTTGTGGCAGAGCCTAGCATAACCAGGATGGCAACCAGCTTTTCCTCGCGGAATCCAAAGGAAACAGCCAGAGGGAGAAACAGTGCTGCAAATCCTATGAGCTTCAGAAAGGAAGCGGTGACAGCCGGGGCAAGTTTGGCACGCGCTTTTTGAAAATCAAAGGAAGCGCCCATAGCAATCAGCCCCATTGGAGTGGCGATGCTGCCAATATTGGAAATCGTTTTCGCGGCGATGGAAGGCATGGGAATGCCGATGGCAGACCAGAGAAGTCCGGCTGCGATTCCGATCAGGATTGGATTGGTTACAATCCCTTTGAGGGTGTTCTTAAGAACGTCGCCTGAAAGTCCCTGTTGATTGGATTTGCACAGGGAGAGTACCAGCACTGCCATGATGTTATAAAGGGGCACGCTTCCAACGATCATAAGAGGCGCCATGCCGGCGGTTCCATAAATATTCTGGATAAATGCAATGCCAAGAAGGGCGGCGCTGCTTCGATAGGAAGCCTGAATAAACTCACCCTGTATAGGCGTAGCTTTCCAGATTCGGGAAAGAAGCGCTGCAAGAGCGATGCTAAAAAGTGTTGCAAAAAAACAAAAGAGCACGAAGCGGACATCCCAAACTTGGGAGAAATCTACCGTTGCCAAGTCGCTGAACACCAGAACGGGCAGCGGAAGCCGAAAGACGAAGGTGTTCATTTTGGATGCAAATGCATGATCTACCCAGCCGATTTTCCGAAGGAAGATTCCCAGAATCATCAGCAGGAAGATAGGGACAGTTGCATTTAAACTAAAGATCAGATTTTCCATGATACGATTTGCTCCTCAAATAGATTTTTGTAAATGTGAAAGTCTTCCTCTTTAAATACGTTGATTACCACCCGAGAAAGATCCAGGACAGACAGGCAGGTGTCAATGGTCTGAAGCGCGATCTGAGCCGCTTCTTTGTTGGGAAAATGAAATTCCCCGGTAGAAATGCAGCAGAAAGCGATGGTTTTTAAACTCTGTTTCGCTGCAAGCTTCAGGCAGCTTAAATAGCAGGAGCGAAGCTCTTCCCTTTGGCGATCAGTTACCTCCTGACCGACGATGGGACCGACGGTGTGGATAACATGCTTGGCAGGCAGATTATAACCGGAGGTGATTTTGGCCTTGCCGACGGGTTCGTCATGCCCCTGGGCTTCCATTAGACGGGCGCATTCATTACGAAGCTGTACGCCTGCTGCAGAATGAATCACATTATCGATGCAGCCGTGACAGGGAACGAAGCATCCAAGAAGCTGACTGTTTGCAGCGTTTACAATGGCGTCGGCAGACAGGCGTGTGATATCGCCCTGCCAGAGGGTGATTCGGTCCGCGTTTTTGATCTTTGTACAAGGGTATAAAGAGGCTGCGGTAGGAAGCTCCTTAATAGAGACGATTCCGCGCTCCTTACTCTCTTCCTGCAAAAGGGAATCTTGAAGTGTTTGGTATTCCGCGGAAATCTCACCCGGCCAGCGTACGTTCATCAGGGTGCGAAGAAGCCTTCGCTTTCCAGCGGCATCCGCGGGTTCGGCAAGGGAGGCATATCCGGGATTTTCTTCTTTTAAAAGTGTAATCAGACGTTCTATTTTTTCTTCTTTGCTTAAATTGGTAAGATAGGGATTCATAATCGTGCTCCTTGTGAATTCTTTTTGTGAATCATTTGAAAGAATTTATAAATATTTACAGATTTGGGAATAGGCTTCATATAACTGCTCGTAACTGATGCGGCAGTTGGCGGGGCTGGTGGAAGGAAGGCAGATCACCTCGATGCCGGTCTTGGGCTGGCAGTGGCGGCGGTATAGCTGGGAAGCCTTTGTGCCGGTTGCGAAGATGGCCTTGATATTCGCTCTTTCTAAAATCACGTTCATGTCATTGGGAATCGGATTTCTGATACTGCTGTCATCGGCTCCGGCAATTTCGCATCCAGCCAGCACATCCCAAATGGCGATTCGATTTCTTAATGCGAACTGAATTTTGTCCTCTTTGCTTTCCGGAAGCGGTTCGCCGCATACATCCGATACCACTTTCCAAAAACGATTTCGAGGATGTCCATAGTAGAAGCCGGTTTCCCTGGATTTTGGGGAAGGCATGGTTCCAAGCATCAAAATCTGCGAGTTTTGATCGAAGATGGGGGCAAAGTTATGCGTTACATATTCCGATTTCATAGAAGTCATCTGCCTTTCTGATGGTTTGATCGGCATTTCCTAAGAAAGCCAATAGAAGTTATGGTTTAGGATACCATAAAATAGTAGGGGAAACAATCTTTGTGAGGGGAAAAGTAGAGAAGGGGACAACTCCTTAAGAGTTTCTGAAAATTCCCTAAACTCCTTGACAAACGCTGGACTGATAGATATCATAGTCATTAGTTTTAAAAAGTAAAGGCGTTGAAGAAGAGGAGTATGCATTGGTTCACCTGTCAGAGAGAGCGGCCCGTAGGCTGAGAGGCGCTTAGCGATGAAGATGCAGAAGGTAGCTTCCGAGCCGGATTGCTGAACCTGTACGGTAAGAAGAATTGCAGCGAGATGAGTTAGGACATCGACGAAAAGGCTAGGCAGTCCCGGAGTCGTTCCCGTTAAAGAATAAGATGAGATATATGATCTGTGATCATATCAATGAAGGTGGTACCGCGACGACAATCGCCCTTTACATACATTATGTAAAGGGCTTTTTTATACCAGAAAATGTGAAAAATGTGTGAAGGAAAGGGAAAAGGGAGAAACTATGAGTAAAAATCTTGAGACAACATACAATCCAAAAGCGATTGAATCAAAATTATATGACAAATGGTGTGAGAACCGTTACTTCCATGCAGAAGTAGACCGAGACAGAAAACCATTTACCATCGTAATGCCACCGCCGAATATTACCGGTAAGCTGCATATGGGACATGCACTTGACAATACTCTGCAGGATATTCTGATCCGTTACAAGAGAATGCAAGGGTACAATGCGCTGTGGGTTCCGGGAACAGACCATGCAGCCATCTCTACAGAGGTGAAGGTAACGAACCAGTTAAAAGAAGAAGGAATTGACAAGAAAGAACTGGGACGTGAGAAATTCTTAGAGAGAACCTGGGAGTGGAAGGAAGAGTACGGCGGAACCATTACTTCCCAGCTGAAAAAACTGGGAACTTCCTGTGATTGGGACAGAGAGCGTTTTACCATGGATGAAGGATGTTCCAAAGCCGTAGAGGAAGTATTTATTAAATTATATGAAGAAGGATATATTTACAGAGGATCCAGAATCATTAACTGGTGTCCGGTATGTAAGACATCTCTTTCAGATGCTGAGGTAGAGCATGAAGAGCAGGAAGGAAGTTTCTGGCATATCAAGTACCCAATCGTCGGAACGGATGAATTCCTTGAGATTGCAACTACACGTCCGGAGACTATGTTAGGAGATACAGCGATTGCAGTGCATCCGGATGATGAGAGATACAAAGACATTGTAGGAAAGAAGTGTCTCCTGCCATTGACGGACAGAGAGATTCCGATTGTGGCAGATTACTATGTAGATAAAGAGTTTGGAACCGGAGCTGTAAAGATTACTCCGGCTCACGACCCGAACGACTTTGAGGTTGGAAAGCGTCACAACCTTCCGGAAATTAATGTGATGAACGACGACGCCACCATCAATGAGCAGTGGGGCGGCAAATATGCAGGTATGGATCGCTACGAAGCAAGAAAGGCAATGGTGAAAGATCTGGAAGAACAGGGATACCTGGTAAAGATCGAGCCACACTCTCATAATGTAGGAACCCATGACAGGTGCCATACCACGGTAGAGCCAATGGTAAAACAGCAGTGGTTTGTGAAGATGGAGGAGTTGGCAAAACCGGCAATCAATGCGATTAAGACGGGAGAATTGAAATTTGTTCCGGAGCGTTTTGATAAGATTTATCTGCACTGGCTGGAGAATATCCGCGACTGGTGTATTTCCAGACAGATCTGGTGGGGACACCGGATTCCGGCGTACTACTGTGATGAGTGCGGCGAGATTGTAGTGGCAAGAGAGATGCCAGGCAAGTGTCCGAAATGTGGAGGTACACATTTCACACAGGATGAGGATACGCTGGATACCTGGTTTAGTTCTGCACTGTGGCCGTTCTCTACACTGGGATGGCCGGATCAGACAGAAGAACTGGATTACTTCTATCCGACAGACGTGCTGGTAACCGGATACGATATTATTTTCTTCTGGGTAATCCGTATGGTATTCTCTGGATATGCACATACCGAAAAGTCTCCGTTCCATACCGTATTTATCCATGGACTGGTTAGAGATTCACAGGGACGTAAGATGAGTAAATCCTTAGGAAACGGAATTGATCCGCTGGAGATCATCGACCAGTACGGTGCGGATGCTCTTCGTATGACGCTGATTACCGGAAATGCCCCTGGAAATGATATGCGTTTCTATAATGAGCGAGTTGAGGCGAGCCGAAACTTTGCCAATAAGGTATGGAATGCATCCCGGTTCATTCTGATGAACTTAGATGAGAAGAACCTGACGAAGCCAGAGAAGCTTACGAACCCGGCAGACTGCTGGATTCTTACCAAGTGTAATCAGCTGATCAAAGAAGTTACCGATAATATGGATAAATTTGAGCTGGGAATTGCCCTTGCCAAGATCTATGACTTTATGTGGGATGAGTTCTGTGACTGGTATATTGAGCTTGCGAAGTACCGCATTTATCATGCTGAGGAAGATGAGAAGGGCGCGAATGAAGCTCTTTGGACCTTAAGAGAAGTGCTGAAGAATTCTTTGAAACTTCTGCATCCATATATGCCATTTGTAACGGAAGAGATTTACAGCACTCTGGTTCCGGAAGAAGAATCTCTGATGATTTCTCCATGGCCGGTATACGAAGAAGCAAATAACTTCCCGGCAGAGGAAACGATTGTAGAGCACTATAAAGAGATCGTTCGCGGTGTCCGCAACGTTCGTGCGGAGATGAACGTACCAAACGGAAGAAAGGCAACGATCTACGTCGTATGTGAAGACGAAGCGATCTGCAAAGGTCTGGAAGAATTGAAAAATTCAGCTATGATGATGGCAGCAGCCAATGATTTCATCGTGCAGCATGATCGTGCCAATATTGCGGATGACGCAGTATCTGTAGTCGTTCCGGATGCGACGGTTTATGTTCCGTTAAATGAGCTGATTGACTTTGAGCAGGAGATTGAGCGTCTGAGTAAAGAAGAAGCACGCCTTAACAAGGAGATTGCCCGCGCAACGGGAATGCTGAATAATGAAAAATTTGTCAGCAAGGCTCCGGAGGCAAAGGTGCGTGAAGAGCGTGAGAAGCTTGAGACTTATAAGCAGATGATGGAACAGGTAAAAGAAAGACTGGAAGGTCTGAAGGCAAAACAGTCATAAACAACGTGGAACAGGTAGAAGACATAAGGGGATAGTATGAAAAAGATTCGTTTGAAAAAAACTGATATCAAAGGGACATTTCATAAATTGAAGAATTTGAAGAAAGAAGACGTAAAAGCCTGGTGGAAAGCGAAGAGAGAACGGCGCGCCCGCATTATTGAGGAACGGCGTAACAGTGCGTTTGCAAGAAAGATGCAGCCGGTCTACAAGTTTATGAATCGCTTTTCACTGGTGTTCCACATGCTGTTGGCATGTGCGATCAACTTTGCGATTGAGGCAATCTCCAGACATTCGGCATTTGAAGCATGGGGCTATACGACGGAGACGCCTTTGGTATTCCTTTACAATGCCTTTATGATTTTCTGCACATTTTCCATCGTGTATCTGGTGAAGCGGAGAGTATTTACCAGAATTATCGTCACCGTGTTCTGGATGGTGATTGGTGTGACCAATGGTTATATGCTGATGAAGCGAGTCACACCGTTTAACGCCCAGGACTTAAAGGTGGCAAGCGATGGACTGACACTGATTAATAACTATTTCAACGGATTTGAGCTGGTTGTACTGGGAATTGGAATCGCTGCCGTGGTGGTATGGATTGTATCCATGTGGAAGCGCGGCGGTCAGTACGCTGGGAAGGTTCGGAAAGTCTGGGCGCTTGTAGGAATTGTAGCTTCTTTTGGAGCATACGCGCTGGTATCAGACTTGGCGGTGGAAAAGCGAGTGGTATCGACCTATTTTGGAAATATTGCATTTGCTTATGAAGATTATGGTCTTCCATATTGCTTTATGGCAAGTCTTTTCAATACCGGAATCAACGAGCCGACGGATTACAGCGAAAAGACGTTGGATACGATTACGAACCATAACGAGATTACCAAGAGTGAGACGGGACGAAGCGAGGAAGAGCTGCCGAATATTATCTTTGTGCAGCTGGAGTCCTACTTTGATGTGGATGAGGCAGAGTTTTTCACAACTTCCCAGGATGCATGTCCGAATCTCCATGAGATGTATGAGAATTACTCTTCGGGATATTTCAAAGTACCGTCCGTGGGAGCTGGTACGGCAAACACAGAGTTTGAGGTGCTTACGGGTATGAATCTTCGATATTTTGGTCCGGGTGAATATCCATATAAAACCTATCTGAAGGAGAAGACCTGTGAAAGCGCTGCGACGGCACTACAATCTCTGGGATATGGAAGTCATGCGCTTCACAACAACGGTGGGAATTTTTACAGTCGTGCGCGGGTGTTCAACAATACAGGATTTGATAGTTTCACCAGTAAGGAATTTATGAACATCCTGCAGATGACGGAAAACGGCTGGGCGAAGGATGATATTTTGGTGCAGCACATTCTGGAAGCCATGGATACCACACCGCAGCAGGATTTCGTATTTGGAATCAGCGTGCAGGGACATGGAGATTATCCGGAAGAACCGGTGTTGGAAGAACCGGTGATTAAAGTAGAAGGCATCGAAGACGAAGCGTTGAAGAACAAATGGGAATACTATGTAAATCAAGTTTATGAGATGGATCAGTTTGCCGGACATCTGGTTCAGGCAGTAAAAGAGCGCGGGGAACCGAGTGTGATCGTGTTCTATGGAGACCATCTTCCAACCATGGGATTGAAAGCGGAGGACTTAAAAGGGCGTTATCTCTATAATACCAATTATGTGATTTGGGATAACATCGGTCTAGAAAAGCAGGATCGCAATGTAGCGGCATATCAGATTATGGCAGACGTATTTGACCGTTTGGATATTCATTCCGGTTCTGTGTTCAACTATCATCAGGAACGACGCAAGACCAAGAATTATCTGGCAGACCTGGAACTTCTGCAGTATGATATCCTGTATGGTGATCAGTACGTGTATGGCGGCAAGCCGCCGATCACGGCAGAGGATACACATATGGTAATGGGCGTTCGGGATGTAACGCTTCAAAATTTAGTTCCGCATTTGGATGACGGATACAGTTTATACGGAGAAAACTTCACCAAGTCCAGTAAGATTTTTGTGAACGGGGAGAAGCAAAAGAGCAACTTCTTAAATAATACAAGAATTGACATTTCCGAGGTGGAGTTAAAAGACGGCGATGTGATCTCGGTGAATCAGATGGGATCCAGCAATACATTGTTCCGAAAATCAGACGATTATATCTATCAGGGCGGAGAGTTGGTACGCCAGGAAGGAACGGCGACCGACAAGACAAAGTCATGGGTAGAACAGGCTGATAAGGAGAAAATAAAATGATCAAAGGGCAGTTCACATATGAAGAAGCAGCAGCCTACATTGAGAGAATTCCGAAGTTTACGAAGAAGCATCCGCTTTGGCATACCCGGGAGTTCTTACACAGGCTGTCGGATCCGGCGATGGACGCGAGAATCATTCACGTTGCCGGAACGAATGGAAAAGGTTCGGTATGTGCATATCTGCAGGCGATCTTGATGGCTGAGGGGAAAAAGACAGGGTTCTTTACATCCCCTCATCTTGTATCTGTCAATGAGCGGATCAGGATCAACAATCAGCAGATTAGTGATGAGCGTTTTCTGGAGATTTTTAAAGAGGTCGAAGAAGTGGCCGGGCAGATGGAGGAAGAAGGCCTGGGGCATCCTTCCTATTTTGAATTTTTGTTCGGAATGGGGATGCTGACGTTTGCCAGAGAAAAGGTGGATTACATTATTCTAGAGACAGGTCTTGGGGGACGTTTGGATGCTACCAATGCGGTGGAACATCCGGCGGCCTGTGTCATTACCTCGATCAGTCTGGATCACACGGATATTTTAGGAGATACGATTGAAAAAATCGCGGCAGAAAAGGCGGGAATTCTCAAAAAAGACGTGCCGGTGTTCTTTGACGGAAGCTGCAAAAAGAGCAGTGATGTGATCAGGAAGACGGCAGAAGTGGTAGGTGCGCCGTGTAGAGAAATCTCGAAAAATGCGTACGAAATCCGAGAAGTTGACTGGAAACATATTGCATTTTCACGGGTGAATGCGTATGATAAAGATGTTATCTACGAGATCCCACTTTGCGGCTGTTATCAGGCTATGAATGTGGAGCTGGCGCTTGAGACGGCGGAATATTTGATGGAAGCTGCAGGGCGAAAGCAGGAGATCAAAGAGAGAAGCCGGGTATGGGCCGAAGCTTTGGCTGGGATTACCTGGGAAGGAAGAATGGAGCGGATCGGCGACCATATGATTCTGGATGGTGCGCATAATCCGGGAGCCATTGCGGCATTCGCAGAGAGTGTGCGCGAAGCTGAAAAAAGTGCGGCAGTGTCGCAGGAAGCGCCGGGGACAAAAGAGTTAGAAGGAGATCCGGTCATTGTGTTTTCGGCAGTAGCGGATAAGAAGTATGAGGAAATGATACAGGATCTCTGTACACAGATCCCTGCAAGGTGTTATGTGGTCACAGAGATTGAAGATAAAAGAAGAGTTCCGGCAGAAGAGTTAAAAGCAGTGTTTGAGCGTTATACCGACCGGCCGGTACTGGAAAGAAAAGAATTGAAAGATGCGCTTCGCACTGCGGAGCAGAACCGGAGCAAAGAGGGGAAGATTTATTGTCTTGGCTCGTTGTACCTGGTGGGAATGGTAAAAAAGTTACTGGCAGGAGGCGGTAATCATGCTGAATTTTGAGGAAGAACTGAAGAAATTCCAGCCAAGCCTGGAAGTAGAAGATATTGAAGATGCAGTCTATCAGGAAGATCTGACAGATATGACGGATATTCTGCGGGAAATGATTGAACAGACAAAATAAAAGAATTGTCACAGAGGGAAGTATATGGAATATACAACAAAGCTGATGTATCAGTCGAACTACTGGTACAACGATGGGATGAAGAAGGCGAATATTCGGGATTTGTCCGGAGCCATCACATCGCTGAAAAAAAGTTTACAATATAATACAGCCAATATTGCAGCGAGAAATCTTCTGGGACTCGTCTATTATGGACGGGGTGACGTGGGAGAGGCGCTGGTAGAGTGGATTTTAAGTAAGAATTTTCAGTCTCACGAAAATATTGCCAATTATTATATTCAAAAGGTGCGCGAGAATCCAGAAGAACTGGATGCCGTCAATCAGGCGCTGAAAAAATATAATCAGGCTCTTTCCATTTGTTATCAGAATGGAGAAGATCTTGCAATTATTCACCTGAAAAAGGCAGTGGCAGCGCATCCATCCTATGTAAAGGCTTACCAGCTGCTGGCATTGATCTACATGCATACGGAACAATATTCCAAGGCAAGGCAGGCTGTCCGGGCGGCGTATAAGCTGGATACGACGGATGATATTACCTTGCGGTATATGCATGAATTGAATCAAATCCGCAAGGAGCGGACGGTGCGGGTGAAGGAAAAAGAGAAGAAAGAGCAGCATACGGTTACCTACAATATCGGAAATGAGACGATTATCCAACCGGTGTCTTCCGGATTTAAGGAAAATGCAGGGCTTCATTCTGTTGGAAATATTGTGATTGGACTGGTTGTGGGCGTGGCAGTTATGTGGTTTCTGGTGATGCCGGCGATTACCGCATCCAGACAGGAGAAGATCAATGAGCAGTCTGTGGCATTTAGTGATAAGATTGCCACACAGGAGGCGGAGATTAGTGCGTTGACTAAGGAATTGGATGCGTATCGGTCTACCAGTGAAGAGACGGAGAATGCGCAGGCAACGGCAAATTCAACCAAGGATAGTTACGAATTGGTGATGAATATTGCGAAGCACTATGCGGCGAAGGATATGGGAGATGAAGCCATGTTGGAAGAGCTTCTAAAGATTGTGCCCGATTCCCTGGGAACCGTTGGAAGAGATCAATACGAAGAGATCACGGGGGAATTGTATCCTCGGATGTGTACCAATCTCTTTGGAACCGCACAGGAGAACTTTGAGGTGGCCAATTATGCGTCGGCAATCACCAATCTGGAGAAGGTAATGCAGATGGACGAGGGCTATAACGACGGAGCGGCCATGCTTCTGCTGGCGCAGTCTTATGAGAAGTCCGGAGATATAGAACAGGCAAATCTGAAGTACCAGAAGGTGATCGAAAGCTACGCGGGAACGCAGGCGGCAGAAAATGCCCAGTCGGCGCTGGATGCTCAAAGCGCAGGCGGAGAAGAATAACAAGAGAAAAACATAAGAATAAACAGGCGCGGCGAAAAAGCGCCGGATACACGAAAGAAAAGATATGCAGAAAAAGGTTCTGCATATCTTTTTTTGCAATTCGGGACAGGGTGAAATGCAATCGGGGACGGAGTTTTTTGCAAACGTACACGTCCCCGATGAAAAGGACAGGGTGAAAGGAAGGAAAAACATGAAATATCAGGTACAGGAGAATTGTCTGACGGTGTTTCTGCCCCAAGAGGTGGATCACCATAATGTGGAGGAAATACGCAAGGAATCGGATCATCTGATTGTACGCAACCATATTCGATATGTGATATTTGATTTTGCAGATACGAATTTCATGGACAGTTCCGGGATTGGAGTGATCATGGGACGTTATCGGAAGATCTGCCTGTTGGGAGGTCAGGTCTGTGCAGTACATACCAGTGAGAGAATGAAGAAGATTCTGACGATGTCCGGGGTGACGAAAATTATGCAGATATATGAGGAGGAGAAGTAGATGGAGCATACGAATGAAATGGAGCTCATTTTTGACAGCCGTTCATCCAACGAGTCTTTTGCACGGGTGACGGTGGCAGCTTTTATGACATCCTTAAATCCGACAGTGGAAGAAGTATCGGATGTGAAGACGGCGGTGTCGGAAGCAGTTACCAATGCAATTATCCATGGCTATGAGGGAGAGGTACACAGTATCTTTATTCATGGGAGAACGCAGGGAAGCACATTGTTTCTCACGATTCGAGATGAGGGCGTGGGAATGGAAAATGTGCAGCAGGCGATGGAGCCGCTTTATACAACGAAGCCGGAGCTCGACCGATCCGGCATGGGATTTTCCTTTATGGAAGCATTTATGGACAAGCTGGAAGTAGAGTCGGAACCAGGAAAGGGAACGACCGTGAAAATGGAGAAAACAATTGGAAAAGGAAGGAGACTATGGACCACACAATCGCTTTGATTCAGAAATCTCACGAGGGGGATGAAGAAGCAAGGGCACGATTGGTGGAAGAGAACACCGGACTGGTCTGGTGTATTGTAAAACGTTTTTATAACAGGGGCGCGGAGGCGGAGGATCTGTTCCAGATCGGAAATATCGGGCTTTTAAAGGCGATCGATAAATTTGATCTTTCTTATGACGTACGGTTTTCTACTTACGCGGTTCCTATGATTTCCGGAGAAATCCGCCGGTTCCTTCGGGACGATGGAATGATCAAGGTCAGCCGTTCCCTAAAAGAATTGGCTTACCGGGCCGGAAAATGCAGAGAGACTTTACAGGAGCAGTTGGGGCGGGAACCAACAGTGTGTGAACTGGCACAGAATCTTCAGGTGGATGAAGAGGAATTAACCATGGCTCTGGAAGCCGGAAGTGAAGTGGAATCTCTTCACCGACCTGTTTTCCAAAGTGAAGGCCAGGAAGTCCGCTTAATGGATAAGCTTCCGCAGGAAAAGGAGCAAGAAGAGCAGATTGTCAATTATATGCTTCTTTCGCAGCTTCTGACGGGGCTTGAGAAGGAGGAACGAAGGCTTCTCTATCTTCGATATTTTGCAGAGAAGACCCAGACGCAGGTAGGAAAGGAACTTGGCATTTCGCAGGTTCAGGTTTCCAGGATGGAAAAACGTATTTTACAAAATTTAAGAGAACAAATCTGACAGGCATGCGCGTGTATATTTTTCAGAAGAATCATCCATACTAATCCACAAATGGCATAAAGAGGTGGAAATGTATGGATGATGCAAGAAAAAAACTCCGTGTATGCCTGCTTTGCGTTGTGGCGGTGGCGGTCATTCTCGGATGTATTTATTATTTTAATGCTGGGAAGTCGGAGGATTCGATCAGTGAAGGAACTCTGGTGGATGCAGAATACACAGAAGTGTGGAAAGAGAGCAGAGAAGAGAGTAGGGGATAAACATGGCGCAGAAGAAGGAAACAGTATATCTGAAAGCAGATCGGAATATAGAGGTTGAAAAACGGGCAGTAACCTTGGGAGACGTACTGAAAATAGAATCGGTCAATCCCATTTTACTGGCGAAGCTAAAAGCGATTCGGCTGTTAAAGTTCCAGAAAGAGTCCTCTGGTCGTCCGAAGAAGCAAGAGCGTCAGGCGGTGTCGATTCTGAAGGTCATTGAACTGATTCACGAAGAATACCCCGATGTGGAGATTGAAAATATAGGAGAGAGTGATTTTATCGTAACCTACGAGGAACAAAAGTCGGCGGGAGGTATCTGGCACTATCTGAAAGCGGCGGGCGTAGTCGCGGTCAGCTTTACAGGAGCAGCATTTTCGATTATGGCGTTTAATAACGATGTGGATACTGTGAAATTATTCGGGCAGATCTATGAACTGCTGACGGGGCGTGCCTCCGATGGATTTACGGTGCTGGAACTGACTTACTGCATCGGTCTGGTGATAGGGATTCTGACCTTTTTCAATCATTTTGGGAAGAAACGTTTCACGGTGGATCCGACACCGATGGAGGTGGAAATGCGCCTGTACGAAAATGATCTGCAGACGACCCTGATCGAAAACTTTTCCAGAAAGGAGAAAGAACTAGATGTGGGCAGTACAGATACTCATGGCAGTGATCGGCCTTAGCAGCGGTATCGTAGTCGCAGGAGGCCTGTTTTCCCTGATTGCCGGACTGGGGGTAATCTCTGACTTTGCAGACCGAACGCATACGGGAGAGCAGATCCTTTTGTATGAGGATGCGGTGGCGCTTGGCGGGATTTTGGGAAATATTTTCTTCATTTATCAGATCGATATTCCGGGAGGCGACTGGCTTGTTCCGGTATTTGGCATTCTGGGAGGAATTTTCGTGGGGTGCTGGGCAATGGCGCTTGCGGAAATGCTGAACCTTTTTCCGGTATTTTTAAGGCGTATAAAAATTCTTAGGTATGTTCCCCATATCATTTTGGGAATTGCCCTTGGCAAAGGATTTGGCGCATTGATTTTCTTCTCGCAGGGCTGGTAAGTGAGAAGAAAAAAGATAGAAAGTAAAATAAGAAGTAAGATAGAAAGCAAGATAGAAAAGCGAAGGTGAGAATATTGGACGAACAGAGACAACAAATGGCGTATCAAAATTATGTAAAAAAGAAGACGCCGGTACACAATCTTCCGATGAATATGGCAAAGGCATTTGTGACCGGCGGTCTGATCTGTGTGGCAGGCCAGGGAATTTTAAATTACTGTAAATCCTTGGGAATGGATTCGGACACCAGCGGAAGCTGGACATCGCTGATACTGGTACTTGTCAGCGTGTTCTTAACTGGCTGGGGATTCTATCCGGTTCTGGCCAAATGGGGCGGCGCCGGAGCGCTGGTGCCTATAACAGGATTTGCCAATTCGGTGGCAGCTCCGGCGATTGAATATAAAAAAGAAGGACAGGTTATGGGAATCGGTTGTAAGATTTTTACCATTGCAGGGCCGGTGATCCTGTATGGCGTCTTTACTAGCTGGGCACTGGGGCTGGGATATTGGATATTAAGAGAAGTGGGGGTGATAGGATGATAAGGGGAGCGCAGAGTATTGCATTTGAGTGTCCTGCGTATCTGGTGAGCAGTGCGTCTGTCGCGGGAACGAAAGAAGGAGAAGGCCCTCTTGGAAGGATGTTTGACCTGGTGGCAAAGGAAGACCTGTTTGGGGAAAATACCTGGGAAGAAGCAGAGAGCGCCATGCAAAAAGAAGCCTGTCAGCTGGCGCTTCGCAAAGCCCATTTAAAACCAGAGGAAATCCGATACTTGTATGGAGGGGATTTGCTGCGCCAGGGAGTGGCGACTTCCAGGGGAGTGGAAGCGCTTAAGATTCCCATGTTCGGCCTTTATGGGGCGTGTTCCACGTCCGGGGAAGCATTGGCGCTTGCAGGAATGAGTGTGGCAGCAGGCTATGGAGATTATATGCTGGCCGTGACTTCCAGCCATTTTGCAAGTGCGGAAAAAGAGTTCCGTTTCCCACTGGGATATGCTTCGCAGCGCCCGCTGTCAGCGCACTGGACGGTGACCGGAAGCGGTGCGTTTGTGGTGGGAAAGCGCAAAAGTCCGGTGTGGATAACCGGGATAACGATTGGGAAAATTGTGGATTACGGATTAAGGGATTCCCAGAACATGGGAGCCTGCATGGCTCCGGCGGCGTGCGATACTATTCTTCAGAACCTGAAGGATTTTGAGCGTACGACAGAGGATTACGACCGGATTATTACGGGAGATCTGGGGTATGTAGGGCAGAGCATTCTGTTTGATCTGATGCGCGGAAAAGGGGTTGACATTAAGAGCCGGCATATGGACTGTGGAATGACAATTTTTGACCAGAACCTGCAGGATACCCACGCCGGGGGAAGCGGCTGTGGATGTGCGGCGGTAACGCTTTCTTCTTATATTCTGCCCAAGCTTGCAAACGGGGAATGGAAACGGGTGTTATTCGTGCCGACAGGAGCGTTGATGTCTACCGTAAGTTATAACGAAGGAGCCAGCGTTCCGGGGATTGCACACGGGATTGTACTGGAACACTGTAAAGGAGGGCTCGAATAATGGATTATCTCAATGCATTTTGGGTAGGCGGGCTGATCTGCGCGCTGGTACAGATCCTTTTGGATCGTACCAAATTGATGCCGGGGCGTGTGATGGTTCTTTTGGTCTGTCTGGGAGCGGTGCTTGGAGCTTTTGGAATTTACCAGCCTATTGTAGATTATGGAGGAGCCGGGGCAAGCGTACCGCTTCTTGGATTTGGAAATCTCTTGTGGAAGGGTGTGAAGAAGGCGGTAGACAGCCAGGGGCTTCTGGGAATTTTCGCGGGAGGACTTACGTCAAGCGCCGTGGGAATCAGCGCGGCACTTATTTTCGGATATCTGGCTTCTCTGGTCTTTGAACCGAAGATGAAAAAGTAAAATAAGACGAAAGAAAATGTTGAAAAATGGTGAAAAAATAGAAAAAATTTGTTGTTTTCTTAGGAAGTAGATGGTATGGTAAAAAGGACGAGTTTTAACGCATATTTAGGAGGAAAACAATGAATTACCTTAATATTCTCATACCGTTTGTCGGGGGTCTGGGCATGTTTATCTATGGCATGCAGATCATGGCACAGGGGCTGGAAAATGCGGCCGGAAACAGGATGAAGTCGCTGCTGGAAGTGTTGACAAAGAATAAGATGATGGGAGTCCTTTTGGGAGCTGTCATCACGGCAGTCATCCAGAGTTCATCCGCAACGACGGTTATGGTTGTTGGTTTCGTAAATGCAGGAATTATGAATCTGACTCAGGCGATGGGTGTGATTATGGGTGCCAATATCGGTACGACTGTTACCGGGTGGCTGGTATCATCCGTAGAATGGGCGAAGGTATTGAGTCCGTCTACACTGGCGCCGATTGCGATTATGGTCGGTGTTGTGATTATGTTAATTGGAAAGCGCCGCTCATCTAAGGAAGTGGCAAGCATTATCGTAGGATTCGGTCTGTTGTTCGTTGGAATTACGACCATGTCTTCGGCAGTTGCTCCGCTTCAGGATTCGGAAGGATTCCGCAATATCTTCGTAACGCTGGGAAGCAACCCGCTGCTTGGTATTCTTGCGGGAACGCTGGTGACGGCAATTATCCAGAGTTCGTCTGCATCTGTTGGTATCTTACAGAGTTTGGCGGCAGCAGGGCTGGTTCCGTTTAGTGCAGCTATTTACATTATTATGGGACAGAATATCGGTACCTGTATTACCGCGATCCTGTCAAGTCTTGGAGCAAAGAAGAACGCCAAGACCGCAGCGTTGATGCATTTGTTATTTAACGTAATTGGTACCGTTATTTTCAGTGTAGGTGCAATTCTCTACTTTGAGGTGCTCAATACAGATATCGGTGCGGGCGTTATCACCCAGACACAGATCAGTATGGTGCATACCGCATTTAATATCGGAACGACGGTTCTTCTCTTCCCGGTATCCAACTGGATTATTAAGCTGGCGAAGAAGATCGGGCGCGTGGAAGAGGACGAGCAGGACAGAAGCAGAGTCCTTTTGGACGACCGTATTTTAGAGACTCCGGCTATCGCACTTCAGTCTGTAGTAAACGAAGTAGAGCGTATGGGACAGATCGTCCTGGAGTCTATGGAGGCGGCGAAAACAGTTCTCTTTACCCAGAAAGAAGAAGAAATTCAGTTCCTGAAGGAAGAGGAAAGTACGGTAGACCGTCTGAGTGCTGGAATTACCAATTATGCCATTAAGCTGAGTTCCCTTCAGATCAGTGAGAAGGAACATCAATCAGTAGCACATTTATTACAGATTGTTTCTGATATGGAACGAATCAGTGATTACTGTGAGAATATTTCAGAATTCGCAGAGACGCTGTATGAGAAGAAAGTAAGCTTTTCGGACGTAGGAAAAGAGCAGATTAAGGAAATGCTGGATGTCTGTACGGACAGTTACCGTTATGCACTGGATTCCCTGGTAGAGCAGAGTAAGGAAAAAGCATTTCGGGTAATTGAGAAAGAGACGCAGGCAGATGATCTGGAAATCAGCTTAAGAAGCAAGCATATCAAGCGTCTGACGAATAACCAGTGTAATACGGAAGCTGGAATTGTATTCTTAGATTCCCTGGTATGTCTGGAGCGTATTTCTGACCACGCAAGAAATATTGCGGAAGAGGTTTTGGAAGATCTGACCTAACAGAAAGTGCAAGAAAACAGATTCTTCGGAAATGATAAAAGAATAGAAGGATAGAAAAACAGCCGCAAAATTTTTTGCGGCTGTTACCATTTCATCTTATCGTTGGCGCAGGAATTCCAGTAATTCCGGCGTTCCTCATAGTTGGTGTTGATCCAGGAAATTGCTTCGTCTAGCCCTTCTTGAGAAAAGGGAAATTCTTTCCATTCCTTCTGATCGTCCGGGGTTGCTTCAAAGCACCAGGGTTCCGGATAAAGAAATACTTTTATCAGTTCATCTTTTGTAATCAAATAATAACGCATCCCATTATGAGAACCGGAATACGGTTCTTTTTTGATGGATCGGATATTCAGTCCGCTGGTTTCTATCATAATCATTACTCCTGCTTTTGGTAAGCAGATAACGGGAATTGAACCCGCCTCTCCAGCTTGGGAAGCTAGCATTCTACCGATGAACTATATCTGCATGTATCTATCATAATGCGCTGTGTCAGAAAAATCAATGCAAAATGAATTTATTTTGTGTAAATATGTGTTATAATTCCTATAGAATTTTTCGGTGAAGTTAGAAGACGGAAGAAGTGATTCAACCAGTAGCATGAGAGGGATGATAGGATGTTAAGAATTTTACTGCTGGAAGACGATAAAAGCCTGAACCGTGGCATCAGTTTAAAATTACAAAAAGAAGGGTATGAAGTCTTAAGTGCATTCGGGGTGACGGAAGCAGAAGAAGTATTTCGTACGAATCAGATAGATCTCATCATCAGCGACATTACCATGAATGATGGGAATGGACTGGATTTTGCCAAAGAGGTACGAAAGAAAAGCGATGTGCATATCCTGTTCCTTACCGCGTTAGATCAGGAAGTGGATGTTGTAAATGGTTATGACGTGGGCGCGGATGATTATATTACCAAGCCGTTCAGCCTGATGGTGCTGATTTCTAAGGTCAATGCCATTATGCGGCGGATTGAAAGTCGGCAGAACGGATCCGAGGAGACCGGGGAACTTTATGCGGAAGATATCTGTATGCAGAGTGTACAGATGAAGGTATACAAAGGCGGAGAAGAACTGAACTTGAGCAAGAAAGAAATTCAGCTTCTGCATTATTTCCTGGAACATCCGGGGCAGATTATTTCCAAAGAACAGATCTTGGAGGCGGTTTGGGGGCTTGATGGACAGTTTGTGGACGATAACATCGTTCCGGTGACCATCAGCCGTCTGAAAAAGAGACTTTCTTCTAAGGAAGAAGGGGAATACATTAAGAATGTCAGGGGGCTTGGTTATCTATGGATGACAAAAGTATCGAAAAAATAATGGATCAAAGAGAGAGGCGATACATCTGGCTGGAACGGAAACTGAGAATTAATCTTGCAGTTACTACTATGGTAGTTGCTGCATTTTTTCTTATCATATATCTGCTTTCGGACAGGTGTTTTTCCGGCGCTATGTGGGCTGTATGCGGGCTGGCATTTCTGGTAAATGGAGCGTGGTGCTTTCTGGAATATCGGAGAGAATATAAAAGTTATCGGGAAATCTCGGATTATCTAGAGGCGTTTGAAAATGGAGACTATGAGTTCCGCTCAGATGAGGCGTATATGAGGACGGGGATTCATTCTCAGCTTTTGGAACAACTGGAACGGCTGGGGAGGGCATTCTATATTATGAAGGAACAGATGGTCAAAGAAAAAGAAGGGACGAAAGCGTTGATTACAGATATCTCTCATCAGATCAAGACGCCGGTTGCAGCCCTTAGTATGAGTCTAGAGCTGATGGAAGATGAAGAAACGACAACGGAAGAAAAGCAGGAGTTTCTGGAGCGTGGAAAAGGAGAAGTGAAGAAGTTAAATTATCTGATGGGAACGCTTACGAATTTATCCCGTATGGAACAGGCAATGATACAGCTTCATCCGCAATATGCGAGTCTGAAAGAAACGCTTCTGCGTGCGGTAAACGGCGTATATTTGAAGGCGAATGACAAACAGATTGAAATAGAGATGACAGAATTTACAGATCTTAGGCTATATCACGATGTAAAGTGGACAGCGGAAGCATTTTCCAATGTACTGGACAATGCGGTAAAATATTCTCCGGAAGGTTCCAGGGTAGAAATCCGCGTGATACCGTATCAGTCCTATGTCTCTGTGGAGGTGGAAGATGAGGGGATCGGTGTGGCAAGATCTGAGTATACCGAAATCTTCAAAAGATTCTACCGGGGAAAGAGAGCAGAAGTGGAGACGCAGGAAGGAGCCGGAGTTGGTCTTTACCTGGTGAGAAAGATCCTAGAAGGGCAGGGCGGAAGTGTGAGAGTACAGCCGTCAAGGAAAGGCGGAAGTGTGTTCCAGATGATGCTGCCTAAGTAGGCCAGATGGGAGAGGCCGGGAAGTTGTTGTTGTCACCGGAGGCTATTGCTGATTCTCTAAGATAACAATTTTGTTATCGTTCTTGCAAGCTTCCTGTAAGACTTCTGGTTTATGATGGAACTATCAACGAAGGGAAGACTAGATGGAGAAAGGAGTTTTATCATGAAACCGATTTTAGAGACGAAGGATTTAGTGAAATATTATGGCGAGGGAGCCAGTCAGGTGCGGGCGATTGACCACACGGACATTGTAGTAGAGCACGGAGAGTTTGTAGCGGTGGTCGGTCGCTCCGGTTCCGGAAAGAGCACGCTTCTTCATATGCTGGGAGGCTTAGATCGGCCGGACAGCGGAAAGGTATGGATTGAAGGGCGGGATATTTTCTCATTAAAGGATGAGCAGCTGGCGGTGTTTCGCAGAAGAAAGATTGGATTTATCTTTCAGGATTATAACTTGATGCCGGCGTTAAATGTATGGGAGAATATTGTGCTCCCGATCGGTCTTGACGGCAAGAAGGTAAATCGAGAGTTTGTCATGGATATTGTGAAGAGTATTGGGATGGAGGAGAAGCTTCATGCGATGCCAAACCAGCTTTCCGGAGGGCAGAAGCAAAGAGTTGCGATTGCAAGAGCGCTGGCGTCGCGCCCGGCTATGATCCTGGCAGATGAACCCACCGGGAACCTGGATTCCAAGACAGAAATGGAAGTCATTTCTATTTTGAAAAATTGTGTGCATAAATATGGGCAGACGCTGGTGATGATTACCCATGATGAGACGATTGCGCAGATGGCAGACCGCGTTATCATGATTGCAGATGGTAAGGTGGTGAGCTAGATGAGTATTCTTACAAAGACAGCATTAGCAAATTTTCGGAAGAATAAGAGCAGAAATGTTTTGATTGGAATTGCCATTCTATTGACTTCCGTGCTTCTGACGACTGTGCCGACCATATTTTTCGGAACATTCCGTTTAGAAAATGCAGCTGTTCGGGAAATTTATCCGACGTATCATGTGATGTTTCGGAATGTGTCAGAAGAGACGGCCGGAAAGCTTATGAAAGACGACCGGTTTACGGATGCCGGACTTCGGGAAGATCCTGCCTATGTTGTGACGACGGATCCTGATATCGTGTGTGGGATGGTGGCAGTAGATGAGACCGCCTGCTGGCTGAACCGGGTCGAGCTTTCCGAGGGGAACATGCCAAGAGAAAAAGATGAGATCGTAGTCTCCAGAGATTTCCTGGAAACTATGGGAATGACAGGAGAGATCGGGGATCAGATTTCCCTTTCGTTTCAGACGGAACAAGGCGGAGAGCTTAGCCTTCCTAAAGAGCAGGAATTTGTGATCACGGGATTTACGGTGGACTCAGAAGAGGTGAAAGAAAGTGGAAAGTATTCTGCCATGGTGTCGGAACGTTTTGCCAGAAGTCTTTTACCGGAGGGAAAGCACCGGTTTCGATTCTACGGCTGTCTCGCCGAAGTAGATGGGAAGTCGACGGAGCAGATAACAGAAGAATTAAAAGCAATCGGCAGAGAATATGATGTCCTGGAGACGAACATTGTGCCGAATACGGAAATGCTTAGCGCTATTTATACAGACAGCACCGCGTATTTTGGATTTGCCACATTTATGATTGTGATTGGCCTGGCCGGAATTCTTACGATCTATAGTATTTATTATGTGTCTATGCTCGGAAAGGTACAGGAATATGGGAAACTTCGTGCGATTGGAGCAACCAGACGACAGATTAGAAGTCTGGTATTCCGGGAAGGGTTTGCTGTTGCAGTATTTGCCGTTCCGTCTGGAGTGCTCCTTGGTACAGGACTGGGTGTCTGGATTCTGCGCCGCATGATTTATCAGATGATTCCTGTAGATCATATATTGACGGATACCATCAAGACGATCTTAAGAGAGGGAAGAATCTCACTTGTCCAGCCCTGGATTCTGGGGCTTGCAGCGGTGGTCGCATTCCTGACGGTGTATCTGTCACTTCTTAAGCCGATGAAGATTGCAGGGAAGATCACGGCGGTGGAAGCGATCCGCTATCAGGGAGATCAGGAAAAAAAGAAGAAAAAAGAGCGCAAAGGATACCGGGAACTCAATATCCGAAGGCTGACCATTACGAATTTAAAGCGAAATCAAAGGCGCACAGCGATTACGATCCTGACGCT
This sequence comes from Dorea sp. ICN-14282, assembly GCF_037890115.1. Classification (NCBI taxonomy): domain Bacteria; kingdom Bacillati; phylum Bacillota; class Clostridia; order Lachnospirales; family Lachnospiraceae; genus Dorea; species Dorea sp. ICN-14282. The sequence goes on along the minus strand of NZ_JBBKBH010000002.1, from coordinate 256,105 downwards.
AGGAATGACTGGAATTTTCTTTATGACGGTGGCGACGGTTTTGAACTGTATGAATGAGAAGGTCATGGCAGAAGATGAGATCCGAAGTGATATCCATGTTAGTATTGATGCCTGGGTGGGAGATATGATGCATCCGGAACGGGAAATTCAGAATATCCAGAAGAATAACCCGCTGACCGAGGAACGAAAAGAACAGATTTTAGCGATGGACGGCGTAGAGAACCTGGAAGTGGGCTGGTATGCAGGAGCTTATCTTCTGAACGTCGAAGAATTAAAAGAAGACGACGGTTCGGATCTTTATACGGGTATTTCAGGGCTGAATGAAGAGGAGTTGAAAGAATGTGAAGCATATGTGCAAAAAGGCAGTGTCAAGGATCCGAAGCTCTCACAAGGAACGGGAGTTATCCTTGGCGATGGATACGTCACAAGAAATTCAGATCTGACGCTGGGAGATACGGTAGAACTGGAAATCCTGGATGGAGATCGAACGATTGAAAAAGAGTTTGAAATTGTGGCGGTGGTAGATACGCCCCAGAGTCTTCTGGGCAATAGCTTTGGTCTTCCGGCGGACGTGCTGCAGGGCTTTTGTGAAACAGATCTGACAGACGATTTTGACATTTATGTGGAAAAAAGTAAGATCAAAGACGTGACGGAAGCGGTGAAATCTCTGGTGCAGGAAGAAGAATTTCTGGAGATGAAAACGTATGAGCAGGCTTATGAGGAAGCGAAGAATGCAATTGGCCTGTTCGTATACGCGGGGTACGGAGCATTGGTTATATTCGGGATGATCGGAATTTTAAATCTGATCAATACCATGATCAACAGCGTCTATGCGCGCAAGAAAGAGCTTGGCATGCTGCAGGCGATCGGTATGTCGGATCGGCAGATGATAAGGATGCTGCAAATGGAAGGGCTGTTCTATACCTTTGGAACATTGGCGCTTTCTCTTGGAATCGGAAGCCTTGCAGGGTACGGATTATTCTTGAAGATGAAGGCAGACGGAATGTTCTCCATCAAGTACTATGAGTATCCGGTGGTACCGGCGATTGTGCTGACGGTGGTGGTACTTCTTGTACAGCTTTTGATTACGTATCTGGTAAACTCCAATTTCAAAAAGCAGAGTCTGATCGACAGAGTCCGGTTTGCGGAGTAAGGGGATGAATGGTATAATAGGAAATACGATAAGAATCCCCGTGGACATCTAAGGAGAGACGTATGAGCAAAGTGTTAGTGATTGAAGATGACGAAATGTTAAATGCAGGACTTTGCTATAACCTGCAGAAGAAACAGATAGAAGTCAAAGAAGCCTATTCTTTGGCGGATGCAAGGAGGATTTTAGAGCAAGGGCATTACGACCTTGCTCTTTTGGACGTGAATCTGCCGGATGGAGACGGCTTTTCATTTGCCAGAGAGTTGGAAGAGCAGTATCATCTGCCGTTTATTTTTCTGACCGCCCACAATCTGGATGAGGAAGTGCTCTACGGATTTAAGCTGGGAGCCGATGAATATATCACCAAGCCTTTTAATATTAAGATCGTGATGGAGCGAATCCAGGCAGTGCTTAGAAGGCTTAGGATTCAGGATGCCGAAAATGAGAAGAAACAATATGTGTGCGGCAGTCTGGCAATTGATTTTGAACAGCGTACAGTATGGAAGAAAGGGGAATTGCTTTCCCTTACGCCTACAGAGTATAACCTTTTGGAATTCTTTTGTAAGAATCGGGGGCAAGTGCTGACGAAGGAACTGTTGCTGGAAAACATCTGGGACAGTAAGGGGAACTATGTTAATGAACATGCGCTGACTTTAAATATCAGTCGTCTTAGAAGTAAGATTGAAGAGGAAGAAGAAAGCTATATTAAGACGATTTATGGGATGGGATATCAGTGGATTGGCGGTGAGAGAAAGAAGTGATGGAAATAAGTATTGCTGCAGTATGTGGTTTGTGCCTGCTTTTCTGTGTGGGAGGTTTCCTGGCGTCTTATATTTACTTCCGCAGAAAAATAGTGGATTTTACCGATGAGGTGTGTGAGAGTGCGCAGGAGATTCTGCGTCAAAGTCAGGGCTTGCGAAAGGGGAGTCGGGAAACTGCTTTGCGGGAAAGTCAAGGGTATGCTAGAAGGTGGCAGCTAAAGAATCAGGATACCCTCACTTCTAAGGCAGTGATGGAGCTTGATAAGCTGGAGCGGATCCTTTCCCGGCAGGCGGCGCAGAATCAAAGTGAGAAAGAAGAAGTACAAAAGGTTGTGTCAGAGATCTCTCATCAGCTTAAGACGCCGGTCTCCAATATTCGGATGTATCAAGATATGTTGGATGACGAAGAAGTAACAGAGGAAGAGAAAAAGAGGTTTGAGAAGATTATCAGGCAACAGTTAGATAAGTTGGAATTTCTTGTGGAATCTCTGATTCATTCTTCCAGATTAGAGCAGGAGATGATTCATCTGACGTTGGTTGAAAAACCCATCTTTCAGACGCTGGCAAAGGCAGTGGGAGGAATTGCAGCAGCCGCAGAGAAGAAAAAGATTGAACTTCGGGTGGATTGCCCAAAATCCTTAAAAGTAGTCCATGATGTCAAGTGGACGGCAGAAGCAGTGGAGAATATTTTGGATAATGCGGTGAAATATACGCCGGAGAAAGGGGAAGTCTCTCTTTTGGTGAAAGAAGGAGAGATGTATACGAAGATCCAGATCGAGGATACGGGAAAAGGAATTGCGCCAGAGCATTATAACGATATTTTCAAACGGTTTTACCGGGAGAAAACATCCGGTCAGGAAGAGGGACTGGGGCTGGGACTCTACCTTGCGAGAAGAATCATTAGCCTGCAGGGTGGGTATATTATGGTGGAATCAAAGCTTGGAAAAGGTTCTCGGTTTGAGATTTTACTTCCAAATAAAAAAGAAGAGCGATAGAGAAGGAAATGTATCAGTTTTGATACATTTTTTTCGTGGAAATGATACCGGATTGAGAGAACTCATTTCTATAATTAGAAGATATAAATTAAAAAATATGAAAAGCGGAAGGGAGAATGGACATGTATATTTTACGAACGAAAGACCTTACGAAATATTATGGAGAAGAGCCGATCCTTGTGAAAGCGCTGGACGGTGTGACGCTGGAGATTGAAGAAGGGACGTTTACAGCCATTGTGGGAACCAGCGGATCTGGGAAATCTACGCTTCTTCATATGCTGGGAGGACTGGATGTGCCCACAGGTGGAAGTGTAGAAGTGGATGGTCAGGAGCTTGGGACGATGGACCGGGGAGAACTAACCGTATTCCGAAGAAGAAAGATCGGATTTATTTTCCAGAACTATAATCTGCTCCCGAATCTGACGGTGTACGATAACATCGTACTTCCGGTGGAACTTGACGGAAGAAGAGTAGACAGAGAGTATTTAAAAAGTATCGTAAAGGTACTGGGGATTCAGGAAAAGCTGAAACAGAAACCCAACAAACTGTCCGGAGGACAGCAGCAGAGAGTCGCAATTGCAAGAGCGCTGATCGCAAAGCCGGCTATTATTCTAGCAGACGAACCTACCGGGAATCTTGACAGTCACACCAGCCAGGAAGTAATTGGCCTTTTGAAGGAAACGAGCCGGAATTTCGAGCAGACAATCGTGATGATCACCCATGACGAGGCGATTGCCCAGGTCGCAGACTGTACCATCCGAATTGAAGACGGAAAGATTGTAGAAAGCAGGTGGTAGTATGAGACGGGAGGGTACGATGCTTACGAGAAACAACAACCGTGCAGTCATTCCCAAGGTTGCCAAAAGCAATTTGAAAGGAAACCGCATTTATACTTTCTTTTCTGCGTTTACCATTGTGCTGGCAATCGCACTGCTCTCTGGAATGATTCTTACGGTTCTGGGCATGAAGACAGCACAGAGACGGATCTTAGATCAAATGCAGCATGTCATGTTCATGGATTTGACGGAAGAGCAGTATCAGAAGGTTGAAGCCGACGAGCGAAATGAGGTGGTGCTGCGATATAAGCCGGGAATTCAATATAAAGACGGCGATCTTTCTTATTCTCTTGGCTACGCGGAGGAAAGCCGGGGCGGAATTACCACATATGACATCAAAGAAGGAAAGCCGCCGAAGAAAGAAGCGGAAGCGGTGGTGGATGTTTCTCTGTTAAAAGCGCTTGGAAAACCGTGCAGAGTGGGCGAGACGATCACATTGGAACGAGGCGGTCAGCCGCGAACCTTTGTCGTCAGCGGATACACCGAATCAGATATGAAGCAGACCATCTATCCGGTGTGGGTGTCAAAAGCATTTGCGGATGCAGATCAGGAGCTTGGAGCGGGTGGTTATTATGCTCTGACAAAGATAAGAAATGCAAAGCAGATGAACAGTGTAGAGTTTCAGAACCTGGCATTTGAGATGGGCGAAGATTACGGGCTGGAAGCGGGACAAGTAAATATCAATGGTAAATTTGCCGATTCTTTAAGATCGAATAGTACAACGGTGATTGCCATGGCAGTGATCAGCATCATTATCTGTCTGGCCAGCGCCATCGTTATTTACAGTATTTTCTATCTGTCAGTATCAGGAAGAGTACGGCAGATCGGTCAGCTTCTGACCATTGGAATGACGCAGAAGCAGATTCGGGGAATGATACGAAGGGAAGGCTGGTATCTGTCGGCATGCTCGATTCCGGTGGGGTTCCTGATTGGACTGGCAGTTGCAGTCATTACGCGGCCGGATGGATTTGATCTTGGAAATACGCTTCTTACCTTCGTGGGAATGGCAGTGTTCGGCGCGGTAGTGGTACAGATTTCTATTGGAAAACCAGCGAAAGTGGCTTCTAGAATTTCCCCGATTGAGGCGTCAAGAAGCGCAGATGCAGAAGAAAAAGAAGGGGAAAAGCCTAAGAAGCACAAACCGCTGAATCCGTATGTTTTGGCGAGAATGGGGCAGATGCGAGGAAAGAAAAAGGCGGTCCTTGCTACCATTTCTCTGGCATTTGGAGGCATTTTGTTTATGGGAGCGTCTACTTATCTGGCGTCCTGGGATACGGATGCTTATGCAAGACAAGGGGGATTTGAAGATTGTGATTTCCACATTTCCTATGATTATGATGCTCGTTCCAAGCAGGATCCTTATGGAGTAACGAAGCTGCAGATGACAGATCAATTGAATGAAGAGTTAAGGCAGAAGGTGCTGGCGATTCCTCACGTCAAAGAGGCGAAGTTTGAAGAGAAGGGATATGGGATGCTGGAGTTCGGGGAGCGCACGAACATGCGGCTTGCCTTTGATACGATTACAAGAGAAGAGTTAGAAAGCAATCCGAAGCTGATGGAGCTGGGACTTGATTATGATGAACTGACAGAAAAGAATTCACTGATCTGTTATATGCCGGATTTGATAGAAGAAGTTTATAATATAAAGCCGAAGGCGAAGGATCAGGCGACGCTGGTGTGGTATGACGGAACAGAGAAGAAGGAAGCGGTGGAAATCGCAGCTTCTGGAGATTTTGATCTTCCAAGGAATGGCGATACGTTTGTTATGACGGAAGATACCATGAAGAAGCTGTGGGGAGATATTAACACCAATGCGAATCTGAAGGTTTCGATTGAAGATTATGATAAGAATCAGGCGGCAGTGGAACAACAGTTAAAAGCGCTGCTGGCAGAGTATCCGCATCTTGATATGTCAACCTTAGAAGAGGAAAAGCTGGCTACCGAGGATCAGGTGAGACAGTTATCCATTATGATTTATGGCATTGCGGCTTTTGTCATTACTTTCAGCATTCTGAATCTGGTAAATACAATCATTAACAGTATTATGACAAGGAGAAGAGAACTGTCCATGCTGGAATCTATTGGTATGGAAGAAAAGCAGCTTCGGAAAATGCTTTTGTGGGAGAGCCTTCTTCTGGTATTGCCGAATATTCTGATCACACTGACGGTGGGAACGGCAGTCGGCTATGGAGTGATCTGGTGGTTTCAGAAGATTGCATCTTATATGAAGTATGAATTCCCGTGGGTTGGAACTCTTTGCTATGTGGGATGTGTGTTGATACTTCCCATGTTTGTCGCGTGGCTGTGCCTGAAGGTACAGAGCCGGCGTCCGCTGGTGGAGAGGATCAGCGTAGAATAAAGAGGCGTAGGAGCCTGTGAGATAGAAATAGTTTTGGAAGCAGTTATTTCAAGGAGAATTTTACTTTTTGAAATGACTGCTTTGCCCTTTTTTAAAGGCTGGTTTTCTTGTTATTTTTGTATATACATGCTAAGATGGAGACATATTAGAGAACGAAGTAACAAGTTCGTGACAATGGAGCAACAGATGCTACATGGCAGAAAGTAAGGAGAAAGCATAATGGAAAACAATATTATTTATCATGGTAGTAATGTAGAAGTGCCGAATCCGAAAATTCTCGTTAATGGTCACTATAAGGATTTTGGATATGGATTTTATTGTACGAATATTGAAAAGCAAGCCAAACGATGGGCGTTAACAAAAAAGGGAGCATCTGTTGTAAACAACTATAGTTATGCTGAAAATCCAAAGCTTAAGCTTCTTTGCTTTCCTGAGATGACGGAAGAATGGCTTGAGTTTGTTGTGGATTGTCGCAGAGGCCAGATGCATGCATATGATATTGTGGAAGGGCCTATGGCAGACGATCAGATTTGGGATTACGTAGAGGACTATGTTGCCGGAAACATTTCGAAAGAGGCTTTCTGGGCTTTGGTTAAGTTTAAATATCCTACGCATCAGATTGTTTTTTGTACAGAAGAGGCATTACAAACTTTGCATTACGAAGGGAGCGTAACGTTATGACAAATAAGTATTTCCCAGATGAAGAAATAAAGATAAATGATTTGTATTTTATCTGCTATATGATTGAACGTGTTGCTCGTAGAATTCATCAGAAAAATAAATATGTGGTAAATACAATTGGAAAGGAAGCATTAGAGCATTTGATCAGCGTAGCAAACGTGCTTCACTGTGAAAATCCTTTGCAAGTTGAAGATGACTGGATTGAAGAATATGCTTTAGCAGAAGGTGATTTTGATATTACAGCGGTTGATAAGGAACTGGCAGAAAAAATACCTACAGCTTTAGAAATGGGAAAAGTATATCAGAGACTTATTTCTGATACATTAGTTCCGGAAGAAGATTATGTAGATGGAATGATCCGTGTGTATAATAATGAAATTTGCGATACGATAGATAATTATAATTGCAGTGCGTTTTATGAACCATCATATGTGATTGCAAGAGCTTATCAAAACGGTGGATTTTAATATTGGGTGAATGGGAATACGGAAACAATATGGAGGCAGTTATTTCAAGGGAAATTTTACTTTTTGAAATGACTGCTTTATAATTTATGTAGAATTTCAAGAATGAGTTTGGAGGGTGAGAAGAAGATGGAAAAGATTTTATTGAACAGCCTTTTGGATGCCGGCATTTTCTTATGGTTAAGCAAATAATAATAGATCATTTATAACTTGAAAAAATATTTCTTGAGGCTGTCGCTTTTGGCATATCAAAGTGACAGCCTCAAAAAATTAGAATATAAAACTTTCCATTTCCCCGCACACATCCCCGCCCCAATCCGTTAAACCCTATGAAAGGAGGGCTCAAAACATCCATGGATTACAACATAGAAGAACAATATGATAAGATTTACCGCTACTGTTACATGCATGTGCGGCATCGTCAGACGGCGGAAGATCTGACGCAGGAAGCCTTCCTTCGTTTTTTGGAAAACAAATCTTACCGGGAGGTTGGGAAATGTCTGGCTTATCTATATACCATCGCCCGGAATCTGTGCACAGATTATTATAGAAGAAACAAAGAAGAAGCTTTACCAGACGAATATGAACAGCTGCTTTCGTCTTCGGCTGAAGATAAGTCGGGCGAGGAATATCTGATTGACACGCTGGATTTAAGGGAAGCCGTGCAGCAGTTGGAGATCGAAGAACAGGAGCTGCTCGTATGGCGGTATGTTAATGACGTATCGGTGACGGATATTGCGAAAATTCTGGGGATTTCAAGATTTGCAGTACACAGAAAGCTGAAATCCGTTTTAGGGAGGCTGGAAGATATCATGGGAAAGGGGAGAGAGCATTGAAACGACGGTTAAAGTCACAGTTGAAATCACAAATGAAGATGATCTACGAGGCCCCGGTACCTCAGGGGAAGGAAGCGTTTCTTCAGAAGATAGAGAGAATGGAGAAGGAGGAGTGGCAGCAAGAAGAGGAACTGTCTTGCTGGAAGGTCTTAGGAATACAGATTGGCTATATCCGCAAATGGAATTGGCTGGTGTCAGTGCTATTTTTTGCGGCAGTGATTGTGGCAGAACAATCTGTGAAGGGCAGGACACTTTGGGGACTGTCGGCATTTGTACCTTATCTGGCATTGATGGTGGTAGCAGAAGGTCTGCGCTCAACAAGATATAGAATGGAAGAATTAGAGCTTGCGTCGCGTTTTTCGGTGAAGTATATTCTCTTGGCGCGGCTGGGAGCGCTGGGGCTTTTCCAATTGTGTTTATTACTTTTGCTGATGCCTTTTCTGTACACGATCAGGAGGGAAGCAATACTGGAGATTGGGATCCATATTCTTCTGCCATGGTTTTCTACAGTGTTTGTTATGTTTTTGATGATTCGAAAAATGCATGGCAGGGAGAGTCATTCTCTTTGTGTTGGAACGGCAGTGATCGTCAGCGGGGCATGCCTGACGTTTGGAATTATGAATGTTTCTATGTTTGACCTGGCAGGAGCGGGCGTGTGGACGCTGCTTCTTGTGTCAGGAGCTGTCCTTGCGGGAAGAGAAGTATATCAATTTATCAGACAATCGGAGGAATTGCAATGGAATTAATAATAGACAGACTGAAAAAACAGTACGGAAGTAAAATTGCCGTGGATCGCATTAGCCGGAAGCTGACGCCTGGAGTATACGGACTTCTGGGGGCTAACGGAGCAGGAAAGACGACGCTGATGCGGATGCTGTGCGGCATTTTAAAACCCACAGGCGGAAGCGTGTCGTTGGACGGCTTTGACTTTTCCAGTGAGGAATACCGCAAAGCACTTGGATATCTGCCGCAGGATTTTGGTTATTATCCGAATTTTACGGGGAAAGATTTCCTGATGTATATGGCGGCGCTTAAAGGGCTTGATAAGAACAGCGCAAAGAAGCGCTGTCGGGAATTATTGAATCTGGTAGGGTTGGAAAGTGTAGCAGGCAAGAAGGTAAAGACTTATTCGGGTGGAATGAAGCAGCGCCTGGGAATTGCGCAGGCACTTTTGAATCGGCCCAAACTTTTGATTTTGGATGAGCCGACGGCGGGACTTGATCCCAAAGAACGGGTACGTTTTCGAGATTTGATTGCAGAGCTTGGAGAGCGGAATATTGTGATTTTGTCCACGCATATCGTCTCAGACATTGAACATATCGCAGATCGGATTCTGATGATGAAGGATGGACAGTTGATCTTTGACGGAACCCCTTATGAAGTGGGAGGAGATCTGGAACACTTTTATCTGGAGCAGTTCGGGGAGGTGGAATAGCATGCGTAATTTTTGGATGTTAACCAAGTATGAATATAAGAAAATTTTTCAGAAGAAAATGGTCTGGGTAATGTTTGTGGTGCTTTCGGGTATCTGCTTTCTAATGTCCAGTGTGACCTATTTTGCGACGTTTACGAAAGAAGTCGATGGGAAAGAGGAGAAAATGTCCGGATACCAATGGATGACCAGAATTCGGGAAGAAGATAAGGAATTGGCAGGAACGTCCATTGATGAAGCGTTTCTAAGCCGTCTGAAGGAAAATCCGGACAGTGTGGGCGGAAAAATCACGGATACTGTTGGGATGATGCAGATGGAGCAGTATGACGTACAGAGTCTGACAGAGCAAAGCCTGTATGAGAAGCGGCTTGCCAATGTGCAGAAGGAATGGGAGATTTATCATTTGAATAAGGAGGAAAAAGAGCATTTTCAGAAACTGGAGGATACCATTACAAAGCCATTTATCTATGAGCCGACAGGAGGGTATGACAAGGCAACCAGAATGATGATGGTATCTGCGCTTTTGCAGACTTTGCTGGCAGCTGTTTGTATTCCTGCCATTTTCGGCGATGAACACAGCCTGAAGACGGATCAGTTGACCTTGTGTACGAATCTTGGGAAAAGGACTCTTTACGGGGTGAAGATTTTTACCGGGCTTTCTTTTTCAGTGATAACCAGTATGCTTTTGTGCCTGGTGTCTGCATTGCCGTCTCTGATCGTAGAAGGAACGGAAGGATTTGGCGCACCGATTCAGCTGACACAGCCGGATGTTTCTTTCGCTCTTACCGTAGGGCAGGTGTTCCTTATGATGTTCGGCATGTGTGTATTGGCGGGAGTTCTCCATGGAGCAGTTGCAATGTTCCTCTCGGAGAAGCTGAAAAATCCGGCAGCGCCAATGGCGATCATAGTAGGTTTTCTGATCGTCACCTTTTTTGTGAATGTTCCGGAGCAGTACCGGGTGCTGTCCCAGCTTTGGGATTACGTACCTCAGAATGTAACGTCCTGGGGACTCTTGAATGTAAGGATGGTTCCGGCTTTTGGGGAGTATCTATACAAATGGCAAGTGGTTCCGGTTCTGTGGCTTACGATTTCGGTGGCAGTGACGGTTCTCGGATATCAGTTCTATAAACGGTACCAGGTAACGGGTCGTTAGGAAAGGGTCGCGTAAGCGGCCTTTCATAATTTTAAGAAAAACTTCATAATCTCTACCAAAAGAATTTCCTTTTATCCTCTATGATGAAAAGACGAGAGGAGGGCGCCATGAAGACGGTAATCAAAGTAAAAGATTTATATAAGCTGTACCGGGTCGGCGATGAAGTGGTGCATGCGCTGGACGGTTTGGACTTTCAGATTTACGAGGGGGAATTCTGTGCCATTGTCGGTACTTCCGGTTCTGGGAAATCCACACTCCTAAACATGCTGGCGGGGCTGGAGAAGCCCACCAAAGGCGAAGTGGTTATCGCGGACCGCCATATCGAGAAGTTAAATGAGGAGCAGCTGGTTGCATTCCGGCAGGAGAATATTGGCTTTATTTTTCAGTCGTTTCATCTGATGGGGACGATGAACGCAGTGGAAAATGTTGCACTCCCGCTTAGCTTTCGTGGGGTGCCCAGGAATGTGCGGATGAAAAAAGCGGATGCAATGCTGGATCTGGTTAAGCTTGGAAAGCATAAAAAACATTTGCCAAAGCAGATGTCAGGCGGGCAGCAGCAAAGAGTTGGCGTGGCCAGAGCGCTTGTGGTGGATCCGAAGATCATTTTTGCTGACGAGCCTACCGGGAACTTAGATTCTCACACATCCGAAGAGGTGATGAGTCTGATGCAGCAGGTAGTTCGGGAACAGAAACGAACGCTCGTAATGGTTACACATGATGCGCACTTGGCGGAATATGCAGACCGGGTATTCCATATTCGCGATGGGAAAATATTGAAGATTGACGACAACAGAATCAGGACGGAGGAAGAGTAGAGATGAAAACATGGAAGAAGGCAGCAGCAGTATTATTTGTGGCAGTGCTGGCAGGAAGCGCGCTAATGCCGGGACTTGCGTCTCATGCAGCAGAGACGGGGAAGAAGGCGGGAAAGGTAAGTATTGTTTCCAAGGAAAATACGGTACCGACTTATCAGGCGGGAGAGAGCCGTGAGTGGGTGTTGACGGTGACCAATGAGACGTCTGCCCCGATTGAACAGATAGCAGTAGCTCCAGACCTTGGAGAAGGCGGACAGGATTGGCCGTTCCAGACCCAGGTGCAGGATTACCGACAGGAGATTGGAAGTCTGCAGCCGGGAGAGGCCAGGGATGTTGCATTTACATTTGTTCAAAGGGAAGACGTGCCGACAGCGAGATATACGATTCGTTTTTTGGTTGCTTCGGCGGACGGTGTGCTGACAGAGAAGAAATTTTATGTTAATACGACGGCGAAACCGGAAGCAGAAAAGCCATCCGGCGGACAGGATGGTTCTGGAAATGAGCAGCAGAGTATTGGCGGAGGAAGCCAGGGAGGCGCAGACTATGATCTTTTATCTGCTGATGCAGGAGGATTCAGTAATGGAGGTGCATCCTACAGTGGCGGTGCCGGTGGAAATGGTTCTGTACCGCGGGTAATTGTGACAGGATTTACCACGGATCCGGCAGAGGTTCGTGCGGGGAGTGACTTTACTCTGACGATTCATTTGAAAAATACATCCAAGACCATGAGAGTCAGCAATATGCTCTTTGATATGGAGGCGCCGACCGAAGGCAAAGATGAGCAGAGTACAGCGCCGGCATTTCTTCCCACTTCCGGATCAAGCTCTGTCTACTTGGAAGGAATTGCAGCGGGCGGGACGGCAGACATTTCCATTCAGCTGAATGCCAAAGCGGATCTTCTGCAGAAGCCGTACAGCATGGAACTGAATATGAAGTATGAAGATGCCAATGCGCAGCAGATTGAAGCGGCGTCGTCCGTATCGATTCCGGTGAAACAGGATGCGCGGTTTGAATTTAGCGACTTCGAGATCAGCCCGGAGAGCATTGCGGTTGGCGAGGAAGCCAACGTCATGTGCAGCCTTTATAATCTGGGACGGATTAAGCTTTACAATCTGAAGGCGGTATTTGAAGGAGCCGGCATTGAAAAGGAAGAAGTCTTTATTGGCAATGTAGAATCCGGAGCGACAGCATCAATCGATGCGATGCTGGAAGGAAAGAAGGCGGGCAAGGGTCCCGGCAAGGTGACTATGACAGTCAGCTACGAGGACGAGTCTGGAAATATTTCTAAGACTACGAAAGACTTTCAGCTGGAGGTGTTAGACGCTGTGGAAGAAGAGATGCCGGCCGAGACTATGATGCCGGAAGAGACGTCTTCGGGATTCCCGGTTCTTCTGGTTGTACTGTTGGCGGCTTTGGTCGTGATTCTGGCAGTGGTGTTTGTAATCAAGAAGAAAAAGAAGGCGCGCCTTACGATGGAAGAGGAGGGATTGCTGGATGAGTTGGATAGACCTTCTGAGGATGAGCATTAGCAATCTTCGCCGAAGAAAGCTTCGGACCTTTCTTACGATTTTGGGCGTGGTAATCGGAACAGCGTCCATTGTTGTTATGATTTCGTTGGGACTTGGCATGCAGGAATCCCTATACAGGGAGGTAGAACAGTCGGGCGGCCTTACGATGGTAAAGGTACGCGGCAAACAGGCCGGAGACACCATGATGTATTCAGGGGATCAGGAGAAAGAGTCGGAAAAATATGTGAAAGACGACACCATTGAGGAACTAGAAAAACTTCCTCACGTGACCTTTGTAACACCGGTATATTCTACACAGGTAATGTTTTTGAAAGGAAAGTACGAAGGATATGGGGAACTGGTGGCTATGAATCCAGAAGGATTGAAGGCGCAGAATATCGAGCTGGCAAGCGGAAGTCTTCCGAAAACCAATACCAGCCATCTTGATTTGGTTTATGGAAATGGGATTCCCACCATGTTCTATGAAAAAGGAAGCGGGAAGGGATATTATGACACGGGAGAACTTCCGGAGATTGACTTTGCCAAAGATCCGATTTTTATGATTCTGGATCAGGAAGGTTATATGAATCAGCAGGAGAACAGCGCAGGAGGCGCTTTGGGAGGATCCGGAGCAGATACAGGAGAGAGTTCCGGGGGATCCGGGCGTGAGGCGCAGGCGAAGACGGTGGAAAAGCATGTGGTGATGGCCAGCGGAATTGTGGCGGGAGGTGTGGATACCTACAATGCAAATTACTACAATATTTATTGCGATCTGGATACGTTAAAGCAGATGTTAAAGAAAGAATTTGCAGGGCGCGCCATTCCGGGGCAGCCAACGACCAAGTCTGGAAAGCCATATAAAGAGTTCTGCTATTCTTATGCACAGGTGAAAGTAGATGAACTGGATCAGGTGAATGCAGTAGCAGAGATGATCCGGGGGATGGGTTATGAAGTGGAGACCAATGCAGAATATCTGGAAACGATGAAGAGCCAGTTCGCCATTGTACAGGCGGTACTTGGAGGAATCGGCGCAGTCTCTCTATTGGTAGCGGCTATCGGAATCGCCAATACGATGATGATGTCGATCTATGAACGAACCAAAGAGATTGGCGTTATGAAAGTGTTAGGCTGCAGGCTTAGCAATATCCGCACGATGTTTCTGGTGGAAGCGGCGGCCATTGGTTTGATTGGCGGAGCCGTCGGCAACCTCTTAAGCTTTGGAATGTCCGGCGTGATTAACTTTATTACCGGAAGCGGAGCGGCGATGGGCTTTGACGGAAATATTTCCTACATCCCATGGTGGTTGGTGCTTTTATCTATGGGATTTGCGGTGCTGGTAGGTGTGACAGCCGGGTACTTCCCTGCAAGAAGAGCGATGCGTCTAAGCCCGTTGGCAGCAATCCGAAGCGAATAGGAAAATTATTCTCCTAAAATTATTCTTCGATGATATGGATTTCCAGATAGTCAAAGTCGATGGAATCCACAAAGTTGTCCTGATAAAATCGAGTTTTGTCGTGACGCTTGAATTCCTCAATATTGGAATCAAGCCAAATAGGCTTGCTAAGATCAAATTCATAGCAGATTGTATCTAATGCATGAAAAATTTTATAGGTCCGGGTATCGTCTGTGTCATCGCACACAACGGTGTCCCGGATCATTCTGTTGTCTTTGAATTCTTTTCCCCATAATCGAAACATGGTATTCCCTCCTGTCGGTCTGTAAATATCTAAAAGTATTTAAAAGTATATCTGCTTTCGGCCGGGATGTAAAGTGCCATAAAGAAGAAATAAGAAACTAGATTTTTTTAGCCGGAACGATTATAATGTCAATGTACAGAACGGTGGATAACGGGAGAGGCAGGGAACGAAACAGATGATGGGCAAAGGAAGAATTCACATTTATTATGGAAATGGTAAAGGAAAGACAACAGCGGCGGTAGGTCAGGTTGTGAGGGCAGCAGGGCACGGGCTGAAGGTTCTGGTATTCCAGTTTATGAAGGATAATTCATCTGGAGAGCGGGCGATTCTGGAACAGCTTCCTAATGTCACTTGCCTGCCGGGGCGAGAAAATGTGAAATTCATGAATCAGATGAATGGGGAAGAGAAGGCGGAATTGAATCATTACAACAATAAAGCATTGGATGAAATTGTGAAATTCTGTGGTCCATTCGATGTATTGTGGCTTGATGAAGCTCTGTGCGCCATTGAGAACAGGGTGTTGAGTGAGAAGAAGGTCATCAGCTTCCTGCAGCATAAGCCGCATGGACTGGAGATTATTCTGACAGGTCATATGGTATCGGATGAATTGATTGCGGAGGCGGATTATGTGACAGAGATGTGCAAGGTTCGACATCCGTATGATGAGGGACATTTGGCGAGAGAAGGAATCGAGTATTAAGAACGAAAAGGGAAGAGATTAAGGCAACATTAAGATCAAAGCCTCTTTCTTAAATAACTGTGAAATCTGTGACAGAAGGCAGTCGGGTATGGTATAATATCCATACAGAATTTAACTCTTCGGTATGAGAGGAGAGAGACGACATGGAACATGCAATTAGGAATTATGAGGATGTGGACAGCTGGAAGACAATTATGTTCCTCTATAATTCAGCATTAAAAGAAGTCGGAACCAAGCTTGAAATTCTAAATGATGAATTTCAGCATGTACATCAGTACAATCCGATTGAACATATCAAGACAAGAGTGAAGACACCGGAAAGTATCGTTAAGAAACTTCGCAAATATGGATACGAGACTTCCATAGAGAATATGGTCAAGTATGTCAATGATATTGCGGGAGTCAGGCTGATCTGTTCTTTTACGTCAGATATTTATCGTTTGGCAGAGATGATTGGAAATCAGAGCGACCTGAAGGTTCTGGCGATCAAAGATTACATTAAAAATCCAAAAGACAGCGGATATAAGAGTTATCATATGCTGGTATCCGTTCCGATTTTCTTATCCGACAGTGTTGTGGATACGAAGGTTGAAATTCAGATCCGAACGATTGCCATGGACTTTTGGGCAAGTCTGGAGCATAAAATTTACTATAAATTCGAAGGGAATGCCCCGGAGTATATCAGCAAGGATTTGAAGGAATGTGCAGAGATGGTCTCTACACTGGATGACAAGATGTTATCCTTAAATGAAGCAATTCAAAAAAGTCTGGAAGAACAAGAAGAGTTAAAGACTGAATCGAAAAAAGAGGAGAGTGTGCATATATAGATTTTATCTATATGCACACTCTTTTATTATAAAACTCTATTTGATGAAGCGGTGGATAATTTATATAATAGAGACAGAGATTGGGGAAGGAGTGAAAGCCATGTTTATCGATATGCATATGCATGAAAAGACATATTCAAAAGATAGTTTTCTGTCTCTTGATGAGATCGTTCAGATCGCGAAGGAAAAGGGGCTTGGAGCAGTTTGCATTACGGACCATGACAGTATGGGCTTGAAAGAAGCTGCAAAAGAATATACGGCAAAAACGGGTTTCCCGGTGTTTGTAGGGATTGAATATTATTCTCTTCAGGGAGATATCGTCGCATTTGGAATTGAAGAGTATCCGAAGGAAAGGGTTTCGGCGCAGGAGTTTATCGATTTGGTTAAAGCTCAGGGAGGCGTATGCTTTGCGGCGCATCCGTTTCGGAACAACAGAAGAGGCCTCGAAGAGCATCTTCGAGAAGTGAAAGGCCTCGACGGACTGGAAGTTTTGAATGGAAGTACTTCGGTGGAGGCGTGTCAGAAGGCGGCAGAGTATGCGATGGATCTGGGGCTTTTCACCCTGGGATCCAGCGACTGCCATGTGCCGGAGAAGGTTGGGGTGTGCGCGACCTGGTTTCCGGATACGGTTCAGACCATGGAGGAATTCTTGAAAGCATTTCGCGAAGGACAGATGCGTCCTGCATATTATGCGGACGGGTCCTACCATGTGATTGAGGTAAAGGAGTACCGGAGAACACCTCTGGCGGCTTTTACATAAGATTTAGGAAAATAGAAAGAAAACGTTTACCTTTTCTTTGATCAGTGATAGAATATATCTATAAGTGAAGAGGCAGACGGACTTGGAAAGGTGGAATTGACATGATTACAGTAAATGCAATGGGAGACAACTGCCCGATCCCGGTAATTAAGACCAAAAAAGCAATGCAGGCATTGACAGGAGCGGAGACAATCGAGGTGCTGGTGGATAATGAGATCGCCGTACAGAATGTAAGTAAGATGGCAGCAAGTGCTGGAGGTCAGGTATCTTCTGAGAAGCTTGGAGAAGGAGAATATAAGATTACGATCCAGATGGAAGGCGCGCCGGTATCAGAGGGCCGGGCGGAAGAAAGCTGTATGCCGGATGCAAGAGACAATACGGTTGTCGTAGTTGCATCTGATCGCATGGGAGAGGGGAATGATGAACTGGGTAAGGTGCTGATCAAGGGATTCATTTTTGCGGTTACCCAGCTTGATACACTGCCAAAAGCAATGCTTTTCTATAATGGAGGAGCAACCTTGACGACAGAAGGATCGGATTCTTTGGAAGATCTGAAGTCTCTGGAAGCGCAGGGCGTAGAGATCCTGACTTGTGGGACATGCCTTGACTATTACGGGCTGAAAGACAAGTTGGCTGTAGGAAGCGTGACTAATATGTACAGCATCGTTGAGACGATGGCAAATGCAGAAAAGATTTTAAGACCATAGTGGTCGAAAGAAGCGGCAAATGCCGCAAGGCAAATAAAAAGTAATGAATGAAAAGGGCCGGATTCCCGATGAAACCAGGGACTCGGCTCTTTTGCAAGGTAGGAGGATAAAATTATGAAATCTGACGTCAGACTGACGACTTTAAGTAAAACTGCGGGATGAGCGGCCAAGATAGGTCCGGAGACCCTTGCTCAGGTTCTGGGCAAGTTACCGCAGTTCCATGATGAAAATTTGATTGTAGGTATTGAAACATCGGATGATGCCGCCATTTACAAAGTCACAGATGAGATCGCGATGATCCAGACGGTAGATTTCTTTACTCCGATTGTAGATGACCCTTATATGTTTGGCCAGATTGCAGCAGCCAATTCCTTAAGTGATGTCTGGGCCATGGGCGGGGAGCCCGCTGTGGCACTGAATATTGTGGGATTTCCAAACTGTCTGGATCCGGCAATTTTAGGAGATATTCTGGCAGGAGGCGCTGCAAAGGTAAAAGAAGCCGGCGCAGTTCTGGTGGGCGGTCATTCGGTACAGGATGATGAGCCCAAATATGGACTTTGCGTGTCTGGCTTTGTACATCCGCAGAAGATTTTCAAGAATTACGGCTGCCGTCCGGGAGATATCCTGGTGCTGACCAAGCAGATTGGAAGTGGAGTTGTTAATACAGCTATTAAAGCAGAGATGGCTTCTGCATCTGCCATTCGGGAAGCGCAGACGGTGATGGCATCTCTGAATCAAAAAGGAAAACGGGTGGTGGAGAAGTATAATGTCTCTGCCTGCACGGACATTACGGGGTTTGGGCTCTTGGGACACTGCGTAGAGATGGCATCGGCGAGTGAAGTGACCTTTGAGATTAATGTTCGGGATGTGGCGTATTTTGCAGATGCCATTGCTTATGCGAAGATGGGGCTGATTCCGGCAGGAGCTTACAAGAACCGAGGTTATTCTATCGGTAAAGTGGATGTCGGGTCCGTAGAAGAGCATTATTTGGATCTGCTCTATGATCCACAGACGTCAGGCGGGCTTTTAATTAGTGTGGCGCCGGATGATCTGCCGGCAATGTTGAAGGATTTTCAGAATGCAGGAATGGATACGGAAGTATCCATTATCGGAAAAGTCGCGCCAAAGAGCGATAAGTGGATTCGTCTGTTTTAGAGGATGAAAGAAGGATAGAAGGGAACCAGAACAATGAATAAAAATATGTTATACAGAAAAATCCCGAAGGTAGATGTGCTTCTGGAAGAAGAGAAGCTTCAGCTGCTGATTACAAAATATAGCAGAGAGACAGTGATGGAGGCCGTTCATTTGGAGATGGATCGGTTAAGAGCATTTATTGGGCAGTGTGAGGAAGAAGAGGAAGGTCTGCAGCAAATCGAACAGTTGCGAGAGCGGATTGAGCAGAGAGTGTCTGCGATGCATACGCCGAATATGCGAAAAGTGATCAATGGAACGGGAACGATCCTCCACACCAATTTAGGCCGTGCGCCGATCAGCAGAGAACATATGCAGCGGATTGCTGAAGTGGCAACGGGCTACTCCAATTTGGAATACAATTTGGAAGAGGGACGGCGTGGAGAGCGGTACTCTCATTTTGAAAAGCTTCTGTGTAAGATTACGGGAGCGGAAGCGGCCATGGCAGTGAATAACAATGCGGCGGCAGTTATGCTGATCTTAAGCTCGCTTGCGAAAGGGGGAGAAGTGGTAGTATCCCGTGGTGAACTAGTGGAGATCGGAGGAAAATTCCGAATTCCGGATGTGATGGAACAAAGTGGTGCAGCGTTGGTAGAGGTTGGAACAACGAACAAAACCCATTATGATGATTATGAGAATGCCATTACAGAGGAGACAAAGGCGCTTCTTAAGGTGCATACCAGTAATTACCGGATTGTGGGATTTACGGATACAGTGGGAATTGACGAGCTGATTCCACTGGCAAAGAAGCATGATCTTCCGGTAATCGAAGACTTAGGAAGCGGTGTGTTGATCGACTTAAGTAAATATGGACTTACTTACGAGCCGACGGTACAGAATTCCATCGAAAAAGGAGCGGATGTAGTCTGCTTTAGCGGTGACAAGCTTCTGGGAGGTCCACAGGCAGGAATTATTATCGGTAAGAAGAAATACATCGATAAGATGAAGAAGAATCAGCTGACCCGTGCACTTCGGATTGACAAATTTACAGCGACGGCTTTGGAGCTGGTGCTGCAGGAATATTTATCTGAGGAAAAAGCAATTCAGAATGTTCCGGTACTGCGAATGATTACCAGATCCTTGGAAGAGGTGACGAAAGAAGCAAGAAGACTCTGTACGATGCTCAAACGCGCCAAACTTCCGGCTACGATTGAGGTGGTCTCCTGTGAGTCGCAGATTGGCGGAGGTTCTCTTCCGCTTGAGCGGATTCCGAGCATGGCAGTGGCAATTCGCCCTGAGAAGATCAGTGTGGCAGAGCTAGAAGACCGGATGCGCGCGCTCCCGGTTCCGGTGATCCCAAGAGTCTTTAACGACATGGTGGTGTTGGATGTACGAACCATAGAAAAAGAGTCGGTGAAGTTGATTGTGGAACAACTCAAAGAGTTGGATGTGATGGAAGAAACAAGTAAGGCAGCGAGACGGTAGGAGCGGGCGAAAAGATGAAGAATATTATTATTGGTACGGCAGGTCATATTGATCATGGGAAGACAACACTGATCAAAGCCCTGACTGGAAGAAATACAGACCGCTGGGAAGAAGAGCAGAGACGGGGGATTACCATTGATTTGGGATTTACCTACTTTGATCTTCCAGGCGGAGACCGGGCAGGAATTATTGACGTGCCGGGACATGAGAAATTTATTAATAATATGGTTGCCGGAGTTGTGGGGATGGATCTGGTGCTTTTGGTGATTGCGGCAGATGAAGGTATTATGCCGCAGACCAAAGAGCATATGGACATTCTGGGACTTCTGGGAATTGAAAAGAGCATCATTGTGCTGAATAAATGTGACCTTGTAGATGAGGAATGGCTGGAATTGGTAGAAGAAGAAGTCAGAGAAGAATTGGAGGGAACCTTCCTGGAACAGGCACCGGTGGTAAAGGTGTCAGCGGCAACGGGAGAGGGGCTCGATCACCTGATTGATGTGATTGGGAAGATGACCAGTGATGAGGTGGCGGCAAAAGACGTTCACACCATCCCGAGGCTTCCGGTAGACCGGGTATTTTCCCTGTCGGGCTTTGGAACAATTATTACGGGAACATTGGTTTCCGGAACCATTGCAAAAGAGGATACGCTGGAGCTGTATCCGATTGGAAGGGAGTGCAAGATTCGCAGTATTCAGGTGCATGGGCAGGATCAGCAGAAATGCTATGCAGGACAGCGTGTGGCCATCAATCTTTCCAACATTAAAAAGAAAGAGATCAGCCGCGGTTGTGTGCTGGCTCCGCCGAATAGTATGAAGAACACAGATCTTTTGGATGTGAAACTGAATGTACTGGAATCTTCCATGAGGATCCTGACGAATCATACAAGACTTCATCTTTTTACGGGAACCAGTGAGATTTTGTGTCGGGCGGTGCTTCTTGATAAGGAGGAGATCGGTCCTGGCGAGAGTGGTTTCGTACAGCTTCGGCTGGAGGAAGAAATTGCGGTACGCCGCGGGGATAAGTTTGTGGTTCGCTTCTATTCGCCGATGGAGACAATAGGAGGGGGCATGATTCTAGAGCCAAATCCGCGGATTAAGAAACGTTTCCAGCAGGATGTAATCGAAGAACTGCGGCAGAAAGAATCCGGTTCTTCCGCGGATATTATTGAAATGCATGCAAAACAATACGCAGATACCTTGATTACGACAGCAGAACTTGCCAAGCTGACGGCTCTGTCGGCACAGGAGATCAGCGAAGATATAGAAGAATTGGAAGAAAAGGGAATCGTCCAGGTATTTCCGATGCGTAAAGATACCTATATCTGGCATGCGGATTCAGAGCGGGCGGCGAAAGAGACGCTGACGGAAGCGCTTATGGCATACGAAGCCAAATATCCTTACCGATATGGCATGAAGAAGGCAGAGATCCAGATGACTTATTTCCAGAAGATGAAACCGAATGTGTTTGATCGGATTGTAGATCGGCTGGTGGAAGCTGGTACGGTAAAGCGGGTGGATGAATTCTTATGCACTCCGCTTTATGAGGTGCGAAAGGATGCGGTTTATGAGAAAGTTTCCGGGCTTTTGCTTGGGAAATTTGCGGATGCCAGATATGATTTTGTCCGTTATTCAGAGATTGAAGGCAAAGGAACAGAGCAGGGGATCATGGACGATATCTTGAATATTCTGATTCAGGAATGCCAGGTAGTAAAGGTGACGGATGATATGTATACATTGGCAGAATATATGCAGGAAGCAAGGGAAAAGATAGAAGCAAAGTTAAAGGAAGATCCTGTCATCACCATTGCACAGGTAAGAGACATGTTCGGAACCAGTAGGAAGAGTGCGAAGCCGATTCTGGAATATATGGACAGCATCAAGGTGACGAAGAAGACGGGAGCAGAGAGCGAAAGGGTAATATATTCATGAATTTGAAACAGTTAGAAGCGTTTGTACAGGTTGCGGAAGGTGGAAGCTTTTCTAAGGCGGCAAAAGAGCTGTTCCTGACTCAGCCCACCATCAGTGCCCACATCTCTTCACTGGAAAAGGAACTTAACAGCCGCCTTTTTGTGCGGAATACCAAAGAGGTGGGGCTTTCGGAAGATGGAAAAGATCTATATAAATATGCCAGACAGATGATTGACTTGGAAAAGCAAATTGAAGAGCGGTTTGAGACGAAAGAGGATGGAGGCAGACACTGTATTACCATTGCAGCGTCTACCATTCCGGCTCAGTATCTGCTTCCGAAGGTGCTGACGCGTTTTTCAGAGCGCTATCCGGAGGAACAGCTGAAGATTCTGGAGACGGACAGCTCTCAGGTGGTGATGCGGATTGTTGATCATATGGTGGATGTAGGGTTTACAGGAACAGTGTTGGAGAAGAAGCACTGCAAGTATATTCCGTTCTATAAAGATGAGCTTGTGATAGTGACTCCGAATACGGAGAAGTATCAGCAGATCGAAGCGGAAGGGGGAGAGGATCTCTCTTGGCTTGCTGAAGAACATTTCATTATGAGAGAAGAAGGGTCTGGAACAAGAAAGGAAGCGGAAAAGCAGCTTCGGCGTGCCGGGGTGAATTCGGACAGTCTGGATGTACTGGCAAGTATTGAGAACCAGGAGACCATTAAGAAGTCTGTCCGCCAGGGGATGGGAATTTCAGTTCTGTCACGTTTGGCCACAAAAGATGAGGCGGCAGCAGGCTTTATCAAAGTCTTTCCGATTCCGGGAGCGGATGAGGGACGAGATATCAATCTGGTTTATAACAAGAATTATCAGCTGTCCCGGTCGGCAGAACGCTTTATCAAGGTTGTAAAAGAAGTTTATCAGGTTGGGAAACAGGCTCAGAGCAACTTATAAACGAGAAAATAATGTGGGAATATAAAAGGGGGAGATGCCGGGTATAGATGCCTTCTATAAGCGGAGGGTTTTATCCGGCATTTCAATTAGACGAACATAGAAAGAGAGCATATACTAGAAGATAGGCAGGGAAGGCGCCTGTTGCTGAAAGGATGGGGAAGCAAATGATATATTTGGATAATGCAGCGACGACGATGCATAAGCCACAGGAAGTAATTGATGCAGTGGTGGCGGCTATGAGTTCTATGGGGAACGCCGGAAGAGGTGCTAATGAGGCGTCTCTTAGCGCATCTCGGATCATTTATGATACCAGAGAAAAGTTGTGCAGGCTGTTTCATGGGACGAGTCCGAAGCAGGTAGTGTTTACCGCGAATTCCACAGAAAGCTTAAATATTGCGGTGAAAGGTCTGGTGAAGCCGGGAGATCATGTGATTACTACGATGCTGGAACATAATTCTGTACTTCGACCGCTGTATGAAATGGAGAAAAAAGGTGTCCTTTTAACGATCGTAAAAAGTAACGAGATGGGTACGTTAAAGATCGAAGATATTGAGAAGGAAATCCGGCCGGAGACGAAGATGATTATCTGTACGAATGGCTCCAATCTGACTGGTAATTATATTGATCCGAAGCCGATTGGAGAACTGGCACACCGCCATGGTGCGCTGTTTGTGCTGGATGCATCTCAGACGGCAGGTGTATTTCCGATTGACGTGCAGGATATGCAGATTGATGTTTTGTGCTTTACCGGTCACAAGGGACTTTTGGGTCCGCAGGGAACCGGAGGTATGTATGTAAAAGAAGGGCTTCAGATTCGCCCGTTAAAGAGCGGAGGAAGCGGAATTCAGACTTATAGCAAGACCCACCCGGTGGAGATGCCGACAGCATTGGAGGCAGGAACCTTGAACGGGCATGGGATTGCAGGACTTCACGCGGCACTTTCCTATTTGGAGCGAACAGGAATTGATACCATCCGTGCCAGCGAGCAGGAATTGATGAAGCGCTTTTATCTGGGAGTGAAAGAGATTCCGGGCGTGAAGGTATATGGCGATTTTAGCAGCATGAACCGCTGTGCGGTGGTGACGCTAAATATCGGTGATTATGATTCTTCAGAAGTAAGTGATGAGCTTCTTACAGAATATGGAATTTCAACCAGACCGGGAGGTCATTGTGCACCGCTTATGCATGAGGCGCTCGGAACGGTGGAACAGGGGGCTGTAAGATTTAGTTTTTCTCATTACAATACGGATGAGGAGATAGAGACCGCTATCCGGGCCATCCGGGAACTGGCGGAAGACTAAAGACTAGGAGGAATGAGAATGAATTTATCAGATTCAAAGAAGAAACTCGCATTGGCCGGTGTGGTATGCGGACTTGTAGCGGCATGTCTGGCATATTTTGGCAATCCGGCAAACATGGCATTTTGTATCGCATGTTTTATTCGTGATACTGCAGGAGCATTTGGAATGCATCAGGCAGAGGTGGTACAGTATGCAAGACCGGAGATTATCGGTTTGGTATTGGGGGCATTTATTATCTCTGTAGCAACGAAAGAGTATCGTTCTACGGCAGGTTCTTCCCCGATGATCCGTTTTATCCTGGGAATGGTAATTATGATTGGGGCACTGGTATTTTTAGGATGCCCGCTTCGTATGGTAATTCGTATGTCCGCAGGAGATTTAAATGCATGGGTAGCATTGATTGGATTTGTCCTTGGTGTTGCGACCGGTGTGTTGGCGCTTAAGAAAGGCTTTAGTTTGGGAAGAGCTTATGTAACGAACAAAGAAAGTGGATATGTATTGCCGGCAATTGTTGTAGGAATTCTGATTCTGTCACTTGCAACCTCTCTTCTGAAAGAGAGTCAGACTGGTCCGGGAAGTATGCATGCGCCTGTAATTATAGCTCTTGTTGGAGGCCTTATCTTTGGTGCATTTGCACAGAAGTCCAGAATGTGTTTTGCAGGAAGTATCCGTGACGTGATCTTGATGAAGAACTTTGATCTGTTCTCTGTGATTGCAGGATTATTCGTTGTAATGCTGATCTTCAATATAGCGACAGGACGCTTTGTTCTTGGATTTAATACACCGGGAATTATCGCACACTCTGATCATTTGTGGAATATCCTTGGAATGTATGTAGTAGGATTTGCAGCAGTTCTGGCAGGAGGATGCCCGCTTCGTCAGCTGATCCTTGCAGGTCAGGGTTCTTCTGATGCGGCAGTTACAGTAGCAGGTATGTTCGTAGGTGCGGCATTGTGCCATAACTTAGGACTGGCTGCCAGCGGAACGGCATTAAACCCAGAGACAAAAGAACTTGTTGCTGGTGCAGTACCGTTAAATGGAAAGGTTGCCTGCGTGATCTGTATTGTTGTTTGCTTTATCATTGCATTCACAAACAAGAGAAAAGAGACGAAATAGAAAAATAGGATTGAACTATTAGTGATTACATAGTATTCTAAGAAAGAAGGGAAATATATGAAGGAAGTAGATGCAAGAGGTTTATCCTGTCCAGAGCCGATTATGCTGACAGCAGAGGCGCTTAAAGGGGCACAGGGAGCTGTGAAGGTACTGGTTACTGAGCCTCATCAGAAGATGAATGTTGAGAAATATGCCAAGGATCATGGCAAGAAGACGCATTCTGAGGAGAAGGATGGATACTTCGAAGTGGTGATTGAGTAAACATGAGAAAGAAAGAACTGAAGTTAGTGGTGACGTTCCATACGACGGCGGATGCCATGGCGATGGAGAAAGCTTGTAAGGAACAGCAGGTGCCGGGGCGCATCATTCCGGTTCCGAGAATGATTTCAGCCGGATGCGGGCTGGCATGGTGTGCGGATCTTGAAGACAGAGAGCAGATTGCTGCTATGATGAAAGAGACGGGCATCGAAGAAGAAGCCATGCACGAATGTATGGTGTAAAGTGTAAAAGAAGAAGGACGTGCAGATTTTGCGAAGAGAAATGTTCTCGGCAAGATTTGCACGTCCTTTTTGGGATCGGAGGTATTCATATCGTCATACTCCTTTTTCAAACATATCCAATACATGGGGCAGAAGCCGGTTGCTGTATTCGGTCAGAGAATATTTCCCTTTGAAAAGCGCCCAATCATAAAGAAGTGCACGCTCATACATGGCATAGACGTTCATTAGTTCGCCAGCGCTGCTACTGTTTTTAAATTCCCCACTTTCCAGTCCGGCTTCAATGATCTCAGTGATCCATTGAAAATAGAATCGCTTTTTATCGGACAGGGATTTCTTGTCTTTGGTTACTAACTGGGAAGAATACAGGGAGGCAAGCAGTTTGATGTCGATGCTATGCTCAATCATATCAAACAATTCATGGTTTAGGTATAACAGCTTGTCTCGGCAGCTCATGTTGTCATCGATGAGCGGAACCAGTTCTTCGTACTTTTCATCAAAAAGATAGGATAAAGAATTAAGAAGCGCTTCTTTCCCTTTAAAATAGTGGTAAAAAGTACCTTTCGATGTCTTGGATGCGGCAATGATCTCTTCCACGGTAGTCTGTTCGTAGCCGTTTTTGTAGAATAGATTCCAAGCTGACTTGACGATACGTGCTTTGGTAGACTGTCTTTTACGTGGCATTTTTAGTAAATCCTTTCTTTAATCTTATAAATTCGCATATGACTATCATATATGATGTGTTGCCAAATGGCAATGCTGAAATGAAAAAGAGGCGGATTATTGTAAATCCGCCTCCAATATAACCTTTCGGAAATATTAACCTACCTGGAAACCATATTTCAATGGATCAGTTGGGTCAATCAGGTATGTAGCAACACCTGTTAAGTAGCAGCTTCCTGTGATCATTGGGATAACTGCATCGTAATCAGCAACTTTTGTAGTTTCTTTGATTACACCTTTGAAGAGGCTGCCTAAGAAGCTTTCGTAAATGAATTCTTCTCCAACATTGATCTCTCCCCAGTGATACAGAGTAGCAAGTTTAGCACTTGTACCTGTTCCACATGGTGAACGGTCAGCCATAGCATCTCCGAAGATAACTACGTTTCTCATGTTAGCTTTGTCTGGGTTCGGTGTTGGTCCGTAGAATTCAACAAGGTCAACGGTATCGATGTCAAGTAATGGATGCTTAACAGGGATCTCTTTGTTGATTACGTCCAGCATCTTCATACCAAGTTCGGTATAAGCAGGAACGGTTTTCTGGTTAATCTCTCCGATATCCAGTTTTGTTGTGTCAACCAGTGCGAAGAAGCTTCCACCAAAGGAGATTGTGAATTCGATCTCTTTTCCGTCGATGGTAACTTTCTGGTTCTCTTTGTAAACGAATGCTGGTACGTTTGTTAAAGTAACGTGCTCAACCTTTCCGTCTTTTACGAAAGCTGTTGTGCGGATTAATCCTGCAGGAGCATCCAAAACAACTTCGTTCTCGCCTTCGTGCATTTCCTTTAATCCAGATTCAAGGATAACAGTAACAGCACCGATCGTACAGTGTCCGCACATGTTCAGGTATCCGCCTGTATCCATGAACATTACACCGAAGTCAGCTTCTTTGCTGACTGGTTCGCACAGGAAAGCACCAAACATATCGTGGTGTCCTCTTGGCTCGAACATCAGAGCTGTACGAACTTTGTCGTAATTCTCTTCCATCCATTTTTTCTTCTCGATCATTGTGTTGCCTTCTGGCTCCGGGAATCCACCGATTACGATACGGCAGAATTCTCCAACGGTATGAGCGTCTACAACCTGAAGAGCTGCTTCAAACCGGTCGAAGTTAACATTAGCTTTTAACTCCATAATAAATACCTCCTTATTTGTTCAGCTATAGACAAAATCTATAACTTTTTATAAGAACACATAGAAAACACCCCTCGTTTTCATAGTGCTTCTTTTATAGGAAATGTAAAGAAACCGCGAATCACGATATAAAATTAACAATTAGACCGTATTCTAGTATTCCGTTCAGTTCGTTAAGTTCATTATGGACGAAACACCTTGAAAAGTCAATGCTTTTTTGATATTATAAAAATAAATAAAAAGTGTTGAAATCCGCGAAAAATTGTGATATGGTTAACTAGCATAAAATGATGTATGGGGGTAGATGGGTAACTGGTGTGCCTCCTAGTCTTCAAAACTAGTGTTGGGCGTTAAGAGCGTCCTGGGTGGGTTCGATTCCCACATGCCTCCGCCAAAAAAATAAGAAAATTTTGTTAAAAAAATGGCGAAATAAGAGGTTGCATCATTTATAGATAAAATTAATAAATAAACAGCGGGAAATAAACGCAGAATAAGTAAACGGGATGGCAAGTTTCGTTTTTTACTTATATTATAAATGAAAGAAAAGGAGAAGTATGTCATGGGAAAAGTACAGTTGTTATTACGTCAGCACGTAGGTGCTCCGTGTGCTCCATGTGTAGAGGTTGGGGCAGATGTGAAAAAAGGTACTCTCATTGCTACACCAACAGGACTTGGAGCTAACATTTTTTCAAGTGTGTACGGAAAGGTGACAGAGATTACAGATGACAGCATCATTATCGAAGCAGCGGATGAACAGCCAGATGAATTCGTTCCGATCGATGTTCCGGCAGATGCAACCAAGCTTGACATGGTAAAAGCAGCAGGAATCGTTGGAATGGGAGGAGCTGGTTTCCCGACAGGCGTGAAGCTTGGAATTGATCTGTCAGCAACTGAGATGGGAGAGATGGATCCGGAGATCAACCCGGAACTTCCGGCAGACTTTAAGATTGAGCACGGATATATCCTTGTGAACGCAGCTGAGTGTGAGCCGGGACTTGAGCACAATATCAGACAGATCGAAGAACAGTGCGATAAAGTGATCGCAGGTATCAAGTACAGTATGGAGATCACAAAGGCTGATAAGTGTATCATTGCTATTAAGAAGAAAAACCATAAAGCGATCAAGACATTACAGGCAGCGCTGGCAAATGAGCTGGACATTATAATGCACTTGATGCCGGATATTTACCCAATGGGTGAAGAGCGTGCGGTAGTAAGAGAGTGTCTTGGGGTCAACCTGACAACCGTTCAGCTTCCTTCAGCAGCAAGATCTGTGGTATTGAACCTAGAGACAATCTGCAAGATTGCAGAAGCTATTGATGAGAAGAAACCATGCATTTCTAAGAACTTAACAGTTCGTGGAAAACTGGTTGGCGGAAATGAAGCTCACGTATTCATGGATGTTCCGGTTGGAGTAAGTGTTGGCGAATTGATTGAGAGAGCCGGAGGAATCGACGGCAAATATGGCGAGATCATCATGGGAGGAGCCTTTACTGGAAAATCTACAGAGATGGATGCGCCGATTACAAAGACTACGGGAGGAATTCTTGTAACTGTTGAATTCCCGGATCTTCACGGAGCGAATATGGGGCTGCTTGTCTGTGCATGCGGAGGAAGTGAAGAGCGTATGCGCGAACTGGCAGAGAAGATGAATGCCAAAGTTGTGTCTGTTGCAAGATGTAAACAGGCAATTGAAAATAAACCAGGAGCACCTCTTAAGTGCTTAAGACCTGGTAACTGTCCAGGACAGGTTAAGAATAACATGCAGTTCAAGAAAGATGGATGTGAATACATCGTTATTGGTAACTGCTCTGACTGTTCCAACACTGTTATGGCGTCTGGACCAAAGATGGGATTGAAAGTATTCCATCAGACAGACCATGCAATGAGAAGTGTGGGACATGCATTGTACAGAAGCCTGAAGGTTTCTAAACAGGTAAGCCAGGATATCGATTTCTAAGATATCCGGAAATGCAAAGGTATTACTGCTGTAGAAGGCGGCTGCGAAGGACCCCCGATTCTTTTGTGGCAGGAGTGGCTGAGAGGTGAGCTCCGAGTGCGCCGGAAACGGTTGTAAATATACATTTTCTATGCAAACCAAACAAGGAGGGAAAACAATATGTCAATCACAGCTGAAACAGCTAAAGCACATGCTCATGATCCTGCGGTATTATGTTGTAGAGCCGAAGCTGGCATCACAATTGAGCCGGCAAATCTGGAAGATCCAGCAATCTTTGATGATCTGGTAGATTCAGGATTATTGAACCTTGATGGTTGTCTGACCATCGAAGAAGTTTTGGGAGCAAAACTTACAAAAACTTGTGATTCTCTTGCACCATTGACTGTAGATGTACTGGATGGAGTGAAAGCAGTAAGCGCTCCGGCAGAAGAGGAAGAGGTAGCAGAGGAAGAAGCAGCACCAGTTGCAGCACCGGTAGCACCATTGCCGCCACACGCAGCAGGTGGAACATTAAGAATCCACATCGGAGAAGGAAAAGATATCAATCTTGAGATCCCGGTTGGAGCGCTTGGAGCAGGCGGCGCAGCAGTTGCAGAAGTTCCAGCAGGAGCAGAAGCAGTAGTAGCAGGCGCAGCAGCACCAGCAGCAGAAGTTGAAGAAGAAAAGGTTGTAAGATCTCTTACAAGAAAACACTTCAACATCACAGAAGTTAAGAGAGGACCAGAGACAAAGATTGAAGGAACAACTCTTTACATTCGTGAAGGTATTGAAGCAGAAGTTATCGCTGATGATGACCTGGTAAAAGATTTCCACTTAGAGATTATCACACCAGATTTATATCACACATACTCTGAGACAGTTATGGACGTTCAGCCAATCGCTACAAAAGAAGGCGATTCTGAACTCGGAAGCGGTGTAACAAGAGTACTTGACGGCGTTGTAATGATGCTGACAGGTGTTGATGAAGGTGGAGTTCAGATCGGTGAGTTCGGTTCTTCTGAAGGATACTTAGACGAGAATATTATGTGGGGTCGTCCAAGCTGTCCAGATAAGGGGGAAATCTTCATCAAAGGTAACATCGTTATCCAGGAGAAGACAAACATGGAGCGTCGTGGACCTATGGCTGCTCACAAAGCATTTGATGTTATTACACAGGAAATCCGTGAAGTTATGAAGAAACTTGACGAGAGTCTTGTAGCTGATACAGAAGAGCTGAAACAGGTTCGTCGTCCAGGTAAGAAGAAAGTTGTTATCGTTAAGGAAATCATGGGACAGGGAGCTATGCATGATAACTTCATCCTTCCTGTAGAGCCAGTTGGTGTTCTTGGGGCAAGAGCTAACGTAGACTTAGGAAACGTTCCGGTTTGCGTATCTCCATTGGAAGTACTTGATGGATGTATCCATGCATTAACATGTATCGGACCTGCATCTAAAGAGATGTCCAGACATTACTGGAGAGAGCCACTCGTTCTGGAAGCATTGCATGATCCGGAAGTTGACCTTTGTGGTGTTGTATTCGTTGGATCTCCTCAGATCAACGCTGAGAAATTCTACGTATCTCGTCGTGTAGGACATACTGTAGAGATGATGGATGCTGATGGAGCATTTGTAACAACAGAAGGATTTGGTAACAACCACATCGACTTTGCAAGCCATATCGAGCAGATCGGTATGAGAGGAATCCCGGTAGTAGGTATGTCTTATTGTGCAGTACAGGGAGCTCTCGTTGTTGGTAACAAGTACATGCAGTACATGGTTGATAACAACAAGTCTGAGGCTGGTATCGAGAATGAGATTCTTGGTAACAACACACTTTGCCAGGAAGATGCTATTCGTGCACTTGCTATGCTTAAGACAGCTATGGCTGGAGAAGATGTTAAGGCTGCTGAGAAGAAGTGGAATCCAAACGTTAAATCTACAAACGTAGAGTTAATTGAGGACGCGTACGGAAAGAAGATTGACCTGGTTGGAAACGAGCAGGAACTTCCAATGAGCGAGAAGCGTAGATTAAAATACAGCTAAATCGAAGGTGTTCTTAAATGAATAATGAACGTTTGAATTATGGCGACAAGGTCATTTATATGGAAGGTGTTGTGGTAGATATCGATGACTGCAGTATCAGCGTTGATTTGAAAGGACGCCTGGGGTTCTTTAAAGCACCGAAGCGGATGTTTATCTGTGATACTGAACCGAAAGTGGGTCAGGAATTTGGATGGAATATGAGCTTCCCGGAGCAGTTAGGACCTGAGATAAATGAGCACTACGTCAGCAACATAGAAAAAGAAAGACGCAAACAAGAAGAAATGGGTAAGCGTTTGGATGATAATAAGGAGGTCTAAAAATGAGTTTAACGGTTGTTAAAGGTTTACAATCTGAAATCTTCGTTCCTATTACTCCGCCGTCTGTATGGACTCCTGTAACAAAAGAGTTGAAAGATATGACTATCGCTCTTGCAACAGCAGCAGGTGTTCATCACAAAGATCAGGAAAGATTCAATCTTGCTGGTGACTTTACGTGGAGAAAAGTAACAGATACAATGCCATCAGATGAATTGATGGTATCCCATGGTGGATATGATAACAGTGATGTTAACAAAGACATCAACTGTATGTTCCCAATTGACAGAATCCATGAGCTGGCAAAAGAAGGCTTTATTAAAGCTTGTGCTCCAGTACATGCAGGATTCATGGGTGGTGGTGGAAACCAGGAGAAATTTAAAAATGAAACTGGTCCGGCTATCGCACAGATGTTCAAAGAAGAGAATGTTGACGCAGTAATCCTCACCGCTGGATGAGGTACCTGCCACCGCTCTGCAGTATTGGTGCAGAGAGCGATTGAAGAAGCTGGAATTCCTACAATTATTATTGCAGCTCTTCCACCAGTTGTACGTCAGACTGGTACTCCTCGTGCAGTTGCTCCATTGGTACCTATGGGTGCTAATGCTGGTGGACCGCACAATGTTGAACAGCAGACACAGATCGTTAAAGCAGCTCTTGAGCAGTTAGTTGAAATCCAGACACCTGGAAAGATCGTACCACTGCCATTTGAGTATGTAGCTAAGATCTAATTTTAAGATGCTTGGAGGGGCAGATGTATTATACATCTGCCCTTTTTTGAAAAGTAAGAGAACGAAATTTATGAGGATGGTGTTTTAGGAAAGAGAGAGCACTGTCTCGAAAGATGAAATAGCGTTCGTTATAAAATGGAGGTGGAAAAATGGCAGATCAGGTAAAGGACCTGCGCCGTCTGGTGATTAAAGCGTTCCATATGACAGAGGTAGAGTGGGGCGAACACAATGACATCACGACGGATGGCCATATGACGGTCAGTAAAGAAATGATCGATAAGCTGGTCGCAGAAGATGACTGTATTGAAAAAATCGATATTCAGATCATTAAACCGGGAGATCATGACCGCTGGACCAACACGATTATGGATATTATTCCGATTTCTACAAAGGTGCTTGGAAAGATCGGAGAAGGAATTACACATACGGTTACAGGCGTTTATGTCATGCTGACGGGCGTGGATGTAAATGGTAAGCAGTGCCACGAATTCGGTTCTTCTGAGGGAAATCTGAAAGAACAGCTGTATCTGAATCGTGCGGGTACACCGGGAGATGATGACTATATTATTTCTTTTGATGTAACCTTTGCAGCGGGTATGGGACAGGAAAGACACGGACCATTTACGGCACACAGAATCTGTGATGAGTTTATTCAGAGCTACCGTGAGAAACTGAAAAAATTCAGAGGAGATAAGTGTACAGAGCGCCATGAGTATCATGACCAGGTAAGACCGGGAAAGAAAAAAGTAGTGATTATCAGACAGGTGGCAGGACAGGGAGCGATGTACGATACGCATTTATTCCCGAACGAGCCGTCGGGAGTAGAAGGCGGACGTTCCATCATAGAGATGGGCAATATGCCGGTAATGATTACTCCAAATGAATATAGAGACGGAATTATCCGTTCTATGCAGTAGGAGGTGTAGATTATGGGTATTGGACCATCAACAAAAGAAACATCATTGCATCATTTCAGAGATCCGCTTCTTGAAGTAGTAGCGGAAGATACAGACCTGGATCTGATGGGAATTATCATCGTGGGAACACCGGATGACAATAAAGATAAGCTGCTTGTGGGAACGAGAGCAGCAGCTCTTGCTGAATGTATGCGCGCGGATGGGGTTATCCTGACATCCGATGGATGGGGAAACAGCGACGTGGATTATACCAATACATGTGAACAGCTTGGTATTCGCGGTATTCCGGTTACAGGACTTAATTTCAGTGGTACAGTGGCACAGTTTGTTGTTGTAAACGACTATCTGGATGGCATCGTAGATATCAATAAGAGTGCAGATGGTACAGAGACTAATGTTGTGGGTGAGAACAATATGGTGAAGGTAGACTGTCTGAAGGCGAAGGCGCTGTTGAAGTTGAAGATGCGTCAGAAAGAGCAGCATGATCAGGCATAATGCATATATAGATAACAATATGAATACTTATGCATTTTGTCAATGGATCAGAAGCGAAAGAAAAGGCACGACGTCCGAACTGTCGTGCCCTTTCTTTTTGGTATGTCATTGAGAGGTTTTTCCTCGTTGCATTGCAGTTTTGCTATATACACAAAGCTGGGGAATGCTCCTCTGAAATAGAGGAAGTATATATAAATTGGAGTCCACTGCTGCAAGGATGTTCTTGGGGGAAACAACCGGCAACTGTGTAACTGCAATAACAACCTTAACTAGGTTAAAGTTAATATAGCACTTTTGAAAAGTGGTGTCAATGTGTCGAAAATAAAAAGATAAAATTTGTATAAAGTTACAGAAAAAGTGATTAGAAAAGCGGTCTATTTATGAGTTTTAACAAATTAATGAATTAATGGAATAAAGCAAAAGGTGAGAAAAAGAAATGTAGAAATGGTTTGCAAAAAACAGAAGGATATATTATCATAAACCATAGAAAATACAAGGAGAGAGGAACTATGACAACAGTATATAAGCTAAAGAGTAAGCATACGAAAGAGGTGCTGGAGGATTTTATCCGCTTTGACAATAAGGTGCGTCATCCGCTCACGAAAATGCACCTCACTGTATTGGGGATTGGATTTTTGGTGCTGGGCTATCTGCTGCGTGCAAAGACGGCGGGAATGATTGCCTGCTTTGTGGCGGGAGGCATCATGTTAGGCATTATGTTATTTTCGTATAAGATTGCATTTGTGAAGTTGTCCAGTCAGGATCAGGATTATATAGATCAGAATGAGATTACATATCTTTTTGGGCAGGCGGAACTTCGGATTGAGAATCCGGCCTGGGGAGAAAATGTCCATGTGAAATATGGCGAGATCAGTATGTTGTATGAAGATAAGAAAAACTTCTATATCTGTAGAAACAATGAAGAGCTCTATCTTCTGCCCCATGCAGACTTCGTAGAAGGTGCTGTGGATGGGTTTAGGCGCTTTTTAGAGGATAAGACGAAGAAGATATGGGTGAACACACAGCTGCCGTTAAAAGAGAGAATTAAGCGCATGAATGCAGCGAGAAAAGAAGCAAACAGACTCCACGATGAAGAGGTTGAAAGACGGCGGAAAAACAAAGGAAGATAGAGCTTTTTTGAAAGACTGTAGCGTGTATAAGCTGTGCTAAATATGAAAAAAAGGATTTCCCGAGTGGGAAATCCTTTTTTATGTCCATATTCAATTAAGCAGCTTTTGTTGCATCCTTGAAGAATACGATAGCTGTGTAAACCATAACTACGATAACTACCCATGTCAGGATTGTGATTGGTAAAGACTTAACAATGAAGTAAGCGATCAATACACCAATGATACCTCCGATGGTGAGCAGTAGAGATGCTTTTCTGTCGTATTTTCCTTCTTTAACGAATTTGATTCCGCAAGCTGGCATCAGGAATGCACAAGATCCCATCATAACTGGGAAAGCAGCCTGAATGTTCATTCCAAGAGCACCGATCATAGCCATACATGGTGCGTACAGACCAACACCAACGGTCATAAGAGCTCCTAAGAAGAAGTTAACAACAACACCGATTACAAGTTTAGCACCTGTTAATCCGGTAGCTGTTCCGGAAGCGCCGAATGGACCGATTTCCAACAGTTTACATCCCATAACAACTGCGAGGATCAAAAGAGCAGAACCTAAAGCGATACGGATCTGTTTTACAGGAAGCTTGGATACGATACCAGCTCCGATGTAAGAACCGATAGTAGCTGCTGCAAGCAGAGCAACCAGGGTAATAGTATCCATCTCGATCAGAGTCAGGAATAATACGAACTCTGTTACGACTGGGATAGCATCTCCGATGTTCAGAGTACCTGGCATTGTCTCATCAGGACTGGACTTTGTAAATTTGAAACCAGCCTGTGTAGTTGCGAAACTTCCGATTCCAAGAGTATCAAGGAAGTTTGTGATTACACCGATGATGAACAGTGGGATTACTTTCTCGCCAGTGAATTCGTCTTTGTGTGCAATCATGTCTTTGATCCAGTAAACTGCAAATACGAGTGTGTACAGGATAATGACGATACGTAAAATTAATGTAGCATTCATAATTCATCCCTCC
The DNA here is from genome assembly GCF_037890115.1 of Dorea sp. ICN-14282. NCBI lineage: Bacteria > Bacillati > Bacillota > Clostridia > Lachnospirales > Lachnospiraceae > Dorea > Dorea sp. ICN-14282. The sequence continues at coordinate 219,637 of NZ_JBBKBH010000002.1, read as the reverse complement.
AGATTGGTTGAAAAGTAAAAAATGGAACAGATTCGCCTTTCTTTTATGTAATGAAATATAAATACCCCGATATTTTTATACTTCGTTAAAAATCCCACGATCTGTTCTTTATATAATTTTAGCAATTCCTATGCCAAAAGTCAATCAAATTATACAGAAAAAGCACGGATAGCCCGTGCTTTTTTTACAAATATGTAAAAACCTGACATGTAGTCATTATTTTTTTTGTTTTTTTGCGTCGTGGAAGAATAAAGCGGCACAGATTACCATTACGATACAAACCAGATAGGTCAGTAAGGTGAGCGGCAGGGAGGTTACAATGAATCCTGCGATCAGAACACCAATAGAGCCGGCAATCAGCATAGGGATAGTAGCTCCGCGCTGATATTTTCCTTCCTTAATAAATGTGATTCCGCATGCAGGACACAGGAATGCGCAGGATCCCATCATAATTGGGAAGGCTACGTCTGTGCTCATGCCAAGCAGAAGAATGAGTGCCATACATGGTGCGTACAGACCGATTCCGGCGGTCATTAAGATTCCCAGGATGAAGTTGCCGATGACTCCAATAACCAGCATAGCTCCACTTAAACCTCTGGCGGTTCCTACCATTCCGAATGGTCCGATGGAATTGATCTTACACAGAGTAACAGCTGCTACGATCAGAAGTGCGATACCCATGATGACACGGATTTTCATAATATCCATTCGGGAGATAATCTTTGCACCGAGAATAGATCCAAGGATGGCAGATCCGATCATCAGAACCAGTGTCAGAGGATCTACACTGATGCGAGTCATGGTAATGGTTGCTTCTACGCAGATCGGGATTGCGAAGGCAACGTTCAAAGTGCCCGGAATCAGATCATCGGAGATAGATTTGTTAAACTTCCATGCAGAAGTTGCGATTGCGTAGCTTCCGATTCCCAGCGTGTCGAAAAAGTTTGCAATCAAACTGATGATGGAGTTGAATCCTAATTTGGCTTTATCAAGTTCTTGCTTGTGTGCCTTCACGTCTTTAAACAGTATTATAATGAATGCAATTGCGAAGATCCACATGAAAATAAGTAAAATTGTTGAAGCGCTCATAAAAAATACCTCTCTTTCATTTGTGGAAAATTTTGTTTCAGTATAATTGATTGTGAAATAAATGTCAAGCAAAAGATTAAAAAATCTAATGCTGGCATTACAAAAGGTTATGACTTAGAGAAGAAAAACTTTTGCATATTCCAAAAAGCCTTTGGAAGCTGGTGACAGTTCTTCCTGAGAGGAGAAGGCAAGTCCCAGTTTCCGATAAGCGCGCGGGAGGAGGGGGAGGGTGGTGTAGTTCCCGATCTGTCCGCGAAGTAGAAGCCCTGGGAGGATTGCAAGGCCCAGATTGTGCTCTACCATAGAAAGAGATGAAAATTCATTAACGGTCACATAGCGGATATCCGGAGTGACCTGATGTTCTTTTAAGATTCTGTGAATATCGCTTCCGGGTGTATACTCAGTGATGATAAAGGGCTGATCGTTGAAATCCTCGATGGGAATTGCGTCCTGCGCTGCAAGAGGATGGCCTTTGGGAAGAACGGCGAAAAGCTCATCGTTCATTACCGGGAGAAACTGATAACGCTGTTCTGACTGATAGCTGAGGAAACCGATATCTACCTTTCGTTCCTGGATCCATTCGGCAAGTTCGCCTTCTGATCCTTGTATAATTTTAAAGTTAATGTCTGGGTGTTTTTGCTGGAATTCCTGGATGATTTTAGGGATCCAGTGGATAGAACAGCTTAAGTATGTACCTATTATAATAGTGCCGGTTTGAGCGCCTTTTAGTGAGGCGATCTCCTGACGGATGACTTCCTCGGCGTGGAGAAGGGAACGGATGGCTGGGAGGAGTGCTTTTGCCTCGTCGGTCAGGAAGGTGCCGTGACCAACCTTTTTAAATAAGGAAAAGCCAACGTCCTTTTCCAGTGTCTTCATCATTTGGGTGATGCCGGACTGTGTATATCCAAGTTCCAGACCTGCGCGTGTGAAGCTGCCGTGATGATCTACGGCGAGCATGACTTTCCATTTCTTGATATCCATAATGTGGTTGCCCCCTGTGTCTGTAGTGTGTATAATGTCAATAGCTCATTACTCTTGGCACTTATAATAGAGAAAAAATAGGTGGGCTACAAGGTGAAATGTGGAAAATAAGCGAAGTTTCTGATTGTACGAAAAAAAAAACAATATTTAAAAGAAAATGCTTGCAAAAACGGATTTTATCATTTATACTGAAAAAGCTGTGACATGATAGCTGTGAAACGTGAGGTTGCTGCTTATAATAGCAGGTTTTCCGTGGAGCGAATGTCAAGTTAGGAAACTGGCGACAAGTCACTGTACGAAACTATAACGGCCGCTGAAATGTGGTAACAACGTGTGAGGTTCTCACGACACACACGGGAGAGTGTACAGTCACCGCTTGTCGTACTGAAGTTAAAAGTACGAAAAGGAGGCGACTTTTTTTATGGCAAGTCAAGTAATGAGAATCACTTTGAAGGCTTATGATCACCAGCTGGTTGATGCATCTGCCAAAAAAATCATCGAAACTGTTAAAAAGAATGGATCTAAGGTGAGTGGACCGGTTCCGCTTCCGACAAAGAAGGAAGTTGTAACAATTATCAGAGCTGTTCACAAATACAAAGATTCCAGAGAGCAGTTTGAACAGAGAACTCATAAGAGACTGATCGATATCATCACACCAACACAGAAAACGGTTGATGCATTATCTAGATTAGAGATGCCGGCTGGTGTATATATCGACATCAAAATGAAAAACAAATAAGAACACAGTAATTCCTAACATTTAGGATGAACGCCAAAGTGCGTTCCGCTGTAAATCACAGGAGGTAATTATAATGAAGAAAGCTATCTTAGCTACCAAAGTCGGAATGACTCAGATCTTCAATGAAGACGGAAGTCTGACACCTGTAACGGTACTTCAGGCTGGACCATGTGTTGTAACACAGATCAAAACTGTTGAGAACGATGGTTACGAAGCAGTACAGGTTGGTTTTATCGACAAGAAAGACAAAATCATCAACAAAGACAAGGGCGGAAGAAAAGAAATCGCTCATCGTCATGGTGTAACAAAAGCTGAGCAGGGACACTTTGCAAAAGCTGGTGTATCTGGTAAGAGATTTGTAAGAGAGTTTAAATTTGAAAATGCAGGCGAGTTTGAGCTGGCTCAGGAAATCAAAGCTGACATCTTCGAAGTTGGCGATAAGATTGATGCAACTGCAATCTCTAAAGGAAAGGGATTCCAGGGAGCAATCAAGAGACACAACCAGCATAGAGGACCTATGACTCATGGTTCTAAGTTCCACCGTCACGCAGGTTCCAACGGAGCTGCTTCTGATCCGAGCAAGGTATTTAAAGGAAAGAAAATGCCGGGACACATGGGAAGTAAGAAGATCACAATCCAGAATCTGGAAGTTGTACGCGTAGATGCAGAAAACAACCTGTTACTGGTTAAAGGCTCAGTACCGGGACCTAAGAAATCTTTAGTAACTATTAAAGAAGCAGTAAAAGCTAACTAGGATTTGGCGAAGGAAGGAGGACACTAGAGATGGCAAACGTATCTGTTTACAATATCGAAGGTAACGAAGTTGGTACAATCGACTTAAATGATGCAGTGTTCGGTGTTGAAGTAAATGAACATCTGGTACACATGGCAGTTGTAAACCAGCTTGCAAATAATCGTCAGGGAACACAGAAAGCAAAAACACGTTCTGAAGTTTCCGGAGGCGGAAGAAAACCATGGAGACAGAAAGGAACAGGTCACGCAAGACAGGGATCCACAAGAGCTCCACAGTGGACAGGCGGCGGAGTTGTATTCGCTCCGGTTCCGAGAGATTACTCTTTCAAAATGAACAAGAAAGAGAAGAGAGCTGCTCTGAAATCTGCTCTCACAGCAAAGGTAGAAGAGAAGAAATTCATCGTAGTTGACGAGATCAAGTTTGATGAGATCAAGACAAAGAACTTTGCAAATATCCTTAAGAACTTAGATGTAAAGAAAGCATTAGTAGTATTAGAAGCTGGAAATGCAAACGTAGAGCTTTCCGCAAGAAACATTGCTGATGTTAAGACAGCAAAGACTAATACAATCAATGTGTACGACATCTTAAAATACAACACAGTGATCGCAACGAAAGCTGCTGTTGCAAATATCGAGGAGGTGTACGCATAATGGCAAACATTCAGTATTATGATGTAATCCTTAAACCAGTTGTAACAGAGAAGAGTATGGGACTGATGGGAGACAAGAAATATACATTCCTTGTACATCCAGAAGCAACCAAGTCTCAGGTAAAAGAAGCTGTTGAGAAAATGTTCAATGGCACAAAAGTAAAAAGCGTTAACACAATGAACTGCGAAGGCAAGAAGAGAAGAGTGCGTGGAACAATGCAGTTCGGAAAGACAGCTAAAACAAAGAAAGCTATCGTGCAGTTAACAGCTGACAGCGCTGACATCGAGATCTTCGAAGGATTATAAGATAAGCGCAGATCATACGGATAGAAACCGTGATAATAAACATTTGAAAGGAGAACGATCATGGGAATTAAAACATATCGCCCATATACGCCTTCCAGAAGACAGATGACTGGTTCTGATTTCTCAGAAATCACAAAGACCACACCAGAGAAGTCTTTGTTAGCTCCAAAGAGCAGACAGGCAGGACGTAACAACCAGGGAAAAATTACTGTTAGACACCGCGGAGGCGGAGCTAAGAAGAAATATAGAATTATCGACTTCAAGAGAAGAAAAGACGGAATTGCAGCTACTGTAATCGGGATCGAGTACGATCCAAACAGAACAGCTAATATCGCTCTTATCTGCTATGAAGATGGTGAAAAAGCATACATCCTTGCTCCAGAAGGATTGAAGGATGGAATGAAGGTTATGAACGGAGCAGAAGCTGAAGTAAGAGTTGGTAACTGCCTTCCACTTTCTGAGATTCCAGTAGGTACTCAGATCCACAACATTGAGCTTTATCCTGGAAGAGGCGGACAGCTTGTTCGTTCCGCTGGAAACAGCGCTCAGTTAATGGCAAAAGAAGGAAAATACGCAACACTTCGTCTTCCATCAGGAGAGATGAGAATGGTTCCGATCGTATGCCGTGCATCTATCGGAGTTGTAGGAAATGGTGACCACAACCTGATCAACATCGGTAAAGCAGGACGTAAGCGTCACATGGGTATCAGACCGACAGTTCGTGGTTCTGTTATGAACCCGAATGACCATCCGCACGGTGGTGGTGAAGGTAAGACTGGAATCGGACGTCCGGGTCCATGTACACCTTGGGGTAAACCAGCACTTGGTCTTAAGACAAGAAAGAAAAACAAATCTTCTAACAAGATGATTGTAAGAAGAAGAGATGGTAAAGCAATCAAATAATTAAGGAGGTTAGAACCTATGGCACGTTCAATTAAAAAAGGACCATTCGCAGACGAAAGCCTGCTTAAGAAGATTGATGCGATGAACGAGTCCGGTGACAAGTCTGTAATTAAGACATGGTCCCGCCGTTCTACAATCTTCCCAAGCATGGTTGGACATACAATCGCCGTACACGACGGAAGAAAACATGTACCTGTATATGTAACAGAGGATATGGTAGGACACAAGCTCGGAGAGTTTGTTGCAACCAGAACATACAGAGGACATGGAAAAGACGAAAAGAAATCAAGAGTTAGATAATTACATTGTGAAAGGAGGGTTCATCCATGGCTAAAGGACATAGATCCCAAATCAAAAGAGAGAGAAATGCTAACAAAGATACAAGACCTTCTGCTAAGTTGTCTTACGCAAGAGTTTCTGTTCAGAAAGCATGTTTCGTATTAGATGCCATTAGAGGTAAGGATGTAACAACAGCACTTGGTATTTTAACTTATAATCCAAGATATGCTTCCAGTTTAATAAAGAAATTATTAGAGTCTGCAATCGCAAATGCTGAGAATAACAACGGCATGAACGCTGAGAATCTTTATATTGCAGAGGCTTATGCAAACAAAGGACCAACAATGAAGAGAATCAGACCTAGAGCACAGGGAAGAGCTTACAGAATCGAGAAGAGAATGAGCCACATTACACTTGTGCTTGATGAAAGATAAGGAGGGCAAACATGGGACAGAAAGTTAATCCTCATGGTTTGAGAGTCGGTGTTATCAAAGACTGGGACTCTAAATGGTATGCAGAAAAAGATTTCGCAGACTACTTAGTAGAAGACCATGAAATCAGAACGTATCTTAAGAAGAGATTATACAGCGCCGGTGTTTCTAAGATTGAGATCGAAAGAGCATCCGATCGCGTTAAGATCATCATTTATACAGCTAAGCCGGGAGTTGTTATCGGTAAAGGCGGATCAGAGATCGAGAAAGTAAAAGGTGAATTAGCACAGTTTACAGATAAGAAGTTAGTAGTAGACATCAAAGAAGTTAAGAGACCGGATAAGGATGCACAGTTAGTAGCAGAGAATATCGCTCTTCAGCTTGAGAACCGTATTTCCTTCAGACGTGCTATGAAGTCTTGCATGTCTAGAACAATGAAGGCAGGAGCACTTGGTGTGAAGACTTCCGTATCAGGACGTCTTGGCGGAGCTGACATGGCTCGTACAGAGTTCTACAGCGAAGGAACAATTCCGCTTCAGACATTGAGAGCAGACATTGACTACGGATTCGCTGAGGCTGACACAACTTACGGAAAAGTTGGTGTTAAGGTATGGATTTACAAAGGCGAAGTTCTTCCGGAAAAAGCATCAAAGGAAGGAGATAGATAATCATGTTAATGCCAAAGAGAGTAAAACGTCGTAAACAATTCCGTGGTTCCATGAAGGGTAAAGCTCTTCGCGGAAACAAGATTACAAATGGTGAATATGGTATCGTTGCAATGGAGCCATGCTGGATCCGTTCCAATCAGATCGAGGCTGCCCGTATCGCTATGACACGTTACATCAAGCGTGGTGGTAAAGTTTGGATCAAAATATTCCCAGATAAACCTGTAACTACGAAACCAGCTGAAACACGTATGGGTTCCGGTAAAGGAACTTTAGAGTACTGGGTAGCAGTTGTGAAGCCGGGACGTGTAATGTTCGAGCTTGCTGGAGTTCCTGAGGAAACAGCACGTGAAGCTTTACGTCTTGCAATGCACAAATTACCTTGTAAATGTAAGATCGTTTCACGCGAAGATTTAGAAGGCGGTGATAACAGTGAAAATTAATGCATTTGTAGAAGATTTAAAAACAAAATCAGCTGCAGAGCTGAACGAAGAATTAGTAGCTGCTAAAAAGGAACTTTTCAACTTGAGATTCCAGAACGCAACAAATCAGTTAGACAATACAAGCAGAATCAAAGAAGTAAGAAGAAACATTGCCAGAATTCAGACAGTAATTACTGAAAAGGCAAATGCTGCGGAATAATCCGGAAAGGAGTATAGGCTGTGGAAAGAAATCTTAGAAAGACCCGTGTGGGTAAGGTTATCAGCAATAAAATGGATAAAACCATCGTTGTTGCCATTGAAAATCATGTAAAACATCCACTTTACAAGAAGATTGTAAAGAAGACATATAAGCTGAAAGCACACGATGAGAACAATGAGTGCAACATTGGTGACAAGGTAAAAGTTATGGAAACAAGACCTCTGTCCAAAGACAAGAGATGGAGACTTGTTGAAATTATGGAAAAAGCGAAATAGTATAAGGAGGGAAACCTGCATGATACAGCAAGAAAGCAGACTGAAAGTAGCAGACAATACAGGTGCGAAAGAGTTACTTTGTATCCGTGTACTGGGCGGTTCAACCAGAAGATATGCAAGTATCGGTGATGTAATCGTTGCGACTGTTAAAGATGCAACACCAGGCGGCGTTGTGAAAAAAGGTGACGTAGTAAAGGCTGTAGTTGTTCGTACTGTAAACAGTACTCGTCGTAAAGATGGTTCTTACATCCGTTTCGATGAAAATGCTGCTGTAATTATAAAAGATGATAAGACACCAAGAGGAACCCGTATTTTCGGGCCAGTAGCAAGAGAGCTTCGTGACAAACAGTTCATGAGAATTGTTTCTCTGGCTCCGGAAGTACTTTAAGGAGGTGCGCGTAAGATGTCAATGTTAAAGATCAAAAAAGGCGACACTGTTAAGGTAATCGCTGGTAAAGATAAAGACAAAGAAGGCAAGGTTATTGTTGTAAACCAGAAAGATGGTAAGGTTGTTGTTGAAGGCGTGAACATGCTGACAAAGCATACAAAACCAAGTGCTTCCAATGCCAATGGCGGAATCATTCATCAGGAAGGTCCGATCGATGCATCTAACGTAATGTATATGCACAAAGGAAAAGCTACAAGAGTCGGAATTAAGATGGATGGCGACAAAAAAGTTCGTTTCGCAAAATCAACTGGCGAAGTGATTGATTAATCTAAGGAAGGAGGTCCAGTGCTTTGAGTAGACTGAAAGAACAATACCAGAACGAGATCGTAGATGCTCTGATCAAGAAGTTCGGTTATAAAAATATTATGGAAGTGCCGAAGCTCGACAAGGTTGTAATCAACATGGGAGTTGGAGAGGCAAAAGACAATGCAAAGCTGTTAGATTCAGCAATTGCAGATATGGAAAAGATTACAGGACAGAAAGCTGTTGTATGTAAGGCTAAAAAATCTGTTGCTAACTTCAAGTTAAGAGAAGGAATGGCAATCGGATGTAAAACTACTTTAAGAGGAGAGAAGATGTATGAGTTCGTTGATCGTCTGATCAACCTTGCATTACCTCGTGTACGTGACTTTAGAGGAGTAAATCCTAACGCATTCGACGGAAGAGGAAACTACGCTCTTGGAATCAAAGAGCAGATCATCTTCCCTGAGATCGAGTATGATAAGATCGACAAGGTAAGAGGTATGGATATCATCTTCGTTACCACTGCAAAAACAGATGAAGAGGCTCGTGAATTGTTAACACAGTTCAACATGCCATTTACAAAATAAGGAGGTAAATTATGGCTAAGACAGCAATGAAAGTTAAGCAGCAGCGTAAGCAGAAATTCTCTACAAGAGAATACAATCGTTGCAGAATCTGTGGTCGTCCACATGCATATTTAAGAAAATATGGAATCTGCCGTGTTTGCTTCCGCGAATTGGCATACAAAGGTCAGATCCCTGGCGTAAAGAAAGCCAGCTGGTAGGCTTTGAACATTTAGAAAAGGAGGAAACAATTCATGACTATGAGCGATCCAATTGCAGATATGCTTACAAGAATCCGTAATGCAAATACTGCGAAACATGATACAGTAGACGTACCTGCATCTAAGATGAAACTTGCTATCGCAAACATCTTATTAGATGAAGGATACATCGCAAAATACGACGTCATCGAAGACGGAGTATTCAAGACAATCCGCATCACATTAAAGTATGGTGCTGATAAGAATGAAAAAGTAATCACAGGTCTTAAGAGAATCTCCAAGCCAGGTCTGCGTGTATACGCAAACAGCGCTGATGTACCGAAGGTATTTGGTGGACTTGGAACAGCAATCATCTCTACAAATCACGGTGTGATCACAGATAAAGAAGCAAGAAAGCTCGGCGTTGGCGGAGAAGTACTTTGCTTCGTATGGTAAACCAAAAGCAACTTAGTGAAAGCAAGTTGTAAAGCGATGCTTGAACTTAGTGCGAGGTTGTTCTTTGAGCTTAGCGAGGTACTTACGAGCTTAGCGAAAAGAACTTCCTTATGTAACAGACTGAAAACAGAACAATTCAGAATTGTTCCGAAAATTTAAGTTAAGGAGGATAAGGCAATGTCACGTATCGGAAGACTGCCAGTTGCAATTCCAGCAGGCGTAACTGTTGAGGTTGCAGAGAATAACAAAGTGACTGTAAAAGGTCCAAAGGGAACACTTGAAAGAGAACTTCCAACAGAGATGACCATCAAGGTTGAAGGTGAGGAAGTTGTAGTAACAAGACCAAACGATCTGAAGAAAATGAAATCTTTACACGGTCTGACAAGAACACTGATCAATAACATGGTTGTTGGTGTTACAGAAGGATACCAGAAGGTTCTGGAAGTAAACGGTGTTGGATACAAAGCAGCGAAGTCCGGAAGCAAGCTGACACTCAGCCTTGGATACTCTCATCCAGTAGAGATGGAAGATCCAGAAGGCGTTGAGACAGTACTGGAAGGACAGAACAAGATCGTCGTTAAAGGTATCGATAAAGAAAAAGTTGGACAGTTTGCGGCTGAGATCAGAGATAAGAGAAGACCGGAGCCATACAAAGGTAAAGGTATTAAGTATGCTGATGAAGTTATCAGACGTAAAGTTGGTAAGACTGGTAAGAAATAAGAAAGGAGAGTGTAAAAATGGTTAGCAAAAAATCAAGAAGTGTTGTACGTGTAAATAAGCACAGAAAATTACGTAACCGTTTGAGCGGTACTGCGCAGTGCCCACGCCTCGCAGTGTTTAGAAGTAACAATCACATGTATGCTCAGATCATTGATGATACTGCTCATCATACTCTGGTTTCCGCTTCCACTCTTCAGAAAGATGTGAAAGCAAACCTGGAGAAAACAAACAACGTTGATGCAGCAGCATATCTTGGAAAAGTTATTGCTGAGAAGGCAATCGAGAAAGGTATTAAAGACGTTGTCTTCGACAGAGGCGGATTTATTTACCAGGGTAAAGTTCAGGCATTAGCAGACGCAGCTAGAGAAGCTGGGTTGAATTTCTAGAAGGAGGAGCACACATGAGACAGGAACGTATTGATGCTAGTCAGTTAGAGTTAAATGAAAAAGTAGTATCAATTAAACGTGTAACCAAAGTTGTTAAAGGTGGCCGTAACATGAGATTCACAGCTTTAGTAGTTGTTGGTGATGGTAATGGCCATGTTGGTGCAGGTTTAGGAAAAGCTACTGAGATTCCGGAAGCAATCCGCAAAGGAAAAGAAGATGCTGCAAAGAATCTGATTTCAGTAGCCTTAGATGAAAATGATAGTATTACACATGATTTTATCGGTAAATTCGGAGGAGCTTCTGTATTACTGAAGAAGGCTCCGGAAGGTACTGGAGTAATCGCCGGTGGTCCGGCGCGTGCCGTAATCGAGATGGCAGGAATTAAGAACATTCGTACAAAATCTCTTGGTTCCAACAATAAGCAGAACGTAGTTCTTGCTACAATCGAAGGATTACGCCAGGTTAAGACTCCGGAAGAAGTAGCTAAGCTTCGCGGTAAATCTGTTGAAGAGATCTTAGGCTAAGGAGGTAGATTAAGATGGCAAATTTAAAAGTTACATTAGTGAAATCTACAATTGGTGCTGTACCGAAGCATAAGAAAACTGTAGAAGCATTAGGACTTCGCAAGTTAAACAAGACAGTTGAACTGCCGGACAACGCAGCAACAAGAGGGATGATCAAACAGGTTTCTCACCTGGTAAAAGTAGAAGAAGCATAATTATATCAGATAAGGAGGTGTCACAATGGATTTATCAAACTTAAGACCTGCTGATGGAGCAAAACAGAGTGATAATTTCAGAAGAGGACGTGGACACGGTTCTGGAAATGGTAAGACTGCTGGTAAGGGACACAAAGGTCAGAAAGCTCGTTCTGGAGCAACAAGACCAGGTTTCGAAGGTGGACAGATGCCATTATATAGAAGAATACCAAAGAGAGGTTTCAAGAACAGAAACTCTAAAGAAATCATTGGTATTAACTTAAGCGCTCTTGAAGTATTTGAGAATGATACAGTTGTATCTGTAGAGACTCTGATTGAACAGGGAATCGTAAAGAACCCAAGAGATGGTGTTAAGATTCTTGGAGGCGGAGAGCTGACAAAGAAACTGACCGTTCAGGCAAATGCATTCAGTGCAAGTGCAAAAGAGAAGATTGAGGCTGTAGGTGGAAAAGCAGAGGTGATCTAATGTTAGAAACATTCCGAAGAGCATTTCAAATTAAAGATATTCGCAAAAAAATCGGATACACGTTTTTGATGTTGATCGTTATTAGAATTGGCTCACAGCTGCCGACACCGGGAGTGAATACGGAGTTTATTCAGAACTTTTTTGCCCAGAATACGGGGGAAGCGTTTAACTTGTTTAACGCTTTCACCGGGGGCTCTATGGAGCGTATGTCAATCTTTGCATTGAGTATTACGCCATACATTACTTCTTCCATTATTATGCAGTTGCTCACAATTGCGATTCCAAAATTGGAAGAGATGCAGAAAGATGGAGAAGACGGAAGAAAGAAGATCGCAGCAATTACTCGTTATGTGACGGTGATTTTGGCGCTTATCGAATCTACAGCTATGGCAGTAGGATTTGGACGTCAGGGACTTTTGACAGAATATAATTTCGTCAATGTTGCAATCGTCGTACTTACACTCACAGCAGGATCTGCGTTCCTGATGTGGATCGGTGAACGGATCACAGAAAAGGGTGTGGGAAATGGTATTTCCATTGTCCTGGTAATTAACATTGTTTCCCGTATTCCAAGTGATATGACAACTCTGTTTGAACAGTTTGTCAAAGGAAAACCGATCGCTTCCGCAGCGCTTGCAGTAGTAGTTATTCTTGCAATTATCATTGCTCTTGTTGTATTCGTAGTAATTCTTCAGGGCGGTGTAAGAAAGATTGCAGTACAGTATTCTCAGAAAGTGGTAGGAAGAAAGACCTATGGAGGTCAGTCCAGTAACATTCCGCTGAAAGTTAATACTGCAGGTGTAATCCCGATTATCTTTGCGTCATCATTGATGCAGACACCGGTTGTTATTGCATCCTTCCTAGGAAAAGGCAACGGAACCGGAATTGGAAGTGAGATCCTTCGTGGTCTCAACCAGGGAAACTGGTGCAATCCAGCACAGCTTAAGTATTCCTGGGGACTGTTGGTATATATCATTCTGACTGTATTCTTCGCTTATTTCTATACCTCTATTACGTTTAACCCGTTAGAGATTGCAAATAACATGAAGAAAAACGGAGGATTTATCCCAGGTATCCGTCCTGGAAAACCAACGGTTGATTATCTGACAAAGATTTTGAACTACATTATCTTTGTTGGTGCATGTGCACTGATTGTTATTCAGGTTGTGCCGATCCTCTTTAATGGATGGCTTGGCGCAAATGTATCGTTCGGTGGTACTTCCCTGATCATTATCGTCAGCGTTGTGCTTGAGACGTTAAAACAGCTTGAATCACAGATGCTGGTACGTAATTATAAGGGATTTTTAAATAAGTAAGATTTTGACTCGCGGGAAAAGGCTTTTTTTCGCGGGTTAAAATGCTATTAAGGAGGAAACATATCTATGAAGATTATTATGTTAGGTGCACCTGGTGCAGGAAAAGGTACTCAGGCAAAGAAAATTGCAGCAAAATACAATATTCCTCACATTTCAACAGGAGATATTTTCAGAGCAAATATCAAAAATGGTACAGAACTTGGAAAGAAAGCTCAGACATACATGGATCAGGGGCTTCTGGTTCCTGACGAACTGGTTGTTGATCTGGTAGTAGACCGCGTGGGCCAGGAAGATTGTAAGGACGGTTACGTTCTGGACGGTTTTCCGAGAACGATTCCTCAGGCAGAAGCGCTTGATAAAGCGTTGGCAGCGATCGGAGAGAAGATGGATTTTGCTATTGATGTAGATGTACCGGATGAGAATATTATCCGCCGTATGGGCGGACGCCGCGCATGCGTAGGGTGCGGAGCAACTTATCATTTGGAATATGCACCGACGAAGGTGGAAGGTATCTGTGATACTTGCGGAAAAGAACTGATTTTAAGAGAAGATGACAAGCCGGAGACCGTACAGAAACGTCTCGGTGTGTACCATGAGCAGACACAGCCGCTGATCGATTACTATACAGCAGCTGGAATCTTAAGAACAGTAGACGGTACGGTTGATATTAACGATGTATTTCAGGCAATCGTAGGCCTGTTAGGAGCGTAAGCAACATGCCAATTACGATAAAATCGACCCGAGAAATTGAATTGATGAAAGAAGCTGGACGCATCCTGGAGATTGTTCATAACGAACTGGAAAAGGAGCTGCGTCCGGGAATGACAACCAAAGACATAGACCGCCTGGGAGAAGAAATAATCCGCAGTTATGGATGTATCCCATCCTTTCTTGGATATAACGGTTATCCGGGATCCATTTGCGTATCCATCAATGACGAGGTCGTACATGGAATTCCAAGTGAACATCGTTTTATCAGAGAAGGAGATATCGTGAGTCTGGATGCAGGCGTCATCTATCGGGGATACCATTCCGATGCGGCAAGAACACATGCTGTCGGAAGGATCAGTAAAGAAGCACAGGAATTGATTCGGGTAACGAGAGAATGTTTCTTTGAAGGGATCAAATACGCGAAAGCAGGCAATCACTTATTTGACATATCTTCTGCAATTGGAAGATATGCAAGTGAGCGTGGATACGGAGTTGTACGTGATTTGTGCGGCCATGGGATCGGAACGGCGCTTCACGAAGCACCGGAGATTCCAAATTATGAGATGAAGCGAAAAGGGGTTCTTCTGAAGGCCGGAATGACATTGGCCATTGAGCCGATGATCAATATCGGCGGATGGGAAGTTGACTGGCTTGAGGATGACTGGACTGTTGTTACCAGAGATCATTCACTGTCAGCGCATTATGAAAATACCGTGCTGATTACGGATGAAGGACCAAAGCTTCTAACCTTGACTACGCAGACTGCGAAAGATCAAGAGTCAGAACAGGCAGAGTAGGAGCGGCATATGGAAATGAAGAAAGGGATGCTTGCGGTGTCTAAAGCAGGACATGATGCAGGCGAAAGATATGTGATTGCTGCCGTAGATAACAACTACGTTTATCTGGTGGACGGGAGAATCCGGACGTTGGATAAGCCGAAGAAAAAGAAGAAAAAACACATTCAGATTATCGGGAGAACCTATGATCTGGAAGGCGCGACAGATGTAAAAATCAAACGGATATTAAAGGAGGATTAATCTATGTCAAAGGCTGACGTAATTGAAATTGAAGGAACTGTTGTTGAGAAGCTGCCAAATGCTATGTTTCAGGTAGAGCTGGAGAATGGACATCAGGTGCTGGCACACATCAGCGGGAAGCTTCGTATGAACTTCATTAAGATTTTACCGGGAGATAAGGTAACATTAGAATTATCTCCATATGACCTGTCAAAAGGAAGAATTATCTGGAGAGATAAATAAGAGGATCAAGAGAGGGCACTAGCGTTTGGAAAGAAAACGAGAAGTGCCCTTTTTTTTATAAAAAATTTGTTGACTTTCTTATATATAAAGTGCTATACTATATGAGCACGTTTCTAAGAGTTAGTCTGCCCTTTGGTCTTAGAGTTGCACAAAGATCGAAGGAAAGGTGTAGGAAATCGTGCAGACACAAAAGGCAGAGCAATGGATGAAAGGAGGATCCCCTAATGAAGGTTAGATCATCAGTAAAACCAATTTGCGAAAAATGCAAAGTAATTAAGAGAAAAGGAAGCATTCGCATTATTTGTGAAAACCCTAAGCACAAACAGAGACAGGGTTAATCACTGGGCGAAAAGAAGCTTAACGAGGCGGCTGACAGTGGACACGCCTGGAGGTGTGTAGACTGTTTTAGATATACAAGGAGCACCTGTAGCCGGTGAAAATCCTTCGTATATTGCTTCTAATGCCGGTCCGTCCTTACCGTCGGATAAGCGTGTGGTTTTGAAAAATCACCGATTAGAAAGAGGACCGGAAAGGGTGTGGATACCGAAACGCACCTGGGATTTAAAGATCCCCTATTAAAGACGATGTGCGCAAGCTGAAAAAGTGTTGTTTTTCAGCGAAACAAGAAAAAACAAGGAAAATGGAGGAAAATTCACATGGCACGTATTGCAGGTGTAGATTTACCAAGAGACAAACGAGTAGAGATCGGGCTTACTTACATCTACGGAATCGGTAGAGCAAGTGCAACCCGTATTCTGACAGAGGCAGGAGTAAATCCTGACATTCGCTGCAGAGATCTGACAGACGAAGACGTTAAGAAGATCAGCGCAGTTATCGACGAAACACAGGTAGTAGAAGGTGACTTGAGAAGAGAGATCGCTCTTAACATTAAGAGACTTCAGGAAATCGGATGCTACAGAGGAATCCGTCACAGAAAAGGACTTCCGGTTCGTGGTCAGAAGACAAAGACCAACGCAAGAACAAGAAAAGGTCCTAAGAGAACAGTAGCAAACAAGAAGAAATAGGCAGACATTAAATATCAAAGAAAAAAAGAAAGAGTAGGTTAGTTTTATTATGGCAAAGAAAGTTACAAAAAAAGTGACAAAAAAACGTGTCAAGAAAAACGTTGAACACGGACAGGCTCACATCCAGTCATCTTTTAATAACACAATCGTTACATTAACAGATGCACAGGGAAATGCTCTGTCATGGGCAAGTGCAGGCGGTCTTGGATTTAGAGGTTCAAGGAAATCTACCCCTTATGCAGCACAGATGGCAGCTGAGACAGCAGCTAAGGCAGCATTAGTACATGGCTTAAAATCAGTTGACGTTATGGTTAAGGGACCAGGTTCAGGAAGAGAAGCAGCAATCCGTGCTCTTCAGGCATGTGGAATCGATGTAACAAGCATTAAGGACGTAACTCCGGTACCACACAACGGATGTCGTCCACCGAAACGCAGAAGAGTCTAGTTCTTATTTGAATACAGTAAAGAACAAAAGGATGAAGTCTTTTCGAGCCTAGTCTCGAAAAACTCCCTTAGAAATGAAAATAATCAGGAGGAAAACGAAAACATGGCAGTAAATAGAGTTCCGGTTCTTAAAAGATGTAGATCCCTCGGAATGGATCCAGTTTATTTGGGAATTGATAAAAAGTCTAACAGACAGTTAAAGAGATCTAACAGAAAGATGAGCGAGTATGGTCTTCAGTTACGTGAGAAACAGAAAGCAAAATTCATCTATGGCGTATTAGAAAAACCGTTCAGAAACTACTTTGAGAAAGCTC
The DNA here is from genome assembly GCF_037890115.1 of Dorea sp. ICN-14282. Taxonomy (NCBI): domain Bacteria; kingdom Bacillati; phylum Bacillota; class Clostridia; order Lachnospirales; family Lachnospiraceae; genus Dorea; species Dorea sp. ICN-14282. Next base: position 202,655 of record NZ_JBBKBH010000002.1, on the reverse strand, counting down.
AGCGTATGAATGGTATGACAGGTGAGAACCTGATGAGAATCCTGGAGTCCAGACTGGACAACGTAGTATTCCGTCTGGGACTTGCAAGAACAAGACGTGAGGCTAGACAGATCGTTGACCACAAGCACGTACTTGTTAACGGAAAGCAGATCAACATTCCATCTTACCTGATCAAAGCAGGCGATGTAATCGAGATCAAGGAAAAACACAAAAGCTCTCCAAGATACAAAGGTATCGTAGAGGTTACAGGTGGACGTCTTGTTCCGGAGTGGTTAGAGGCTGACCTGGAGAACCTGAAAGGAACAGTAAAAGAACTTCCAAGACGTGAAGTAATCGATGTTCCTGTAGATGAGATGTTAATCGTCGAATTATATTCTAAATAATAACCCGTAACACCACAGGAGGTGGACTTAGTGTTTGATTTTAATAAACCCAATATTGAGATAACAGAGATTTCAGAAGATAAGAAGTATGGAAGATTTGTCGTAGAGCCGCTCGAAAGAGGATATGGTACTACATTAGGTAACTCTCTTAGAAGAATTATGCTTTCTTCCCTGCCTGGTGCTGCAATCAGCCAGGTGAAGATTGACGGAGTTCTTCATGAGTTCAGTTCAATTCCTGGTGTTAAGGAAGACGTGACTGAGATCATTATGAACTTAAAGTCACTGGCTATTAAGAATACATCTGAGACAGATGAGCCGAAGACTGCTTATATCGAGTTTGAAGGAGAAGGCGTTGTAACAGCAGCAGATATTCAGGTGGATCAGGATATTGAGATTATGAACCCTGAGACTGTTATCGCTACTTTAAATGGCGGTGCAGACAGCAAACTGTACATGGAACTTGTCATCACAAAGGGCAGAGGATATGTAAGCGCTGATAAGAATAAAAATGAGGAACTGCCGATCGCGGTAATTCCGATCGATTCCATCTATACTCCGGTAGAGCGTGTAAATCTTACTGTAGAGAATACTCGTGTGGGTCAGATTACAGACTTTGACAAATTAACTTTAGATGTATACACCAATGGCACACTGCTTCCTGATGAAGCAGTCAGCCTGGCAGCAAAAGTATTAAGCGAGCATCTGAAACTCTTTATCGATCTGTCTGAAGTTGCACAGGCAGCAGAAGTTATGATTGAAAAAGAAGATGATGAGAAAGAAAAAGTTCTTGAGATGAGCATTGATGAATTGGAATTATCCGTTCGTTCTTACAACTGTCTCAAGAGAGCAGGCATTAATACTGTAGAAGAGCTGACAAACAGAACACCGGAAGATATGATGAAAGTACGAAATCTGGGACGTAAATCTCTGGAAGAAGTACTTGCAAAACTCGATGAGTTGGGACTTGGTCTCAGCAGAGGAGAAGAGTAAGAGTAACTTCCTTAAAATGTATCCGCTGATAAGCCCGAAGTGCGCAGTGGAGGCATTTGGCTAGTAAGCCCGAAGAAGCATAACCAAGTGTGAAAAGTGGAGGATAAAAGAAATGGCAAAGTATAGAAAGCTCGGCAGAACATCAAGCCAGAGAAAAGCATTATTAAGAAACCAGGTAACAGCACTTCTGAACAACGGAAAGATCGTTACCACAGAAGCTAAGGCAAAAGAGATCCGCAAGATCGCTGAAGGCCTGATCGCTATGGCAGTAAAAGAAAAAGACAACTTTGAAGAGGTTACTGTAAAGGCTAAAGTTGCCCGCAAGGACAAAGATGGCAAGAGAGTAAAAGAAGTTGTAGATGGTAAAAAAGTTACTGTATACGATGAAGTTGAAAAGACAATTAAGAAAGATATGCCAAGCAGATTGCACGCTCGTCGTGAGATGCTGAAGGTTCTCTATCCTGTAAAGGAAGTTCCAGCAGCACAGGCTGGTAAGAAAAAAGGTACAAAACAGGTAGATCTGGTTGCAAAATTATTCGATGAGATCGCACCGAAGTACGAGAACCGCAACGGTGGTTACACAAGAATCGTTAAGATTGGCCAGCGTAAAGGTGATGCAGCTATGGAGGTTCTGATCGAGCTGGTATAAGCTGGAACAGATTCTGATAATAGAAGCGTAAAATAGAAGGAGTTGATACAAGATCCTAAGGGGTGTCGTATCAACTCTTTTTTTGTGGAGAGTGTTATAAAATGTTATTGCAAACTGTCCACGAACAGAAACTCTTTTAAAATGTTGAATTTGACAATTCAAAGGTCTTTTGCTAAAATAAAGATGTAAATAAGGCACTACTGATAGTTGGTTAGTCCCAATTATTTAATTACTAAAAAAGTAACCGTCATCCTTGGGCGAGGGGCGGTTACTTTTTTGATTGATTTATATATGCAATCAGAATCGTTACAACGATACTGAGTATCATTAGTACGATGGAGAGCAACTCAAAATCACTCATAAGTCAAGCCCTCCTTTCCCAGATTTCCTGTAAGCAGGATTTCTATGTAATCAGAGGGTTCAGTCCCCCTGTTGAAGGACTAACCGCCTACCATTCTCATGTAGTGCCTTGATTTATTCTATCAAAGGGAGTGCTTGATGACAGCATTATCATAAAATAATGCAGGAAACATAATTCAATTTTGTTTGAGAGGAAAAGAATTGAAAAAGAATCGAAATGTGCAATATGCAATATGTTACTGATAAAAGAGTAGAGTGGATATATGCTGTAAGACAAGAAGCGTCTGGTTTTTTAGCACTTCTTTATGCAGTTAAGGCAAATACAGAAATTCCTGAAGAAATAAAGGAAATAGGGTATTCTCATATGCTGTTAGATACACTTCCATTTTTGGAAAGTGTAATACATATCTATAAAAAATTTGGTCTTTATGAGATTGAAAGTTACAACGATAGTCCTATGGATACCTCTATTTATATGAGACTTGATTTATAAATTAATATGCATATACAGCGAAAACCCGCTAACCTTTCGGCTAACGGGTTTCGTTGTTTTATAGTTATCTAAAGGAATGAGAGTAAAGTGCGGCATCTGGAAAACCAGATGCGTTACTTTTATGAGGGGGGAGATAGTTGATGTGTTCTTCAACTATCTGTCTTAAAGTATACATGGGAAATGTGTCTAAAGTATGTTAATTTCCTTAAAGAAAACTGAAATTTCTTAAGGGTTCCTTAAGGGAAAGATATTCCAGTATACGAAAGTGATTGCCACTACTGAAAGGAGTGGGTATAATAAGAACAGAACTGTAGATGGTATCAGTTTACAGAGGATACAGGAAGTAAAGGGGAAATAGAATGTATACAGTTGTTGTTGCGGATGATGAAGAGGAAATCCGCAGAGGAATTATTAAGAAAGTAAGATGGGAAGAGCTGGGATTTCGGGTAGTAGGTGATGCGGAAAATGGTGTGGAAGCGTTGGAGTTGGTTGAAAAGCTTGAGCCTGATCTATTGCTTACGGATATTCGGATGCCGTTTATGTCAGGAATTGAGCTTGCGCGTCAGGTAAGAGAGATTCGGCCGACGGTGCAGATTGCATTTTTAAGTGGGTTTGATGATTTCTCCTATGCGCAGCAGGCGATTCAGTATAATATTATCAGCTATATGTTGAAGCCGATTTCATCACAGGAATTAGAAGAAGAACTGAAGAATATCAAAGAGATCATTGACCGGAAGTTTGAAGAATTCGCGTCGAAGGAATCCGTTCAGGATCGTCTGGACAAGTCAGAATTCATGCTTCCGCTTCTTTTAGAAGGATATCAGGGGAAAGTTACAGAAGAAGTGAAAGAAGAACTGCGGCGGAATGCATTAAGCTGCGGGCTTCTAGGAAGCAGTGATCCGGAAGTGTATCGATATGTGGTCATGGTGACCAGTATTTCAGATCAGGGAAAGGATCATACGACACGTGCAAGTGTTCAGGCAATCGACATGATTTTGAAAAAATATGTTCGTTCTGTCAGCTGCTATATGCCAGGAAGAGTGGTATCGATTTTGTCTGCAACAGAAGGCGGGTTTCAGAAGTATCTCCATATTATTGTAGACGAGATTGTACAGAGCGTAGCCAGAATTATAAAGATGCAAGGAACTGTGGGAGTCAGCAGAAGTACAGATTGTCTGGCAGAATGCAGAGAATGTTATCTGGAGGCAATGGATGCATTAAGCTATTCAAGGCAGAGAGAAAGCAACGTGCATTTTATTGCGGATGAGGAAAGAGGAGGCTACGTCAGTCAGGATATTACGGAAAATACCATCAGTCAGATGGAAGAGCTGCTTCGAGGCGGAAGTACGGAAGAAATCAGAGGATTTTTGCAGGATTTTACCGTTAAAATAGCGTCCGGGGAAATTGCTCCGGCAGTGGCCGATTTTCTGTTGACGCAGATGACAGCGGCAACTTATAAGGTGCTTTATACAGTTGCTGGAGAGGGGGCAGTGGAACATCTGCAGGAGAATTTCCAATTGACAAGCCATAATCTGGTGGAACAGATCATGGACTCTTATGAAAAATATATTTCGTTGTGTATTGGCGCAAAAGAGCTGATTTCCGAACAGAGAAAGAAGAGTGGGGAAGTACTCTGTGAACGGGCATTGAAATTAATTGAGACGCATTATTCAGATCCGGAACTGTCAATTGTCAGTGTCAGTGCAGAGATTGCGGTCAGCCCCAATTATTTGAGCGCTTTGATTAAGAAGACTACAGGACATACCTTTGTGGAAATCTTGACGGCGCGCCGAATTGAAAAGGCAACGGAACTGTTAACGTGCACTGCGAAGAAAATTCGAGAGATCACAGAAGAATGCGGCTATCGAGATCAGCATTATTTCAGCTATTGTTTTAAGAAGGCAACAGGGATGTCTCCGAACCAATGCAGGAAGGAAAAGGGAATGGCATGATAAAAAAGGCTGAAAAAGAAAAAAGGGGCTTGTCCTTATCGTTGATTTTTACCTTGCTGGTGGCGGCTATAGTGCTTCTGACTTCTATTATTACTATTTTGGTATTCACGCAGATTTACAGAAAAGGCGTAGAGCGAAATGCGGTAACCAGCAGCGAGCAATCGGTGGTACAGGTACAAAATATGGTAGAATCCTACACACGAGATATGGAAGAAGTGTTGGGAACGATTCGTACCAGTTTCCAGCTTCAGGGTACCAATCCGGGTGAGTTTATTCAGGATTTGGTAGAGATCCGGGAAGATGTTGTGGCGGTTACTACTTATAATGAAGAGGGAGAACTGATGGAGTGCTGGTCCAGTGGGGAAACCATGAAACCGAACTGTTATCAGAATTTATCGGATGTTAAAGTCCCGGATGACGGAAGGATGCATATCAGTAAACCACATGTGGCAACCCTGTTTAAACAATATTACCCTTGGGTAGTTACCATTTCTCAGATTATTCAGGATGCGGATGATCAGAAGATTAAGGTGGCAATGGATATTCGATTTTCCAATATTGCGAATTATGTGGACGATGTAGGAATTGGCGCTCATGGATATTGTTATATTGAAGATACCGACGGCAATATTGTCTATCATCCACAGCAGCAGCTGATCTATTCCGGATTGAAGAAGGAGAACGCCAGAGGCGAAGATGGAGTCGAATATGGGGAAGAAGCAATTTATACAACCCGGACACTGTCAGAAAGTAAGTGGCGCATTGTAGGCGTTTGTTACGTAGATGAGATGGTGACCAATAAGGTAGAAGATATGGTGCTGCTGTTGATTCTGATTTTGATTATTGTATTGATTGGTACGCTGTTTGTTGGAATTTTGATTTCCAATATTTTTGCAAAACCGGTAAAAAAGCTGACGCAGGCAATGCGGTCATTCGAGAAGAATGCAGAAAATTATACGTATCAGCAAGTAGGCGGAACAGAAGAAATTGTGGAATTATCCAGATCTTTTGAACATATGGTCGTTCGGATTCAGAAGTTGATGGAAAAAGTAAGGCGGGAAGAGATTACACTTAGAAAGACAGAGTTAAAAGCGCTGCAGGCACAGATCAATCCGCACTTTCTATATAATACATTGGATGCGATTGCATGGCTGTGTGAAGATGGCAGAAGTCAGGATGCAGAAGACATGGTAACGTCACTTGCAAAGCTTTTCCGAATCAGTATCAGTAAAGGGCATGAATTGATTACGATAGAAAAAGAGATTCAGCATGCAGAGAGTTATTTGAGAATTCAAAAATTCAGGTATAAGAATCAGTTTACCTATCATTTTGATGTGGATGAAGAATGTTTAGGCTACCTTTGTAATAAGATTACACTTCAGCCGATTATAGAAAATGCAATTTATCACGGAATTAACCGTATGGTAGATGAAGGAGAGATTCTAATTGAAGTGCATCAGGATCAGGACGACATTATTCTGGCAGTAGAAGACAACGGTGTGGGAATGACAGAAGAACAGTGTCAGGAAATTATGAAAAAAGAGCGGGGAGACCGAACCGGTATCGGAATCAAAAACGTAAATGACAGAATTAAAATATACTTTGGAGAAGAATATGGTCTTTCTATTACCAGTGAACTGGACGAGGGAACCCGCGTGACCATTCGGATGCCGAAAGTAACAGAGAGGGAAAGCGATGGCAAATAGAAGAAAATATAAGCTGGTAAGCGTTGGTCTTGTGCTTGCGCTTTGTGTAGGGCTGTTAGCAGGCTGTGGAGGAATGGGCTTCCTAAAAAAGGGGAAGGCATTGGAGTCAGATCGTAAAAAAAAGGTTGTCTTGATTGCTAAATCAACGGAATCAGAGTTCTGGAAGTCTGTATTTTCAGGAGCAAATGCAGCTAGTACAGAATATAATATGGATTTGATGACGATAGGACCTAAGAATGAAGAGGACTATCAGACCCAGAATGATATGATTGAAGAGGCTGTGGCAGATGGGGCAGATGCTATTATTTTTTCAGCGATTGATTATGAAGAAAATGCAGATGCCATTAATGCAGCGGCTCAAAAAGGCGTGAAGATCATCGTGATTGACAGCGATGTCAATAGCAACCGGGTGGAGTGCAGAATCGGAACCGACAATTATGAGGCGGGGCAGATGGCGGGCGAGGCAGCTTTGGCTGGAGAGGAAGACAAGATTTATGTCGGAGTTGTTAATTTTGACAAAGTGTCTGAAAATGGACAGACCAGAGAACAGGGGATGACGGACACTTTGAAAAAAGATGAGCGTGCAACTATTGTGGAATCTGTGAATGCGAGGTCTACGATTGACTCGGCAAAATCCGCTACGCTTCGGATGTTAGAAGAGCATCCGGAGATTAATGTATTAGTAACATTTAATGAGTGGACGAGCCTAGGAGTAGGATACGCGATTCAGGAGTTAAAGGCGGGAGACAGGATTCGGGTTGTGGCATTTGACAGCAATGTGATTTCGGTAGATATGCTGGAAAGCGGGGAAGTCGATGCGCTGATCGTTCAGAATCCTTACGCCATGGGATATATAGGAGTAGAAAGCGCTTACAAAGTTTTGAATGGATATGCGATCACGGAGAAGGAGATCGATACCGAGACACAGCTTGTGGTGAAGGAGAACATGTACAGCGAAGCATGCCAACGTATGTTATTTACATTTGAAGAAACCAGGTAGAGTATTATTTTGAACATTTTTCTGAGATTATCCTATGGGTTTGGACAGGCTCTGATGCTATACTAAGTGTAAATCAAATGTCAAAAGGAGGTACATTATGAAAAAGAAAATTATTGCAGTGTTACTTTGCGTAGCAATGGTAGCAGCAATGGCTGTCGGATGCGGAGGAAAGGAAGACAGCAAAGGCGGATCTGGAGATAAGAAGGAATCAGATCTGAACGTAGGTGTATTCTACTACACATACTCTGATACTTACATTTCATCTGTTCGTACAGCTCTTGATAAGAAGCTTGACGAGATGGGTGTTAAATATCAGGATTACGATGGAAACAGCAACCAGACAACACAGAACGAGCAGATTGATACAGCAATCCAGACAGGTGCTAACCTGCTGATCGTTAACATTGTTACTTCTGGTTCTAACGATGCTTCTACACAGATCATCGACAAAGCAAAAGCAGCAGATATCCCAGTTATCTTCTTCAACCGTGCAGTTGAGGATTCTGAAGGAGAAGAAGGTGTAGTTCTGAATACATATGACAAATGTGCATTCGTAGGAACAGACGCTCCGGAAGCTGGACATATGCAGGGCGAAATGATCGGTGACTACGTTGTAGAGAACTACGACAAAGTTGACCTGAACGGAGACGGAAAGATCTCTTACGCTATGTTCATGGGACAGTTAGGAAACGTTGAAGCTATCTACCGTACACAGTATGCAGTAGAAGATGCTGATAAGAAGTTGGAAGAAGCTGGAAAGCCAGCATTAGAGTTCTTCGATTCAGCTAACACAGATAAGTACCAGGTTGACCAGGATGGTAACTGGAGTGCTACAGCAGCTAACAACTACATGACAACAAACCTTTCTCAGTACAACGAAGGAAACAACAACATGATCGAGCTGATCATCTGTAACAACGACGGAATGGCTGAGGGAGCAGTTGCAGCTCTGAATGACAAGGGTTACAACACTGGAGATCCAGAGAAGACAATCCCTGTATTTGGTGTAGACGCTACAGATTCTGCTAAGAAACTGATCGCTGATGGCAAAATGGTTGGAACAATCAAGCAGGATGCAGAAGGTATGGCAGAATGTATCGCACTTCTTTCCCAGAACGTAGGTGATGGAAAAGACTTATTAGACGGAACAGACGATTACAACAAGTCTGAAAAAGTTGAGAAGAAGATCTACATTCCATACGGAATCTACACAGGTGAAGAAAAATAATAAAAAACTTGTAAAATGTTAATAAAGAAGGGCAGTCGCCAGAAGATTGGGGACTGCTTTTCTTTGGAAGTAAGATGAATGGAGGAATGGTCATGGGACAGGAAGTTCTTTTACAGATGAGTAATATCAGTAAAGAATTCCCAGGAGTAAAGGCTTTAGATAATGTTTCTCTGACTGTAAAGAGAGGAACCGTACACGCACTTATGGGCGAGAACGGTGCCGGTAAATCCACATTGATGAAGTGCCTGTTTGGGATGTATAACAAAGATGGCGGAACGATTAAATTAGAAGGAAAAGAAGTAAACTTCAAGAATTCTAAAGAAGCGCTGGAGAACGGTGTGGCAATGGTGCACCAGGAACTGAACCAGGCATTAAAGCGTAACGTTATGGATAATATCTGGCTTGGACGTTATCCAAAAGTTGGCGGGGTCATGGTAAACGAAAGAAAGATCTATCAAGATACTCTTGACGTGTTTAAAGAACTGGAAATTGATGTAGATCCAAAACGTGTAATGAGCACAATGCCAGTGTCACAGAGACAGATGGTAGAGATTGCAAAAGCAGTTTCATTTAATTCAAAAATTATTGTATTTGACGAACCTACTTCCTCACTGACAGAAGAAGAAGTAGAACATTTATTTAGAATCATTAATATGCTAAGAGACCGTGGATGCGGTATTATCTATATATCACATAAGATGGCAGAGATCAAACGTATTTCTGATGAGATTACAATCATGCGTGACGGTACTTGGGTTGCAACAGAACCAGCAGATGATTTGTCTATGGATGATATCATTCGTCTGATGGTAGGACGTGAGCTGACGAATCAGTTCCCACCAAAAACCAATAAACCGGGAGAGGTTGCATTGGAAGTAGAGCATCTGACTGCTCAGTATTCTATGCTCAAAGATGTATCTTTCAATGTCAGAAAGGGCGAGATTGTCGGTATAGCAGGCCTTGACGGAAGCGGACGTACAGAAACGCTTGAGAATATTTTTGGAATCGCTACGAGAAAAGAAGGTGTCATCAAACTGGATGGCAAGGTCGTTAAGAATCGTAACGCTAGGGAGTCCATCAAGAATGGATTTGCCCTGTTGACAGAGGAAAGACGGGCAACGGGTATCTTTGGAATTTTGAGTATCCGTGAGAATACAGTTATTTCAAGCCTTAAAAAACATAAAAAAGCCGGACTTTACTTAAGCGAAAAGTCCATGAAGGCAGATACAAAATGGTCCATCGATGCGATGAGAACTAAAACACCTACGCAGGAAACAAAGATTCGTTCTCTGTCAGGTGGTAACCAGCAGAAGGTTATCCTTGGAAGATGGCTTTTGACTGAACCGGAAGTTCTGCTTCTGGATGAGCCTACCAGAGGTATCGACGTTGGTGCAAAGTATGAGATTTACCAGTTGATTCTTGATCTGGCAAACAAGGATAAAGTTGTTATGGTAGTATCATCTGAGATGCCTGAGCTCTTGGGAATCTGCGACAGAATTCTGGTTATGTCAGGAGGACGTTTGGCAGGTGAAGTAGATGCAAAGACAGCTACTCAGGAAGAAATTATGACCCTTGCGGCAAAATATGTATAGAGGAGGCCGGTTTTAAATGAAAACAGTTGAAAATTTAAAAAGACGTTACGCTGATTTCCAGGCATTAGACGCCAAAGATAAAAGAAATTATTGGAAAGAGTTCGCACTCAATAATGCACTGTATGTATTGATTATTATTGCGATTATTTATACGGCAGTACAGAATCCGAACTTTACTACACCAGCATCTATTGTAAATATTATTTCCCTTTCTGCGGCAAATATTCCGATCGCAGTAGGTATCGCTGGATGTATCGTACTTACAGGAACAGACCTTTCAGCAGGTCGTGTAGTTGGGCTTACAGCATGTATCGCAGCAGCTCTTTTGCAGGCAGCTGATTACCCGACAAAGATCTTCCCAGAACTTGGGGTAGTTCCGATTCCGTTGGTTATTTTAGTAGTAGTTGCAGTTGGTGCGGTTGTAGGTCTTGTAAACGGATTCTTCGTAGCACACTTTAAGTTACATCCATTTATCGTAACACTTGCTACACAGTTGATCGTATATGGAGTTCTGTTAATGTTCATTATGATTAATGGAAATAACGGACAGCCTTTATCAGGACTTGACCAGTCATTTAAGGATTTTGTAACAGGAAGTGTAATCAAGATCAGTGGAGTTCCGATTCCAAACTATGTATGGTACGCTTGCTTTATCGTAGCACTGATGTGGTTTATCTGGAATAAGACTGCATTCGGTAAGAACATGTTTGCAGTAGGTTCTAACCCAGAAGCAGCAAACGTATCTGGTGTTAACGTAGCAAAGACAATTATTTTAGTACATACACTTGCTGGTGCTATGTATGCAATCACAGGATTTATCGAGTCTGCACGTATTGGTTCTAACCAGGCAAATACTGGTCTGAACTACGAGTGTGATGCCATTGCAGCCTGCGTTATCGGTGGTGTATCTTTCGTAGGTGGTACTGGTAAAATCCGTGGAGTTGTAATGGGAGTATTTATCTTAAGAATTATCTTCGTAGCATTACAGTTCCTGGCAATTAACCAGAGCTTACAGTATGTTATTAAGGGTCTGATCATCCTCGTTGCTTGTGCGATCGATATGAGAAAGTACCTGGTTCGTAAATAATTAAGAGCCAAAACAAAACAGAAGGGAGAAGCGGATATGGAAGAACAGCAGAAGGAAGAGCTGGAAGAAACGGTTCGTACGGAAGAAGATGAAATGATGGAGCCGGAAGAACAGCCAACAGACAATAGCGCTTGGAAGAATAAAGCCAGACCGGCAATCTATGCAATGGCAGGATTTTACCTTGCCTACCTGTCCTATCAGATGTTCAAACAGATATCCGTTACGTCCGGAAGTGAACAGACGATGATGATTGTATTCTCAATCTTGTTTGCGGTAATCGGGGTTGGGGGAATCTTGTTCGGCTTAATGGCAGGATATAAGAATACAAAAGATCGTAAGTAGAAGAAAGACCTGTCTGCATCAGGAAAACTGATGTGGGCAGGTCTTTTTTATGTTATAATTGTGGAAAGAAATGAGAGGGAGATTAAAAAAGGATAAGGAGGCATCGAATGGTTAGAGGAAAATATGTGGCGGCTGTTGGTATCTTGACGGCAGCAGTTATGTTGCCAGGCTGTGAGGGAGGATCGGAAGAGAAGAAGGGACAGGAAAAGAAAGAAAAGCAGGAAGTTACAGAAGAAAGTACAGACAAGAGTAGTGAAAAGAAGCCAGAGATTCTTCATTTTGTCGATGTCTATGGGCAGCCTTATGAGGTGGAGATCCGACCGGAAATTGAAAAGCATACGTATAATTTGGATGGATTCTTACATGACGGCTATCAACTTTTCTATACGGGAGATGAGCGTTACACTTATCGGCTTGGTGTTGATGTTTCCGAGCATCAGGGAGAGATTGATTGGGAAAAGGTGAAAGCAGTTGGTTATGATTTCGCATTTATTCGGGTAGGATACCGGGGATATGGGGAGGCAGGGCGGCTTTGTACTGACGCTATGTTTCATCAGAATATTGTAGAGGCGCAGAGTGTGGGAATAGACGTTGGTGTGTATTTCTTTGCTCAGGCAGTCAATGAAGCAGAGGCGGAGGAAGAGGCGGATCTGGTGCTTCAGCAGTTGGCCGGGTATCAGCTTCAGCTTCCGGTGGTCTATGATCCGGAGAGTATTCTTGATGATGAGGCGCGAACAGACAATGTGTCCGGAGAACAATTTACGAAAAATACGGCAGTGTTCTGTCAGAAGATCAAGGAAGCAGATTATCAGCCGGCAATTTACAGCAATATGCTGTGGGAAGCGTATGAACTGGATTTGAAGGTGTTGGAAGAATACCCGATCTGGTATGCGGATTACGAGCTCAAACCTCAGACCCCTTATCGATTTGAATTTTGGCAGTATACCAATCAGGGTGCAGTGGATGGCATTGAGGGAGAGACGGATTTGAATATTCAGTTGATAAAACAATAATTGAGACTGCAGCAATAAAGCAATAGCCGAAATTGTGACAAATATGTTATGATAAAAAATATGGAAAAGGAATTACAGGAGGATAAGAATTATGGAGAAATCAAAAGTATATTATACAACAATGAAAGCATCGTTTCACGAGAATCTTCCACAGAAATTGAAACGTTTGATTAAGACGGCAGGAATCGGGGAGATTGATTTTGAAAATAAGTATGCGGCAATTAAGATGCATTTTGGAGAGCCGGGAAATCTGGCATTTCTGCGCCCGAACTATGCAGCGGTTGTAGTGGATATGGTGAAAGAGCTGGGGGGAAAACCATTTTTGACCGATTGTAATACGCTGTATGTAGGAGGACGTAAAAATGCGCTGGATCATCTGGAATCTGCATATAAGAATGGATTTTCACCATTTTCAACAGGATGTCATGTGATTATTGCAGACGGATTGAAAGGAACTGATGAAGAACTGGTGCCGATTGACGGGGAATATGTGAAAGAGGCCAAGATTGGACGTGCAGTTATGGATGCAGACGTATTCATTACATTGAATCATTTTAAGGGACATGAGTCAACGGGATTTGGCGGTGCTCTTAAGAATATCGGTATGGGATGCGGATCAAGAGCTGGAAAGATGGAGATGCACAGTGCAGGAAAGCCATTTGTAAATCAGGAAGATTGTATTGGATGTTATAATTGTGTGAAGATCTGTGCGCATGATGCGCCGGTGATTACTTCCGGGAAAGCGTCCATTGATCACGACAAATGTGTGGGCTGTGGAAGATGTATTGGTGTTTGTCCAAAAGATGCAGTCTGTGCGGCAAGTGATGAATCCAATGATATTTTGAATAAAAAGATTGCAGAGTACAGTCTTGCGGTTGTAAAGGATCGGCCGCATTTCCACATCAGTTTGGTAATTGATGTATCTCCGAATTGTGACTGTCATGCAGAAAATGATATTCCGATCGTTCCGGATGTGGGAATGTTTGCATCCTTTGACCCAGTGGCTTTAGACCGTGCATGTGCAGATGCAGTGAATCGTCAGCCAATTATTGCGGGAAGCCAGTTGGATCAGATGCCACATGTACACCATGATCACTTTATTGATTCTGCACCAACGACAGACTGGAAAGTATGCCTGGAGCATGCGGAAAAGATTGGCTTGGGAACTCAGGAATACGAATTGATTGAAATTTAAAAGAACTGGAAACCAAGTGGAAAGGAACAAGCAGATGGCGAGACAGACTAAGAAACAAAAGCTGGCGCTGCAAATTATTGAACGTCTGAAAAAAGAGTATCCAGATGCTGGCTGTACGCTGGATTATGATCAGGCTTGGAAGCTTTTGGTTAGTGTCCGGCTGGCAGCGCAATGTACCGATGCCAGAGTGAATGTAGTTGTAGAAAAATTGTATGAGAAGTATCCGGATGTAGCGTCTCTTGCGGCAGCAGCGCCGGAAGATATAGAGGCAATTGTGAAGCCTTGTGGGCTTGGAAGAAGCAAGGCGCGTGATATCAGCGCCTGCATGAAGATTCTGCAGGAAGAATATGACGGAAAGGTGCCGGATGATTTTCAGAAGCTTCTGGCACTCCCGGGGGTCGGAAGAAAGAGCGCTAACTTGATTATGGGAGACGTCTTCGGGCAGCCGGCAATTGTAACAGACACACATTGCATTCGTTTGGTGAACCGAATGGGCCTGGTGGACGGAATCAAGGATCCGAAGAAGGTAGAGATGGAGTTATGGAAATTAATTCCGCCGGAGGAAGGAAGCGATTTCTGCCATCGGTTGGTATATCATGGAAGGGATGTCTGCACGGCGAGAACCACACCTCATTGCGATCGGTGCTGCGTGGCAGATATCTGTAAGAAGGCAGGCGTTTAATCGGGGACGGAGTTTTTTGAAAAAGTACACGTCCCCAATGAAAATTACCCTGTCCCCAATGAATCCACAAAACGTGAACAGGAGATGAATAATGAGGAAAAGAAGAGCGATTATCGTAGGTCTAGGGTGTCTGGCGCTAGTATTTTCCACAACGGCGTGTGGAAAAGAAGCAGAAAACAGTGGACAGACTGTGGAAAACCAAGAGGAAACTGGCGATGAAAAGAAGGATGGATTCGGTGCATTTGAGTCGGAGACATTGGATGGTGAGAAGGTGACGGAAGAGATTTTCCAACAGGCAGATCTTACCATGGTAAATATCTGGGCAACATTTTGTGGTCCATGCATTCAGGAGATGCCGGATTTGGCTCAGTTAAGCGAGGAGTATCAGGATAAAGGAGTTCAGATTATAGGGCTGATTGGTGATGTGGGAGAGGCAGGAAATGAGACGGCTGCTGTGATTATCGAAGAGACGGGAGCTGATTATACGCACATCGTTGCGTCACCGGGACTCCAGCTTGGAATTTTGAACCGGATTAGTGCCTATCCAACGACTGTGTTTGTAAATAAAGAAGGAGAATTTGTAGACAAGGCGTATGCCGGGGCAAGAGATAAAGCAGCCTGGGCAGAGATTATTGATCAGCTGCTGTAAAAGCTGTTATGGAGTTATTATAGAACTATTACAGAGCTGTTATAAAGAAAGAGGAGAACCGGTTATGAGAACAGGAAAGGAAAGACAAACCGGATGGATTCGCACAGGGCTGCTGGGAGTGGCAGCTCTGTGCATTGTTATTGGTGCCGTTCGTGGAGAAGCGCAGGAAGTGCTTGTGAAGGCGGTTAATATCTGTCTGGAATGTATTGGAATAGGATAAAACGATGAAGAAGCTGATGAGAAATATAAAGGAACATGCAAGAATCTGGGTGCAGATTGTATTTGCGGCAGTCTCCAATGGATATCTCTATGGATATATGACAGGGCAAATTTACCGAGGACCATTAAAAGCGGCATGTATGCCGGGGCTGAATTGTTATTCTTGTCCGGGTGCTCTTGGCTCTTGTCCAATTGGGTCTTTGCAGGCGGTATTGGGAAGTCGTAATTACCGGTTTTCTTTTTATGTGCTTGGTTTTTTGATGCTGTTTGGTTCCTTGTTTGGACGTTTGATCTGCGGATGGCTGTGTCCGTTTGGATTGGTGCAGGATTTGCTGTATAAGATTCCATTTTTTAAGAAGAGAAAGAATTTACCGGGGCACAAAGTTTTGGTGTGGGTCAAATATGTGATTTTAGTTGTGTTTGTGATTCTGCTTCCGCTCCTGGTAGTGGATTTTATCGGCCAGGGAAGTCCCTGGTTTTGCAAATATATTTGCCCAAGTGGAACACTTGGGGCAGGAATTCCGTTATTGGCTATGAATGAATCGCTTCGTGATGCGGCCGGAGCTTTGTTTTTATGGAAATCGGGGATTCTACTCGTACTTCTGCTGCTTTGCTTGATGGTATATCGGCCGTTCTGCAAATATATTTGCCCGTTAGGCGCTGTTTACAGCCTGTTTAATCCTGTGGCTGTTTATCGATATCAGGTAGATGAAGAACATTGCACGAAGTGTGGGAAATGTCAGAGAGTATGTAAGATGGACATTAAAGTGTGGGAACAGCCGAACCACAGGGAATGTATCCGCTGTGGCGACTGTATCAAAAATTGCCCGGAACACGCAATTATGCGTGTTGGAAAAACATCTGGTAAGAAGACTAATTCGACTGATTCATCAGCGTCTTCAGATATTCCATAAGTTCCATGTCATCGGCAGTCAGCTTTAAGTTAGAGCAGTAATTTTCGCCGTTAGGTGTTGTGACATTCCATTCGATAATGGTTCCTTCTTTGAGGGCATTCTGCGAGACTGCTTTTAGAAATAGTGGGAATTTTGGATGATTTGCGCGAAAGCGATCTACACATTCTTTGACTTTCTGCAGCATTGCAAGTTGATTAAAATTCATAATAGTTCACTCCTTCTTCGGATTAAATGCTTTCTATGAAAGATTATAACCGGGGAAGAAAGAAGCGTCAAATATCATTTTCATACAACTAAAGGAGGCGGATAGCATGAGACGCAGAGGCAGAAAGGCTGTAAAAAAGACGGCCGGACAGGAGCAACAGGAGAAATGGGAAGAAGAGAGAATCCCTGTAAGACGGTATCATCCAGATTATAGGGAAGGGTTAAGAGAGGCACAGGTACGGGAACACCGCGAAGGTGGATGGACCAATATATCTGTAGAACCGCCGACGCAGACGACCAAAGAGATTATCCATGAAAATGTATTTACCTATTTCAACCTGATATTTGCAGTGCTGGCAGTCCTTTTATGTCTGGTAGGCTCCTTTCGAAATCTGACTTTTCTTCCGGTGATTATAATCAACACTTTGATTGGAATCGTTCAGGAGATTCGGGCGAAGAATGTACTGGCAAAGTTGAACATGCTGAATGCTCCTCAGGCACATGTCGTGCGAAGTGGCAGGGCGTCTTGGGTAGATTCGGAAGATCTGGTGCTGGATGATATTGTGATTTTTCATGCCGGGAATCAGATTTGTGCGGATGCAGAAGTGGTGTTTGGAGAAGTGAGGGTAAATGAGTCGCTCCTGACTGGAGAGGCGGATGAGATTGTCAAGAAGCCGGGCGATCATTTGATGTCGGGAAGCTTCGTGGTTTCCGGAGAATGTCGTGCAAAGCTGGAAGCGGTGGGGCCGGACTCTTATATTTCACAGCTGACGCTGGAAGCAAAATCTATGCAGAAGAAGGAGCAGTCAGAAATGATCCGCTCTTTGGATAAATTGGTAAAATTCGTGGGAATTGCGCTGATTCCAATTGGAATCGTGCTGTTTGTGCAAAGCTTCTTCTTTAACCATGAGGGCTTCCGCTCCAGTATTGTTTTTATGGTGGCGGCGGTGATCGGAATGATTCCGGAAGGTCTGTATCTGCTGGCCAGTGTTGCTTTGGCAGTCAGTTCTATGCGGTTGGCGAGCAAAAAGGTGCTGCTGCACGATATGAAGAGTATTGAGACGTTGGCGCGGGTCAATGTGCTGTGCGTGGATAAGACGGGAACGATTACGGAAAATGCAATGTGTGTGAAGAAGTTGATTCCGACAGAGCACTATGAGAAAGAGACCATGCCAAAGCTGGAGAAGATGGTTGGTGATCTGGTGAGCGCCATGAGTGATGATAACATTACTATGAAGGCGATGAAGGAATGTTTCCGAGAGGGAACAGGAGCGAAGCTGATTCGTGTGATCCCATTTACCTCAGCGGTAAAATATAGTGCAGTCGTTCTGGAGAAGGGAGCTTATGTGGCAGGTGCGCCAGAGTTTGTACTCCGGGAGGATTATCCAAAATATGAGGCGGAAATTTCAAAATTTGCAGGGTGTGGATATCGGGTGTTGGTTTTTGGAAGTTATGATGCAGAGCCCGACGGGAAGCCGCTGACAGGGAAGGTTCTTCCTCTTGGTTATATTCTGCTGGCAAATCCGGTTCGGAAAGAAGCGCCCGAGACTTTCTCATATTTCAAGGAACAAGGAGTGGAAGTGAAAGTTATTTCCGGGGATAATCCGCTGACCGTATCGGAAGTGGCGAAGGAGGCGGGCATTCAGAATGCGGAGTCATATGTGGATGCAACGTCTCTTCGGACGGAAGAAGAAATCTTTGCGGCAGCAGCCAGGTATACCGTATTTGGCCGTGTGACACCGGCGCAGAAAAGGCAGCTGGTGCAGGCGCTTCAGCAGCAAGGGAACACGGTTGCCATGACGGGAGATGGTGTCAATGATGTGCTGGCGCTAAAAGATGCGGACTGCAGTGTCGCTATGGCATCAGGAAGCGACGCGGCAGTGCAGGCTTCCCAGGTAGTGCTGATGGATTCTAACTTTGCCTGCATGCCATCGGTGGTTTTGGAAGGCCGAAGAGTCGTAAATAATATCCAGCGGTCGGCGAGTCTGTTTCTGGTAAAGAACATTTTTTCTTTCCTGTTAGCGCTGTTTTCTGTTGCATTTATGATTACTTATCCGTTGGAGCCGTCTCAGGTATCTTTGATTAGTATGTTTACGATTGGTGTTCCGGCATTCTTCCTGGCGCTTCAGCCAAATAAAGAACGGATTGAAGGGCATTTCTTGACGAATGTGATATTGAAAGCACTCCCGGCTGGATTGACAGACGTACTGGCAGTCGGTGCGCTGGTGGTGTTCGGAAGAACTTTCGAAGTTAATGGAACCGATATTTCCACGGCAGCTACGATGCTTCTTGCAATTGTGGGATTTATGATTCTGTATCGGATCTGTCAGCCGATGAACTGGCTGCGAGGAATCGTGTGGGGCGGCTGTATCGCAGGAATTTTAGCCTGCAGTATTTTCCTTCCGGAATTATTTGCGATTACAGGGATGTCACCAAAGTGTATTATGCTGTTCGTGGTCTTTTCCATTGCGACAGAGCCGGTTCTTCGTTATCTGACAATGTTTGTGGGATGGCTTGGAGATCGCTACGCGGCATTCGTAAATAGATATAGGAGGAAGAAGAGATGACAGGAAGGCTGGAGCAGATAGAAGCAATTATTTTTGATATGGACGGGCTTTTGTTTGATTCGGAGCGGATTGTGCAAAGATCTTGGAATGATGTGGGAGAGCGGCTTGGCTTTTCTTATGTGGGAAATCATATCTACCGTACTCTTGGGATGAACCGAGCGGGAAGGCTTGCATATTTTACAGAAGCGATTGGTGCAGAATTTCCTTTTGAGGAGTTCTGTGTGCAAACCAGAAAAAGATTTTATGAGATTGTGGAAGCGGAGGGGCTTCCTATGAAACCGGGAGTCAAAGAGCTGCTTTGGTGTGGAAAAGATAAGGGATACCGGATGGCAGTGGCAACTTCTTCCAGCAAAGATTATGCGTATGGAAATTTAAAAAATGCAGGGATTGACGGATTTTTTGACGGATTCGTCTATGGAGATATGGTGCAGCATGCAAAACCGGATCCGGAGATCTATCAAAGGGCGTGCAAGACAGTAGAAAGTGATCCTAAGAGAAGCCTTGCGCTGGAGGATGCACCGGCAGGGATTCGTTCAGCATATGGGGCGGGACTGATTCCGATTGTGGTTCCAGATCTTGTGGAGCCGGATGAGGAAATCCGAAAGCTTGCGTATCGGCGATGTGATTCTCTGTTTGATGTGATCGAATTGTTGGAGAAAAGGGGATAACTTGAATAAAGGCGTAAAAAATGCGGCAGGCTAAATTCCTGCCGCATTTTTGTTTTACTCTTCTACTACGAATACTTCTTTTCCCATTCCACAGATTGGGCATACCCAGTCATCCGGAATATCTTCAAAAGCAGTTCCTGGCTCGATTCCGCCATCTGGATCGCCTAATTCAGGATCATATACATATCCGCATGGTTCACATAAATATTTTTTCATAGTTTGGTTCCTCCTTGATTCATATAAATTTGTTTTTTAATTATTATCTTTTTTCCATAATCCGTGAAGATTACAGTATTCGTAAGCTGCAATGAATTCATCTCCATCGGTGAGAAGAAATTCAGCTTTCGGTTCGTCTCCCGGCGCCAGTTTCTTGAACTGGAATCCGTATTTCGTCTCAATGTAGATGCCGGTGATATAATGCTCTTCCAGCATAGGGTGAGCGACGGAGCCGACAGATACCTCAATAAGGTTTTCCTTTATCGTTACGACAGGAACATGTTTTTCCTGTGCGGCATCTGTTGTATTAGCAGTCAATTCTGTTAATTCAGGTACAGCAGTTGTATCAGCAACTGTTATGAATTCCTGAAAAATATTTTGTGACTGTGTATCTTTAAAAAATCTACTCATAAGCTACCTCCTTGTGTGATTTAACTTTATTGTTAACACTTTATGTATGATTAATCAGCTTTGTACATTGATTGTGCGGCAATGCTATCTTACATACCTGACCGCTACTGTCTAAATGCTTTATCTGTATCCCATCATACGTGACGAGCGCTTCTTTTTCTGTGACAAAGTCACAAAAGAAAGAATTAGTTATCTGCTTCCCAGCGTCCGGAAGCTCCGCATGGAAGGATCAGCCCTGAATCTGTGACGGGAAGACCGATTTCCTGGGATTCTACGTGACCGTTATAATGCTTTAATTCGGTGCCGATCATGTAAGTTAAAACAGCTGGAGCCAGACCGGTAGTGTAAGAGTTTACTAGGAAAAACAGCGGTTTTTCAGATAAAATCTTCGTGCACAATTTGATCAGCGGATGAATCGCATCCTCGATTTTCCAAATTTCGCCTTTCGGGCCTCTTCCGTAGGAAGGCGGGTCCATGATAATGGCATCGTAGTGGTTGCCGCGACGGATTTCCCGTTCTACGAATTTGACGCAGTCATCCACGAGCCAGCGAATCGGTCGGTCGGATAATCCGGAGGATGCTGCATTTTCTTTGGCCCAGGAGACCATTCCTTTGGAAGCGTCTACATGGGTGACGCTTGCGCCGGCAGCAGCGGCAGCTAAGGTGGCGCCTCCGGTGTAGGCGAACAGGTTCAGTACCTTGATCGGACGTCCGGCATTTCTGATTTTCTCAGAGAACCAGTCCCAGTTGGCAGCCTGCTCAGGAAAAAGACCAGTATGCTTGAAACTAAATGGCTTCAGGTTAAAGGTTAATTCCTTGTAATGAATCTGCCACTGCTCTGGAAGATCGAAGAATTCCCATTCACCGCCGCCTTTTTTGCTGCGGTGGTAATGTCCATTCATATGTTTCCAGTTTCGGTTGCGCTTCGGAGTATCCCAGATTACCTGCGGATCGGGACGTACAAGAATATAGTCACCCCACCGTTCCAGCTTCTCTCCTTTGCTGCAGTCTATGACTTCATAATCGTTCCAATTATCTGCAATCCACATATATTTTAATATCCTTTCTGCTAAAAAACTCATTTTTATTATCATAATCTATTTCGGGAGAAAAGTACAGTGGAAAATGAAAAGGAAAGGGATAAAAAATGGATTGAATTAGGCTTTAACGGTTTGAAAACGGCTTAAAAAGTGTTATAATTGGATTTGATAAAAGAAAAAGAGGAGGACGGACTATGACAATTCAAGAAATGAAGGAACGCAAGCGGGAACTGGGTTATACCAATGAGCAGGTGGCAGAATTATCAGGGATTCCTCTTGGAACGATACAGAAGATTTTTGGGGGAAAGACAATGGCGCCGCGATATCAGACGATGCAGGCGCTTGAGAAGGTATTAAGGAGACGGGAAGAGCCGGTGGGGTATCAGTATGGCGCCTGGGCACAAGAACGCTTAGTTATGAGGGAGGAATGCACAGCTTATGGTCAGAAGCGTCAGGGAGAATACACACTGGATGACTATTATGCATTGCCGGATGAACAGAGGGTGGAACTGATTGACGGCGTGATATACGAGATGTCTGTGCCGACATCAGTTCATCAGTTAATGAATGGTTTTATTTATGCAAAATTTTTGGAATATACAGCAGGAAAAAACGGGAAGTGCCTGCCCATCGTCTCACCCATAGATGTGCAGCTTGACTGCGATCAGAAGACGATGGTTCAGCCGGATATTGTGATCGTGTGCGACCGGGATAAGGTGATTCGAAGATGCGTGTATGGAGCGCCGGATTTTGTGATGGAAATCTTGTCCAAAGCTACCAGGAAGAAAGACATGGTGACGAAGCTGAATAAATATATGAATGCGGGAGTACGGGAGTATTGGATGCTAGATCCGGATCAGAAAAGGGTGCTGGTCTATGATTTTGAAGCGGAAAACTACCCGACAATTTACAGCTTTGAAGCGAAAGTTCCGGTTGCTATCTGGGATGGAGAGTGTGAGATTGATTTTGCAGAAGTCTATAATTACGTAAGATTCCTGTATGAACGGGAGGAGAATGCAGATTTTTCATAAATTTTCACGAAATATTGTAACAAACCTGACCTTTCACGGATATATAAGTACATTCCGGTAAAGCGAGGAGGTGAAGAAAGTGTTGGATATGGATGAGGCATACCGGGAATAAGCACAAATGGTGTACAAGTTTCTTCTGTCTTTGTGTTATGAAGAGGAGATGGCAGAAGAACTGACATAGGAGACGTTCTATCAGGCGGTGCGTACGTCAAAGAAATATGATGGAAGCTGTAAGGTATCCACGTGGCTTTGTCAGATTGCAAAGCATCTCTGGTATCGGGAGATGGAACGCCGGAGTAAGAGAGGAACCAGTGAACTGACGGATCAGATACCGGTAAGTGAACTTCCTCCGGACGAATATCTGACACTGAAGGAAGAAAAGATAGAGCTGTTTAGAAAGGTACATGTACTGGATGAGACGGCGAAGGAAATCATGTGAAATTAATTGGGAGATTTACTGCCAAGTTATATGGATGGGCTGACCAGCGAAGAAAGCAATCAGGCAGTAGAAGAACATTTAGAAGAGTGTGAAACATGCAGGGCTTACTTTCAGGCAATGAAGGGAGCGGTAGCTTCAGAGCGTTATGTTGAAAAGAGCAAAGAGGAGATCAAAAAAGAGATTCATCCACTTAAAAAGATTGAGAGAGAAACCAGGAAAAGAATTGTAATTGCCGTATTTGCTGTATTGCTTACAGTGGGAATTCTAGGAACCCTATATGAGTCATTATATGGAACTGGAACGCAGGCGAGCGCAGAGGATGTGAAGATTGCTTGTAGTAAAATCGGTGATTTCGTGACGATAGAATTTCTGCCGACGGATGATTCCTACTATATAGAGATCTGGGGTGGAGCCTATTCTACGGATGAAAACGGGAAGGAAACTTATGAATGGAATAAAATTCAGCCGGTAAAATGGCGGACGAAACCTTTTGAAACTCGAAACAAGACGGGGGCACATTGGGGATTTCAATTCCTTGATGAGGATACCATTGTGGATCAAAATGGGAAGACGATTCAGTTGACGGGGGAAGAGTCGTTGGAAATCGAATTTGCCGGAGAGTCGAAGGTGGTTAAGATTGCCGAGCTTTATACAGAAGAAGGAAGGGAAACGCTGGAGAGGTGATGTGAGACAGTGCGGTAAGATTCGGATGCCTAAAGTATCCGTTAGAAGGTCAGAAATTTGAGTAGATTTTAGCTTGCAAATTTTCAAACTTTTTTCAAAAGAATCTCCGTTTCCGCTTTCCTGAAAATACTCTATAATGAAGGAGATATCTATTTTTTAAGAAAGGAGAGAGGAAATGAAAAAGGGATTTTGGAACAAGACGCTGGCGCTTGTGCTTACAGCCTCTATGGCGGGCGCATATCTGCCGGCAGATGTTCAGGCGGCAGGTAAGACGGCAAACGAGCCTTTCGCCGCATTCACGTTTGACGATGAAGCGTCCGGGTTTACGAGCGCCGGAGGAACAGCGGAAGTAAAGGGAAGCTATCGCTTGGACGACCATGCGGATAATGGGAAAGCGCTCTATCTTGATGGGAATGCTTCTAACTATCTGTCTTTGAAGAACCGGGCGGGAAAGAGCATTTTGTCCGGGAAGAATGAGATCACGATTTCTTATGATGAGAAACCGGATCGAAAGGAAACTAACTGGGCCTTCTATGCGGCTCCTAACAATGACAAGCCGGTGAATCAGAAAGAACACTATATCGGTGCATTTCATAACAATGGAAATGTGAAGGTAGAACGTTATGACAATGAAAATGGAAGACCAGCATGTCCGGATGTGACCATTGGGACAGACTGGGCGCACATTGATATCGTATTTCAGGAAAGTCAGACCGTTCTGTACGTTGACGGCGTAAAGAAAAGTGTGGTTGCCAGTGATTATCAGGTGAAGGATATTGTGGAAGATGGAGGAATCTTCTATATCGGCCGCGCAAACTGGGGAAATGGAGAAGGTTATAAAGGCTGGATCGACAATTTCACCATCTATGATCAAGCGTTAACCGATGCAGAGCTGGTCAGTGAAGAGGCGGCTAAGAAAGCGGTGGCTGACGATCAGGAAAAACTGACGCTTCCAGGAACAGTTACGGAGGATTTCACCTTGCCGTCTGTTGGAGAAAACTATTCCAACATTACATGGAAGGTGGAGGACAATAAAGCTGCTGTGATTGGCGACGACGGATATAGTGTCAAGGTTACAAGACCAAGCGGCGAAGATGCAGTTGTGGTATTTACGGCATCCATCGAAATGGCAGGACAGAAGGCAGAAAAAGAGATTCCTGTCACCGTGTCCAAGCTGATGGATCAGGGAGATTTCCTTGAGGCTGCAAAAGAGAAGCTTACCATCGTAAATGTGGATGATGTCCGAGGGAATATTTATCTTCCGGAAACGGTGGAAATTGAAGGCTCAGGAAGAAACGCTTCTGTGACTTGGAAATCCAGCGATGACAAGATTGTAACAGATCAGGAGAAAGACGGGAAACCAGCCGGTGTTGTCAGCAGACAGAAGAAAGACACCAAGGTTATTCTGACAGCAACCCTGACAGCAGACGGCAAGTCTGTAGAGAAAGAGTTTGAGCTGAATGTAAAAAAAGCGCATAAGCAAGAAGAAATGAAGGATTATCTGTTTGCTTATTTTGTAAACAATGGGGGACCAGCAGAACAGCAGATCTTCTTTGCGTCCAGCCATGACGGCGATAACTGGATGGACTTAAATAAGAAGGAAGCTGTATTAAGCGTTGCAGATTCAGTTAGAACAGAAGAAGACATTAACAAGACTCAGAATCAGGCTGGTGTGCGTGATCCATATATGATTCGTTCACCGGAAGGCGATAAGTTCTATCTTATTGCAACAGATCTTTGTATCGGAGCAAATGACATTGCAAATGGAACCGTAGATTGGGGAACTTCTCAGTTTAACGGAAGCCATTGCTTAAGAATTTGGGAGTCAACAGATCTTGTCAATTGGTCAGAACCATGGCTTGCAGAAGTAGCGCCGGAAGGAACGACCTGCGCGTGGGCGCCAGAGGCGATCTACGATGAGGCGACAGGAGAATTTGTGGTTTACTGGGCGTCTATGACAGGAAGCGTGCAGAAGGTATACGCATCCAAAACTAGAGATTTCCGTAATTTCTCAGAGCCGGAGTTGTTTATCGACAATGGCAATGATCATATTATCGATACGACGATTGTCCGGGATTCCGATGGAAACTATTATCGCGGATCAGCAGCAGGAGGAACGATTCAGCTGGAGAAATGCACCGATCAGAAATCCTGGCTCACCGATCAGTCTTCTTGGGGTAAGCAGGGAAATATTAAAGATATTACAGGATTTACCGCAGGCCTGGAAGGACCGGAATTATTTGCATACAATCAGGATGACTGGAAAGAAGTGGACGGAGAGAAAGTTGAGACATACGGACTCCTGGCAGATAACTTTGGCGAAGTCGGCTATGTACCGTTCTATACTACCGATATTGCAAATGCAAAATGGATCAAGACAGCAGACAATGATTTCAACTTTGATACGAACCATAAGAGACATGGAACCGTCATCGCGTTGACAGAGGCAGAATACAATGCAGTGATGGAGGCTTATGGGCCAAGCAAGGTGGAAGTGAAAAAGGCTCCGGATGAAACGGTTTATGAGACTG
This sequence comes from Dorea sp. ICN-14282, assembly GCF_037890115.1. Taxonomy (NCBI): domain Bacteria; kingdom Bacillati; phylum Bacillota; class Clostridia; order Lachnospirales; family Lachnospiraceae; genus Dorea; species Dorea sp. ICN-14282. The sequence goes on along the minus strand of NZ_JBBKBH010000002.1, from coordinate 176,410 downwards.
GGGCAAAGAAGCTGAATCCAAGCGGATTGGTTCTTACGGTAAGTTATGCAAATGGTAAGACGGAAGATATTGCTTATCAGGCAGGCAGCAAGAATGAGAGACATTTTAAGTTTAGTAAAGTAGATTTCTCTGAAGTTGGAAAACAGACCGTAACTGTAACCTATGGAGAACAGAAGACCTCTTTTGAAATTGAAGTAAAAGAAGCAGAAGAGGTTGAAAGAAAGACACTGGCGAAGTTTGATTTCAACGAAGACGGAAGCGGATTTGAGAGCGAGAATGCAAAAGCGACAGGACAGGCTTATGAACTCAAGGATAGCTGGAGCAAAGACGCTGGAAAAGCATTGTACTTAAATGGAAATAACAACAACTTCCTGAAAGTAACCGATAAGGAAGGCAAGAGTCTTCTGACAGGCATGAAGGAATTGACCATTTCCTATGAGATGAAACCAGACCGAAGCGCAACCAATTGGGTTATGTACGCGGCTCCGAATAACAACCAGACATCTTATAACAGCGAGGTGTATCTGGGAATTATGGAATTAAATGGTTCTACAAAGGTAGAGCGATATAAGAATCAGGGAAGCCGCCCATTGTGTCCGGAAACGGTAACAGGAAGTGACTGGTATCACGTAGATGTGGTGCTGACAGCTTATGAGACAATTCTCTATGTCAATGGAGTGAAGATGCAGACGGTAGAAAGCAATTATGCTCTGCCAAGCATCCTTGGAAATAACAGCATTCTTCAGATCGGAAAGGCAAACTGGACGAACAGCGGAGAATACTTCAAGGGATGGATCGACAACTTCCAGATCGAGAATAAAGCACTGACAGAGAAAGAAGTAAAGGAAATCTCCAAGGACTTTGTGGCAACCCTTCCGATGGTAAAATCGGTAACCACAGGAACGGCTCCAACCAGAGAAGAAGCGTTAGAATACAGAGGAACTGACGATCATACAGCAGTATTTACCAAAGTAGATGCCAAGAGCAAGACAATTACTCCATATATCCGGAATGAGGCTGATTTTACTAAGACGCCAGTAACCTTTGCCTTTAATGGAGAAGCAGAGATTCAGGTGGATGGAAAGACAGTAGAAAATGGAAGCACATTTGATCTTTCCAAGGATCAGAAGATTACTTTTGTAAGAAATAAGGAAAAAGAAGAGTGGACGATCAAGAAGGCCATTCCAAGCAACAACCCGGTACTGCCGGGACAGTACGCAGACCCGGATCTTGACTACTTTGACGGCAAGTTCTGGCTGTTCCCAACGACAGACGGATATCCGGGATGGAGCGGAACGAAGTTCCATGCATTCTCTTCTGACAACATGGTTGACTGGAAAGATGAAGGCATCATCATGGAGCTGAAAAATGACACCCCAGGCGTAAATGAGCAGGGCGTTCAGATCGCCGTTTCCCCGTGGGCAAAGGGCGGAAGCGCGTGGGCTCCAACCATCGAAGAGAAGGATGGAAAATACTACTTCTATTATTGTGGAAAGTTTGAAAACGGACAGTCAGCGATCGGAGTTGCAGTAGCAGATAATCCAGCAGGTCCTTATACTGATAAGGGTGAAGCGTTGATGACTGTTGATATGTGCAGAGCAGCAGGTGTAAGTATGGGACAGGCAATTGACCCATCGATCTTTACCGATGAAGATGGAACTTCTTATCTTCTGTTTGGAAATGGTGCCGCTGCAATCGCGCAGTTAAACGACGACATGATGAGCATCAAAGAAGGAACCTTAAAACAGATTAAGGGTCTGACCGATTTCCGTGAATCTATTATCGTAACAAAGAAGGATGGCAAGTATCACTGGACCTGGTCTTGTGACGATGCAAATAGTCCAAACTACCATGTAAACTACGGTGTATCTGACACACTGACGAATGCAGATGGAAGTTCATCCGTAAAACTGGTGAAAAAGAATCTTCTTGCAAGAGATGACAGCATGGGAATCTTAGGATCCGCACATCAGTCCGTACTTCATGTGAAAGATGGAAACGATCAGGATCGTTACTTTATGGCATACCACAGATTCTATACCCCAATCAATATCTTTACTTCAGGGGATGGACTTGGCGTACACCGTGAGACCTGTATCGATGAGATTACCTTTGATGAAGACGGATATATGCAGATTAAGCCGACCAACGAAGGCGTAGCTCCGGTGAAGATGACGCCGGATGAGCCGGAAGTTATCTTAAATGAGATTACAGTAAAAGCACCGGACAAGATCGAGTACAAGCAGGGTGAGGATCTGGATCTGACAGGAATGGAAGTAACGGCTCACTACAGCGATGGCAAAGAAGAAGTTCTTCCAGAGGGAAGTTATACAGTATCTGGTTATGACGCACAGCAAGTTGGCGAGCAGACCATTACGGTAACCTACGAGGGTCAAACAGCTACATTTGTTGTAACGGTGACAGAAAAATCTGACCCGGTAGATCCGGAAGTAACCTTAGATAAGATTACGGTAAAAGTACCAGAAAAGATCGAGTACAAGCAGGGTGAGAATCTGGACCTGACAGGAATGGAAGTAACAGCTCACTACAGCGATGGCAAAGAAGAAGTTCTTCCAGAGGGAAGCTATACGGTAGCTGGTTATGATGCTAATAAGGTTGGAAAGCAGACCATTACCGTAACCTACAAAGATCAGACAGCAACCTTTGATGTAACCGTAAAAGAAGTCTCTAAACCGGTAGAACCAGGAAAGCCGGATGGAGGAAATCAGGGCCAGAAACCGGGAATACCGGATGGCAAACCAGCTGGACAGGATCAGAAGCCAAACAAAGTACCGAAGACAGGCGACGCAGCAGATATGACTGTATATGTATTCGGCATGATGGCAGCGCTTGTGGCAGGCGGATGGATGCTGAAAAGCAGAAGAAAAGAACAGGAATAGAGAAGGAAACAGAAGTTTCTAGAAGATGAGAAAGAGAACTCACGCGGCGAAGAGCTGTGTGAGTTCTCTTTTTTAAAACCTTACATGGCTTAACTTAGATTTAACATTCCGGTGATTTCAGATTTTACATTCCTTCGATATGATAAGTCCTGTGAAGAAGAGATACAGAATATTGAAACAAAAGGAGATTAAAGGTATGAAATTGAAAAAGTTTATTGCAACACTGGCAGTAGTTGGAATGGTAGCTGGAATGGCAGTTGGATGTGGAAGTAAGGAAGAAACTGCGAAAGCAGATAATGGAGAAAAGACAGAGAGCACAAGTGACTGGGATTCTTCTATGGATATCACAATCGTGTCCCGTGAGGATGGATCTGGTACAAGAGGAGCGTTCATCGAGCTTTTTGGAGTAGAAGAGAAGAAAGACGGCGAGAAGGTGGATATGACAACGGAAGAAGCGCAGATCACCAACAGCACTTCCGTAATGATGACAACGGTAGCCGGAGATGAGTATGCAATCGGTTATGTTTCTCTTGGATCTTTAGATGAGAGTGTAAAGGCGCTGAAGATTGATGGAGCAGAGGCGACTGCTGAGAACATTAAGAACGATACATACAAAGTGTCCAGACCATTTAATATTGTAACGAAAAAAGGTTCTGAAAATGAAGTGGCAAAGGATTTTGTGAGCTACATTATGAGCAAAGAAGGACAGCAGGTAGTTTCTGACAATGGCTACATTGGTGATGATTCTGCAGCAGCTTATGCAGGAAGCAAGCCGGCAGGAAAGATTGTGGTAGGTGGTTCCTCTTCTGTTTCTCCGGTTATGGAAAAATTGATCGAAGCTTACAAAGAAGTGAATCCGGATGCAGAAATCGAACTGCAGACAACTGATTCCACCACAGGTGTGACATCTACGATTGACGGAAGCTATGATATCGGTATGGCATCTCGTGAGCTGAAAGACGAAGAGACAGCAGAGGTTGAAGGACAGGTGATGGCTACAGATGGTATCGCAGTAATCGTAAACAAAGCAAATACAACCGATGAACTTTCCAGCGAACAGGTAAAAACAATTTACACTGGAGAGGCTCTGACTTGGGATGAGGTAGTAAAATAATATGAACAAAAAAGCGTGGACAGAAAAGTTCATGCAGGGAGTGTTCTTCATTGCCGCCTGTGCTTCGGTACTGGCGGTAGCTCTCATTTGTATCTTTTTATTTGCAAATGGGATCCCTGCTATGAAAGAAATCGGATTTGGGGAATTTCTAAGTGGAGAAATGTGGAAACCGAAAAATGAGATTTTCGGGATCCTGCCTATGATTGTAGGAAGTTTATACGTAACAGCGGGGGCGATTATCTTTGGTGTTCCAATCGGAATTTTGACAGCTGTTTTTATGGCGTATTACTGCCCAAAGAAAATCTATAAGCCGCTGAAGGCGGCAACAGAACTTCTGGCGGGAATCCCGTCAGTAGTTTATGGTTTCTTTGGACTGGTGGTGATTGTACCTTTGATCCGTACATTGGGACGGGATCTAGGATTCGGCGGAAATGGAAGCAGTATCCTGACCGCATCTCTGCTTCTGGGGATGATGATTCTTCCAACAATTATTGGATTGACGGAATCTTCCATTCGTGCGGTACCGGAGCAGTATTATGAGGGGGCAGTTGCGCTTGGAGCAACTCACGAAAGGGCGATCTTCCGGGTTGTTATACCGGCAGCAAAGTCTGGCGTGATTGCAGCGATTGTCTTGGGAATCGGCCGTGCTATTGGAGAGACGATGGCGGTTATTATGGTGGCGGGTAATCAGGCACGACTGCCGCAAGGAATTTTCCGAGGAGTACGTACGCTGACAGCCAATATTGTAATTGAGATGGGATATGCGACTGGACTTCACAGAGAAGCGTTGATCGCAACGGGAGTAGTACTTTTTGTGTTCATCTTGATTATCAACTTCAGTGTGGCGCTGCTAAAGAGGAGGACGACTCGTGAGTAAAAATCAAAGAAATATTGGACAGAAATTAAAATCTTATAAGCGAACCCCTTTTTCTTTTCTGATGATGCTTTTGGTAATGTTGTCAGCAGTGATCACGTTTGCGGTATTAATTTTTTTGATTGCTTATGTCTTGATTAATGGTGTGCCGTACTTGAAACCATCATTATTTTCTTTCACTTATACATCTGAAAATGCATCTTTAATGCCGGCGCTTATCAATACAATTATTATGACTTTATTGTCTCTGGTGATCGCGGTTCCTTTTGGAATATTTTCAGCCATCTTTTTGGTGGAATATGCAAAGAGAGGTAATAAATTCGTAGAGGTTATCCGGCTGACGACGGAGACACTGCAGGGAATCCCGTCTATTGTATATGGATTGTTTGGAATGTTGTTTTTCGTATCTGCATACGGATGGGGATTTTCTATTTTGGCAGGAGCATTTACCTTGTCTATTATGGTGCTTCCATTAATTATGAGAAGTACGGAAGAGGCGTTAAAGGCGGTGCCGGATTCTTACAGAGAAGGAAGCTTTGGCCTCGGGGCAGGAAAGCTTCGTACCGTGTTTCGGATTGTATTGCCGTCTGCAATTCCGGGTATTTTGGCGGGAGTGATCCTGGCGGTGGGAAGAATTGTCGGAGAGACAGCGGCTCTGATTTACACAGCAGGAACGGTGGCAGATATTCCAAACAGCGTTCTGGATTCGGGAAGAACGCTGGCGGTTCATATGTATAATCTGGCAAGCGAAGGCTTGTATATGGATCAGGCATATGCAACGGCGGTAATTCTGCTTGTGCTGGTAGTGGGAATCAATACCTTGTCAGGATTTCTGGCAAAGAAACTGACAAAAGCGTAGAAAAGAAGAGTATAAGAGGATAAGAAGAATATAAGAGAGGATAGAACATGAGTAAGATTAGTATCAAGGATATGAATCTCCATTACGGGGATTTTCATGCTCTGAAAAATGTGAATCTTGAGATAGAGGAAAACAAAATTACGGCATTTATTGGTCCGTCAGGATGTGGAAAGTCCACGCTTCTAAAATCCATCAATCGGATGAATGATCTGGTAGAGGGGTGTCGGATTGAAGGAGAACTTCAGCTTGACGGGGAAGATATTTATAAGGATATTGATGTGAACTTGCTTCGCAGAAGGGTGGGAATGGTATTCCAGAAGCCAAATCCATTTCCTATGAGCATCTATGACAATATTGCATTCGGACCGAGAACCCATGGAATTCATTCCAAGGCAAAGCTAGATGATATTGTGGAGAAATCTTTGCGGGACGCAGCAATTTGGGAAGAATGTAAAGATCGTTTGAAAAAGAGTGCGCTTGGAATGTCCGGCGGGCAGCAGCAGAGACTATGCATTGCTCGTGCACTTGCGGTTCAGCCGGAAGTTCTTTTGATGGATGAACCAACTTCGGCGTTGGATCCTATTTCCACGTCGAAGATTGAAGATCTTGCGATGGAACTGAAAAAAGATTATACTATCGTTATGGTAACCCACAACATGCAGCAGGCTGTACGTGTATCGGATAACACCGCCTTTTTCCTGCTTGGTGAAGTCATCGAGTATAACGATACGGAGAAATTGTTCTCCATACCGTCAGACAAACGGACAGAAGATTATATTACAGGGAGGTTTGGTTAAGATATGCGTAATAAATTTGATATGCAGCTTGAGTGTCTCAGCGAACAGCTGATTCATATGGGAGAATTGTGTGAAGTTGCCATTAACCGGGCAACCACAGCGCTTCAGCATGGAAGTATGGAAGAGGCGAAGGAGGTCATTCGGGCAGATGAAGAGATTGACCAGATGGAGAAGGACATTGAGCGTCTGTGCCTGAAGCTTCTACTTCAGCAACAGCCTGTGGCAAGAGATTTAAGACAGATTTCTGCGGCTCTTAAGATGATTACAGACATGGAGCGAATCGGAGATCAGGCATCTGACATTGCCGAGATTATTATTTCTGAAAAGAAGTCAGAAGGAGCTGAGATTCCGAAGATTGGGAAGATGTCAGAGGCAGTAGCAAAGATGGTCAGAGACAGTGTGACTGCTTATGTGAAGAGAGATTTGGAATTGTCCAGGAAGGTGATGGAGGCCGATGATGCGGTAGACCAGCTTTTTGAAGAGAATAAGCGGGATTTGATTGCTTTTATTGCACAGAATAAAGGGGATGCAGGGCGCGAAATCATTGACCTTATCATGGTGGCCAAATATCTGGAGCGAATCGGAGATCATGCGACCAACATTGCAGAGTGGGTAGAATTTTCAATTACCGGTATTCACAAAGAAAGTCAGGTATAAGGAGACGAAGAATTCATGATATTTTGTGTAGAAGATGACAGTAATATCCGGGAACTGGTAGTTTATACATTGGAAAGCACGGGCTTTAAAGCCCGTGGCTTTGAAGAAGGAAAATCTTTTCTAGAAGCTTTGGCTCTTGAGACGCCAGAGCTTATTTTGCTTGATATTATGCTTCCGGGGATGGATGGAATGGAGTTACTTAGAAAGTTAAAAGGATCAGCCAAGACAAGAGAGATTCCCGTGATTATGGTGACCGCTAAGGGCGCGGAATATGATAAAGTCATGGGATTGGACGCAGGAGCAGACGACTATGTGACAAAGCCATTTGGAATGATGGAACTGGTGTCTCGTGTGAAGGCTGTGCTTCGCAGAAGCAATCGGGAACATCCGCACAAGGACAACACCATTGTGGTTGGTGAGATTGAGATTGATACGAAGAAGCATGAGGTGACAGTTGCAGGAGAAGTGATCAATCTGACCTTGAAAGAGTACGAACTTTTAAAGCGTTTGATGAAGAATACGAATATTGTGCTGACGAGGGATCAGCTTCTAGAGGATATATGGGGATATGACTTTGATGGAGAGACCCGAACAGTAGACGTGCATGTGCGGACTCTGCGCCAGAAACTGGGAAGTGCCGGCGAACACATTGAGACGGTCCGGGGTGTGGGCTATAGAATGGGGCAGTAGAGAAGATAATAAGGAAGCAAGAGAGAAGCGAGAAGGAAGCGAGAAGGAGTAGGATCGGCAGATGAGAAAAAAGATACAGCGCAGCATGATTCTAGTGATTGCAACGACACTGGTGATCACTTATGCAATTACGACATTTGTGATCTATAGACAGACCATGGGAATTATGGAGGATGAGATCCGGCAGGAAGCGGACTATATCATCGAGGCGGTTAAAATTTCCGGAGAACGATATCTGGAAGATTTGGATGCCGTAAGACGGAATACTCGTGTGACACTGATTGCGAGTGATGGAGATGTGAAATATGATTCTAAAGAAGACGATGTCACGTTGGAAAACCACAAGGATCGTCCGGAGGTAAAACAGGCAATCAAATCAGGGAGTGGTCAGTATGTCAGAAGATCAGATACGCTGGATGAGGAAATGTTCTATTATGCAAAGCGGCTTCCGAATGGAGATATTTTAAGGGTGTCTAAGACTGTCAATACGGCATACCACACGGCGATGGCAATTCTTCCGCTGATGGGGTTGATTGCCGGAGTTATGCTGGTTGTGGCGTGGCTTTTGGCTAAATGGCAGGTAGAGCGCCTGATTCGTCCGATCAATGAGCTTCAGTTGGAACATCCATTGGATAATGATGTGTATGAGGAGTTGACGCCATTGCTTGAGAGTATTGATAAGCAGAATAGAGAGAAAGATGCAATCGCAAATATGCGGAAAGAATTCTCTGCAAATGTATCCCATGAGTTAAAGACGCCACTGACGTCTATTTCCGGTTATGCAGAAATTATGAAAAATGGGTTAGTAAAGCCAGAAGACATGAAGATGTTTTCAGAGCGCATTTATAATGAGGCAAAACGCTTGATTTCATTGGTGGAAGATATCATCAAGCTGTCAAAGTTAGATGAAGGTAAGGTGGAAAATGAAAAAGAAGATGTAGATCTCTATGACCTAACCAGGGAGATTGCCAGTCGTTTGGCGCCTCAGGCGGAAGAGATGAACGTTCACATCGAAGTGACGGGGGAATCTGTACTTTATCATGGAGTTCGTCCGATATTGGATGAAATGATTTATAACATTTGTGAAAACGGAATTAAGTATAATAACCGGGGTGGAAGTATCAGCATATGGGTTGGCAGTACCCTGAAAGGTAAGAAAGTGATCGTAACAGATACAGGAATCGGAATCCCGGAGGATCAGCAGGAACGAATCTTTGAGCGGTTTTATCGGGTGGATAAAAGTCATTCCAAGGCGACCGGAGGCACAGGACTTGGTTTGTCCATTGTGAAACACGGCGCCATGATTCACGGCGCATCCATAAGGGTGGAAAGTAAAGTGGGAAAAGGAACGAAGATGGAGCTGACATTTTAAAGGAACCACAATGATAAAACAAAAGAATTATAAAAAAACTTTAGCAGCTTGTTATCTTGGCTTTGTTACCCAAGCGATCACTGCTAATTTTACGCCACTTTTATTTTTGACATTTGTAAATACTTACGGAGTTACGTTTGAAAAGATTGCGATGATACCATTAGTGTTTTATTTGACGCAGCTCCTTATCGATTTTGCAGCCACTAAATTTGCTGATAAAATTGGATATCGTACTTGTGTCGTTGCGTCACAAGTGTTATCGGCTATAGGACTTTTGCTAATGGCGCTTTTGCCGGAATTACTTTCTGCACCATTTATAGGGATTCTGATTTCGGTAGTGCTTTATGCCATTGGAAGTGGACTGATCGAAGTTTTAGTCAGTCCGATTGTTGAAGCTTGTCCTTTTGAAAATAAGGATGGAGTGATGAGTTTGCTTCATTCTTTTTATTGCTGGGGTGCAATGGGGGTTGTTTTAGGCTCCACACTCTTTTTTGCTCTGTTTGGAATAGAAAAATGGAAAGTACTCGTTTTTATTTGGGCATTAGTGCCATTATATAACGCATTTAATTTTATGAACTGTCCTATAGAACGCCTGGTAGAAGACGGTAAGAGTATGGGGATTAGAGAATTGTTGAAAACTCCGATATTTTGGTTGATGATATTACTTATGGTATGTTCGGGGGCATCAGAAGCGACGATGGCTCAATGGGCATCGGCATTTACCGAATCTGCGATCGGAGTATCCAAGACGGTTGGAGATTTGGCAGCGCCGTGCTTGTTCGCAATGTTTATGGGGGTATCGCGTGTTTTATATGGAAAGTTCAGCCAGAAGCTTGATTTGACCAAGGTTATGCTTGCTTGCGGGACGATGTGTGTCGGGTGTTATTTGTTAGCTTCCTTGTCCACGCTGCCAATCCTTGGACTTGTAGGCTGCGCTCTTTGCGGTTTGGGTGTCGGTGTTATGTGGCCGGGATCTATCAGTATATCTTCGCAGAGGTGTCCGAGAGGGGGAACTGCAATGTTTGCATTCTTAGCATTAGCCGGTGATTTGGGTGCGATGGTAAGTCCTACGATGGTAGGCGGCCTTTCTGAAATGGCAGGTGGTAATCTTAAAACGGGACTATTTGTGGCTACAATGTTTCCGCTTATTCTTGTTGTGGGATTACTGATACTAAGGAAATTGGTTAGAAATGCGTGGAATAGAGAATTGATAATAGATAAATAAGTCAGAAAGCAGGTCGTTTGTTCAAGACCTGCTTTCTGTATTTGGTGGTTATCGCTTTAATTGAAGTCCATCTTTAAAAGCTTCGCCAACTCTTTCGGTTACTTTGTAATATCCATGCGTATAAGGATCAAAGGCAATGGCATTTACCAGTGACATATCAATCGTATCACCGTTCATGACGCTTTCATCTGCGATGCTGACTGTAAAAGCTTTTCGTTCTTTAATGTTTTTGACGGTTTTGTGAGACTCGGTATTTTTCTCATACAAGATCCCTCACTTTTCAGTTTGTATTGATACCTTTTGTGTTCTTATATATAATTATAAAAAATACACGAAAAAATACAAGTGCCATCTTAGCTCTAATATCTGGCAAGCATAATGATAAAATAAACATAATAGACAACGGAAAATTTGAAGATTGGAGACTAAAAATGAAAGCAAACTTAGAAAAAAAGAGAACTTATGAAAAAATTAGTTTGTTTATTGCAATGAGCCTTGTAGGCTTTGGGGACATCGATAAAACAGGCTACCTTGACCGCCTATTTGTTCATGCCGATTATCAAAGAAAAGGTATTGCAACTGCTATTTGCAATCAACTGGAGCAAGCTGTTCAAGGAAATATTACTACTGACGCTTCTATTACGGCGAAGCCTTTTTTTGAAAAAAGAGATTATAAGATTGTTAAGGAACAGCAGGTAGAACGACAAGGAATTTTTCTTACAAACTATATGATGATAAAAGAAAGATAATTTCCAGTTTACGGTGTTAATCGAGAAATGTTATTTATATTCCAGTAGCAATTCTTGGTATTGCTTTAATTTTAATTGGCTTTTTCAAGGATAAATCTAAATAACAAAAATCCATCTTGTAGAATTGGAAAACAAGAAGTTGCGGAGGTGTTGAGCATGAAGAAGATAATTGTCTTTGCAATTAGTATACTATATGTTTTTTCACTGGTAGGGTGTGGTGAGCCAAAAAATAATGAGGTTAAGAAAACAATAGAAGGCAATATGAAAACATATTGCGAGATGGAAGATGGAACGTGGAATTGCAATGATATTGCTTATAAATATCGCCTTGAGATAAAAGGAAGAATGCCGAATGCGGTTTGCGATTCAGTATTCGTATACCTTAGCAACATAGAAAATATTTCATTTGAACAGGCATGGAAGGCAAGTGGGCTCAGTAGTCATATGGCGGATTATTTTGATGTTGACGATGCAGTTTTAGTTGAGATGAATAATGAGTAGCAAGTTCCGGTAGTGGGGAGGTTTGAAATAGACAAATCGGAATTTGTGGAGAGATTTCTTGAACTTTCCTTATTTTACGGGCTTTCCAGCCCCTTAAATAGTGAAATGATATGTATTTTCCCTTATTTTTGACCTTATGCGGAATCAGCAAGGGAAATAAGGGAATTTTTTATTTAGTCGTTGCCTGCCACTTTATCAAGAAGTCTGGCGGAGTTCCGCTTTGCCTTTCTTGTAGAGTGGGCGTAGACATTCATTGTGGTACTGACATCAGAGTGCCCTAACAGTTCCTGCACATCTTTTGGGGCAGCTCCGTTTGAGAGGAGGTTGCTTGTGTAGGTGTGTCGCAACTGGTGGAAATGGAAATTCTCAAATCCGTCCAGCCTTTTTGCAACTGATCGGCAGGCAATGCTGAGTGTGCTTGGCAGTTCCAGACATCCGTCCGGTCTCAGGCAGACAAAGGAGATTTCCTTGTAATCTACCGGGATTTCTTCGGTTCCGTCCAGATGATAATATTCATAATACACTCTGTTTTTGTCCTGTGCTTCCTTGTAGAAATTGCGGTGGTAAAGTTCACCATACTGCATCCGGCTTTTAAGCTGTTTTTTTCTGGCGGTTTTCAGTATTTCAGTCAGAGTATCGCCAAAATCAACAATCCTTACTTTCTTTCGCTTGGTCGGTCCGATGATGTTTTTATGTTTTGTGCCATCATAGCGGATACTTCTTTTAATGGTCAGGCATTGTTCTTCAAGATTGATGTCCTGCCATGTCAATCCGCAAACTTCACCGATACGAAGTCCCGCATAGTATGCGATCTGGATTGGCAGGATTGCAGGTGGATTCTTTACTTTGAGGTATTCTATCAGTCTCTCATAATCTTCATGGGAAATAGGCTGTATGCCTTCTTCTACCTCATCATCTGAGAATAAATCCACATCCTCTGCCTGTTTTTTCAGCTTAATATACTGCATAGGATTAAAAGTAATCAACTGTTTTGGAAATACTGCAAACCGGAAAGCCTGTTGTAATACTGCTGAAAAGGAATGGATGTAATCTTTACTGTATCCTTTTCTCACTTTTCCATCTGGAAATTCCCCACCGAATGTAAGCAGATCGAGAAATGCCTGTAAATGTTCAGCAGTAACGGTTTTTAATTTGCGTTCTGCAATCGGATGTTTCTTGATACAACGGATTGCACCAAGATAATTTTCCACTGTACCATTGCTGAGTGTTCCGACTTTCAGTTCTTCTTCCGCCCACATATCAAGAAGTTCTCCTACAGTAAGATTATCTGTCTTTGCGACAAATTTCTTGCTTTCGTAATCATCCATTGCCTGACGGAGCAGTTTTTCCGTTTCACTTTTACTTTCTGTTCCAGCGTATTCTTTCTGAACCAGATTGCCGCTTGCATCTTCTACATAGAAGCGGTAGTACCATTTCTTTCCTTTTTTTCTTACAGATCCTTTTGCCATAATCGTGTGTCTCCTTTCGATATCAGACAATCGGAACTGATGAAATGCTTCTTGCGTGTAAGTATATCATAACTCCGGTTGTCGTTCTATACCGAATCGGAATCCTCATACAAAACTTCTGATAAAAGATTTTCAAGCCTTTGTTCTGCCATTTCCGGTTTCTTGGAATAAAGCCTTACGATATCTGCCATGTCGTTAAAGGCATTAACAGTGTGGGTGATCTCCCGGAGAAACATAATCTCGTTATATTCATCATTCGATTCAAACCCCATTACTTTTGCAATATCAGCTTCATTCGTGTTGCCCTTGTAATTCTTGCAGGCAAACTGGAATGATTCCAGAAACAGGTTATATTGCTTTAACATCAACAGCAGTAAATCTTTGGAAAAAGCATCTTCCTTTTTACTAAGGTCGAGAGGTAACTGTTTGAGAATATCGCCCATTGCATCACGAATCTGTAATTCTTTCTTATCCGTAATATCGGTTTCGTATTCATCGGTTTCCCCTCTGAGCCATTCAATAGATACATGAAGTGCTTCCGAAAGACCTTCCAGCACCATCTTTTTGGTATTGTCAATCGAACCATTCTCATAACGCAGGATTGTGGAAGCGGTAACTCCCATCTTCTCTGCAACATAAGGCTGTGTCAGATTTAATTCCAGACGACGCTGTTTTGCCCTGCTGCCTATCAGCTTGCGTAGTTCTTTATCTTTCATGCTGATTGCCTCCTTTTTCGGTATGTATGAATTATAGCATGTACCTCACATAATTGCAATATGCAATATAATAATTATTTTTAAAATTTCATAACGCTTGACAACACAATATAAAACCGCTATACTAACAGCACAACAGAAATTGCATAATGCAATTCATAAGGAGGTGACAAGATGACGGAAAGAAAGATTGCATTATCCATCGAGGAAGCAGCCGACTATACAGGAATTGGCAGAAACACTTTGAGAAAGCTGGTTGAATGGAAGAAACTTCCGGTATTAAAAGTCGGAAGAAAAGTCCTTATTAAAACTGACATTCTGGAAAAGTTCATGGAAGCCAACGAGGGGCGAGATCTGAGGGATAAAGGAAATGTAAAAACTGTCACAAGAAATGTGGCAACTTAAAAAGGCGGCTTCCTACGAAACCGCCAAAGGTTCTATCAGACCGAAGCCATGATATACCTACACGCAAGAGGATTATACCATGTGCTTCTCCTGATATGCAACCGGGAACTAATGTTTATCTTGTCGGAAAAACATCGACAAGATAATGCTCCGCAAGGATGCACCACGATTCTGATTGGAATTATGTCAACAGAGCTGACCAGAATCGTGTGCCAAATCTTAGCAGAGCAAGATTTGATTATAAGAGAAAGGATGAAGACGATATGGCGAAATCAACAAAGACTTATGAAGAAAGAATACGTGCATTAGAGAAAAAGGAACAGGAAAGCATCGAAGCTACCAAAAAGCTCATTGCACAGCGAAAGGAACTGGAAAAGAGAAAGAAAGCCGAGGAAAGTAAAAAACGAACCCACAGGCTCTGTCAGATTGGCGGTGCGGTGGAATCGGTTCTTGGCTGTCCGATTGAGGAGGAAGATTTACCAAAGTTGATAGGCTTCTTAAAAAGGCAGGAAACAAACGGAAAGTTTTTCTCAAAGGCGATGCAGAAAGAGCCACTTACAGATATGGAGGAAGTGTAATGGCGGAGGGAGTGGTTTTTCCATTCCCTTCATTGCCTTTGAATGAAGGGCGCACTTATGGACAACCAGAGGTCGTCCTTATAAGTTTGCCACAAGTGGCAACCGGTCTGCGCTTACGCTTGCCGGGCTCGTTCCGTCGGCGGGGCTTTCAGCCAGACCTGCTCATGCCGCAGGGGGCACTCTTGCGCAGAGGGCGTTCCGACAGCTTCACTTCTGCCAAACCAGAAGAAGATGCTGTCGGAAATCAATGCCGGATACGGCAGAAAGGGGGAATCGTATCATGGCGATATTTCACTTTACAGTAAAGATTGTCGGGCGCAGTAAAGGAAAATCTGTCATATCCGCATCGGCATATCTTAATGGAGATGTGATGAAGAATGAGGAAACAGGCAGAATCAGTTACTATACTTCCAAAAAGGAAGTCGTCTACACCAGTCTGATGATGTGCGAAAATGCACCTCCTGAATGGCTGCATGTACCGGAAGAAAATATAAAAAGGTTTCAACAGTCTATCCGTTATAAAAGAGCGGATGATAAAGATGCCGCACTGGAAAAGTTTAAAATCACATTTCAGAAACAGCGTCTATGGAATGAGGTATTGAAGATAGAAAAAAATGCAGATGCACAGCTTGGACGCTCATTTGAATTTTCCCTGCCGAAAGAATGGAGCAGACAGGAACAGATTGATTATACAACCGAATATATTCAAAAGACTTTCGTGGACGAGGGAATGTGTGCCGACTGGAGCATACACGATAAGGGCGACGGGAACCCACATGTGCATTTACTTGTAACCATGCGACCATTCAATCCAGACCACTCATGGGGCAGCAAGGAAGTCAAGGACTGGGATTTTGTCAGAGATACTGACGGAAATATCGTGGTTGATGAATCCCACCCGGACTGGTGGCAGGATAAGAAAAATCCAGACCGTCATGGAATCCGTATTCCGGTACTTGATGAAAACGGAGTACAGAAAGTCGGGGCAAGAAACAGAAAACAATGGAAAAGGGTTCTGACTGACGCTACCGGCTGGAACAATCCAAAGAATTGTGAGTTATGGCGAAGCGAATGGGCAAAGATGTGTAACCGGCATTTATCCATAGACAATCTGATTGACCACCGCTCTTATGAAAGACAGGGCAAATTGAAAGTCCCTACGATTCATGAGGGTGCAGATGCAAGGAAGATTGAGGAAAAATATCTCACCGGGCAGATAAGGAAAGGTTCATGGAAGGTCGAGGAAAACCAGATGATAAAAAAACAAAATGCACTGCTGCAAAAGGTAATTGCAACCTTTGGTAAGGTATCCGGTGCATTGTCGATGTGGAGGGAGTGGTTGAATGACATTAGAAGAAAGCAAAGAAGTAATTCCCATGATGGAAGCAATGATTACACAGATAGAGGAACAGCAGAATATCATGGCAGAGATGCTTCAGGAGATACAGGAAAAGGACGAGAAGCTGATGTGCTTTCAGGAGCAGGAAGAACGATTGCAGCAATTAGAGAAAGAATTGTCAGAGCTGCTACAAATCTTACCGGATACAGAAGAACTGTTGATGCTTCTGGAAGAAAAGACAGACCAGATACAGAAACTCACAGACGAAAATCAGCAATGGCAGGAATTGGCACAGAAATTAAACAGCGAGAACCGGCTATTGCAGAAACAGAACAGCGAATTACTGAACTTGAACAGCAATTAGAGAAAGGAAGGTTGATTGATGAACGAATTAAGAAACTCAAAGAGCGACGATCAACTGGAAGAGTTGCTTCTGCTGACAGAGCAGATGCAGGAAGAACTCGACCAGAAAGACCGGACTATCAGGGAACTGAAAGTGCAGCTCGACGAATCGCTGACCTTGAACGAGAAGTTAAACAGCGAGAACAAAACAGAGAACATTCAAGCCTTAAAGAACGACTTGAGGAAAACAAAAGAATTGTTGCAGAGCGAGAAAGAGAAAACACACACCGTCCAAGCCATGATAGAGGAATGTCGAGATAAGCAGAGACAGGCAGAACAGGAACGGGATTATGCACTCTCCCATCAGAAAAAAGTAGAGATACCGGTTGAAAAGCCGGTACTCTATCAAAAGTGCGGGAATTGTAAACAGACAGCTTATCTGAAAGCTAAGGAAAAGTATGATATGCAGAGGGAAAAACTGGCAGGCAGATATAAAACAAAAACAGCCATGTATGAAGCATTGATGTTTCTGCTGATATGGTATTCCGTATCAACTACTCTTTTTCAGATGATACGGTCAAAAATATTTATTTCTGATTGCGTGGTATTCTTTGATACAATCGCAACTTTCACACAGACCATTGCTGGCTGGGTTGTACTGGCAGGAAAGAACGTGGCACAGATTAGTGATGGAATATCCAATCCTGTCGTTGCTGGAATTATAAACTGGCTGATAAGAATATTGATTTGCGGTGGATGTCTGGTGGGTGTGGGAATACTTTTGGCATTCATCGAAATAAAGATTGCAGGGCTATATAAGAAATACTGTTGGGATATGATTACCATAATGGTGATACTTGTAAGTATGGCAATAGCTATCTACTTTGGGGATTGGATAAAGGAAGTATTGCCAATCAATCTGCTATTTCTCTTATTATTCGTGCAACTGGTATATGTTGGAATCAGGTGGTATGTAAAGGGATGGCGGGAAAACAGAGGTTATGTTTAAAAATAAAAAAATTGTCTGAGACGCAGCGAAGTAAATAAAATGAGTAGTATTATAAGAAGTCAGCAGTGCGTGAATAAACTGCTGGCTTCTTTTTTGATAGATACAGTCACTCTCAGAGAGTGTGCAGGATAGTAAAGTAATAATATCAACATGCCGATATAGAAAATGCAGGGAAGCATTGTATTTCAAAGAGTTTGAGATACAGAGCTTCTACTAAGGCAGTGGTCATCTTGTAAAAATATGGTCTTTGTGTGCGTAATATGGTCGTTTGATGATATGGGACTAGGAGAACAGGTTATTTTATCCGATAAAGAAAGCAAAGGAGGTTACTATGAGTAATACAATTAATGTGAACTATATGACACGGGCTTACAATCAGTACCAGCAGAAAAATGCGGCTAAAGATCAGGAGAAGGAAGATACAAGGTTTGCGGATAGTGTAAGAGAAAAGAGCGAAGCTAGTGGAAGTATAGTGGGCAATTCAAAAATAGGTTCTGTGTCTGCTAAAGATATGACGATGGTGGAATACAAAAGGTACAGTAAAATTACAGCATTTATCGTTTGGGCAATCTTCATTATTACAGAAATTGAGTGAGTTAATGAATATGTAGAATGGATTGTTGTCAAAAGATATAGAAAAAAGGATTTCAGGTAAAGGAAGACAAGGTGGTTCTATGAATATTAGATTTTCTGGTTTTAGTAATTCACTACAATCCTTAAACAGAAGACAGAGCCTGACGAATATCTTGCTTAATAAGCAAAATGTTGATAAAGTCCGTATAATTGTGTAAAAGTAAAAAGGCCATATAACAGTCCTTTTACGGTACAATGTTTTTAACGACAAAAACATACCCAGGAGGACTTTTACATGACCCAAGTACATTTTACACTGAAAAGCGAAGAGATTCAAAGCATTATTGAATATTCTGTAAAGGATGACGTTTCTAAAAATATTTTAACAACGGTATTTAATCAACTAATGGAAAATCAACGAACAGAATATATTCAAGCAAAAGAATATGAACGAACAGAAAACCGACAAAGTCAACGAAATGGCTATTATGAGCGCAGCTTTACGACACGTGTAGGCACGCTAGAATTAAAAGTACCCAGAACACGTGATGGCCATTTTTCACCCACAGTGTTTGAACGTTATCAACGAAACGAAAAAGCCCTCATGGCTTCAATGTTGGAAATGTATGTATCAGGCGTTTCAACTCGTAAAGTATCAAAAATTGTGGAAGAACTTTGTGGTAAATCCGTCTCTAAGTCCTTCGTTTCTAGCTTAACAGAACAGCTAGAACCTATGGTTAACGAGTGGCAGAATCGTTTATTATCAGAAAAAAATTATCCTTACTTAATGACCGATGTACTCTATATAAAAGTACGAGAAGAAAATCGAGTACTCTCAAAAAGCTGTCATATAGCGATTGGAATAACCAAAGATGGCGACCGTGAAATTATCGGCTTCATGATTCAAAGTGGCGAAAGCGAAGAGACCTGGACAACATTTTTTGAATACCTAAAAGAACGCGGTTTACAAGGTACGGAACTCGTTATTTCTGATGCGCACAAAGGATTAGTCTCTGCCATTAGAAAATCCTTCACCAACGTAAGTTGGCAAAGATGCCAAGTTCACTTCCTAAGAAATATCTTTACCACCATTCCTAAAAAAAATTCAAAATCTTTCAGAGAAGCTGTTAAAGGAATTTTTAAGTTCACAGATATTAACTTAGCGCGTGAGGCTAAAAATCGATTGATTCATGATTATATCGATCAACCAAAATATTCAAAAGCTTGCGCATCATTGGATGATGGATTCGAAGACGCCTTTCAATATACCGTACAAGGAAATTCCCACAATCGACTAAAGAGTACCAATCTAATTGAACGACTGAATCAAGAAGTACGCAGAAGAGAAAAGATTATTCGCATCTTCCCCAATCAAACATCAGCCAATCGCTTAATTGGAGCCGTTCTTATGGACCTACATGATGAATGGATTTATTCTTCAAGAAAATACATCAATTTTGATAAGTAGAAATGGTAAAAACATTGTATAGCATTTTACACAGGAGTCTGGACTTGACTCACTTCCTTTATTATTTTTCATTTTTTTAAACTATTTAATACTAATGTCTTTTATAATAGCTTTTCATATATTATATAATCAATCTTTATAAGTCCTTTTATAAATTTCTTTTCTACCATTTTCGATAAATTCCTGTTTAATATTTTTAATTCCATAAACAATAGTTTCAATAGGATAATATTCTTCAACTATATCTTGATATTCTTTTGCTTTCTCAATATCTATATTTCCATACATTCTTAATATATCTTCTCCAAAATTTGTTCCTATTTCTTCTTCACTATCTTCAAGTAAGTATATAAAATCACAATATTCATCTATAATTCCAGAATCTCCAAAATCAATTATTCCAGTTAATCTATTATTGCCATCTAACAATAGATGATTACAACTAAAATCATTATGGCATAAACACTTTTTACCCTCAAAAACTGTTGTTGCATTTAGTCTTTCCATAAAACTTTCTATATAATCTTTTTCTATATCAGTTAAATCATTATAAATAGTTTCACGCAACAATATATACTCTTCTAATACATTTTGTTTATTATCAATAGTACATTCACTAATATCTGTATAATCTAAACCGTGCATTTGTCTTAAAAAACTGGCAATATCTCGTTTTAACAAATTTTGTTCTTCTTCTGACATAGTAGAATAAATTTCTGGTGTTAAAAAAGTTCCTTTAATTTCTTTATAACCTAGTATAGATAATTCATCACTAATATACGAATATTCAATATTAGGAATTTTTACATTAGTTTCTAAATTTGTATTTAAAAAATTATATATTGCTTTTTCTTTTGCATAACCTTTTTTCTTATTAGTACTAAATTTTGTTTTAAAAATGTATTCATTATTAACTAAATATGCCACACTATCATAACCACTACCGATTATTTCAATACTATCTACTTTGAAATTATCAAAGTAATGCTCAATTAAATATTTCATTGCCTTAACATTTGTGGCATTATCATCATATCTATATTCCATTAAATAACAATCTTCTTTTTTGCCCTCGTGTAATTCATGTTCTGGCAAATCTTCAATAATTCTAAAACCAGATTTTTGGTATGCCCTTATTGCTCTTGGATTATTTTTATGAGGGTCTAAAATAACTGCATTAGCATTTCTTTCTTTTTTCAAAAATTCAAAAATCAATTTAATATATCTTGTACCAATTCCTTTACTCCAATAATTTGGCTCTCCTATAAATTGATCCATACCATAGACTATCTCATCAGTTTTTGGATAATGATAATCAGTATATAACTCATCATACATTTTATATATTTGTCCATATCCAATAGGAACATTGTTATATTCAATAATTACTCTAAAAACTTCATCTTCCCAAGGCTCTGTATAATGTTTTTTTAATGATTCTAATGTATATTTTTTATCTCTACCACCATAAAATTCTAATACTCTTTCATCAGTTAACCATTTTAACATCAAAGGAAAATCATCATCTATTAAAGTTCTTATACATATTTCATTTTCAACTATATTCATTTATTTATCACCTTTTTCATAATCATATACATATACTATTTCATCTTTATAATCATTTTTACCACCTAATTTTTCATATACATGGCAAGCTCTAGGATTACCTTTATCAGTTATTAAAAACATTTCAGAACAACCAATCTCTTTAGAATATTCCTTAATAAAAGATAATAATTTTGAACCATAACCTTTGTCTTGATAGTTAGGTAACATTCCTATTGAGTGTAAATAAAACATTGTTTTTCCATCAGGTCTTAAAAGTGTATAGCAATATGCAAATCCTATAATTTTATTATTTTCTTTAGCTATAAACCCAAATGAACTGGTATCATTAAGAAATCCTTTTAAATTATCAATATCAAAAACCATATTATCATCAATAAACAATAGTTTCAATAGGATAATATTCTTCAACTATATCTTGATATTCTTTTGCTTTCTCAATATCTATATTTCCATACATTCTTAATATATCTTCTCCAAAATTTGTTCCTATTTCTTCTTCACTATCTTCAAGTAAGTATATAAAATCACAATATTCATCTATAATTCCAGAATCTCCAAAATCAATTATTCCAGTTAATCTATTATTGCCATCTAACAATAGATGATTACAACTAAAATCATTATGGCATAAACACTTTTTACCCTCAAAAACTGTTGTTGCATTTAGTCTTTCCATAAAACTTTCTATATAATCTTTTTCTATATCAGTTAAATCATTATAAATAGTTTCACGCAACAATATATACTCTTCTAATACATTTTGTTTATTATCAATAGTACATTCACTAATATCTGTATAATCTAAACCGTGCATTTGTCTTAAAAAACTGGCAATATCTCGTTTTAACAAATTTTGTTCTTCTTCTGACATAGTAGAATAAATTTCTGGTGTTAAAAAAGTTCCTTTAATTTCTTTATAACCTAGTATAGATAATTCATCACTAATATACGAATATTCAATATTAGGAATTTTTACATTAGTTTCTAAATTTGTATTTAAAAAATTATATATTGCTTTATCAAAATGTTGGTCAAAGCGGGAAAAAGGATTTGTTTGTCAGAAGTACAACATATGATGCAGGTACATATACAATTTCAGCGGGACAAAGAAGAAAAATGATTCCGGGTAGCGTATTAGCTGCTATGAATAATGATATTTCTAAGGTGCGAAAACAGGGAGATATATACGAATGCGGAGGAACATTTTTTACAGCGGAGCAGATACCTAAAATCAGTGGAGCTTGTCTGAATGAAATTAAGGCAGAAGATAATATCATTGACTTTGGGAAGAATAAGTATTTTAAATATGTTTCCGGTGACGGACAGGAGCATTGTTTATACACAGATAATAAGGGGATAGGCTCTATTGTTTCCGAGATTATGCGTGGTGAACCTTATGATCCGGTGTTGGAAAGGTATGCGAGCTTTTGGAATTACATGATGACAAAAGACCCTGTATATGTTCAGTTGTCTTATTCAGATGAAGAAATAAGAGGCTATATGGAAAATGCAGGGATAAAAAACGGCTTTTTCACTGTAAAGATGGGAGATAGGGAAGCAACTCAATTTTATTCTGCCACTAAAACAACAAGCCCAATTCAGTCTAAGGAACGATATGATGCAAGATACAAGAATTTGACTTCTGGTGGCATTTTACTTGATGAATATGAAGCCGGAGACATTTTTAAGATTGGCGATAAGGAATATATTTTAAGTGAAAATCATACTTTGGATATTCCGTATGGAGAGGATATTTATAATTTGGAATATCCAAGTAATTATAAGTTTGGGAAAAAGGTTGAGTGAGAATAACGGACAGAAAAGGATTTCAAAGGAGGACACGGATATGTCAATGACAGGTATAAGCAATTCATATAACAATTATGTGACACAAAACACAATTCTAATAGTGTGGAAGAATATTATGAAAAATTATGTAAAAAGTTTCCGCAAATAAGTTTTAATACCAACGGCGGTGTTGTGCCTTGCAATTCCAATAAAGTGGTCGTAAATCTTTCTTATGACTGTTTGAAAAAAATGGCTAATGATCCGGAATTCGCAAAAGAAATAGAATGGAATTTATCCGGAGAGGTTGCAGCAAATTCACAAGTATATTCTTTTGCAAAGCGTGACGGTGTAGAGTTGGGAGGCAGGACAGTTACATATGATGCTAATGGAAATCGGCAATCTTCATGTGGTGGTATGAGAACAGCTAATTCGTCAAATAAAAGTTCAGATGTATTGAGTACACAAAATCAACAAAAAGCAGCAAAAAGTAGACGGGACAAAAAACGTGAGCAAGAAGAATACTTAGAGAAAATGCGTGAGAAACGAAAAAGAGATGAAGAATATTTGGAAGAATTGCGTGAGAAACGCAAAGATAGAGATGAGTATATTAGTGAAATGTCAGAAAACAGTAGTTCAGTGGTAAGAGCATATACTCAAGCGGAATACGATAATGTAGATTTATTATCTACATTAGATACGAAAATCTGAGGAGGACACGGATATGTCGTTGGAAGTTTACAGTAGGCAGAGTAAGGCGTTTCAGTATGATGGATATAAAATAAATTCTGAAATGCGGGAACACATAAATGCAGAAAAAAGCAGTTCAAATGTACATAAAGACAGAGATACCGTGAATTTTTCCGCAGAGGGCAGAAATATGTGTTACGGATTTGGAGTGCATGATGTAAAAGACCGTGCAAAACATACGGTAGTTAAGCCAGGCATAGCACCTCTTTTTGACACTATTTCAAGGACACTGAAAACAGTCAGAGAAGCAGTACATTTACAATTCAGATAAAATGATTGGAGGAACAGAAGTATGCACATTGGTTCTGGTCTAAATACGGTATCTTCAATGTACCGCCAACAAAAAGGCAATAATATGAAAACGCCTGCATCTGGGGAAAAGACATTTTATACGGCAGAAACACCGAAGGTATATCAGATATTCACAACAGATAATATGTTGTGGACAGGAGGTAATGGCACCGGTCTTTCTTATTGTCTTAAATATGCGGATGATTCAACGGATGAAAATCCGGTGGTGTTACATCTAATTACAAAAATACAGCTATTAAAGATACGGTCAAATAAGCTGCTCCATCATGGGAAAAGTATAAAATTAGGAGCTTTAGATAATATCACAAGGGAAAAGTTTTCAAAAACTTCTGGTAACTCTTTGAAATACATATCATATCAATAGATACGATAATATAAATTATGTTTGTATTTGTTGATAACAGGTTTATATCGGAAAAATTGTAAATTTATTTTCTATGTGAATTTTCATTTTTGTAGGGCTGGCATTAGACCAGCCCTTGATTTCATTATAATAGATAAAAAGATATTGAATATATATGCACGGTAAAAAGACGATTCTCAATAAATGAGATTGGGAAAAAGTAACCTTAGTGCTGTTGAAAAAATCACCATAGTTCTAATGAATCTTCTGCATCTACCCATATCTGCATTGTTTCATCAAGATATAATTTTGCATATTCAAGCGGTTTATCAATGGCAAGTGCGTTCAATGCACAGTCTGATCCGGGTGTGGTTTTTAAATCCTTTTCGGCTTCCCAACAGTCAATGCGGAGCATATAACCAGCAGAAGTATAAATATCAATGCTGTTTCTGTGTGGATTGTATTCTGCAAATATTGTTCTCATCGTATAGAATCTCCTTATCATTCAATCAGTCATTTGTTACAAAAATCAGAAGCATTTCAATCAGTTCACCATGTCACTTTTATTTTGTGTTATACTGTTTTATAGATTTTTCTTGCCCTTGTATTTGCCCTTATCAGAGTTCGTAAACGCTGACGGGACGATATAACACAAGGGAAACAATAAGGGAAAGCTCACCTGCGATAAATCCAGTGTTTTCAAGGGTTTGCAGAGAATTTAATAACAAAATATAACAGTTATTAAATTCCCTAAAACAGGTGAAATCTCAATCGAAAGTTGTAAAGGAGGTTCCACATGATTGGGATTATTATTCTTACAGTTATATTCGCAATAATGGGTATAATGTTTGCTTTTGGGAAAGGCGGTTTTCTTATTGCAGGATATAACACTGCCAATGATGAAGATAAAGCAAAGTATGATGAAAGAAAGTTGAATAGATGTTTTTCTATTTTTTGCTTTGGAATAGCACTAGTAATTGGAATAACAGGATATATTGATACGGAAGCATTTGCTGTTCATGTGGGGTTGCCGTGTATTATAATGTTGGTGATTTTTATTTTTGTTACTTCCAACACATATTGCAAAAAGAGAAAAAAGCAATAGTCAACTTTGAAGTTGTAAAGGAGAAATATTATGGGATTATTTGGTAAAAGCAAAAAAGAACGAGAAAAAGAATATATGAACAGATTAGATGTTCCATCGTGTTTAAAAGAAGATTTTGAATTGATTATTGATGATGTATTTACAATTATGGGGGTTGGAACAGTTGCCGTAGGAAACATATTAATAGGGATGTGCAGAGAAGGAGAAAATGCGTGTATTTATAAAGCAAATGGAGATGTCTTAGAAACTAGAATTACTACTGTCGATGTACATACAAAAGAACGAAAAGCAAATGGTTGTGGATATAAAACAGAGCATGTTGGACTTGGGTTACGAGGAATTTCCAAGGAACAATTAGAAAAAGGCGATAAAGTAATTGTAAAGAATGCCAATATGTATGGAATGTAATTACAATTTCAAATTTTGAGGTGAAGTCATGGCGTCAAGTAAGGAATATTTGGAATTTATTTTAGGGCAGTTATCTGGATTAGATGAAATTACATATCGAGCTATGATGGGAGAATTTATTATCTATTATCGAGGTAAGATTGTAGGTGGTATCTATGATGATAGATTGCTTGTTAAACCGGTAAAATCAGCAATTAGTTATATGCCAACAGCTTTGTATGAATTACCTTATGAGGGAGCAAAAGAAATGTTGTTGGTAGATGAAATAGATAATAAAGAGTTTTTGACAGGATTGTTTAATGCTATGTATGAGGATCTGCCAAGTCCAAAGCCGAAAAAGAAGAAATAAACAAATAGAAATTTATGTGAGTAATGACAGATGTTAATTTGCGTTGCTTGTGGTAACGGTTGTTTTGATTTTTAATAGTTGTATCAAAACAAAGGAGGCACAGGTTATGTTAAACGAAAATATTAGAAATTTACGAAAAGCAAAAGGGCTTTCGCAAGAAGAGTTGGCTATAAAACTTAATGTAGTAAGGCAAACAATATCTAAGTGGGAAAAAGGATTATCGGTTCCTGATGCAGGTGTTCTCATTCACATGGCGGAATTACTGGATGTGTCTGTTGGCAGTCTTTTGGACATTGAAACAGACAGCAGTGACAATCTGAATTTGTCTGAAGAATTGGAACAGTTGAATGAGCAGCTGGCAAAGAAAAACAGATGGGAAAAACTAGTTATGCAGGCGGGGAAAAAAGAGAATTGATCTTATTCCTTTCGATTGCCGCTATGCTGATTGCTTTGATTGTAAAAAATGAAATAGTGTCCATTCTGCTTGTAGGTGCATGTATGCTTGCGGCAGTCATCATCTTGTATCGTAACTTAGCCTTACTTACCAGCATAACGACAGATGATTTGAAAATAGGCATTTTGCGCACTACGACCATTTTCAATATTCTTGTTTTAGCAATAGGAATAATCTTTGCGATTTTAGTAGCGTTTGATATCTTTACATTTTCAGAAAATGGAGAAAAGATGTTTGCTATGGCGTTGGTGTCCTGCGTGATGATTTTCGCAGGTATTATATCTCCGAAACTGCCATACAGCAGACATACTGGGGTGCGTTTGCCGTGGACAATATGTGACGAGGATACATGGAATATTGCGCATAGCATTTTAGGCTATATCTCACTTCCGATTGCTCTACTCTATATCACTTGCGCTTTGACGATTTCCAATTTTGAAATTGTTACCATCTGTGCAATGGCGGCATGGGTTGGTATTCCGGGTGTGGTTTCTTATCTATTCTCTAAAAAGAAAATGAGTGGGAAATAAATTATAGAAAAATCCCAGTTTTGTTTGACTGAAAAATAAATATAAAACGTGAATTTTAGGAGGGAAATATGGTTGAGAATTATTTGGATATAGTTGCTGTCTTGGTAATATTTTTTTGCCTTGGCATTTTATTATCAAGATTAGGTGGTATTGGTGGAATTATTATAAAAATTAAAAGAATGGTTTCCAGATTAAGGGGAGATAGAGACTAAGAGAACACGCAAAATGGAGATTAGAATGAAATACAGAATAGTAATTCCTGAGTCAAAAGAGCAGTTTTTGTATTTAATTAATCAAACTACAAAAGAGTTAAATATACAAAATCAAGCGTATAGAAAAACGATATTAGCAAGCTATGATAAAGAAAACAATGTTTTGGAAGTAAGTTGTGCGGTGGGAAGTATGAATGGCGGTGGCTGGGAACAGTTTCGGGCAACCGTAGAAAGCCATGATGATAGCGTTGTTTTGGAAGGTGAATTCATGGTTTTGCCATATATAAAAAGAGGAGCTCAAATATTTTTGATTGCCATGTTAATAATAGGGTTCCTTTTTTCTAAGGGAGATCCGTTTTTGTTAGGAGAAATATTAATAATATTTGTTCTCCCGCTACTTTTGCTTTATAAAAACTTACAAAAAATAGTTGGAAATGAAGAAGGGCGGCAATTGGTTTTGCGTTATTTTGAAAACGATTTAAATGGAGAAGTAGAAGTGATAGGAAGAAAAAATAGAGAGGATTGAAGGTATGTTTGGGCTTAAGAAAAGAAGCCGCTTTTGATACGGAGAAGGGACACTGGCTATAAGGACTCCGTGGGGTGATACAAGATTAGCAGGAAGCGCGATTACAGATTAGCCAGGAACGTGCTTGTAGACGAACTTTACAAAAGTAAGTAGTGTCGCGTATAATAGACACATTAACAAGAAAAGGAGAACAGTAACATGAGTGATAAAGTGTTGGCAAAAGTAGCAGGAAGAGAGATTACAGAGGCAGAATTTCATGCATATCTGCAGGGAATCCCAAGAGAGCAGCAGGCATATGCAGCAAATCCGCAGTATCGGGATCAGTATTTGGATCAGTTGATTTCTCTCCATATGTTTGCGCAGTTTGGCGAGGATGAGAAGCTTGATGAAACAGAAGAGTACAAGACTATTTTGGAGAGCGCTAAGCGTGATATTCTGGCGCAGCTTGCAATGCGCAATACGTTGAAGAAAGTACAGGTGACAGAGGACGAGATCAAGGATTATTACGAAGCGAATCCGAAGAAGTTTGAAAAAGGTGCCACCGTATCTGCAAAACATATTCTGGTAGAGACAGAAGAAGCATGTAAAGACGTTCTGGCACAGATTGAGAGCGGTGCAAAGACCTTTGAGGACGCAGCAAAAGAGTATTCTACCTGCCCGTCCAAAGAGCGCGGCGGAGACCTCGGAGAGTTTGGAAGAGGGCAGATGGTGAAAGAATTTGAAGACGCAGCATTTGCGGCTGAGATTGGTCAGATCGTAGGACCGGTAAAGACACAGTTTGGAGCTCATTTGATCAAGGTGGAGAAGAAACAGGATTCTTCCAAAGCAGCATTTGATGAGGTGAGAGCTCAGATCTATCAGCAGTTAATGGCGGAAAAGCAGAATGATGCCTATACAGCAAAGGTGGAAGAGCTGAAAGGAAAATATCTGGAGAAATAGAGCAGGATATGGTAGATGTAAATGATCGGGCGAAAGCCTATATGCAGATAAACGGATGGCGCCACATCGTTCTGAATGTGGAGGAGATCACTAGCTGATGTGCGGCTCCGCATAAGGAGATTTCGGTAAGTTTTACCGAAGAGGATGAAGAAGCTATGACCTTGAAGGGGTTCCTGGTGGATCAAAGCGAATTGGGAAATGTATATTATCCGGCGGAAGGGATCAAGATTTCAGACCCCATTGTCGTGAAATATGTGGAATATCCGTGGATTACCTGTTTTGAAGTGGAGGGAATTACATTTTGACATTTGGGGAAAATCTTCTATAATAGAAAAGAATGTGCTTTGGCACATGGCGGGTATCGTCAGAGAGGAATGGCGGATAGAGGAGGAAACAAAAAATGCCAATTGGTGTAATTGTAAACGGTCTTTCGGTGGCCATCGGCGGAATGATTGGCGCGCTGGTGGGCGGAAAGCTTAAGCAGGAGTTTAAGGATAATCTGAATCTGGTCTTTGGAATCTGTTCTATGAGTATGGGAATCAGCAGCATCGTCTTGATGGAAAATAT
This sequence comes from Dorea sp. ICN-14282, assembly GCF_037890115.1. Taxonomy (NCBI): domain Bacteria; kingdom Bacillati; phylum Bacillota; class Clostridia; order Lachnospirales; family Lachnospiraceae; genus Dorea; species Dorea sp. ICN-14282. The sequence goes on along the minus strand of NZ_JBBKBH010000002.1, from coordinate 146,921 downwards.
GCCGGCAGTCGTATTTGCTGTGATTATCGGGACGGCGCTTGGCTTATGGATCCATCTGGGAGAGCGGATCAACAGAGGCGCAGGCTGGATGGAGCAGGGAGTAGCCAAATGGTTCCCGTCTAAGAAAAGTAATATGGAAAAACAGGAATTTACGGCAACGCTAGTAACGGTAATTGTGTTGTTCTGTGCATCGGGTACAGGGATCTATGGATCCATTATTTCAGGGATGACAGGAGATCACAGCATTCTGATGGCGAAGTCTATCTTGGATCTGTTTACAGCGCTTATCTTTGCGTGCAGTTTAGGAATGGTGGTGTCGGTGATTGCCATTCCGCAGATGGTCATTTTCCTGATTCTGTTTTTTTGTGCAGGAATCATTTATCCCATGTGTACGCCTGCTATGATTGCAGATTTCAAGGCGTGCGGCGGTTTTATTATGCTGGCTACGGGATTTCGGATGGTGAAGCTTCGGATGTTCCCGATTGCGGATATGATTCCGGGGATGATTCTGGTGATGCCGGCAAGCTGGCTGTGGGTGAATTATATTCTGCCGCTGGTAAGTTAAGGAAATTTTACCATCAGTAAGTTAAGAAAAATGCTTGAATATTCGCTTCGGCAGGTATACAATAAAAAAGAATAAAGAAAAAAATTCTTCGGGGTCGGGTGAAAGTCCCAACCGGCGGTATAGTCCGCGACCTGTCGCTTTCGTTGAGCGGCGGCTGATCTGGTGAGATTCCAGAACCGACAGTACAGTCTGGATGAGAGAAGAACTGAGTGGTTGTTACGAAAGCAATAAGATCCCGATATAGTTCTATATCGGGATTTTCTTTTGCTTTATGGGAAAATTTATTCCTAGTAAACCCAAAATCTTTTAACAGAAGAATTTCTTTCTTTAAGATAAAATTTATCAAAAGGAGAAAGAAACATGAACACAAACGTAATGATGAAAGAACAGATCAAAACCAAAACACGGGTAAAAACAATGGTGCAGATTGCAATGCTTTCTGCGATTGCGGTAGTATTAATGCTGTTTGAGATTCCGCTTCCATTTGCTCCGGCATTTTACCAGATTGATTTTAGTGAGGTTCCGGTTCTGGTTGGTTGTTTTGCTATGGGTCCGGCAGCGGGAGCAGCGATAGAGTTTTTGAAGATTCTTCTGAATTTTGCAATTAACGGAACAGTGACAGCTGGAGTTGGAGAAGTGGCTAATTTTTTAATTGGCTGTGCGCTTGTAATTCCAGCAGGACTGATTTATCAGCGGAAACGAACCCGACAAAGAGCGGTGACAGGAATGTTGGTTGGAACGGTGTTAATGACGGCAGCAGGCTGTGTGCTGAATGCTTATGTACTGCTTCCTGCTTATGCGAAAGCGTTTGGAATGCCAATGGAAGTGTTGGTAGAGATGGGAAGCAAGATCAATGGATCTATTACCAATCTTTTTACTTTCGTGATGTTTGCAGTGGCGCCGTTTAACCTGCTGAAAGGCATAGTGGTATCTATGATCGTATTTATTATTTACAAGAAGATAAGTCCGGTCTTTAAGATGAGATAAGAAAAGGAACAGGAGGAAACGAAAATGAGGTATCAGATTCAAGGAGAGACGCTGCCGGTTGTGATCTGCCATCTGGAAGCGGGCGAGCGTATGATTACCGAAGGAGGAAGCATGTCTTGGATGTCTCCAAATATGCTGATGGAGACGAGTACGAATGGAGGCTTAGGCAAGGCGCTGGGAAGAATGTTTTCCGGAGAGCGTATGTTTCAGAACATCTATACGGCGCAGGGGGGACCGGGGATGATTGCATTTGCGTCCAGTTTTCCGGGTTCTGTCAAGGCCTTTGAGATCGCGCCGGGACAGGAAATGATTTTCCAGAAAAGTGCATTTTTGGCAGGAGAAGCTGGTGTGGAGCTGAGTATTTCGTTTAGTAAGAGATTTAGTTCGGGTCTGTTTGGCGGGGAAGGATTTATATTACAGAAAGCCGGCGGCTGCGGAATTGTGTTTGCAGAATTTGACGGTCACGTGGTGGAATATGTGCTTCAGCCGGGGCAGCAGATTGTGGTAGACACGGGACATTTGGCAGCGATGACGGCAGGATGTAATATGGAGATCCGCAGTGTGCCGGGAGTTAAGAATATGCTGTTTGGCGGAGAAGGTGTGTTTAATACTGTAATTACAGGTCCTGGAAAAGTTTGGCTTCAGACGATGCCAATCAGCAATGTGGCAGGGGTATTAAGACCGTATCTCCCATCTGCCGGGGCATAAAGGGAAGATACAGGAATGTAAAACGGGATTCACAGAGATTAAAGTCTGTGAATCCCGTTTTGTAGTTCTTCCGCCCATTTCTGCAGATTATAAGTTCTTCCGCCGAATAATTTCAAGATGACCCCGGTGGGGTGGTTGTCATTGGCAAACGCATTTGCCTCGTCGGTATCAACGTGCATGGCCAGCGCATAATCGGGACTGACCCGGACAATCACGTCGGCGTAAATCAGAGAACGCTCGAAACTCTCCATGATGACAAAGACTTCATCGTTGTCTTTGACATTCATCTGAATCGCCTGAACGGGCGTCATATGGATGTGGCGTTTGGCTACGATTACGCCATGATCAATGGTGAGAGAACCATTGGGACCGATCAGAGTACAGCCGGGAGATCCGGCAGTGTCTCCGGATTGCCGAATAACACCGGGAATTCCAAGCTTACGGGAATCGGTCATGGAGATTTCAAGCTGTGTTTCCTTTCGGAATGGACCTAAGATGGCAACGTTTTCAAAGGAGCCTTTCGGTCCCTGGATGGTTAACCGCTCTTGGGCAACAAATTGTCCCGGCTGGCTTAAATCTGCCTTGTAAGTAAGTTCGGCGCCTGTTCCGAATAAGGCCTCAAAATCAGACCGACACATATGAATGTGGCGGGCGCTGGTTTCAATTGGAATTGCAAGCCCCATGTGATGTTCCTCCTTTAAAGCTGGCATGAAACTTTTGTTTCTGTTATTGTTTTAATATTTTACCAAATCAACGTGAAAAATTCAAATAGAATCGTAAGAAATAAAGCAGTCAGTGTTCCTTCGTTGACAAGGAGCGGGTTATTCATTATAATTCCGGTAACAACACCAATAGAATAAGACTAAAAAATAGAGAAACAGCGAGGGATGAAAAGAATGAAATTTACGAAAATGCACGGGCTTGGAAATGATTATGTCTATGTGAACTGTTTTAAGGAAACGGTAGAAAATCCATCGGAGGTGGCAAAATATGTAAGTGACAGGCATACAGGAATTGGCTCTGACGGATTGATTATGATATGCCCGTCCAGTCAGGCGGATTTTGAGATGCAGATGTATAATGCAGACGGATCTAGGGGAGAGATGTGTGGAAACGGAATCCGCTGTGTGGGAAAATATGTTTATGATTATGGATTGACAGATCAGACCAGTATTTCGGTGGAGACGCTGGGAGGGATTAAATATCTGGATCTTAATGTTGTGGAAGGAAAAGTAGCTTCTGTTAAGGTAAATATGGGACATCCTGGATTGAAAGCGTGTGAGATTCCTATCATCATGGATGAAGGAAGAGAGCAGGATCCGGTAATTCTGTCTCCAATCGAAGTGAGAGGTCAAACGTATCAGATGACGGGCGTTTCTATGGGAAATCCACATACAGTTGTGTATTTGGAGAATATACAGGGAATGGCGATTGAAGAGATTGGGCCGGCATTTGAACAGCATGAGCGTTTCCCAAATCGAATTAATACAGAGTTTGCACGGGTATTGGATCGGCGTACGGTAGAAATGCGTGTCTGGGAGAGAGGCTCCGGCGAGACGATGGCATGTGGAACCGGTGCATGTGCGGTTGCCGTAGCGAGCATTCTAAATAATTATACAGAAAATCAGGTGACAGTTAGACTGTTAGGAGGAGATCTGGAGATTGAATGGGATCGAGAGGCGGATATTGTCTATATGACGGGACCGGCTACGACCGTATTCGATGGAGAAATCGAGATTTAATCAGCATGGGAAAACTGCCAGGAAACAGCGCGAAAACAGGGCTTCGGAAAAAAGTTGAAAAAAATTTTAAAAAAATTCAAAAAAGTACTTGATTTATTTTTTTTCTTTGCTATAATATAACATGTTCGCTGAACAAAACAGAGAACAAAAGCAGATGTTGCGGATTGGTGTAATGGCAGCACAGCAGACTCTGACTCTGTTAGTAGAGGTTCGAGTCCTCTATCCGTAGTTCCTTGGCAGGGGCGCCGAATGCCTGAGAATCAGGCATTCGGTCATATTTTATCGGAGTGTGGCTCAGCTTGGTAGAGCGCTACGTTCGGGACGTAGAGGTCGCGTGTTCGAATCACGTCACTCCGACTTCGCCGAGGACGGAGATGTTGAGAGGTTACAGAAATGTAATCTCTCTTTTTTTATGTATTTAAAAGATATGGGATGAAGATGGTATGAATGGGCAAAAGTTTTACAAAAATTTCTTTTCAATTTATATAACGCTGGTGTTGCAGAATGTAATTACACTTAGCGTAAATCTAGCGGATAATTTGATGCTGGGTTCGTATAGCGAGACGGCGCTTGCTGGTGTGGCGGCAGTCAATCAAATTCAATTTGTATATCAGCAGATTATTCTGGCGCTGGGGGACGGGCTGGTAATCTTCTGCAGTCAGTACTGGGGAAAGCGGCGGATTGATCCGATGAAAAAGATTAGTTCGGCGGCAATGCGGGCGGCGCTTGTAGCCGCAGTGGTTTTGTTCGCGGCGGTAAGCATTTTTCCTTATGAAGCTGTTCGGATCTTTACGGAAGACGTTCCGATTATTGAGGAGGGAGTTGGGTATCTTGGAATTGTTCGATTTACCTATCTCTTCTTTGCGGTGACGCAGATCCTGTTGGCTTCGATGCGAAGTGTAGAGTCAGTGAAGATTGCGTTTCGTCTGTCGGTGATGACGCTTCTTGTAAATTGCGGGATTAATTATGGATTGATCTTCGGGCATTTTGGCGCTCCTTGCATGGGAGCCAAAGGTGCGGCAGTGGGAACTTTAGTTGCCAGAGTTTTAGAGTGTGTGGTTCTGATCTGGTATGTGATTAAAAAGGATGAAAAGTTAAGATTACGCTTGAAAGATTATCTCTCAACAGACAAAGTTCTGGTGTGGGATTATATTAAGATTGTAGTGCCGATCTTGATTGTGCAGGGGCTGTGGGGAGTGAATACAGCGCTTCAGACGGTAATTCTTGGTCATATGACGGCTGCCGCCATTGCGGCAAACAGTGCTGCGGCCACTTTATTTCTGGTGGTAAAGTCTGCGGCAGTAGGGGCGTCTTCGACGGCGTCAGTGCTGATCGGAAAAACGATTGGAACCGGAGATATGGGGCTGGTGAAACGATATGCGAAAAAATTGCAATGCTTGTTTGTGTTGATTGGCGTGGTGTCTGGGATCTTTTTGTTTTTTATTCGAATTCCAGTATTAGGACTTTATGATTTGCAGCCGGAAACGAAGGAAATGGCAAATGCATTTCTGGTGATTTTGAGTGTGATCTGCGTGGGAATGTCCTATCAGATGCCTACCAATAATGGGATTATTCGGGGCGGCGGAAGTGCGATGTTTGTGGTGAAAATGGATTTGATCAGCATTTGGATGCTTGTGATTCCGTTGTCATTTTTTCTGGCATTTGTGGTAAAGGCATCTCCGGCAGTGGTGGTCTGTTGTTTGAATTCGGATCAGATTTTTAAGTGTATTCCGGCATTTGTCAAATGTAATTATGGAAAGTGGATTCACAAGCTTACGAGGGATGCTTAAGTATAGAAGAGGGAAGATGCGGCTGATATGAAAGATGTAAGGTTGCATTTTTATACGGTAATAGGTTATAATAGCAAAGTCTAGTTGCAGATGTGGGGGAGAGTGACCGACGAAAGAGAATGGAGGAAATGAGATGAAGAGAGAAAAATTCGGATCAAGGCTTGGATTCATTTTGGTATCAGCCGGATGTGCAATTGGAATCGGAAATGTGTGGAAGTTCCCATATCTTTGCGGAGAATTGGGCGGAGCTGCATTTATTCTGATTTATCTGATATTTTTGTTGATTATGGGAATTCCGGTTTTGGTGTGTGAGTTTGCCATTGGACGCGGAAGCCGTTACAGTGTGGCAGCAGGGTTTGAGGAACTGGAGCCCAAAGGAAGCAGGTGGCATCATACCAAATGGATCGGTATTATCGGAAGTTATCTTTTGATGATGTTTTACACGACAGTTGGTGGTTGGATGATGTATTATTGTTTCCGTTCTGTGAGAGGCGATTTTGTAGGAGCTACGCCGGATGCGGTAGAGGCTGGGTTTGCAGATATGCTGGGAAGTCCGGGGACGCTGACGATGTGGACCGTATTGATCTGTGTAATTGGATTTGCGGTATGCTGGTTTGGAATTCAAAAAGGAATTGAGCGGATGTCGAAAGTAATGATGACGGCGCTGCTTTTGATTATGGTGGTATTGGCTGTACGTTCATTCTTCCTGGATGGTGCGGGAGAAGGAATCCGCTTCTATCTGGTGCCGGATTTTGCGAAGATGCAGCAGACCGGAATTGGAAATGTAATTTTTGGAGCCATGAGTCAGGCATTCTTTACATTGTCCATCGGTATTGGAGCCATGATGATTTTTGGAAGCTATATGAGTAAGGACAGAAGTCTGGCTGGCGAAGCAATCAGCATTACCTGTCTGGATACTTTTGTGGCGTTAATGGCTGGATTTATTATTATCCCGGCGTGCTTTGCGTTTGGGATTGAGCCGGGGGCAGGACCGAGCCTTATTTTCATCACTATTCCAAATATATTTGCCCAGATGGCAGGCGGACAGTTTTGGGGAGCATTGTTCTTCCTGTTCCTGACATTTGCTGCGTTTACGACAATCGTAGCTGTATTTGAAAATATTATTTCATTTGATATGGATCTGTTTGGCTGGTCCAGAAATAAGAGTGTGCTGGTAAGTGCGGTCCTGATTATTGTTTTGAGTATGCCATGCGTGCTTGGCTTCAATGTGCTGGCTGGCTGGGAGCCGGTGGGCGCCGGAAGCACCATCATGGATCTGGAAGACTTTATCGTATCTAATAACTTGCTTCCACTTGGAAGTCTTGGATATCTTCTGTTCTGTACAAGAAAGAATGGATGGGGATGGGATAACTTCCTGGCAGAAGTGAATGCGGGGAATGGAATTAAGTTCCCGAAAGGAATCCGCTGGTATGTTGGCTATGTGATTCCGGTTATTATTATGATTATTTATATGAAAGGGTACTACGACAAATTTGTAGGAGAAGGACCGGCGATGTTGGCCGGCTGGATGGCAGTGGCAGTGCTGCTTTTGGGATTCGTATTATATTGTGCGTTTGCTAAGAAGAAAGCGTAGCGTCAATCGGGGACGGAGGTTTTTTCAAAAAACCTCCGTCCCCGATTGTGTTTCACCCTGTCCCCTCTCAAAAAAATAACTGTCTTGTCACATGTAAAGCGAGGTGCTATAATAGGAGCAATGTGAATCTGAGAAAGGAAAAGGTTATGGATATTATAGAACAGATCAAAAAATTAAAAAAAGAGAAAAATGCTGTGATTCTTGCGCACTATTATGTACCGGACGAGGTACAGGCAATTGCTGATTACATTGGAGATTCTTATTATTTAAGTAAGGTTGCAGTGGATTTAAAGGAGCAGACAATCGTATTTTGCGGCGTATCTTTTATGGGAGAGAGTGCTAAGATCTTAAATCCCAAGAAGACGGTACTGATGCCGGATATGACGGCGGATTGTGCGATGGCGCATATGGCGGATCGTGAGACGATTCAGGAGATGCGAAAGAAGTATGATGATCTGGCAGTGGTGTGTTATATCAATTCGACGGCGGAATTGAAGCAGTATTCGGATGTGTGCGTGACTTCCGCAAATGCAGTAAAGATTGTCAAAGCTCTTCCGAATAAGTATATTTTCTTTATTCCGGATCGAAATCTGGCGCATTATGTGGCAAGTCAGGTGCCGGAAAAGGAATTTGTCTATAATACAGGATACTGCCCGGTGCACGAGAAGGTACAGGTAGAAGAGATTTTAGAGGCCAAGCGGATGCACCCGGCGGCGGAAGTATTGACGCATCCAGAATGTGCGGAAGCGGTATTGAAGATTTCCGATTATATCGGCAGTACCTCAGGTATTATTCGATATGCAGAAGAAAGTCCAAAGCAGGAATTTATTATTTGTACGGAAAATGGAGTGCGTTATGAACTGGAAAAGAGAAATCCGGGCAAGAAGTTCTATTTCACAAAGACGGAACCAGTCTGTCACGATATGAAGAAGGTTACGCTTGAGAAGATTCTTCAAGTGCTGGAAACGGGAGAAAATGAAGTGTTTGTAACGGATGAACTCAGGGAGAATTCCGGCAGACCGCTGGAAAAAATGCTGGAGCTGGCCAGGTAACGGCACGGGCATTTGGGAGGAAGGAAAAAGATGGATATATATGCAGACGTTGTCGTAGTCGGTACCGGAGTTGGCGGTCTTTTTAGCGCGCTTAATATTGGGAAAGACAAAAAGGTAGTCATGCTTACCAAGGCGGACGCAGAGAGCAGTGATTCTTTCTTGGCACAGGGAGGAATCTGTGTGCAGCGGGATGATGAAGATTATGACGGCTATTTTGAAGATACCATGCGGGCGGGGCGTTATGAGAACCGGAAAGAGTCGGTGGATATTATGATTCGCTCTTCCAGAGAAGTGATCGCGGATCTGGTGTCGTATGGCGTGGAATTTGAACAAAAAGATGGGGAATTTGTCTATACTCGTGAAGGGGCACATTCCCGGCCGCGGATTTTGTATCATGCGGATATTACAGGAAAAGAGATTACAAGCAAATTACTTAAACGGGCAAGAGAACGGGCAAATATTACGATTTATGAATATATGACAATGACCGACATTCTGGTGGAACAAGATTCCTGCCAGGGAGTCGTGGCAGAGTATCAGGGGAAGACGTGGAATATCCATGCGCCGTATACTATTTTTGCCAGTGGCGGGATTGGAGGATGTTATCCGAATACCACTAATTTTCCGCATTTGACGGGAGATGCATTGGCAATTGCAAAACGGCGGGGAATCCGTTTGGATCATTTGGACTATGTACAGATCCACCCGACAACGCTGTATTCCAAGCGCCCGGGACGCAGATTCCTCATTTCAGAATCTGTGCGGGGAGAAGGTGCAGTGCTTTACAACAAGGCAGGAGAACGGTTTGTAGATGAACTGCTGCCAAGAGATGTGGTGACGGCGGCGATCCGAGAACAGATGGAGAAGGACGGAACAGACCACGTGTGGCTGTCGATGGAGAGGATTCCGAAGGAAGAAATTCTGGCCCATTTTCCTAATATTTGCTGTCAGTGTAAAGAAGAGGGATATGATCCGTTGAGCGAATGGATTCCGGTAGTTCCGGCGCAGCATTATTTCATGGGCGGAATCTGGGTGGACAAGAATAGTAAAACGTCCATGGAGCATTTGTACGCGGTGGGTGAGACCAGCTGTAATGGTGTTCATGGGAGAAATCGTCTGGCAAGCAATTCTTTGTTGGAGAGTATGGTATTCGCAAAGCGTGCAGCGCAAAGCATTATGCTGGAACTGGCAGAAGAGGAAGGCAGATAAGGAAGGTAAATAAGAAAGGCGAATAAGAAAGGCAGCTTAAGGAAGAAAGTAAAATAGAAAAGAATTGATAAAGAAGGAGAAGCAATATGAATCAGATTACGATGAAATTACAGGCAGACCATTTGATTATGGAAGCGTTGAAAGAGGATATTTCAAGCGAGGATGTAACGACGAATTCCGTTATGAAAGAGAGGGTTACCGGAGAGGTGGAACTGATCTGCAAGCAGGACGGGGTGATTGCAGGCCTTGATGTGTTTACCAGAGTATTTACACTTCTGGATCCGGAGACTGAGGTAGAGCTATACTGTAAAGACGGGGAAAAGGTGAAAAATGGTCAGTTGATGGGAAAGGTGACCGGAGATATCCGGGTGCTTCTTTCCGGAGAGCGGGTAGCACTTAATTATCTGCAGCGGATGAGTGGAATTGCAACTTATACTCACTCTGTAGCAGAGCTTTTGAAGGAAAGCAAGACAAAGCTTTTGGATACGAGAAAAACGACGCCGAATATGCGGATTTTTGAAAAGTATGCCGTACGAGTGGGCGGTGGATACAACCATCGCTACAATCTGTCTGATGGTGTGCTTTTGAAGGATAATCACATCGGGGCAGCAGGCGGTGTGAAGGAAGCGGTACGGATGGCGAAAGAATACGCACCGTTCGTCAGAAAGATCGAGGTTGAAGTTGAGAACCTTGATATGGTAAAAGAAGCGGTGGAAGCAGGCGCTGACATTATCATGCTGGATAATATGACGACGGAAGAAATGCAGGAGGCTATTGCGGTGATTGATGGTCGTGCAGAGACGGAGTGTTCCGGAAATGTGACGAAGGAGAATATTGGAAGACTGACAGAGCTTGGGGTTGATTATATTTCCAGCGGCGCGCTGACACATTCTGCGCCGATTTTGGACATTTCTCTGAAAAATCTTCATGCAGTCTAAGAAAAGCGGAGGTGGAACGAGGCATATGACAGGTGCAAAGAGAAGGGCAGAAATCGTTCAACGGATCCAGGCGCAGGCAGAGCCGGTATCTGGGCAGAAGCTGGCGGAGGCATATGGAGTGAGCCGTCAAGTGATTGTGCAGGATATTGCGCTGATCCGCGCCGCAGGTTATGACATTATTGCGACGAATCGAGGTTATATACTGAACGCTCCGGTGGCTGCAAAACGGACGTTCAAGGTACAGCACAGCGATGACCAGCTGGAAGAAGAGCTGTGCAGCATCGTGGATCTTGGTGGCTGTGTGCATAATGTGATGATTCATCACCGGGTGTACGGACGGCTGGAAGCAGAACTTAATATCAATTCCAGGAAAAAGATTGCAGATTTTCTGGAAGATATCAGAAGAGGGAAGTCCAGTCCGCTGAAAAATATTACATCCGGATATCATTATCACGAAGTGACGGCCGATAATGAAGAGACTTTGGATATGATTGAGCATGCATTGAAGGAGAAAGGCTTTCTTGTAGTGCAGGAGTCACTAGAATAATATGCTTTTTGTTAATTTATCTACTTATGCCGATTTGCTTACAGAACTTTCAAAAAATGGTATAATAAATGTACTGTTACGTTTGTTGTAATTCAGAATTCATACAAAAGAAAGGAATGTAGCTGATGAGCAGGTTAGAGATAGCTTCACCAAAGAGAGCGAAGATCGTGATGGAAGGGCTCTATAAGGATTTGGAGCGAAGAATTGAATCGAGTCCGCCGGGGCTGTGTCCGGTAGATATGGCCCGGGCATTTTTGGAATTATGTCACGCGCAGACATGTGGGAAATGTGTGCCGTGTCGGATTGGACTGGGACAGCTGAATCATTTTATCAAAGACGTACTGGACGGAAAGGCGACGATGGAAACGTTGGATGTGATGGAGCAGACGGCTCTTTCCATTATGGAGTCTGCAGACTGTGCGATCGGGTATGAAGCGGCTAATATGGTTTATAAAGGATTGATCGGATATCGGGACGATTATATTGAGCATATTCAGAACGGACGCTGTACCTGTACGTACAATCAGCCGGTACCATGTGTATCCTTGTGTCCGGCACATGTAGATATTCCGGGGTATATTGCACTGGTAGGAGAAGGTAGATATGCAGATGCAATCAGGCTGATCCGCAAGGACAATCCATTCCCGACAACCTGTGGCTTTATCTGTGAGCATCCATGTGAGGCCAGATGCCGTAGAAATATGGTAGATGATTCTATTAATATCCGGGGACTGAAACGGATGGCGGCTGATTACGCAGGGGAAGTAGATCCGCCGGCATGTGCACCGTCTACCGGCAAGAAGGTAGCGGTACTTGGAGGTGGACCGGGAGGTTTAAGCGCTGCGTATTATCTCCAGCTGATGGGGCATCAGGCAACGGTTTATGAGATGCTTCCGAAGCTTGGTGGTATGCTGCGTTATGGAATTCCGAACTACCGTCTGCCGAAGGAGCGGTTAGAGGAAGACATCAATGCGATCTTAAAGACTGGTGTGGAAGTGAAGTACGGTCTGAAAATTGGTCAGGATATCACGATGCAGGAACTTCGGGAACAGTACGATGCGGTTCTGATTACCATTGGAGCAAGCACGGATAAGAAGCTTGGCTTAGAGGGTGAGGATGCGGACGGTGTGTTGTCTGCGGTAGAGTTTTTGCGGAACGTAGGAAAGAATCAGATCATGGATTTGACCGGAAAAGAAGTGGCGGTCATTGGTGGCGGAAATGTTTCCATGGACGCGGTTCGCACAGCGAAACGTCTTGGCGCTAAGAAGGTAAGTATCGTTTATAGAAGAAGAGTTGCCGATATGACGGCGCTTCCTGGAGAGATTGAAGGTGCGGTGGCAGAAGGTATTGAGCTTCAGACGCTGAAGGCTCCGGCTGCGCTTGATGTGGATGAGAATCATCATATCCGCGGAATTTATGTGACACCGCAGATGATTAGTTCAATCAAGGATGGACGTGCCAGCATTAAACCGACCGGAGAGGAAAATATTTATATTCCGTGCGATGTATTAGTTGTGGCTATTGGACAGAATATTGAAACCCGTCATTTTGAAGAGGCAGGAATTCCGGTTGCCAGAGGTAAGATTGTAACAGAAAAAAGTGGAACATTCGAGAATATGCCGGGCGTCTTTGCGGGCGGTGATTGTGCCAGCGGACCGGCGTCGGTAATCAGTGCCATTGCGGCGGCAAAGGTGGTTGCGGCGAACATTGATGAATATCTGGGTTATCGCCACGAGATTTCCTGTGATGTGGAAATTCCGAAAGCACATCTGGATGACAGAACTCCGTGCGGTCGGGTTAACCTGACGGAACGAGAGGCATGTGAGAGAGTCTGTGACTTTGAAGGCGTAGAAAACTGTATGACAGAGAAGGAAGCAAAACAAGAGGCATCCAGATGCCTGCGTTGTGATCATTTCGGATATGGAATATTCAAAGGAGGCAGAGAGACATTATGGTAAATCTTACAATTGACGGGCAGGCAATCTCCGTAAAAGAAAATACTACCATTATGGAGGCTGCCGCACAGTATGGAATTCATATTCCGAAGCTGTGTTATCTGAAAGGAATCAATGAGATTGCAGCCTGCCGTGTATGTGTGGTAGAGCTGGAAGGAAAGAATCGGCTGATTACATCCTGCAATAATATGGCGGAAGAAGGAATGGTGATTTATACCAACAGCCCGAAGGTGCGCAGACATCGGAAGGCAAATGTGCAGATGATACTCTCCCAGCATGACTGCGAGTGTGTTACCTGTTACCGGAGTGGAAATTGTTCCCTTCAGAAGATCGCCAACGATCTGAATATTCTGGAGATCCCATACAAGGCAGAGATTGAAAGACAGCCCTGGAATAAGAATTTCCCGCTGATCAGAGATTCTTCTAAATGTATTAAATGTATGCGCTGTATCCAAGTCTGTGACAAGGTACAGAGTTTAAGCATTTGGGATCTGGAAGGAACAGGTTCCAGAACGACCGTAAATGTAGCGGGGCATAAGACGATTGAGGAGGCAGACTGTTCTCTGTGCGGACAGTGTATTACACATTGTCCGGTGGGAGCACTCGGTGCAAGAGACGATACAGAGAAAGTGTGGAATGCCATTGAAGATGAAGAGAAAATTGTTGTTGCACAGGTGGCGCCGGCAGTGCGGGCAGCCTGGGGAGAGAGCTTAGGACTTGCCAAGGAAGAAGCAACCGTTGGAAAAATCTTAGATGCACTTAAGAAAATGGGTGTAGATTACGTGTTTGACACTACGTTTTCAGCAGATTTAACGATTATGGAAGAGGCAAGTGAATTTATAGAGAGGTTCACATCAGGAGAGTTGAAGGAACGGCCGATGTTCACGTCTTGTTGTCCGGGCTGGATCCGGTTTGCGAAGTCGCAGTTCCCGCATTTGGTGAAATACCTGTCTTCGGCAAAATCTCCGCAGCAAATGTTCGGTGCGGTGATGAAGACCTATTTTGCAGAGAAGCTTGACGTATCACCGGAGAAGATTTATACTGTATCCGTTATGCCATGTGTTGCCAAAAAGGGCGAAAGTGAGATGGAATTGTTCTATCAGGAATATGCAGGACGGGATATCGATACGGTGATTACAACCAGAGAGCTGACGCAGATGATTCGTGCAGCCCACATCAATCCGGCAACGCTTCAGGATATAGAGAGCGATCGGCCTATGCAGGATGGATCTGGAGCGGGTGTGATCTTTGGAGCAACGGGAGGCGTTATGGAAGCTGCGCTTCGGACGGCATACTATCTCCTGAAAGGAGAGAATCCAGATGCAGATGCATTTAAGGTGGTAAGAAGTCCTGGGTTCCAGGAGAATCATGGTGTGATGGAAGCGGAGTTTAAGATCGATGATATCCGGGTGAGAACTGCAGTAGTCAGCGGACTTGGAAATACCAGAGCTCTTCTTGAAAAGATCGAAAGAGGAGAAGTCCAGTATGATTTCGTAGAAGTAATGGCATGTCCGGGCGGTTGTGTCGGTGGCGGAGGACAGCCGATTCACGACGGAGAGGAGCTGGCATTTGAGCGAGGCAAGAATCTGTATGATCTGGATCAGAAGTCAGAAATTCGGTTCTCCCATGAGAATCAGGATATTGCACGGATGTATGAAGAGTATTTCGAGAAGCCGATGTCACACAAGGCACATATGCTGCTGCATACAGAGCATAAGGTAAGATAAGAAATAAAATACATAAAGAGATAGAACGCAGACATCAAGGCAGGCATCAGGGAGGAAGATCTATCGGGAGAAAATCTCAGGCATGGCGTCTGGGATTTTCTTTTTGAATTACGAGCCTGCTGGCGGTGAAAGCTGGAAGTGTAGTGGGCATATAAAGTGAAAAAAGATCCTTTCTGTAAGCTTGTTAAAAAAATATCAAAAAAGATATTGACAAATAATTAACAATGCATTATACTTTCAAACATAGTTAAGAAAATAACAAATAGCAATTGACATGGCAATCATTACAGGGAGGATTTATAATATGGCAAAGAAAAAGGAAATGGTTCCAGAGATTATTGATAGTGTAGAAGCATTGGAAGCAAAGATGAAAGCAATGCGTGAAGCGCAGAAAATCTTTGCAACTTATACTCAGGAACAGGTAGACAAAATCTTTTATGAAGCTGCAATGGCAGCAAACAAAATGCGTATTCCACTTGCAAAACAGGCAGTTGAAGAAACTGGCCGTGGAGTTGTGGAAGATAAGGTAATCAAAAATCATTACGCAGCAGAATACATTTACAATGCATATAAAAATACAAAAACTTGCGGTGTGATTGAAGAAGACAGCGCTTACGGAATTAAGAAGATTGCAGAGCCAATTGGATTGGTAGCAGCAGTTATTCCTACTACAAACCCGACATCTACAGCAATCTTTAAAACATTGATCTGTCTGAAGACGAGAAATGCAATTATCATCAGCCCACATCCGGCTGCAAAAGCATGTACAATCGCAGCTGCAAAGGTAGTCTTGGATGCGGCAGTAAAGGCAGGAGCACCAGAAGGTATCATCGGATGGATTGACGTTCCTTCTCTGGAACTTACCAATACTGTTATGAGAGATGCAGACATCATTTTGGCAACAGGCGGACCTGGAATGGTAAAAGCTGCTTACTCTTCCGGAAAACCGGCACTTGGCGTTGGAGCTGGAAATACACCAGTTATCATTGATGATACAGCAGATGTTAAGATGGCAGTTAACTCTATTATTCATTCTAAGACATTTGATAATGGTATGATTTGTGCATCTGAACAGTCTGTAACCGTTCTGGAAAGCGTTTATGAAGAAGTGAAGAAAGAATTCGCATATCGCGGATGCTACTTCTTAAAGAAAGGCGAAGAACTGGATAAAGTTCGTAAGACCATCATTATCAATGGTGCATTAAATAACAAGATTCCTGGAAAATCTGCATACGAGATTGCAAAACTGGCTGGAGTAGAGGTTCCGGAAAATACAAAGATTCTGATTGGTGAAGTAGAGTCTGTAGATATTTCTGAAGAATTTGCACATGAGAAGCTGTCTCCGGTACTTGCAATGTATAAAGCAAAGACATTTGATGAGGCACTTGCAAAGGCAGAACAGCTGGTAGCAGACGGAGGATATGGACATACCGCAGCGCTCTATGTACATCCTGCACAGAAAGAAAAGATTGAAAAACATGCAGCAGCAATGAAGACCTGTCGTATTCTGATCAACACACCATCTTCTCAGGGTGGTATCGGTGATCTTTACAACTTCAAGCTCGCTCCATCTTTGACACTTGGATGTGGTTCCTGGGGTGGAAACTCTGTATCTGAGAACGTAGGTGTAAAACACTTAATCAACATTAAGACGGTGGCTGAGAGGAGAGAAAACATGCTGTGGTTTAGAACACCTGAGAAAGTATACTTTAAGAAAGGCTGTATGCCGGTAGCTCTTGATGAACTGGGAACAGTGATGAATAAGAAAAAAGCATTCATCGTAACAGATTCCTTCTTATATAAAAATGGTTACGTAGCGCCAATTGAAGAAAAATTAGATGAGCTTGGAATTCAGCATACCTGCTTCTACGAGGTTGCTCCAGACCCGACATTACAGTGTGCACAGAAAGGTACAGATCAGATGAGAGCATTTGAGCCAGATACCATTATTGCACTTGGTGGTGGATCTGCAATGGATGCTGCAAAGATTATGTGGGTAATGTATGAACATCCAGAAGCAAACTTTGAAGATATGGCTATGGATTTCATGGATATCCGTAAGAGAGTATATACATTCCCGAAAATGGGTGAGAAAGCGTACTTCGTAGCAATTCCTACTTCTTCTGGTACAGGATCTGAAGTGACACCATTTGCGATCATTACAGATGCAGAGACAGGAGTAAAATGGCCAATCGCTGACTACGAACTGCTTCCAAACATGGCAATTGTAGATGTTGACAATATGATGACACAGCCAAAAGGACTGACCAGTGCATCTGGTATCGACGTAATGACACATGCAATCGAAGCATATGTATCTATTATGGCAACGGATTACACAGACGGTCTGGCTATGAAGGCGGTAAAAGCAGTATTTGAGTATCTGCCATCTGCTTACGAGAACGGAGCAAACGATCCAATCGCAAGAGAGAAAATGGCAAATGCATCTTGTATGGCTGGTATGGCATTTGCGAATGCATTCCTGGGATTGAACCACTCTATGGCTCACAAACTTGGAGCGTTCCACCATCTGCCACATGGAGTTGCAAATGCAGTTCTTTTGACAGACGTTATGAGATACAATGCGGCAGAAGTTCCGACTAAGATGGGAACATTCTCTCAGTATCAGTATCCACATGCACTGGCAAGATATGCAGAGCTTGGACGTTTTGCAGGATGCCAGGGCAAGACAGATGAAGAAGTGTTCGAGAACTTCCTTGCAAAACTGGAAGATTTGAAAGAGAAGATCGGTATTAAGAAATCCATCAAAGAGTATGGTATTGACGAGCAGTACTTCTTAGATACATTGGATGATATGGTTGAGCAGGCCTTCAACGATCAGTGTACAGGCGCTAACCCAAGATATCCATTGATGAAAGAAATGAAAGAAATTTATTTGAAATGTTACTATGGTAAATAAGAAATGTTAATCGGGGACGGAGGTTTTTTGAAAAAACCTCCGTCCCCGATTGCGTTTTACCCTGTCCCTTTTGAAATCCCTGTTCTTCTGGCTGCAAATTGTTAATAAAACAACAAGAAAACAGACAATAAAAAATAAGTTAAAAAAATGTCAAAAAACCATTCGCAAACAAATGAAATAGGTGTATAATTCGACCATGAAAAAGAGGAACGGAAACATTTTCAAGGAGGTAGCGCATATGAAACTGGAAAAAAGCAATCTGATTGTAACGCGGTCTTATAAAGAGGTGTATCAGTGTGAGGATAGTATCGTGAAGGTATTTGCAAAATCACATCCGAAGTCAGCAGTGTTCAATGAGGCACTGAATACTGTTCGGGTAGAAGAGACTGGTTTGGCAATTCCTAAGCTGAAAGAAGTAACCCAGATTGACGGAAAATGGGCGCTTGTGATTGAGCACAAGGATGGTAAGACGTTAGAAGAGATGATGAAGGTAGATCCGGCGAATATAGAGAAATATATGTCTGATTTTGTAGATATGCAGCTGGCGATTCAGGAAAAACAGGCTCCGATGCTGAATGACTTAAAGGAGAAACTGGCGCGCCAGATTAATAGCCTGACGGTGTTGGATGCAACTCAGAGATATGAACTTTGTACCCGGTTAGAGAGCATGCCGAAGCATACAAAGATCTGTCATGGAGACTACAATCCAAGTAATGTGATTGTTGGAAAGAACGGAAAGATGACAGTTGTGGATTGGGCGCATGTGACACAGGGAAATGCCAGTGCAGACGCTGCCATGACCTATCTTCTTTTTGCACTTAAGAGTCAGGAAAATGCAGATCTGTATTTGAATCTGTTCTGCAAGAAGAGTGATACGCCAAAGCAGTACGTACAGCAGTGGCTTCCAATTGTGGCAGCTGCACAGCTTGAGAAAGACAATGAGCTTGAGAAGGATTTCTTAATGAAGTGGATTGATGTTATGGATTACCAGTAAGGAAGATCGAGCTTGGAGATCTTGTTGCTAATTGGGAATCCCTGCAGATTATAATAGAAGTAGGAAGAGAGAATCGGGACGTATGCATGTAGCAGCATATGTCCCGGTTCTCTTTTGCAAATGAGATGGAGGAAATCCTGTAAATGAGATGGGGTAAATCCTGAATTGCTTTATAGTATGAAGTTTGATAGAATAAGAGCTAGAACGTGAAACGGGAGGGACACATATGAAAAAATATGAAGAAGAACACTATCGTTACGAGCGGATTCAAGATAAGATTTATCCATGGATTAAGAAAGAATTGATAGACCTTCATGCGTTGAATGGGAAGCATATTTCAGAAAATGACACGCCGGTAGTGTCATTTATTGGAGATTTAAAGATTATATTTGTTATAAAGCGTGAGGAAGATGTGTATGAAGTTTTAAAGGACAACATGCTTCCGCCGGAGTGTAATATTGAAGCGTTATATCAGAAGGCGTGTGAGAATCTGGTACAGGATGTAGAATTTGTAATTGCAAATACCTGGTATGGAGGATTTGGAATTCTCGCAGATGGACACAATGAGGCGAGTTCTCTGTGCTTTAAACATATCTGGCAGGTTTGCGCGGACAAATTGAAGGATGATATATTGATTATGGTGCCGGCAAAGGATACGGTGCTGTTTGCTCCGGCATCTAACGAAGATGCTGTGGAAAAAATGAAGGAACATGCGAGTGGCGCCTATGAGCAAAGTGCTGACCGAATTAGCATGAAGCAGTTTCTCTTTTCACAAGAGGGGAAGGAATTGACTGTTTATGAAGATTAAGACACGAATGATAGGATTTGATCTGGACGGAACGCTTCTTACGACGGAAAAAGAGTTGACGAAGCGTACCAAGGATGCGATGGAACGGGCAATTGCTCAGGGAATTGAACTTCTGCCTGCAACAGGAAGGACCCTGTGCGGTATCCCTAGAGAGGTACTTGAATTTCCGGGAATTCGATATGCCTTGACGGCAAACGGCGGAAGAATTGTGGAAGTAAAGACTGGAAAAACGATACTGGAGCGTCTAGTGATGCCGGATACGGCACGAAAAGTACTGACAATCCTGGAGAAATACGATACCATGTGTGAACTTTATTATGATGGCCAGGGATATGCTTTGGAGGAAAAATTAGCATCGATAGAGCAATATCTTCCGGAAGCTCCGATGGCACGCTATGTGAAAGCGACTCGTAAGGGGGTATCGGATTTATGGAAACTATTTGAGGAAGAAAATCGAGCAATGGATAAGCTGCAGGGCTTGTTTGTAAATTATGAAGATAAGCTGGATGCGATTGAAGAGCTAAGAGAAGTGCCGGGGATTGAAGTGACGGGTGCGCTTAACAATAATATTGAGGTAAATGCAGCAGGAGTCAACAAAGGAGCTGCGCTTGTAGAACTGGGAGCGAGTATGGGAATTGCCAGGGAAGAGATTATGGCATTTGGAGACGGAGCAAATGATATTCATCTGATGCGGGAAGTTGGAAGTGGCGTGGCGATGTCCAATGCTATTGAAGCGGTAAAAGAGGCGGCAGATTACATTGCAGGAAGCAATGACGAGGACGGCGTGGCAGAATTTCTCGAAACCTATGTGTTAGACAGAAAATCATAGAAAAGGAGACGAAGATGTTAGATATTTTAAAAGTAATTATTCTTGGAATTGTGGAAGGAATTACCGAATGGCTTCCAGTCAGCAGTACCGGTCATCTGATTTTGGTAGGAGACTTGTTAAAACCGAGTATGAGCGATGCTTTTATGGAGATGTTCAATGTGGTGATTCAGCTGGGTGCGATTATGGCGGTTGTGGTGATCTATTTCCATAAGCTGAATCCATTTTCGCCAAAAAAGACAGAAAAGCAAAAGCTTCTTACCTGGCAGATGTGGATTAAAGTGTTAATTGCATCGGTACCGGCAGGAATTGTTGGAGTCTTGTTTGATGATATTTTGGATAAATTGTTTTACAAGTCCGTTCCGATTGCGGTGATGCTGATCGTTTATGGCGTGTTGTTTATTGTAGTGGAAAACAGAAACAAACATACGAGACCATCTGTTACAAAGATTTCAGAATTATCGATTCAGATGCTGTTGATTATCGGCGTGTTCCAGATGCTGGCTCTGATTCCGGGAACTTCCAGATCCGGTGCGACGATTGTTGGAGCTCTTTTGATAGGAGTTTCCAGAGAAGTGGCGGCAGAGTTTACATTTTTCCTTGCTATTCCGGCGATGTTTGGGGCAAGCTTTTTAAAATTAATCAAATTTGGATTCCATTTTACCGGTGCTGAATTCGGACTTCTGATACTGGGATGCGTGGTATCCTTTAGCTTGTCCGTGATAGCAATCAAGTTCCTGATGGGATATATTAAAAAGCACGATTTCAAAGTCTTTGGTTATTACCGAATTGTGCTGGGGGGATTGATTTTAGTGACATCTCTGATTACGAAAGTGATTGCATAAAATAGATGATTTATGCATAAAAAGATGTTCGATGCATAAAAATACTGTTTAAAACGTGGGTTTTTGCAAAAATATGTAAAAACCCACTTGATTTTTTTGAAATACGTGGTAGTATATGTAATAGCTTTTGTATTTTTATGCAATGAAAATGAAAAATGGAGGAATAAAGTTATGAAAATGAAAAAATTAGTCAGTGTATTATTAGTAGCAGCATGCAGCGTATCTTTGGTCGCATGTGGAGGAAAGAAAGAAGAGAAAAAGGCAGAGGAAGATAAGGCACTTGTAATGGCAACGAATGCGGAGTTCCCTCCATATGAGTATTATGAAGGAGAAGAAGTTGTCGGTATTGATGTAGATATTGCAAAGGCAGTTGCTGAAGAGTTAGGAATGGAATTGAAGATTGAGGATATGGCATTCGATTCCGTTATCCCAGCAGTATCAAGTGGAAAAGCTGACATTGCGTTGGCAGGATTGACCGTGACTGACGAGCGAAAAGCGAACTTAAACTTTACAGATACTTATGCAAAGGCAACACAGGTAATCATCGTAAAAGAGGACAGTGCGATTGCAGGACCAGACGATCTGGAAGGTAAGAAGATCGGCGTTCAGCTCGGTACGACAGGAGACCTGTACGCAAGTGATATTAAAGATGCAGAGGTTGAGCAGTACAACAAGGGATTTGAAGCAGTTCAGGCAACTATGCAGGGTAAGATTGACGCAGTTATTATTGATAGTGAGCCGGCAAAAGAATTTGTTGAAGAAGCAGAAGGACTTAAGATTCTGGATGAAGCCTTTACAGAAGAAGAATATGCAATCGGTATTGCAAAAGATAATGACGAACTGCTTGAGAAAGTAAATAAGGCATTAAAAACTTTAAAAGAATCCGGAAAATTGGATGAGATTGTAGCAGAATACATCAAGGCTGACGCAGAGTAAGCCGGAGAGTGAATGGGGAAATAGGTATGTTGCAGACATTACAGGATAGGTTCGTTACGAATTTTATTGCAGATGATCGCTGGAAATATATCTTGGAAGGACTTGGAGTTACACTTAGAGTCACCTTCTTTGCGGTATTGATCGGTATTGTGATTGGATTTATGGTTGCGGTTGTACGCTCCACTTATGACAGAACAGGAAAGCTGAAAATCTTAAATCTTTTTTGCAAATTATATTTGACCGTGATCCGCGGTACACCAGTGGTTGTACAGCTGTTAATTATTTACTTTGTAATTTTCGGAAGTTCTGATATAAGCAAAACACTTGTGGCAGTGATGGCATTCGGTTTGAACTCCGGCGCGTACGTAGCCGAGATCTTCCGATCCGGAATCATGTCCATTGACAATGGACAGTTTGAGGCGGGACGAAGCCTTGGATTTAATTATGTGCAGACGATGATTCATATCATTATGCCTCAGGCCTTTAAGAATGTGCTTCCGGCACTTGGAAATGAGTTTATCGTATTGTTGAAAGAGACGTCAGTATCTGGCTATATTGCGCTTCAGGATCTGACAAAGGCAGGAGATATTATCCGAAGCCGTACTTATGATGCATTTATGCCGTTGATTGCCGTTGCGCTTATCTATCTTGCAATGGTACTGATATTTACCAAGCTGGTAAATATGCTGGAGAGGAGGTTAAGGAGCAGTGACCATTAATCGTGGAGAAACATTAATTAAAGTAGAAGACGTACATAAGATTTTCGGGGAACTGCATGCACTTAACGGAGTTTCTAACGAAATTAAAAAGGGCGAGGTTGTTGTGGTGGTAGGCCCGTCTGGTTCGGGGAAATCTACTTTCCTTCGTTCTTTAAATCTGCTGGAGGTTCCATCCAGAGGACATATTTATTTTGAAGGTGTAGATATTACCGACAAGAATGTAGACATTAATAAACACAGACAGAAGATGGGAATGGTATTCCAGCATTTTAATTTGTTCCCACATAAAACCATTCTTCAGAATATTACGCTTGCACCGATAAAGCTTCTTGGAAAGAGTAAAGAAGAAGCGGAAGCTTGTGGAATGAAGCTCTTGGAGCGCGTAGGTCTGGAAGCAAAGGCAAATGCGTATCCTTCTCAGCTGTCCGGTGGTCAGAAGCAGAGAATTGCAATCGTCCGTGCACTGGCAATGGAACCGGATGTGATGCTCTTTGATGAGCCGACATCTGCGTTGGATCCGGAGATGGTTGGAGAGGTTTTGGAGCTGATGAAACAGCTTGCAAAAGAAGGAATGACCATGGTGGTTGTGACACATGAGATGGGATTTGCAAAAGAAGTGGCGTCCAGAGTAATTTTTGTAGATGAAGGACAGATTAAGGAAGAGGGAACTCCGGAAGAGTTCTTTGAACATCCGAAGGATCCAAGACTTCAGGAATTTTTGTCCAAGATTTTATAAAGCTTCTTATATTAAAAACAAAAAATTATGATACAAATAAAAACTGCTGCAAGAGGCTGATATTCAGTCGCTTGCAGCAGCTTTTTGATTCGTTCTTTTAAAGTGATTTTTTTCGGAGAATATTTAATACGATAGCTCCGATAGATCCGCCAATCATCAAAATTGTTCCGATAATCAGGAATACGCGGCCTGGTCCGTAATTTACAAGAGAGCCGGCATCGTTCAAGCTGTTTACCTCGAGGCAGAGAAAGAATACCATAACTGCGGAACCAATGGTTGGTAATAGGTTCAATCTTGTAAAATTAAGAAGTGCCGTCGCGACAATCGTCACGATGAAGAAAATACCGTCTTCTGTATCAAAAAGGGAGACGCTTTGGCTGAATCCCAGGAAAGAAGCGGAAGCGAACGGAAGGAAAAGGGATATAAATGCAATAACACATCCAGCCCAAATGACAAAATTTCCGATATTAAATGTACGTTTCTTTTTGCCCAGTGGAACGGCAGCATTTGGAACGGCAGCGTTTGGAATAGCCGAATTAGGAATGGCTGTATTCGAATGGTTGGGATTCGAAGGGGCTGCATTCGCATAGGTTGTATTTGGCCTAACCGTCCTTGCTGACGAAGAATCGGATTCTAATTTTGCACCACAGGATGCACAGAATTTTGAGTTATCTTTTAGCTGGGCGCCACAATACTTACAAAACATAAACATCTCTCCTTTACCTTTAGTATATCTTGTCTTTGGTCCCCTCACATACACTTAGTTTAGCACAATATGTAGTATATGCATAGTTGAAAAAGGAAGAATTGTTTGATAAAATGTCTATATTAGACGAATGAGAGCAAAGTGTGTCGTACTTTGAAAGGAGGAAAAGCATGTATTGTTATAATTGTGGTACAGAACTGGAAGATGGAAGCCTGTTTTGCCCGTCTTGTGGCGCGAAGCAGACAGAAGATGGTCCGGGAAATTTCGCGTCAAACACGGCCGCTTCAGACGGTTTTACTTCAGACAGTTTTACTTCAGATAATTTCGCTTCAGACAATTTTGCATCAAATTATGTTGCTCCGAATGCAGAAGATCCTGACGATTTTGCTCCGAATGATTTTGATTGGGACGATGGAAATGGTTCGTCAGGAAAGGGAAAGAAAGGGCTGATTATTGGAATTCTGGCTGTCGTGATCGTTGGAGTTGGGGTTGGAGTCGGCGGATATTTTCTTTATAAAAATATTTCATCGTCGAAAAGCAATACTACGGCATCAAAGGAGAAAGATAAGGAGAACGAGAAGAAAAAGTCCGACAAAAAGAAAGAGGAACAAAAAAAGGCTGACGCAAAGGATGAAAAAGATGCTGATAAGCAGGATGGCTTGAAAGATTCCGTAGAAGGGACTCCGCCGAAGAAGGAAGAAAGTGACGTAAAAAAAGAGAAGGAAGCGCCGGCAGCTCCTGTCTATGAATATCAGGTGATTGCGCAGCGAATGACGTGGTCGGAGGCGTATACATATTGTCAGTCTCAGGGCGGACAGCTTGCGACGCCGTCAACACAGGAAGAGTATAATCAGATCGTTCAGAAAGCAAATGAGTCTGGACTGAAGGTGCTTTGGCTGGGGGCACAGCGAACACCAGACGGATCTGGATTTATGTGGATTTCAGGAGATGAATTTTCTTATGCCCAGTGGGGAGTGGGAGAGCCTAACAATGATCAGGGTAATGAACCAAGAATGGGAATGATGTATGTGAATGGCAGCTGGAATCTCTATGATATGCCGGATGATGTAAGTCAGTATTACAGTTCTAATATTGTAGGATTTGTAATGGAAAAAGAAGTAGTGCAGTAACAAAAATGCTACAGTAACAGGAGGAAAGAAAAGATGGCATTATTTGATAAAATGAAAGATTCTATCTCGGTTGCGAGTCAGGGGGTATCCCAGAAAGCGAAAACTGCAACAGAGAGTATGAAACTTAGCAATCAAATTAAGGCGAATGAGCGAATGATTGAGAAGTTGACCCATCAGGTGGGCGTACAGTGCGTGAAGAACCATGTGAATGAGACGAATACGGAGTATGCAGAGCTGTTTTCTGAGATTCTCAGACTTCGGGAAGAAAATGCAAGTATTCAGATGACACTGCAGACGCTTGCGGTTGGAAATGTATGTCCGCAATGCGGATTCAGTAATAATCAGAATGCGAAATTCTGTATCAGCTGCGGAAATCCTCTGAATGCGGTGCGGCAGGCAGCGCCTGCTGGAAAGAAATGTGCAGCCTGCGGTGCATGGTGTACAGACGATGCGATGTTCTGTACGGAATGTGGACAACGCTTTGGAGTGGCGGAGCCGGAAGCGCCGGTTGTCCGGGCAGCTCAGACTGAGCCGGAAGCGCCGACACAGCCAGTGTGGACTCCGCCTGTAGAAGAGATGAAAGCACCGGTGGAAGAAGCCGTGTCATATGAATCAGTGCAGGTAGAAGCACCGGCAAATACACCGGCGGCAGCGCAGGAAGAAGCGACAGTAAATGTGGCAGAAGAAAAACAGGAAGAGATGCCGGTTAATGATGGCGCACAAACTCTCGCAGCAGGAAAACGCTGCCCGAGCTGCGGAGCTGTTGTGGAAGAAGATTCTTTGTTCTGTACAGAGTGTGGAACGCGTTTGGGATAATCGAGCAGAGGAACAAGAGAGGAGAGGATGGGAATGGCAAAGTTTTGTGCAAAGTGTGGAAGTGAATTAAAAGAAGGAAGCAAGTTCTGCGTGAAATGTGGAGCGCCGGTACAAGGAGCTCCTGTGCAGGGAATGCCTGGTCAGGGAGTACCAATGCAGGGAATGCCAGGACAGAACGCTCAGCCGGGAGGAATGCCTGGCGGATATCAGCCGGGAGCCGGAAGCGGAATGACTGCTGCAAAGAATGCATTTCCGTGGAAATTACTTGCGCTGATTGCAGTTCCGGTTGTGCTGATTATACTGATTTTAGTGTTAATCTTTGGAGGAAAAGGGTATGAAAAGCCGATTGAAAAGCTGGAAAAGGGTATGAATGAAGGAAATGTAGAGCTGGTACTGGAGGCATTTTCGCCAAGTATTGCATCCAGCGTATCTGCGTACTTTTCAGATGATATAAGCGATATGTTTCCGGACGTAGAGATTGATCTGGAAATCATCGGAAAAGAGAAACTGGCAAAAGGCGAGATGCAGGACATCCTGACTGAAGAATATGATGTGTCTTCCTCAGTGGCAAGACGGGTAAAAAAAGCTTATATTCTGGAAGTAGAGATGTCGTCTGAGGATGAGGATTTTGGAGAACCAGTCGTGGAGGAAATTCCGGTAGTGAAGCTGGATGGAGACTGGGTGATTCCGATTAGTTTCATGTAAAGAGCGAAAGAGGCGAATGGAATGAGTGAAAAAAGGGAAACGGCAAAGAGGCAGAAACAGCACCATACCGTGTCAGTTCCGATTCTGATAACAGGAATTCTGATTGCAGTATTTCTGGGAGGAAGCATTTTTCTGGGGGTTACGGGTTCCGGCATAGCAGGAAAAGCAAAGTCAAAAGTCTCCAAGAATGAAATCAGTAAGGCGCGGGCGGTGATGACGCAGGAACAAAAAGAAGAAAAAGTGTTGGTAAAGGGACTGGATGAAAAATATCAGTTTACACAGGACGGAGCATCTTCGGCGAAAAATGAGTTAAAAAAGGAGAACGCCGGAGCAGAATCTGGAGATTATGTTTTGCCAGACAGCGATACAAAGCTACTGACGGATGCGGATGTATCAGGATTGTCTGCTTATGATTTGTATTTGGCCAGAAATGAGATCTTTGCTAGACATGGACGTATGTTTGAAAATGAAGATTTAAAAGCGTATTTTGAAAGCAAAGACTGGTATAATGGAACCATATCACCGCAGGAGTTTGATGCAGATATTACATCCAGACTCAGTGATGTGGAGCAGGCTAATATCGAAATGATTAAAAAATACGAGTAGGGGGTGAAAGAGGATGTTTTGTCCTGAATGTGGAACAAGAAATGCAGATGGAGCAGGATTCTGTGAAAAGTGTGGTGCGAGATTGAACCAGCACGAAGAGGCGCCTCTTTCCAGACCTCAGAAAAAAGAAAAAAAGGCATGGGAAAAGAAAGATAAGATTCTGTTAGTAGAGCTGGCGGTACTTTTGGTGTCGATTGTAATCTTTTTTGTGGTTTACAATGTGCAGTACAGTGCAAAACATGTGGCAGAGCGTTACGTGGAAACGTTGCTGGAACAGAACTGGGGCGGATTCTATGACACGATACTGGTAGAGGAGTCCGGAGATTTTATGACAAAGGAAGCGTTTGTAACAGCGCAGTCTCTAGAGGAAAGAGAGAAAGCGGAAGATTTTGAAATTACGAATATTTCAAAGCGTTCCGGAGGATTTTCCAGCCAGAAAATCAGCGTGCGTTATAATGTTGGAAAATCCAAAGAAAAGATGGATTTGAAGTTGAAGAGAAAAGGGTTGAACTGGAAGGTAAAGGCGGAAGGCTTTGTAACCAAGAAGTATTCCATTGCTGTTCCGAAGGGGGCGAAAGTTCTGGTTGATAAGATCAACGTATCTGACACAGAAAAGCCGTCACATGAGATGGAAGGTATGGATGTCTATACGATTTCGCCGGTTTTTGGACCAACGCACTATGTGGAAGTCACAGGAAAAGAGATTGATCCGGTCAAGATGCTGGTTACATCGACTGAGGGTGAGCCGGTTCCGGTGGAAAGCGGCTACAATGAAAAGGTCTTGGAAAAAGTGACGGAGCAGGCGCTGGAAGACTGGCAGGAAATTATGAAGGGGGCTGTTACCAATCAGCGATTCAGCGATGTGAAGGTGTTTGAAGACATGGCTGATGAGGGCAAGGAAGATGCTCTTGAGGAGTTTGAACATGCCAGAGATTATAATTTTGATGGAGACGATACCGATATTGTACCGAATGAGTATACCTTATCCAATGGGGAGACAAGCTCTAAAGTAGTAGAAGGTGAAGAGCAGTCCGTGATTGAAGTCGAGATAAAAGGAGACTATTACTACTGTTATACCAACTATTACTGGGAGGACAGTGGTGAAGTTGAGAATGATGAAGGTCAGGCGTCCAGCAAGTTAAGATATATTAAGGATGGGGATGGATGGAAGTTGTATTCCATTGATCTGAGTCCATTCTATAATTAGAATTGAAGAAAAAGTTACAGAAAGTATCAATAGAGTTAGGAGCAGATCAGAAAGATTTGCTCCTTATCTTTTTGCTTATAGAAAATAACAATAGAAAAACTTTTTATATGGAAATTATCGATTGGATACATCGGGAATATATATGATATGATACTTGTGTATCATATATAGTGACGCGAAGGCGTTTAAAAGGGAATTCGGTGAAAATCCGAAACAGCCCACTCTACTGTAAGAAGGACGAGGATTTCAGATAGCCACTTTGTGAAAAGGGAAGGCGGAATCTAAGGAAGAGATCAAGTCAGGAAACCTGCTGTATATGAAATGGATTTTTTTTTGGTGGGAAAAAGACAGTGTATACACTGTCTTTTTTTGCACCTTTTTTATTGAATATAATATAAAGGAGAATAGGAAATGGAAGTACAGGTGGTATCGGGTTTTTTAGGAGCTGGGAAGACAACATTTTTGAATCACTATCTTCCAGCGCTTGCCGGGAAGACGGTGTTAATTGAAAATGAATTCGGTGAAGTGGGACTGGACGGCGAACTGATTCAGGAAGATATTCCAGTGCGAGAAATTTATGCGGGATGTATCTGCTGCAGTTTAGCAATTGATTTTAGACAGGGGATCAAAGAGATTGCAGAGAAGTTTTCTCCAGATCAGATCGTGATTGAGCCTTCCGGCGTGGGACGGCTTTCGGATATCGTGAAAGCATGCCAGAAGGCAAGAGAAAAGGAAGGTATTGATCTGACGATTACGAAGCTGATTGCCATGGTAGATGTGAAAAGTTTTGAAGAGTACAGAGAAGATTTTGGAGATTTTTACCTGGATCAGATTCAGCATGCGGGATTGATTCTGCCGACGAATATGGAAGGAGTGGAGGAAAAAGAATGGAATCGTCTTCTTGATGAAATTTGTGGGGAGAATCCGAAAGCGGTGATCTGTCGTGAGGACTATCGGACATTTGGAAGAAAAGAATTAAAAACACTGGTAGACGCGGCGGAGGATTATGAAGAAATGTCGGGCGGTCATCCAAAACCAGCGCTTCCGGCAGAGCGAGTCTTTTCCAGTGTTGCGGTAGAAGAAGTGTCGGAATTTTCAAGAGAGCAGTTTGATGCGGTATTGAATGCGTTTAAGTGCCAGGATGCAGGACAGGTTCTGCGGGCAAAGGGAATTTTAAGTGTGGCGGGACAAAGAATTCATTTTGAATATACGCCGTTCTCTTATGAAGAATGTCCGGCAGATGAAAGGAAGCATTTGAGTGAAAAAGCAGTTGTGATTGGCTGTGATTTGGATGAGGAGAAAGTCAGACAGTTGTTTGGGGTAGAATAAATCCATGTAAATGAAGGAGGGAGAAATCTATGAGAGAGATCAAAGATTTTAATTGTACCTATGATAATTCTGCGGGGATTAGTGGTGCGGTGACAGAAGGACTGGGACTTACATTTCCAGATGCGTATCTTCATGCGGATACGATGGCAAAATTGTCCAAAGCATTAAAGGAGTATGACGGCGCGGGGTTTTGTGAATTACCATTTTGTCATACGGTAGAGGCTGAGGCTTTGGGCGGCATTATTAATTATGGAAATGATAAGACGGGACCAAGAGCAAAAGAATATATCTATACAGATGTAGAAGAACTTCTGAATTTGCCGGAGATTGATTTTTCTACAGGCAGAATCCATGAGGTGTTGCTGGCGTGTAAAGAACTTCGGGAGATGGGGGAGCATGTGGTTTTGGAAGTGTCTGGTCCATTTACAATTTTAAATGTATTGATTGATGCAAGATATGTATTCAAAGGAATGAGAAAGAAACCAGAAGTAATGAAGCAGGTGTTTTGGAAGCTTGGAAATGAAGTTTTAAAATTCATGGAAGAAGCGAAAAAGTATGGTGTGGAGTTGATCAGTTATGCGGATTCTTCTGGTGGGGTGAATATCCTAGGGCCTAAGATGGCAGAGCAGGTTGTGGAAGCTTTTACTTATGAGTTTATGAAGAAAGTAGAGGGGATTGCAGACGACAAGACGATGATTCTTCTTTGCCCAAAGACAACGTTTTCTCTTTTGGGAACTGAGAAAGCGAAATTCGAAAATGTAGAGATTGGGGAATCTATGAGATATGGAGAAGCTTGTATTTCATTGCTTGGGAAAGTGAAGTTTGCAGGACAGATGTGTATTAAGAATATAGATTACCATATTGAAAATGGAAAATTCAAAGAAGTAGTCCTCCGGTAAAGGTGGTTCTATATAATAAACATTAAGAGAAAAGGAGAAAGTAAAATGTTTAGAGGAGATGAGATGACATCAAATGAACGTATGGATGCGTTCTATTCAGGAAAACCTTATGATCATTCTCCTATTATGCTGTTTATTGTGTCAAATGCAGGAAGATATGCGGGAATGACACATCGGGAAAAGAGAAGTTGTGCGAAAAATCAGGCGGAAGCACAGTTGAAAGCATATGAAAGATTGGGACAAGATGGATTGGTAGTAGAATATGGTCTCTTGGGAATTGGAAAAGCTTGTGGAAGCATTACTAATGATCCGGAAGATAGTGCTCCGGCAATTATAAAACATAGGCTAGACGATATCAGTCAGGTTTCCGAACTGGATTTGTCGATGGTTGAAAGAAAGAATGATGCGTGGAGTCAATTGAATTATGAAGCTGCATCCATATGCGTGGAAAAAGTAGGGAAAGAAGTAGGGGTTTTTGCTACTATTCCAGGTCCTATGACGGCAGCAGGGTCATTGATTCCGGTAGAAAAGCTTTTACGTGCAATGAGAAAACAACCAGAAGAAGCACATCGGTTATTGAGATTTTGTACTGACGCTGCGAAAATTGTAATCAAAGAGATTACTGCATCTGGATGTGGTCCGTTCTTGTCAGACCCTATTGCATCTGAGACTTTAATCAGTGCAGATACCTATCGGAAATTTGTTGCACCATACACAAAAGAGCTTATGGATTATGCGAAAAGTATTGGGCTTGGAATGGGTTACCATGTATGTGGAGAGGCAAATAGAATTTTGTGTGATATGGTAGATACAGGCTGTGGAACAATTAGTTTTGATACACAGGTAGATGTGGAAACAGCTAAAAAATTAGTTGGAAGCAGAGTCCCGATTCTTGGAAATATAGATGTTATAGATACTTTACTACATGGAACGGTAGCGCAGGTAGAGGCGGAAGTGAAAAATCAATTAAGAAAAGGATATGATTCTGAAAAAGGCTTTATTATCAGTGTAAGTTGTGACATACCAATTAGCACACCGCTTGAAAATATTGATATGATTATGGAAGCGGGAAGGAAATATGGGAAATACCCATTGAATCCTGAAAATTTCAGATAGAGAACACAAAACTAGAATAGAAAAATATTAGGAGGAATTTAAAAATGGCAGTATCAAAAGAGGAATTGTTAAAACGGTTATCTGATGGAGTATTAGAAATGGAGGAAGACGATGTAGTAGAAGCTGCGAAGGAATATTTGGAAGCAGGCTATCCGGCGTTTGATGGCATCATGGAAGGTCTGGTAGACGGAATGAACCGTGCCAGTGAACTGTATGAGGCGGAAGAATATTTTGTGACAGATGTGCTTCTTTGCTCTGATGCAATGTATGTGGGACTTGATGTTTTACGTCCACATCTTCCGGAAGTATCAAGTGATGCAAAAGTGAAAGGTGTGATTGGTGTTGTGGAAGGAGATACACACGACATCGGAAAGAATCTGGTAAAGATTATGATGGAAACTGCCGGATTTGAGATGATAGATCTTGGAAGAGATGTAGAACTTCAGAAATTCGTAGATGTGGCAAAGGAAGAAAAGGTTGACCTTGTATGCATGTCTACATTGATGACTACAACCATGGGCGGTATGGAGACGGTGATTCATCTTCTGGAAGAAGCAGGCATCCGCGATCAAGTGAAGGTTATGATTGGCGGAGGCCCGATTTCTCAGAAATTTGCAGATAAAATTGGAGCAGATGCTTATACAACCAATGCAGTAGAAGCTGTGAAATGTGCAAAGAAAATGTTAAATATTGCATAGGAGAGAAACATGCTGACACCAAAAGAAAGATTAAAAGCGATATTTGAGGGACAGGAAGTAGACCGTCCCGTATGCATTTGCCCCGGTGGTATGATGAATATGATTACCACAGATCTGATGGATCAGATTCAGGTGTTTCTGCCGGAAGCGCATCATGATGCGAGACAGATGGCCGAGCTTGCCAAGGCGGTGTATGAACAGAGATGCTTTGAAAACTATGGCGTTCCATTTTGTATGACTGTGGAAGCGGAGGAAATGGGCGCGAAAGTGGATATGGGGACAAAGGTTTATGAACCTCATGTCGTAGAATACGTGATGGATTCTGTCAGTGATTATGAGAAACTGACTCCGGTAGATGTAACCAAGGGAAGAGCCAGGGTAGTGACGGATGCCATTCGTATCCTGAAAGAAGAGACAAGCGGTGTGCCGATTGTGGGAAACTTAACGGGCCCTATGAGTACAGCCAGTTCTGTGATGGAGCCGGTTAATTTCTACAAAGAGCTCAGAAAGAAAAATAAGCAGGCCCATGATTATATGGACTTCATCACAGATCAGTTGATTGCATTCGGAAGAGCACAGATTGAAGCAGGGGCAGATATCATTGCGATCTCAGACCCAAGTGGGACGGGAGAAATTTTAGGACCAAAATTCTTTAAAGAATTTGCAGTGACTTATCTTAATAAATTATTAGATGGACTTAAGAGGGAGAATGTAGGAACGATTGTACACATCTGTGGTCAGATGCATTCTGTATATAAAGAAATCAATGAGGTTCACAGTGATGTGTTAAGTTTTGATTCTGTTGTGCCTATGAAAGAAGCCAGAGCGAATTTGAAAGACCGTGTACTTATGGGAAATGTAAGTACCTATGCTATCGAATTTGGGGATCCGGATCGTGTGAAAATGCTGACGACAAGCTGTAGAAGAGGCGGTTCTGATATTATTTCCCCGGCATGCGGACTGGGAATGAAGTCGCCGCTTACCAATGTGCAGGCGATTCTTGAATGTCTGACGGAAGGAGTATAGAAGATGGCAGAAGTGATCATTCACCAGACAGGACAAAGGATTGTCTGTGAAGACGGAGCAAATTTACTGGAGACACTTCTTGGCGCTGGTATATTTGTAGATAATCCGTGTAATGGCAAGGGGAAATGTGGAAAATGTAAAGTAAAAGTGGAGGGGGAAACACTTCTTTCCTGTCTCACGGAAGTGCATGGACGGATGGAAGTAGAAACCCTTCATAAAGAACGAAAACACAAAGTGCTGACGAAGGGGTATTTGCCGGAGTTTGAAAAAGATGCATATGATGGCGGTTACGGGATTGTAATTGATATCGGGACTACCACTGTAGTGACAGGCTTGATTGATCTTCAGACCGGAAAAGAGCTTGCCAATGCGTCTATGATAAATGCGCAGAAGCATTTTGGCTTAGATGTACTTACCAGAATTACTTATGAGTATGAGCATCCGGAGACCGGCATCCAGGAACTTCGGGAAGCAATCGTAAATTCCATTAATGGAATGCTGCGGGAAGTGTGTGATGAAGCGGGAGTTGCCAAAGAAGAGATCTGTGAGATTGATGTGGCGGCAAACTGTACGATGATGCATATGCTGCTGGGAGTGGACGCAAGGTCCATTGG
Source organism: Dorea sp. ICN-14282 (assembly GCF_037890115.1). Lineage (NCBI taxonomy): Bacteria > Bacillati > Bacillota > Clostridia > Lachnospirales > Lachnospiraceae > Dorea > Dorea sp. ICN-14282. The sequence continues at coordinate 112,471 of NZ_JBBKBH010000002.1, read as the reverse complement.
ACGATCTCCGTACAAGCCTGAATTCTTGGAAGCAAAGACGCTTAAGGCAAAGGAAATTGGTATTGAGGCAGGCGATGATACGGTGTTGTATTGTCTTCCGCAAGTATCGGCCTATATAGGAGCGGATATTGTAGCGGGAGCATATGTCTGTGAAATGCAAAAAGAGAAGGGAAATGTTCTCTTCATCGACATTGGAACCAATGGAGAGATCGTATTGGCAAGCGACGGCAGACTTATGTGCTGCTCGTGCGCAGCAGGACCAGCGCTTGAGGGGATGAATATCAGCGCGGGGATGCGTGCGGCAGAAGGCGCCATTGAAGATGTAAAAATTACAGAACATGGTGTGGAGGTTGTGACAATTGGAGATCAAAATCCGGTGGGAATCTGCGGAAGCGGTATTCTGGCAGTGGTGAAAGAACTTCTCCGCACAGGTCTTGTGAAAAAGAACGGAGCATTTATTAAGAAAGAAAAGCTAAAGGAAGAGGATTACCGTTATCCGATGATTCAGTTAAATGGAACGAAACGTGAGTTTATCCTGCATAAAGAGGCGAATCTTTTCGTGACGCAAGGCGATGTTCGTCAGGTACAGCTTGCCAAAGGTGCGATCCTTTCTGGATTTGTGGCGCTTTTAAATAAGGCGGGAATTTCGATGGATGATCTGGATAAGGTAATGATCGCAGGGCAGTTCGGCGCTCATCTTCCGGCGGATTCCTTGGTGGGAACCGGGATTTTACCGGAGGCGGTAAAGGATAAGCTTGTTTATGTAGGAAATTCTTCTAAAACAGGAGCTTATATGACACTGATGTCGAAAAAGGTGAAACGTGAAGTGGAAGAGTTGGCTGCGAAGATGGATTACATGGAACTGGCGGAAACAGACAATTATGAGCGGGTTTTTACGGAAAGTATGATTTTCCCTGCATTTTAAGCAAGAGGGGGTAAGGATTATGGATTATGAACAGTTGAAGAAGTTGATGAGTGAGCAGAAAGATGAGATGACGGCAGCAGAACGTTTGAAAGCTTATAATGCAGGAGAAGAGGTGGATTATAATCCCTATACGCTGCAGGCGCCGGATCCGGCTATGGCGGATATTTTTGGATTTACGACGACACAGTTTGCGAAGGATTTTGAAGTGAAAAGTGAAGTGATCCGAAGGCGAAGAGATGAGTTTGGGCTTGACAGCTTCAATGTGGGACTGGGGCTTAAGACGATTGGCGGGGCGCTTGGCTCTGTGTTAAATGCGCCGGAGCACGGGATTGATTATGTAGAGAGACATATCCTTCAGGATTATGCTGATTTTGATCAGCTGGAAGTAACGGATCCCTACAAAAATCCAAAGCTTGCCCCGATTTTAGAAAGTGCCAAAAAGCTGAAAGATCGTTTTCCGGATGTCAGTATGACAACCAGCGTGGCGGGACCTTTGTCAACGGCCATTGCGGTGCGTCCGGTGGAGAAGGTGCTTAAGGATACAAGAAAGAATCCGGAAATGTTACATAAACTTCTCGATCTTACTGTAGAGTGCTCTCTGAAATGGTTTGAGGCATTTGAAAAGGAATTTGGTCCGGTTGGAACGAACTTTTCAGATCCCGTAACCTGTATGGATGTTATCAGTAAGAAGCAGTTTGATGAATATTCTCTGCCTTATTTGAAAAAGCTGATTGATGGCACGAAGAAGATTATGGGAACTGCGCCGGGAGCGCATATCTGTGGAAAGACAAGTCCAATCTGGAACGACCTTGCGGACGCAGGACTGTTTTCTTTCAGTATCGACAACTGCGAAGATCTTGCAGTTGCAAAAGCGGCAGTGGGAGACCGGATGCGGATTGCAGGAAACGTCCCTCCGGTTGATGTGATGAAAAACGGAACCATTGATGAAGTTATTGCATCTTGCAAAGAGTGTCTAGAAAAATGTGCGGATAATCCGGCCGGTTTTATTTTAAATACTGGGTGTCAGCTTCCGATTGGAACACCGAAGGCGAATGTGGAAGCGTTTATCTATGCGGTGAGAAAATATGGAAGAGGTGCAAGACTTGGAAGAATGCCCAGAGGAATCACGGAAGGCTAGATGGAAATAAAAGGTTTCACTCGCGCATTGGAAAGAAAAATGCTAGAATAGAAGTCGGATGAGAAAGAGTAACATGCGATAAATATCAGAAAGCAAATTTAAGAAGACGCGGGGAAATAGATGAAATACGAGAGGATTGTCAAAGGAAAATTTCTGGAACGGCCAAACCGTTTCATTGCATATGTGGATATCAACGGTCAAAAAGAGACCGTTCATGTGAAAAATACCGGGCGCTGTAAAGAGTTACTGCGCCCGGGTGCTGTTGTATACTTGCAGGAATTCGATCCTTCAGCTCGGAAAACGAAGTGGGATTTGATTGCGGTGGAAAAGAAGGGCCGCATCATTAACATGGATTCTCAGATTCCCAACAAGGTAGTAAAGGAATGGCTGGAATCTGGAGGGCTTTTCCGGAAGGTGACGAAGATTCAGCCGGAATATACGTATGGAGACTCCAGAGTGGATCTCTATGTAGAGGCGGATGGGAAGAAGGTTCTGATCGAAGTCAAGGGCGTTACGCTGGAAGAGGAAGGCCGGGTACGATTCCCGGATGCGCCAAGTGAAAGGGCAGTGAAACACGTAGAAGAGTTGAAGCGTGCAGTAGGAGAAGGATATGAGGCGTATATCTTTTTTGTGATTCAGATGAAAGATGTACGTTATTTTACGCCGAACATGGACACCCACCCGGCATTTGGAGAGGCGCTTCGTGAGGCGGCTTTGGCTGGAGTACATGTAATTGCCTATGACTGCCGGGTAGACTGTGATCACATTACACTGGCGGATGAAGTGAAAGTGGTGTTGGAAGAGCCCGAACTTTATGAGATTGCGGAACCTGTAGTGGGATGGTTTCGTCAGAACAAGCGGGATCTTCCTTGGCGGAAGGATCAAGATCCGTATCACGTGTGGGTGTCGGAGATTATGCTTCAGCAGACGCGGGTAGAGGCGGTGAAGCCTTATTATGAGCGATTTTTGAAGGAACTGCCGCGGGTGAAAGATCTGGCGGAGGCGAAAGAGGATACACTTTTGAAGCTGTGGGAAGGGCTTGGATATTATAACCGTGTAAGGAATATGCAGAAGGCCGCACAGCAGATTATGGTAGATTTTTATGGGGAATTTCCAAATACTTATGAGGGAATTCTCTCCTTGAAAGGCATTGGAAACTACACGGCCGGAGCAATTAGTGCATTTGCATTTGGGCTTCCGAAGCCGGCGGTGGATGGCAATGTGCTTCGTGTGGTGTCGAGGATTACGGGAAGCCGGGAAGACATTATGAAGCAGAGTGTGCGAAAAGCGATGGAGCGGGCACTGGAGCAGGTGATTCCAGAAGATGCAGCCAGTGATTTCGGTCAGGGATTGATTGAACTTGGCGCTATCGTCTGTGTCCCTAATGGAGAACCCAAATGCGCAGAATGCCCGGCGGCGTTCGCGTGCGTGGCGAGAAAGCAGGGACTTACGGCGGAGATCCCGGTAAAAAAGAAAGCGAAGGCAAGACGGATCGAGAAGCGAACGGTATTTATTTTCAAAGATGGCGAGAAACTTGCCATTAGGAAGCGGCCTGGGAAAGGATTGCTGGCAGGACTGTATGAATTCCCAAATGAAGAGGGAAGACTGACGCAAAAAGAAGTGACAGCGTACAGCAAAGAGATTGGTCTGATGCCGGTTCGTGTCAAAAAGCTGGAGAGTGCAAAGCATATTTTCAGTCATGTGGAATGGCATATGACCGGGTATGAGGTGATCGTGGATGAACTGGAAAAGACGAATAAAAAGGAGTTTCTGTTCATTCATCCGGAAGAGATCGGGCAGAAGTACCCTCTTCCGTCGGCTTTTGAAACATATATCCGCTATGCAGGAATTCAAAGGGATATTTAGACATAGATAAAATCTATATAAGAAGAATATTATTAACATTTTCGATTATATAAAATACTTTGAGAGTGTTATGATATAACATACAGGGAAATCAAAGGAGGAATTTACATGGAAGTCATCAAAGAATTACCGGAAGTGTTTGAAGAGTTTGCGGAACAGCGCAAAAATTCATTTTTGGCGGTAAAAGAATTAAAAGATAAAGGGGTTCCGGTTATCGGATCCTATTGTACTTATTTTCCACAGGAGATCGCAATGGCAATGGGAGCAGCAAGCGTCAGCCTGTGTTCTACATCGGATGAGACCATTGCGGATGCGGAGAAAGAGCTTCCGAAGAACTTATGTCCGTTGATCAAGTCCAGCTATGGATTTGCCAAAACGGATAAATGTCCATTCTTCTATTTTTCTGACGTGGTTGTCGGAGAGACGACTTGCGATGGAAAGAAGAAGATGTACGAGTATATGGCAGAATTTAAAGACGTTTTTATTATGGAACTGCCAAATACCCAGAGAGAAGAAGCGTTAGCGCTTTGGAAAAACGAGATCATTCGTTTCAAAGAGTATCTGGAGAAGAAGTTTGACGTGACGATCACAGAGGATGATATCCGCAGAGCCATTAAGATTAATAATGAGGGACGGCGCGCGCTGAAGAGACTCTACGAAGTGATGAAGAACGAGCCAACACCGATTACCGGTTATGATCTGTTCAAGGTATTGTACGGAAGTACGTTCAAGTTTGACAGAAGTCAGATTCCAGGGGAAGTCAATGCGTTGGTTGATAAGATTGAAAAGGAATATGCAGAAGGAAAGATGCAGCCAAAGAAGCCTAGAATTCTGATTACGGGATGTCCCCTTGGAGGAGCGACCGAGAAGGTGATCAAGGCCGTAGAGGAAAACGGAGGAATCGTTGTTACTTATGAAAACTGCAGCGGCGCTAAGGCGATTGACAAAGAAGTAGACGAGACGAATCCGGACGTATACGATGCGCTTGCAAGACGGTATCTGAATATTGGCTGTTCCGTTATGACGCCAAACCCGAATCGTTTGGAACTTTTGGGACGTCTGATTGATGAATACAAGGTAGACGGCGTGGTTGAGATGACGCTGCAGGCATGCCATACTTATAATGTGGAAGCATTTGGAATTCGCAAATTTGTGAATGAGCAGAAGAAGATTCCATACATTAATGTAGAGACAGATTACTCTCAGGCTGATATTGGACAGCTGGGAACAAGAATTGCAGCATTTATTGAGATGTTGTAGAGATAAAATAATGGAAGGATATCAGAGATGGTATCCTTCCATTATTTTTTGATGTTGATGTTTTTTGTATGGATATTATGCTTCCTCGTATGCTTTTATAGCATCACGGATCAGCGCGTTGAATTTATCGGCATCCCATGCGGAGCGTCCGGTGAAGAGCCCGTCGATGGAAGGCTGCACAATCAGGTCGCAGGCATTGTCAGGATTTACGCTTCCGCCGTAGAGAACCGGAATCTCTTCGCTGGCGTCGCCGAACAATTCGTGGAGTGTTTCTTTGATTACCTTATGCATTTTTTCGGCATAGTCCGGGGAAGCCGGGGTTCCGTTGACACCGATGGACCAGACTGGTTCATAGGCTACCCAGATCTTTCCGATCTGATCTTTGGATACTCCGTGGAATCCGATCTTTAGCTGTGTGCGCAGAATTTCGGCGCTGACACCGTATTCTTTTTGTTCTCCCGTTTCGCCAATGCAAAGAAGTGTCTGGAATCCGTGGTTTAGAGAAGCTTTTACTTTCTTGTTTTCTTCGTAGTCCGTCTCGCCAAAGACGTGTCTTCTCTCAGAATGGCCGATCATTACCAGTTTAATTCCCAGTTCTTTTAACATCGGTGGAGAGATTTCTCCGGTAAACTGTCCCTGATCTTCCCAGCACATGTTTTGTGCGCCCAGAAGAATAGAATTCTGATCGATAGAAGCGGTCGCGCGATCCAGTGAAGTGAAAGATGGAATGATGAATAATTGGATCTCGTCACGGCTTAAATCAGCAGTGTTATCGGACAGCTTTTTTAAATAAGCAACGGTGTCCTGGACATTTTTATACATTTTTAAGTTGCTGCCGAAATATAACTTTTTTTTCATGGTATTGCCTCCTGTATAATGAAATAAATAAGTCTTTGATGTCCCTATTATATACCTTGTAAAAATGAAAATCAATCGTGCAAAAAGTGATAATTAAAACGTTAAAATAATGACAAACGAAAAACGAAAGCAAACGAAAGTTAAAATATAAAAAATATGTATATATTGCATAAAAAGAGAAAAAGCAAGCTTTATAATATGCTGAAATTCTAAAAAACTATTGATTTTGAAAAGAAATGAATATAAAATGAAATCACAAACGAAACAGAAAAAAATACAAAACGAAAACAAAACGAAAGGAAAGGGAAGGTAAATGAAAAATACATTCAAGCCTGTAACAGCAATTACAATGGGAGATCCAGCAGGAATCGGACCGGAGATTGTAGTAGGAACTATGCTGGATAAGGAACTTCATGATTCTTGTAAGCCATTCGTGATCGGAAGCATTGCGATTTTGGATAGAGCAGCAAAGGTACTTGGAAAGGAATTGAAATACAATAAGATTTCCGAGCCAGAAGAAGCAAAATATGAATTTGGTGTTGTGGACGTACTGGAGACGGGCGACTATGATACAGATTCTATTCAGTGGGGGGAGGTTCAGGCGCTGGCTGGCCAGATGGCAATTGACTGGATTATGAAATCCATCGCATTTGGAATGGAAGGCCGTGTGGATGCAGTATCCACGGCTCCGATTCACAAGCAGGCAATTAAGCTGATCGGTGTCAAGGAACCAGGACATACCGAGATTTATCAGAATGAGACAGGATCTCCATATGCACTGACCATGTTCTCCTGCCATAAGCTGAGAGTCTTCTTCGTAAGCCGTCACATGTCACTGGTAGACGCAGTACACTATGCAACCAAGGACGTTGTTCTGGAGTTTATTGAGAACATTGACAAAGAATTAAGAGGCGTCGGAATCGAGAATCCTTGCATCGCAGTTGCAGGTATTAATCCACACAACGGCGATAACGGGCTGTTCGGAAGAGAAGAGATCGATGAGTTAGAGCCGGCTGTTAAGATGGCGCAGGAAAAGGGCATCAATGCAGTGGGACCATGTCCGGCAGATTCCGTATTCCATATCGGAAAGAGCGGAAAATTCGATGCGATCCTCTCTATGTACCATGATCAGGGTCATATCGCATGTAAGACGCTTGATTTCCAGAAGTCTGTTACGATTACATGGGGACTTCCGTTTATCAGAGGTTCTGTTGATCACGGAACGGCATTTGACATTGCAGGAAAGGGAATCGCAGACTGCGTAAGTTTGATTGAATCCACAAAAGTGTGCGTAGAATACGCCGTTCGTAAACACGAAGGAAATGCAATGAAATAAGAAGAATACAAAAGAGAAAGGAAGGGAAGAGGACTATGCCGATCATAGGTGCAGTTGCAGATGATCTGACTGGAGCAACAACGACAGGGGTACTCCTTGCCAGATCCAAGGCACAGACAGCAGTATTTTTTAATGAAGAAGCGGCAGAAAAAGCCAAAGGTGCAGATGAGTTGGATGCAATTCTGGTAAGCAGCAATTCACGCCCGCTTCCGGCAGACGAGGCGTACGAGAAAGTAAAATCGGCTACGCTTGCGTTGAAGCGGATGGGAGTAAAGTATTTCTCCAAGCGGATTGATACGACACTTCGAGGTGGCGTCGGCGTGGAGATCGATGCAATGCTCGATCAGATCGGGGAAGATGCAGTTGCGGTTGTTGTTCCGGCAATGCCGCAGTCCAGAAGAATTTTGGTTGGCGGATATTCCGTGATTGACGGTGTGGCGCTAATTAACACGCCGGTTGCAAAGGATGTGCGCACACCCGTAAAAGAAAATTATATTCCACGACTGCTGGCAGGACAGACCAGACGCCAGGTGGGACTGGTGACACTTGACAAAGTCCTGGCAGGCAAAGAGGCAGTAGAAAAAGCGCTGGAGGAAAAGCGGGGCGAAGGCTGTGAAGTGATTGTGGTGGACGGAATTACACTGGAAGATGTAGAGACCATTGCGAAGGCATGTATTGCTTTGAAGTGGAATGTTGTGGCAGTGGATCCGGGTCCGTTTACTGCGAAGCTTGCTTATGAGCGCGGGTTGATTGGAGTAGAAGAACCGAATATTCCGGAAACAGCGAATGAAGAAGAAAAAACGGTTCTGATTGCAGCAGGAAGCGCAACTCCGGTTACCAAAAAGCAGATGGAAGTGCTCTGTGAGGATGAGCGGCACGTGCGTATCAGTGTGGAGCCGATTCTGCTGATTAACGGCGGAGATGAGGCCGTAGCCGAGGCTGAACGAGCAGTAGAATTGGCAAAAGAGATGTTCCAAGAGGGATCCCAGCCAAGGGCAATTCTGTTTGAGACGGCGCTGCACGGAGAGCTTTTGAATCTGGATGAGGAAGATAAGAAGCGTGGATATGCATCCGGAATGAGTGCAAATCGGATCAATGCAGGACTTGGAACCATCATTACAAAGCTGATGGAAAGAGTTGGACGAGACAGAATTGCAGGATTGTACACGACAGGCGGAGACACCATGGTAAATGTCTGCTATCAGCTTGGCGTGGAGTGTATCCAGGTGATGGATTACGTGATTCCACAGGCAGATGTGGGACGTCTGGTAGGAAGCTATGATGGGCTTCCGGTTGTAGGAAAAGGCGGACTGACAGGAAATGATCATACTGCTTGTGATATCGTAGATCGTCTGTTTAAAGAAGCAGGAAGAAAGTAAAAAGGAGCGGAGAAAATGGAAGAGAATAAAGTGAAAGAACAAAAAGATTTTGATATTCTGAATAAGATGAAGAACCTGCCTGGTGGATTGGTTATTATCCCACTGGTTATTGCAGTAGTTTTAGCAACATTTGTACCACAGGTATTCCAGATTGGTGGTTATGTAACGGCGTTATTCTATGAAGGAAATGCATGTATGATGGGATTTTTCCTGATTGTATGTGGATCTATGATCAACATCAAGCAGGTAGGTATGCCTCTTTACAAAGGTGTGATTATGACAGGAACCAAATTCCTCCTCGGAGTTGTGATAGGACTTTTGGTAGGAAAGCTTTGTGGACCGGAAGGATTCTTAGGAATCGCACCATTTGTACTGATTGCAACTATTACGAACTCCAACGGATCCCTGTACATTTCCCTGTCCTCTCAGTTCGGTAATGCGACAGATACAGGAGCGATCTCCATTCTGTCTTTGAACGATGGACCATTCTTTACACTGATTGCACTTGGAGCAACAGGACTTGCAAATATTCCAGTTAAGTCTCTGATCGCAGTATTAGTTCCTCTGTTAATTGGTTTCATCTGGGGAAATCTTGACAAGGGATTCAGAGATGCATGTAAGACAGCACAGCCAATCGTAACCTTCTTTATGACGATTTCTATTGGTGCAAAGACAGACGTGAAGACGATCCTGACAGCAGGAGCTTCCGGTATTGTACTTGGACTGATTTCAGCAGCAACAGCAGTAATCTTCTTCTTCGTAATTAATCTTCTTCTTCCGAAGAAAGAGAGAAATGCGATGGGAGCAGCAATCGGAACAACAGCTCTTAACTCTGCTATGACACCGGCAGCAGTTGCAGAAGCAGACCCAAGCATGGCACAGTATACAAGTATGGCAACTGCACAATGTGCAACAGCATCCATTATTACACTGTTCCTCTGCCCATTTATTACAGCAGCATTTGATAAATATATGCAGAAGAAACAGAAAGGTATTTACAGTCCAGAAGGATGGGCTCACGATAAAGCGCTTGCAGCACAGAAATAAAGCGGCAGCAAAAATAATGAATTAGTTGGTATAAAGTCCTTTTATATGTTAAAATATAAAAGGACTTTTTAAAAAATAACCCCAATATGGGGAAAGGGGTAGATCGGTACGATGAAAAAGATAACAGTACATATGACGAAAGAGGCATTGTTTGATTTCTTACTGTTCCACGCATATTCCAAATTTACCGGATTTTTGGTAAATATTCTGGGGCTTGCGGTGGCATTTATGGGAATTATTCTATATGTGACAGACCGGACGGGAACCGCGAATCTGGTCTTTTATCTGGCGGCAGCATTTCTGTTCCTTGGCTATACGCCGATTCAGTTGAAACGAAGAGCTGCAAAGCAGATCAAAATAAATCCGGAGTATGCAAAGCCGGTAGACTATGAGTTTTCGGAGGATGGAATCAAGGTGGTTCAGGAAGAAAGAAGTGTATCTCATTCATGGGAAGAGATTAAGAAAGCAGTCGTGACACCTAAGACCATCGGTGTCTACTACGAAGATGAGAAGGCGATGATTATTCCCAAAGAAGGTTTTGGAGAAGAATTTGTAAGTATTTTTCAGATGATTGCAATGCATCTTGGGACATCTAGAATCCGGATGCGGTAAGCAAAGGTAGGAGGAGAAATGCAGGAGCGCAGGCGGGCTATTTTACGAAAATTAGAAGAATGTGGAAGTGTGAAGGTGAACGATCTGAGCCGGGAACTGGGATGCTCGGAAGTGACGATCCGTGCAGATATCCGCGCGATGGAGCAGGAGGGAAAGCTGACACGCACCCACGGGGGAGCGGTGGGCAAGACTGCAGACGAGGAAGTGCATCACTACCGGGCAGAGAGCCTTTATCGGAATACGGAACTGAAAAAGCAGATTGCGGCCTGTGCCTATGCGTTTATCGAAGATCGGGACACCATCATTATTGATGATGCGTCTACCAGCTTTTATCTGGCTGTTTATATTCGGCAGCATCCGGAAAAGCATCTGGCGATTGTAACCAATTCGCTGTTGGCGGCGAATGAGCTTGCGGGATGTTCCCATGTGGAGCTTTTCATGGTAGGCGGTCATGTGGGGGGCCATCTGGCTGCGACCATGGGAGAGGCAGCGCAGGAGAGTATGGAGAAGTTCCATGTAGATAAGGCGTTTATCGGGGTTCACAGCATCAACTTTGATGTGGGGCTTACCTCTATTGCGACACCGCAGATGCAGGTGAAACAGGCGATTATGAAGACGACAGAGAAAGTATTCGTATTGGCGGACAGTACGAAGTTCGGAGGCGGATATCTGTCAGTGATCTGCCCGATCAAGTCTGTCTATAAGATTATTACGGATAAGAAAGTATCACGCGAGAATGTTGTTCGAGCGGAACGGGAAAGTGTGCCGCTGGTGATTGCGTAAAAAGAATTGTATAAAAGGATTGCATACAAGAAAATGAAAAACCCTGTACCAGGAATTCTAGTGAATCTCTGGTGCAGGGTTTTAAAATTTCCAACGTCGTTGGTGATTAAAGTCGTTCGTTGTTTTCGCGCATGAATTTGTATTCAGCAACAGAACGATCAAATGTCTCGATGTGAGTGTAGAACCATTTTACGATGTTTTCCTGTACCTTCTGAACGAATGCATTGGATGGGCCTTCTTCTTCGGTCAGCATCTCTTCCAGCTCTTTGATGGTCTGTTTGAAGATCTCGTGCTGAGCTTTGTGCTTTTCAAATCCAGGATAGTTAATTTCCTGCTGTAACTTTTCTTCAGCAGAAAAATGGAAGTCTGTGTATTCGGACAAATAATCCAGTGTGTTTACGGCAATTGTCTTCTCGTTGCCAAGCTCACAGCTTTCCAGCAGCTTGTTCATTCTTCCGATCAGCTCCTTGTGCTGGGAATCAATCATCTCATTTCCGGTAACCAGGTTGTCACTAAATTCTGCATACATAATTTGTATCCTCCTTGTCAGATCTTATTTTTTATATTAGCTGATGTGAAAGTTTAGGTTCCTTACGTTCCTGCATTACGTATACGAAGGGATAGATAATACAGGATATTACGATGGCTGCAATCACATCTGTCACCGAGTGCTGTTTTAAGAACATGGTGGACAGAATGATAAGTCCGGCCAAAAGGTAGGAACTATACTGCACAGCTTTGTGTTTTTTCAGTGCATCGCTGTGTGAAATTGCAATCACAGCGCCGATGGAATTGAATACATGGATGCTCGGAAGCACGTTGGTTGAAGTATCCGTTTGGTATAGCTGCCGCACCATATCTACAAAGATATTGTCGCGGACAAAGGTGTCCGGGCGAAGATTCAGTCCATTTGGGAAAACCGTACATATAATCAGGAAGATGGTCATGCCTGAAAATAAAAATGTGGTCAATTTATAGAATCCTTTCTTATCTGTAAAGAAAAAGTAGCCTACGGTCACGGCAATAAATAAAAACCACAACAGGTACGGAACGATGAAATATTCTACAAATGGAATATAGTCATCAAGTGGAGAGTGGATAATATAGTGTCGGACATTTGTCCGTCTCTCCAAATAAAAAAACCATGGCAGATAAATGAACGCATATAGAAACACCCATGCATGGCTATATTTTTTTAGCGTTTTTTTGATTGTGTTCACAGTATTCATACAGATTCCCCTTTGTATGTTGTTCTGTTTAAACGTATTTCGATTACATCACGGATTATACCATGAAACAGGGGAATCAACAACCATATTCATTTTTTGTTAATAAATTTCACAGTCTTTTAGGAGTCGGCGCTCCGATAAGACGCAGTTTGTCCGGTTCGCAAAAGAGACGGAGCGTTCTTTTCAAGAACACGGGTTCGCCGTCTGCGTGCACCGGAAGGGGAACAGGGCTGATGAACTGAGCTTCCCGGCAGGTAAAGAGATTGACGCCCTTGAAACGTGTATGAAGGCCGAAGAAAGCGGTTGGGAGAAGGGCGAGCACTTTCCATTTGGAAATTTTGCTGATTACAATAATGTTGAGTCGGTCATCCTGGTAGTCTGCATGAGGGCAGAACTTAAATCCCCCTCCTTCATAGCGAAGATTCATTCCGGTTGCAAAGAATACTTGTTCAAAATGGTGGGTTTGTCCATCCAGTACAACGGTCATAGACGAAGGCTTTAGCGTGAACAAGCGGTGGAGCGCGACTGCGGCGTAAGAAAGCTTTCCAAGCCGAAACCGGTTCAGAAGAATCTTCAGGCGGGATACCATTACTTCGTGGCAGACACCGGCGTCAAATCCGATGCCGGAACTGACGGCAAATCGCCTGCGCTTTTGCTCATATTCCAGTACGCCGATGTTGAGGTGTTCGTAGTTTGACGGCGTTAGAATGTTCTGAAGCGCCTTGACAGGATCGGTGGGAAGTCCGGTTCCCCGTGCAAAATCATTGCTGGAACCGATGGGGATGTATCCTAGCGTTACCTTGTCAAGGGAAGTGATGCCATTGATTACTTCGTTGATGGTTCCATCGCCGCCAAGCACGATAATGGTGTGCCGCTCCAGGTCGGAAGTCAGTTCCTGCACCAGCTTTGTGGCGTGATTCTGGTATTTGGTAAAATATACCTGATAAGGAATCTTTTGTTCTTTCAGCACCGCTTCTACCTGATGCCATCTGGTAAGCCCCAGGCCGGAACGGGCATTTGGGTTTGTAATAAACGTATACATTCATGTTCTCCTTATAGAAGTTATCTATAACTGAGGGAGTTATATTATGATAACTGATTGGATTTCTGTGAAAAATGATGGTATGATACAACCATAAAGATATTATTGTTTTGGTAGTAACAACTGCCATATTCCCTTCTGGAAAATCCTCTCAGGTCGCTTGCCTGAGGGATTTTTTCATGTTATCGGGATTCTGTTAGAATAACCCGTTCAGATAAGTGGTCAGAGAACGTTTCATATTTCCTTCAAAATCAGCTTCTCCATTTTTTAGACACCATTCAAATACATTTCCGATTACGATCATCCGGATGTCTGTGGTGATGGATTCCAGATCCTGCTCAATTGTGAGAATTCCGGCGTCAATTGCTTTTTGCAGATAGTTTTGCACCGTCAGAATTGGATATGGACGAGCGGTACGGATCAGTGGGTTTAAAGATTGATTTTTTGGGGTGTAATAGTTTGCCATGAATTCTACCCCCAGCTCCTGACAGTAGTGAACATAGTTCCGGTAGACTTCTACAATCGTGTTTTTGGCATCTTCCACATTCTTCGGAAGATCCAGAAGATCCGGATTGATGCTTGGCTGTTCTTCTATATAATAGGATAAAAGGTCGTCCTTGGTCTTGAAATGGTGATAAAAACTTCCGTTGGAGACTCCGGCTTCTTCGCAGATATTTTTGATTGACAGGCGTTCGTAGCCCTGTTTTCTTAAAATCTGTTTTGCGGCGCGGAAGATTTTGGCTTTCGTTTCTTTTGACTTTAATTGCTGCTTGGACAGCTCTTGTGTTTCTTCATGCATGTGTTATGACTCCCCTTTAATTTGAAGTTATTTTTATGGTAGACACAGTATAGCATGTCTGGTTGGTTTTTTCAAGAAAACAGAGTGAACTCGGTGTGGGTTATGCCATTGCGATGCAAGAAAAATTCCGTTATAATGGACAGCAGTGGCTTGAAAAGGGCGAATGGAAATCTGCGAGAAAGCGGCGCCTAAGAGCCGGAAGAGAGGTATGCAAATATGGACATTAATCAGAAAATAACAGAAGAGCTTGGCGTAAAGAGATGGCAGGTGGATGCAGCGGTCAAACTGATTGACGAAGGCAATACCATTCCATTTATTGCGAGATATAGAAAAGAGGCGACGGGAACACTGAACGATGAACAGCTTCGGAAGCTTCACGAGCGTCTGGTGTACCTTAGAAATCTGGAAGAGAAGAAGGCGCAGGTCTTATCCAGTATTGAAGAGCAGGGAAAGATTACGGATGAGCTTCGGGCGCAGATTGAGAAGGCGGAGACACTGGTCGTTGTAGAAGATCTGTATCGTCCGTATCGTCCAAAGAGAAGGACACGCGCGACGATTGCGAAGGAGAAGGGATTAGAGCCTTTGGCAGCCTTGATCCTGCTGCAGAAGACGGACGTTCCGTTGGAACAGACTGCACGGGCTTATGTAGATCCTCAAAAAGAGGTACATAGTGCAGAGGAAGCCATTGCCGGGGCAAGAGATATTATTGCGGAAGGTATTTCCGATGAGGCGGATTACCGAAGCTATATCCGTAAAATAACCATGCAGAAGGGACGCGTGGTCTCTGCGGCAAAGGATGAAAAGGCAGAGTCTGTCTATGAGATGTATTATGAATTTGAGGAGCCGATTCAGAAATTGGCAGGACATCGGATTCTGGCGTTGAATCGTGGAGAGAAAGAGAAATTTCTGACGGTAAAAGTGGAAGCTCCAGAAGAAGACATTCTTAGATATCTGGAGAAGAAAACGATCCATCGGGAAAATCCATATACGATGCCGGTCTTGAAGGAGGCAGCTGCGGATAGTTACAAGCGTTTAATTGGACCGGCTATTGAACGGGAGATCCGAAGCGATCTGACGGAGAAGGCCGAAGACGGGGCGATCGAGGTGTTTAAGAAGAATCTGGGGCAGCTCTTGATGCAGCCTCCGATTGTGGGGCAGACGGTGCTTGGCTGGGATCCCGCATTTCGTACCGGATGCAAGCTGGCAGTGGTGGATCCGACGGGAAAGGTCATCGGGACAACGGTGATTTATCCAACGGCGCCGACGACACCGCAGAAGATAAAAGCTTCAAAAGATTTATTGAAGAAAATTATTAAAAAATACCAGATCACGTTGATTTCACTTGGAAATGGAACGGCATCCCGGGAATCGGAGATGTTTATCGTAGAATTATTAAAGGAAATTCCAGAAAAGGTGCAGTATGTCATCGTTAGTGAGGCAGGAGCTTCGGTGTATTCGGCAAGCAAGCTGGCAACAGAGGAATTTCCGAAGTTTGATGTGGGGCAGAGAAGTGCGGCTTCTATTGCAAGGAGACTTCAGGATCCGCTGGCAGAGCTTGTGAAGATTGATCCGAAATCCATTGGGGTTGGCCAGTATCAGCATGATATGAATCAGAAGAAGTTAAGTGAAGCCCTGTCTGGCGTGGTAGAAGACTGTGTCAATAAGGTAGGGGTAGACTTAAATACGGCATCCGCACCGCTTCTTTCTTATATTTCAGGCATTTCAAGTGCTATCGCCAAGAATATTGTGGCGTACCGGGAAGAAAACGGAAGATTTCAAAGCAGGAAGGACCTTCTGAAGGTTGCGAAGTTGGGACCTAAGGCTTATGAGCAGTGCGCCGGATTTATGCGGATTCAGGATGCTAAAAATCCGCTGGATGGAACCAGTGTTCATCCGGAATCCTATGAGGCAGCAGAGAAGCTTTTGGAAAAACAAGGCTTCCAGACATCGGATCTCAATGGAGGGAAACTGACGGGATTGTCTCTTACCATCAAGGATTATGGACGTTTGGCACAGGAACTTGGGATTGGAGAAATTACGCTTCGGGATATTGTGCGGGAGTTGGAAAAGCCGGCCAGAGATCCGCGTGATGAGATGCCAAAGCCGATTCTTCGCACGGATGTGCTGGAGATGAAGGATCTCACAGAAGGAATGGTCTTAAAAGGAACCGTCAGAAACGTGATTGACTTTGGTGTGTTTGTGGATATTGGCGTACATCAGGACGGGTTGGTTCATATTTCGGAAATTACCGATAAGAAATTTATCAAACATCCGCTGGAAGCGGTCAGTGTTGGGGATATTGTGGATGTCAAGGTGTTGAGTGTGGATCCGAAGCGCAAACGGATTCAGCTGACCATGAAGGGGATTTCTTAACGGGCAGATGAAATTGGTGAAAAGAGGTTGAATTAAAATGGAAAAGAAATGGAAAAAGAACCTGTGGACAATTATTGGGGTTTTGGCAGGGAACCTGATCCTTGCGTTTACGGTGTCGGCATTTATGGTGCCTCACGGAATTATTATGGGAGGCGCGACGGGTATGGGTCTGACGATCAGCCACTATTTCCCGATTGATCTGTCCCTGATTATCTTTATCGTCAATGCGATTTTATTTGTGCTGGGAGCTGTGGTGCTTGGTAAGAAGTTTGCGCTGACGACCATTATCAGTACCTTTGTCTACCCGACATTTTTATCGGTCGTAAGACAGATTCCGGGCGTGGCGGATATGACGGATAATATTATGCTGGCAACGATTTACGGAGGAGCACTTTTGGGGCTTGGAATCGGTTTGATTGTCCGGGTAGGAGCGTCCACAGGAGGAACGGATATTCTGGCGCTGGTATTCAACAAATGGTTTCATATTCCAGTGGCAGCACTTTTGTATGTTGTGGATTTTACAGTGCTTGGAATGCAGGTATTCTTTTCAAACTCCGAACAGATTCTGTATGGTATTCTTGCGCTGATTCTAACGACAATTGTGCTGAACCGCGTGATGCTGATGGGACAGTCTCAGATTCAGCTATTCATTATCACGGAGCTTTATGATGAAGTGAAGGAGAAGATGCTAAAGGAAATCGATGCCGGAGTAACCATGGTTCATATTGAAACCGGTTATGGAAAGAAACAGCAGCAAGGCGTACTTTGTGTGATTCCAAAGCGGAAGCTTTATTCTGTGAAGGAACTGGTACAGATGGTCGATCCAAAGGCGTTTATTACCATTACGCAGATCAACGAAGTTCGGGGAAGAGGATTTACGTTGGAGAGACGTTATGGAGAGGAAAGTTAGAGAAGCTAGAGGAAAATAGTTATGAAAGAACAAGGAGGGACACAGAGAAAGCGCGGGTTCATGCTGGCCTTTCTGGCAGGGCTTTTGTGGGGGGCTTCAAGCCCTGTGGCTCAGTATCTCTTTGAGCAAAAAGACATTGTGTCGGAGTGGCTGGTTCCCTACCGGCTTTTGTGTGCAGGAATCCTGCTGTTTGTTTATGCAGTAGTCTGGAAACGGCAGGAACCATGGGGGATTTGGAAGGAGAAAAGAGACGGCATCCGGCAGGTGCTTTTTTCCATTTTGGGAATGATGGGGATGCAGTATACTTTTTTTGTCATGGTACAGGAGACGAACGCGGGGACGGCAACCATTTTTCAATATCTGAATCCGGCAGTGCTGATTCTGTATTATGCGCTTCTGTACAGGGTGCCGCCGAAGGCAAAGGAAATTCTGGCAGTTTTTTGCTCGGTATCAGGAATCTTTCTGGTGGCAACCCATGGCAATATCCACGCCATGAGTGTGTCGGGCAAAGGGCTTTTTATCGGAGCGTTGGTGGTACTGACAACCTGCTTTTACGGGGTGCTTCCAGCACCTCTTTTGAAAAAGTATCCGGCAGAAATGGTGTGTGCATGGGCCATGATACTAGGCGGTGTGGTTTTGACACTGGCAACCAGGCCGTGGCGGATTGCAGCGTCTATCGATCTGGGCGTTGTGATTGCATTTTTGGTAATTGTGATTCCGGGTACTATTTTGCCGTTTTGCTTTTATCTGGCAGCAGTGGCAAAGGTGGGATCGGTGTATGCTGGACTTTTGTCCAGTGTGGAGCCTGTGGCAGCGACAGCGTTTGCGTTCCTGTTTTTAGGAACAAAGTTTCAGTCCATTGACCTGGCTGGATTTGCGCTGGTATTGTCAACCATGTTTATTTTAAATTACAAATTCACATAATAAAGAACAGGCATAGGCTGAAAATATTTTGTCTAATCTGGAGGAACTGTGCTATAATAGGTGTGCTTGTTAATATAGAAACGATACCTGATAGGAGGAGTCTTAAAATATGCAGAGTACGAGAAAAGTAACAGAAGATATCATTTGGGTAGGCTGCGATGACAGAAGAACTGCGTTGTTTGAAAATTTATTCCCAATTCCAAGGGGAGTGTCTTATAATTCTTATCTGATTTTGGATGAGAAGGTGACGGTAATGGATACAGTGGATGCATCTGTGACTGCACAGTATCTGGATAACCTTACTTATGCACTTGCTGGAAGAAGTGTGGATTATCTTGTGATTCAGCATATGGAACCGGATCATTGTGCGAATATCGAAGAGCTGATGAAGCGTTATCCGCAGATGAAGGTGGTAGGAAACGCAAAGACGATTCAGATGATCCAGCAGTTTTTTGCGATTGATACGGATAACCGAGTAGTGCTGGTAAAAGAAGGTGATACCCTTTCTACCGGAAAACATACGCTTCACTTTGTGATGGCACCGATGGTACACTGGCCGGAGGTTATGGTGAGTTATGAGGAGACGACAAAGATCTTGTTTGCGGCAGATGCATTTGGAACCTTCGGAGCATTAAATGGAGGTCTCTTTGACGATGAAGTAGATTTGGATGCAGAATGGGTGAAGGATGCCAGAAGATATTATTCCAATATTGTCGGAAAATATGGAATGCAGGTACAGACTCTTCTTAAGAAAGCAGCAGCCTTTGATATTCAGATGATCTGTTCCCTTCATGGTCCGGTTTGGAGAGAGAAGATTGCCTGGGTGGTAGAAAAGTATGATCTTTGGAGTCGCTATGAGCCGGAAGATCGCGCAGTGGCAATTTTCTATGGTTCCATTTACGGACATACGGAACAGGCGGTGAATGCTCTGGCTTGCGCGTTGGCAGAAAAAGGTGTGAAGAGAATAAAAGCTTACGATGTGTCTACAACGCATGTATCGGAACTGATTGCAGAGTGTTTCCGGTGCAGCCATATTGTGTTGGCAAGTCCAACCTATAACGGAGGAATCTATCCGCCGATGGAAAATCTTCTGACGGACATGAAGGCACTGGCCGTACAGAAACGTACTGTGGCTGTGATGGATAACGGAACTTGGGCGCCGACGGCTGGAAAGCAGATTGTGAAGTGCTTGGAAGAGATGAAGGAGATGAATGTACTGGATCTGAAACTGTCCATCAAATCTGCATTAAAGCAGGAGCGAGCGGAAGAACTGGATGCATTCGCTAAGCAGATCGCAGACGCTCTGTAAGAACTTGTTTTGGTGTTAAGAGATATCGGAAAGGATGAACTGTGATGGAGAGTCGGGTGTCTGTCATCAGTATTATTTTGAAAAATGAAGAGGCGGCGACAGCGGTTAATGAACTGCTGCACGAGTTTCGCCAATATATTGTGGGACGTATGGGAATCCCGTACAGAGACCGGGGGGTATCCATTATCAGTGTGGTATTGGATGCACCGGGAGATGTTACCAGTGCTCTGTCCGGGAAGCTTGGGATGCAGGAAGGTGTCAGTGCGAAGACATTGACCGCCAAGCTGTAGGAGAACAACCCATATAACGTTTGAAAATCTGACCGTAATAGGCCGGCGTGGAGAATCCAACCATGCCGGCCGTTTTTGTAATACTTTCTCCGGCGCGAAGAAGAGGCAGGCTGTTCTGAATCCGAAGGAACAAAAGGTAGTCGAAGATCGTCATCTTCATATACTTCTTAAAGAAGCGGCAGCACTCGCTTTTGCAGATGCTGATGTGGTCGGCCACATCGTCAAGAGAAAGGTCTTCCTGATAGTGAGCCTGCAGATAGGTAAGAATCTGCTTCAGACGTTCCAGGTGTTTCTGGGGTCTTGCTTCTTCTTCCGGAAGACTCTTAAAATACCGGTAGAGCTTCTGCCAAATCTGGGTCAGGAGAAGATGAACTTCCAGTTCGTAGTCGTAAGGCGGATCCTGGGCAAGCATTGTGATCTCCTGAATGAGAACGAGGATTTCCTGCTGCCACTTGGTATCTGGTGTAAGCTTTAAGGAATGCCAGACCTCGCTGGAGGTGATAAAGTCAACATATCGCGTCTGCAGCAGACTGTTTTCGTAGCCGTAGATAAAACGGGGGTGAAAGGTGACGGTCAGATAATCACAGTTCTGTCCGTCTTTCATATGGCCTGAGTGCAGTGCGTTGCTGTTGCCGAAAAGTCCTTCTCCTTCGGAGAGGGTATATTTTTTGTCGTTGACATAGTATTCCATTTGACCGGAAGTAATCAGCGTCAGTTCGATTTCCGGATGCCAGTGCCACAGGAAATTGCCCTGTTCATAAGACTGAATGGATTCTGGACTGATATGAACAGGGAAGGCAAAGCTTCCGTGGCTTTTGATTTCTTTTTGGTTTTTTTCGGTGTGGATCTGCATGCCTTCTCCTTTTTTCTTGTTTTTCCTCAATATTCTTATAATCTGATACAATATCCTTATTGTGATAATACACATGTCGCATTATAATTATAAATTAGATGGAAAATAATATCAATGGAGGATTTTGAAATGACCAAAGAACAGCTGATCGCAAAATTTAAAGAACTCTATGGCGCAGATGGGGAAGTACGCGCATATTTTGCACCGGGACGCGTGAACCTGATCGGAGAACATACGGATTACAACGGGGGACATGTATTTCCGTGTGCGCTGACACTTGGTACGTATGGAATCGTAAGAAACAGAGAGGATCGCAAGCTTCGTTTTTACTCCGCTAATTTTGGAAAATTAGGTGTGATCGAGACGAGTCTTGACGAGTTGGTTCCGGATGAGAAGGCAAATTGGACCAATTATCCGAAGGGAGTAATGTGGGCGTTTGAGAAGAGAGGGTACAAGCTTCCACATGGACTGGATATCCTGATTTACGGAAATATCCCGAATGGTTCCGGACTATCTTCTTCTGCATCTTTGGAAGTGCTGACAGGGCTGATCTTAAAAGATACCTTTGGATTCGACGGTGTATCCATGATTGATATCGCGCTGATCGGACAGGATTCTGAGAATAACTTCAATGGATGTAACTGCGGTATTATGGATCAGTTTGCAAGTGCAATGGGTAAGAAGGATCACGCGATCTTCCTGGATACCAACACGCTGAACTACGAGTATGCACCGGTGGTTCTTGAGGATGCGAAGATTGTGATTACCAACAGTAAAGTAAAGCACAGCCTGGTGGATTCTGCTTACAATGACAGAAGACAGGAATGCGAGACGGCGCTGAAAGAACTGCAGGAAGTAATGGATATCAAGACGTTAGGAGATCTGACAGAAGAGGAATACGAGGCGCATAAGGACGCTATTAAGGATCCAATCAGACAGAAACGTGCAAAACATGCGGTTTACGAGAATCAGAGAGCAATCCGTGCAGTAGCAGCGTTAAAAGATAACGATGTGGAATTGTTTGGAAAACTGATGAATGCATCCCATGAATCTTTGCGCTATGATTATGAAGTTTCCTGTGAAGAGATTGATATTCTGGTAGATCTGGCGCAGGCAATGCCGAGCGTATTAGGATCCCGTATTACAGGAGGCGGATTCGGCGGATGTACAGTCAGCATCGTGAAAAATGATGCAGTGGATCATTTCGTTGATGAGATTGGAAAGATCTATGAAGAAAAGGTCGGACACAAAGCTGAGTTCTATGTGGTAGATATCGGAGATGGAGCAAAGACATTATAGACGAAGAGAAGAAAGGAGAAGAGATGATGTTAAGTGAAAATATTAAAAAGCTGGTAGAGTACGGAATTCGCACGGGTCTGACACCAGAGTGCGAGAGAATTTATACCACCAATCTTCTGCTGGAACTCTTCCATGAAGACGATTATGCGGATGTAGAAATTTCTGAGGAAGAGATCGAACTGGAAGATGTGCTGAAGAACCTGTTAGATGAAGCTGCAAGCCGTGGTATTATTGAGGACAGTATCGGATACCGCGATCTGTTTGATACAAAGCTTATGAATTGTCTGGTTCCAAGACCGGCACAGGTACAGGAAACATTTGCAAAGAAGTATGAGGTTTCCCCGGAAGAGGCAACCAGCTATTATTATAAATTGAGCCAGGACAGTGACTATATTCGCCGTTATCGTGTGAAGAAGGATATGAAGTGGAAGGTAGACTCTCCATACGGCGAGATTGATATTACGATTAATCTGTCTAAGCCGGAGAAGGATCCGAAGGCCATTGCGGCGGCAAAGAATGCTAAGGCAAGCAGTTATCCAAAGTGTCTTCTGTGTGTGGAGAATGAAGGATATGCAGGAAGGCTGAACCATCCGGCAAGAGAGAATCACCGGATTATTCCGATTACAGTGAATGAAAGCTGCTGGGGATTCCAGTATTCTCCATATGTGTACTATAATGAGCACTGTATCGTATTTAACGGAAAACATGAGCCGATGAAGATAGAACGTGCTACATTTGCAAAATTATTTGACTTTATCAAGCTGTTCCCACATTATTTCCTTGGCTCTAATGCCGATCTTCCGATCGTTGGAGGCTCCATTTTAAGCCATGACCATTTCCAGGGAGGACATTATACATTTGCGATGGCAAAGGCTCCGATCGAAAAGGAAGTGGTAATTCCGGGATATGAGGATGTGGAAGCCGGTATCGTGAAATGGCCGTTATCTGTGCTTCGTATCAGAAGTAAAGACGAGAAGAGACTAATCGACCTGGCAGATCATGTGCTGGGGGCATGGAGAGGTTATACGGATGAGGCTGCATTTATCTATGCAGAGACAGATGGAGAACCGCACAATACGATTACACCAATTGCCAGAAAAGTGGGAGACGTATTCGAACTGGATCTGACACTTCGGAATAACATTACAACGGATGAGCATCCGCTTGGCGTATATCATCCGCATGCAGAGTATCACAATATCAAGAAAGAAAATATTGGTTTGATTGAGGTAATGGGACTGGCAGTACTTCCGGCGCGTCTGAAAGAAGAGCTGGAGATTCTTTCGGATTATCTGGTAAATGGCAAAGAAATCAGAAGCAATGAGAAAATTGAAAAGCATGCAGAATGGGTAGAGAAATTCCTTCCAAAATATGATAAGATAACAGAAGAGAATGTAATGGATATCTTGAAAGAAGAAGTCGGCATTACATTTACTCATGTGCTGGAAGACGCCGGCGTATATAAATGTACACCGGAAGGCAGAGAAGCGTTCTTGCGTTTTATCGGCATATTATAGGAGATGTGGAGGAATGGATGTGAAGAAGGATACATCCAGCACCATTAAGCGTGCACAGAGGTTTCAGGTAATATTAATAGGAGAAGGAATCCTGGTAGGAGGCATCGGCGGTCTGCTGGTGCTTCTCTATCGGTTGTGTCTGGAGGGGGCATCCAAAGGGCTGAATCAGATTCTTGATTTTATCGGACGGGACCCACTAAGGATCGCAGGATGGTTTGCGGTCCTTTTTGTAATGGCGTGGATAGTAAGCCGTCTGGTGAGGTATGAGCCGATGATATCGGGAAGTGGGATTCCTCAGCTGGAAGGAGAGATGGTAGGGAAACTGAATCAGAGGTGGCAGCGGGTGATTCCGGCCAAATTCTTTGGTGGTTTTCTGTGCCTGTTGGGAGGTCTTGCACTGGGAAGGGAAGGCCCCTCTATTCAGCTTGGGGCAATGGCCGGAAAAGCGGTATCTCAGGGACTTGACAGAGGAAAGACAGAAGAGAGGTTCCTGTTGACTTGCGGGGCCAGCGCCGGGCTGTCGGCGGCCTTTCATGCGCCGCTTGCGGGAGTTATGTTTTCCCTGGAAGAAGTGCATAAGAATTTTTCCGTGTCGGTGCTGGTATCGGTGATGGCGTCGTCTTTGACGGCGGATTTCTTAAGTTCGACAGTGCTTGGCGTGGATTCGGTATTCCAATTTGATATTCTTAAGGCTCTTCCTCAGGAATACTACTGGATGATTCTTCTGCTTGGTGTGGTGCTTGGAATTACAGGAGCTTTTTACAACTGGTTTACATTGAAGGCGCAGAGTGTTTATCGGAAGATGGAGAAAGTACCTATGGTGGTAAAGATGATGATTCCTTTTGGGTGTGCCGGGGTTTTAGGACTTACAGTTCCAAAGCTTTTGGGAAGTGGTCATGCGCTGATTGAGGAGCTTACCCATACGGAAATGTTATTGTCTACCGTCATCTTTATCTTAATCGGACGTTTTCTTTTCTCAGCGGTGAGCTTTGGCTCCGGTGCGCCGGGCGGGATTTTCTTCCCACTTTTGGTTATTGGCGGATTCATTGGCGGAGCATTTGCGACGGCGGGAGTTCAGTTCTTTGGGCTGGATCCAGGATATGTCAATAACTTTGTGCTGCTTGCCATGGCAGGATATTTCTCGGCCATTGTACGCGCTCCACTGACTGGGATTATTCTGATTTTTGAAATGACAGGATCATTGAGTCAGATGTTATCGCTGGCTATTGTATCGATTGTCGCGTATGTAGTGGCAACCCTTTTGAAATCCAAGCCAATCTACGAAAGTCTTCTGGAACGGATTTTGGGGCGTCAAGGAGAAGTGGAACCGGAAGGAAAGGGAGAAAAGATTCTGACGAATTATGTCGTGCATCAAGGATCACGGGTGGAAGAACAGCGGATCAGCGAAATTGAATGGCCGGATAATTGCCTGTTAGTAGTAATTCAAAGAGGATCGGAGGAATTGATTCCAAGGGGCAGAACAAAACTTCAGACTGGGGATGTAATCGTTACCATGACAGATGACCGGGACGGCGTTATGGTGCAGGAGCAGATGGAGAAATTGTGTCGGGAGATGTTTTAGCGGATTTTAGCACCGGGAGAAATATGCATTGTATTTTATGAGATACGGTGTGAAAAGAATTAGACATGAGACCGGTCGTGTGGTACAATTTATTAGTGGTATATATATATCGCAGAGAAAGATAATTAAAATTAATAAAACAAAAGCAAAAAACAGGAGCAAAGAAAAGGAGAATCATAATGGGTGGTTTTTTTGGAGTAGCATCAAAAAATGATTGTGTACTGGAGCTGTTTTACGGAGTCGATTATCACTCTCATCTGGGAACCAGACGTGGAGGAATGGCAACTTATGGCGAGGAAGGATTTAACCGTGCAATTCATAATATCGAGAATTCACCGTTTAGAACCAAGTTTGACAGGGATGTAGGGGAGATGCATGGAAATCTCGGAATCGGCTGTATCTCAGACTTTGAACCACAGCCGCTTTTGATTCAGTCGCATTTGGGAAGCTTTGCCATTACGACAGTTGGAAAGATCAACAATACCGAAGAGCTTTTGGAACAGATTTACCGGGATGGACACTCTCATTTCCAAGAGATGAGCACTGGGCAGATCAATGCGACGGAGCTGGTGGCATCTTTGATTTGTAAAAAGAGTTCTATTGTAGAAGGAATCCGATATGTACAGGAGAGCGTAGATGGATCCATGTCCATTCTGTTGATGACGGAAGAAGGTCTTTATGCAGCAAGAGACCGATATGGAAGGACACCGGTAGTCATCGGCTGTAAGGAAGATGCTTATTGTGTATCCTTTGAAAGCTTTGCCTATATTAATCTTGGATACCAGGATTATAAAGAGTTGGGACCGGCAGAGATCGCCTTTATCACTCCGGAAAAAGTGGAAACAGTCAGTGAACCAAGAGAAGAGATGAAGATCTGTTCCTTTTTATGGGTATACTATGGGTATCCGACCTCTGCATATGAAGGACTTAATGTAGAAGAGATGCGGTATAAATGCGGAAGTATGCTGGCGAAACGGGATGGTGACAGCGTGCAGCCGGATATCGTAGCAGGAGTGCCGGATTCAGGAATTGCCCATGCGATCGGCTACTCTAATGAGGCGGGAATCCCGTATGCAAGACCGTTTATCAAGTATACGCCAACCTGGCCAAGATCCTTTATGCCAACCAATCAGAGTCAGAGAAATCTGATTGCTAAAATGAAGTTGATCCCGGTAAAAGCGTTGATTGAGAATAAGAAGCTGCTTTTGATCGACGATTCTATCGTTCGCGGAACACAGCTTCGAGAGACGACAGAGTTCCTGTATCAGAGCGGGGCCAAGGAAGTGCACGTAAGACCGGCATGTCCGCCGCTGCTGTTCGGTTGTAAATATTTGAACTTCTCACGGTCTAAATCGGAGATGGATCTGATCACCAGACAGGTGATCCGGGAACTGGAAGGCGGAGAATGCTCCAGGGAAGTGCTGGAAGAGTATGCGGATCCGTGCAGCTGCAAATATGAGCAGATGGTAGAAGAGATCAGAAAACGTCAGAACTTTACGACACTTCGTTATCATAGATTGGATGATCTGATCGCTTCCATTGGATTGGAGCCTTGTAAAATATGTACGTATTGCTTTAATGGAAAAGAATAGCCACGAAGGCATTGAGTCTTGTAATGACTAAAAAACCAGTGAATGAGCACAAATGCTCATTCACTGGTTTTTTGCTGTTCACTTTCCTGTTATAGATCTAAATTTCATACATCAGGATATAATCATCCATAACGAATCCATTTCCGATATCTGCAACCTGTTCATCTACGATTCGAAAGCCCAGATGATCATAGATTGCAAGTGTAGTATCATTGTGTTTATTGCAGGTCAGCCAGATGCAGTTAAGACCACGGGTCTTGCAAAGAGCAACGAGGAATTTCAATGCTTCTGTTGCAAGATGGTATCCGCGGAATTGTTCATGGATGTATAGTTTACTTAAGAACAGGGCGTGGTCCTTTTCGTGAATGCCGGCATACCCAGCAAGTACACCGTTTGCCAGACACTGGAAATATTCATAGCCGTCTTGCTCGATCTGTGCTTTGATAGCAGAATAGGACTGGAATTTTGTAAGCATGTATTCCACCTGGTCTTTACCGATGATGGGGGTGAAGTGCTGGCGCCAGATCTGAGAGGCCAGAGCGGCAGTTTCTCTAATTTGTTCGTCTGTTTCCACTGCAATGATTCTTGTTACAAACATAAGAGTTCCTCCTTGTTCCAAAAATGATTTTTATAATAGTTTTATAATTTGTCTATCCTTTTTTCTTTATTATACGTGGTATAATAAAAAGATACAAGAAAGGTTTTTTGGTTCGGAGGGGAGTCATGAAAGATTTTGTAAAATTGGAAAATGTGAAGAAGCGTTATCAGATGGGAGAAGTCGAGATTATGGCGGCGGACGGCATCGATTTTTCTATAAAAAAAGGAGAATTTGCAGTGGTGGTAGGTCCCAGTGGCGCAGGGAAAACTACCGTGCTGAATATTCTTGGAGGAATGGATACTGCTACGGAAGGGAAAGTTCTGGTGGATGGAGCTGATATTGCCGGATATTCCCAGAAAAAGCTGACCGGATATCGGCGGGATGATATCGGATTTGTGTTTCAGTTCTATAATCTGATTCCGAATTTGACGGCGCTTGAGAATGTGGAATTGGCTCTTCAAATCTGCAAAGATCCGATGGATGCAAGAGAAGTGCTGGAAGAAGTAGGTCTTGGAGATCGCCTCTATAACTTTCCGGCACAGCTGTCCGGAGGGGAACAGCAGAGAGTCTCTATTGCCAGAGCGCTGGCTAAGAATCCGAAGCTTCTTTTGTGTGACGAGCCGACGGGAGCGCTGGATTACAATACAGGGAAATCCATCTTGAAGCTTCTGCAGGACACCTGCAGGAAGAAGGGGATGACGGTAATTTTGATTACTCACAACTCAGCAATTGCGCCAATGGCAGACAGAGTCATTAAGATTAAGAATGGAAAAGTTTCCAAAATTGTGGAAAATGAACATCCGGTACCGGTGGAGACGATAGAGTGGTAATGCGTATGGGAACAAAAGCGACACGAAAAGATTTTTATATGGAAATACGGAAAAGCCCGGGGCGATTTTTGTCCATTTTATTTATTGTGGCGCTGGGAGTAGCGTTCTTTTCAGGGATCCGTGCCTCGGAGCCTTCCATGCGTCTGACGGGTGATTCTTATTATGATCAGGAAAAATTGATGGATCTGAAAACAGTTTCAACTTATGGAATCACAGAGGATGACTTAAAGGCGTTTCAGAAAGTGAATGGCGTTGCAGCGGCAGAGGGAGCTTATAGTGCGGATTTTTTGAGCACAACAGGAGAGAATCAGCAGGTTCTTCATGTCATGTCCTTGCAGGAGAAGATGAATCAGGTGACCGTCAGTGAGGGAAGACTTCCGAAGAAAGCGGGGGAGTGTCTGGCTGATGATGAAATGGGATATGAGATTGGGGATATCATTAAGCTGGAATCAGGAACGGATGCACCGGTGTCTGATACACTGAAAGAGGAAGAGTTAACGGTAGTGGGACTTGGGAACAGTCCCTGCTATATTTCTTTTGGCAGAGGCAGTACCACGATTGGAACTGGAAGCATAGATGGCTTTTTGGTGGTGCCGGATAGTACGTTTGTACTAGAGGTTTATACAGAAGCCTATCTTCAAGTAGAGGAAGCCAGAGAACTGACTGCTTACACCGATGCTTATGATGAGCGGGTAGAGGAGGTAATGGAGAAAGTAGAAGCCATTACGAAAGAGCGGGGACAGATTCGCAGGCAGGAATTGGTGGATGAAGTCAATGAGGCCATCACGGAGGCGAAGGAGGAACTGGAGGCCGGAAGAACAGAAGCAGAGACAACTCTTGCAGATGCCGAGGCGCAGATTGCAAGCGGGGAAAGCCAGATTGCAGCGGCGGGAGCGGAGATTCAAAGCGGAAAGAGTCAGATTACCGCTGCCCGATCGACGCTGGAGGCAAAGCAGCAGGAGATAAAAGAAGCAAAGGCGCAGTATGACGCGGGTATACTGGAATGGAGTAATGGAAAGACCGCGTATGATCAGGCAGAGGCCGCTTTTTTGCAAAAGAAAGCGGAGACGGAGCCGCTTTTGGAGGCGGCAAGAGCACAGGTGACGGAGCTGGAGGGACGGATTCAGACGCTGCAGGGACAGTTGTCCGGTGTACAGGAAGCAATAAGGCCTCTGGAGGAAAAAGAAGCTTCCGGGACTCTTACTTCAGATGAAGAAAAGCTTCTGGAAGGCTTGCGGATGCAGGAAAGTACGTTAGAGGGAGCGATTACTGAAGCCCAGAACGGATATAACACGTTAAATGCAAAAGTGACAGCTGGGCAGCAGGAATTAGACGCGGCGTCGGCGCAGCTTGCAGGAGTGAAAGCGGCATTGGATGCATCGCAGGCTCAGCTTGCGACGGCGTACAGTCAGATTCAATCCGGCCAGAGTCAGATTCAGGCGGGATATGCAGAGCTTGGAAGTAAGGAAAAGGAACTGGCATCTGGGGAGACAGAGCTTTTGGCGTCTCAGGAAGAGCTTTCGGAAGCGAAGAGAAAAGCGGAGGAAGGGCGCATAAAGGCAGAGGAAGAGCTTGCAGAAGGGGAACAAAAGATTGCTGATTCAGAGGCGGAAGTTCAGAAGATTGAACTTCCTAAATGGTATCTTACCGATCGCAGTTCCCTTCCGGAATTCGCAGGATATGGGGAGAATGCAGACAGAATGCGGGCGATCGGAAAGGTGTTTCCGGTGATCTTCTTTTTGGTGGCAGCGCTGATAAGCTTGACTAGTATGACTCGTATGGTGGAAGAACAGAGAACGCAGATCGGAACCATGAAGGCACTGGGATATGGGAAATTTACGATTGCGTCTAAGTATTTGGGTTATGCTCTGCTGGCATCAGCAGGAGGAAGTGTGATCGGTGTTCTCGTAGGAGAGAAGGTTCTTCCTTATATCATTATCTATGCCTATGGAATTATGTATCACCATATTCCGGAAATATTAGTACCGTATCATGTGGGATATGCGTTGGCGGCCTCCTTTGTGGCAATTGCGTGTACGTTAGGAGCGACAATGTTGTCTTGTTATCGGGAAATGGGAGCGCAGCCAGCAGTGCTGATGCGTCCGCCGGCGCCTAAGAACGGGAAAAGGGTGCTGTTAGAGAGAGTTGGATTTATCTGGAAACATTTAAGCTTCATCTGGAAATCAACAGTACGCAACTTGATGCGATATAAAAAGCGGTTCTTTATGACGATTTTTGGAATTGGCGGCTGTATGGCGCTGATGCTGGTTGGATTTGGACTTCGAGATTCCATTTTTGAGATTGCAGACCTTCAGTATGCACAGATTCAGACCTATGACGGAAGTATTTTCCCGGAAGAAGATTTGACAGAAGCAGAAGAAGCCGAACTGGAGAAGTCCCTTTCCAAAGACCCGGATGTCAGTCGTTTTATGAACGCAACAATGATGAATGTAACACTGAAGCATGGTGAGAAAGAACGAGATGCGTACCAGTGTGTATTTGCGGATCCGGGAGAGGTAGAGAAATACGTGAATTTCCGAGATCGGAGAACGAAGAAAGCTTATGAATTGACGGACGAAGGCGTAATTTTAAGTGAAAAAACGGCGAAGCTTCTTAACGTGGAAGCGGGTCAAAAGATCGAGATTAAGGATGAGGCGGCAGGAAATCCCAAAGTGAAGGTAACGGCCATCTGTGAAAACTATATGGGACATTATATTTACTTTACGCCTGCATGCTATGAGAAGGTCTATGGAAGAATCCCTGAGTATAACTGCCTGTTGTTCGCGGCAAAGGATTCCTGTACAAAAGAGGAGCTTGAGAAGGCGGGCGAGGATATCTTAGCAAGGGATGAGGTACTTAGTGTCAGCTATATGCATGAGATTGAGAAGCAGTTAAATGAGATGTTAAAGAGCTTGAATCTGGTGATTGTGGTGCTCATTATTTCAGCGGGAATGCTGGCCTTTGTGGTGCTCTATAATCTGAACAATATTAATATAGCAGAGCGGCAGAGAGAACTGGCGACACTGAAGGTTTTGGGCTTTTATGATAAGGAAGTTGGTGCATATGTATACCGGGAGAATATTCTGCTGACTTTCATCGGTGCGCTGGTAGGAGCTGGACTTGGAAGGATTCTGCATCTTTTCATTATTCAGACGGTAGAGGTAGATGCAGCAATGTTTGGAAGAAATATCAATCCGCCGAGTTATTTGTACAGTTTGTTGTTTACCATTGCATTTTCGTTGATTGTAAATGGAGTCATGTACTTTAAGCTGAAGAAGATTGATATGGTAGAGTCCTTAAAGAGCATCGAATAGAGTTTATAAAAATTTTATAGTTTTCATTCAATTATTAGCACTCTTTGATAAAGAGTGCTAATTTTGTGTTGACTTTTAGGCGGACGCGTATTATCATATCCATTAGATAAAAAGGCGGAAGGTTCGCCTTAATATAAAAATAGGAGTGATAAATATGGCAGCAAAAAAGGGTAGTTTATCAATCAGTAGCGAGAATATATTTCCAATTATTAAGAAATGGGTGTATTCCGATCATGACATCTTTATTCGTGAGATGATTTCCAATGGATGTGATGCGATTACCAAGTTGAAGAAACTGGATATGATGGGAGAGTATCAGATTCCGGACGATTATAAAGCATCCATTCAGGTTGTAGTAAATCCGGAAGAAAAGACATTGAAATTTATTGATACCGGATTGGGAATGACTGCGGATGAGGTTGAAGAATATATTACACAGATTGCATTTTCCGGCGCAACACAGTTTTTGGAGAAATATAAAGATAAAACAACAGAAGACGATATGATCGGTCACTTTGGACTGGGATTCTACTCTGCATTTATGGTAGCAGATGAGGTTCATATTGACACCCTGTCTTATAAAGATGGAGCGACAGCGGTACACTGGGTCAGCAACGGGGGTACCGAGTATGAGATGGAGGATGGAACCAAAGAAGGGGTAGGTACGGAGATTACCCTGTATCTGAATGAGGACAGCATTGAATTTGCGAATGAATACCGTGTTCGAGAGGTATTGGAGAAATATTGTTCCTTCATGCCTGTAGAGATTTTCTTAAGTAATGCGAATGCAGAGCCGGAGTACGAGACCATCGACGAGGCAGATTTAAAAGAGGATGACGAGGTGATCGAGCACATCCACGAAGATGCCAAGATGGAAGAAAAAGAAAATGAAAATGGCGAAAAAGAGATGGTAGAAGTTTCTCCTGCCAAGGAAAAGGTGAAGATTAAGAAGCGCCCGGTATCTATCAGCGACGTTCATCCACTGTGGGCAAAACACCCGAATGAGTGCAGTGATGAAGATTATCAGGAATTCTACCGCAAGGTATTCTTAGACTACAAGGAGCCATTATTCTGGATTCATCTGAATATGGATTATCCATTTAACCTGAAGGGAATCCTGTACTTCCCAAGAATCAACACAGAATATGATTCCATTGAGGGAACGATCAAATTATATAACAATCAAGTATTTATCGCAGACAATATTAAGGAAGTGATTCCTGAGTTCCTGATGGTATTAAAGGGTGTCATTGACTGTCCGGATCTTCCATTGAACGTATCAAGAAGTGCGCTTCAGAACGATGGATTTGTGACAAAGATTGCAGATTATATTGCAAAGAAAGTTTCCGATAAATTGTCTGGTATGTGTAAGACCAAACGGGAAGAATATGAGAAATATTGGGATAATATCAGTCCATTCATCAAATTCGGCTGCTTAAAAGATGAAAAGTTTTGCGATAAGATGAAAGATGCAATCCTGTTCAAGAATTTGGATTCTAAGTATCTGACGCTGAAAGACTGTATCGAGGAAAATGGCGGAGAAACCGTAGAGCCAAATGATCATCAGGGTGAAAATGCCGAGAATCCAGATGATAATAAGGTGGAAGAGATCAAGACTACGATCTATTATGTTACGGATGAGGTTCAGCAGAGCCAGTATATTAACCTGTTCCGTAACCAGAGCAAGGACGCAGTGATCTTGAATCATAACATTGATTCTGCATTTATTACCCAGTTAGAGCAGAGAAATCCAACGGTTCGTTTCCAGAGAATTGATGCCGATGTAACGGGAGATGTTAAGGAAGAGATCAGTGAGGAAGAAAAGGAAGCATTCAAGAAGACATCTGACAGCCTGATTGAGATCTTCCGCAAAGAGCTTGGCAATGACAAGCTGGATGTAAAGATTGAGAAGCTGAAAGATGACAGCGTGGCATCCATGATTACCCTGTCTGAGCAGAGCCGCCGTATGCAGGAAATGATGAAGATGTATGGCATGGCAGGAATGGATATGGGAATGGAGACAGCGCTGATTCTGAATGCAAATCATCCACTGGTACAGTATGTGGCAGAGCATCAGGAGGATGAGCATGCAGGTGTGATCTGTAAACAGCTTTATGATTTGGCAATGCTTGCGCACAAACCGCTGAATCCGGACGAGATGACCGCTTTTGTAAAGAGAAGCAATGAGATTATGATGCTGCTTACAAAATAAGTTCCGTAAATTTTATAACATATAAAAATATAGCAAACGAGAGTAGCAAGAAAAGGATTTCTTGTTGCTCTCGTTTTTTTGAATTGAAAATGCCATGAGAAAGTTGTAAAGTGGAGAAAGAAAAGTAAGAAACATATCAGAACGTCAAGAGGTAGATTTTCATGCAGACCATATTACTAGTAGAAGATGATTATGAATTAAATGAAAGTATTATGTATATGCTTCGGCAGGAACGATACGAGGTGTCTTCTGCATACTCCATAAAAGAGGCGAGGGACAGATATCACGAGCAGGAGCCGGATCTTATCTTGTTGGACGTAAATCTTCCTGATGGGGAAGGCTTCACGTTTTGTAAATGGGTGAAGGAAAAGAAGGACGTTCCTGTTTTGTTTTTGACAGCCAGAGATTTGGAGGAAGACGCGCTCTTGGGGTATGAGCTTGGCGCAGAAGATTATGTGACCAAACCATTTTCCATGAAAATTCTGTTGAAAAAGATTCGCGTCATGCTAAAGCTTGTGTCCGAGGAGGAAGACAACGTATTTGATGACGGATATCTCAGGGCAGATTTGTCGAAAGCTAAGGTGGAAGTAAATGGGAAGCCTTGTTCGCTGACGCCTACAGAATTTAAGCTTTTGCAAGTCTTTCTGGAGCATAGGCGCCAGCTTCTCACTTACAATGTTTTGTTGGAGCGTTTGTGGGATTGTGACGGCCAGTTTGTAGATAAACATACGCTGGTTGTAAATGTGAACCGTCTGCGGGGAAAGATTGAAGATACGCAGCACAAATATATTTCAAATGTATATGGGATGGGATATCAATGGTTGGATTTATCATAGTGATTATATGTTTATTATTGTTAATTATTTTATTGTTATATAAACTTTATAAGCAAAAGAAGGATGTTTATGATTTCGCCGACCGTCTTGAAAGACATCTGGATGATCTGCTTTCTGACAAAGAGATGGAAGACGCAGAAGATATGGAAGACACCTTATATGGAAAAATCAATGAGAAGTTAGGCAGACTTTCGAAGGTATGGAAAGTAAGGCAGGATGCCAACCGAAAGCAAAAGGAGACCATTAAAGAGTTGATTTCTGATATTTCCCATCAGACGAAGACACCGATTGCCAATCAGAAACTTTATCTTGAAATTTTGTCTAAGGAACTGACTTCCAAGCGAGGGCAGGAATATCTTGTGAAAATGGAGAAACAGATTGATAAGCTTAATTTCTTATTTCAGAATATGGTGAAGATGTCGAGACTTGAGACTGGAATTATTCTCATTAAGAAAGAAAAGGAGGATCTGGTACAGACACTTTCACATGCGGTAGCTCAGATTGTACCTCTGGCAGCAAAGAAACAGATTGAAATATCGGTGGATGCAGAAGGAAAATTCCCAATCTGCCATGACAGAAAGTGGACGGAAGAAGCGATTTTCAATCTTTTGGATAATGCAGTAAAATATACAGAGGCAGGAGGAAAGATTCATATTGAGATCAAGCCTCAGGAGATTTTTACAAGGCTTAGCATTCGAGATACAGGAAAAGGGATTGCCACAGAGCGGCAGGCACAGATTTTCACTCGCTTCTATCGGGAACCGGAGGTACATGAACAGGAGGGTATCGGAATCGGACTTTACCTTGCAAGACAGATTATGGAATTGCAGAACGGATATATTGAAGTGCGCTCAGAGGTAGGGCGAGGGGCAGAGTTCAGGCTGTATTTTCCGAATGAAGGATAAAAAGGACAGAAAAAAGATAGAAAAAATCACAAATCGTAACTGGTTTGTGATTTTTCATTCGTATGATTTCCTTAGAAAGAGAAATCTTTCTGGATTACGAGAAAAGGAGACTAAAATATGGAATCATGGATTGTGAAGACGAAAAATCTAAAAAAATATTATCGTTTGGGAACTCATACGGTGAAAGCATTGGATGATGTGAATTTTGCAGTGAGAGAGCAGGAGTTTGTGGCGATCATTGGGAAATCGGGAAGTGGGAAAAGTACGCTTTTGCATATGATCGGCGGATTGGATACACCGACTTCAGGAGAAGTATATGTAGGGGATAAGGCGCTTGGGAAGCTTAGCAAAGAACAGCTTGCCATCTTCCGCAGAAGGAAGGTGGGCTTCGTATTCCAGAGTTATAATCTGGTGCCAGATCTCAATGTATATGAAAATGTAGTTCTTCCCATTGAGTTAGATGGAAAACACATTGACAGAGAATTTGTAGACGAGATATTAGAACTTCTTCAATTGGATGAAAAGCGGGAAGCGCTTCCGAATACGTTGTCGGGAGGACAGCAGCAGAGGGTAGCAATCGCAAGGGCAATTGCATCAAAGCCGAGCATCATTTTAGCCGACGAACCCACTGGAAATCTTGATACAGCAACCAGCCATGACGTTATGGGGCTTCTGAAAATGGTGGCGCGCCAGTTTAAGCAGACGGTGATTTTAATCACCCACGATCAGGATATTGCCCAGATGGCGGACCGTATTGTGAGAATTGAGGACGGTCATGTAGTAAAGGCGGGTGAGCTTGATGATTAAGAATAATAATCAGAAGGTGATCAGTCGTATGGCGGGGCGTTCTCTTAACAACAACCGGAGACGAAGCATGATTATGATTATGGCGGTGGCGCTTGCGACCTTTATGTTGTTCAGTGTATTTACGGTGGGCATTACATATTTTAAAATGCAGAAAACCCAGAATATCCGCCTCAATGGAGGGGAATATGATGCCATTTTATATGGGCTTACCAAAGAGCAGGAGGCGGTGTGTGAAAAGAATCCGGACATAAAAGAAACTGGAGCGGTGGTAGTCTGTGGTTATGTGGAGGAGACAGAAAAAGATAAAACACCGAATGTCGGCTTGGTGTGGGCAGATGATGCTTATTGGAATCAGATTAAGAGACCTGCGGTCAAATGGGTGAAGGGAAAATATCCAACCAAGGAAAATGAAGTGATGGCGTCGGTGGACGCGCTGAAGGAATGCGGTCTGGAAAATCTTGAAATCGGAGATTCCTTTCGGATGAAATACGGGGATAAAAACGGAAGCTATACAAAAGAATTTCGCATCTCCGGTATGTGGGAAGGCTATGGTGATACAGATACTTTTTATATGTCAAAAGCGTATTTTGAACAGTCCGGTTATGAACTTTATGATGTGAGGAGTACGAGGTATTATCTTGACTTTGAGAAGAAATATATGCCCAAGAAAGAACAGGATGTGTTTCTTGCAAGTATGGAGCTGGAAAAACAGCAGAATTTATTTTTCTTGTCTGATTACAGCAATGCTTTAGAGATTCTTATGGGAATGATCGGTTTGGTACTGATTACCTGTTTCAGTGCGTATTTGTTGATTTACAATATTTTATATCTCTCGGTATCCGGGAACGTCCGCTATTATGGACTTTTGCAGACTGTGGGGATGACCGGAAGACAAATTCACCGCTTTATGCACAGACAAATGATTTTTATTGCATCGATTGGGATGACAGTTGGACTTGCAGTCGGAAGTCTTGTGGCATTTTTCCTGATTCCAAAAGTGGTGAAGGCATTGGGAATACGGGAGGCAGTCATTGAAGTACGCTTTCATCCACTTGTGTTTTTGCTTACTATTTTACTTACAGGCGTTACCATTTATATGGGAAGCAGGAAGCCGGCGAAGCTGGCGGTTTCTATATCTCCGGTGGAAGCCCTTGGCTACCGCGTACAGACAGGAAAGAAGAGTATGCGGAAAACCGGGAATGGAAATCTGATCTTACGAATGGCGAAGGAACAACTTGCAAAAGATAAGAAAAAAACGGTTGTGGTGGTGTTGTCCTTGACGGTTAGCCTGTGTGTATTTCTGTGTCTGGTTACACTTCTTAAAAGCGAAGGACCACGGACAATCGTAGGAAATTATATGAATCTTGATCTGGTCGTGGAAAATGACACGCTCAAGGAGGAAAACCATAACGACTGGACGCAGATTATCGATGAAACCATGCTGGAGCAAATGAAAAAAACAGAAGGTGTCAAAGACGTTCATCCTATTAAGAGTACAGAGATTATGTTTCCGTGGGAATCGGAAGTGATCGATAAATGGATGGAAGAAAGTTATGATATGTGGATGTATTATCCATATGAAGAAGACCGGAAAGAACATCAGGAACATCCGGAGAATTTTGGCTCATTTATGATTGGCATTGACGAAATGGACTTTGATTATCTGAATCAATTACTGCAACATCCGATAGACAAAGATAGTTTCCTTTCCGGAGAGACTTGCTTAATTTATCGGAACAGTCTGGAATTTAAAAATAGTGATCTTACAGGAAAAAAGATTACTTGTGCAGAATATGGAAATGGAGAGCATACAAGAACATTTAAAATTGCAGGTTTGACAGATGAGAACTATTATACGGGGGCTCTCCTTGGTATGCCGCCAACTTTGATTGTCAGTGATCGGGCGATAGAAGAGTTTGCAGACAATACCTATGTATCCAAAGTGGGAATTAAGTACGAAGAGGAATACCAAAAAGAAACGGAAAATGCTCTTATGCAATTAATGAATGACAGTTCGCATTACAAAGATTTCTCCTTTGATTCTAAGATAGAAGAAGCAGAAGATGTAGAGAAGGCACAGGGAAATATGATGGGTGTAGGCATAGGAGTTGTGTTGATTTTGGCTTTGATTGGAATTTTGAATTATGTCAATACAATGACCGGAAATATACAGAGCCGCCAGACGGAATTGGCAATTTTGGAAAGTGTGGGAATGACGGAGAAACAGATGCGCCGGATGCTAATGATAGAAGGCTTGCTATTTGCGGGAATCTCTTTGTTCTTGACAGCAACGCTAGGAACCGCGGTAACTTATTATCTGTATCAGTCTATGAATTATCGCGGAGTACCTTTTATGATTCCGGTCTTTCCTGTCTTTATTATGGCGGTTATTGTAGTAGTCGTATGTGTGGCAGTGCCACTTATTGTTGAGCGGTTGATCGGCAGGAAAAAGTCAGTGGTAGAAAGAATTCGCACGGTGGAGTAACAAATAAGGAGAAGAATATAAAAAGGAAGACTGGGCAGATGGAGCCTCAGTCTTCCTTTTTCTTATCTTAGCACAGGCATATGTTGAATGCAATGAAAACACCTAAAAGGTATTTGCAAATTTACTTGACTTTTAATTCCTACATATGTAATATTTATGTAAATATCATAAACATTAGAAAGATATTTTTACGAATAACTGACAATGACATGAAAACGGTGTGGTTTCTATGATTTTGGAGGGAGAATTATGTTGCACGTATATAGGATTGGTGGAAAATTAAGCCTGGTATTTTACATTGTAATGCTGTATCAATTATGGCATTTATGTCAATATGGAGGACTGCGAAGTCATATGCTCAAATTGCTGGTTGTGCTATTGGGGCTCGTGTGCACTTTGGTTATGTGGCTGATTGGAAGAAAACATCAGAAAAAAGAAGACTCTGAAAATGGAATGAAAAAGAAAATTTTTTCTATAGAACTTGTAGTGATGCTTGCTGTGACATTGTTCTTTGGAGGGCGCATCATTTATTCTGCAATTCCGTACAATGGTGCGTTGTCCTGGAAGGTGTATGAATGGACGCACAAAAAAGAGATTGCGTTAGAACATAATAATTTATATGAAAGCGGAGTCGAAGGAATCTTATCGGACTTAGAGCAGGGATTAAAACTGCCGGAAACGCTCTATGTATCGGGAAGATTTCAGGTGTCCTTTGATGAAACCGGGGGAATTCAGAGCATTGACACCTTGTTGTACGGGCAGGATGAGAAAGGGAAGAAAAATACGTATCTCATTGAGTACAATTCCCAAAAAAGTGATACTATGACAGTCTGGACAGACGGCAATGCAGGCGGAGAATATGAGGAAGATATGCGCTTGTCTCCAATGAGCGAGATTTTGGAAAAGGCAGACTGGAAAAATCAGGTAAAGGAATGGGCAGAGTATAGCGGACAATCACAGACATATGAGATCCTTTATATGGGGCGCAGGGCATTTCAGACAGAAGAAGGTCTGCAATATATCGAAGGAAGTTCCAAAGGACAAGAAGGATATGGAGTATTGAGGGGAAACGAATATTTTAAACAGCTTAGAAATGGCGGTGAGATCATCGGGTTTGAAGTATCACTTCATATACCGGAAGTGGAGAGCGTGACGCCGGTACGCTATATGATGGAGCCGGAATATATTAGTCAAAAGGAAATAAAACAAAAAAATACACAGCAGCAAGTAGAATCGGCAAAAGATACCAAGCTTTGGACCATCGATCAAAGTGATGGAACGATGTATTTTTTCTTGAATGAGCAGAAAGGATGGCGCTTGGTGGTTGCTGATGCTGCTGCAGGAAGCAGATACTACGTGATGGAAAAGAGTGTGGATGCGGGAAAAACGTGGGAGAGAATCAATGAAGATCCATTCGGCGGGCAAATCGGAGTGACGGAAGGTCTGGTATTTTTTGACGAGCAGTTTGGAGTGATTGGACTTACAGGAGCATCACAGTCGGGTTCGGCGTTATATGCGACTAGAGATGGGGGACTGTCTTTTGAAAAAATAGAATTTCCTATGAGTGCAGTAATAGAAATGCCGGCAGTTGCAGAAGAATACGGATATACGGTGGAAGATTACGATTATTTCCATATGCCGCAGAAAGATGGAGATATATTGAAGGTAATGGTTACAACAGAGGCGAGTGAAAGCACTGGAATTGTATTTCGCTCAGCAGATCATGGAATTACATGGGAGTATGAGGGTATCATATAACCAATTCCAGTTCCAACAGTTTCTTCTGTGCTGCATCATCCCATGCTTTTTCCAGTGTCTTATCCATAGTGAACAATTTCAGAGAGATACCGGTAGTACAAGTTAAGCGGGTACCGTCATAGTTGAGGTTTAAATACATTCCCTGAATATCCTCCGGACGGAATCCGCTGACTTCGTATTTAAGGAGGAAGTCTGCAAAGTTTTCCGGAGCAAGAGAGAGGATAATCTTGAAGCTAAGCGGTGTCCGTTTTCCTCGAATGATCTGAAAACAGAATTCCCGCACATCTTTCCAGTGAGAGTGTACGTCTTCTGGTGCCTCGTCAAAAAAATCTTTTTTGAGGAAGCCATCGATAGTGAACGTGTTAAAGGTTGTGATTTCACCTTCAATAAATGAAAAGTGATCGAAAGTGTCCTTGAGAAGCAGATGGGACATACAATTTTTAGCGGATAAAGTTAGAATATTCATGTAAAAGCTCCTTTTGTAATGATATGAAAACAGTATAGCATAAGTTTGACTTTTGGGATAGAAAACAGTACAATAAAATCAGTATGTACGTGAATCAGCATATGTGACAGGGGAGAGAAAAGTGGGAACAAATAATAGACGACAGAGAAATAGAATAGAAGATAAGGATCATGTGCTTCGGATTGCATTGATGGTGGCTGCGGCGCTCCTGGTGATAGGGGTCATTATTGTGGTGATCCGGCTGATGAATCCGAAAGAGGACACGGAAAAAGGTGTAAAAAAGCTTGTGATTATGGAAGAAAAAGACGTGTCAGAAGTTGATCAGAAGATTCAGGCATTGGAGGAAGAAGAGCGTCTTGCTGATGAAGAATGGATGAATCGCCCAGCGGCAGAGAAGTTTGTGAATTGCCTTCTTATGGGAGATTCTGTAACACAGGGATTATATGCATATTCGATCCTGGATCAGTCGCTGGTGCAGGCCGAGCGCGGAGCGGGAGTTGCAGGCGGTAAGGATGGAATTATAGAAACACATATCGCGAAAGCATTGGAGATAAAGCCTCAGAAATTATTTCTCGCATATGGAATGAATGATATCAAGGGCTGCAATGGGGATCCGGCGGTTTTTCGTGAGAAATACGATGCGGTGATCAAGGAGTTGAAAGCAGGACTTCCGGAGACGAAGATTTATGTGAACAGTATCCTTCCTGTGAAGGCGTCTGTTGTGGAGGCAGAGCCGGTTTATGGGATGGTTCCGGAGTTTAATGCCCAGCTTCAACAGATGTGTGAGAAAGAGGGATTGACCTATATTGATAATACCGGACTGGTAGAAGAAGCATTTTACGAAGAGGATGGCATTCATATGTCGCCGGACTATTATACGGAGTGGGTGGAACACATGGCGGAGGTCGCAAAATTATAATGAAGAAGCAAAAGTTTGATATATTGAATTTGTTGAAATATGCGATGGTGCTGGTATTTATTGCTTACATTGTTTTTTTGAATATTCGTGAAGGTGGAAACAGCACACCGGTGAAGACGATACGCAAGGCAATTATGGCGGTGACAAAAGAAGACGGAATGACCAAAGGCACAACGCAGGATTTGAAAAAATACTATGGGCTTAATGCCGATGATTATGATGGAGTGATGCTCTACATTCCGGATGATGTGATGAGCGTCAATGAAATACTGGTTGTGAAGCTGAAAGATAAGTCGCAGGCAGAGTCGGTAGAGGCGGCAGCGGCAAAGAGACTTAGTACCCAGAAGGAAAGTTTTGAAGGGTATGGAGCAAAGCAGACGAAGCTTATTAACTCTGCGGTGCTGGAGAACAAAGGATACTATGTAATTCTGACTATTTCCAAAGATGCAGATCAAATCTATGAAGCATTTCAGAAGAGCATATAGAGAGGAACCATAACAGATGTTATTTAGCAGTATCGTATTTTTATTTACGTTTTTACCTATTATATTGATTTTATATTACTTGGTACCAAGACCTATGAAGAACGTGATTCTTCTCTTTGGAAGTCTTTTGTTCTATGCGTGGGGAGAACCGGTTTACATTTTCTTAATGATCTTTTCCATTCTGTTTAATTATATTTGCGGATTGGATATTGCGAGAAATTTGGGAGATCAGGCGGCAGCAAGGAGAAGTCTGATCTTTACGGTGGCAGTAAACCTATGTATTCTTGGCTTTTTTAAATATGAAGGATTTGTGCTAGACAGCCTAAGTGCCGTGCTACCGGTAGACATTTCTTACCGGGCAATGGCGCTTCCAATCGGAATTTCCTTCTATACATTCCAGATCTTATCGTATATTATTGATGTTTATCGGGGGCATGTAAAGGTGCAGACCAATCTTTTGGATTTTGCGCTTTATGTAACCATGTTCCCGCAGTTGATTGCAGGACCGATCGTGCAGTATGCAGATGTGGATCGTCAGCTTCATGTAAGGAAAGAGTCCTGGGGAAAATTTGGCGAGGGAAGTATGTTCTTTATTCGAGGACTGGCAAAGAAAGTGCTGCTAGCTAACACTATCGGTATGGTATATACAGAGGTGGCGGCGCTTGCTCCTGGAAAGGTGTCTGTCTTAAGCGCCTGGATTGGATGTATTTCCTATGCTTTCCAGATTTATTTTGACTTCAGCGGTTATTCTGATATGGCAATCGGTCTGGGCAAGATGTTTGGATTTGAATTCTTAAAGAACTTTGATTATCCGTATATTTCTCAGAGTATTACGGAGTTCTGGAGGAGATGGCATATTTCTTTGGGAAGTTGGTTTCGAGAGTATGTATACATCCCTCTTGGCGGGAACCGTGTTCCGGTTATCAAGCATCTTCGTAACCTTCTGATTGTATGGTTTTTGACGGGACTTTGGCATGGCGCTGCATGGAATTTCGTAGCCTGGGGACTCTATTATGGACTTATTTTGATTCTTGAAAAATATTTCCTTAGCAGAGTACTGGAGCGGCTCCCGGCAGTGATTCGACATATCTATAGCCTTGTACTTGTGCTGATTGGCTGGGTATTCTTCTTTAGCCCGACCCTTGGCGGTGCGGTAGATTATATTCAGCTGATGTTTGGCGTTGGTGCAAATGGGCTGGTTGACAGCGAGGGACTTTATCTTTTGACGACGAATCTGCTCTTATTG
This sequence comes from Dorea sp. ICN-14282, assembly GCF_037890115.1. Taxonomy (NCBI): domain Bacteria; kingdom Bacillati; phylum Bacillota; class Clostridia; order Lachnospirales; family Lachnospiraceae; genus Dorea; species Dorea sp. ICN-14282. Next base: position 68,687 of record NZ_JBBKBH010000002.1, on the reverse strand, counting down.
ATTTTGTTGGTGATCGGTTCTACGCCGATAGTACACAGAGCCTATGAACGAGTTATGGCAGGAAGAGGCAAGATTCTGGCAAATTGTGTGGTATATGCGGCAATGTTTCTGTTGTGTATTGCATATTTGGTAACAGAGACATATAATCCATTTTTGTATTTTAGATTTTAGGAGTAAGTATGGGACAATCGGATGGTGGAAATAGAAGAAAATTGCAGAGAATGAAAGCGGCGGCAATCGTATTTCTGGCAACGACAGGGCTGATTTGTCTGGTCAACCTGGTTTCCCAGGATAAGGAGTTCTCAGAGAAGGAGAACAGAGTGCTGGAGCAAAAGCCAAAGCTTACCTTAGGGGCAGTGGAAAGTGGAAGATTTATGAAGCAGTATGAATCTTATAAATCCGACCAGTTTGCCGGGAGAGATTTCTGGGTATCTTTAAAGACCAGAGTTGATCTGATTGCCGGAAAGCGTAAGGCGAACGGTGTATTCAAAGGAAGCGATAATTATCTGCTGGAAGATATTTCTGTGATGAATGAAGAACAGGTGAAGAAGAATACGGATGCGATCCGTGCATTTGCAGAGGAGTATCCGGAGCTTCCCGTGTATATGATGCTGGTGCCAAACGCGGCGAATGTACTGCAAGATAAGCTTCCGCCTTTTGCAGTGACAGAAGATCAGGATGCACAGTTTGCGAAGATTCAAAAAGACCTGGGCGATTCGGTTCATTGGATTGATGTCAGCAAGGCGATGAAGAAGCATAAGAATGAAGAGATTTACTATCACACGGATCATCACTGGACGACGCTTGGTGCCTCCTATGCTTACGAGACACTGGTAAAGAACATGAAATTGGATCCGAGTAAGGTGCCGGCGTTTAAACCTTACGCAGTGGCGAACGATTTTAACGGAACCTTGTCTTCGACCAGCGGATATGAGGCTGGATACGAGGAATCAATTTATATTTATGCGCCTAAAAAAGACAAGGACGCAGTGGAAGTAGTGGTCAACTATGTGGACGAGCAGAAAAAGACTGCGACGCTTTATGACCGTTCCAAATTGAAGGGGAAGGACAAGTATGGCATGTTTCTGGGAGGAAATTATTCGATGCTTGATATCCGAACGACAGCGGATACGACGGCAAGACTCTTGCTCTTTAAAGATTCTTATGCCAATGCAGTGATTCCGTTTTTGACACCGTATTATCGGGAAATCATTGTGATTGATCCCCGATATTATTATGGAGATATTACAGAAGTGATGCAGAATCATAAAATTACAGACATTTTATTCCTGTATAACGGCAACACATTTGTAGAAGATAACAGTATCAGTGGAGTATTGCAAAATGGTGAGACTGAATAAATATTTAAGTGAAGCCGGGGTCTGTTCCAGACGGGAAGCGGATCGCCTGATTGAGAGCGGGCGGGTGACCGTGGATGGAAAACGGGCAGTTCCCGGAATGAAAGTAGAGCCGGGGCAGGAAGTCCGGCTTGGAAAGAAACGAATTGCACATGGGCAGGAGAAGATAGTCCTGGCGGTCCATAAGCCCGCCGGGATTGTTTGTACTGAGGATAAACGAGAGAAGAAAAATATTATCCGATATTTGAATTATCCAGTAAGGGTGACCTATGCAGGGCGTTTGGATAAAGAGTCGGAAGGACTTTTGATTATGACCAATGACGGAGATCTGATCAATGGGATGATGCGTGCCAGATACGGCCATGAGAAGGAATACCGCGTGCGGGTAGACCGTCCGATTACGGATGCCTTTGTCAAAGAGATGGAAGAGGGCGTCCGCCTGGTGGATTCGGAGAAAGGGATGGACGTCGTTACCCGGCCATGCAAGGTGGAACAAGTAGGGAAATATACGTTTACCATTATCTTGACGCAGGGATTGAATCGACAAATCAGAAGGATGTGCAGCGCACTTGGTTATCAGGTGGAACGTCTGGTAAGGACGCGAATTATGAACGTTGAACTGGGAAGCTTAAAGCCGGGGCAGGTACGGCAATTGACAAAAACAGAATTAGAGGGATTGTATGAACAAATCAAAGAAAATCAGGATGCAGGAACTGGTAGAGCTGCTAAATAGAGCCGGAAAGGCATATTATCAGGATGCGCAGGAGATTATGAGTAATTATGAGTATGATAAGCTTTACGATGAGCTTCTGGCACTGGAGAAGGAACTGGGGATTACGCTGTCGGCAAGCCCGACGGTTCATGTGGGATACGAAGTATTAAGTGAACTTCCAAAAGAACGCCACGAAAAGCCGATGTTATCTCTGGACAAGACAAAGGATATTGGGGCGTTAAAGGATTTTGTGGGAGATCAGAAGGCCCTTTTGTCCTGGAAATTGGACGGGCTGACGATTGTGCTTACCTATCAGGGAGGCATGCTTCAGAAGGCGGTTACCAGAGGAAATGGCGAAGTGGGTGAGGTAATCACCAACAATGCCAAAATGTTCAAGAATATTCCGCTTCAGATTGCCTATCAGGGTGAACTGATTTTAAGAGGCGAAGCGGTAATTGGGTATCGGGATTTTGAAAAAATTAATGCTGAGATTGAAGATGTAGCGGCAAAATATAAGAATCCGCGGAATCTCTGCAGTGGATCTGTGCGGCAGCTGAATAATGAAATTACAGCGAAGCGAAATGTCTGTTTCTATGCATTTACGTTGGTGCAGGCGCCGGAGGTGGATTTTCATAATTCCAGAGCCTGTCAGATGGAGTGGCTGAAAGGGCAGGGCTTCGATGTGGTGGAATATGAGATGGTGGAGCGGGATACGGTAGAATCTGTGGTAAAAGCCTTTGAACAAAAGATTGAAGGAAATGACTTCCCGTCCGACGGACTGGTACTGGTGTATGACGATATCGCTTATGGACAGTCTCTTGGACGCACGTCTAAATTTCCGAGGGATTCTTATGCGTTTAAGTGGAGCGATGAAATTAAACGAACCAGGCTTCTGGAGATCGAATGGAGTCCATCACGCACAGGGCTGATTAACCCGGTTGCGATCTTTGAACCGGTGGAACTGGAAGGAACAACGGTCAGCCGTGCCAGTGTCCATAATATTAGCATTATGGAAGAATTGGAGTTGGGAATAGGAGACGAGATTGAAGTTTATAAGGCAAATATGATTATTCCCCAGATTGCAGAAAATCTGACCAGGAGCGGTGTAAAAGAGATTCCGAAAGCCTGTCCTGTCTGTGCAGGACCAACAGAAATAAGGCAGGTAAGTAATGCGAAAGCCCTCTATTGTACCAATGAAGAATGCCAGGCAAAGCACGTGAAATCATTTGCGCTGTTTGTCAGTCGGGATGCGTTAAATATCGAAGGATTATCTGAGGCAACACTGGAAAAATTCATTGCGATGGGGTATATTAAAGAATATGCGGATATTTTCCATTTGGATCGTTACCGGGAAGAGATTCAGTCAATGGAAGGATTTGGGGAGAAGTCTTATCAAAATCTGATAGACAGCATTGAAAAGGCCAGGGTGACGACGCTTCCAAGAGTCATCTATGCGCTGGGAATTGCGAATATCGGACTGGCCAATGCGAAGATGATCTGCAAAGAATTTCAAAATGATGTAGAGAAGATGCTTCAGGCAGATATGGAGGCGTTGAATGCGATTCCGGGTGTAGGAGAAGTGATTGCGAAAGCTTATGTAGATTACTTTTCTTCGGAAATCCATGTGAAGAGATTCAAGGATCTGCTTGAGGAACTTATGATTCCGAAGGAGGAAGGCGAGGAAAAAGAACAAATCTTTGCAGGAATGAATTTTGTAATTACAGGTAGTGTAGAACACTTTGCAAATCGGGGGGAGATCAAGGCGTTGATTGAAAGTCTTGGAGGAAAGGTGACCGGATCGGTTACGTCCAAGACGAATTATCTGATCAATAATGATGTAACTTCTACATCTTCTAAAAATAAAAAGGCAAATGAACTGGGGATTCCGATTTTGTCAGAAGAGGCATTTTTGCAAATGACAAAGACGGAAGAAACGGAGTAGAAAGAAGGAATAGACATGTCAGAGGAAATTAATTTTAACGAAATTGACGGGGAAGAGCTGGATGCAATGAAGCAGGAGGTTGCTTCCCATAAACTGGAAAAAGAAGAGCAAAAGGAAGCGTCAAAAGTAAAAGAGGAAGTAGAAAAAGCGCAGGGAGAAGTAGAACCGACGAAGAAAGATACCGGAAAGAATGAAGGAACGGATGATGGATATGAGAAGTTCTGTTTTATCTGCAGACGTCCGGAGAGTGTGGCGGGAAAGATGATCGAGCTTCCTAACAATATCAGTGTGTGCAGTGATTGTATGCAAAAGAGCTTTGATGCCATGTCCAGCGGACAGATTGATTACAGCCGGTTAATGAATATGCCGGGAGTACAGATTTTCAATATGTCAGATATGGAACAGGCAATTCCGAAGCAGCAGAAAGTGAAGAAGAAAAAAGAAGGCGAAGAGAAGACGCCTCTGATTGATATTCGTAAGATTCCGGCGCCGCATAAGATTAAAGCAAGCCTGGATGAATATGTAGTGGGTCAAGAGTATGCCAAGAAGGCAATGTCAGTTGCTGTTTATAACCATTATAAACGTGTGGCGACAGATTCCATGGATGATATTGAGATTGAGAAGTCCAATATGCTGATGATCGGACCGACAGGTTCTGGAAAAACGTACCTGGTAAAGACATTAGCCAGAATTCTGGATGTGCCTTTGGCAATTACAGATGCAACATCATTGACAGAGGCCGGATATATTGGGGACGATATTGAAAGTGTCGTGTCTAAACTTTTGGCGGCAGCAGATAATGATGTGGAGAAAGCAGAGCAGGGAATTATTTTCATTGACGAGATTGATAAGATTGCAAAGAAGAAGAATTCCAGCCAGCGGGATGTCAGCGGTGAATCGGTACAGCAAGGAATGTTAAAGCTTCTGGAGGGAAGCGACGTGGAAGTGCCGGTGGGAGCGAATAGTAAGAATGCCATGGTACCTCTGACAACGGTAAATACCAAGAACATTCTTTTCATCTGTGGCGGAGCATTTCCGGATTTGGAGGGAATTATTAAGGAGCGTCTGACGAAACAGGCATCCATTGGATTTGGAGCAGACTTAAAAGATAAATACGATCATGATAAGACAATCCTTAGTAAAGTGACTGTGGAAGATCTTCGTAACTTTGGAATGATTCCGGAGTTCTTAGGGCGTCTGCCGATTATCTTTACCTTACAGGGAATGAACGAAGAAATGCTGATCCAGATCTTAAAAGAGCCAAAGAATGCGATCTTAAAGCAGTATCAGAAGTTGTTGGCGTTGGATGAAGTGAAGTTGGAGTTTGATGACGGAGCATTGTCTGCAATTGCTGAGAAAGCAATTAAAAAAGACACTGGAGCCAGAGCGCTTCGCGCCATTATTGAGGAATTTATGCTGGATATCATGTACGAAATTCCAAAGGATGACAATATCGGTCAGGTGACCATTACGAGAGCATACATAGAAGGAACGGGCGGGCCGATTATCAGTCTGCGAGGGCAGGAAGTACAGCAGATTGAACAGAAAAACGGTTAAAAAAGCAACGATAAATGTTAAAAGTTATATTGAAAAAAGCAGATAATTGATGTATTCTAGTAAAGGTTTTTTTAGAATTCAAAAAAGGAAGAAGGAATAAGAGATGGACTACAAATATTTACTGGACTTGGCAATTATTCTGCTGTGTACCAAGGTGCTTGGCCTGGCGACTAGAAAAGTACAGATGCCGCAGGTAGTTGGAGCGCTTCTGGCGGGACTCTTATTAGGACCTGCTGTAGGAGGTGTTCTGACAGAAACTCCGTTTATTACGGCAGTGGCAGAACTTGGCGTCATTGTCTTGATGTTCTGTGCCGGACTGGAGACGGACATTAAGGAACTGAAAGCAAGCGGGAAAGCATCTTTTGTGATTGCGCTGTGCGGTGTGCTGGTTCCATTAGCGGGAGGATTTGCGCTGGCTCATTTCTTTAATAAGCCGGGTATGATTGCATCAGATGCAAATGGGACGATATTCTTACAGAATATTTTTATCGGAATTGTGCTGACTGCGACGTCTGTAAGTATTACCGTTGAGACATTGAAGGAACTTGGAAAGTTAAAGACGCGATCCGGAAATGCGATTTTGGGTGCGGCGATCATCGATGATATTCTTGGTATTATCGCACTGACGATCGTGACAAGCCTTGCGGATTCTTCGGTAAGTATTGTGGCTGTTCTTTTGAAGATTGTGGGATTCTTCGTATTTGCCGGAGTGGTTGGATTCCTGTTCTATATGGCATATAAGAAGTGGACGGAAGCAGCGCCGAAAAATCTGCATCGCCACGTGATTATTGCGTTTGTATTCTGTCTTCTGATGGCATACATTGCAGAAGAAGTGTTTGGAGTGGCTGATATTACGGGAGCATTCATTGCCGGACTCATTATCTCCAATACACAGCGTTCCATGTTCGTGGAGACCAAATTCGATACACTGTCGTATCTTCTGCTTTCTCCGGTATTCTTTGCAAGTATTGGACTGAAAGTAGAACTGCCGAAAATGTCCGGTACGATTGTATTGTTTTCCGTACTGCTGATTGTTGTGGCAGTGCTGACGAAGATTGTCGGATGCGGGCTTGGTGCAAAACTTTGTAAATACAAGCCGTACCAGTGTAAGCGAATTGGTGTGGGAATGATTTCTCGAGGCGAAGTTGCGTTGATTGTAGCGAGCAAAGGTGAAAGTATTGGCCTTTTGGGAACGTCATTTTTAGCGCCAGTGATCATCATGGTTGTGGTAACGACGATTATTACGCCGATTCTTTTGAAGATTGTATTCAAGCAGGGACCAGAACCGCCGGTTCCGAAGGAAGAAGAAGTTTCAAGCTTCTACGAGGAAGCAGCGGCTGTGCGTGGAGAGTAATCCGTTACGGGAAGAATCTGTAAGATCAGATTTGGTCTGATACATAGGAAGGAAGATACCTCATATACTTAATCAAAGAAGTATATGAGGTGTTTTTTTATTATGAATGGTGAAATGTGCAGAGAAAAGATTTTGTCGGAGGACTATTGGGATTTCTTGATTCCCGGATACCGATCGGAAGAAGAGATCCTGCTTCCGGGGGAACGGGGATGTTTTCAGGGGATGGATTTTGGATATCGAACGCTTTATGTGGACAGTAAGCCGCTAGGAGAGCTTTCTATGGGAGAATATTGGTATAATTCCATTCCTAACTGTTATGCACTTCTTGATATGGAGGCGTTAAATGCAGCAGGAATCCGCACGGTGCAGACTTATCCGTCTCTGCAGCTTTCAGGAGAAAATATTATGATTGGATTTTTGGATACCGGAATTGATTATCGACATCCGGTTTTTAGAAATATCGATGGCTCTACCAGAATTGTTGGAATTTGGGATCAGACAGATCAGACGGGCAATCCACCGGAGGGGCTTGATTATGGGAGCAGTTATACAAAGGAACAGATTGATGAAGCGCTTCGGGAATCAGATCCATTTACAGTTGTGCCGCAGAGGGATGAGAATGGTCATGGAACCTATCTTGCCAGTGTGGCAGCGGGAGGTGCGGATGTAGAAAATGGATTTTCAGGAGCTGCGCCGGAGGCGTCTTTGGCAGTGGTAAAGTTAAAACCTGCAAAGCGTTATCTGAAGCAGTTTTATGGGATTCGGGAAGACGCTGTCTGTTATCAGGAAAATGATATTATGCTGGGGCTTCGTTATCTAAATCAAGTGGCGAAGGATAAGAGGATGCCGCTGGTGATCTGTTTGGCGCTGGGGACAAATTTTGGTGGGCATAATGGGACGACACTTTTGTCGATTATGTTGGATCGTTATGCGGCAATGCCGAATCGTACGGTGGTGATGGGGACGGGGAATGAGGCGGCAGAACGCCATCATTATCGATATGTGCTGACGGATAAATCGGATGTGGCGCGGGCTGAAATTCGAGTGGGAGAAGGAGTCGGAGGATTCGCAGCGGAGGTTTGGACGGAGATTCCTAATGTGGTTACTGTTTCTATTACGTCACCATCCGGAGAACAAAGCAGAAAGATTTCTCTGCGCCAGGGGGATCGCTATCATCTGATGTTTTCTTTTGACCGTACGGAGGTGACGCTGGAGTATCGTCTGCTGTTGGAAAATAATGATTCCCAGTTGATTTTTCTTCGTTTCCATGAACCGGCGGCAGGAATTTGGAGGATTGACGTGGAGCCCATCCAGTTGTCGGATGGTGAGATTCATATCTGGCTTCCGATTCAGGAGTTTTTGTCTGGTGAAGTCTATTTTCTGGAAGCAGATCCTAATGTGACACTGACGGAACCGGGAACAGGTCAGCTTGCCATGACGGCGGCTTATTACAATGGGACGGACAATGGAGTTGATATTCATTCGGGAAGGGGATATACTAGGAATGGAAGAACCAAGCCGGATTACGCGGCTCCGGGGGTACAGGTGCTGGGAGCGGGCTTAGATGGAAGGTTCGTGACACGAAGTGGTTCCAGTGTGGCTACGGGGATTGCGGCAGGAGCATCGGCGCTGTTAATGGAGTGGGTTGCAAGGCAGCCCGGTATACACGGGATGAATTCCATCGAAATTCGGAATATGATTGTCCTGGGAGCGAATCAGCGGGAGGGAATGGAATATCCGAACCGAGAATGGGGATATGGAACTCTGAATCTGTATCAGTCGTTAGATATCCTGCGTGGGCTATGAAAGGAGAAGGAAAATGGCAGATTTTTTTGAAGAACTCGGAAAGAAGATTTCAGATGCGGCGAGCGAGATTGGAAAAACGGCAGAGGATGCGCTGGAAATCCAGAAATTAAAGAGTGATATTCGTTCTATGAAGCGAGCCAACGACCGGGATATGCTGCATCTTGGAAGGATGGTTTACGATAAATTCCAAAAAGGAGAAGTTGACGATACGGATTACATTTCCTTATGTGAAGAGACGGAAAAGAGGGAGCAGGAGATGGAACGCCTGGAGGAAGAGATCGCGAAGATCCAGGAGATGCGCTAGGAATCAGTGGTTTTATGTGAAGAGAGGCAGCGTGGAGCGTTATGAGAGGAACGGTAAGAAAAGAGAAGAAGGTCATCGGAAAGAGTAGGAAAAAGAAAAGAGAGTTTTGGAGTGCGGGGGAGTGGTTTCTCGTTCTTTTGGGGATAGATCTTCTGGCAAAGCAGTATGTGGAAGAAACGATGCTGGAGGGAGAGGAACGAGAGATACCGGGAAAGAAACTAATCCTTCGGAAAGTATATAATCGGGGATTTCTTTTGAATACCCTGGAAGAGCATCCGGACATCGTGAAGGCAGTTTCCCTTGCGGCGGGAGCGGGGTTCCTTCTATATGACGGATATCTTTTTACCCGGAAAGGAAATCGACTGGAGAAGCTGGGGTTGATTCTGGCAGGCGCAGGGGGAGCCAGTAACCTTGCAGACCGGCTGTTTCGAGGACGAGTGGTGGACTATATTGGAGTGAAAAGCCGTTCGTCCTTTTTGTCACGCCTGACAGCGAATTTAGGGGATCTTTATCTTTTTATCGGAGCGGTTATAGTCATGGTGTCTCAGAAAAGAAAGCGCGGATCTGTTCGCAGATCGTCGTCATAAGGCGGGTTCTGGATTCTATGCTTGCCCAGGCAATGTGGGGAGTGATGAAAAGGCGCCTGCTGTCTTTGATGGACAGGAGCGGCGAGTCTTCCTGCATGGGTTCCTCACAGAGTACATCAAGCCCGGCAGCAGCGATTTTGTGTTCGATAAGTGCATCTGCCAGATCCTGTTCTGACACGATGGCGCCGCGGCCGAGGTTTAAGAAGATGCAGGAGTTTTTCATCTGGTCAAACGCAGACTTGGTAATCAGATGGCGGGTAGAGGGAGTGAGCGGCGCATGAACGGACAGGATGTCAGATTCGGAAAGCAGCGCCTGAAAATCTACCTGCCGATAGCCTGGCTGCTGGGGGCTTCCGGAAGGAGAATAGTAGATGACATTTGCGCCGAATGCTTTGGCGATTTCTGCCACCTTGCGTCCAATATTTCCAAGACCGATAATTCCCCAGGTCTTTCCATTTATTTCGTGAAATTGTTCTGTAAAATGTGAGAAGCCAGTATCGTTGATATAATGCTCTTCTTTCACATAATCATCATAGAATCTCAATTTTTCCAATAGGTAAAAAAGCATAGCGAAAGTATGCTGGGCAACGGAGTCGGTAGAGTAGCCGCTGACGTTGCGCCAGGCAATGTTATGCTCTTCAAGATAAGATTTATCCAAGTGGTTTGTTCCGGTTCCGGTGGTGCAGACTAGCTTCAGATGAGAGGCTTTGCCGATTGTGGAAGCATTAATGGGAATCTTGTTGGTGAGAATGACATCTGCATCGAATGCTCTTGACGGCACTTCTTCCAGAGAAGAGAAGTCGTGCCGAGTGACGGTGCCAATCTGGTCAAACATAGTCAGATCCAAGTCTTTGCCGAGAGTAGCGGCATCTAAAAAAACAATTTTCATAAGAATACCTCAAACTTATTTTTAGATACAAAAAAAGCGGGTGATGGGAATCGAACCCACGTATCCAGCTTGGAAGGCTGGTGTTCTACCATTGAACTACACCCGCATGAGTATCGGGGTGACAGGATTCGAACCTGCGACCTCCTGGTCCCAAACCAGGCGCTCTAGCCAAGCTGAGCCACACCCCGAGGTGATATTTTGTTAAGTGTTCGTCTCACGAACGAGTTATATAATATCACCATATAAGAAAAAAAGCAATACCTTTTTTGAAAAAAATTAATTTTTTTTGAAATTCTTTTTTGGAGTTACTTCAAAGAGTAGACCCACATTGCCCGAATCTGATCTTTGATCTGCGAAAAGTTCCAAAGCGTTTCACTGTTTGCTTTGCTGAATGGATCATTCACAGTGACATTTCCATTTTCGTATCCGGTTAGTACAATAAAGTGGCCAATCTGTGTAAAGTTGCCGGGACCGACGCTGCAGATAATCGGGTGTCCGGCAGATAATTCCGCACTGACCTGCATTTCGTTGAGGAGACCTTCATAGCAGGAAAGGTTCCAGGAAGCTCCGGCTTCACGCATAAAGGACCAGTAGGTATTGTTCTCTTCATCGACGTAGCTGTGCTGAGTCCCAAAGGATGCAACCTTTGCAGGGGTGATGGAAGGATCCTGATTAAGACCGGATGCAACCATTGCCATGCAGGTAGGTCCGCAGCCGCTGATGGCGATAATGCTGGTACCATAGGTGGAATATCCCCAGCGTTCATCCCATTGTAGCAGAAGGGGGATGGAGCCTGGCTGCAAGGAGTCACCGATAGTTTCAGCAGGTTTGGAATCTTTTTTCTTTGGATAATTTTCTACGAAGTCAACAGTTTCGGGGTTTTTATCGAGAAGTTCAATGACGCCATCCGGATACCCTGCGCTGATGGCTTTTGCCCTTACTCGCTCCAAGTGCTCTTCGGGAGTCTCTTTCTTTTCGGTCTTCTTTTTTTTCTTTTTTTCTTCCTTCTTTTGTTGTTCGATTTTTGCCGCTTCTTTTGCTTCAGAATGTTTTTTATGTACCTGATAGCTTCCAATTGCACAGATGGCAATAAAGATCACACATCCGATCAGCAAAAGCTGACGGCGAACCTGTTGGCGTCGCCGGTTGGAATGCCGCACTTTTTTCTTCTGTTTCATCTATATAAAATCCTTTCATATTCAAATCAAGTACAGCCGAAGAAGAGGGTTGTACTGAGAAATATTATACAACAATCAGGAAAAAGGGACAACTTAAGAGATATTAAAATTCTCTTAATGCTATTTATACTTTCAAGGAATCGTCTGCTGTGTCAGTCTGTAAACTGCATTTCATAATAATGGGCATAGATTCCGCCGAGGTTCAGAAGATCTTTGTGTGTACCGCGTTCAGAAATCTGGTTGTCGGATACTACAAGGATTTCATCAGCGTTTCGGATGGTAGACAGTCGGTGTGCAATTGTAATCGTAGTACGGTTTTTGGAGAGTTCCTCCAGGCTCTGCTGAATCCAGCGTTCGCTTTCGTTGTCGAGGGCGCTGGTGGCCTCATCAAGAATCAGGATCGGAGGATTCTTTAAAAATATCCTGGCAATGGAAATCCGTTGTTTCTGTCCTCCGGACAGTCGGGTACCGCGCTCGCCGACAAACGTGTCATAGCCATCAGGAAGTTCACTGATAAATGTGTGGATGTTCGCCTTTTTGGCGGCATCTATAATTTCTTCCATAGAAGCGTCCGGTTTTCCGTAGGCAATGTTTTCCCGGATGGTTCCACAGAACAGATAGACATCCTGCTGTACCAGGCCGATCTGACTTCGCAGGCTTTGAAGTGTCAGGGTGCGGACATCTTTTCCGTCGATAGTAATGCGCCCGCCTGTCACATCATAGAAGCGCGGAAGCAAGGAGCAGATGGTTGTCTTGCCGCTGCCGGACGGTCCAACTAATGCAATTGATTTTCCGGCAGGAATCTGGAAAGAGACATGGGAAAGGACGGGGGTGTTGTCATCGCTGTAATGGAAGGATACGTCTTCGTAAGACACGGAGCCTTGAACAGAGGATAAAGCGGTGGCATCCGGGGAATCCAGGATTTCCGGTTCAGTTTCCATTACATCCAGAAAACGGCGGAAGCCGGAGAGTCCTTTTTGTATCATTTCTACCAGTTCTACCAGAATTTGGATAGGGCTGACAAAAATGCCGATATAGAGGGCATACATGGCAAGATCGCCAACCTGCATCTGTCCTTTGGCAATGAGGTAGCCACCGAAGACTAACGTGGTTAGATACATCATGCCCTGGAAGAACAGATTCCACGCCATAAAACTTCCCATGCATTTATAATTGTCTCTTTTGGACAACAGGAAAGCGTGATTGCTCTTGTGAAATTTTTCTTCTTCAATCTCTTCGTTTGCAAAAGACTGAACGACACGGATCCCTGCTAGAGTATCTTGAAGACTTGCGTTAACGTCTCCGATTTTTCGTCGGTTCTCCATAAAGGTTTCCTGCATACGCCGATTCTGGTGCATGGAGAACAGAAACATACATACCACAAGAAGGGCAAGCGGAATTGCAAGTCTCCAGTTGATCAAGAACAGGAAGAGAAAGGAGCCGATAATCTTTATGACAGAAATGAAAAGATTTTCCGGACCGTGGTGTGCAAATTCTGCAATATCAAAGAGGTCAGATACCAGTTTGCTCATCATCTGACCGGAATTATTTTGGTCGTAGTAGGAAAAAGAAAGCTGTTCGTAGTGATGGAATAACTGCTGACGCATGTCCCGTTCCATATTAGCCCCCATCATATGTCCCTGATAGCTGACGTAATATTTGCATAGGCTTTGAATGAGATACATCAGAAAAAGACCGATACCGATGGGAAATAGTGCCGCCAGAATCGAAGATGCATCTTTGGTGAACAGTGTGTTGGTTAAAGTTCTTAAGATTTGTGGATAGATCAGATCAATGACACTGATGAGCGCAGCGCAGATCAGATCTAAAAAGAAAACCATTTTATAGGGGCGATAATAGGGAATAAATTTTTTTAATGTATGCATATTTTTCTTACCTCACAAATGAAATCTAAGAATTAGGTTGGTAATATTTATCTTAACATAAGAAGAAAGAAGTTGCAAAACGGGAAGAAGAGAGAAAAAAGTGTGACCGGATCACGGAATTTTTGTAAAAAAAGGTTATACTGTGTATATAAGCTAAGAACAAGAAACAGGAAACCGGAGAAGTGTTCCGGACCTATGAAAACAGAGAAAGAGAGGAAGATAGATATGTCAGTAATTCATTTAACCAAGGAAAATTTTGAACAGGAAGTCATGCATTCAGAGGTACCGGTATTGGTAGACTTTTGGGCAACCTGGTGCGGACCATGCCAGATGGTTGGACCGATCTTGGAAGAGGTGGCCGAAGAGGTGACGGATGCTAAGATCTGTAAGGTAGATGTGGATGCCAATCCAGAGCTTGCAAGAGAGTTCCGTGTAATGTCCATTCCGACTTTGATGGTATTCAAAGAAGGAAAGAATGTGAAGAGAGACGTAGGAGCAAAGTCAAAGGCAGAAATCTTAGAGATGCTGAAATAAGGATGGAAAAGGCAGACAGCCTGAAGAAATTAAATTAATTTCTTCAGGCTGTCTTTATCTTTAATTCGCACAATTCCGCGGGATAATTCCACATATCCTTCGCTGGAAAAATATTTGAGCATTCGAGTTACAACTTCTCGTGCGCTTCCCATCAGTCTGGCGATCTGTTCATGCGTCATACGGATTTCCGTGGAACCTGAGGAAGCAGCCTCATCCAAAAGGAAGATGGCAAGGCGTTTGTCGAAGCTCATAAAGAGAATCTGCTGCATCGCCCACATGACATCGGAGAAGCGTTCGGTTGCCATTTTATAAGCGTGACATTCGGCATGGACGTTCTGTTTCATTACAGTGGCGATAGAAGCAGAACTGATCTGAATTACATCGGAAGCTTCTACGGTGTCGATGAAAACATCGAAAGTAATGGATTTGAGAACGCAGGCGGCAGACAGCACACAGGAATCTCCGGCATGAATCCGGTACAATGTGATTTCCCGACCTTCTTCGGAAAGCATGTATACCCGGAGAGATCCGGAGGTTACCAGAAGCATCCCGATGCATTCGGATTCTGCGCTGTGGACATTGGTATCCTTATCATAATGAAGCTCTGAGGAACCGGCAGTTAGAATTTCTTTCTGGTTTGGAGTAAGATCGTCCCAAAATGGCAGCATGTTTTGAAGGATGGATAAATTCTTAGATGATAGCATAATAGCCTCCTTGTATCATTGTAGATTCGTGTGAAATCAGTATAACGCAGATGGGAAGTGCATTTCAATGTATTTTCTGAAATAAAAATAACGGGTGGGGACAGTGAGTTTTAAAAAGAAGTGGACATTCTAAAAGCGCGTATGCTATCATAAAACCTTAGACTTGAAAGGAATAGGAAAATTAATGGAAGAGATGAAATTTGAAGATCTGGGACTATGCCCGGAAATATTAAAAGCGGTAAAATACATGGGATTTGAAGAGGCGTCACCGATCCAGGCGAAGGCGATTCCGGCAATGATGACCGGGCGTGATGTGATAGGACAAGCGCAGACAGGAACCGGAAAAACAGCGGCATTTGGAATTCCGCTGCTGGAAAAAATAGATCCGAAAAAGAAGAAATTACAGGCGATTGTACTTTGTCCGACCAGAGAACTTGCAATTCAGGTGGCGGATGAAATCCGCAATCTGGCAAGATATCTGCACGGTATTAAAGTGCTTCCGGTTTATGGAGGTCAGGAGATTGTCAAGCAGATTCGTTCATTAAAAGGCGGGGTACAGCTGGTGATTGGAACGCCGGGGCGTGTGATGGATCATATGAGAAGGAAAACACTGAGAATGGAACAGGTGCATACCGTAGTGCTGGATGAAGCAGACGAGATGCTGAATATGGGATTTAGAGAGGATATAGAGACGATTTTGGAAGGTGTTCCAAAAGAGCGTCAGACCGTGCTGTTTTCTGCCACCATGCCAAAGCCGATTCTAGATATCACCAGAAGATTCCAGCAGGATGCAGAACTGATTAAAGTGACGAAGAAGGAACTGACAGTACCGAATATTGAGCAGTTCTATTACGAAGTGAAGCCGAAGAATAAAGAAGAAGTGTTGTCGAGGCTTCTGGATATTTATAATCCGAAGCTTTCCGTTGTATTTTGTAATACAAAGAAGCAGGTAGATCTGCTGGTCAATGGTCTTTTGGGACGTGGATATTTTGCAGCCGGACTTCACGGAGACATGAAGCAGGCGCAGAGGGACCGGGTAATGGAAGGGTTCCGGAAAGGGAAAACAGAGATTCTGGTGGCAACCGATGTGGCAGCCAGAGGAATCGATGTGGATGAAGTAGAAGCGGTGTTCAACTATGATCTTCCGCAAGATGACGAGTATTATGTACACCGGATTGGAAGAACGGGCCGTGCTGGAAGAGTGGGGCGTTCCTTTTCCTTTGTGTCAGGGAAGGAAGTTTACAAATTAAGAGAGATTCAGCGTTATTGTAAGACCAAGATCTATGCGCAGAAGGTTCCTTCCTTAAATGACGTCGCCAATACGAAGATGGAAGTTCTGATGGACAGCGTGGCAAGAATGATTGAAGAAGAGGATCTGACGACCTATCTAGAGCTGGTGCAGTCAGAGGTTAATGACTCTGATTACACGAGTATGGATATTGCAGCTGCTCTGTTGAAAATGTGTGCAGGTGCAAGAGAAGAAAAGGAAGAAGATCTTTTTGAAGATACCGGTGCAGAGGAACCGGGAATGGTTCGTTTGTTTATTAATATCGGAAAGAAACACCGGGCAAAACCAGGGGATATCCTGGGGGCGCTGACCGGAGAAAGCGGAGTACCTGGCAAGGTGGTTGGAACGATTGATATGTATGACAAGTATACATTTGTAGAAGTTCCAAGAGAATACGCAAAAGAGGTGCTAAATGCCATGAATCATGTTAAGATAAAGGGGAAGGCTGTAGCAGTAGAACCGGCAAACCAGAAATAAAATGGGAGGATACTTATGACAGAGACAGGGGTAATACACGGAAGATTTCAGATTTTGCATTTGAAGCATATGGAATACATTCTTGCGGCAAAGATGCGCTGCAAGAAATTATATATTGGGATTACCAATCCGGATTCGATGCATACCAAGGACTCTGTTGGCGATATCAATCGTTCTGCGAAATCGGCGAATCCATTGACTTATTTTGAGCGGTATGAATTGATTCGGGGAGCGATGAAGGAATTTCGTGTGCCGGAAGAAGAATATGATATTCTTCCATTTCCGATTAATTGTCCAGATTATCTCCTTCAGTATGTTCCAAAGGATGCCGTCTATTATATGGGGATGTGCGATGAATGGGATGAAGAGAAATACCGGATTTTAAAAGGGCTGGGGCTTACGGTGGAAATACTCTTTAGAAAGACCCCGGAGGAGAAAGGAATTACCGCGTCCCTGGTGCGAAGCGCTATTGCTACCGATCAGGAATGGGCGAAGATGGTTCCGAAAAGTGTCTATCGTTATATTACAGAGCATGATTTGGATGAGCGGATTAAGCGTCTGGAACAGATGCGGATAGATGAAAAGGACATTAACCGGATAAAAGATTAAAAAATAAATCGGGGTAACAGGATTCGAACCTGCGACCTCACGGCCCCCAGCCGTGCGCTCTAACCAAACTGAGCCATACCCCGATAGGACTATTCTAGCGAATTGTATGGAAGATTGCAAGTATTAATTGTTAAAGTTTTGGTGAAGGTATGATATAATTATTGCATATATTGTAGCTCGGGAGATGGTATATTCTATGAGGAAGGAGTTTGGAATATGAAAGTAATTGTAGTAGGTCCAAGAGGTAAGATGGGGAAATTGATTACGCAGATTGCGTCTGAACGAGATGATATGGAACTGGTTGCAGGCGTTGCTCCGGCGGGCAGAGATTATATTGGTCAGGACTTGGGACAGGCTGCAATGGTGGGAAGGATGCTGGGAGTTTCGGTTGTAGATGATCTGGAAAGCGTAATTGATGATTGCGATGTGATCATTGACTTCTCTACAAAGGAAATGGGAATGAAGGTATTGGAACTTGCTGTTGCGCATGAGAAAGCGCTGGTGTGCGGAACTACAGGTTTTTCAGCAGAAGAGATGCAGCGATTTAAGGATGCGGCGCAGAAGATTCCGATGCTTTATGCGGCAAATACGTCGAAGCTTGTGAATGTGATGAATCGCCTGTTGGAAATGGTTGCTTCCACTTTGAAAGATGAGATTGATATTGAGATTCTGGAAATGCATGATCAGTGGAAAAAAGATGCGCCAAGTGGAACTTCCAAAGAAATGGGAGAGATTATGGCACATGCAATGGGAAAAGAATTAAGTGAAGTGGCCGTCTATGGACGGGAAGGAGTTTCCCCAAGAGAGCCGGGAACGATTGGATACCATTCTCTTAGAGCGGGAAATATTCCAAGCAGCCATACGGTATTCTTTGGCGGAATGGGAGAACGTTTGGAGATTACTCACCACTCCTATAATTGGGAATGCTTTGCAAGAGGAGCCTGCGACTGCGCGGTGTACCTGGCAGATCAGGAGCCGGGATTTTATACCATTCAGGATGTACTGCATTTAGAATAGAAGAAAATACAAGCAAGATGAGGAGAAGAATGAAATGATTTTAGTGACAACACAGTATATTACCGGAAAGAAGCTGGAGATGATTGGTATGGTTCGCGGAACGATGATTCAGTCTGTGCACGTAGGAAAAGATATTGTGAATAGTTTTCGGACTTTGGTGGGAGGAGAATTAACTTCTTACACAGAGATGATGAATGAAGCCAGAGCGATCGCAACGCGCAGAATGGCGGAGGATGCGGAAGCGATGGGGGCGGACGCAGTGATTGATATCCATTATACCTCTAGTTCTGTGATGCAGGGAGCCGCAGAGGTACTTGCTTATGGAACGGCAGTGAAAATCGTTGGAGATGAGGAAAAACAAGGAACTATTTGCTAATGAATGTATAATTCCTGCTTTTGTGGAGATACTGGAGACATGTGAAAAAGCACAAGGAGGAAAGATTCATGAAAGCAAGAGTGGAAGAGGGATGCATTTCCTGTGGAACCTGCGTAGCGGTGTGTCCGGAGGTGTTCCGGTTTAATGACGATGGATTGGCGGAGGCATATGAGGCTATAGAGCCAGAATATGAAAGCGCGGCAGAGGAAGCCAGAGACAGCTGTCCGGTATCTGTGATAGACCTGGGAGAATAAGGGGAAAACAAAGAAACGTTGATACAGAATCTAAAAATTAGAACTGTATTGACGTTTTTTATTGTTTTCTAAAGGGCTGGATAATTCTTGAATGTTTTCTATTGACAAATAGAAAGAAAAAGAATAGTATTGTATCAACACACTAATACAATAAGGGATAAGGAGAGCAAAAGATGATTGAGATTAAGCATTTAACTAAAATTTATAAACTCAATAAAAAGCAGATGGCTGAATCCAAAACGAAGAATCCTTATAAGACGGCTGTGGACGATCTGTGCCTGACAGCAAAAAAAGGAGAAATCTACGGACTTTTAGGACCGAACGGCGCGGGGAAGACGACGACACTTCGCTGTATTGCAACATTGATCAAACCGACAAAAGGCGAGGTCTTTGTTGATCAGCATGAGGTGCAAAAGGAGCCGGAGAAGGTGCGGGAATCCATTGGATTTCTAACCAGTGAGATTAAGCTGGATGAACAGTTTGATGTGGATTATATGTTTGATTTTTTTGGAAAACTTCACAACATTTCCGGAGAACGGTTGAAAAAACGCAAAGAAGAGTTGTTTACATATTTTGGAATCAAAGAGTTTGCGCATAAGAAGATCAAAGAATTGTCAACTGGTATGAAACAGAAGGCGGCCATTGCGGTAAGTCTGGTGCATGATCCGGATATTGTGATTTTTGATGAGCCGACCAACGGACTGGATATCATTACAGCAAGAAGTGTGACGGATTATTTGAGAAAACTTCGAGATGACGGGAAGCTTGTGATTGTATCTACGCACATTATGTCGGAGGCAGAAAAGCTTTGCGACAGGATTGGGATTATTATTGATGGACAGAAGGTGGCGGAAGGAACCCTGCGGGAATTGTTGGAACAGACCAATACTTCCGATCTGGAGGATGCCTTTTTTGAATTTTACAGCGCGCGGAAGGGAGAATAAAGCATGAGTGGAATGAGACAGATATTCAAAAAAGAGATGGACAGAATTTTTAAAGATAAGAAAATGGTCTTTTCTGTATTCTTTCTTCCGGTATTAATGATGGTTGTCCTTCTTTCTATTATCAACGGTTTGGCATCTAATATGGAAAAAGATATTGAAAGTCATAAGTCAGAGATTTATGTGATGAATGAGCCGGCTTCATTTAGAGATGTCCTGGAAGTAAGCAAAATGAAATGTCAGTTAAAGACGGTGGCATCAGAAAAAGAGATGAAGGGGGCGAAAAAGGAGATTCTGGAAGGAGAAGCGGATCTGATTGTGGAGTTCCCGGAAGGTTTTGAGGAGGATATCGCAAAATACCAGGAGGGGGATCCTGTGCCGCAGGTTAAGACCTATGAGAATCCTTCGGAGGAATATTCCCAGCAGGCATCAAGGAACATGACTGCGGCTTTGGAGACATACCGGCAGATGCTGTTGTCTCAGCGGGTAGAAGATATGAGTTCTCTTACGATTTTTCAGGTGAACAGCGACAATGATGAGATGTATATTCAGGATGAGAGGAAAGCCGGAGGAAAAGCAATCGGAACAATGCTTCCATACTTTATTACCATTCTGCTCTTTGCAGGTGCGATGGGAATTGGAACGGATATGGTGGCAGGAGAAAAAGAAAGAGGTACGATGGCAAGCCTCTTGGTATCACCGATTAAGAGAAAAGATATTGCACTTGGAAAGGTGCTGGCATTGATGTTGATTTCCGGAGTGTCTTCGCTGATTTATGTGGCGGCTATGGTAATCGGTGCGCCGCTGATGATGAGTAAGATGGGCGGACTTGGCGATCTTGATATTCAGTTGAGTGTGCAGCAGATTTTGATGCTGGGGACACTTTTGGTAGTGATTGCATTCCTGTATTCAACGATGATTGCACTGATTTCTGTGTTTGCGCGGTCAGTGAAGGAGGCGAATACATATGTGATGCCAGCTTACATGCTGGTATTGGTAACCGGACTTTTGACAATGTTCACGTCTGGAGAGACTAGTCAGAAAATGTTCTTCATTCCAATTTACAACACGGCGCTTGTGCTTCAGGGAATTTTGGGTCAGGAAGTTACAATGATGCAGTTTGGCGTAACGCTTATTGAGACGCTGGCGATTGGAGCAGTGCTGATGGGAGTGATTGTCAAAGCTTTTGACAGCGAGAAAGTAATGTCTGCTTAAAGGGCAGTAGATATATGCAGCGGGGCAGGTAAGCCTTTGCTGCATATATTATATATAAGAAGAAATAAGAAACTGGTGAGTGCAATGGGAATGCGTCTGTGTGAGCTGGAGAATAAAGAAGTAATCAATGTCTGTGACTGTAAAAAACTAGGTTATATTGCGGATCTGATTCTGAATGAGTGCAGTGGATGCGTGGAAGCTTTGATTATTCCAAAGGGAGGAAAAGTATGCGGTTTCTTCTGTGATGGATCGGAGTATATCGTTCCTTTTTGCTGCATTAAAAAGATTGGACCGGATATTATTTTGGTTGAAATGCATGAGGAAAAGAAAAAAGTTGTTTGACTTCTTCTAGGGCAGCAGATATACTATATGTATTATATTGAGAAAGGACGATACCAAGATGAAGTGTCCATATTGTAATCATCCGGATACCAGAGTGATCGATTCCAGACCGGCAGAGGATGGAAGCTCGATTCGTAGACGCCGTTCTTGTGATGTGTGTGGGAAACGGTTTACCACATATGAGAAGGTGGAGACAATTCCGCTTATTATTATTAAAAAAGATAACAATCGGGAACAGTATAACCGTCGTAAGATCGAGAACGGGGTTCTGCAGGCATGTTATAAGAGACCCGTTTCTGCTGAGGAGATTCAGCAAGCGATCGATCGGATCGAGACGAAGATTTTTAATTTGGAGGAGAAGGAGATCCCAAGCAGTACGGTGGGTGAATTGGTGATGGAAGAATTGAAAGATCTTGATGAAGTTGCCTATGTCAGATTCGCATCCGTTTACCGGGAGTTCAAGGATGTTAATACCTTTATGGATGAATTGAAAAAGATTTTGGGATAGTTGGATTTTGGCAGATTTCCGGGAAGTTTCCAGTAAGAAGTTGTTTACGAAGAGTGGTGTTCAGTGATAGAATAGAGGAAGAAGCAAAGAAGATGGGTTTGCTTCTTCCTTTTTCTATAACAACGATGGAAAGCAGATAATAAAGTAGATAAGGAAGTAGATAACATAGATCAGATTCGTAAGATTGGGTGACAGAGATGAGAACATACAAGTTGACAATATCCTATGATGGGAGCAGATACCAGGGGTGGCAGCGTCAGGCGACCACTGATAATACGATCCAGTTTGTACTGGAATACAGCATTGGCAAATTGGTCGGATACCGGGTGCAGGTAGACGGATCCGGGCGGACAGATGCCGGAGTCCATGCAAGAGGACAGGTGGCAAGTGTGAAATTGTCCAAGCTTTATGATACGAAGGAGTTTAAGGAGTCTTTAAATCGTTATCTTCCGGAAGATATCCGGATTGTAAAAGTAGAGCTTGTGAAAAATGGATTCCATGCACGAAAAAGTGCAAAGGGCAAAAAGTACGAGTATTATATCGACTGCCGGGAAAAGCCGGATGTCTTTTCCAGAAGATATTGCTATCATTATCCGGAGAAACTGGACATTGAGGCGATGCGTGATGCAGTGAAGTATTTGATTGGTCCGAAGAATTTTACCAGCTTTACCGATGATAAAGAGTGTAAGGATCCGGTACGCAGGATTACGAATATCAAGATTGTAAGCACGGGCGATAAGGTGAGAATTACCTATTATGGAACAGGATTTCTCTACCATATGGTTCGTATTCTGACCGGGACGCTTCTAGAGATTGGAACCGGGAAGCGGGACGCATCCATGCTGCCGGTCGTAATTGCAGCAGAAGACAGGAGCCTTGCGGGATTTCTTGCACCTGCAAGAGGATTGTTCCTTAGAAAGGTATATTATTAGAAGAAGCAATTATGGATTGGAACAACGACAGATTAGAGACGACGAGATGGAGGAGAACAGATGAAATTTGTTTCATGGAATGTAAATGGAATCCGTGCCTGTGTGCAGAAAGGATTTTTGGATTTTTTTCAGGAAGTAGATGCAGATATTTTCTGCATACAGGAATCAAAGATGCAGGAAGGACAGCTTGATCTTGATACCCCGGGATATTACCAGTATTGGAATTATGCAAAAAAGAAGGGGTATTCCGGTACTGCAATTTTCACAAAGAAAGAGCCATTATCAGTGGCTTATGGGCTGGGAATAGAAGAGCATGACCAAGAGGGACGTGTCATTACGCTGGAATTTGATGATTATTATTTTATTACAGTATATACGCCGAATTCCCAGAATGAATTGGCAAGACTTCCGTATCGGATGCAATGGGAGACGGATTTCCTTGCATATCTGAAGAAGTTAGAAGAAAAGAAGTCGGTGATTTTCTGTGGAGATTTAAATGTTGCCCACAAGGAAATTGATTTAAAGAATCCAAAAACGAATCGCAAAAATGCCGGATTTACGGACGAGGAAAGAGGAAAGTTTACAGAGCTTTTGGAAGCAGGTTTTATAGATACCTTCCGATACTTTTATCCAGATCAGGAGGGGATCTACTCTTGGTGGTCTTATCGCTTTAGCGCAAGAGCGAAGAACGCAGGGTGGAGAATTGATTACTTCTGTGTATCTAAGTGCCTGGAAGAGCGGCTTAAGGATGCGAAGATTATGACGGACGTGATGGGATCAGATCATTGTCCGGTCGTGTTGGAAATGAAGTAAGATTGATATAGGAGAGAATAACAAATAAGGATCCCTAAAAAGGCAGGGATCCTTATTGAAAATTCAACCGAAAAATCAAGAGAAATCATCATAGGATTTAGAGAAATCCGCCATCCATGCCGATGATTTGTCCGGTCATATATTCCGGGGCGGTGGCAATATTCCACAGCATTAAAGCAGCTTCGTCCGGAGTGGCAAACCGTCCAATTGGAATCTCTTCGGAAAGAGCGGACCGCTCTTCCTCGGTCAGCTGGCTGTTCATATCGGTATCAATGACGCCGAATGCGGCAGCATTGACCTGAATATTGCTGGGGGCAAGTTCTTTGGCAAGGGCGCGGGTAAGTCCGTTGACTCCGGCCTTGGAAGCGGAGTAAGCAGCTTCGCAGGAAGCGCCGGAAGTCCCCCACATGGAAGAGACGTTGATGATTCGTCCGGATTGTCTGGCAACCATTGCAGGAATAGCGGCTCGGCAGCAGTAGAAGACGGAAGAAAGGTTGGTCCTTAGGACGTGATCCCATTCTTCGTTACTCATGTCACTTAGCAGGCCGATGTGAGAGATTCCAGCATTGTTGATCAGTACATCCAAAGCATCCCAGGAATGGTAAATTTTTTGAAACATTGCATCGACCTCATCTGAATGGCTGATATCAGCCGGTAGAATATCGCAGGTACTGCCATATAAGGTTTCGATCGTGTATTTTAGTTTCTGTAGTTCGTCGACAGAGGTTCTGCAGTTTAAGAATACATGGTATCCACGAGAAGCGAATAAAAGAGCGGCACTTTTCCCAATTCCGCGGGAAGCACCGGTAATAAGTACATTTTTCTGTTCCATAATAACTCCTGTGTTCTTATATATGAAAGTGTAAGAATTTTTGGTTACCAAACTATTATATCTCGGAACAGGAAGCAAGGAAAGACTAAAGTGAGAGGAAAATTATGCTGTCAAAATTGAGTGTGAAAAGACCCTATACGGTTGTGGTAGGGGTCGTGCTAATTATTATCTTAGGAATTGTATCATTTCAGAATATGACGGTAGATCTGCTTCCGAGCATGAATCTTCCGTATGCTATCGTTGCAACGACCTATGCGGGAGCAAGCCCGGAAGAAGTAGAGGAAGTGGTAACGAAACCAGTAGAGCAGACGATGGCAACCGTCAGCAATATCAAGACTGTTCAGTCAATATCCAGCGAAAATGCATCCACAGTGGTTCTTGAATTCGATCAAACTGCCAATATGGACGCCGTTACTATCGAGATGAGAGAAAGTCTCGATCAGATACAGGGGTTCTGGCCGGATGCAGTATCGAATCCCATTATTATGAAATTAAATCCAGATATGATGCCGGTACTGATTACCGCTGTCAGTGCAAAGGGGCAGGATGCCGGAAGTGCCAGCCAGCTGATTCAGGACGAAGTAATACCGGAGATAGAAAGCGTCGAGGGTGTTGCTTCGGTTGGAGTATCAGGAAGTGTAGAAGAAATGGTGGAGGTAACCCTTCACGAAGAGCAGATTACACAATTAAATGCTGATATGAAGGCGGAGATGGAAGCAAAAATCAATGAAGCCAAAAGTGCGCTGGAGGAAGCTAAGTCTCAGGTGGAAAGTGGAAAAGCTGCGCTGGAGATTGGGCAGCAGCAGGCGGCGGCCGGACTTTCAGAGGCGGAAGCACAGGTGGCTGTAAAAAGTGAGGAGATCCGACAGGCACAGCTTGAGATTAGCGAGAAAATGGCAGAACTTAATGTGGCAGAGACACAGCTTTCCCAGTCGCTTGCGATGGCACAGGCAGCAAAGGCTGCGGCAGAGGCTCAGATTACAGAGCTTGCCACGGCAAAGGAAAGCTATGAACAAATTGTGGCAGCGCTTCAAAATCCAGATCTTACGGAAGAAGAACGTGCGAACTTAGAGGCTCAGAAAGCGAAGCTTCAGCCGGTAATGGACAATTACGACTCGTTGTATGCGACGGCGCAGGCAGCTCTTTCTCAGGCAGATGCGACGGTGCAGACACTGACAGAAAATATGTCCCAGATTACACAGGGGAAAAGTCAGTTAGAAAATCTTAAGACGCAGGTCAACAGCGGGGCAATGACATTAGCCCAGGCAAGGGGAGAACTTGCCTCAGCTCAGCTGGAAACAGTCACAGGATTAGGACAGGCACAGGCAAGTCTGTCAGCTGGAGAGATGGCGATTCAGATGCAGGAAGCACAGGCGCAGGCAGCAGGTAGCGAAGCAGATCTAGCAGCTGCGGGGATGGGAGATCTTCTTTCGGCAGAAACAGTGGAAACCTTGCTGAATGCCCAGAATTTTCGGATGCCGGCAGGGTATGTGAGAGAGGATGGGATTGATTATCTAATCCGTGTGGGTGATAAATTCCGAAGTATTGAAGATATTAAGAATTTGGTACTTCTTGATACGGAAGGCTTTGATCCGATCTGCTTGTCAGATATTGCAAGTGTGGAATTGGTCAATAATGCAGATGAGACTTATGCGAAGATTAATGGGGAATCGGGACTGATGCTGAGCATTCAGAAACAAACCGGGTATTCTACCGGGGATGTCAGCAGGCGTGTACAGGAAAAGTTCCGACAGATCCAAAAGGAACATTCGGATATAGGAATGGTTATCTTGATGGATCAGGGAATCTATATTGAGATGGTTGTCAATTCGGTACTTCAGAATTTATTGTATGGCGCGGCGTTGGCGATTCTGATTTTGCTGGTATTTTTAAAAAGTATCCGGCCGACATTTGTTATTGCATGTTCGATTCCGATCAGTATTATGACGGCGCTGGTTGCCATGTATTTCTCAGGAGTGACGCTTAATATTATTTCGCTGTCAGGGCTTGCGCTCGGTGTGGGAATGCTGGTAGATAACTCCATTGTGGTGATTGAAAATATTTACAGAATGAGAAATGAAGAAGGCGCATCGGCAAAAGAAGCGGCAATTGAGGGAGCAAGGCAGGTGGGCGGAGCAATTATGGCGTCTACTTTAACTACGGTATGCGTATTTCTTCCGATTGTATTTACGAAAGGAATTACCAGACAGCTGTTTGTAGACATGGGCTTGACTATTGCGTATTCGCTTCTGGCAAGTCTTGTGGTAGCATTGACATTGGTTCCGATGATTTCAGCCGGGCTTTTGAAGCGAACGGAAGAGAAGGAGTCAAACTTCTTCCGGAAGATAAAGGATGCCTATGGAATGCTTCTTGCAGCGGCGCTTCGACATAAGAAACTGGTACTTGCAGGAGCATTCATTCTGTTTCTGGGAAGTATTCTTTTGGAATCGACGCGTGGAACGGAATTTATGCCTCAGATGGAGAGTAGCCAAGTTAGTATGAATCTTGAAATGGAGAAAGGAACCAGTCTGGAAGATACAGCAAAAGTTGCAGATCAAGTAATGGAAAGAGTGGGAAAAATTCCTGATATTGAAGATGTAGGAGCAATGGTTGCAGCATCAGACATGATGGGAACTCGGGGGGAGGAAAATAAAGTTTCTTTCTATGCAATTACGAAGGAACGCCCATCCATGGATAATCAAAGTCTTAAGAAAAAAATTGAAGAGGTGACCAAAGATCTTGACGGAGAATTAACGGTAGTTATGTCAAATATGGATATGAGCGCGCTTGGAAATGCCGGAATCAGTATTCAGATCAAAGGGAAGGAAGTGGATCAGCTTCAAAAAATAGCGGGTGACATCAAAAAAATAGTGGCGAATACAAAGGGAACACAGAACGTGCTGGATGGAACCGAAGATCATAAGCCAGAGATGAGAATTGTCGTGGATAAGGCAAAGGCGGTGGCGCATGGATTGACGGTAGCACAGGTCTATCAGGAGTTATATCAGGAACTTGCAGAATCAAAGGAGGCGACGACACTTTCTACAGACGTGCAGGATTACGGCGTCTATGTCAGAGAGGATGCGAAAGAAAGCATGACCAGGGAAGAGATCCGCAATATGGCGGTGACGGCAAAGAAGCAGGATGGAACATCGGAGGAAGTAAAACTTTCTGATATCGCATCCTTTGAAGATGCAACCGGACTTTTGGCAATCAGTCGGAAAGATCAGAGTCGTTATATGTCGGTGACGGCGGAAATCAAAGAAGGAGATAACATTGGCTTAGTCAGTAACCGGGTGAAAAAGGCGTTGGAATCTTACGATGTGCCCGCTGGGTATGAAGTAGAGATGGACGGAGAAGATGCGACGATCAATGAAGCGATGACAGAGCTGTTTAAAATGCTTGGGCTTGCACTGGTCTTTATGTATTTGATCATGGTGGCGCAGTTCCAGTCCCTTCGTTCTCCGTTTATTGTAATGTTTACTGTTCCGCTGGCATTTACCGGAGGACTTCTGGCCCTTTGGATGTCTCAGATGTCGCTGAGTGTGATTGCGATGATTGGCTTTGTTATGCTGTCTGGAATCATTGTAAATAATGGAATTGTGTTTATTGACTATACCAATCAGTTGATGCGAAGTGGGATGGAGCAAAAAGACGCGCTGGTAACAGCGGGGAAGACGAGACTTCGTCCGATTATTATGACGGCGCTGACTACGATTTTGGGGCTCTTTACATTGGCGCTTGGAGTAGGAATGGGAGCCGATATGATTCAGCCAATGGCGGTAGTGACAATCGGAGGATTGGTTTATGGAACACTGTTGACCTTGTTTGTGGTGCCTTGTATTTTTGATCTGTTCCACAGACGGGAAAAGGCAGGACTTCGGGATGAAATAGAAGGAGAAGAGGTGCAGTTATGATTGAAAAGGCAATGAAATTTGCAACGAGAGCACACGAGGGACAGTTTCGGAAAGGGACGCAAAGGCCGTATATTGTACATCCGGTTGAGGTTAGTGAAATTGTAGCGGAAATGACAGATGATGAGGACGTGATTTGTGCCGCTGTTCTTCATGACACGATTGAAGATTGTGAAGGGGTTTCTCAGCGTCTGTTGGCGCAGGAGTTTTCTGAGAAGGTTGCATATATTGTGGCGCAGGAAAGTGAAGATAAATCGAAAAGCTGGATGGAACGAAAGACGTTTACGATCGAACATTTGCGGACGGCACCATGGGAGGTGCAGATGGTCGGACTTGCAGATAAGCTTTCCAATATGCGGGACATTGACCGGGATTATCCTGTCGCAGGCGAGCGGCTGTGGGAGCGTTTCCGGATGAAGGATAAGACTGTGATTGGCTGGTATTATAAAGGTGTGCGGGATGCACTTGCAGATGCTTTCAAAGACGAGAAGCTGTATCAGGAGTATTGCGGATTGGTGGAGAAATATTTTGGACGATAAAGGCGCAGAGGAATCGGCAAATAGAAAGGATATAGTATCCAAAAGAAAAAGAGGATAATTGACGATTGGGGAGTTTCGGTATATGATGAATACAATATCAAGAATAATCTGAACAATTTTTGGAGGCAGGAATGATTATCAGTGTCAGCAGAAGAACAGATATTCCGGCTCTGTATCCAGAATGGTTTGTAAATCGTTTGAGAGCGGGAGAAGTATTGGTTCCAAATCCCTATAATAGAAAAAAAGTCAGCCGTATTTCTCTATCACCGGATACGGTTGATTGTATTGCTTTTTGGACTAAGAATCCTCAACCACTCCTGCCATATCTGAAAGAAATAGATAGCATGGGATATAATTACTATTTTCAGATGACGATCACAGGATATGAAGAGGATCTAGAAAGCAACATTCCCAGAACAGAAGAATCGATGGCCACCTTTTTGCTTTTGAGTGAAGAAATTGGAAAAGAACGGATAGACTGGAGATATGATCCTGTTTTACTGACGGATAAATATACAATAAATTATCATTTTGAAAAGTTTGAACAGATGTGCGAATGGCTCCACCAGGCAACAACAAGGTGTATGATCAGTTTTGTTGACAATTATAAAGAAAGTCCGTTTTTGGAACTGGAAGAGGAAGACATGCGGGAACTAGGAAAAGGCTTTGCAAAGATTGCGAAGAAGTATGGTCTTCCGTTGTATACTTGCGCAGAAAAAATTGATCTGAGCGAATATGGAATTTTACATGGCGCGTGTATCGACAAGGAAAGAATTCGGAAATTGATCGGTTATAAACTGGATTTGAAAAAAGATAGCGGACAGCGCAGGGAGTGCGGATGCGCAGAAAGCGTTGACATTGGCATCTATGATACCTGCATCCATGGTTGTAAGTATTGTTATGCTAATGGGAGGAAAGAGAGCACGGAGCGTAAACACGCTATGCATGATCCGAAGTCTTCCCTTATGATTGGAAATCTACGGGGGGATGAGGTGATTCGGGAGAAAGCGGCAAAGAGTAATCGGGATTATCAGTTGTCGTTGTTTGATCCATTGGGGACGGAGTTTTTTTAAAAAGTACACGTCCCCGATTAACTTTCAGCGTGTCCCAAATTGCAAATTGATTTTCCACATATTTGGGATTAGAATAAGAAAGAAGTGGAAAAGAAGGATTGGATTTATGACAGAGATAAGGAAGAAATATAAGTTTTACGGTCGTGTACAGGGCGTTGGATTTCGGTATACGGCAAAATACCTGGCACAGTCATTGGGCTTGACAGGATGGGTGAAAAACGAATATGATGGAACGGTTAAGATGGAGGTTCAGGGAAGAGAGCCAATGATCGATAAATTGTTGGAGGGGCTCAACAGGAACAGTTTTATTAACATTGAGTGGATAGATTCGGAAGTTATCCCCACAGAGGTGGAACAGTCCTTTTATGTAAAATAGGGACAGGGAAAATTTCATTTGGGACGGAGTTTTTTTGAAAAGTACACGTCCCCAATAAAAGGCAGGTAATTATATTGAGAAGGAAGATGTGGATAATAGGTCTTTTGGCTGTGTGTTTTCTTGCATCAGGCAATATGCAGGTAAATGCAGCAGAGCAGGACGAGGTTATGCAGCAATCGGTAAATCTAACGGATGTGCAGAAGCAGACGATTCAGGAAATTAAGGATACGTATCAGGTGGAAAGCCAGCAGAAGATTGAAAAAGAGCTGGAGAAGAAAAAGGAGGCTGGCGGCTATACCGTCAAAAATATGCTGATTGAGAAGAACCCCTTTGGGACGAATGCTCAGTCATTGTATGTATATTTCTGCACCAAGGATCCGGTCAGTGTTTCTTATAAGGTTGATGCAGAAGATAAGAAGATTGGTGAATTTTCAGCAAATGTCTGGCAGGAAGAAGAATATCAAACGGAACATGAATTTCAGGTGGTCGGTTTGGTGCCGGAGATGGAGAACAAAATTACGTTTTTTATGACGAGAGAAGATGGCTCGACAGACAAAAAAGAGATTGTCATGGAAATGGGATCGGTTCTAGGAGATGAGGATGTCCTGCTGGAAAAGGAGACCGAAGAGACTGAAAGTAAGCCGGAGAATGGGCTGTACGTGGTGTTTGGAAATGAGAAGAGCGCGCCGGATTTTATGTATTATTATGATAATGAAGGTGTGTTAAGAGGGGAAATTCCCCTTCTTGGTGGAAGAAGCCAACGGCTGATTTTTGAAGATGGTTTCATGTATTACAGTATTTCAGACACGAAGATGGTACAGATGAACCGCCTGGGTCAGATTACCAATATCTATGACCTGGGAACTTATCGTCTGCATCACGATTATGTATTTGATGAAAATGGAAATCTTTTGATTCTTGCGACAGATTCTTCCAAAGATAGCTTGGAGGATATCGTATTGAAATTGGATGTAAAGTCTGGAGCGGTTACAGAAGTTTTGGACTTGGGAAAGATTTTTCCAGAATATAAAGCTATGTGTCAGAGAAATGAAGAAGGAAAGCTTGACTGGATGCAGATAAATTCGATTCAGTGGGCAGGCGATGGGGCATTGATTTTAAGTTCTAGAGAAACCTCATCGATAATTAAACTCGTCAGCATTTATGATAATCCGACGGTGGCTTATATCATTGGGGAACCACAGATCTGGAATGGAACGCCATATGAGAATTTGGTCCTGAAAAAGGATGGAGAGTTTACGATTCAGGGCGGACAAAGTTCGGTGTTCTATGCTAAGGACAAAGAGTTAGAAGAAGGGCAGTATTATCTCTATCTGTTTAATAATGATACAGGAATAAGTAAATCCCGACCGGATCTTGATTGGGGACAGATAGGAATTTTAGAAGAGCAGAAGAAAGAAGCAAAATCTTATTATTATAAATATTTAGTAGATGAGAATAGCGGAACTTTCTGTCTGAAAGAATCTTTTGAACTGCCTGTTTCAGAGTATGGCGGAAGCGTACAGAAAACAGGAGAAAATGTGGTATATGCATCGGGAGATTCCGGAAGCTTTGGAGAATATGACAAGGATCATCAGTTGATTGGCGGATATCAGATGGATTCAGAGACATGTATTTATCGGGTGTATAAATATGACTTTGAAGGTTTTTACTTTACGGATGATAAATAATCCGTTACAATAAAAAGAAATTTGAAATTTATGATAAAGAGAGGGAACAAATAATGGCAAATCCAGTTGTTACAATTGAAATGGAAAATGGAGATATTATGAAAGCGGAGCTTTATCCGGAGATTGCTGCTAATACAGTAAATAATTTTATTTCATTGGTAAAGAAGGGGTACTATGACGGTCTGATTTTTCACCGTGTTATCCGTGGTTTTATGATTCAGGGCGGATGCCCGGATGGAACCGGAATGGGGGGACCGGGATATCAGATTAAAGGAGAGTTTGCACAGAATGGATTCCCAAATGCATTAGCACATACAGAAGGTGTTCTGTCAATGGCAAGAGCAATGCATCCAGATTCAGCAGGATCTCAGTTCTTCATTATGCACAAGAATTCACCGCATCTTGACGGTGCTTATGCAGCATTTGGAAAGGTTATTGAGGGAATGGATGTTGTTAATAAGATTGCTGAGACGGATACAGATTACAGTGACAGACCGTTAAATGTGCAGAGAATGAAAAAAGTGACGGTTGACACCATGGGTGTGGATTATCCGGAACCGGAAAAGATGTAAAAGACAAAGGAATAAAAATGTGCGGTATCTATCAGAATGGTATCGCACATTTCTTTTATCTAAAGGATCGGCAGAGCATCTCTTTGAGCGGATTTTTAGAAGAAACCATTGCTGCCAAGATGGGGATTGCGCTTGCAAAAAAGGAAATGATAACGTACAATAGGAAAAGAGTTAACGTAAAAGCAGGGTGGAGGCGGCTGTTTATGGGTATGGTTCAGACGGAGCGACTGGTATATGAATATGAAAAACGAGATGAAGAAGGCAATGTAATCGGAATGTCGCGTGCCATCGACGGCGTAGACATTGACGTAAAGGAAGGGCAGTTTATTGCGATTCTAGGTCATAATGGATCGGGAAAATCTACGCTGGCCAAGCATATGAATGCGATTTTGGTTCCGACAGAAGGGACCATGTGGGTGGATGGAAAGGATACCAAAGATCCCGAAAATCTGTGGGAGGTTCGTCAGTCGGCGGGGATGGTTTTCCAAAATCCGGATAATCAGATTATCGGAACTGTTGTAGAGGAAGATGTGGGATTTGGTCCGGAAAACCT
Source organism: Dorea sp. ICN-14282 (assembly GCF_037890115.1). NCBI lineage: Bacteria > Bacillati > Bacillota > Clostridia > Lachnospirales > Lachnospiraceae > Dorea > Dorea sp. ICN-14282. Next base: position 35,557 of record NZ_JBBKBH010000002.1, on the reverse strand, counting down.
GGGAGTACCAACAGATGAAATCTGGAGCCGAGTGGAGGAAAGCTTGAAGGCGGTTGGAATGATAGAATATCGCCATCATTCGCCAAATAAGTTATCCGGAGGACAAAAGCAGCGAGTGGCAATTGCTGGAGTCGTTGCGATGGAACCAAAATGTATTGTATTAGATGAACCAACAGCAATGTTGGATCCTGTGGGAAGAAAAGAAGTTCTAAAGACAGTACAGAAACTGCGTGAAAAAAAGCATGTAACGGTGATTCTAATTACCCATTATATGGAAGAAGTAGTGGATGCAGATCAGGTTTATGTAATGGATCATGGACACGTTGTGATGAAAGGCTCGCCGCGGGAAGTATTTGCTCAGGTGGACAAGTTAAAGGAATATCGTTTGGATGTTCCGCAGGTGACGGTGCTTTCGGATCTCTTGCGAAAGAAAGGTCTTGAAATACCGGCGGGAATCTTGAAAAAAGAAGAATTGGTGGATGCGATATGTCGATTAAATTAGAACATTTAAATTATGTATACAGCCAGGGGACAGCTTATGAAAAGCATGCCCTTAAGGATATTTGTCTGGAGATACCACATGGAGAATTTGTCGGGCTTATTGGCCATACGGGCTCCGGAAAATCCACTTTGATTCAGCACCTGAATGGCTTGGTAAAAGCTACCAGTGGCGCATTGTATTATGAAGGAAGAAATATTTACGAAGAGGGATATCCGATGCGGGAGCTTCGCAATCAAGTGGGCCTGGTATTTCAATATCCGGAGCATCAGTTGTTTGAAGTGGACGTGATGACGGATGTGTGTTTTGGACCGAAAAATCAAGGGTTGTCACCAGAAGAGTGCAAGGCGCGGGCATTAGAGGCACTGAAGTTAGTGGGACTAAAAGAAAAATATTATAAAGCTTCTCCATTTGAATTGTCTGGAGGGCAAAAGCGACGGGTGGCAATTGCCGGGGTATTGGCAATGCGTCCGAAAGTATTGGTGTTGGATGAACCGACAGCTGGTCTGGATCCTAAGGGGCGGGATGATATTTTGGATCAGATTGCTTATCTTCATAAGCAATCTGATCTGACGGTTATTTTGGTTTCCCATAGTATGGAAGATATCGCACGATATGCAGATCGCATTATCGTGATGAATAAAGGACAGGTTCAGTATAATGGAAAACCGGTGGAGGTTTTTGCGCACTATAAAGAGTTAGAAAAAATCGGTCTTGCAGCGCCTCAAGTCACATACATTATGCATGATTTGAAAGAGCAGGGGTTGGATGTAAAAACGAATATTACGACGATAGAAGAAGCGGCAGAAGAAATTATGCATGCCTTGGAGAAGAGGAAATGATAAGAGATATAACAATAGGACAATATTATCCGGCGAAGAGCATTTTGCATCGGTTGGATCCCAGAGTGAAACTTGTTTCTACACTTTTATATCTGGTTTCTTTGTTTTTATTTAAGAGTATTCCAGGATATATTGTGGCAACATTATTTTTGGCGGTTGTAATTCGTTTGTCGAAGGTTCCGTTTTCCTATATTGTAAAGGGATTAAAACCGGTTATTATGCTGTTGATGATTACAGTGATTTTCAATCTGTTTCTGACGAGAGATGGGGAAGTATTATTTCATGCATGGATTTTTACCATCACAGAAGGTGGTCTTCAGACGGCGGTTTATATGGCGGTACGTTTGATCTATTTGATCATTGGCTCATCGCTTATGACGTTTACAACAACGCCGAATGAGCTGACGGACGGAATTGAAAAATTACTTCATCCGTTGAATAAAATTCACGTACCGGTACATGAAGTGGCGATGATTATGTCTATCGCGCTTCGCTTCATTCCAATTCTTTTGGAAGAGACGGATAAAATTATGAAGGCACAAATCGCTCGTGGAGCAGATCTGGAAAATGGAAATATCATTCAGCGTGCCAAAAACATGATTCCAATTCTCGTGCCATTGTTTGTATCGGCATTTAGGCGGGCAAATGATCTGGCAATGGCGATGGAGGCAAGATGTTATCGGGGCGGTGACGGTCGCACTAAGATGAAGCCACTTCATTATGAGAAACGGGATAGAATTGCTTATGTTGTTGTAATTGTATATGTAATAGCGGTGTTCGTAATAGGAAGGTACGTACCACTGCATGTGTGGGTGTTTTAATTGTCGTCGGGGACGGAGTTTTTTGCAAAAAACTCCGTCCCCGATTAAGAATTACCCTGTCCCTGGAGGTTTAGCATGAAAAGAGTCAGAATTGTTGTTGCATATGACGGCACAAATTACTGTGGCTGGCAGATCCAGCCCAATGGAATTACAATTGAAGAAGTTTTGAATAAAGCATTATGCAAATTAACGGGAGAGGAGATACGTATTATCGGCGCAAGCCGAACCGATTCAGGGGTACATGCTCTTGGAAATGTAGCGGTATTTGATACGGAATCTTCGATACCGGCAGAACGAATAGCTTATGCTTTGAATCAGCGCCTTCCGGAAGATATTGTGGTTGTGAAATCAGAGGAAGTCCCCTGCGATTGGCATCCGAGGTATCAGAGTAAGGTGACAAAGACATATGAATATCGAATTTACAATGATCAGACGAAAAACCCGCTACGGCGCCAGTACACGGCGTTTGTCTCTTTTCCTATGGACATTGAGAAGATGCGGGAAGCGGCAGCATATTTGGTGGGAGAGCATGATTTCGCAAGCTTCTGTAATGTGCGGACCAATGTGGAAAGCACGGTGCGGACGGTGGATCGAATTGAAATTGATAGGGAAGGACGAGAAATCGTGATTCGGGTCACGGGAAATGGCTTTCTTTATAATATGGTTCGGATTATTGCGGGGACGTTGATTCGTGTCGGAAGGGGGTTCTATAAACCGGAGAAAGTAAAGGAAATACTGGAGGCAAAGGAACGGACGGAGGCGGGGGTAACAGCGCCTCCGCAAGGTTTGGTGTTAGTGAGGATTGATTATGGAGAATAAGATTTATTTTGACAATGGAAGTACTTCCTGGCCGAAAGCACCAGAGGTAGCAGAGGCAATGTCAGAACTTCTGATGACGGGAGCGTTTAACATTAACCGTGGAAATTACGAAGGGGCATATGAGGTAGAAGGATTGGTGCTTCAGACCCGTGATCAGTTGGCAAAGCTGTTTCATGCATCGGATTCCAGGCGTGTGATCTTTACCCCCGGAATTACGTATTCTTTGAATTATTTTATCAAAGGTTTCTTAAAAGAGGGAGATCATGTATTGGTTTCGGGATTGGAACACAATGCGGTGATGCGTCCGCTTACACAGATGAAGTCGCGGGGGATTACGTATGATGTGGTGCACACAGAATTGGATGGAAGTGTGGCGCCGGAGGCGGTAGAGCGGGCGATAAAGCCTCATACTCGGGCAGTTATTGTGTTGCATGCATCCAATGTGTGTGGAACGGTGCTTCCGGTTCGGGAAATAGGAGAGGTTTGTAAGCGTCATCATCTTTGGTTCGTAGTGGACTCGGCTCAGAGTGCAGGTACGATTCCGGTAAATATGGAGGAGTGTGGAATTGATTTTCTTGCTTTTACCGGGCATAAAGGACTGCTTGGCCCGCAGGGAATAGGCGGTTTTTTGTTGACAGAAGAACTAGATAAAGAAATGATTCCTTATATTTCGGGTGGTACAGGAAGTCAGTCGGATTCTCTTGAAATGCCAGGAACACTTCCGGATAAATATGAAAGTGGTACGATGAATCTTCCGGGGATTATAGGGTTAAATGCAGCGCTTTCTTATCTGGAGCGAACGGGTCTTTCGACTCTCCATGAAAAGAAAATGGAACTTACCAGGCAGTTCCTTGATCGGGTTAGAAGTATTCCGGGAGTAAGAATTGTAGGAAAACAGAACATAAAAGATCGTGTAGCAGTCGTGTCGTTGGATTTTTTAGAAAAAGATAATGCGGTTATGGCATTTGAACTGGAACAGCAGTACGGAGTGATGACAAGGGTTGGACTTCACTGTGCGCCGCTTGCGCATCAGACACTTAGAACCTATCCCCAGGGAACCGTGCGGTTTGTGTTTAGCGCGGCAAATACGCAGGAAGAGGTTGAGCACTGCACAGATGGAATTCGAGAATTGCTCTCAGTATAGAAAATGCAAATATATTTGTGAATATATCAAAAAAAACGATCGCCCGGGCATCTTGCTCCCATTGCTCGTATGCTGGAAACATGATACGGTATTGGTAATAGGATTCGGAAGAATCACAGGAGAATAGCGAAGCAAAGATGCAAGGAGGAAAGAAAATGGCTGATTATCGTAAGATGTGGGAAGATCTTGGTATGGATGTGGAAATGCATGATCAATTATGTGCTGTGCTTCCACAGGCATTTGGAGATGTTTACCTGTCGCAGGAAAACCGTCCGGAGGGAATGGATTACTATAATATGGTAGTTGCAGATATTCATGGAATCCGTCCGGCAGAACTAATTGAGCATCAGGAAAAGGGCGGTAAAGTATTTGGAACATTTTGTGTTTATGTTCCGGATGAAATTGTGTTTGCAGCGGATGCAATTGCTACCGGGCTGTGTGGCGGATCCCAGTTCTGGGTACCGGGTGGAGAAAAGGTACTTCCAACGAATACCTGTCCGTTAATTAAAGCCTCTGTTGGAGCAAGGTTGGATCGGACGTGTCCGTTTTTCAGAATTGCCGATATGTATGTAGGTGAAACTACCTGTGACGGTAAGAAAAAGGCATGGGAAATTTTAGGAGAGGACGTTCCGGTTTATGTGATGAACCTTCCTCAGATGAAACGGGCCAAAGATGTACAGGCATGGGCAGAAGAAATTGCTGATTTTAAGAATAAGGTAGAGGAATTTACAGGAAATCAGGTGACAGCAGAGAAACTAGCAAAGAGTATAAAGCTTATTAACAGTAAGCGAAAAGCGCTGGAGAGACTGTATCATACAAGGAAGCAGGATGTGGTTCCGATCAGTGGAAGAGATGCGCTTCTTATTTCCCAGATCGCATTCTATGACGATCCGGCAAGATTTACGCAGATGACAAATGCACTTTGTGATGAATTGGAACAGAGAGTGGAAAATGGAGTCAGCGTGGTACCGGCTGGAACGAAACGGATTATGCTGACTGGAACACCACTTGCAATTCCGAACTGGAAGTTGCATAATATTATAGAGACCAGTGGCGGTGTGGTTGTCTGTGAAGAAATGTGTACCGGAACACGTTATTTTGAAAATCTGGTAGATGAGACAAAGGAAACGGTTGATGATCAGATTCAAGCATTGGCAGAGCGGTATATGAAGATCAATTGTGCATGTTTTACACCAAATGAAGGCCGAATTGATGATATTCTTCGGTTGGCGAAGGAATATAAGGTGGACGGAATTATGGATGTAAATCTGAAATTCTGTAATCTGTACGATACAGAAGGCTACTTTGTAGAGCGGGCGTTGAAGGAAGCTGGTATTCCTGTGCTGAGTATTGAGACAGATTATACAGACAGTGATGCACAGCAGCTTCGGACCAGAGTCAGTGCATTTATTGAAATGCTGAATCACTGATTGTCAGAAAGAGAAGATAAAAGTCCATTTTGAAGATGGGCAGATAGAGAGGAAGTAAAAAATGCAGACGATTCAGCATTATGTTTTATTTCCCAATCATGATAATGGCATGCGCTTATATCAGGAATTAAAAAAGCTGGGGGTCAGAGCGACAATTGCTCCGACCCCAAGGGCTGCGAGTAAGTGCTGTGGAATTTCTCTTTTGGTAAAAGAAGAGGATATTTCGGCAATTGAAGACTGCATTGCAGAACATGAGATAGAGATTCTGAAGATTGCGGCTATTGAGAGGGATGTTAATCCCCATCGGGATAAATATTGTTAGATAGAGGTAGAGAATATTGAATTATGTAGGAATTGATATTGGTTCTACAGCTTCCAAAGTTGTGACCAGAGGAGAAAAAGAATCGGCGTTTGTATTGCCTACAGGATGGAGCAGTAAGGAGACCTGCCAGACAATTAAAGAAAGGCTGAAAGAAGATGGAATTGATGTTCTGTCGGATGATACCAAGGTTGTGGCAACTGGATACGGACGTGTAGCTGTTGATTTTGCTGATTATGTAATTACAGAGATTACTTGTCATGCACGGGGCGGAAGAGAGATGGCAGGTGAGAATTGTGCAATCATTGACGTTGGTGGACAGGATACGAAGGTGATACTGGTAGAACATGGAATGGTACAGGATTTCCTTATGAATGATAAATGTTCTGCGGGAACAGGAAAGTTTTTGGAGATTATGGCAAACCGACTTGGCGTGACGCTTCAGGAATTGTTTGATATGGCGGCAGAAGGAACTGTGCTTCCGATCAGTTCTCTGTGTACGGTGTTTGCGGAGTCAGAAGTAATTAATTATATCGGAGAAGGACGAAAACGAGAGGATATTGCAGCAGGGGTGGTCGATTCTGTGGCGGCTAAGGTTGCACAATTGAGCCAGAGGAAGAATCTTCCGGAGAAAGTAATTTTGACGGGCGGGCTTAGCAGCAGCGAATATTTCACAAAAATTTTGTCTGAAAAAATTGGACAGAATGTAGATCCAACCAAACATGGAAGATATGCGGGCGCTTTGGGAGCGGCGTTTTTAGCAGAAGAGAAGTCAAGATAATTCTGACTTCTCTTTTTTTGATGTTTGGGACAGGGTGAATTTCATTGGGGACGGAGTTTTTTGAAAATGTACACGTCCCAAACGAAAGGACGGAGAATAAGATGTGTGCTTAATTGCGGTGTATAAACCATTGGTTCTAAAATAAAGAACAAAATCGATAAAAAAACAGAAATATATATATACAAAACAAAATTTTGTGATAATATGAAATCACAGAAAATGTAAGGGAGGTTTTGTATTATGGAAATGTTTTTGAACATTGTTCCGGTTTTTGCAGTGGCAGCTCTTTTATTTGCATGTGTGTTGGCAGCACGAGTGAATCGGCAAAGTGCAGGAACGAAGAAAATGAAAGAAATTGCATCTGCAATCAGTGAGGGCGCGCAGGCGTTTCTGGCTGCAGAGTACAAGATCCTTATTTTCTTTATGGCAATTTTGTTTGTGTTGATTGGAGTGGGCGTGGGAAGCTGGATTACAGCTATTTGCTTTGTTGTTGGGGCATTGTTTTCTACGCTGGCCGGATATTTTGGGATGACGGTGGCTACCAGAGCCAATGTACGAACGGCAAATGCTGCGAAGGAAAAAGGGATGAACCAGGCATTGTCTATTGCATTTTCCGGTGGGGCAGTGATGGGAATGTGTGTTGCAGGTTTGGGCGTGCTTGGTGTCAGTGTTATTTATCTAGTGACTGGAAATGTTGAGGTTCTATCAGGCTTTAGCTTGGGGGCATCATCGATTGCGTTATTTGCACGTGTGGGCGGCGGTATTTATACGAAGGCGGCGGACGTGGGAGCCGATTTGGTTGGAAAAGTAGAAGCAGGAATTCCAGAAGATGATCCGAGAAACCCTGCAGTTATTGCGGATAATGTGGGAGATAATGTTGGAGATGTGGCAGGAATGGGGGCGGACTTATTTGAATCTTATGTTGGTGCACTGATTTCTGCATTGACGCTTGGCATTGTATATTATGAGATAGCGGGAGCAGTTTACCCGTTGATGATCGCAGGCTTGGGACTTTTGGCTTCCATTTTAGGAACATTTTTTGTAAAAGGGGACGAAAAATCCAATCCTCATAAGGCATTGAAAATGGGATCCTACGTATCTAGTGTATTGGTACTTGTAGCGGCATTTGTATTTAGTCAATATTTCTTTGGAAATTTCCACGCAGCGATTGCTATTGTATCTGGTTTGGTAGTAGGACTTTTGATTGGAATTATTACGGAAGTGTATACTTCCGGCGATTATAAATCTGTAAAAGAGATTGCGGAACAGTCAGAAACGGGATCGGCAACTACGATTATTAGTGGGCTTGCAGTGGGAATGAAGTCAACGGCTATTCCGATTCTTTTGATTTGTGTAGGTATTTTGGTGGCGTATCAGTTCTGCGGTTTGTATGGAATTGCCCTGGCAGCGGTAGGTATGTTATCTACAACGGCGATTACAGTTGCGGTGGATGCTTATGGACCAATTGCAGATAATGCAGGGGGAATTGCGGAAATGTCAGGTCTGCCGTCAGATGTTCGTAAAATTACAGATCGGTTGGATGCGGTAGGAAATACAACGGCAGCAATGGGGAAAGGCTTCGCAATTGGATCTGCGGCTCTTACAGCGTTGGCGTTGTTCGTGTCATATGCGGAGGCGGTGCAGTTAAAATCTATTGATATTTTGGATAGCCGTGTTATTATCGGCCTTATGATTGGAGGAATGCTTCCGTTTCTGTTTTCAGCTATGACAATGCAGTCTGTATCAAAAGCGGCATATCAGATGATAGAGGAAGTACGTCGTCAGTTTCGGGCGAATCCTGAGATTATGGAAGGAACCGTAAAGCCAGATTACAAATCCTGTGTTGCCATTTCTACGACGGCGGCATTAAAAGAAATGCTGGTTCCGGGAGTGATGGCGGTAGCGGCTCCCCTGGTAGTTGGAATTGTTCTTGGACCTGGAGCACTTGGGGGATTATTGGCCGGAGCATTGGTGACAGGAGTGATGATGGCGATATTTATGTCAAATGCAGGAGGCGCGTGGGATAACGCAAAAAAATACATAGAAGATGGAAATTATGGAGGAAAGGGAAGTGAAGCGCATAAGGCTGCTGTGGTAGGAGATACGGTGGGAGATCCATTTAAAGATACTTCCGGACCGTCTATCAATATTTTGATTAAGTTGATGACAATCGTATCGTTGGTATTTGCCCCATTGTTTTTGTCAATTGGTGGTTTGATTTAACATTACATTTGGGACGGAGTTTTTTTCAAAAAACTCCGTCCCAAATGCGTTTTCCCTTGTCCCTAATTGAAGATGGGGGAAAATTGTGATAAGATATGGAATGAATTTTGGATAAGAAAAGAGGCATTGATAATGACAAAGGTGGATATTATTTCAGGGTTTCTCGGTGCAGGAAAGACAACTTTTATTAAGAAGTTGATCAACCAGGTTTTTGCCGGAGAAAGGCTTGTGCTGATTGAAAATGAATTTGGTGAGATTGGAATTGACGGCGGCTTTTTGAAAGATGCGGGTGTAGAGATTACGGAAATGAACTCCGGCTGCATTTGCTGCACGTTGGTAGGAGATTTCAGTAAAGCACTTCAGAAGGTGTTGGAAGATTATCATCCGGATCGCGTAATTATCGAACCGTCAGGTGTAGGGAAATTGTCGGATGTTATCCGAGCAGTTGAATCGGTAAATGCAAATGCAGAAATTGCGATTGAAGGACGAATTGCAGTTGTGGATGGGAAAAAAGCAAAATCCTATCTGAAAAATTTTGGTGAATTTTATCGGGATCAGATTGCGCACGCATCTACGATTGTTATCAGCCGCACACAGTTGATGACGGATGCGCAAGTGGAGGAATGTGTACGAATGCTGCGTGGTGAAAATCAGGATGCGGCAATTATCTCTACGCCATGGGACAAGCTTGGGCAAGAGGCGGTTTTACATGCGTTTGAGAAGGATCGGAGAATTTTGGATCTTTATGTTACTTGTGGATGCGGCAGTCATCACAACCATCAGGATGACCATATCCATGAGTGTTGTGACCACCATGATCATCATGCTCATCATGATCATGGAGAGCATACGCACCACAGCGGTTGTTGTGATCACCACGACGGTTCGGAAAGCCATACCCACCACCCGGAAAGTCACAGCCATAACATGGAAAATCATTCACATGATCATCATGGACACCACCATGCAGATGAAGTTTTTACAAGCTGGGGAAAGGAGACGGCGCATCGTTATACAGAAGGAGAGTTGGAGCAGATTGTGAAAGAATTGGCTGATACGAGCAATTACGGTACAATTCTTAGGGCGAAGGGAATTGTTGAACTGGAAACTGGAGAATGGAAACAATTTGATCTTGTGCCGGGCGAGATAGAAGTGCGTGAAGGCCAAGCGGATTATACCGGGCGAATTTGCGTGATTGGTACAGATTTGAAAGAAACAAAATTGCAGACATTGTTTCATGTTTTATAGACACATAAATTTTAAAGAAAAAATAAAGGAGAAGATATCATGGTGACACCGGTATTTGTGTGTACAGGAACTCTGGACAGCGGAAAGACAACAATGGTGAAAGATGTGTTGATGGAACAGGAGTGGATTGAGCCAGGGCGGACGCTTTTGATTGTGTGTGAAGAAGGAGAGGTAGAATACTCAGAGGAATATCTGAAGGAAAAAGATATGATCCTTTTGAAAATAGACGAGTTCGATCAGCTAAATGCAGTTTTCTTTAAAAATTGTGAAAAGAATTATCGTCCAGTTCAGGTAGTGATTGAGTTTAACGGAATGTGGAAGCTGGAGGAGCTTCTGATGATTCGTTATCCGAGAAACTGGGAGCTGCAGGGAGTGTATTCTACCGTAAATGGCGAGACGCTCGATATGTATCTTAAGAATATGCGGAACATTTTGATGGAGCAGTTGACAGAATCAGAATTGATTGTAGTTAACCGATGCGCGGAAGGAGTAGATCGATCAGGGTTTAGAAGAGCGCTGAAAGTACAAAATCCTATGGCGCAGCTGATCTTTGAGGGGACAGACGGGAAGATTATAGAACCTTCTGAAGAAGATCTTCCGTATGATGTAAAGGGAGATCGAATTGTGGTAGAGGATATGGATTTTGGAATCTGGTATGTGGATGCTTATGATCACCCGGAATTATATCTTCATAAAGAAATAGAATTTCTTGCACAGACATTTCGGCCAAGGGGAATGGAAGATAACATGTTTGTTCCGGTGCGCAAGATTATGACTTGTTGTGCGGCAGATACCAGGTTCTATGGATACCCGTGTAAAACCAAGGAAAAAGTGGACTGTAAGAAGAAAGAATGGGTTCGTCTGCGTGCACGGTTTGAGTATGAGTCGGTGACGTCGTTTGGAAATAAACAGCCGGTGTTGTATTTAGTCTCCATGGAGCCGGCAGAACAGCCCAAAGAAGAAGTTGTTTATATTGGATAAGGTCGACCGCGGTTGGTTTATGAAATAAGAGGGTCAAGATAAAAGGGAAAGTTCATGGTGAACTTTCCTTTTTATTAGCTGCTTGAATATTTTTGATACATAGAAGCAGGTTAGAAGACAACCAAGCGGCAGTAGTACGTAGACTGTGAAGGTGTCTAGCCAGCTGTAAATATTGTAGTAGGAAATGCCATGGATATCGAACCACGGAAGCTGTACTTCGCTTAGAATACCAAAGCCAAGTGATACAATGATTCCGCCGGCGAAAATAACAGAAGAAACCAGAACTGTTGCTTTACGGCGGGAGATATGCAGTGTTTCCTCAATCCATTTGATCGGAATTTCAAATACAGTAAACAATGTTGAAAGAACCGCAAAAATCAAAGCCATGAAAAATAGTATGCCGATAATGTGGCCTCCCGGAAGTCTCCCGAAGATCTGAGTCATTACGATAAAGATCAGGGAAGGACCACTGGCCATATCTACGTTGGCGCCAAATGCGGATGGGATAATAACAAATCCGGATAAAAGCGCAACGGTAGTATCACAGACGCCAATCCATAGTGCGTCTTTTTTTATGTTGCTTTTATGAGGGAGGCTGGCTCCCAAGGTGACAAAGATACCCCAGCCGATTCCGATAGAAAACAGCACCTGTGTAGCAGCATCTGCAAATACTTTGATGCTGAGCTTGCTGAAATCAGGCGTAAGGTACCATTTGAGACCATCTACTGCGCCGGGAGATGAAAAAATCGCCCAAATACCACAGACAACAAGCAGAATAAATAGGAAAGGCATAATCACTTTAGTGACTTTTTCTACCAGATTGGTGATGCCAAAGAACAGCATAATAGCAGTAAATGTAATCAAAATGGCGGCATAGATCAGTGGCTCTGCCGTGGAGGAGGTGAATTCGTTGAAATAAATCGTTGTATCTGAACCAAAATCAGTGCCTGTTATGTAAGTTGTAAAGTATTTTACCACCCACCCGCCGATGATGACGTAATACATGTCAATGATGGCAGTACAGAGAATGGCAATCCAGTCGATAAATCGATAGCGTTTGCGGATTTTCCCAAAAGAAGCGGCAACATTTGCGCGTGCGTAACGTTCGATCGCACTTTCAGCCTGAATCATTGGATATCCCATAAGGAATACGACAATAATGTAAATTAGGATGAAGATACCGCCGCCACCCTGATAGGCAAGATAAGGAAAACGCTAGATATTGCCAAGACCGATGGCGGCGCCGGCAGCCACCATGACATAGCCGAAGCGAGAGTTCCAAAGGTCGTGTCCGTTTGTTTCGGGGACATAAGTTGTTTCTGATTTCTTCATAAAGATCACTCCAATCTATGGTGGACGGTGGATTGGTATAATTTTTACCTGTTATAGCAGACGGAAAAGGATTTGAAAAGATGATTTTACAGAAAATTTGAAAAAAAACATAACAATATTCAAATAATTTAAGAGCTGAGTAGTTAGAGAAAATAACAGAAGATTCTTTGAGAAAAGGGGGGAGTTGTACAGGAAAATGAACAAAATAAAACTAAGAATGACTAGACTTTTAAAAGGGCAAGGGCTATAATAATTATACACGTCAAATTGTAAAAATTTGTATTAAATTTTAAGGAGGAACAACAAAAATGGCAAGAAAAATGAAGACCATGGATGGTAATCAGGCAGCAGCTCACGCTTCCTATGCGTATACCGAAGTTGCGGCTATTTACCCGATTACACCATCATCTGTTATGCCAGAGCATGTAGATGAGTGGGCTACCGAGGGTAGAAAAAATATTTTTGGACAGACTGTACAGGTAACAGAGATGCAGTCAGAGGCAGGAGCAGCAGGAGCTGTACATGGTTCTCTGGCAGCAGGAGCTCTTACAACAACCTTTACAGCTTCTCAAGGCTTACTGTTGATGATTCCTAACTTATATAAAGTAGCCGGTGAGCAGCTTCCGGGTGTATTTAACGTGTCTGCACGTGCCCTTGCAAGCCACGCTTTATCTATTTTCGGAGATCATTCTGACGTGTATGCATGTCGTCAGACAGGAGCAGCTATGCTTTGTGAATCCAGCGTTCAGGAAGTTATGGACCTGACACCGGTTGCACACTGCGCAGCACTGAAAGGAAAACTTCCATTTATCAACTTCTTTGATGGATTCCGTACTTCTCATGAGATTCAGAAGATTGAGACATGGGATTACGAAGATCTGAAGGACATGGTAGATATGGATGCAATCGATGAGTTCAGAAATCATGCGCTTAATCCAAATCACCCATGTCAGAGAGGTTCCGCTCAGAACCCGGATATCTTCTTCCAGGCAAGAGAAGCATGTAACCCATACTACGATGCTATGCCGGCAATCGTTCAGGAATACATGGACAAGGTTAATGAGAAGATCGGAACAAACTACAAATTATTCAACTACTATGGAGCACCAGACGCAGAGAAAGTAATCGTTGCTATGGGTTCTGTATGTGACACCATTGAAGAGACAATCGATTACATGCTGGCAGCAGGCGAAAAGGTTGGTGTTGTGAAAGTTCGTCTTTACAGACCATTCTGCGCACAGGCATTAGTTGATGCTATCCCTGAGACAGTTAAGGTGATCAATGTTCTTGACAGAACAAAAGAGCCAGGAGCACAGGGCGAGCCATTATACCTTGATGTAGTATCTGCATTAAAGGGAACGAAATTCGAAGCAGTTCCAGTAAACTGCGGACGTTATGGATTAGGTTCCAAAGATACAACACCTGCACAGATCGTTGCAGCATTTAACAATACAGAAAAAGCAAGATTCACAATTGGTATTGTGGATGATGTTACAAATCTTTCCCTTGAGACAGGAAAAGAGATCGTTACGACTCCAGAAGGAACTATTAACTGTAAGTTCTGGGGACTTGGAGCAGACGGAACGGTTGGAGCAAACAAGAACTCCATTAAGATCATTGGTGATAACACTGACATGTATGCACAGGCTTACTTTGACTATGACTCTAAGAAGTCTGGTGGTGTAACAATGTCTCACTTACGTTTTGGTAAGAGCCCGATCAAATCAACATACCTGATCAAACAGGCAAACTTTGTAGCTTGTCATAATCCATCTTATGTAAATAAGTACAACATGGTTCAGGAACTTGTTGATGGCGGTACATTCCTTCTGAACTGCCCATGGGATATGGAAGGACTTGAGAAACACTTACCAGGACAGGTAAAGGCTTATATTGCTGACCACAACATCAAATTCTACACAATTGATGGTATCAAGATCGGTAAAGAAATCGGACTTGGCGGACGTATCAATACAGTTCTTCAGTCTGCATTCTTCAAACTGGCTTCTATCATTCCAGAGGAAGAAGCAATTGATCTTATGAAGAAAGCTGCTAAGGCTACTTACGGAAGAAAAGGTGACAAGATCGTACAGATGAACTACGATGCAATCGATGCAGGTGCAAAACAGGTTGTTGAAGTAGAAGTACCAGAGTCTTGGAAATCTTGTGAAGACGAAGGCTTATTCACACCAGAAGTTAAGGGTGGAAAAGAAGACGTTGTTGATTTCGTTAAAAATATTCAGGCTAAGGTTAATGCTCAGGAAGGTAACTCACTTCCAGTATCTGCATTCAATGATTATGTAGATGGATCTACACCATCTGGATCTTCTGCGTACGAGAAACGTGGTATCGCAGTAGATATTCCGGTATGGCAGGAAGAAAACTGTATTCAGTGTAACCGTTGTGCATATGTATGTCCACACGCTGTTATCCGTCCGGTAGCTCTTACAGAAGAAGAACTTGCAAAAGCTCCAGAAGGAACAAAAGCAATCGATATGATCGGTATGCCGGGAATGAAATTTACAATGACAGTATCAGCTCTTGACTGTACAGGATGTGGCTCTTGTGCTAACGTATGTCCAGGTAAGAAGGGTGAAAAAGCTCTTGTTATGAAGAGTCTGGAAGAAAATGTAGCTTCTCAGGAAGTATTTGATTTCGGAAGAGAGATTGAAGTAAAACCAGAAGTTGTTGCTAAATTCAAACCAGAGACAGTTAAGGGAAGCCAGTTCAAACAGCCACTCCTTGAGTTCTCAGGAGCATGTGCAGGTTGTGGTGAGACACCTTATGCAAAACTGATCACACAGTTATTCGGTGACAGAATGTACATTGCAAACGCAACAGGATGTTCTTCTATCTGGGGTAACTCTTCACCGTCTACACCATACACAGTAAACTCTAAGGGACAGGGTCCTGCATGGGGCAACTCACTGTTTGAGGACAATGCTGAGTTTGGTTATGGTATGTTACTTGCTCAGAAGGCAATCAGAAAGAGATTAAAAGAAGAAGTTGAGGCTGTTGCAGCATCTGATGCAGCATCTGCTGATGTAAAAGCAGCTTGTCAGGAATATCTTGATACATTTAACTGCGGTGTATCTAACGGAGATGCAACAGATAAATTAGTTGCAGCTTTAGATGGATGTGACTGTGATACATGTAAGGATATCGTTAAGAATAAAGACTTCCTCGCTAAGAAATCTCAGTGGATCTTCGGTGGTGACGGATGGGCTTATGATATCGGATTTGGTGGTGTTGACCACGTATTAGCAAGTGGAGAAGACATCAATGTCATGGTATTCGATACAGAAGTTTACTCTAACACAGGTGGACAGTCTTCTAAGGCTACAAAGACTGGTGCTACAGCACAGTTCGCTGCAGGCGGAAAAGAGACGAAGAAGAAAGACCTTGCAGGAATCGCTATGAGTTATGGTTATGTATACGTAGCACAGATCGCTATGGGTGCAGACTTCAACCAGACTGTAAAAGCAATTGCAGAGGCTGAGGCATATCCAGGACCATCACTTATCATTGCTTACGCTCCATGTATCAACCATGGTATTAAGAAGGGTATGAGCAAAGCTCAGACTGAGGAACAGTTAGCAGTAGAGTGTGGATACTGGAACAACTTCAGATTCAATCCTGCAGCAGAAGGCGCTAAGTTTACATTAGACAGCAAAGAGCCTAAGCAGGAAGAATATCAGGCATTCCTTGATGGAGAAGTTCGTTACAACGCTCTTAAGAGAGCAGATCCAGAAAAGGCTGAAAGACTCTTCGCATTGAATGAGAAAGAAGCTATGGAAAGATATGCTTATCTTAAGAAACTTGTTACTCTTTACGGAGAGGAATAAGATCTGAGAAGGTTACAGAAATTTTCCCGATGGGATTGAATACGGTGAAGCGAAAGCTTCACCGTATTTTTTGTGTTCTTTCTGTTTTTTATTATTGATGAAAATGGAAGCGTCCTGTATGATAAAAGAAGCGATATTAGAAGAAGGATTTGGAGGAATTGGTATGAAAAAAAGAACACAAAAACTAACGTTGTCAGCAATGTTTCTCGCAATTGGTATGGTGCTCCCGTTTTTTACCGGACAGATTCCTAAAATTGGAAATATGCTGCTTCCAATGCACATTCCAGTGCTTTTGTGTGGGCTTATTTGTGGATGGTTCTATGGACTGGCGACGGGAATGATCCTTCCGATTCTGCGTTCGTTCATTTTTGGAATGCCGATGTTATATCCGATGGCGATAGCAATGGTGTTTGAGCTCGCTGCATATGGTGCAATAGTGGGGATCCTGTATACACGTTTAGAAAAGAAGACAACGGTGTCTGTATACCGTGCGCTGGTGGCGGCGATGATTTGTGGTAGAATTGTGTGGGGGATGGCAGAGGTTGTATTACTTGGCGTTAACGGCAGTGCATTTGGATGGAAGATGTTCGTATCAGGTGCGTTTCTGAATGCGATTCCGGGGATTCTTCTGCAGTTAATTCTGATCCCGGCAATTATGTCGGCGGTGAGACGGGCAGGATGGGAACCAGAGGAAAAACAGGAAGGAGAAGTATGATGAAAAGCCCCTATATTATTGCAGTTGATGGGAGATGTGCAGCGGGAAAGACGACGTTTGCAAGAGAAATGGGTATTCATATGCATTGCCCGGTGATTCAGATGGATCATTTTTTTTTGCAGCGTCATCAAAGAACAGAAGAGAGGCTTGCCGAACCGGGCGGAAATGTAGATCGAGAACGCTTCCGGGATGAGGTAATAAACCCTTTAGTTTCGGGAGAAAGTTTTTCGTATCGTATATTTGATTGTCAAAAAATGGAGTTTGGAGAGTGGGTTAAGGTGGAGTCTGCTCCGGTGGTAATCGTTGAGGGGGCATACAGTTGTCATCCGGCATTCCAGAAGCACTGGAATTTGAAAATATTTTTAGACGTTGATCCAAAAGAGCAGATTAGGAGGATCCGAAAGCGAAATGGGGAAGAGAAGCTTTCGATGTTTATAAAGCGATGGATTCCGTTGGAGGAGGCATATTTTTCTGCTTTTTATATAAAGGAAAACAGCGATATTGTATTGCCGAGTGTATTGCTATAGCGGGCTTAGCACTTTAAAGTATTGACTTTTATACTGGAAAGTGGTATATATAGTACTATATGAATAATTAGGACTTGATAGAGGTGCGAATTTCATCAGTATTCAGGGAGCGAGAGTTTGGAAGACTGTTTTCTGAAGAAAGGGGAATTTGCCGAAGAGATGAAATGATTCCAAGTTTGATCTCTGGGACGTGGGCAGAAGATGTCACGGACTGTCACAGCAGTGGAGCGCTATCAGAATAAACAATCTATCGAAAATAATCAATCTGCGGATGTACGGATGTTAGATGGTTCTGCCATGAAAGCGAAAAACTGCGTTTTCATGGCGTTTTTTTATTTTGCAGGATTTCCTGTAAATAGGGGTCTCCGAGTTAGTTATTCGTAAAGTTTAAGATACCAAAGAAAGGAAATGGGAAAATGAGAGGAAAGAAAAAAGCCCTTTGGGGTACCTTGACAGTTCTGTGTATTCTTCTTTGCAGCTCGATGACTGTGTTTGCGGCGGAAGAAGCAGCGGAATATGTGCCGGACATGTATGCGTCATTTTGGGCGCTGGTTCCACCTGTAGTGGCAATTGTGTTGGCATTGATTACAAAAGAAGTTTATAGTTCTTTGTTTGTTGGAATTCTGATCGGAGGAGTATTTTGGTCCGGATTTCAGTTTGAGAAGACGATTACCCATGTTTTTCAGGATGGAATTGTAGGAGTTCTGTCTGACAGCTATAATGTGGGAATTCTGGTGTTCCTGGTAATTCTTGGAATTATGGTGTGTATGATGAATAAAGCTGGAGGATCAGCTGCGTTTGGGCGTTGGGCAAGCGAGCATATTAAGAGTAGAGTCGGTGCACAGCTGGCAACAATCGCTTTGGGAGTGCTGATTTTTATTGATGATTATTTTAACTGTTTAACAGTTGGAAGCGTTATGCGTCCGGTAACGGATAAACATAATGTATCCCGTGCAAAACTGGCTTATTTGATTGATGCAACAGCGGCTCCTGTTTGTATTATCGCGCCGATTTCTTCCTGGGCTGCAGCCGTTACTGGTTTTGTAGAAGGGGAAGATGGATTTGCTATGTTTATCAGAGCGATTCCTTACAACTTTTATGCGCTTCTGACAATTGTGATGATGCTGACGATTGTATGGCTGAAAGTTGACTATGGCCCGATGAAGCTGCATGAGAGCAACGCTGTTAAAGGAGACCTTTATACGACACCGGATCGTCCATATGCAAATGCGGAAGAGGAAGTTGATGAGAGTAAGGGAAAGGTTATCGATTTGGTATTTCCGATTGCAGTACTGATTATTGCCTGTGTGATTGGAATGATTTATACGGGTGGATTCTTTAGCGGAACTGGATTTGTGGAAGCGTTTTCTAATAGTGATGCATCCGTGGGTCTGATGTTTGGAAGTTTCTTTGCGTTTGTGATTACCGTAATTTTCTATGCAGTGCGAAAGGTATTGAAATTTAGCGAATCTATGGCTTGTGTTCCGGAAGGGTTCAAGGCGATGGTGCCGGCGATTTTGATTTTGACCTTTGCCTGGACGCTGAAAGCGATGACGGATAGTCTTGGAGCAGCAGAATATGTAGCAGGAATTATGAACTCCGCAGCAGGAGGACTTTTAAATCTGCTTCCGGCAATTATCTTCCTGGTGGGATGTTTCTTAGCATTTGCAACAGGAACGTCCTGGGGAACTTTCGGAATCCTGATTCCGATTGTAGTAGCAGTATTCCAGGGAACGAATGAGACGATGATGATCATTTCTATTTCTGCATGTATGGCAGGTGCAGTTTGTGGAGATCACTGTTCGCCGATTTCAGATACGACGATTATGGCATCGGCAGGAGCGCAGTGTAACCATGTAAACCATGTTACGACACAGCTTCCATACGCAATTACGGTTGCAGCAGTAACATTTGTTAACTATATTATTACGGGCTTTGTTCAGAATGCATTTATCTGTCTGCCGATAGGAATTGTCCTGATGATAGGTACTATTTTGGTAATCAAAAAAGTGACGGATCAGAAGGCATAGAAGAAACTGGAAAATCTTATAAAGTGGGATTGAAACTGGTGTGGTCGAAAGGCTGCACCAGTTTTTGTGTAGGAAGAAGCTAGGATTCATATTAGAAAGGCTAGGAATGAATAGAAGAATCGGTTATACTTATCATAAAAGGAAGATTGTAGCAGAGGGTTATGAGTTGAAATAAGTACAGGAGAAAGGATAAGGGTGTGTTGGAAAAGAAGATGACAGGATTTCGAAAGGCTTCCTCGGAAGATATCGCTTCTGTTGTGTCGATTTATCAAAAAATTCACGAAGAAGAACGGAAGGGAAAGTTAAAAATAGGATGGCTTCCAGACGTGTATCCGGTGGAAAATACGGCAAGGGCCGCTTTTGAACGGCAAGAATTATTTGTGTTTGAGGAAGAAGGGAAGATTACGGCATCGGCAATTATCAATCAAAGTCAGGTGGATGTCTATGCAGACGGAATTTGGCAGTATCCTGCAAAGGCGGAAGAAGTGATGGTACTGCATACATTAGTGGTTAGTCCGGACGAGGGAAGAAAAGGGATTGGAAGTAAGTTCGTGGATTTTTATGAAACATATGCTGAAGCGAGGGGATGCCGCGTGCTGCGTATGGACACGAATGAAAAGAACGCGGCCGCCCGGTCGTTGTATCGAAAATTAGGGTATCGAGAGGCTGGAGCAGTTCCCTGTGTATTTAACGGAATCCCAAATGTGAATTTGATATTGCTGGAAAAAGAATTAAGAAAATGATTTTTCGAGAATGGAAAAAAGGAAGAACTTGAGAAAAGCAGAAAAAAAGGATAGAATAGTAGTTATGGAATTTATTTTCTTGAAAGGAGAGGCATAAACGATATGAATATAAATCATTTACAGGCATACGAACTTCAGAAAGAAGAGAATTTGCCGGGGATTCAGGCGAAAAGTTATTTGCTGCGGCACAAAAAGAGTGGGGCGCGTGTGCTGCTGGTGGAAAATGACGACGAGAATAAGGTGTTCAGTATCGGATTTCGGACACCGCCGTCCGATAGTACCGGTGTACCGCATATTATGGAACATTCGGTTCTGTGCGGTTCTAAAAATTTTCCTGCAAAAGACCCGTTTGTGGAGCTGGTTAAAGGTTCGTTGAACACCTTTTTAAATGCAATGACCTATCCGGATAAGACGGTATACCCGGTGGCGAGCTGCAATGACAAAGACTTTCAGAATTTGATGCACGTGTATATGGATGCGGTGCTGCATCCGAATATTTATCAGCATGAAGAAATTTTCCGGCAGGAAGGGTGGAGTTATAAACTGGATTCACTGGATGACAAGCTGGAATACAATGGTGTTGTCTACAATGAGATGAAGGGAGCATTTTCATCTCCGGAAGGCGTGCTGGATCGTGTGGTATTGAATACGTTGTTCCCGGATACCTCCTATGCGAACGAATCTGGCGGAGATCCGGAAGTAATTCCGGAACTTACGTATGAGCAGTTCTTAGATTTCCATCAGAAATATTATCATCCATCCAACAGTTATATTTATCTGTATGGCGATATGGATATGGAGGAAAAACTGAAGTGGCTGGATCTTGAATACTTAAGTGACTATGAGGAAATACAGGTGGATTCAAAGATCAAATATCAGGATCCCTTTACAGAAGTCGTAGAAAAAGAAATAGCATATTCCATAGCAAGCGATGAATCTGAAAGCGAAAATACGTACCTTTCTTATAATAAAGTGATCGGTACAAGCCTTGACCGCGAATTGTATCTTGCATTTCAAATTCTGGATTATGCGCTGTTGTCTGCTCCTGGAGCGCCGCTTAAGAAGGCGCTTACAGATGCGGGAATCGGTAAGGATATTATGGGATCTTATGATAATGGAATCTACCAGCCGATTTTTTCTGTGATTGCAAAGAATGCTGAGAAGTCTCAGAAGGATATATTTGTCGAGACGGTGGAAGATGTTCTGCGGACACTAGTAACAGACGGGATTGATAAGAAAGCATTGGAAGCTGGGATTAATTACCATGAATTCCGTTATCGGGAGGCGGATTTTGGAAATTATCCAAAGGGCTTGATGTACGGACTTCAGATGATGGACAGCTGGCTGTATGATGATGAAAAACCGTTTATTCATATAGAAGCGCTGGATACGTTTGAATTTTTGAAAAAACAAGTACAGACAGATTACTATGAGCAGCTGATTCAGAGGTATTTGCTTGATAACACCCATGGGGCGATTGTGGTTGTGAAGCCGGAGCGTGGACGCACAGCCAGAATGGAGAAAGAGCTGGAAGAAGCGCTTCAGGCATACAAGATGAGTTTGAGTAAGGAAGAACAGGAGTGTCTGGTGGAACGAACCAAAGCTTTGGAGGCTTATCAGTCTGAACCGGATGCAGAGGAGGATCTGGAACGAATTCCGATTCTGAAACGGGAAGATATTTCCGGGGAAATTGCACCAATTATCAATGAAGAACTGACGATTGCAGGCGTTCCGGTGGTATTCCATGAAATTGAGACCAATGGAATCGGATATATGGATGTTATGTTCGATGCGTCTGATGTTGCAGAAGAAGAGCTTCCATATCTGGGAATTTTGCAGTCTGTACTGGGGATTATTGATACAACTCACTATGAGTATGGTGAATTATTCAATGAAATTAATGTGCATACAGGTGGAATTGGAACTTCTCTGGAACTTTATAACGATGTGACAAATGTAAAAGAGAAAGTATTCCGTTCGACTTTTGAAGTCAAGGCAAAAGCGCTGTATCAGAAACTTCCGATGGCGTTTGAAATGATCGGGGAAATATTAGCGGAGTCGAAGCTTGAAGATACGAAGCGGATGAAAGAAATTCTGGCAATGCTGAAGTCAAGATTGTTGATGAAGTTCCAGTCATCCGGGCATACAACAGCAGCTCTTCGAGCGATGTCTTATGCATCTCCTTCAGCAAAACTGAAAGATATGACGAGTGGAATTGAATTTTATGAAAAGGTCGCTTATCTGGAAGAACATTTCGAGGAAGAAAAAGCCCGTTTGACAGAAATTCTTACAAATCTTACTAAAAAGCTTTTCCGTTCGGACCGGATGATGATCAGTTTTACCGCATCGAAGGCGGGGCTTTCTGGAATGGAGACGATGATCGAAGGGCTGAAGAAAAGGCTCTTTGAGGAAGAAACAAAAGAGACGCCTTGTATCCTCCATTGCGAGAAGAAGAATGAAGGCTTTAAAACAGCGTCAAAGGTACAATATGTGGCAAGGGCTGGTAATTTTATTGATCAAGGGGTACCATATCATGGCGCTTTGCAGATTCTGAAAGTGATTTTAAGTTATGATTATCTATGGCAGAATGTGCGAGTGATCGGTGGAGCTTATGGCTGTATGACTAATTTTAACCGGATTGGAGAAGGATATTTTGTTTCCTATCGTGATCCGAATTTAAAGCGTACGATGGATGTTTATGAAGGGGTAGTAGATTATCTTGAGAACTTTACAGTGACAGATCGTGATATGACAAAATATATTATCGGAACGATGAGTAATATTGATCAGCCGATGACTCCGGCCATTAAAGGAGAGCGTTCTATGAATTTGTATATGAACCGGGTATCTGAGGAAATGATTCAAACAGAACGCTGCCAGATTCTGGAGGCGCAGCAGGAGGATATCAGAAAGCTTGCGCCCGTAGTGGAGGCTGTGCTAAGAGCGGACCAAATCTGCGTGATCGGCGGGGAAGAGAAGATCGAAGAAGATCGGGAATTATTCCAGAATATTACAAATTTTTAGCGGTTTTAAAAATGCGGTAAGAGGCAAAGTACAGACGAGAAAAAGATAGAGGAGATTATGCGGGAAGATATGAGAAGTGATTTTAAATCAGGATTTGTGACGCTGATTGGGCGTCCAAACGTAGGAAAGTCAACGCTTATGAATCATCTGATTGGACAGAAGATTGCGATTACGTCTAATAAACCACAGACAACAAGAAACCGGATTCAGACGGTTCTTACGATGGAGGAAGGGCAGATTGTGTTTGTTGATACGCCTGGAATTCACAAGGCGAAGAACAAGTTGGGAGAATACATGGTAAATGTGGCTCAGCAGACATTAAATGATGTAGATGTGGTGCTGTGGCTGGTGGAGCCGACTACATTTATCGGAGCGGGGGAACAGCATATTGCAAAACAGCTTGGTCGGGTCAATACGCCGGTAATTCTAGTGATTAATAAAATCGACAGCGTGAAAAAAGAAGAGATTCTGACAGCGATTTCTGCATACAAGGATATTTATGACTTTGCGGAAATCGTACCGGTATCTGCAAGAAGCGGCGAGAATACAGAAGAACTGTTAAAGGTGATTATGAAATATCTTCCGTATGGACCGCAGTTTTACAGTGAGGATACGATTACAGATCAGCCGGAGCGTCAAATCGTAGCAGAGTTAATCCGGGAAAAGGCGCTTCACTGCCTGCAGGAAGAGATTCCGCATGGGATTGCAGTGGCGATTGATCAGATGAAGAAGAAAAATAAGGTGATGCATATCGACGCTACCATCATCTGTGAACGAGATTCTCACAAAGGAATCATTATCGGGAAACAGGGATCTATGCTGAAAAAGATTGGAAGCACAGCGCGGTATGAGATTGAAAAAATGCTAGATACTCAAGTGAATTTAAAGCTTTGGGTAAAAGTGAAGAAGGACTGGAGAGACAGTGAATTCCTGATGAAAAATTTTGGATATCGGGAAGAAGAATAAGTCCGTAAGCCATGGGGGAACCTAATCCTATAACGCAGGATGAGGTGAGATCATGGAAGAGGAATACTGGAACCAATTTATGAAAACAGGGAAAATTACAGATTATTTAGATTACAAAGGTATGGAAAGCGGTTTAATAACAGATCGCTTTGAAGGTGCAGCAAGTGGTGAATCAGATAACAGTGACAGGAATGGTGCTGCAGGCAGCGCCTGTCGGGGAATATGACAGACGGGTGGTGATTCTGACGAAGGAAAGAGGGAAGATTTCAGCCTTTGCCCGTGGGGCAAGGCGCCCTCATAGCGGGCTTGTGGGAGTGACAAGCCCATTTTCCTTCGGGAAATTTACGGTATATGAGGGGCGGACATCATACACGCTGGTGTCGGCCTCTATTTCCAATTACTTTTCCGAGCTGCGCACAGATGTGGAAGGGGCTTATTATGGTTTCTATTTTATGGATCTTGCGGGGTATTATGCGCGGGAGGCGAATGATGAGACCACACTTTTGAAACTCTTATACCAGACGCTTCGGGCGCTTTTGAATCCACATATTCCGAACCGTTTGATTCGGTGTATATACGAACTGAAAGCGGTAAGCATTAACGGAGAAGGACCTCAGGTATTTGGATGTGTGGCTTGTGGAAAGACGGAAGGTAATCTTCTGTTTAGTGTAAAACGCGGAGGTTTGGTCTGTGAAAAGTGCAGAAATCAGGTTGCGGATGGAATTTCGCTTTTGCCTTCTACATTGTATACGATGCAGTATATTGTCGGTTCTTCAGTTGAGAAATTATATAATTTCGTTGTAAAGGATGAAGTGTTGAAAGAGTTGGAAGTAGTGGCGGAAAGGTATCTGGCAGGTTATGTGGATCGTCACTTTAAATCATTGGAAATTTTAAAGACGATTACATCGGAAATGTAATTGTATAATAAGACTTGAAAACAGGTTGTGGTAACTGGTATAATGATTAGCACTATGAAACAATTAGAAGGTGAGGATGAGGAATATGGTAGAAAAGACGATGGATAAGATTGTAGCTTTGGCAAAGTCAAGAGGATTCGTATATCCGGGGTCTGAGATCTATGGTGGACTTGCGAACACATGGGATTACGGTAATCTTGGAGTTGAGTTGAAGAACAATGTAAAGAGAGCATGGTGGCAGAAGTTTGTACAGGAGTCTCCATATAATGTAGGTGTGGATTGTGCAATTCTGATGAATCCACAGACATGGGTTGCTAGCGGACATTTGGGAGGATTCAGTGATCCTCTGATGGATTGTAAAGAATGTCACGAGCGTTTCCGCGCGGATAAGATGATTGAAGATTATGCCCATGAACATGGACTGGATATTGGAGACAGTATTGATGGCTGGAGCCATGAGCAGATGGAAGCATATATCAAAGAGAATAATATTCCATGTCCGACCTGCGGAAAACATAATTTTACAGAGATCCGGGAATTCAATCTGATGTTCAAGACGTTTCAGGGAGTTACAGAGGATGCTAAGAGCGTAGTATATCTTCGTCCTGAGACAGCGCAGGGTATTTTTGTAAACTTTAAGAACGTACAGCGTACATCCAGAAAGAAACTTCCATTTGGTATCTGCCAGATTGGAAAATCTTTCCGAAACGAGATTACACCGGGTAACTTCACCTTCCGTACCAGAGAATTTGAGCAGATGGAGATGGAATTCTTCTGTGAGCCGGATACAGATCTGGAATGGCATGCATATTGGAAGAAGTTCTGTTTGGATTGGCTGGAGACACTTGGAATCAAGGAAGATGAGATGCGTTACCGTGATCATTCACCGGAAGAGCTGAGCCATTACAGTAAAGCAACCACGGACATTGAATTCCTGTTCCCGTTTGGATGGGGTGAACTTTGGGGAATTGCAGATAGAACAGATTTCGACCTGACACAGCATCAGAATGTATCCAAGCAGGATTTGACCTATTTTGACGATGAGAAGAAGATCAAATATATTCCATACGTAATTGAACCGTCTTTGGGAGCAGACCGTATGGTTCTGGCATTCCTGTGCAGTGCGTACGATGAGGAAGAACTGGAAGGCGGAGATATAAGAACGGTGCTTCGTTTCCATCCTGCATTGGCTCCAGTGAAGATTGGTATTCTTCCACTTTCTAAGAAGCTGAGTGAAGGAGCGGAGAAGATCTATGCACGACTTGCTAAGAAATATAACTGCGAGTTTGACGAGAGGGGTAACATTGGAAAACGTTACCGCCGTCAGGACGAGATCGGAACTCCATTCTGTATTACCTATGATTTCGATTCTGAAGAAGATGGAGCGGTAACCGTTCGTGACCGCGATACCATGGAGCAGGAGAGAATCAAGATTGAAGATTTGGAAGCATATTTTGAGAAAAAATTTGAGTGGTAATTGATGCGGAAAGTTTGAAAAGACAGAAGAGCATATATGAGAAAAGACCTGGGGTCCGACAGTTTGTCGGATCCCAGGTCTTTTCATAAAATGATTTGTTTAGCATTTTACTTCTGGTTTGTCTTTGTAATATTCCGGGTGCAATCTTCTGTCTCTGAGTTCTGCAGCGGCAGTAAACAGAACGTCTGTGGAGGAGTTTAATCCTGTCTCGCAGGAGTCCTGAATTACTCCGATAATGAAGCCGACGCCGACAACCTGCATTGCAATTTCAGATGGAATTCCGAACAGTCCGCAGGCCATTGGGATCAGAAGCAGAGAACCACCGGCTACACCGGAAGCTCCGGCTGCACTAAGAGCTGCAAGAACGCACAGTACAAGGGCAGTTCCGAAGTCTACGCTGATGCCCATGGTGTGTGCTGCAGACAGTGCCATTACAGAGATGGTAATGGCTGCACCGGCCATGTTAATCGTTGCGCCAAGTGGGATGGAGATAGAATATTGTTCTTCGTCCAGTCCCATTTCTTCACAGAGTTCCATATTAACAGGGATATTTGCAGCGGAACTGCGTGTGAAGAAGGCGGTAATAAAGCTTTTTGCCAGACACTTGAATACCAGTGGGTATGGATTTTTTCTGGTGCACAAAAATACGATAATTGGATTCATAACAAGAGCAACGAATGCCATGCTTCCAACCAGTACCAGGATCAGACGACCGTAGGACAGAAGAGCCTTTAATCCGGAAGTAGAGATTACGTTGAAGATCAGTCCCATAATACCAAAGGGTGCGAAGCTGATAACCCACTTAACACCAGTGGAAATTGCCTCTGAGAAGTCGTCCAGTATCTTCTTGGTTGCACTGGATGATCCTTTTAATGCAATACCAAAGATGCAGGCCCATGCCAGAATTCCGATATAGTTTCCGTTTACGATAGAACCGACAGGGTTTGCTACTACATTCAGTAACAGGTTCTTTAAGACCTCTCCGACTCCGCTTGGAGGTGCCATATCTCCGCCGGCTGCTTCTGCCAGTGTTAGCGTGATTGGGAACAACCTACATGCGATAACGGATACCAATGCTGAGAATAAGTTGCCCAGCATGTAGAGCATTACGATAAATCCCATGTTTGTTTTCTGACCTTCTCCCATGTGGGCAAGAGCACTCATAACCAGGAAGAATACAAGAAGTGGTGCAATTGCTTTTAATGCGCCGACAAAAAGGTCTCCAAAAAGAATGATTGCGGTTGCCTTAGGGATGGTCAGCCCGAGAATGATACCTATGATAAGACCGCATAGGATTCTCAGTACAAGGCTGATACTATTCCATTTTTCAAATGCTTTTTTCATGTTGCTTTTCGCAGCTTATGGAAAGATATTCCATCAGCTGCTTCCCTCACTTTCTACTTTATTCCCGAGACATTATTGATATATTGCAAGATTAAGAGGTGGGTAAGCCATCAGAACTTCATGTGAATATATCAATGTTAACACTCCAAATTATAAAGAAAAAATAAAATTTTGTAAATAGAAAGTTGTAAATAGTGTCAAAAAAAATAAGGCGTTATATGTGAAATAAATATCAAAATGCACAAAAAAGTGGGGCAAAAATTCGTTGTCTGACAGAAGAAGGGATGTTATAATACTAAAAAAGGACATCGGCGATAGGATGATTCATGAAAAAACAGGAGGAAAATACGGTGAGTGAAAAAAGAGATGGAATGATGTGGGCGCTTGTAAAGGAAAAACCAGAAGAAGGACTTTGGATGAAGCGTGTGCCGATTCCGGAAGTCGGACCCAATGATGTAAAGATCAAAATTCATAAGACCGCAATCTGTGGAACGGATGTGCACATTTATCAGTGGAATGACTGGGCACAGCATACAATACCAATCGGTCTGACTGCCGGACACGAGTATGTTGGGGAAGTGTGTGAAGTCGGCGCAGGTGTAAAGGGATTTAAGATCGGTGATCTGGTATCCGGAGAAGGTCACATTACTTGTGGAAAGTGCCGGAACTGTTTGGAAGGTCACAAAGAGAACTGCAAGGATGCAAAGGGAGTGGGCGTCAACAGAAATGGTGCATTTGCCGAGTATTTAGTCATTCCGTCCTCCAATGTGTGGCCATGTAATCCGAATATTCCGGAAGAGATGTATGCAATTTTTGATCCGTTTGGAAATGCAACGCATACAGCACTCTCTTATGATATGCTGGGAGAGGATGTGCTGATTGCGGGAGCAGGACCGATTGGAATTATGGCGGCGGCAATTGCAAAGTTTTCCGGCGCGCGCCATGTCGTTATAACTGATTTTAATCAGTACCGTCTGGATCTGGCGATGAAGCTTGGGGCGACTAAAGCTGTGAATCTGGCGAGGGAAAATATTTTCGATGTAATGAAAGAAATCGGTATGACAGAAGGTTTCGATGTGGGACTTGAAATGTCTGGTTCTCAGGCGGGTCTTCATGATATGATCCACAGTATGAAGCATGGCGGTAAGATTGCACTTCTGGGGCTTCAGAGAACCGATGCGAAGGTAGATCTTGAAACGGTAATTTTTAATGGATTGAATCTGCGAGGTATCTATGGAAGAAAGGTTTGGGATACCTGGTACAAGATGTCTACGATGATTCAGGCAGGACTTGATATTTCTGGCATTATTACCCATCATTTTGATATCAAAGACTATGAAAAGGGATTTGAAGCAATGATTTCAGGCAATTCAGGAAAGGTAATTCTGGATTGGGCACATGTGAACGATTAGAAGATTATTGGCGGCAGAACAGTGTAGCAGAATATAAAAGAAAGGAAGAATCAAGAAAGATGGAAAGAAAAAACGACATTTTAGAGATTTATACCAAAGAGGTAGAGAGCATCAAAGAAGCCGGTCTTTTTAAAGGGGAAGCTCCATTTGTTTCTCCGCAGGGAGCGCGTGTGAAAATGGAAGACGGAAGAGAGCTTCTGTGCATGTGTGCGAATAATTATCTGGGATTAGGGGATCATCCGCGTTTGATTGAAGCGGCAAAACGAACCTACGATGAAAAAGGATATGGAGTAGCGTCTGTACGTTTTATCTGCGGAACGCAGGACATTCATAAAAAACTGGAGAAGAAGATTTCTGATTTCCTGGGAATGGATGATACGATTCTTTACTCTTCCTGTTTTGATGCAAATGGAGGATTATTTGAAACGATTTTGACCGCAGAGGATGCAGTAATCAGTGATGAGTTAAACCATGCGTCTATTATTGACGGAGTGCGTCTTTGCAAAGCAAAACGGTTCCGCTACAAAAATAACGACATGGAAGATCTGGAAGCAAAACTGAAAGAGGCAGATGAAGCGGGAGCAAGAATTAAACTGATTGCGACGGATGGAGTCTTCTCTATGGACGGAATTATCTGTAACCTGAAAGGGGTCTGTGATCTGGCGGATAAGTACCACGCGCTGGTGATGGTAGATGATAGTCATGCGGTTGGATTCGTTGGAAAAACCGGACGCGGAACACCGGAATACTGTGGAGTTCAGGGGCGTGTAGATATTATTACGGGAACCCTTGGAAAAGCTCTTGGAGGAGCATCCGGCGGCTATACATCCGGACGAAAAGAGATTATTGATCTGCTGCGTCAGAGAAGCCGTCCGTATCTGTTCTCTAATTCTCTTGCACCGGCAATTGCAGGAGCAAGTATAGAATTGTTTGATATGCTGGATGAGAGTACGGAACTTCGGGATCATTTGGAAGAAGTTACAGCATACTATCGAAAAGAACTGGTAGATAATGGATTTGATATTATTCCGGGAACCCATCCTTGTGTTCCGGTTATGTTGTACGATGAGAAGACGGCAGCAGAATTTGCAAGAAGGATGATGGAAAAGGGTGTGTATGTGGTTGCATTTTCTTATCCGGTTGTGCCGAAAGGAAAAGCAAGAATCCGTACGCAGGTGTGTGCAAGTCATACCAAGGAAGATATTGATTTCATTGTAAAATGCTTCAAAGAGGTCAGAGATGAGATGAAATAAAAATCCAAAATGCTGGATGTAAGAAATAATAAGTCAGGGACGTGGCAAAACTAAGAACTGCCATGTCTCTGATTTTGTGTTATACTAAATGGAAAGGCAGAAAGGAGTTGCAATTTTATGGAAAGAAAAAACAGATGGAGCGTGTATGGTGAGGCAGAGCATCAGGAACTGCAAAAGATCGCGGAAAAATATAAAAAAGGTCTGGATATAGGTAAGACTGAGAGAGAATGTATTCAATATACGGTAAAAGAAATTGAAGCGCAAGGATACAGAAGTCTGGAGTCGTTTTGGAAATCAGGAGAGGCATTAAAGCCAGGAGATAAGGTTTACGCAGTTTGCATGAAGAAAAGTATTGCCATGTTTCATATTGGAAGACAGCCCTTGGAAAATGGTATGAATATTTTGGGTGCACACATTGATTCTCCGCGTATTGATGTAAAGCAGAATCCATTGTATGAAAATGAAGAACTGGCTTATCTGGATACTCATTATTACGGAGGAATTAAAAAATATCAGTGGGTGACACTTCCTCTTGCAATCCATGGAGTGGTTGCCAAAAAAGATGGGACGGTAGTGGAGATTAACATTGGAGAACAGGAAAATGATCCGGTGTTTGTTATTACAGACTTGTTGGTACACCTGGCTGCAAAACAGATGGAAAAGAAGGCTAATGCTGTGATTGAAGGAGAGAAGCTGGATCTTTTGTTTGGCAGCTGCCCGATTGACCAAAGTGAGAGCCTGGAAAAAGAAGAAAAAGAAGCAGTAAAAGCGAATGTTATGAATATTCTAAAAGAATATTATAATATGGAAGAAGAAGATTTTGTGTCTGCGGAATTGGAAATTGTACCGGCAGGGCGCGCAAGGGACTGCGGAATTGATCGAAGCATGGTGATCGCTTATGGACAGGATGACCGTGTTTGTGCATTTACATCCTTGTTTGCAATGTTGGATGTAGAAGCGGTAGACCGGACAGCGTGCTGTATTCTGGTAGATAAAGAGGAAATCGGAAGCGTAGGTGCTACCGGAATGCATTCTCGATTCTTTGAGAACGTAGTGGCGGAATTGGTTGCTTTATCGGGAGAGGAGTCTGAACTGAAGGTTAGAAGAGCTCTTCAGAATTCTAAAATGCTTTCTTCCGATGTCAGTGCAGCATATGATCCGATGTATGCAGAAGCATTTGAAAAGAGAAGCGCTGCGTTTTTCGCGAAAGGATTGGTATTTAATAAGTTTACAGGAAGCAGAGGAAAAAGCGGATCCAACGATGCAAATGCAGAATATCTTGCGCAGCTTAGAAATGCAATGGATCAGGAGGATGTTGCTTACCAGTTTGCAGAGCTTGGAAAAGTAGATGAAGGCGGCGGCGGAACCATTGCATACATTATGGCGAACTATGGAATGGAAGTGATCGACAGTGGTGTGGCGGTTTTGAATATGCATGCACCGTGGGAAGTGACAAGTAAGGCGGATATATATGAAGCCTACAGAGGATATAAGGCATTTCTGAAAAATATGTAGAAATGACGGCAGGGGATGCAGGACTTTGGAAAAAGCCTGCATCCCCTGTGATTCTTATGCTGAAACCTCTTGACGAAAACTGGCAAAACCAGTAAAATAGATGTGCGACTTAGAAAAAAATAGTGTAGGAGGTCATGTAACATGGCAAAATGGGTTTATATGTTTACCGAAGGTAACGCTACAATGAGAAACCTTCTTGGTGGAAAAGGCGCTAACCTTGCTGAGATGACAAGCCTTGGACTCCCGGTACCACAGGGATTCACTGTAACAACAGAGGCTTGTACACAGTACTATGAAGATGGCAGAAAGATCAATGATGAGATCATGGATCAGATTATGGATGCTATCGTAAAACTTGAAGCAGTTGCAGGAAAGAAATTTGGCGATAAAGAGAATCCGCTTCTTGTATCCGTTCGTTCTGGAGCAAGAGCTTCTATGCCAGGTATGATGGATACAATCCTGAACCTTGGTTTGAATGAAGATGTAGTAGAGGCATTGGCAGAAGCTTCTGGTAATCCACGTTGGGCATGGGATTGCTACAGAAGATTTATCCAGATGTACTCTGACGTAGTTATGGAAGTTGGTAAGAAATATTTTGAAGAGCTTATCGACAAGATGAAAGAAGAAAAAGGTGTAACTCAGGACGTTGACCTTACAGCAGAAGACCTTAAGACACTTGCTGGACAGTTCAAAGCTGAGTACAAAGCTAAAATTGGTGAAGACTTCCCATCTGATGCTAAAGAGCAGTTAATGGGAGCTGTAAAAGCAGTATTCCGTTCTTGGGACAACCCTCGTGCAAATGTATATCGTCGTGATAATGATATCCCATATTCTTGGGGAACAGCTGTTAACGTACAGATGATGGCATTTGGTAACATGGGTGATGACTGTGGTACAGGTGTTGCGTTTACACGTGACCCAGCTACAGGAGAAAATGGTCTGTTCGGAGAGTTCCTTACAAATGCACAGGGTGAGGACGTAGTTGCTGGTGTTCGTACACCAATGCACATTTCCGAGATGGAGCAGAAATTCCCAGAGGCATTTGCTCAGTTCAAAGAAGTATGTAATACACTTGAAAAACACTACAGAGATATGCAGGATATGGAGTTTACTGTAGAGCATGGTAAACTGTATATGCTTCAGACACGTAATGGTAAGAGAACAGCACAGGCTGCTCTGAAGATCGCTTGTGACCTTGTTGACGAGGGAATGAGAACAGAAGAAGAAGCTGTAGCTATGATCGATCCAAGAAACCTTGATACTCTGCTTCACCCACAGTTCGATGCTGCTGCATTAAAGGCTGCAACACCAATGGGCAAAGCACTTGGAGCATCTCCAGGAGCAGCTTGTGGTAAAGTTGTATTTACAGCAGATGACGCTGTAGCTTGGGCTGCAAGAGGAGAGAAGGTTATCCTTGTTCGTCTTGAGACATCTCCAGAAGATATCACAGGTATGAAGTCTGCTCAGGGTATCCTGACAGTTCGTGGTGGTATGACATCTCACGCTGCCGTAGTTGCACGTGGAATGGGTACATGCTGTGTATCTGGATGTGGCGACATCGTTATGGACGAAGAAAACAAGAAATTTACATTAGCTGGTAAAGAGTTCCACGAAGGAGATTCTATTTCTCTTGACGGATCTACAGGAGCTATCTATGACGGAATCATCCCAACAGTTGATGCTACAATCGCTGGTGAGTTCGGAAGAATCATGGGATGGGCTGACAAATACAGAACAATGAAAGTTCGTACAAATGCAGATACACCTGCAGACGCTAAAAAAGCTCGTGAGCTTGGTGCAGAAGGTATCGGACTTTGCCGTACAGAGCACATGTTCTTCGAAGGAAACAGAATTGATGCATTCCGTGAGATGATCTGTTCTGAGACTGTAGAAGAAAGAGAAGCTGCACTTGAGAAGATCCTTCCAGAGCAGCAGGGAGACTTTGAAGCATTATACGAGGCACTGGAAGGTAACCCGGTTACAATCCGTTTCCTTGATCCACCGCTTCATGAGTTCGTTCCTACAGAGGAAGAAGACATTAAGAAACTGGCTGATTCTCAGGGCAAGACTGTTGAGCAGATCAAAGCAATCATCGACAGCTTACATGAGTTCAACCCAATGATGGGACACCGTGGATGCCGTCTTGCAGTTACTTATCCAGAGATTGCTAAGATGCAGACAAGAGCTGTTATCCGTGCAGCTATCAATGTACAGAAAGCACACGCTGACTGGAATGTATGCCCAGAGATCATGATTCCACTTGTTGGAGATGTGAAAGAGTTAAAATATGTTAAGAAGATCGTTGTAGAGACAGCTGACGCTGAAATCGCTGCAGCAGGTTCTGATCTGAAGTACGAAGTTGGTACAATGATCGAGATCCCAAGAGCAGCTCTGACAGCTGACGAGATCGCTAAAGAAGCTGATTTCTTCTGCTTCGGTACAAACGACTTAACACAGATGGCATTCGGATTCTCTCGTGACGATGCTGGTAAGTTCTTAGATGCTTACTATGATGCTAAGATCTTCGAGAATGATCCATTTGCTAAGCTTGACCAGACAGGTGTTGGTAAGTTAATGGAAATGTCTATCGCATTAGGCAAACCAGTTAATCCAAACCTTCACATTGGTATCTGTGGAGAGCACGGTGGAGATCCAAGCTCCGTAGAATTCTGCCATAAGATTGGCTTAGACTACGTATCTTGCTCACCATTCCGTGTACCGATCGCTCGTCTTGCAGCAGCACAGGCAGCTATCGCAAGCAAGTAAGAGTTCTCATAGAGACTTTGTTTGAAAAATACAATAAGCGTATCATTAGAAATAGTGATACGCTTATTTTTTTACTCATATTATACGTTGAGTAGCTGATCGCTTCTTGTGTATCAAGGTGAAGTGAACAGTGTATACAATTCTGAAATTTTTAATACAAAATCCGTCGCAAGTTGTTCCAAATCATAAATTTTTGACCGTATTAGTGAAGATATACTAGACTGTACAGATAGTTCATTAAAGATGCATATAAGCGATATTCGTAAAAAACTTTAAAAGGAAAGTGGAAAAGAATATGTCGAAATAGCTTGAGGGATTGCTTTAAAATGAAAGATAAGGGAATTTTAGTTGGAAAAAATATACAATGAATAAGTATTCAGAAGAGTTGAATTGTATCAATTGTCTAAAATGAAGAAAAAATAAAAATAACATTGACAATTTAAAACACCCGTGGTAATCTAATATAGCTGTCGCGAGAGAGCGCTTCTGAGAAACGCAAGAGCGACAAAAAAATTGAAAAAAGTTGTTGACAAGCTCGATAAAATGTGATAATCTAATATGGCTGTCGCAAGAGAGTAAACAAC